>NZ_JAEMUH010000015.1 GCF_016461785.1 Marinomonas ostreistagni | reverse complement strand
ATTTTTTTAACTTAGCAACATTTTGAGAGTCTGATAGAGATCGATGGCAAACAAAGTAGTGAACCCTGTCTTCTGCAAAATAAGGTTCTTTAAATAATTTTATCAAGCGCCCTTCGTCTAAGCTGTTCTGAACTAAATGTTTCCAACCTAAACCAACCCCAGCACCTTGATGGACGGCGTCAAGAAGCATCGAAAACTGGCTAAATTGAATATCAGAGCGCTTCTTATCTTCTGCAATGCCATAAAGACTAAACCAAGCTTGCCAATCCATTGGCGTCCAGAGACGTGCTTTCCAATAGGAAGCACTTAAATTCAATAGAGGAACTGATAGCAAATCTTTTGGTTCTTTTAAATTCGGGTGTTTCGCCAAAAACTCTGGTGTGCAAATAGGAAATATCTCTTCGGAGAATAGTGGTATTGCTATGTAATCTGGATGTTCTTGCCAACCCAAAGTGATAGCTGTCTCAAATCCCTCGGCATAATTAGGGCTTTCATCACCACTTATTAAATGCAATTGCACATCAGGAAACTCTAAGTTAAATGCCCGAAATCTAGGCATAAACCATAACTGAGCAAAGGACGTGGTTGTAAAAAGTGATACATGATTTGGCTCATGCTGGCGAAGTAAGGTCTGCGAACATTCAGCAACTTGAGTGAATGCAGTATGTGCCGTTTTGAAAAGCACTTCCCCTTCTTTCGATAAAACAACACAGCGGTTATTACGATTGAATAATTTGAAGCCAAAGTACTCTTCAAGCATTTGAATTTGTTTGCTCACCGCAGCTTGAGTTACGCACAGCTCTTCTGCGGCGTGTTTAAAACTTTTATGTCTCGCTGCTGCTTCAAACGTTTTCAAAGCATTTAATGGTGGTAACGGTAAACGCTGCATGCACTCCCCTTAGACTTAGCAAGCACTATCACTTAACTATAAGTTAACTGAATCGCAAAAAATACTCGTTTGTAGATCTCTTCTTGTTACGTGACTATGCCGTGGCTCAATAACAAACATTCACAAGGAAATTTAAAATGCGATTCAAAGATAAAGCAGTCGTCATCACGGGTGCAGCGGGCGGTGTAGGTAAAACACTGGTTGAATTATTTGCTAAAGAAGGCGCCAAAATAGTCATTTCCGACCGTAACGAAGAAGGCTGCGTAAGTGTCGCGAAAGCAGCAGAGGAATTGGGAGCAAAAGTATCAGTCGTTGCGGACGACCTGAGCGAAAAAGAGTATTGCGAAGCCGTTATCAAAACTTGCGTAGAGCAGTTTGGCGGTATTGATATTCTACTGAACAACGCAGGAATCATCCCTCGCGGGACCATTGAAGAAACAACTGATGACATGTGGTTTAGCGCAATGAATGTAAACCTAAATGCCGTGTTTTTTCTTTGCCGTGCAGCAATCCCTCACATGAAAAAAAGTGGCGGTGCAATCGTGAATACCTCTTCTGTTTGGGGAACCTACCCTGGCCCCAACCACGTAGCCTACTGCACAAGTAAAGGTGCCGTGGCGGCTTTGACCAAAAACCTGGGGCGTGACTGTGCGCCACTGGGTATTCGCGTGAATGCCGTATGCCCTCATGAAATCAATACTCCAATGATTCGAACTGGTTTCGAACGTAGAGGACTTGATCCAGAAAAAGCCATCGAAGCTCTCAACAAGACTGTCCCAATTGGCCGCATTGCTGAGCCTGAAGACATCGCGGATGTCATCGCCTTCTTGGCATCTGATCAAGCACGTTACATTGCTGGCGAATGCGTAGAAGTAACTGGTGCAAAACCAGTTTCAGGTTAAGTGGTAGGAGATAATACAATGCGATTAAAAGATAAAATTGCGGTGGTAACAGGTGGTGGTCGTGGCATCGGTCGCGGAATAACGGAACAACTCCTTAATCAAGGAGCGAAAGTAGTCATCGCCCAACGCCAGCCTTTAGACGAAGCATTATCAGAAAACCCGAATATCGCCTTTGTGAGCGCAGATTTAACAGATGTAAAAGCCCCCTATCTCATTGCACAAAGCGCTGAAGAAATATTTGGAGGCGTGGACATCTTAGTGAATAACGCTGGTTTTATGTTTGAGCGCTCACTTGATGACATGAGCGAGCAAGAATGGGACGACATGATGGCTGTTAACATGCGAGCTCCAGTGTTCTTGGCAAAAGCAATGTTAAAATCAATGCGCCAACGCGGCGGCGGTAGCATCGTAAACATTGGCTCAATCGAAGGAATTGGAGCGAATCCATGGCACTCAGCCTACTGCGGTTCCAAGGCAGGTGTACACGGCTTTACCCGAGCCCTTGCTATTGACCTCGGCAAAGAAAACATCCGTTGTAATGCGATAGCGCCAGGTTGGATCAACTCTGACTTAAGTAACGACTACATCGACGCCCAAGAAAACCCTACGCAAGCGAAGAAAGACCTGTTAAACCTTCACCCGATTGGACGAACAGGCGAACCATCGGACATCGGTTCAACCGTCGTCTTTCTAGCCTCAGAAGACTCCGCCTTTATTACAGGGCAAGTACTTGTAGTCGATGGTGGGCGAACAGCAAAATTATCGCTGCCTTTCTAAAGAGCTCGTCAGCTTTATCCATGATAAAGCTGACTCCAGATTCGTTTAATAGCCAACCTAAAAGATCTTTAATTAGATTTCTGGTAGGCTTTAATCAGTTTGTTTTAGAGACTCGCCAATGAGCAACAATAAGCCAGAAACACGCCAACGTTTAGTCTCCTCCGCTGCAGATATGATCAGCCGCCGAGGACTTGATGCGACCAGTATTCGTGAACTCGCTAAGTATGCGAAGGTGCCTTTAGGTTCTACCTATCACTACTTTCCTGGCGGTAAACAGCAAGTGGCGGTTGAGGCGATTCAATACGCTGGTGATAATGTCGCGCATTTACTTCAACAGGCATTGGAAGCTGGACCGATTGCTGGATTACACAGTTTTCTTGATCTTTGGCGTTCACGAGTAAAGCAAAGTCATTTCCAAGCAGGCTGCCCAGTTCTTGCTGTGGCAACAGAAGAGCCAACAGACGAAGTCGGTTTAGCTACTTTAGAAGCGGCCTCAGAAGTCTTTTCCAAATGGCGCTCTCTACTCGCTAAGTCGCTCATCAAACATGGGGCTGAAAAAGCTCAAGCGAATAGCATTGCAACACTGGCCGTTGCTTCTGTTGAAGGCTCTGTCGCCTTATGCCGCGCCCACCGTAGCTTGCAACCATTAGATGAAATCGAACAGCTGTTAGACGAGCTAATGCGCCAAGCCATATCCCAGCATTAAGTCATTTCTTATCATAAAAAATTTGTCACACCCTCTTTTTATAACAGTCGTTATAAGCTACATTTCTATAACAGTCGTTATAATCGTTCAATTTAGCAACGAAACGAGGGACCTATGTCGGCAACAAATCAATCTATTAGCCTCATAACAGAGGATGGTTACACGCTCCAAGGTTTTATATTTCCTGCCAAAAAGCCCGTTAAAGCGAAGTTGATTGTCGCGGGGGCCACCGCAGTCCCACAAGGTTTCTATCGACGCTTCGCTCAATATTGCGCTGATCAAGGTTATGAGACGTTAACCTTTGACTACCGTGGCATTGGCCTTTCACGCCCAGAACAGTTAAAGGGGTTTCGAATGAGTTTGCTCGACTGGGGGCAAAAAGATCTGGCAGCGGCCGTGTCGTATATGCATTCAGAAGATGTCCCTTTGTTTTTAGTGGGACACTCATATGGCGGACACGCTCTTGGTTTATTGCCAAATCATGACCTAATCAACGGCTTCTATGTATTTGGTACCAGCGCTGGCTGGCATGGATACATGCCAAAGTTAGAGCGACTGAAAGTTCAAATTATGTGGCGAACGTTGCTACCAGCACTCACTCTTTGGAAAGGTTATTGTCCTTGGAAGATGCTTGGACTGGGGGAAGACCTGCCACTCGATGTATTTCGTCAGTGGCGTCATTGGTGCCAATTTCCACGCTATTTTTTCGACGACCCAGCTATGCAAGGGATTGAACAAAGCTATGCTGCGGTTACAACGCCGATCTATGCTGTCAATGCGCTCGATGATTTATGGGCCATGCCTGCATCGAGGGATGCTTTTCTACAAGCCTATACCAATGCCACCATTGAGCGAGAAGACTTAGATCCCAAAAACTACCAAGGCAAAGTCGGTCATATGGGATACTTTAGAGAACACGCCTCCCCTATGTGGGACGACGCTCTCACTTGGTTTGAGGCAAAAAGAATTGTGCCCTAATGGAGGCATGACTAGTAAAACCAAACGATGTGGATCACAGCGCGAAGCAACAGCCCAAACAACGCGCCCATCAACGCATAACGGAAGATTTTACCGATACGAGGACCGATGGCTGAAAATAACGCTAAACCTACTAAATCCACAGGGTTACTGGCTAAACCAACAATGATATTCAGATCCCGTGCCGTCAGTGCGCCTTGCTCCACCTGATCAATGATCACCCCTAAATAAGCCGTGCCGCCTGCAATGTATTTGGTAATAATTGGCAGCACCGCAGCGCCTGGCAAACCTAGCGAACTAAAGATCGGCTCCAACCACTTTGTTAGCACATCGATAACATGCAGATCTTTTAGAATAGTTAAAATAAAAATCGTGATGATCAACATTGGGAGCATGTTGATGGCAATTTTCATACCCTCCATACCCCCATCAGACAGAGATTGTACGATGGTTTTTTTAACTTTAGGGCCTTCTTCGATGGCTTCTGTGCCGTTTGCGTAGGCGGATTGATTACGCATTAAAACATAGTAGGTAAAGGCCGAAGCGAGGATGCCACCGATAATTGAAGAGGCCAATAGCACCCAAATATTGACGCCGTAAGCAATCATAGGAAAGGAAATGTTGCCTTGGGTTAAAGTCAGGACTAATGCCATGGAAGCAGCCAACTTGCGCTGATCTTGTTCCATCAAATCAATTTTTGCCAACGTTGGAAAAGGCGCGACAGAGCTCACAAATAGCATTTTGGTGGATGCGATCACACTCAGGCCAGATGCCCCAAAAGTATGAGTAACAGCGGACAGTTTGACAGATAACCAAGCCAATATCCCTTTGTTTTCGATCACCTTCATTAGTCCCCCCATCACAACGGTAATGGGAAGCATCAAATATAAAACAAGGTCAATGGCAAGCCTGCCGGAGTTTTGGATGTTTTCGATAAAGTCCATTCTGTTCTTCTTATCAAGGTAGAAACAAACGTTTTGTTTACACCTTATGTATCCAAAATACAACATAGCAAAATAGCCCAACAAACTTAAAGATCTATCGAATTGACCTTGTAAGCTAATATGCCCTCAATAACCTATTGATTTTATTATAGATAAAATAGGTTTATTAAAAATAACATAACCTATTGTTATTAAAACCCACATAAAAGATTTATAACTAAAGTTGCTGTTAAAGGATCATACGATCGGCTTTTACAAGGCAAAGAGAACCTCCTATAAAGATATACACGGGTACTCAAAAGCCGAATGAAATATAAAGAAATTCAAAAATGATGGTTCGCTAATCCGCGGCAAAATTCTGTTTACCAAGTTTTGTTAAATCCTCCCACTGGAAGCGATCCTGCCACGAGGCTTCATAATGCTCTTCAGGGAAGTCATCCGGTGAACGACCGGCTTTGAAAGCCTCAGCACACTGTTTGGCATACTGGAGGTTTTTCTCACACCCAGGTGCCGCCGGAATGTACATCACATTGCCCCATCCTTGTTGATTTTCGACGGGGTCCACACCATGAATCAAATCACAGTGCCACCATACAGAGTCTCCTGCGTTAAGATCTGGAATCAAGGCTTTGGCCCTTAATAATAGACTGTGCCATTGTTCATCAATCGGTAGGACTTTACGAGGTGACACGCCACACAGCGCCTCGTCAGCAACATCATCAAGCAAAGGGCGAATCAATAGGTAGGCCATGGCCGCTGGCAAAGGAATCGTGAACAATACTCCTTGATCACGTTTTATATCGCACAGCGCCGTCCAACCTTGAAAGGTTCTAAACGCCGAGCATTTGGTCGTGCCTCCCACATATTCATCCACATCAGGACGATATGCAGCATCCCAAGGATCATAATGCTGGAAATCGCCACTCAAGATATGACGAAAGACTTTCTGATAGGCGGGTAATAACCATCGCTCCAATGCTCCAGAGTCTGTATGAGGACCTAAGCCATTCGAGCTCGTACCCGGTGGGCGTCGGCGCACTCGATCGGGGTAAATGTAATTGATGTTTGGATCAAACCACTGTTTGCCTTCGGACTCTACTTTCCAAAAGCTGTTGAGAAAGCACTGCACATGATGCATCCGCTCGCTTTGACGCGCTTCCATCTGTGGTTTTGACCAATAGAGAGGAAAAATTTCAGGTCGTGATGCGCTTAACGTGCCAAAGAAATCGTCCCCTGGGCCGCGGTACTGGTTGTCAAAGTCGTTACGTTCCACATATTCCACCAGCTCCCTATCCCATTGCTTTGCTTGCTCTGAAGGAAAGTGTTCCCTGACCACCACACAGCCACGGCGCTTAATCAACGTCATCGTATCAGCTGGGACAACTCCATTAGCGATGTCATGATAAGACACTTCAGGCCAAGCACTTTTGCCCGTCTCTTGTGTGGCTTCGATATCTTGTATGTCTTTTTCTAACGCCGAAACAATCTGCGCCATCAGTGCAGGCACATCACCGATCGATGCACGCCATTGTGCTTTCATCTCAATGACGGAATGAGCGATATCGTCAGGTAAATGAGGCGACAAGGTCTTTTTTATTGTTGTCATATGGCACTCCAAATTAAATAAGTAAAGTTTCCTAACTTGTTAATTCAGATTAATCTCAGAACCTGTTGTTGTAAAGCCATTTGTCAAAAGGAAGTCCTCTGTGCCAAAACACTCAGCCCATAAACCCAGTAGTCTGGCGGTCAATACGGATCGTGCATTTGTGGCATGTTTGCGTGAACACAGGGTTTTATCTAGAGCGGCGATAGCCACACAAACAGGCATCTCGAAACCCACCATTTCTGAATCGGCCCAGCGTCTATTAGCTCGAGAATTGATTACTGAATGTGCTGTGAAAGATACACAGACCTCAAAACGTCCCGCTGTTCTTTATGAGGTCAATAAAGATCAAGGCATTTCCATTGCCATCGTTCTAGAGGAAAACCGCAGCCAAATCTGTGCAAAAGACTTACAAGGCAATATTCGCTTGCTTGAGAGCAAAGCCTTTCCTAAAGGACGGTCCGTGGCACAGTTTTCTGATGACTTAGTCGACTTCATTCACTCCACAATTGAACAAACAGGTTTATCGTTGCTAGCGATCGGGCTGTCCATTGCTGACCCTGTACATCCTCGTTCCGGCCGTGTTGTACCAATGCCCCACTCGCCTTTTCCTACTGCGCAACATATTGATTTTATTGAGCTGCTGACATCAGAATTTCAATGTTCATTAACCATCGATAACGATGTGAATTGGGCGACATTACACGAGCAACAAACGACCGGGTTAAATAACTTTCTCTACGTCTTTTTAGGCCGAGGCATCGGCTGTGGTTTGTATTTTGATCAAACATTGATACGTGGCCACAACGGTATGGCCGGTGAGATCGGCTATCTAACCCTTCACAACGATCAGAATTTGCTCGAAAGTGTCTACACTGAAGCCTTTTACGAATTGACAAAAAACCAGCCCGAGCAAGTTCATCAAAGTGACCTCGCGGACATTGTTAAAGCGCTGCGCTCAACCAGTGAAGTTTGTGCTCCAGAGACGATAATTCTAGGGGGGGAATTGTCGGCACTAGAAGCCTTTATGCAGCCATTAACCATTGAGCTACAAGCCCAGCTTGACCAACTATCGGTGTTACAGAGTGAAGTGCCCGAATATGCCCCCTTGCTGGGGGCCGCTCAAGCCGCCTATGAACTCGCTTTGGTTTCCCTAGATTTAGTTGATGAACAAATGGCAGCTTTACGATTAGGTTTTTATACCCTCAAGCGACCATTAGAAGGGTAACGGTATGTTTATCCTATATAGTCAACTCAAATAATCGCCCTAACTATGCCCTTTAGCAGGCGAGGTTAACTCTCATTACTTATCTAATCACTCATTTCTGCTAGATGAATACACCTGGCTGCATTGTTAGCTATTAATTTTTGAGTATACCGATCCTATCGCTTTTCTATAAGCGACCTCCACTTTCAGTTAAAAATTAATACCTTTATAAATCAATTATTTAGGATTTTAAAAATTCATTTTTGACAGTTTTCTGTCACTATTGAAGCAATGACAGAAAGAAATTAAATTCAAATTAAGCAAAAAGTGAGGCCGTCATGAGTCAGACATTGATACAACGTTTGGAACAAAGTTTAGAAACCGCTTCGGCGTCAGGTCGCGTGATTGCGACGTACATGCTTTCTAATCTTCAAGACCTACCCTTTCAAACAGCAGCCAGTATTGCTCAGAAATTAGACCTCAGTGAATCCAGCGTTGGTCGCTTCTGCCGCTCATTAGGCTATCACCACTTAAAAGACTTGAAGCATGATTTAAAGAAAATTCTTGGGGATGAACCTTGGCTGGTTGGCGACCGCTTACAAGAGTTTCGACAATCCCATGGGGATGGTCCAAATGGCTTATCGCGAAGCTTGGAGTTAGAAGTTTCATCTTTGATGCGGGTATACGAGTACGCGGTGACGAATGATTGGCACCAAGTTGCGCAAAGACTCGCAGATACACCACAAGTATTCATCGCAGGGTTTCAAACGGAGCGCGGTGTGGCGGTCTGTATGACTCACCTTTTGCAATACATTCGCCCAGGCGTTCACCTTGTCGATGGTGCTGCTGGCCACTTCAGCGACGTGTTGCTCAGCCGTCCAGAAGAAACCGCATTGATCGTTTTTGAAGCCCGTCGATATTCAAAACATGCTTTGGCATTGTGCGCCAAAGCTAAAGAGCTCGGCATCCCAACCACCTTAGTGACAGACACTTATTGTGACTGGGCAGCGGGCAATGCCGATGAAGTTTTCCGCATCCCCACAGGGTTTAACTTATTTTGGGAATCCACGGCGTCAATGCTGTCTTGGGTTCACCTAATGGTCAACGAGGTCTGTAAGAAACTGGGGCCTGATGTTGAAAAACGACTTGAAGCGACGGCTTCTCTACATAATGAGTTTGTTGGATATACGTCCAAATCCAATAAAAAATAATCGTAAAACAAAAGGAACAAATCAATGAAAAAAACAATTCTAAGCGCTCTTCTAATGGGTTCAATCAGCATTACCCCATCACTGCATGCTGACACCATTAAAATTGCCACCGAAGGGGCTTATCCTCCATTTAACTATGTGGATTCGAACAATAATCTTCATGGTTTTGATGTAGAGATCACCAATGCTTTATGTGCAAAAATGAACGCCGAATGCACCATCGTCGCACAAGATTGGGATGGCATTATTCCAGGGTTAATTGCCAAGAAATACGATGCGGTCGTCGCATCCATGATCAATACTCCCGAAAGAAGACTGAAGGTTTCTTTTACCAATCACTACTACAACACGCCTCTGTCTCTAGCCGTTAAGAAAGGCAGCAACACCACCATGGATAACTTCGATGCAAGTGGCCTTGTTATTGGTGCTCAATCTGCTTCCACACAAGCGTTTTATGCTGAAGACGTACTGGCCGCAAAAGGCGCTACGGTCAAACTCTACCCAACTCAAGATGAAGCCAATGCGGACTTAGCCAACGGGCGCTTAGACGCAGTGATTGCCGATATGATCCCATTAATGGAGTGGGTTAATAATCATGGTGACGGATGTTGTGAATATGTCGGCGACTTCGAAGGTACAAATGCAGAAGCGGCCATTGCGGTAAGAAAAGAAGACGACCAGCTGAGAGAACGCTTCAATCAGGCCATCGACGCCATCGTTGCTGATGGCACTTATCTAGAGATCTCTAACCGTTATTTCGGTACGAACATCTATTAAGCCTAGTCACAACTTATCCTATGGCACTGTGAGATAGCCTGCCACTGAGAAGGGGCTATCTCTCCTTCATATAAAGAGAGACACCGATGGAATACTTATCGTTACTGTCATTTTCGGATGACGGGTGGGGCAGCGCCTTGCTCAAAGGTGCACTGATCACCCTCTCCCTATCACTTGCTTGTTTACCGATTGGCCTCCCCCTAGGCATGTGGATCGCTATTAACGCTCGTTCTAAGAATAAACTCGCGAAAACGTTTGCGGCCCTTTTTTCAACGGTGTTTAGGGGACTACCAGAGTTATTAACGCTGTTAATTATCTATTATGGTTGCCAAATTCTCATTCAAAACATCATGGAATCCCTCGGTTACAGTGGCGAATTTATCATTCACACTTTTGTCGCCGCGATGATTGCCTTTAGCTTTGTATTTGCTGCGTTTTCTAGCGAAGTGTGGCTGGGTGCCTTTAAGACACTCCCAAAAGGACAATATGAAGCCGCGTTTGCCTTGGGAATCAGTAAACCCACCACGTTTTTTAAAATAATTTTACCTCAGCTGATCCGAATCGCCATTCCGGGGCTCTCTAATAACTGGCTGTCTCTTTTAAAAGACACCTCTCTTGTTTCTACCATCTCGCTGATTGATTTGATGCGACAAACCAGTCTTGCGGTGAGTATTACCAAAGAACCCATGTTCTTTTATACCGTCGCCTGTCTAATTTATTTACTTTTCTCCGCCCTATCCGGTCGAATCTTTACATTTATGGAGACCCATTACAGCAAGCATTTACGGAGTATTAAATAATGAACTACGAATCTATTTTAGGTTTATTTATTAATATCGACCTATTTAATATTTATGGTGAAAAGCTATTTAACGGCCTTATCGTCACTGGAAAGTTAGTGGTTATCTCCTTCAGTTTAGGCGCTGTCTTAGGCTTAATCCTTGCGACGGCTCAACTTTCCCAAAATATGTTTATTCGACGTTTTAGTAAGGGCTACATTTATTTCTTTCGTGGCTCTCCTCTGCTCGCTCAGCTCTTCATGCTCTATTACGGCCTTGGTGCGTTTATGGAGTTTTGGCAAGACGTTGGACTTTGGTGGTTCTTTAGAGATGCATGGTATTGCTCTTTATTAGCCTTCACGTTGAACACGGCCGCTTATCAAGCAGAAATTTTCAGAGGCAGCCTACTTTCCATTCCCAAAGGGCAATATGAAGCAGCTCATGCTCTCTCCCTAAAACGCTCAACGACCTTTTTAAAGATTGTCTTACCGCAGTCACTTGTTGTGGCCATCGGGCCGCTTGGAAATGAGCTGATTCTTATGATTAAAGCCAGCGCCATTTCCTCTCTCGTCACCATTTACGACCTAATGGGAGTATCTAAACAAGCGTTCTCTAGAACCTTCGATTTTGAAATCTACTTATGGGCCGCTGTTTTATACCTAGTGGTTGTGGAGCTGGTACGTCGAAGCATCGTTTATTTTGAAGGCCGACTTGGCCGTCATATGCATTAATACTTTTATAAGGAATACGGCTGCATGCAATTTCAAATCATCGTACTTGGAGCGGGCATCATTGGCGTCAGCAGTGCGCTTCATTTGCAGGCCAAGGGCTACCGAGTGGCGCTAATCGATAAAGCCAGTCCTGGTAAAGGGACCAGTTATGGCAATGCCGGTCTAATCGAGCGTTCTAGCGTCATTCCCTACTCATTTCCAAGGGAGTTCAGGTCTTTGTTACGTTATGGCCTGAATCGACAAGCAGACGTCAGATACAGCTTATCTTTTTTACCCAAAGCGGCCCCATGGTTATTAAGCTACTGGAACCACTCTGCGCCTGCGGCACTCGATAACGCCGCGGCCGCCATGCTACCGCTTATAGAACGTTGTGTGGCAGAACATGATCAGTTTATCGACGCGGCAAAGTTAGAGCGTTTTGTCAAAGACCAAGGCTGGATTGAAATTTTTCGTTCAGATAAAGCCTTTTCTAAAGCCAAAGAAGATGCCTTGGCACTGACCAAATATGGGCTCGCATTCGATCTCTTAGACGGGCCATCACTGCGTGAACGTGAACCCCATCTCAGCTATAAAGTAGTCGGGGGTATTCACTGGCTGGATCCCAAAACCGTCAGCAATCCTGGTGCTTTGGTGGAAGGCTATTGCGCTCTGTTCAAACAACGAGGCGGTCAGGTTCTGCATGGCGATGCCAGAACCCTAAAACAAACCTCAGATCAATGGCAGGTCGACTCTCATAACGGAATCATCACGGCTCCGGAAGTGGTGGTGGCGCTGGGACCTCAGTCGCCCGATGTGTACAACCCACTCGGCTATCGTTTCCCAATGGGTATCAAACGCGGCTATCACCAGCATTATCGCAAGTTGGACAATGTTAATTTGGAACATCCTGTGTGTGATACCAAGGGTGGCTTTGTTTTATCGCAAATGGATATGGGCATTCGTCTCACCACAGGGGTCGAACTGGCGAACTCAGAGGAAGCAGTGAACGCCATTCAGCTAGAGCGCTGCGAGAAAATTGCGCGCTCTTTGTTCCCCCTTGGCGAGCCAGTCGACGTGGAGCCTTGGTTAGGGCTACGCCCCTGCTTTCCGGACATGAAGCCCATCATCGGCCCAGCTCCCAACCACAAAGGTTTGTGGTTCAACTTTGGCCATGCCCATCATGGCTTAACCCTAGGCCCTGTCTGCGGACGTTTATTATCCGAAATGATCGCGGGCGATGTCCCTTTTACCTCTCCAACGCCCTACAGTGCAACTCGATTCAAATATTAGGAAGCCTTATGAATACATCTAATGCCTCAACTCATCAAAGCCAAATATCCATCAACGATTCTCGAAATGTTGCCATTAATATCTCTGGACTTAACAAATCCTATGGCGACTATCAGGTTCTGAAAAACATCGATTTACAAGTTAAGGAAGGTGAGCGCATCGTCTTGTGTGGCCCCTCTGGCTCAGGTAAATCCACCCTAATCCGTTGCATCAACCAACTAGAAGTTGCCCAGGGCGGTCATATTTTTGTTCATGACACAGATTTAGCCCTGTCGTCAAAGGCCGCTGATAATGTCAGAAGAGAAATTGGCATGGTGTTTCAGCACTTCAACTTGTTTCCGCACATGTCCGTATTGGACAACTGCACACTGGCGCCTATGAGTGTCAAAGGCGTAAGTCGAAAGGAAGCGGAAGAGCTCGCCCGCCATTATTTAAAGAAAGTAGGCATTGAAAGTCAGGCCAATAAATACCCGATTCAATTATCTGGTGGACAGCAGCAACGTGTCGCCATTGCTCGTGCGCTGTGCATGAAACCTAAGATTATGCTGTTTGATGAACCAACATCCGCGCTTGACCCAGAAATGGTCGCCGAGGTGCTAGACGTGCTTGTTAAACTGGCTGACACAGGCATGACGATGTTATGTGTCACCCATGAAATGGGCTTTGCTCGTCAAGTCGCTGAAAGAGTGCTGTTCTTAGATGGCGGACAGATCATTGAAGATTGCCCTCCCGAGACTTTCTTTAATTCTCCTAAAAGCGATCGCGCGAAAAACTTCCTCGCGCAGATTCTTCAGCATTAACATCCTAAGCGGCATCGCACGAATGCCTTGAAGGATGACTAATATCAGGAGAAGCGAAGCATGGATGGCTTCCCTTCTCCTTCACTATTCCAATCAAAGGAACCGTTCAGATAAAAAAACGCCCGATTTCTCGGGCGCTTGCTTAACGAAGGAGCGGAATAACTTCGTTAGAAAATCATTAAACCTAGACCGATGATGACACCTGAACCTAGTAGAGCAAGTAGGCAGTAACCCATTACATCTTTTGCTCCAAGCCCTGCGATGGCCAAGGCAGGCAGTGCCCAGAAAGGCTGGATCATGTTGGTCCAAGCATCCCCCCATGCTATTGCCATGGCGGTTTTCGCAGCATCCACACCTAGCTCAGCGCCAGCTGGCATCATGACCGGAGCTTGCACCGCCCATTGACCGCCACCAGATGGTACAAAGAAGTTCACTATGCCAGCACTTAGGAAGGTAAATAGTGGGAAAGTGGTTTCATTGGAAATCGCCACAAAGCCTTGAGAAATAAGACTCGCCAAGCTGTCGCCAGAGCTACCCACTGCCGTCATCATCCCCATAATCCCTGCATAGAATGGGAATTGCAGTAGGATGCCAGAGCAGTTTTTCGCGCCATCGGATACAGCATTCAGTAAGCTTTTTGGTGTGCCATGTAACAAGATGGCGGTGAACAAAAAGGTAAAGTTCACGATATTTAGGTTCAGTGCAAAGCCGTTCTGAACAAAGTAGTAAACGACAAACACGTAGCCCATTAGACCGATTAAACCAGAAAGCACACGACTATTTTCCATGCGTTCTGCAGGTGTCATAGACGCTTTATCGATTGACTTAGAGGCATTCAACTCTAATAGTTCCGAAGTATCGAATTCAATCGTATCCTGCGGCGCTGGATGCATTAAGCGATTTAATAACGGAATGGTCACCAACATCACCAGCAATATAGTGATGTTCATCAGTGAAAAAATCGTCTCAGACGTTGGGATCGCTGCGGTCACTGCACCATTCGTTACTGTCTCAATGTTCGCACCACCTGCGATTGCCAATGGAATCGAGCCAGACAGACCCGCGTGCCAAAACAAGAAACCACTGTAAGCAGAGGCAATTAACAGACGGTAATCCACACCGCGTATTTTAGCGGCCAGCTCACGAGCAAAAATAGCGCCGACAACTAAGCCAAAACCCCAGTTAACCCAGCAAGCAATGGCACTGACTACTGTCACCAATACGATGGCTTGGCCTGGTGTTTTGGCAATACTAGCCATAATCGCCAATTTGCGTTTAAACGCAGGCGCACTGGCCATGGCATGACCTGTCACCACAACCATGGCCATTTGCATGGAGAAACTTAGCAGCTTCCAAAAGCCACCTGCCCAAGCTTCAACCACTTGAACAGGGCCTTGCCCAGTACTGGGCATCACCAATGCGAACACCACCAGTGTTAGGACAATCGCAAAAATGAATGGATCCGGTAAGTAACGTTGTAATAGCGTTACGAAGAAGTAGCTTATCCGTTGTAAAGCGGTTTTCTGAGTCATTGAATGAGACATATGTTTTCCCGATTTTATAGTTATTTTAGGTAGGACTTGTGGCCCTATTTTTACCACTTGCTTTTACTGGACGAACTCAGTGTGTTTGACTGATCAACATGGCAACGCCCATACCGCCGCCAATACACAAAGTGGCTAAGCCTTTTTCAGCTTTTTGTTTTTGCATTTCATGAATAAGTGACACCAACACACGACATCCAGAGGCACCGATCGGGTGACCTAAGGCAATCGAACCGCCATTGACGTTAACTCGTTCAGGATTAAGCCCTAGCTCTTGACCCACGCACAGTGCTTGTACAGCGAAGGCTTCATTAGCTTCAACCAAATCTAAATCAGCAACTTGCCACTGGGCTTTTTGCATCGCTTTTTGGGTGGCAGTAATGGGGCCTGTGCCCATAATTTTCGGATCAACACCAGAGGTGGCAGAGGATTCAATGGTGGCTAGCACAGGCAGACCTAGGCGCTTTGCTTCTTCATCTGTGGTCACCACAACCATGGCAGCGCCATCGTTTAAAGTGGAGGCATTGCCCGCAGTAACACTGCCTTCTTTAGTAAAAGCTGGACGCAATTTCGCGAGAGACTCAGCCGTGGTATAAGGACGAATCTGCTCATCTTCCGCCACGACAAGAGGTGAGCTCTTACGCTGTGGAATGGTGATAGGAATGATTTCATCCTGAAAACGACCTGCTTCTTGTGCCTTGGCCGCTTTTTGCTGTGAACTTGCTGCGAAGTCATCTTGTTGAGCACGGCTGATTTGCCATTGATCCGCAATGTTTTCCGCAGTTTGTCCCATATGGTAATCGTGGAAAGCATCCCATAGTCCATCAGTGATCATGGTGTCCAGCATTGACCAATGGCCCATTTTTTTGCCCGTGCGACTTTGTGGCAATACATGAGGCGCTTGGCTCATGCTTTCTTGTCCACCTGCTACCACTACTTTGGCATCACCATTCAGAACGGCTTGAGCCGCGAGCTGAACGGCTTTCAAGCCTGAACCACAGACCATATTGATGGTCATCGCTGAAACATGATTCCCAAGTCCAGCGTTTAAAGTCGTTTGACGTGCAGGGTTTTGGCCACAACCCGCAGTTAACACTTGACCAAGTATCACCTCATCAATGTGTTCCACTAACAAAGGCTGCTTGTCTAATAAGCCTTGTAACACTTGAGTGCCAATGTCTACCGCACTGAGTGGTGATAGCGCCCCTTGGTATGCCCCGATTGCACTTCGCCCTGCTGCCACGATTACCGCTTTCATAATGTATTCCTCTTGTCTTAAACCATGATCATAAGAAAAATAAAGCCGTGAATGTCTCCCGTACCAAACGAGATTTCAAGCCTTATGCGAACGTCATTTCCGGAACATGATCAGGAATGATCAACTCACCGGCCGTTTTCTCTTTGATCTCTTCAATAGAAACCCCTGGCGCACGTTCTTTTAGAACGAAGCAACCATTTTCGATTTCTAACCAAGCCAGATCGGTTAAGACTTTCTTGATGCAGCCTTTACCCGTCAATGGTAAAGAACAGTTAGATAGCAGCTTTGATTCGCCACTTTTAGAAGCATGTGTCATGGTGACAATGATGTTGTCTGCGCCAGCCACGAGATCCATGGCACCGCCCATTCCTTTTACCAGTTTATTAGGGATCATCCACGAAGCGATGTTTCCATTGACATCCACTTCAAAAGCCCCCAACACGGTTAAGTCCACGTGACCACCGCGAATCATGGCAAAGGATTCTGCGGATGAGAAAATGGATGCGCCAGCGACTGCGGTAACCGTTTGTTTGCCTGCATTGATCATGTCAGCGTCTAAGGTCTCTTCCGTCGGGAACGCCCCCATACCTAGCAAACCATTTTCTGACTGCAACATAACATCCATGCCTTCAGGGACGTAATTCGCCACTAAGGTTGGAATACCGATACCCAAATTTACGTAAAAACCGTCGCGCAGTTCTTGTGCCACGCGCTGTGCCATTTGTTCTCGTGAAAGAGCCATAGCAACCTCTTATTATTGTTGGATTAGGAGAAACCGTTAAGAACGAACGGTGACTTTTTCAATGCGTTTCTCAAATGAGCCTTGGATGACACGATCCACATAAATACCTGGTGTGTGGATTTGAGACGGCTCAAGTTCGCCTACTTCGACGATCTCTTCAACTTCAACCACGGTAATTTTGCCTGCTGTTGCCGCCAGTGGATTAAAGTTTTGAGCTGTATGACGGTAGATCACGTTGCCAAAGCGGTCGGCTTTCCAGCCCTTCACGATGGCAAAGTCTCCGGTAATAGACTCTTCTAAAAGGTATTCTCTATCATGAAAGCTGCGTGTTTCCTTGCCTTCGGCGACGGGGGTACCAACACCAGTTGCCGTGTAGAAAGCAGGGATACCAGCCCCACCTGCACGCATCTTTTCTGCTAAGGTCCCTTGAGGGGTCAGATCAACTTCCAACTCACCGTTCAGCAGTTGCTGCTCGAACAATGCGTTCTCGCCCACATAAGAAGCGATCATTTTCTTGATCTGCTTATCTTCTAATAAAATGCCTAAGCCGAAACCGTCGACACCACAGTTGTTCGACACAACGGTGAGGCCCTTGGTTTGGCGGCGCTTGATTTCTGCGATGAGATTTTCTGGAATGCCACAGAGGCCAAAGCCCCCGGCAATAATGGTCATGCCATCTTCTAGACCTGACATGGCCTCTTCGTAGGATACGACTACTTTGTCAAAACCCGCCATCACGCCACTCCTAATTATTATTGTGTGATTAATGCTGTCTGGGATGTATGGCAAACAGTTTGACTTATTGGTAAAGATTAATTAATTTTATTTTTCATATTTATTAATAAGAAAAACAAATGAATATCAAACAAGTGAAGGCCTTTTTGTCCGTCGCAGAGTCGTTAAGTTTTGCTCAAGCAGCCAATCAACTACACTTATCTCAACCAGCCCTAAGCCTTGCTATCAAAGGGCTTGAGGAAGCATTGGGAGGAAAATTGCTGACCCGTACAACTCGAACCATTGCGCTAACACCCGAAGGAGATGCCCTCGTTCCGATTGCCAAACGCTTATTAGCACAATGGCAAGATGCGGAAGACGAAATGAAGCAACGCTTCGCTCTGCAACTGGGGAAAACCTCCATTGCAGCCATGCCTTCATTCGCCGGATCATTGCTCCCTAAAGCGATTCAGCAATACCATCAGCGCTTTCCAAATATTCAAGTTGCCATAGACGATGTGCTCTCGGATATCGTGGTGGAGCGAGTTGCCAACAACAGTGTTGAACTGGGTGTCACCTTTGAGCCTCAGCATTCGGAAGGCCTGACGTTTTATCCTCTGTATAACGATGAATTTATTGCCATTCTTCCGAATCAACATCCACTAGCATCCCAACAAGAAGTCACTTGGGCGACTTTGTTACAACACAATTTCATTACTCTACAGCGCCCCTCTAGTGTCCGAAAGATGATCGAAAATACGCTCAAGGACGCCAATATTGATTTGACCGTTGCCTTTGATGCTCACCAATTAACCACTGTGATTCGCATGGTCAGTGAAGGCATGGGAGTGGCGGTGGTTCCTGCCACCTGCCGACAACAAATTCGCGAACAGAATGTGATTGAACGAACCATTACCTCCCCTTCAATAGAAAGGACGGTCGGCGTCATTTGTAAGCCACGATCCATGTTATCTATTGCCGCAGCCGCTATGCTCGACACCTTAATGGATGCCTTTGCCCAACCGATTAGTCAAAGTGAGTCAGACTCATGAAAACATCATCAACATCGAAACTACGCCAAGCGGCGGATACCTATCGCACCATTTTAGATGCCCTGGAAGAATGGGTGGTCGTGGTGGATCACAACGCGCGGATCTTCTTCTTGAACCGTCCATACGCACGCTTTTTAGGGGTAAATGCGGATGATGTCAAAGGCAAGAAAGTCACTGATGTCATCGAAAACACACGAATGCATATCACCATTGAAAAAGGTGTAGCAGAGCGCTTATCCATCCAGAAAATTCGCGGTAGTAATATGATCGCCAGCCGCTTTCCGATTACGGACCAAGGCAAAGTCATCGGAGCTGTGGGCACGGTTATTTTCCACGATACCTATGAGTGGAAACGGATTAACAGCCATATTAAAGCCCTACTTGCGGAGTATGAATTCCGTGCACAAGACAAGAGCACCCCAGAATTACCTACCAGCAGTCATTATCGCTTAGCCGATATCGTTGGCGACAGTAAAGCCATTAAAGAGCTGAATCAAACCATTACGCAAGTCGCATCGGGCGATGTCACAGTACTGTTAAGAGGTGAGTCTGGAACAGGAAAAGAGCTTTATGCTCATGCCATTCATCAACTTTCAGAGCGAGCCGATGCACCGTTTATTAAAGTAAACTGCGCTGCTATTCCTGAGAATCTTTTAGAAAGTGAACTGTTCGGCTATGAGGAAGGCGCGTTTACTGGGGCCAAAAAAGGCGGTAAAGCGGGTAAGTTTCAGTTAGCCCATGGTGGCACCTTGTTCTTGGACGAGATTGGCGACTTGCCCTTATCTATGCAAGCGAAGTTACTGCGCGTTCTTCAAGAGCGAGAAGTTGAGGCTGTGGGCAGCACATCACCCAGTCCCGTCAATATCCGCTTGATTACCGCTACGCATCGCCCATTAGAAACGCTGATCAAAGAAGGAACATTTCGCGAAGACCTTTATTATCGCATTAATGTCGTTAATGTTTCACTGCCACCACTTCGTGAAAGACAAGAAGACATTGCTAAGTTGGCTGAGCACTTCTTACAAGCCTTGTCACGTCGAACTGGCCGTCGCGCCCCTAAGCTAACAGCACAGGCCATGACCGCACTTTTGGAATACCATTGGCCTGGTAATATACGTGAGCTAGAAAATATCATGGAAGCAGCATTTTTCACGGCACAAGATCGTAAGATCCCCTTGTCACTGTTACCTTCAAATGTGCGTAATCATGCCCAGTTAGAATCGTCCGTTGAACAAAGTAACGATAGCGCGACAACATCAGTCTACACAGCAACAGGCACTCTCAAAGAACAAATGGATCGTGCTGAAAAAACAGCTATCAAACAAGCACTTAGTCAAGCTTTTGGTAACAGGACACTGGCAGCTAAACAATTAGGCATTAGCAAATCCACCCTCTATGAAAAGCTGAGCAAGCATCAGTTAGCCTAAAATATTAGACATTTTGTCCGAATAATCGAACGCCGTCCGATTATTCGGACACCTCAATCATCATTTTTGATTAACAAACCATCACAAAGCGTTCGATTTCTCGGACTATATCTGTCAAAAAAATCTAAACCAAACACCATAAAATCCATAAGCAATTGTTTTTAAATGTTTTTTACTAATTGGCATCTTTATTGATATAGAAACTTCCGCTAGATAATTGCCTCTGCATTGGAATGCACTTAGGCACTAAAACAACAATAACTATAGGATCTCATTATGAAGAAAACTCTTGTCGCACTGTCATGCGCGTCAGCGCTTGCCCTATCTGCTCCAACTTATGCAGACTTCGATAAGATTCGCTGGCAAGTACCGATGTCCTTCTCTTCTACTCTCACGGCTCTTGGCGACACCATGCCAGAAGTCTCTAAAATGCTAAGTGAAGCCAGTGACGGTCGAGTCAAACTGCAAGTCTTTGAGCCCAATACCGTCATTCCAGCCTTGGGCGTATTTGAAAACGTCAGTAGCGGTACCATTGACGCTGGCTATTCTTGGATGGGCTATGAGTGGGGACAAGTACCAGCCTCAGCTCTATTTGGCGCAACACCATTTGGCTTAGAGTCTAGCGAATTCACCGCATGGATGTATTTCCATGGCGGCAATGAAATGCTTAAAGACCTTTTCAAACCACATAATGTTTACCCTATTCTATGTGGCACTATCAGCCCTGAAGCAGCAGGCTGGTACCGAAATGAAATCAACACACCCGATGACATGAAAGGGCTTAAGTTCCGCGCCGCTGGTGTGGGTGGTGAAATCATGTCAGAGCTAGGTATGTCAGTAACGGTTCTACCTGGCGGTGAACTGTATCAAGCGCTTGAAACAGGCGTCCTAGATGGTACTGAGTTCTCGATCCCTACCGTGGATCAGCAACTTGGATTCTATCAAGTGGCTAAACACTACTACCTGCCAGGCTGGCATCAACCTAGTACGAACCAATTTTTATACATCAACCTAGATAGCTGGAATGGTCTAAACAAGCAGACTCAATCACTGATTGAGAATACCTGTATGGCCGCAAACACTTTGTCTATCGCCAAAGCAGAAGCCATGCAAGGCGCTGTGTTATCTGACTTTGAGGAAAAAGGTGTTCAACTGCACCAATACTCACCAGAAATCCTAATGGCGTTTGAAGAAGCGACGCAAAAGGTAATGGCTCGCCGATCAGCAAGTGATAAAGCTTTTGGTGATATTTACGCTTCCATGAAAGCATTTCAAAAAGAGCACAGCTCATGGAAAAAATTCGGCTACTTACCACGTGATTGGGGCAATAACTAAGCCACACAACACTGTGTAACGTCGTTGTAAGAGGCCAGCCTACGCTGGCCTTGTTCGCTCATTTCTGATTTGGAATTCTAGTATGTCGAATCATGATAACCGCCTTGATCTGGAAGAGATCGAAGCAAAATTATCAGACACTACTTGGTCTGCCCTACCGCACACAACGTTAAGCCGACGCATTGAACAGGTTATCGAAACTATTGGACGTAACATTTCGTTTGTTTGGATTCTATTAATGTTGTTAATCGTGGCTAACGCTCTGATGCGCTATTTTTTCAGCGTCAACTTCATCGCATTAGAAGAATTGCAATGGCACCTATACGCTGTGGGGTTCATGATTGGCCTGTCTTATTGTTTGATCCACGACGGTCATGTGCGTGTAGATGCCTTAGTTGAGCACAGTCAGTTGCGCACACGGGCCATCATCGAACTGATTGGCTTAACTCTACTGCTATTCCCGTTTTGCTTTATCGTCATTGATTACGCTATCCCTTTTATTTCTCGGGCATATCAACTAAATGAAGTGTCCTCTGCCCCCGGTGGATTACCCATGCGCTGGTTGATCAAATCGACCATTGTCGTGGCCTTTGTACTGCTGGCATTAGCGGCATTTTCTCGTTGGCTGCGCTGTCTTGCCTTCCTACGTCAATCTCACTCGCGAACGTCTGCGTAGGAGCCAAACATGTTTGAAACGTATGAAATTCTTGTTATGGCAATGCTAGGAAGCTTCATTGCCCTAATCTTTACCGGTTTTCCTGTTGCTTGGATTTTGGCAGGGTTAGCCGTAGTCTTTAGTTGTGTAGGCATTATTGGCTATGAATACCTTGATTGGGACACTTACTACATGACCAATTGGCGTATATACGGCACCTTTGTTCAACGTATCTACGCACAAATGAGTAATTGGGTGCTAGTGGCACTCCCCATGTTTATCTTTATGGGACTGATGCTGGAACGCTCCGGTGTTGCCGAAAAGTTAATGGTCAACTTTGTTCGACTGTTTGGTCGTTTTCGTGGTGGTTTAGGCGTTTCCGTTATCTTGATTGGCATTCTTTTCGCCGCTTCCACAGGCATCGTAGGTGCATCTGTGGTGCTGCTTGCGATGCTGTCTATGCCGGTCATGCTGCAACAGAACTATTCTAAATCCTTTGCCAGTGGCATTGTCGCCTCTTCTGGCACATTGGGGATTTTGATCCCCCCTAGCATTATGTTGATCATAATGGCGGATCAACTGTCGCTTTCCGTTGGCAACCTTTTTATGGGAGCCTTGATGCCAGGGTTGATGCTGGGCTTTTTGTACATTGCTTACGTCATCTCTAGCGCATTTCTGAACCCTAAATCTTGTGAGTTGCCCACGGATTTACCGCCTGTTACTTGGGGACTTATAAAAGAAACCTTGCTTGCGGTAATACCACCCTTAGGCTTGATCTTAGCGGTGCTTGGCTCTATTTTCCTAGGTATTGTTTCTCCTACTGAAGCGGCTGGCGTTGGTGCTTTGGGAGCCACCCTGCTCGCGATCGTGAATAAGCGCTTTTCGTTTGAGATGCTGGCCGATGTTTGTCGTCGAACCACAGTTACCACGGCGTTTGTATTCGGCATCTTTCTAGGGGCAACTGCCTTCGCAGTGGTGTTGCGTACCCTAGGTGGTGATGAGTTCATCAGTGAAATGCTGCAAAGCATCCCGTTATCAGCGGCGGGCATTGTGATCGTAATTTTACTAATTACGTTCGTGGCAGGCTTCTTCTTAGATTGGTTAGAAATAAGCTTAATTTTACTGCCATTAGTCGGCCCTGTTGTGGTCGAGTTGGGCTTTGACTTGGTGTGGTTTGTAATTTTGTTTGCGCTGGCATTACAAACCTCTTTCTTAACGCCTCCGGTCGGTTTCTCACTGTTTTATCTAAAAGGTGTCGCACCGCCAAATGTCACCACCCTTGATATCTATAAAGGCGTCATCCCATTTATTTTAATCCAGCTTTTAGCGGTCAGTTTGGTGTTTTACTTCCCAGATATTGTGCTGTGGCTGCCTCAATCGATGTATGGGAATTAATTTAAGAGAATCGTTATGAAACATAAAACCGTTTTAATCACTGGCGCAGCCAGCGGAATTGGCCTTGAAATCGCACTAGCGTTTCTTAAACAAGGCGCCAATGTTGCCATTATCGACTTTAACCAAACTGCTTTGGATCAAGTCGCTAAAGACCTGACCCGTTTCTCCACACAGCTTTGTTTATTGCAGAGTGACGTCACGGATGAAGTGCATTTTGAAAATGTGATGGATCGAGCCATTGAGCATTTTGGCAAAGTAGATATTTTGATCAATAACGCAGGCATTCAACATGTGGCACCGATCGAAGAGTTCGCTACTGAGCGCTATCGCCAGTTAATCGATATCATGTTAATCGCGCCTTTTGTGGCCATTAAGAAACTGATGCCATTAATGAAGGAACAAGGCTTTGGCCGCATTATCAATATGGCGTCAATCAATGGTCTAATCGGTTTCGCTGGAAAAGCGGGCTACAACTCGGCAAAACATGGGGTCATTGGTTTGACTAAAGTTGCGGCGTTGGAAGCAGCTCCTTACGGTGTCACCGTCAATGCTCTGTGTCCAGGGTACGTAGACACCCCTTTGGTTCGTAATCAGCTCAAAGACTTAGCCAGTACCCGTGGTGTTGCTCTAGAGGAAGTATTAGAGGAGGTTATCTGGCCTTTAGTACCGCAAAAGCGATTACTGGAAGTGGAAGAAATCTCGGACTACTGCTTGTACTTGACCAGTGCCTCCGCGAAAGGCATCACCGGTCAAGCTGTTGTTATTGATGGTGGCTATACTTGCCAATAATAAACCCTAACAAACGCCTCTTAGCTTTGATTGGCTAAGGGGCGCTACATCATTACTTAATGTAAGAATCCAATACTTTTAGGATGACTTGCATATCCTGTTCGCGTTTTTGAGCGTCTTCTTGCTCAGCGATGTGCTCCACCAAATGTCCTTTGATCAGCTCACGCATCACGCCATTCACCGCTCCTTTTACTGCGGCCACTTGTTGTAATACGGCTTCACATTCGCCGTCTTCCTCTAGCATTTTTTTCAAACCATTCATTTGACCCTGAATCTTACTAACACGTGCAAGCAACTTCTTTTTGTCTTTTATCGTATGCGACATAGCCAAACCTATTGATGAATGAATAGTGCCTATTGTACTGGCAAAGATAGCAGGACAATTATACTCCCCCATAGTATTTTATACTAAGGGGGAGTATAGTTTTCTCAACATTTACTTTAAAAGACTTTTCTATGGACTTTGTTTCACTTCTACAAAATGGCAATGCATGGCTGTATATACCTAGCGCGATCCTGTTGGGGGCTTTGCATGGCTTAGAGCCTGGTCACTCAAAAACTATGATGGCGGCTTTTATTGTGGCGATTCACGGCACTGTCAAACAAGCGATTATGCTGGGATTGGCGGCAACGATTTCACATACACTGGTGGTTTGGTTGATTGCCTTGGGCGGTTTGTATGTCAGCAATCAACTCACCGCCACCCATGTTGAACCATGGATTCAGTTACTCTCAGGAGGAATTGTTTTGATCATGGGTAGCTGGATGGTTTGGCGGACTCAGCGTAGTCATGCAAATCATCACAATCACTCACATCACCATGACCACCACGATCATAGCCATGAGTCAGAGGAAATCTACTTTGATGACCATGAGCGTGCCCATGCAATGGAAATCAAACAGTGCTTTGAGAATAAACCTGCCACTAACTTGCAGATCCTTATTTTTGGCCTAACGGGTGGACTTATTCCATGCCCTGCCGCGGTAACAGTGCTTTTGATCTGTCTTCAATTAAAAGAAGTAGCCCTTGGTTCAACCATGGTTTTGTCCTTCAGTATAGGGCTGGCTCTGACATTAGTATCGGTCGGTGTTATTGCGGCAATTGGCGCTCGTAAAGCCCAACAACGCTGGTCAGGGCTTAATAGCATTGCGACCCGTGCGCCCTATCTATCAGGCGCACTGATCTGTTTTGTCGGCGTTTACATGTGCTGGCATGGTGCCAGCGTACTATTTTTCTAATGCGTCATTGACTTGCTCTGCTGGGGTTTCGATCAAGGCTTTTTTACGCTTTGGTCGAAGCTCGCTAAGCAGCAGTCCAATCACTACCAATACACCGCCTAGTAATGCCATCGCAGGTAATCGCTCCCCCGCTATCCGCCCGATGATACCGGCCCAAACTGGCTCACCAGCATAAATAATGGCAGCAGTAGAAGAATCCACACTGCGTTGTGCCCAGTTCATGGTGAGCTGAATACAAGCACTGGCCAAACTCAACCCACCAATGATGCCCACCAACGCCCAAGAAAACTCAGGAAGCTCTGTTTCTCCAACGATTGGCATGCTGATAAACGCAAACACCGCAGCAAAGAATAATTGTAAAATCGTGACGTTTTTTAGGTTCACGTTCGGTGCAAAGTGACTAATCAAAATAATTTCAATCGCCAGTGCGATGGTGCTTAGAGCGGTAATAATGTGGCCAAAGTTCATGGATTGCGAACTGGAACCACCACCAGAAAGTACTACCAACCCCATAAAGGCGACCAAGGCACCGATACAAGTCATGTAATGGGGCACCTTTTTGAAAACCAAAAACAAGATAAATGGCACCAAAGGAACATAGAGAGCCGTAATGAAAGCGGACTCGCTACTGGTAATGTATTGCATTCCCACGGTTTGAGAACCATAGCCCGCTGTGATGGAAAGCCCAATGGCTATTGCAGCAATTAAGTCGGCTTTTGTCGTACGTCTTAACGATTCAAATGACAGAACCCCAATGACCAACGATGCCATTAAAAAGCGACAAGCAACAAAAAACATGGGAGAACTTAAGGTCAGGCCAAATTTCACCACCACAAAGGTCCCGCCCCAGACCACTGTCACCATAAGCAACGCGGTTTTAGGGCCTATCCAACGTGCGAGCCATGGCAATACTGTGTTTTGAAACATCGCTGTTCACTCTTATTGATTTGTGTAATATAGTGCACAAATTAACACTCACTCGCACATTGTGCAATATACTGCACAAAAGAATTCTGGAGTTTGCTTTGTCCGACCACCCTGCCGAAGCCCCCGCTGTCTTGGAGTTCGTGGCTGAAAATGTAAAGCGCCTACGTAACGAGCGCCAATTGACCCAGCAACAACTGGCCGACCAATCTGAGGTTAGCCGCAGAATGGTGGCTTCCATTGAAAATGGTCAAGCCAACATCAGCCTCGCAAAATTAAACCAACTGGCCATGGTGCTTGGCGTGACATTCTCTGAAATTGTTCGTCCTGCTATCGACAACACAACTCAGTCAGAGCAGATTTTGACTTGGAAAGGTGCGAAAGCTGGCAGTGAAGCCTATTTAGGCTGTTCAGTCATCTCGCAAAATGAAGTGGAATTGTGGTCATGGAAACTCGCTGCAGGCGACTTTTACCAAGCAGAGCCAGACCCACAAGGCTTCTATGAAATGCTCTACATCATCGAAGGTGTTTTACATCTAGAGCTTAGCGATCAAACCCATGTCCTCCAGGTCGGCCAATCCATCAGCTACCCGAGTGATCAACGCTATCGCTATGTTAATCAACAAACCTCCCCTGCTCGCTTTATTCGTAATGCAGTCGTGTTGAGGTCAAATTAAAAAGCCACTAATCAACTAGATCAGTGGCTTTGATGATGAACGCGTGTTCGTCAACGTTACTGTTTCGGCTTTAATGCCTTGTAGATAAAAGGCCCTGTCGCAGCCACAAGTGTCGCCACGGCAAGTGAAATAGAGATCGGCCCATTAAACAGAATACCCCATTCACCGCCACTGATTGATAACGCTCGACGAAGGTTTTCTTCTAACACCCCACCCAGTACCAGACCTAAAATCACGGGAGCTAAAGAAAAACCTAGCTTGCGCAAGATGAATGCAAATACGCCTAACAGAACCATGAAGTACAAATCAAAGCTATCACCGTGGATCGAATAGATACCGATGAACGTCAGCATGACGATAATAGGCACTAGATAAGACTGCTTAATCGAAAGCAATCGCACAAACATACCGATCAAAGGCAAGTTCATGACTAGTAAAGCAATGTTGCCGACAAACATAGACGCTATCAGCCCCCACGCAATTTCTGGTTGCTGTTCAAACAAAAGCGGACCAGGTGTGATGTTAAACATCAGCAACGCACCCAATAAAATCGCAGTAGTGCCGCTACCAGGAATACCCAGAGTTAACATAGGCAACATGGAGCCTGCGGCCGATGCATTGTTGGCCGCTTCAGGAGCCGCTAAACCACGGATATCTCCTTTACCAAATTGATCATCGTTGCCTTCAGCAAAACGCTTTTCCGTACCGTACGCCACCGCACTACCAATTGATGCCCCAGTACCTGGTAAAACACCGATGACGAACCCAATCAAAGTAGAGCGCAGCACAACCCATTTCACCGCAATTAAGTCGCTCATTGAAACAAAGCTTTTGCCAACTGGCGTGAGCTTCATATCATTTTTCAGCCAGTTTTCCAGCAAGATCAGTACTTCACTGATGGCAAACATACCGATAACAACCACCAAGAAATCCACCCCATCGAAGAAGTTTGGAATATCCATGGTGAAGCGCAGTACTCCGGTACCAGAATCCACTCCAACAGTAGCCAGCAAGAGTCCAATGATTACACCCACAGTGGTTTTTAAAGGGCGACTGCCAACCATGGTGGCAAGACAGGTAAAGGCAAAGGCCATCAACCAAACAAACTCACTGGGGCCAAACTTAAGAGCCAGCTCACTTAGCAGGGGAGCAAACAACACAATCAAAATCAATGCGCCTATGCTACCTGCAAAAGAGGCCACGGCAGAGAGTGCCAACGCTCTTCCACCTTCCCCTTTTTGGGACATAGGATAACCATCTAGAGTAGTCATAATCGCCCCGGCATCGCCCGGTACATTGAGCAAGATACTGGAGATACGACCACCATATTCTGCGCCGTAATAGACCCCCGCTAGTAAAATGAGGGCCGATTCTGGCGGAAAGCCCATGGCATAAGCAAGCGGTAATAGAATGGCCACACCATTAATGGGGCCAATACCAGGCAACGAACCAATCAGAGTGCCAACAAAACAGCCGATCAGCACCAGGGCAAGGTTCATGGGAGCGAGAGCCACAGAAAAACCCGTCGCTAAAAAGTCGAGTGTTTCCATACTAACCTCCGAATAACATACCGGTCGGTACGTTCAACTGTAAAACATGCTTCAGAATAAAATAGCTCACAACACTTAACGTCACTGAGTACAACACCGCGCGTTTGGTTTGCTCACCGAACAGCACGCAAAAAACCGTACCCACAATGGCTGTCGAGATAATGAATCCGGCTTTCTCAAACAAAAAGGCGTAACCAGTCATCAACAAAACGCCGCTGATTAACTTGATCAGTACAGCACCTGTTGGTGCCCACTTGTTGGCACTCGGCTTAATGATTAACCAAACAGAACATACCGCTAAGACGGCAGATAAAATGAGAGGGAAGGCCTTTGGCCCAAGGGGTTCATACTGAAACGCTACCTCAAAGTGATAAGCAGTCCAGGCAATAAGCCCGGACAAACCTAACAGAGCGCCAGCAAATAGGCGGTCAAACATAAAAAGCCTCATTACTTGATCAAACCAGCAGCTTTAGCGAGCTCACGCATGTCCTGAACTCGAACTTTTACGTATTCATCTAACGCCGCACCGTGCATGTAAAATGGCATTAGCCCTTTTTCCGCCACGGTTTGTTTGAATGCATCAGTTTTGTAGGCTTCTGCAAACTTGTTTGACCAGTATTGATACGCTTCATCGGACACTTTTGGCCCTAGGTAGTAACCACGCATGATGGTCCATTCCGCATCAAAGCCTTGCTCATGGGCAGTTGGGATCGAGGCAAATTCGCCTTCTAAACGCTTTGGCGACATCACCGCTAGCACACGAACTTTGCCGGCGTCCAATTGACCTTTCATTTCACCGATATCGCCTGGGTAAACCTTGATATGTCCCCCCATCAGCGCGGCTACCGCCTCACCGCCACCTTCGTACGCTACATAGCGCATTTTCTTCGGATCAATAGAAGAGGCTTTCATCAAAATCGCTGCTTTCATCCAATCCTGACTACCAACACCGCCGCCTGCACCCAATACGAAAGCGGATGGGTCTTTGCGCATGTCTTCCACCAACTCACCTAAAGTCTGCCAAGGAGCATCGGATTTGACCATAATGGCGCCGTAATCAACACCAGCTGTGCCCACCCAGCGGGCATCGTTTTCGTCTAGACCTTTGCCAAATTTACCTTGCGCTAGGTTAAGCAGTGAGCCAGAACTAAAAGCAACCAACGCATCGCCATCATCTGGATTAACTTTGTTGATATGGTTGTAGGCAACTGCGCCAACACCACCTGGCATAAATGTTACCGCCATTGGTTTTTGCAACAATTCAGCACGTTCGAACCCCGTCGATACCACACGACAAGTTAAGTCAAAACCGCCGCCCGGTTTCGCTGGGGCAATACACGTTGGTTTGGAAGGTTCGTAGGCGAAAGCCGTTGACGTTAGACCAATGAATGAAATAGCAAGTAAGGATTTTTTGAAAGTCTTCATTAACAAAGCTCCACTTTTGTTGTTATTGTTCTGCGCCCAAAAACGCAGTAGCGTAAAAGTAAGCGTTGAAACTGACATCAAACTGACACCGAATAAAAAAACAAAAAAGAGTAGTGTATATGCGAGTGTTGCTCACAGAAGATAACCAAGGACTAGCACAATCCATCGTCCAGTATTTTTCTGAAATGGGACATGCCATTGATTGGGTAGACAGTGCTGAAAAAGCGGAATCCATCTTGGCTCATGACACCATCGAAGTATTGATTCTTGACGTGAACTTGCCAGGAAAAAGCGGCTTTGAGCTGCTAACGTCGCTTAGATCAAGAAAAAACTCTATTCCTGTGTTAATTCTAACCGCCCGTGCCGAAGTCGATGATCGGGTCAGTGCGCTCGACTTAGGCGCCGATGATTATTTGGTCAAACCGTTTGATTTAAGGGAGCTGGCGGCCCGCTGTCGAGCACTGGTTCGTCGGGAGCGAGGCAAGTCCGATAATGAAATTCATTGCGGTAATTTAAGCTTTAATAGTGCGACCAAAGTCGTCAAGGTCAATCAAGAGACCATTGAACTGCGCCCTAGAGAAGTGCAAATGCTTGAGCTTTTTTTAACCCATCTAGATCGAATGCTGACCAAAGATGACATCGCAAACCGGCTCTACAATTTCGATGAAGCCTACACCCCTAACGCAGTTGAGCAGACACTGACGAGGTTACGAAAACAACTTCAAGGCTCCACATTAATAATTAAGACTGTCCGTGGTTTGGGGTATCTAGCGCATGTCCATGATTGAAAAGCTGCTCGCCTTGTTTTCGTCTTCTGAGGAGTATTCCTTACGTCAGCGAATGTTGACAAGAACGGCACTGTTTATGTGTACCGTGCTGGCCATACTGAGTGTTGGCGTTTGGCATTACGCGAACACCAGCGCCGACTATTCCTATGATCGCCTATTATCCAGCGCAAGTGTCACCATGCTGGACGGCATTAATGTGGCCAAAAATCAGGTACATATCGACTTACCCTATTCCGGATTCGAAATCTTACAGCTAGCCCCAGACGATAAGATCTACTACGCCATCTATGGACCTAACGCTGATTTTCTCAGCGGCTACTCTGATCTACCCGTAAAGCTAACCGACCAAAAAACGGATCTAATGGAGCCTCATTACGTTCTGCACACCTACAAAGGGAAGAAAGTGCGCTTCATTGTTCGCCAAAAACGCCTGAGTGAGCGCTCAGTGGCAGGCAATGTCACCATTATTTTGGGGCAGACAACCCTAGCAAGAGACACACAGATGCGCGACACACTTTATGCGGCTCTCACAACGCTAATGGTGGTGATGGGTACAGCTTTGTTAGTGATGTGGATCGCCATCAATCGCGCATTATCCCCTTTAAATTGGCTGTCTTCCCAGCTCAATACCCAATCAGCAATGGATAAGCAAAACCTGCCAACAACCAAGATGCTAGAAGTCGCGCCCTTAACTCAAGCCATCAACGACTATCGTCAACAATGGCTGAGCGCATTGGCGGCTATGCGTGATTTTATTGCCGATGCCTCTCATCAAATTCGTACAGCACAAGCCACCACGAAAGCACAGCTAGAAATTGCTCTCACCTCAGACAACGAGCAAATTGATAAAAATACCATCAATGAGATATATAAAGACCATACCAAGCTTACCCGATTAACCAATCAGCTGTTGGCCCATGCCACCATCGTTCATCGTGGTGATCGCCAAACATTTTCTGTATTAGCCATGCAAAAGATCCTGCAAGACGTCATAACTCAGGCCGTAAGGGACTACGCCCATATGGACATAGAGTTTGAATACGTCCCACCGCTTCAGGAAGTGGAGATATTAGGTGATGAGTTAGTGTTAAAAGAAGCCTTGCGCAACGTCATTGATAACGCTGTCCAGCATGGCTCCCATACTTTAAACACTTCAGCGATCATCCGCATCAGCCTCCATCATAGGCAGGAAAATCATCAAGTATGGGTGGAAGACAATGGCCCAGGTATACCGGAAAACATGATGAATAAAGCGTTAGAGCGTTTTGTTAAAGTAGGCAGTAACACTCAGGGATCTGGCCTTGGGCTTGCTATCGCACAAAGTGCCGCCTTAACCCATCGAGGTCAGCTCTCGCTATCTAAAAGCGAACTAGGTGGACTAGCCGTGTGTTTTTCATTCCCTCACATAACGGACGCTAACGATGTTTAGAATCGCCTTTGCATGCTATTTAATTTTCTCCACGTTGCCATTGATAGCGCAAGAATCCGTGCTTCGTCTCTACAGTGCCACGGACATCAGTGCGATTCGCCCATTGTTGCATGAGTTTGAAACCTTAAACCCTGAGGTCACCATTCTGTATCGGGAGTTTAATACCCAAGAACTTTATGATGAGTTGCTCGATCCGACCTTGCCGCCCCCTGATGTGGTGATCAGCTCGGCCTCTGACCTGCAAGTAAAATTAGTCAATGATGGCTTTGCACAACCTATTGAAGACGTGCCGGATGTTTCCAGCCACCAACCTTGGGCACAATGGAGCAACGAACTGTTTGGCTTCACCTATGAACCGATTGTATTCGTTTACAATAAAGAAGCGTTTCATAACAGGTCTATTCCCCATACCCATGAAGCATTAGCCGAGCAGCTACGGGAACAGGCGAAATTTTACCAAGGTCGCATTGGTACTTATGACGCCGCCAGTTCAGGACTAGGCTATTTGGTTGCTTCTCAAGATGAGGTCACCTTCAGCCTAACAGGGCGTCTACAAGAAAGCTTAGGTCGAGCACGGGCGGATATTCATTGTTGTACGTCTTTGTTATTAACCCGACTGACAACCGGTGATTTGGTGTTTGGCTACAACTTGCTGGGCTCTTATGCCATGGCAAAAGCCATGAACAATGAACATATTGGCGTAATCGTTCCTGAAGACTACGCATTGGTGATTGTGCGCTCCGCCTTTGTACATCGTGACGCTATGGAAGCAGAACTGGCGGCGGATTTTATTGCTTACTTAAGATCCTCTGCGGGCCAGAAAACCATTGCCAACAACACGGCTTTAATGCCATTAGATCGGACGCTAGGTTCTCATAACGATCCCGAGAATCAGCTCAACAGTAGCACCAACTTTCACCCTATTCGCCTAGGCCCAGAACTTTTGTTGTATTTAGATCAGCATAAGCAAACGCAGTTTTTAAACAGCTGGTCTCAGGCTTTAGGTGATTAGTATTTAATTAAGCATCCGACACTTTTAAAGTTCTTGCAGTCACCGCTGCGATAATCAGCCCGCCGCCAATCAAAACACTCACGGTTGGCACTGTACCTAGTAGCGCCGCGAAAAGAATCGCCCAAACCGGCTCTAGGGTAATCACTACAGCGGCTTTGGAGGATGGCACAGATTGAAGGGCTTTAGTGAGTAATGTGTAAGCAACGCCCGTACAGAGAAAGCCGATAACGATTAGTGAAATCACATCATCAATACTTATTGCTGGCAAGCTGCTGATTCCAAATGGCAGCGCGAATAATCCGCAGCTGACAAATTGTATCCATGATGACTGTATCGCCGACCCCTTTACGGACACGCGTTGGTTGTAAACCAGTATGACCGCATAGGAAGCTCCTGAAGCGATTGCCCAAGCCAATGCCAGCAGGCTGTCGGAATCTAAAAAGCTATCGAGGGATAAAATGGATAAGCCGACAATAATCACGCTGATACAGAGCCATTCGAATTTAGAAATGATGGTCCCGTAGAGTGTTTTATTGATAAGTGCGACAAACACTGGGAAACAAGCAAAGCCCAATGTCCCCACGGCGATCCCTGCTTCAATAACGCCGACGAAAAAACACAGCCAGTGCAAAGCCAAAAGCCCACCGAGTGTAATTAAATGCCCCCACTCCTTTATACTCAGCCTGCGCCACTGATTCTTCTTGAAGAAAGCCAACACCAGACCCAACGCTAACGCCGCCAGCAACGCCCTCATGGCAACAATATTGGTCACAGAGACCTCCATGTTTTTCGCAAACACGGCCGATAACGCAAATAAAGCCGTACTAAAATGAACCAGTAAAACTGCGTGATTTTTCGTTGCTTTCATTTAGTACTCCCTAAAAAAGGGACAATAACAGCGTTTTTTCATCCCGTAAAATGCATAATAAAGCCATGCTCTACCCGAAAATCAAATAGCTAAATGGACCTTAATTGTGAGCGTTGAACGAGACTTAGAAATCCAGTGGTTACGAACCTTTAATTCGGTGGCCCAAACGTGCTCCATGACCAAGTCCAGTACCTTGCTGAATCGGTCCCAGTCTGCCATCAGCATGCACATTAAGAACTTAGAATCCGTTCTAGAAGGTGAGTTATTTCATCGAGAAATCAGACGTCTCACATTGACTACATTGGGACAAGAGTTTCTGATCCATGCTGACAATATTCTAAAAGCCCATCGCTCTGCCATTGTCATGGCGAAAGAACAAGACCTAACTGGGAAAATCAGCTTGGGCATTCCTGACGACTATGCGGTGAGTTTCTTTCCGGCCATATTAAGAGCTATAAATGAGGCCTATCCCCAAGTCGAAATTAGTTTTGTCTGCGAACCCTCCACCACTCTTGTCCCACGGATCGAAAAAGGTGAAATAGACATAGGCATTATCACCCAAGACAGAACTGACAGAGGCGAAAAATAGCGACCGTACCACTTGTCTGGGCTGGCTATATTCCTTACCAATGGGATGAATCCAAGCCCCTTCCTGTCGCTATGTATGAATTTGGCAGCGAAGCGCGCAAGAAAATCACTGGAGTTCTCGATCAATTAAAAGGCGGCTATAAAATCATTTACAGCAGTGCCTACATTGCAGGGCAGATCGCCGTATTCAAAAGCCCTTCAGAAGATAAACGCAATGGCGTTTTTAGTCTAAAACGCCATTTCATTTTCTAGCCTTCTCGGCAATAAGGCTTGCATCCATTCCATCCCGCTATAAAAGCAACCCCAGATCAAGGCAAAATTAAGCCACTTCAGTAGCTTACGAAGGTTTTGACCACAGGCACTTAAGATTACGTTCATCGCATCGCCTATATTCCTTTGAGGTAGCATCGTCTGAGTTTTCCATCTGATTTGAGGTGCCCGATGATGGGTTCCACGCTATTTCGTCTCCCCATCCAGTTCTTCTCTTTCTTAGGGACTCCGCGTTTTTGGCCTGCAATCAAGACTTTAATGTCTTCCACGCCTGATCCTTTATATCCTCGGTCAACAAAACACGTTTCTGGTTTTCGCCCTATCAAGGTTTCCACTTGTTGCAGTTGATCTTTCAGGGTGTGCTCATCATACGGATTACCTGGATAGCTTCTTGCACCCACAATGAAGGATTCTTTAGCGGTCACGGCTATGCTGGCTTTCACTCCAAACTCATAACGTTTATGAGCTTTACCTTTGGAGATGCAGTCCACATTGGGTTCATGCAAGCTGTAAAGTTTGTTTTTGCTCTGGCGAGTTTGTTTCAGCAATCGATAGGCTTGGTTAAGTGTGTCTTCCTGTTTTTGGGTGAGCGCTAACCCTTGACGTTTTACTTGCCGATCAATATCCCGCAGTACTCGCCCTAAAAAGCCTTTGACTTGTTTAATGGCTTTTCTCATGCGCTTGTATTGCTTGGCATGGCCATAGCATTCAATTTTTGGCATGGGCTCATGACAGGCTTTGTCGTAGGTTTGCCTTAACGTGATGTTTTGTTCTTTGGCAATTTGAGTGAGCTGCTGTCGAGCCTTGTTGTAGAGCTTGGCATCCGTTGGGAAGGTAATATTCTTTTCTTGTACCGTGGTGTCGACCACTACACGCTTTAGACTCGCTGGCTTGATAACTTTTAGTTTGAGTCCTGCTTGTATCGTCTGGGTTAGCAGCCATTCACAGCCTTCTTCTCCTAACAGTTTTCGCCATTTTACAAGACTGGTCGGATGACACGGAAAGTCGTGTTGGAAAAAGGTTTCGCCACAAAAGTATTGGTTGTAAGGCGACTCAAGCCATTGCTCTAATACCATTTAGTCAGACAAATTATGCAAGTGTTGCAAATACAGCAATCCCACCATAAGGCGAGTAGGTAACGCGGCTGCGTCCACCGTTGAGAAGTGTCCTGCCAATTCGTTATCCAACTGGTTTCAATCAATGACCTTAGCCAGCCGAACTAAAGGATGGTTGGGGTTAATGATGTCAACGAGCTGTGGTTGGAATAAATCCTTTTGCGGTACGGTCTTTGTCTGACGAGGCTTCATAAAACTCCCCCATTCTGCAACTTTTTGGGCCTTATGGCGTATTTATAGCAAGATTTAGGCATTAACTATCGTATAAAAACACTTTGCATTCAATGGGTTGAGAGTTATTCAGGGACGACGAGATAATTGAGCCTATGAGCAGTACAGATTCTTCAGCCCACGAAATGCAGGAAAAACTGCAGCAACTGACCAATGACTACATCGAAAGTGAAGATCTTGGTGACGGTCATACCTTGCTCGTCGCAGCATGCTTTGACAATGATCTAGAAGCGCTGAAGATCTTTCATAAGAAAGGCGTAGATTTCACGGTACGCAACCACATTGGTGCCAGCACTTTAGACGCTTGCGCCATTAATGGCTCAATTGAGTGCTTAAATTACATCTTGGAAAACCACATCGCCGACGGGCTGATCAATGATGAAGACCCGATGTCAGGCTTTTATCCAGCCTTGTATGCGGCGTCACAGAATTTTGAAGATTGTTACAAATTGCTGGAGCAATATGGCGCTGATGTAAATATGCAAGGTCCATATGAAAAGACAGAACAAGAAATACTGCAATTAATCAAAGCACAAGCCCAATAACCAGCCACTCAAAAAAAGCCGTAAGGCAAGCTTACGGCAAAAAAGGGTGAGCAGAAGAAGTAATATTTATACAGCTTTATCTACCTGAAGATGCGGATGACTCTCCACAAAACGTCGATACTTATGCTCTCCGCAGGTGTATGCCTTGTATTTAGCAGGATTACTGTCTGATACGCAGGTTGGCACCGGCGCTACTACCGCATCAAAGTCCATATCCATAAAAAATGGAAATGAATATCTTTCCTTACCACTTGTATTAATAACACGATGATAAGTAGAGATGTATTTATCATTACTATATGTCTGAACTAGGTCGCCGATATTAACAATAAAGCTCCCTTCAATTGGCGGAGCACTGATCCAATCACCAGAACGATTCTTAACTTGTAGTCCACCAACTTCATCTTGTGAAAGAATCGTCAGAAAACCATAATCCGTATGCTCGCCAATACCAATTTCTTCTCGTGAAATTTTACCTGTTTGTGGTGGGTAATGTAGAAGACGCTGAATAGAAATAGGATGTTGCTGCAACTTATAAAAGTAGTCAAACGGTAAGCCTAGACTTACTGAAATAGCGCCAATAAGCTTATTTGCCAACTTTAGCATCTCGGCATGATATGTTTCCATTACTTCTTTAAAATCGGGAATAAAGTCCGGCATAATATTAGGGCCAAAGAATGGTGATACCTTCTCTTCATGAAGAGCATAATCAAAGCATTCTTTAAAATCTTTGGTGTATTCTGGGTCAACATTTTCACCATACATGGGAATATAGCCACGAAACGACTCGCCACTTTGCTCAAGATTTAATTTTTCTTTCTCTCCCAAAGGCAAATCAAAGAAAAGTTTCGTATAGCTTTTAACCTTATCCATTAGTTCCTTACTAACGCCATGGTTAACAACATATAGGAAACCTAGGTTCTCACATACATAACCTATTTTTTCCGCGACGGATTGAACATTAGTGCCATCAATTAGCGTGCTAACATCAATAACCGGAATGGAGTTCACATCTGTTTCTTTTGCTTGTAGGTAGCTATGAATCTCAATGCTCATGGCCATCTCCTTTTGTGTTTGTGGTTGTGAATTTCAACATGGAAATTATTATGGAGGGTTTAATATCCATGCAGTTATTACAAACACGAACAAAAGTGGTAATTTTTAGAAGAGTGAATAAGCTTAACTTGATAGATATTACTTTCTCAACACTGATGGATAAAAGCCAAACTCCTTTTTGAAACATTTCCCCATGTAACTATGAGAGGAAAAACCACAAGCACTGGCTATGTCCAACATGGGCAAATGAGTTTCCTCAACCAGCTTCAAAGCTTTAGCAAGTCGAACCTTTAAATAATATTTATTCGGCGATATGTCAAAATGCTTTTTAAACAATTGTTCAATATTCCTATTAGACACACCAACAATTTCACTTATATATTCGATAGAATAAGGCTCCTCAATATTTGACTCCATAATTTCAACCACCGTTGCTAGAACAGGAGATTTTAAATTCAACTTCAAATATCTATTGCTTTTGTTAATTTCGTCAAAAGTACGAATTTTAGCCGTCTGAAACCGTTGTGAAATGCGTTCTGTCAGATCTGTACCGTAATCATTACCAATAATATACATCATCATATCTAACGCCGTTGCACCACCACGACAAGTATATATTCTATGATTAACGGTATATAAGCTCTCTACTAGACTTATACTAGGATACAGTTCCCGAAACACATCTTCCTGCTCAGAAGTTACTGTACAAGTTCTATTTTTAAGAATTCCTATTCGAGCGAATGTAAAACTCCCACTAGAAAGAGACGCTAAATACCCACCTTCTGAATAATATTTCTTTAATAGTTTATCAAGGAACTCATTTCTAAATTTTGACGCATTATAATAAGCACACAAACAGATAAAATCCGCACTTTGGAACTCAGAAATATGCTTATCCGCTTTAACTTTTATACCATTAGAACTCGTTACCATTTTTTCAGAGTGATCATCGGATGCACTGTAAACTGTGTATTCGTATAGATCACCGCGCTCAAGCAAATTAGCCACACTAAATGCTTCTACCGTGAGGGAAAATGATGTCAGTGCAAATCCTGGAAGAATGATGATTGCGATTTTCTTCGTCAATTAAAAATACTCTAATACAACCCTTCTAAAAATAATGGCCATTAATATATGGCCATTATACACCTCTCAAAAAAGAGCGCTTTATATCCTTAAGTGTAAAAAACTACATATTCGGATAAACAGGGCCTTCAGCACCTTGTGGTGGCACCCAAGTGATATTCTGATTGGGATCTTTGATATCGCAGGTTTTACAATGAATACAGTTTTGCGCATTCACTACATATTCCGTCCCGCTTTCTCTTTCGACCCACTCATACACGCCAGCCGGACAGAATCTCGTAGAAGGTCCTGCATATAAGCCCAATTCAGAGCTTTTCTGCAGTGACATATCCATGACTTTAAGGTGACATGGCTGTTCTTCCGCGTGGTTGGTGTTAGACATAAACACTGACGACAAGCGGTCGAAAGTCAAAACACCGTCGGGCTTTGGATAGTCAATCACCTGATGCCTAGAAGCAGGCTCCAAAGATTGGGCATCACTTTTACCGTGTTTCAAGGTACCGAAAAGCGAACCGCCAAACAGCTCATTGGTCCACATATCCAAACCGCCTAATGCAACACCTGCTAACGTTCCCAGTTTTGACCAAAGTGGTTTGACGTTGCGTACTTTTTTCAGGTCTTGGCCGATGGCAGATTGACGCCAAGCCTGCTCTAAGGCGGTAAGATCGCCATGGTAGTTTTCCAAAGCAATCGCTTTGGCTACATGCTCAGCACACAACATGCCTGATAAGATGGCGTTATGACTGCCTTTGATACGCGGAACGTTCACCAATCCAGCGGCACAGCCGAGTAACACACCGCCCGGGAAAGACAGCTTTGGCACCGACTGCCACCCCCCCTCACTGATCGCCCGTGCACCATAGCTAATACGTTTGGCACCCGTAAACGTCTCTTTAATCTTTGGATGGGTTTTAAAACGTTGAAACTCTTCGTACGGCGAAAGGTAGGGATTTTTATAGTTCAGGTGAACCACAAAACCTACCGCTACCAAATTATCTTCAAGATGATACAAGAACGAACCACCTCCGGTTGAGCCGTCTAAAGGCCAACCAAAAGAGTGTTGTACCAATCCTGCCTGATGCTTTTCTGGCGCGACTTCCCACAGCTCTTTAATACCCAAACCAAATTTGGCGTGGTCCGCATTGGCACTTAAGTCATAATGCTTAATGACCTGTTTACTCAGCGAACCTCGAGCTCCCTCGCCTAACAAGACATATTTGGCAAACAGAGCCATACCACGTTCAAACTGAGAGGAAGGGGTGCCACTGCGATCCAGTCCCATATCCCCTGTTGCGACGCCACACACCGCACCTTGCTCATTGAACAACAACTCAGTGGCAGCAAACCCTGGATAAATATCAACACCTAGCTCTTCGGCTTTGCTGGCCAACCATCGACAGACATTGGCCAAAGAAACAATGTAGTTGCCATGATTATTCATCAGCTTAGGCATTAAGCTATTCGGCAAACGCAACGCACTGTTTTTGGACAACCAAAGAAAATGGTCTGCTTGCACAGGTGTTTTAAAGGGATGATCAGGCTCTTGCCGCCAGTTGGGCAATAAAGCATCCATGCCAATCGGATCCATCACCGCCCCAGAAACAATATGCGCCCCAACCTCAGAACCTTTCTCCAATACCACCACATTTAATTCAGCATTGAGTTGCTTTAACTTAATTGCAGAAGCCAGCCCCGCAGGGCCAGCGCCAACAATCACAACATCGACTTCAATACTTTCGCGTTCTGGCAAGGTATCCGTAGCAGATGTCACAGCTTTGCCTCCAACTCTGGTAATGCCACAAACAAGTCCGCTACCAGGCCGTAATCCGCAACTTGGAAGATTGGCGCTTCTTCATCATTGTTGATCGCCACAATCACTTTTGAGTCTTTCATACCCGCAAGGTGTTGGATGGCACCAGAAATACCACAGGCAATGTATAAGTCTGGTGAGACAATTTTCCCTGTTTGACCCACTTGCCAGTCGTTCGGTGCATAACCTGAGTCAACCGCGGCGCGTGATGCACCCACTGCCGCTCCCAGTTTATCGGCAACAGGCAGGATGACTTCTTGGAACTTGTCCGCAGAACCCAGTGCTCGCCCACCCGAGATAATAACCTTGGCAGAAGAAAGCTCTGGACGTTCCGATACAGACAGCTGATCAGAAATATGCGCAGATGGCCCCGCTTGCACGTCAAGCGTTAACGACTCAACAGAGCATTCAGAGCCAGAGGGCGTTGCTTCAAAATTGGATGTACGAACCGTTAACACCTTAATAGAATCATTAGACGTCACCGTTTGAATGGCATTACCTGCATAAATCGGGCGCTTGAAAGTGCTCGCATCCAGCACTTCGATCACTTCAGAAATTTGCATCACATCCAATTTAGCGGCCACTCGAGGTAATGTATTTTTCCCTGTGGTAGTCGCTGCGGCCACGATGGCTGTGTAACCGGACGCCATGGCCAGAATGGTCTCAGCACAACTCTCAGCCAATTGATGAGTAAGCTCCGAATGCTCTACTAGTAGCACTTTTTCAACGCCTTGCAGCTGTGCTGCCTGCTGGGCAACAGCTGCGCACTCGTATCCCATAACTAATAAGTCAACTGGCCCCAATTGCTTAGCGGCAGTTAAAGCCTTGGCCGTTTGCGGGGATAAGGCTTTGTTATCGTGCTCTGCAATTAATAATGTTTTCATCACTGTCTCCCCTTACAACACACCAGCTTCATTCTTAAGTTTTTCGATCAACTCAGCAACATTGCCTACTTTAATACCCGCTTGACGCGACGCCGGTTCTTGGGTTGTTTTAACGGTCAACCTTGGGGTCAGCACCTCATCGCCTAGCCCCACATCGGACAAGGTCAATTTCGCCACCGGTTTCTTTTTAGCCTTCATAATATTTGGCAACGAGGCAAAGCGAGGTTCGTTAAGACGAAGATCGGTTGTCACCACCGCTGGCAAACGTAACTGCAAGGTTTGCAGGCCACCATCGACTTCACGGGTAACGTTGACTTTCTCTGGACTCAAAACATCCACCACCGAAGCAAATGTGCCTTGGGGCCAATCCAACAATGCAGACAGCATCTGACCCGTTTGATTGCAGTCATCGTCAATCGCTTGCTTACCCAGAATGACCAAATCCGCTTGCTCGGACTGAGCAACACTTTTAAGAATTTTAGCCACCGCTAACGGTTCCACTGTCTGTTCGTCAGTATCGACCAAGATGCCTCGATCCGCCCCCATAGCCAAACCGGTACGAAGGGTTTCTTCAGATTTAGCGGAACCCACCGACACCAAGACCACTTCCGTCGCTTTACCTGACTCTTTAAGACGAATGGCTTCTTCTACGGCGATTTCATCAAATGGGTTAATCGACATTTTCACGTTCGCAAGATCCACACCGGATCCATCGGATTTGACACGTACCTTAACGTTGTAATCGACGACGCGCTTAACTGCGACAAGTACTTTCATATCTACCTACCAAAATGCAGAGCGTGAGTAGAAGCCTCTACTCACGCGAAATGTGAGTTAGAGATCTTTTACTAGACGTAAAGCGTCATAGATCGCTGCGTGAGTGTTGCGTGTTGCCACGGCATCACCAATGCGGAATAGCTGGTAACGCCCTTCAGCATTACGCACCACACTTTGAGGCTTGCCATCAATCAGCTGATCATGGGAGATTTCCCCGTGATTCGAGGAGTTTGGCTTAAGCTCAAAATACACATCTTCCAGTGGTATGACCCCATGGTTTACGATGATTTGATCAAATTCACGAACTTGATCCACACCACCATAATCACTGCCAATGTGGGCTTTTAACATGGCACCTTCTTTCTCCACCGCATGCAAACGGAAGGTCACGGTAAACCTGGTGTCTAAGGCTTGTAGCGTACGCATATAAGGCACCAAGTTCATCGCCATCACTTCTGGTGCGAAAGATCGATCCGGTGTCATGATTTCGACTTTCGCCCCAGTTTTGGCAATGATCTCCGCCGCCTGTAAACCGGCATGGTCACCGGCATCATCAAAGATCAAAACATTCTTACCGGGTTTCACATCCCCCGAAATAATGTCCCAAGTAGAAATAACATGTTCGTTGCCTTGAGCTAGCACTTCAGTATCTGGCAAACCACCTGTGGCTACGATCACCACATCAGGATTTTCAGCATCGACTTCCGCCGCTTCTGCCCAAGTATTGAACTTGAAGGTCACACCTAGACGCTCACATTCCGCCATGCGCCAATCGATAATCGAGATCATCTCTTTACGGCGTTCACTTTGTGATGTCAGTAACACCTGTCCACCTGGAACATTAGCCGCCTCAAACACCACCACCTCATGACCACGCTCTCCCGCCACGCGAGCGGCTTCCAGTCCACCAGGTCCAGCGCCAATGATGACCACCTTCTTCTTGGTCTCCGCTTTGGCGATGGTATGCGGCATGGTTTGCTCTCGACCGGAGGCCGCGTTATGAATACAGAGCGCCTCACCACCTTGATAGATGCGATCCAAACAATAGTTCGCTCCCACACAAGGGCGAATTTGTTCTTCACGTTTTTCAATGATTTTTCGAACAACATGTGGGTCCGTTAGGTGCGCACGCGTCATCCCAACCAAATCAACTTTGCCCGAAGCGACTGCATAACGAGCCGTTGCTACGTCAGGAATCTTAGCAGCGTGGAATACTGGCATACCGGTTGCCGCGCGCACTTCACCGGCAAAATCCAAGTGTGGGTTATTGGCCATACCTTGAATCGGAATAACATCCGTTAAGCCTGGATCTGTATCAATGTGTCCACGAATCACGTTTAAGAAATCCACCATGCCACTGTCTTTTAGGCGACGTGAGATCTCAAAACCTTCCTCAGTACTGATACCGTTCGCCAGCATTTCATCGCCGGTGTAGCGCATACCGATAATAAAGTCAGGGCCAACACGTTTACGCATTTCAGCTAGCACATCAAAAGTAAACTGCAGACGATTATCGAGAGAACCTCCATATGGGCCGTCTAATGTGTTGGTCAGAGGTGACCAAAACTGATCCATTAAGTGGCCGTAAGCCTGAAGCTCTATACCATCCATGCCCCCTGCTTTCATTCGCTCGGCTGCATCAGCGTAATCTTTGATGATACGTTCGATGTCCCAATCTTCCATTTTCTTTGGAAAGGCGCGATGTGAAGCTTCTCGGTTATGAGATGGCGACACCACAGGCAACCAGTTGCCTTTATCCCAACGAGTACGACGACCAAGATGAGTCAACTGGATCATGATTGCGGTATCATGCTCATGCACAGCATCAGTGAGGTCTTTTAGGTAAGGCACCACTTCATCTTTGTAAACCAGCAAGTTATTGAACACTGGTGGGCTGTCTTTTGACACCGCGGCAGAGCCTGCGGTCATGGTCATGGCTACACCGCCTTTCGCACGCTCCGCGTGGTAGGCAAGGTAACGTCCTTTAGGCATACCATCTTCAGGGTAAGCTGGCTCGTGGGACGTCATGATGATGCGATTTTTAAGGGTTAAATGTTTTAACTGATAGGGTTGTAAAAGAGGATCATTCGACATGACCGCACTCCTTATTTCGTTGTGATATAGACTGGTATGTTTTTATTCGGTTAATTAGTGACCTTTTTTGATCCTAATTAGAAATGTACATAGCTGTCAATTAAATAATTTCGTAATATAAAAAATATTCAATGTTGTACATTTTACTATTGACGCCCTTGTACATTTTGATTACAAATTAAGCACAGGAGCAGTATGAAGAAGCAAACAAACAGTGATTCAGGTTGGCGTGGTTCCCCAGAAGTTTGGTTTGAAGCCGCCATCGAAATCCTATTAGAGTCCGGTGTGGAAGCCGTGAAAATTTCAACGCTCGCCAAGCGTTTGAACATTTCGAGAACCAGCTTTTATTGGTTTTTTACAGACCGAGAGGCCTTACTAAATGAGTTGGTGGCTTACTGGAAAAGAAAAAATACGGGCAGTTTAATCAAACAAGTTGAGGCTTACGCTGAAACATTGCCAGAAGCGGCATTAAATGTATTTGACTGTTGGTACGACCAGACATTGTTTGACTCTAAACTTGAATTTGCCATTCGTAGTTGGTCCCTTCAATCGAGCGATATTCGCCAAGCCGTGCAAGAAGCTGATGATGAGCGGTTACAAGCGCTGATCAAAATGTATCAAGCATTTGGTAAATCGCCTATTGAAGCAGAGGTTAATGCGAGAACCTTGTACTTGGTGCAGATTGGTTACATCACCATGCAAACTAAGGAGCCTCTGGAAGTACGGATAAAGTGGGTACCAGGGTATGTTAATGCATTCACTGGTCAGTACCCTTCGGAAAATGAATTGAGCCGTTTCCAACATCGACACGGCTACCACCCCAAAGAGTAGAGGACAACATGACAGCAGCGAAGAAAGTGACGGTTGGAATCATAGGAGGATTAGGCTGGCTTGGTTCAGCGTTACTTACCTCCGCCCTTGCTAACCCTAAACTCAATCATGTTCACTTCGTTGTGTCATCCCGTCGGTCGCCTAGTAAAGCCCTAGGTGATCGCGTCACTTTTACACATGATAATCAGTACTTAGCAGAACAAAGTACATTAGTTGTGCTGTCTGTACGCCCCCAAGACTGGCCATCATTACCCTTAACCAAGATTGATAGTACTGTCATGTCGTTTATGGCTGGCACGTCTTGCGAAGCGATACAACAACGTCATCATCCCACCCATTTAATACGTGCATTGCCAAACGGTGCGTGTTCCGTCAATCAATCTTACACACCTTGGTTTTGCGCCAGCGATCTTCCTAGCGAAACAGAGACATTGATCGTCAATTTGCTCGATAGCATCGGTTATCAAGATCGATATGAACACGAAGATCAAATCGACGTGCTGACCGCCATTTCAGGTGCAGGCCCAGCTTACCCTGCTCTGCTTGCACAAGGCCTAGAACAATCCGCCATCGCCCTAGGTATTCCTGCTGATAAAGCCCGAAAAGCGGTCAATGCGACCCTACAAGGCAGTGCCGCGTTGTCACCGGATCTCAGCCAATCCCCCGGAGAAACCGTGGCTTTGTTTGAGTCCTATCAAGGTACTACTGCAGCGGGGCTAGCGGCTATGAAAGCATCTGGCTTTAGCGGCGCTATCGAGTCAGGGGTTCGCTCAGCTTATCTAAAAGCACTGCATTTCAATCAGCCTAAAGACTGACCCTTTAGGCACCTTTCACCCAGTTCCCTATTGATGCTCTTTATTGAGTAGGGACCACTTTTGCTCAAAGGAGGCTAAACCGACCGAAAAACAACATCGCACGATAAGAATTCAAAAGGAATCCACGGAGATAATAATGAAACGCACGTTAAAAAAACTGTTTACTACGGCGACCATAGTGGCCGCTGCTACCGCGATCACTGCGCCCATCTCGACATCTGCCATCGCGAGCGATGATAAATTCAAACTGACGCTTGCCGCTGATTCTGGGGATAAAGATTCGCCAATTGGTCGCTCAATGGACATGTGGTCCAAGTTAATCAAAGAACGCTCTGATGGCCGTATTAAAGTTAATGTTTTTTACCAAGGTGAACTGGGGGGACAACAAGAACTGTTCGACCAGCTGGTAAAAGGCAACGTCGATATGATGCTCACTTGGCCACAAACCTCCTACGATGAACGCATTGGCGTAAACGTTTTGCCCTACCTAGTGCTTGGCTGGGATGACGCTATCAAAGCGTATGGTCAAGGTGGTTGGCTGAGCAAGATCGTTGACCCTGTTTATCAAGACATGGGGCTTAAGTACTTTGGACCATACCCTGAAGGGTTTGGCGGCATTGCGACGAAAGGCCGCTATGCGACCAATATGTCACAAGCAGAAGGTTTAAAAGTCCGCTCACAAACCATCTTCCCATTACCTCAAACCATCAACGCGATGGGGTTTCAGGCTGTGCCGATTGACTGGTCTGAGGTGTACACCTCCATTCAAACAGGTGTCGTAGATGGGGACTCTTCCAACGTAATTTACTGGGATTACGAGTACTTCCGCGATCAATTGGACTACTACGTACATTCTAAGCATAACTTCTCTTCTTACGCGCTTATTATGAACGGATCAAAGTGGGAAGAGCTCGATGCTGAGGACCAAGGCATTATCTTTGATGCAGCACAGGAAGTGATTGCGAAGCAGTTCAAAGATGCCAAAGCAGAAGATGAAAAGTGGATCAAAGCCGCGCAAGAGGCTGGTATGGAGTACATCGTACCGAGCACAGAAGAAATGCGCGCTTGGGTAAAAGTGGTACGTGAGCAAGTATGGCCACAAGCCGAAGAAAAGCTCGGAGCAGAGATCATGGCGGAAATTCGCGCCAACGCATCAGTACCTAACTAACTTTCTGTCACAACATTGCCGCTCTATTGAGTGGCAATGTTTATTAGGAGCTTTTCATGACCCCACTACTCGCTTTATTTGATGCGATCGACCGTGTACTGGCCTGCATTATCAAACCAATCGTTGCGCTGTTTGGTTTTTTGATCGCAGTTATGCTCGTTGTCGGTATCGTCTCGCGCTCTCTTTTCAATTCCCCTGTTTTTGGTCTTGAAGAATTGATTCTGGTTTCTGTGATGTGGCTATACATGCTCGGTGCGGTACTTGCGTCCAAAGAGCGTACTCACTTAAGTGCTGACTTTATTCAAACCTTCATCAAGAACCAAACCATCGTCAAAGGCTGTCATCTACTCGCCAGTTTGATCTCGCTGATAATGGCAGTGATGTTTGTCAGCTGGTCTTATGATCTCGCTGAGTGGGCCATTAAAAAAGGGCAAAGTACGCCAGTATTTGGGCTTCCTTGGTACTTGTCCCAGAGTAGCCTATTCGTTGCGGCAGTGTTGTTGGTTTTTTATATCCTTCGAGACATGTTGCAAGACTTATCTAAGCCTCACTCGTAATTCATTTATTAAAATTAATATTCAAGGAACACATCCATGGGAGCTTTATTAGCAATTGCTGCCGTTATTGTACTGATGGCGATCGGCGTCCCTGTCGTTTTTTCATTTGCTGCAATGACTTACATCTTGTCCATCTTTTACGATGTCGACATATCCTCTCTGATGACCACCGGATTTTGGTCGGTTAACTCTATTATTCTAATCGCCTTGCCTTTATTCATTATGACAGGCTACTTGATGCAAGCTGGAGGGATGGCTGCCAAGCTCGTGCAGTTTGTGGAAGCCATTGTTGGCCGCTCTAAAACTGGCATGGGATCATCGATGGTGGTTGCCTGCGGTGTCTTCGGCGCCATTTCAGGAACGGCCTCAGCTGCAGTCGCTTCCATTGGTACCATTATGATTGGCCCGATGGAGCGCCATGGCTACGATCGCTCTTACACCAGTGCTTTGCTTGGTATTTCGTCCTTGCTGGGGTTACTTATTCCTCCTAGCATTACCATGATTTTATTTGCCGTGGTGACCCGCCAATCCGTTGCCGCTTGTTTCCTAGCGACGATCGGACCAGGCATCTTGTTGATTATCACACTCTGCATGATTAACTGGTTAAAAATGCGTGGCACGGAACCTGAGCGAGACATGCCCACTGTCAGTGAGCGTCTGCATGACGTGGCGCAAACTGGCTGGAAAGCCATCCCTGCACTCGTCTTGCCAGTCATTATTTTGGGTGGTATTTACGGTGGTGTATTCACACCAACTGAGGCGGCTGCCATCGCTGTGATTTATTCCATTCCTGTAGGCTTGTTTATTTACAAAGGTCTGGATTTTAAAAAGCTGGTAAAATGCTTTATCGATGCGGCCACCACAACAGGCGTTATCATGGTGATCTTGGTGTTCTCATTTGTCTCAAGCCGTATCTTTACCCTTGAGCGAGTACCCCAGGAACTTACAGAGGTGCTGTTGGATGTGTTTCATGACCCATTATTGATTCTTTTGGTCGTTAACGCTTTCTTGATCTTGCTCGGCATGATCATGGATGACATCAGTGTCGTCGCAATCGTGAGTCCATTACTACTACCCGTCATGCAAAACATCGGCGTAGACCCAATTCAATTCGCTGCCATCGTCGGCACAAGTGTCGTGATCGGTTGTAATAGCCCACCAATGGCTCCGATTTTGTTTATGACTTGCCGTATCGGTAATGTCGGGATGTCTCAGGTGATCCGCCCCGCTTTAGGCTTCATGTTTATGGCTGCTATCCCTGTGATGCTTGTTACCACCTACTGGCCACCATTGTCTTTGTTCTTACCACAGTACTTTGGCTATTAATGCTATGAACGCTCAAACCCGACATGGGTTTGAGCGTTGCCTCGTATTAACCGTCTTCGCGGCTTAACCTCAAATACGCACCAAGCCCTGCTAACAAACCAACTCCTGAAAGCAGCATCCACACGCCAAATTGAATGTTCTGCACATTCGAGCTCAGCACGGACTTAAACATCAACAATAGAGCTTCAATGGTTACCGCGATAATAATCGCCGACATAAATCGCATAATGGTTCTACGTGAGGACTGATAATGGTTAATGTCTTTACTGGAAAGTACTTCTTCTTCGAGAATGGTTTTACCAAGGTCAAATATCGCTAACGACAAGGTCAACATGACGACAATGCCAAAGGAAATATCTGGAGCACTTCGTTGCTCATCAAAAACATTTAGAAAGCTATGAAACGATGCACCCAACAGCCAAATGGAAACGCCAATTAGTGAGGCGCCAATCAAAGCATATATGATCTGAAAGGAAGGATGTAAAGCATTTTGGCGTACATTGCCCAATAAATACGCTACTAATTTTGGCAAGTTAAAGTTAATCACCAAGTAGCCTCGATCATTACCCTCCTCGTCCATTAAATGCTGCACGGAGGATAAGGATAGAGTGTGCGTCGCAGACGATAAATATGGCTCCGTCACCACTGTTGAATTGGAACTCTTTTGCGCTTCCAAAAAATAAGGTCGATGGCTTCGATCTGCCCCTTTACTAAAATGGCGTTTCTTGGCCGCCGTCACGCCTTTACTTAAAGCCGTCTCAAACTGCTGAATCCCATGTTGATCGAGGCTATACATCAGTTCGATAAACGGATAGGAACGACTCAATTCATTGATTGTCGCAATTTGCTGTTGCTCACTTTTAAGCAATGCCATGGAATCTAAACTGGTAGTGATCGAAGCCAACAGGTCTCGTATGGTGCGCTCGTGTTTTCGGTATTTATCGAGTAAAAGGAAGTGATTATGCATTGGAATGTGTTCGCTAACTTAATGATTTTATTTTTCATAATTTTAAGTTATTTTCACAATTCATTAAATAAATGCATTGATTTAATTTAAAAAAAGCGGTGCCACCTAAAGCAGCACCACTGGCATAAACTCTGTTATTTTAGACTTCACTTCTGTTTATGGTTCGGCCATGTGTCGCTTAGACGGTAACCTTCTGGCCAAGGATCTGATGGGTCTAACATGTGTTGGTGAGTACCTGTAATCCATCCTCTTCCTGAGATTTCGGGTACAATGGCGTCAAGTTCACCTACTTTACAGGTACGAAGAATCTTGCCTGTAAACGTTGAACCGATTAATGAGACAGCCTTAAACGTATCCCCTACCGCTATTTGTCCACGCTGGTGAAGGATGGCCATACGTGCACTCACGGACGTACCTGTCGGGGAGCGGTCAATTTTGCCTGGCTTAATCGATACAGCCGACAGCGCTTCGTAACCTGTTTCTGTTTTGGCTAAAGCCCCTGCAAACAAGCAAAAAGAGAAGTGTTTCCAATCTTTTTCGGGATGGTTAAATACCAATTGGTCGTTAGCCGCGTCAGTGATTTTCGCCCCTATTTTGGCCAATTTATCCGCGTTGATGGCATCCAATTCAATGCCTAGTTGTTCTGGGTTAACCACTACAAAGCTGTCACCGCCGTAGGCAATATCGACCGTTAGAGTACCCACTTCTGGCACTTCTAGCTTTTGATCCAATTCGCATGCAAATGACGGTACGTTTTCAACGAAGATTCTTTGCGCTTTGCCGTCATAACACTCCGCACGGACATTCACCAAGCCACCTGGCGCCTCAAGCGTCATTGTCGTGACAGGTTCCACCATTGGCACTAAGCCAGTATCCAACAGCACGGTTGAAACACAGATACTGTTTGAGCCTGACATGGGGGGAGTATCTTCTGGCTCCATAATGATCCAAGCGTAACTGGCTTCAGGGTGCTTAGAAGGCAACAGCAAATTTACATGGCGAAAAACACCGCCACGAGGCTCGTTTAAAACGAAGTTACGCAGTGTCTGATCCTGATGTATCCATTCACGCTGTTCCCATAAGGTATCACCTGGAGGCGGCTGAACACCGCCGACGATCACATCACCGACTTCGCCTTCTGCGTGGCAAGACACAACATGCACGACTTTTGTGGTTCTCATTGAAGTTTCCTTTTGTGAAATAAGCTGATTTGTTGTTGTGACAAACACAATAAAGCGAAACCTATCAATATTGGATCCAATCTACAATAACCAATTTTCAATAATGTACATTGCCGCGTGTGTTCAATAAAATGCTCTCTTTGATTTCACGAGCTAAAGCATTGATTCATGGCTAAATCCGATTCCCTTCACCACTTCCAAGGCATTGATGTCTCTCAAGCAGGCTCAGCCTCGAGTATTGTGTTTGAAACGCTTAAACAAGCAATCATTACTGGAGAACTGAAAGACGGTACGCCATTGAAACAAGAGGAGTTGGCGAAGAAATTCAGTACTAGTCGTATCCCAATACGTGAGTCGATCAACCGGCTCGAGCAAGAAGGCTTAGTTAAAACCATTCGCTATAAAGGCGCTGTGGTTGCCAGCATTTCTCTAAAAGAAGTAGAGGAAATGTTCGATCTGCGAGCGTTAATGGAGCGTGAGGTGATGTTAAAAGCGGTGCCAAACCTCACCGATGATCAGATCGATGAGGCTGAGAAATACTGTCATGAGTTTGCTAGCGCACAAACGTCTGGTGATTGGACGGACACGAACAGAAAGTTACACCATGCCCTATTCCAGGCTTCAGATATGACTTTCCATTTAAGTGTATTGAACACCATCTATGACCGAACAGAGCGTTATTTACGCGCCCAACTGTCTTTTTCCAATGGGGCGGATCGCGCAGTGGAAGAGCACCACACCTTAATCGAACTGTGCCGTGCAAGGGATGCCGCGGGAGCAGCCGAGCTAATGTTCCAACATGTGAAACACGCAAAACGCTCTTTGTTAGAGTTTTTGCCCCAAGATTCCGAGTAAAACCAATAAGCATGTCACACGTGAATCAAGGTCTTTGGTATCGACAATACGGTACACCACAAGAGGTGCTTCAGCTTGAAAAGCATGACTTAACGGAACTGGCTCCGGGGCAGATTCGAGTAAAGATGCTTTGTGCGCCTATCAACGCCTCTGACTTGGTTCCCATCACTGGCGCTTACCGACATCGAGTGCCCGCTTTAAGCGTGGCAGGCTATGAGGGTGTTGGCATTGTCTGTGAAACTTCAGACAATTCTTCACTGTTAAATAAAAGAGTTCTACCACTTAGAAATGAAGGGACGTGGCAAGAATACGTTACCTGTGATGCAACTCTTGCGATTCCAGTTCCCTCTGACATTGACCATAGCCTAGCCTCTCGCGCTTATATTAACCCTGTTGCCACTTGGCTAATGCTCAAGCACTTCAACCCACACGACAAACATGTCATCGTAACGGCAGCGGGCTCTGACTCGGCATTGCTTTTGATGCAATGGGCTAAATGGCTAGGCGCTGGATCCGTCACAGGCATTGTTCGTGCGCCGTACCAAGAAGCCTTGCTCTCCTCCATGGGGATTCACAGTATCCATGAATCTGAAGTGGATCTCCTAAAGAACTGCGCACAGCAATCAGAAGTGGTGTATGACGCAGTCGGTGGGCAGCTAGCGGAAACACTGCTCTCCGCTTTGCCACCTGAAAGCAGTTTTGTCAGTTATGGACTGCTATCGGGGCAACCATTTAAGCAGCACTTCACTCTCGCCAAGACACACTGGTTTCACGTGCGCAATTACTTACCTGACATGAGCATTGAGCAATGGCAAGCGATGTTCCAAGGCATCTGGCCACTACTTAAACAATCTGTTTTGAGCAAACCGGAGGAGATTCCCCTCCAACATTGGAAGGAAGCAATCGACCTTTATTATCAACGTAGCCGCCAGTGTAAGCCAGTGCTTGTTCTTTAGCTGTCTTACTCCTTTAATCGGGCTCGGTACAGTTTATGCCAAGACTATTTTAGGCAACCTCACACGTTTATCTAGAATGAAAAATGCCACATTAATTAATGTGACATTTTTTGTTTACTAACATGAAACAAGTGCATCGTACATCCGCTTAACAGCTTCTTCTAACCGCTCCGGCGTTGCATTGGTAAAGTTTAAACGCAGCGCCGATACGCCTTTCTTAGCAGAATAAAACACGTCACTAGGCACCGTCGCGACACCTTGCTCAATCAAGTATTTTGCTAATGCAAAGCTGTCACAGTCAGGCAAAGTCAGCCAGACAAACATCCCGCCAGCAACAGGTTGTGCCTGACACCCAAACGGTTCTAGTCTTTCCAAAGCCTTCAACAAGACTTGATAACGGCCATGGTATAAGTCACACACTTTTGCGATGTGCTGCTCAAATTCTAAATGCTCCAACACCCCTAACAACATGGCTTGTGCTGGAACATTTGAATGTAGATCCGCGCCTTGTTTTACTTTGATCAAAGATTCAATCCATTGAACTGGGCCTGACACAACGCCAATGCGAAGGCCTGGCGAGGCAATTTTTGAAAACGAGCGCAACACCAACGCTTGATCAGGGCAAAAGCTCGAAACCATCGGCAGTGACTCACCAGAAAAGCGCAGCGGTCGATAAGGCGCATCTTCCAAAAGCGTGACGCCATATTCAACACAAAGCTTGGCAACTGCCTGTCGTGTCGCTAAAGACCAGCACACCCCTGTTGGGTTATGGAAATCTGGCACGGCATAAAACAGCTTTGGCTTGTCGTTGGCAAAGCATTGCTCTAATGCCTCTAAGTCAGGGCCATCCGCTAACTGCACAACAGGTAGAATCGAGGCTTGCACAAAATCAAATACCTGCATCGCGCCCAAATAGCTGGGTGCTTCCATTGCTACCCCATCACCTGGGTTAATGTAAGCCCGTGCAATTAAGTCCAATCCTTGTTGAGAGCCTGTGGTCACCAGTAGTTTGTGGTGCTCAGGCAACTGGTACAACTGATTCAGATGCTTAACCAGCGGCGCATACCCTTGAGTGGGACCATATTGAAACAGCGATACGTCATTGTGTAACTGTGCAATCGTTGGTTTTAGCAATTCAATAGGGAAAGTCTTCTCATCGGGCAGACCACCAGCCAACGAGATCATATCTGGGTCACTGGCAGCGGCAAGGATTTCACGGATAAAAGAAGACTTCATACGATCAAGAGAAGCAGCGGTTTGCATGGTTAGGCATCCATTTGTATTGTTTTTGGAAACACTATCCTACAAATTCAAAGACAATATTAATTGTCCATTTATGCGGTAGCTTTTGTCCATATATGCTATTTTAAGCCTTTCAAACTTGGTGAATTGACTATGTCTTCGCACTCTATGCAGCAACATCAGAACCGTATTAATGAAGTCTTGTTCTACATTCACCAAGACATCAGTCGGCCTTTGGGAGCGAAAGAGCTAGCAGAGGTTGCGGCCTACTCTGAACAGCATTTCCATCGCTTATTCAAAAGTGTTGTGGGAGAGTCCATTCATCAATACATTCGTCGTGTGCGCATGGAATACGCCGCCAACCAGCTTATGTTCGATAACCACTCCTCTATTATCGATATCGCCAATCGCTGTGGTTTTAGCTCGGCTTCTTCTTTTAACAAAGCGTTTAAAAGCACGTTCCACTGTGCGCCGTCTGCTTGGCGACAACAAGAAAGCCCAACGTTGGAAAAACCCTACCTAAAAGACCCTGATGTGGCTCGCGGCTATGAGTCCGTCACAGACAGTCCTCTTCCCATACCTCGCATTCAAGAGTGTCCTGCTCGATTGGTCGCCTACAAGCGCCATCAAGGCTATAACCGTTCAATTAAAGAAGCGTGGATGACATTGATGGCTTGGGCCAATTCAGAACAGCGCGATACGAATAAACAATTTGGTTTGCATCATTCTAATCCGGCGTGGGTAGAGCTGGATCGGTGTCGCTATGTGGCGTGTTTAGAAATCGATAGGCCTGTGGCGAGACATTCTGTGGTCAGCCAACTGGTGATACCTGCAGGTTTGCATGCGGTGTTTCACTTACAGGGAAAATACGGGGAACTGCTACCTAAAATCAGCCAAGTACTGGAAACTTGGTTACCCAGATCGAAGTTTAAACTGCGCTCTACTCCAGGCTACGTGCAGTATTATCAAAACCAATTCTTAACCGAAGACGAAAGCTTCGATTTGGAGTTTTACCTACCTATTAGCTTCTTTTAGGAAGGTTTATTAACTGAACGCAATTCCCTTTGCGCTCGGATAAAAGCTTACTTAGACGCCTCAGCGTGCTTCTTTGCACGGTATGCGTGGAGCTTTTTATAGCTATCGATCAGTTTCAAGTGACGATCTAGCCCTTCAAGTTTCATATTCGTTGGTGCTAGGCCGTAGAACTTGACCGTACCATTCACGGAACCCACTACGTTTTCCATGACTTCTTTGCCAAACATACGGGATAGGTTGGGTAAGAAATCCTCTAGCTCAAGCTCGTCGTCTAGTTCGATTTCCAACACCGCACTGACAGCTTGGTAGAACAAACCACGCTCCACAGTATTATTGTTGTAGCTTAGGAATTCCTGTACTTGATCTTTAGCTTCTTCGTGCATTTGCAGCGCCAAGAACAGCAATAGCTTCAGCTCGCCCACATCCAGCTGTCCCCATGGGGTGTTTTCATCGAACTCCACACCGATCAAAGTACGAATGTCGTTGTAGTTATCTAGCTCGCTTTCTTCTAAACGCTCTAACAATGCTTCCAGCGCTTCGTCGTCCAGTGTGTGAATGTTGAGAATGTCTTCACGGAACAGCAAAGCTTTGTTGGTGTTGTCCCAAATCAAATCGTCCGCAGGATACACTTCAGAGTAATCTGGCACTAAGATTCGACAAGCGTTGGCACCTAGCTCATCGAATACCGCCATGTAGACTTCTTTGCCCATGTCTTCGAGGATGCCCATTAGGCCATCACGCTCCTCTTCTGTGGTGCCTGAGAAATCCCATTCGCAGAATTCGTAATCTGCTTTGGCGCTAAAGAACTTCCAAGAAATCACACCGGTCGAGTCGATAAAGTGCTCAACAAAGTTATTCGGCTCTTGTACTGCGAATGAGTTAAACGTTGGCAGCGGCACATCGTTTAAACCTTCGAAGCTACGACCTTGCAGCAGTTCAGTTAGGCTTCGCTCTAACGCCACTTCAAAACTTGGATGCGCGCCAAAGGAGGCAAACACACCACCGGTACGCGGGTTCATCAGCGTCACGTTCATGACAGGGAATTGACCGCCCAAAGACGCGTCTTTCACTACGACTGGGAAACCGTTTTCTTCTAGGCTTTTAATGCCTTCCAAAATACTTGGGTATTTTTCCAAGACCGACATAGGCACATCAGGCAGGACAATTTCTTGCTCTATGATTTGTTTCTTCACAGCACGCTCAAAGATCTCAGACAAACACTGCACCATGGCTTCTGGTAGCGTGTTGCCCGCGCTCATACCGTTGCTTAAAAACAAGTTTTCGATCAGATTTGATGGGAAGTAGACCGTTTCTTGGTCAGATTGACGCACGTAAGGGATCGCACAAATACCGCGCTCGATATTGCCAGAGTTGGTATCAATCAGGTGTGAGCCTTGAAGCTCTTGCTCAGGATCGAAGATATCCAAGCAGTAATCGTCAAGCAGACCTTGTGGAATAGAGTCGTCTTCGGTTAGAGGGAACCATTTTTCTGTTGGGTAATGCACGAACTCCGCGTTCGCTAATTCTTCACCAAAGTATTGATCGTTGTAGAAGAAGTTACAGCTAGCGCGCTCAATGAACTCACCTAGAGCAGAACACAACGCACTTTCTTTCGTTGCCCCTTTACCGTTGGTGAAACACATGTGTGACGCGGCATCACGCAGGTGAAGGGACCAAACACCTGGCACGATGTTACGCCAAGACGCCACTTCGATCTTCATACCGAGATCTGCCAACAGACCAGACATATTGGCAATGGTATCTTCTAACGGAAGATCTTTACCCAAAATCACCGTTTTCTCAGCGCCGTCAGGTCGCGCCATCGCCATTAGCGACGCACCCGCGTCTAAATCCTCAACCGTTTCGATCTTAAATTCTGGGCCTTCTTGCACCACTTTTTTAACGGTACAACGTTCAATAGAACGTAAAATGCCTTGGCGATCTTTATCACTGATGTACTCAGGCAACTCGACTTGGATTTGGAAAATCTGGTTGTAACGGTTTTCAGGATCGACAATGTTATTTTGTGATAGGCGAATATCCTCTGTAGGGATATCACGAGCCTTACAGTAAACCTTTACGAAATAGGCAGCACAGAGCGCAGACGAAGCCAAGAAGTAGTCAAATGGGCTGGGCGCAGAACCATCCCCTTTGTAACGAATGGGTTGATCCGCTACGACCGTAAAGTCGTCGAACTTGGCTTCTAAGCGAAGATTGTCTAAAAAATTTACCTTGATTTCCATGCTGGACCTCTAACTCAATATGGCGCGAAGTCTAACATTATTTACTGCGTGTATCGTCCAACTTACACTGCAAAACCAAGATATTTTTGCGGATCTCGCTAAACCATTATTTCAAACAGTAGCGCGCGCCGCGAAGCTCAACCAACCCTCGATACAACAGGTAATCAAGTGCTTTGATCACCTCCTGAGGCGATCGAGCAAGCTTCTGCGCTAAGGCGCCAGATGTTTGTTCCTCTTCTAACGCTAATAGCAACAACAGCTTTTGTTGTAATGCATCATCCGATGAATGGTTTATTTTGAAAGCGATGACTGACATGACGTTTCTCCCTGAATGTCTCTCGACGGCGTATGCCGACTTTGCAATAGCTCAGTTGCCCAGAGCAATAACAAAGCAAGTGCCAGTAAGATAAAAGGCAACGTGGCAAACGAGCTGTATTTCAGAACCACACCCAAAGTCGGCGGCACCAATGTATTGCCCACATAGGCGGTAGCCATCGATAAACCAATAATGGCTTGAGAGGCTTTCTTACCAAATCGTACCGGTGTCAAATGCAGGGTATTAGGGAACACTGGCGCACAGCCAAAGCCGATTAACAACAAACCTAGGTTGGCCAACCAATTCTGAACCGGCAGTGCTAACAAAATCGCACCGGACACCATTAAGAAAGCCCCCATTCGAATCATGCTGGACTCACGAAATCGCTGGGCAATGGCTCCACAAACAAAACGCCCGATGGTAATGCCACCGTAATAGATCGCTACCCAAAACGCTGCTTCTGACGCCAATGTGCCCTTTTCAGAGATCAAAAAGCTCGCCGCCCAAAGCCCCGTTCCTAGCTCAATGGAGCAATAGCAGAAGAACACCAGTAACTGCGATGACACGCCATGAATCTTTAGTGCTGCACGATTTGTCACTAAGGTATCGTGATCTTCTTCTACTTGGTTGTTCGACTGCGCGGCTTTGCGCCACAGGGGAATAGCACACAGAAGTAGAACGACTAACGCTAATTGAGCAAGACCAATAACCCAATAACCGTCTCGCCAGCCTTCACTCAGCGTAATGTAGTTGGCCATGATCAAAGGGCCCGCGGTCGCACCCACACCCCAGAATGAATGGAGATAATTCATATGCTTGGCTTTATAGTGCAATGCAACGAAATTATTTAACGCCGAGTCTACCGCCCCCGCTCCCAGTCCAAGGGGGATCGCTAGACACAAAAGCATCCATGCGATTTGACTCATAGCAAAGCCAACTAAGGCCAAAGCCGTCAAAAGCACACTGACAGACACCACAATACCAATGCCAAAGCGTCGTATCAGTCGAACGGAGAGTAAGCTAGACATCACTGTGCCAGAGCTAATGATCAGCGCAATTAATCCGGCATATTCAACCGATGCCTCTAAGTCACGATGCATAACAGGCCAAGACGATCCCAATACCGCGTCAGGCAAACCTAAACTTATAAATGCCACATAAATAATGACTAATAACAGCAACATCACTACACTCATATCCAAACGTAAGAACGCAAACGATACTGCCATTTATATCTTTTAGATAACGCAATACTGCCAAAAACTATAACAATCCTACTTTTAGCCCATGCAACATATTAAAATCGAAACCGATGCTCAGGGACGAGAGCTGGCTCAACATGGCAGCCTAGACTTTCCTTGTGGTACCTACGATGAATACTTTTCACAGTTTTTTAATGAGGAGGTGCCTTGGCATTGGCATGAAGAGATAGAAGTCGTACTCGTTGCTGAAGGTGCAACGTTAGTACAATGCGTCAATCAAGAGCGTGTGATCAGCCAAGGTGAAATGGTGTTTATCAATGCCAATGCATTGCATCGCTTAACTCGCCACAGCGAGGAAGAGTGCCATATTTTAAATGTGGTATTCAGCCCTAAGCTTCTCACCGGCCACCTCTTAGGCACCATCTATCAGAAGCACATTTTACCGATCTTACAAAGCAGCGAACTGCAAATGGTGACATTCGTGCCTGAAATATCCTGGCAACACCAATGCATTCAGACCATGCAAGAGGCGTTTGAGCATTGGCATCTGGAGCATTCGGACAAAGAGTTTGTCTTACAAATGGCTCTAATGAAGCTCTGGCACTTGCTAGCCAGCAACATTAAACTGCCCCATTCCAAAAGCAAAAACACCACACAACAAGAAAGGCGCATTCAAGTCGCGCTTGAGTTCATCCAGCAGCATTACCGCAATGCCATTTCAGTTTATGACATCTGTAACGCCGCAAACATCAGTGAAAGCGAGGGATATAGGCTGTTTCGAAACCTACTGAACAGTACACCTACTGCTTATCTGACAGAATATCGACTACGCATGGCAGCTCAAACGCTGGTTCAAACCAAACAGCCTATTTCTCAAATAGCTTATGACACTGGCTTCAACTGCCCTGCTTACTTTGCCAAAAAATTCCGCCAACAATATGGCTCAACGCCGAAAGCGTTTAGGCTGCAGCCGCTTAAGCCGCAGCTGTAAGAATAGACATCCCCATCCGACCTATTAGGAACACTAGCAGCACTAGAAACAGTTTGCGTATTAGACCACTGCCATATTTCAATGCAACGAAGGTGCCGACGATGGCGCCCATAACGTTACACACCGCAATATAAAACCCTAGCTGCCACAACATATGGCCAGATGGCACGAAGAACGACAATGCGGCGATAAAGGTGCCAATATTTAATAGCTTGGAAGAAGCCGCGGCATTGAGAAAATCGAAACCAAACAGTCGTACAAACATGAAAATGAAAAAGCTGCCGCTACCTGGGCCAAATGCACCGTCATAAAAACCAATCATGCCCCCTAAAAAACAGCCTTGCAGAATTTGAAACGTCCCTAACGTTTTTTCATGTTGGACTTGCCCAAGTTCCTTGCGCATAAAGGTATAGATGGCCATTGCTACAAGTAGCACAAACACAAGATATTTCATGATGTGCGTTGGAATACTGGCAACGGAATAAGCGCCAATGTAGGCACAAGCAAAAGCACTGAGTAAACAAGGAATGATCAAACGCCACTGAATTTTGATCCGTTTTAAAAAAGTCATCGCAGAGGAGCCAGTTCCCAAGAGCACTGCCAGTTTGTTGGTACCCAATACCGTTGCTACCGCATGTTGAGGCAAGGCGTGCAATAAAGCTGGAATCAATATGAGTCCGCCACCTCCCACCGCAGCATCGATTAACCCACCTAAAAACGAAAAGACTCCCAACATCAATAAATCCACTGTCACGACCGGCTACTCCTCTGATCAACGCAAGATTTACGTTGCAAAGTACGCCACAGAAAAGATAAGTTAAAGTGACTTATAAAGACTCAATGAATCATTTAAAGTGAGCATTTAATGGAACTGTCACAGCTAAGAATGTTTAAGACCATTGCCGATTTAGGTAGCATTGCTCGGGCTGCAGAAGAACTGCATTGTGTGCCTTCAAACATCACAACACGCATTCGTAAATTAGAAGAAGAGCTGGGGCAAGACTTGTTCGTAAGGCAAGGGCGAGGATTACGGCTTAGTCAGAATGGTCAGGTATTTCTGGAACATGTTAATAAAATATTGATTCAGTGCGATGCAGCCAAACAAAGCATGCAACAAGACATCCACCCTACAGGTCTATTCAAACTCGGCGCCATTGAATCCTCTGCCATGAGTCGCTTGCCAAGTTTGCTGGCCGCTTTTCATCAAGAATACCCCGATGTTCAAATCCAATTTCAGACTGACCGTTGGCCTGTGCTGCAACATGAAGTACTGAATTTTCGATTAGATGCTGCAGTCATTGCCGCAAAGCCTACTCATCCCAATATAGGCTTTGCAGCACTGTACCAAGAGCCACTCATACTCATTGCACCCGCGACTCATCCCATTATTCAATCACCGCAGGATTTAGCTGGACTCGGCTTTTTTATGTGGCCAGCGGGGTGTCCTTATCGACAAATATTGGAATCTTGGACTAAGTCATTAGATATTCCTATCCACATCACTGATATGGCCAGTAATGGCGCTATTTTAGGTTGTGTCAGTGCTGGCGCGGGCCTTGCCATGGTGCCAAAAAGCATTTTTGACCGCTTTATTCAAAAATCAGAAATCCATCACTATCAGTTTGACGCGCTTACACCAGTGACGAATTACTTTATTTGGAATAAAAACGTCACCAAACACCCTGCAAAAGAAGCGTTTCTATCGCTGGCGAACCGCTTGAATATCTAATTTAGAAGGCTTTGTGTTGATAGTTATTAAGTGCTACGTTGGCAATTTTCGCATCAATCTGCGATGTCGATCCAGATACGCCTATAGCGCCTACTACTTGTTCCTCTATGATTATAGGAAAACCACCTTCCATAATGCCTTCCAGCGGCATCCCGAGAAAAGATAAACGCCCTTTTAATACCAAGTCTTCGTAAAATCCCGTTTCCCGTTTTGTCAGGGCCGCTGTTTTTGCTTTCGCGGTTGCCATGTCAACGGTAAAAGGCGCCGTGTCCTCCAAGCGGTTTAAGTGTAATAGGTGACCACCTGAATCAACAATTGCAATGGTCACTTTATGATTATGTTCTATCGCATAGCAGGCAGAGGCTTCAGCTATGGCTTTAACATCATCGTTTAAAAGTACAGGAACAAGTTTCATATAAACATCCTTATAAGTGGAGCAGACCCTCATCGATCGCACCTAATTCAAAAACCAGATCAAAGTGATCCTTATCTTTTATTTCACGACTTTCATACAACATGGAATGTTGTTCGAGGTATTTAGCATATTCTTCACTCTGCTGTTTAAAAGCCTCCGTATCAAACTCCCCCCAGTACACAGCCACTGGGATATTGTTTTCTATTGGTTGATGCAAAGGACTTAATTCGCGAGCTTGCTGGAGGTCTAGCTTTAAAGCGTCGTTAATATAGGTCCCTACCAAAGGGCGAAGGTCATAGATACCCGAGAGCAAAACAGCTCCTTTTATAAAAGGAAAATGCTCAGCACATGTATTTGGAATGCTAGTTAAAAAAGTCGCAGCCAAATGAGCACCAGCCGAGCTACCGCCAATGATGAGTTTAACGTTTTTTCGTTGTAAAGATGCATAGCCATGTAACATTGAGATGGCTTTTCTTACCTCAATAACAATTTCAAAAACACTTTTCCCAGGTGCCAGAGGGTAACCAATCGCGGCATAACTTATGTTTTTCCCAAGATATCTAGGTGCCGCAAAAAGAGAATCCTCTATGCCCAACTCCTGCCAATACCCACCATGAATGAAGACAAAGATCGTCTCGTTCTGATTCGCCCCTGCCGAAAAGTAAGCAATTTTTTGTTCTGGATGGGAGCCATATTCAAGATAAACAGGTTCCCCTCTCTCTGTTTTTATCTTTTGGCTACGTTCATGATATTGTAAAATCGTTTGTAGATAGTTAGGAGCATTAGAGCTAGGCGAATAAGCACGCGCTCTATCCTCATCCGATAGGCTATCATATAACGCGGAAAGATCTTGTAATTGGCTATTCATGACCTAATACACATCCCTACTAAATTCACAGAGTTCTTCATTCACTGCTTTAGCCACGGCACTAAGGTCTATTTCATCAAACGTATGGCAGTCTTTTGTAAAGCGTTTCAGTAACTCGCGCTGAGATTGACCTTGTTTATAAGCAAACTCATAGGAAACTCGAGAAAAAGTTACTAGGCTGTATCTAGGAATAAACTTTTCTGGGTAGCGCTCAGCGATCCAGTTAGAAAGATCTCTCTCCAATAAATAGCTTTTAGTACTCACGCAATGGCGCATTTCTCGGTAGTTTTCCAAGGCCATTTCCTGAATGGCGTAGGCGTTCGGTTTTCGCTTGCGCTCATACTCCTGTAAGGCCTCACTTTGCTGTGAAGGATGCAATGTCAGCGATTCTACTAACGTCACTACGTCTTCTAGTGCGCAATTCATCCCTTGACCATGAAAAGGCACCATAGGATGGGCCGCATCTCCCACCAATACGACACTATCAAACGCCTGCCAGCGCTCCACTCTTAGTGTTTTAAGTTTACCTGTTGGGTTATGATCAAAGTCTTTTTCTAGGTTTTCGATCAATTCGGACGCATCACTAAAATTTGTATTGAAAAAGTTTCTGGCTTTTTCTCCATCCTGTAGCATAGAAAACGCGCACAGATCCTCTGAATCTTCGGTTTCGTGAGGTAAAAATAGCGTGACAGTGAAGCTGCCATTTGCATTGGGTAGAGCAATACACATAAAGCCACCTTTCGGCCAAATATGTAGCGCATTAGGGTAAAGTTGAAAAGAACCGTCTTTTGCTGCTGGAATTTCCAGTTCTTTATAACCATGGGCCAGTGGAAAAGTTTGGACTCCTAAATCTATCTGCGAGGTAAGGTGTTTTCGAACCACTGAATCTGCGCCATCTGCGCCCACTAACAGCTCATAGGTAAGCTGTTCGCCACTGGAAATAAGTACCATCTTTGCCTGAAAGTCCATCTGTTCAATCTGGCTTCCAAAGCGAATGTTTGCCCCGGCGCTCTCTGCGGCATCCAATAAGCAACACGCCAATTCTCCACGATTGATCGACCATATTTTTTCTTTGTTCAGTCCATAACGATGCAGCTCAGCTACGGTATGACTATGGTGAACCATACGTCCATACATGGGAACGGCACGCTTTAAAACCTCATCAGAAAGCCCTGCTAGCTCTAATGCATGAACGCCTCGATCCGCAAGGGCAAGGTTAATAGAACGACCGGAATTAAAACCATATTTTCTTGGGTCCTGACGCTTTTCTATCAACTCAACCCTAAAGCCTGATTGACATAATAAACAAGCTAAAAGCGCACCCGACAAACCAGCCCCATTAATAACAACACGTTTCTTAGACAATCCTCTGTGCTCACTCATATACCATCCTTCAAAGCTTTGTTCTTAGCTGCCATAGCTCTGGGAACAAAATGGTATCCAGTGTTTTATTAAGATATCTGGCACCACTTGAACCCGCCGTTCCTGTTTTTGCTCCAATTACTTTTTCAACCATGGATATATGGCGAAAACGCCATAATCGAAAGGAGTCTTCGAAGGCCACCAGTTTTTCTGCCAACGAATAAAGCTGAAAATAGTCATGAATATTGTGATAAACGATGAGCCATGATTGCTCGACAGTTTCATCTTGTTCAGTAGGAGAAGATACATCGATCTGAACCCGGTCTTGGCTAACTGGCAAACCTTGACGTGCAAGTTCTCGCACCACTTCTTCATAGAGAGAAGGGCTGAATAATTTCTCGCGCAGGTTTTCATTACCTTCTAGTTGGCCATGTAAAAACTGCATGCGCTTATTGCCCAACATAAACTCAATCTCTCTGAATTGAGTCGATTGGTGTCCCGATGCACTACCAAGAGAGGAGCGCATTTTCAAAAATTCAGCGGGTGATAGCGTACCCAATACATCCCAGGCATCGACTAGATGCTCCAATATGCGTTGAGCTCTATCCATAACGCGCATGGCAAAGGGCAATTGAGAGCAGGCAATAGATTGTGCAGCACGAGTCAGTTCATGAATTAATAACTTCATCCACAATTCGGAGGTTTGATGCTGGATAATAAACAACATTTCGTCTGGCGATTCTGACAGAGGTTTCTGACCGCCAAGAATTTTATCAAGCGCCAGATAATCACCATATTGCATCTCGCCATAGTGAGTGCCAGGACTGGCTATATCTGTCGTGATCTGATTCTGGCCATGTAGAAAAGGACACCGAGACATAACCACTTCCCCCGTTTAGTAACTTCCGCCAGCTACCGCCGGAAGAATCGTAATAACATCTCCACTTTTTACGGGCATTTCCAGACCACCAGAAAAGCGAACATCATCATCATTCAAGAAGACATTAAGATAACTGTGTAGCTGCTCACCGTTTAATAGACGGCCTGATAAGCCTGGATATTTTTTATCCAAATCGCTCACAACATCTCGCACAGAGTTCCCTTGAACCTCAACTGTTTTCTGAGCATTGGTAAGTGTTTGCATTACCGTAGGAATAATTACTTTTATAGACATGACAACTCCTTTGATTTGATGATTTTATTCAGTATTGCGCCCTATAAGGTAAGTTGAGTAGAACTTCCTCTACACCCTCTCCACTTATCTGATAGCAACGCATAGAGGGAACAAATCGCTTATCTGTTGCCACAATCAGCTGATACACTCCGGGGTAAGCCTGAGCGTATTCTTTATCGGTGCGGCTGGGATAAGGCTTTGAGTGTGTGTGCGAGTGGTAGATGAGGATCAACTCCTCATCCTGTAAAATCATGTCTCGCCATACACCTAACTGCTCTTTCGGGTCAAACTCGAAAAACGTTTCCGAATTAGCCTTATTGCACATTTCAATGTGTCTTAGATCTCCTTCTACATTCCTGCTCACTAGGCCACAGCATTCAACGGGATGTAGACGCTGCGCATGACGTTCGATGGCGTTTAGCACGGATTCAGGTAAAGCAAGCATATTTGCCACCTAATACTTGGGAAGGGAGGTATCGATTTTATCGATCCATTCCAGAATACCGCCTTCCAGACTGAAAACCTGGCGATACCCGTGTTTTAACATTTCCTTTACAACGTCATCTGAACGTTTCCCGGCTTTGCAGTACACAATAATTTCCTCATCCTTATTCAAGGTTTTCATAGAAGGAAGGGATTGCAGAAAGTTCGCTTTGGGCTTCAAACTTGCCTGAGGAATTTTGACTAAATCCCATTCGTTCTGCTCTCGCACATCAATCAATGTTATGTTTGCACCTTGCTCAAGCCTTTTTTGTAGTTCATGTACATTGATGGACGGCACCACATCCTGAATGTCATCGACAATACTGCCACGACAGAAATATTGGTAATCTTCCAGTTCGGTTATGTGCTTTCGTTCCTGTGCTTTACGTATTGATAAAAACCGATACGTCATATCTAGAGCGTCATAAACCGCCAAACGTCCCAGTAGACTATTCCCTACTCCCAAGATAAGTTTGAGAACTTCAGTACTCATGATCGATGCGATAGATGCACATAAAACACCAAACACACCGCCTTCAGAGCAAGACGGAGCCATTTCTGGCGGAGGTGGAACAGGGTACAAGTCTCGGTAGTTCAAACCACAACCTTCTGGTGCTTGTTCCCAAAAAACAGAACTTTGGCCTTCAAAACGGTAAATGGCTCCCCAAACATAGGGTTTATTCGCCAACACACAGGCATCGTTAACCAAATAACGGGTGGCAAAATTGTCCGTCCCATCCAGAATAATGTCGTATTCATTAAAAAGAGCGATGGCATTGTCATTGGTTAACGCTTCTTCATGCACTCTGACGTTAACATGGGGGTTCAGATCTTGAATTGCCAGCTGAGCGCTGGCCGTTTTAGGCGTATCAACCGTAGACATGCGGTGAATAATCTGACGTTGAAGATTCGACATATCCACCTTATCAAAATCAATAACGCCCAAAGTTCCAATCCCTGCTGCTGCCAAATAAAGCAAGGTGGGAGAACCTAACCCTCCTGCACCAATCACTAACACTCTGGCAGCTTTTAGACGGCGCTGCCCTTCCATGCCAACATTAGGCAATAAAATATGACGACTGTAACGGGTATACTCTTCTGCGCTAAGTTCAGGTAAATCGGATGAAATGAGAGGGATCTGCATAACTTTCTCCTGTCGAAATTTCCTTTTTTATTGACATCAAATACGTTTAAAGCCGAGAATACAAAACAGCTTCTAACGCCAGACGAAACGCCTTCATTTCTTCCTTAGTGCCAATCGTGACACGAACCCAGTCCGGCATATCCGACCATGTTCGTCCAACAATTACTCCCAAAGCTGCCAAACCTTTTACGGCTTCTGCTCCTTCATTGATACGAAACATTAGGCAGTTAGCTTCAGAGGAAAAACATTCTATATCGTGATTATTAAGCCACTGCACCAGAGTCTCACGCTCACTAGCCACCATGGCTTTGCGTTCACGCACCTGGTCAGCGTGTTGCATCCCAGCCATTGCTGCCACAACAGCAGGTACAGAAACATCGTTCGCAGGCATGGTATGTATGGCTTGCAGGGTATCTGGTTGAGCAATCGCATACCCTAAGCGAAGCCCCGCCATAGCAAATATTTTAGAGAAAGTACGCGTAACAATCATCGCAGGGTAATGTCTAACCTGGTCAATCAAAGAGGGTTGATCGCTGTACTCTATATAGGCTTCATCCAACAGTACCTTGGTTTTTTCAGGCAAAGTATCAAGCAGCGTTAAAATATCGTCGGCCGGAGTCACCGAACCGGTTGGATTATTGGGATTGGCGATATAGATAAGCCCACCTTCGCGCTCGGCGAGCTCACGCATGGTCTGTAAATCATGGCGACCGTCGGCACCAAGAGGCACTTTGTAAATAGACCGCTTCTCCTGAATGGCTACCTGCTCGCAGATCGGGTAACCCGGTGATGCCATGATTAAGGGAGCAGATGCACTGGTAAAAGCCTGAGTGGCATAATGCAAAGCTCGGTTGGAACCTGGATGTAACGCAAGCCAATCAACAGGAACATCATATTCCTGACTGAGCATTTGTCTGAATGTTTCAATTAAATCAAATTGATAACGTTCAAGATTATTAACGGTATCAAGAATAGATTGCTCAACCTGAGGAAGCATCCCATAGGCCGATTCATTTAGATTTAACAAGACTTTGCGATCTTGTTCACAATTGGGGGTGCCGCCGATTTGGTTCATCATCTCTTGATCCCTTATTCTGGACTGTCACGGCAGTGGCAGTCGTTTTTCCTTTCATATCCTAACCAGACTCAGGACAAACAATACCTGACCGATTTAGGTGGACAGTTAAAGAAGCGCGTAAAAGCAGAACTAAAATTACTGGGATGCATATACCCGACTCGATAAGCGGCTTCTGCAACCTGATAACCCGATTCCAACAACTCCCAAGCCTTTCTCATGCGCATTTCTAAAAGATGCTGTGCCGGGCTGGTGTTATAAATTTGTCTAAAACAAGCCTTTAACTTGTACTCACTGATACCCAACACACTGCATAGGTAGGCATTGTTTATGGGGCGATCCAGATTGGCTCTCATATAAGCATCAATGCGCGAGACACTTTCCAGATCACGCTCAGTAATCCGATCACTTCGCCTTTCTTGCGGCACATAGTGTGTTAACTGCTCAGAAAGCAGGCTTAACGCATGAATTCGTTGATTTAAACCACTTTGCTTATCGCCTAGTGTGGATGAGCGAAAGAAATGAAGATGCGGGCTACTGCGACTAGGTTCGTACCCAAGCATTCTGAAACTTTCTCCAGTACGTAGTGGTTCTCCTAGGATGCATTCGCTCCTTTGCTCACCAACCAAATTTATTAATGCACTTTCAGCAACCACCAAACGCAGTTGCTCGACCTTTGGCCCTGCTGAGTAGCGTCTTTCACCATGGCCGCTTTGAAAAACGGAAACTGTGGTAAAGTTTTCATTAAAAGGAAGCGTCTCCCCTCTAGCATCAGTAAAATCTGATTCTCCTGAAAGACCGAATGTAATAATCAGCTGACGCTCGCTACCTTCATGATCTGAATATTCTGTCAAAATATCGTTCGATTTAGAGCAGGATTTCACAATGGCAAAACCCGGCTCGCAATCTAAGCGCTCTATCTTAATGGGTTCCGCACCTCGCCCAATGGCCCAACTTGCAGTCTGCACCTTTTGAGTTTCTTCCCGGCGGATTGGAAAAGAGTTCATGTTATCTCCTTTAAACATAATGGAATTCTTCATTACCCATTCATATCCAAAACATTCTGCTCCATGGTATTCAGTGGCCGCAGATTACCTCTAAAAAACCACCTCGAAAACAGAATCACCCAATTGCATATGATTATCAACGATCTGAATAGATAATAATAACCATTCTCAATAAGTCAAAAGGTATGATTACTTTCATTAGTTTTTTCTCACTTCTGAGACCTTTCGCAATGCCACAGGCATGGTCGTTATACATAGGTCTCTTATGAAAAAGATAAAAGCGCTTTTCAATGAAAAAAGACCTACATTCGAAAGCCGATTTTTCTACATGACGAAAATCAGTCTCGAACAAGGTCCCGAAATATGAAATAGACTCTATGACAGCAAGTAGCTTTAGAACAATCGACCTGACAACTCAAAAGACACAAAGCCTCTTGGAAGGTTTAAAAATTCAATTGTCAGATTACGAATCAGAATCCGACATACTGATGTGTCGTATCAAAAAGAGAGCGTCTTTATTAGGCGCGGTTTTACAAGATAGAACCTCATCAAAAGCCACAAGCCAATCTCTTTTACTCAGTGATAACCTTGGCTTAAGTGTTGCTCTTTGCATTAACAACCCACTGTCCCATACAGAAGCTTCTTTACAAGCTATGAGTGGATTAATGGCTTGGCATAAACACAACAGTCAACAATTTGTGCCATTAGGTCTGCCTTATTTAACAGAATTAACCGCATCTCTGGCACTGACTTCGAGCATCGCGAATCTAATAGGGCAGATAAAAGGCAACTCTCTGAAACGTATCGACATTTTTCCTGAGCGCGTAGCTTTGGTTGCCATGGCGCAGTATCTGGCAATGGAGCTTGCAGGTTTAAAAGCGCCAACAAAGAAGGACAATACGGATTCCCCCCCTTTTAAAAGTCAAGACCATATACTTTTTGAAATCGAGGTATTGGACCCCTACAAGTGGGGCGCATTCTGGCAAGCATTTAATCTGCCCTCTTCTGATATCTCTACCAGTTGGCAACCTTACATGCAGCGTTACGTTTCTGCTTCCGCTTGGCTGCCAACATCACTGTTTAACCTTTTACAACAGCATGACTTTCAGCATATTCAAATCATTGCTGAACGCGTCGGGATCAGCATCTGCGCGCTCAATTCAAGCGATATTCAAAACCATAAAAATGACATTGCGCCCTTGGCTGAATCTGGCCCTTGGCGTTATCAGACACTCAACACTCTTAATGAAAGTAAACCTTTAAACCGTCTTCTTGATACCGCTACACAACAGCCATTAACCGGTATTACCGTGGTGGAATCAACACGACTTATACAAGGGCCAATGGCAACGCATATTCTACGAATGTTAGGCGCCAGAGTGATCAAAATAGAGCCTGTTGGAGGCGACCCCATGAGAGGAATGCCGCCTCTTATTGGTGATTTATCTGCCCATTTTCACACCATAAACCAAGGCAAAGAAGTGGTTGAGCTGGACCTCCACTCTCCCGAGGGAAAAGCAGACTTTCGGGCGTTAATACAATCGGCGGATGTGTTTTTCCATAACTGGGGACCAGGACGTGCAGAACGTCTTGGACTAACGCAAGAAAAGGTCAATCAAATCGCTCCTCACCTGATTTATGCCTCTGCTTCCGGTAGCGGTAATCCACCGACGCCCAGCGCCCCAATAGGCACAGATTTTATGATGCAAGCCTTCTCAGGTGTTGCCGCTAACGTCTCGAATCCTAACAAAATGGGCGGCGCATTAATCACCATGATCGATACCCTTGGGGCCGCCGCCGCCGCAGAGGGCATCGTATCGGCGTTATTTCGACGCTTTAAAGATGGCAGCGTAAACGCTATCGACTCGTCGATGCTTGGGGCAGCCTCCCTACTGATAGACGCTAAACGCACGGCGGATGCAATGCATCCACCTGCTAACCAGAAAGTCATTCTCGATATTAACCAAACCTTAAACTTACCCAATACCTTTACAACAAGGGATGGAACACTGTTTATCGAGACGATTCGCACACCGCATCAGGCAGAGGTGTTACAAGGAATGTTAGACAGGGTTAAAAAAACATCCCCTTCACCCTTTTTTCTGCACACCCTGTTTATCTCTCACAATACGGCGTTTTGGGAAGAGCAATTTACCCAGCAGCAAATCCCCAGTAGCCAGGTAAATCAAAACGCACAGGACATACTTCACCACCCTGTGATGAAGCAGCATGTTTCGGTTAACCACGACACACTCAATTTCTTATCCCCTTGGACTTACTCAAAAGGAGAACAATAACGATGGACACAATGAACCCAACTGTCGCGCGCCTACTAAACACAAATCAACCTATTCGGATAACGGATCAAGTCCCCGCTCATTTGCGTCAAAAATGGGGAAGCGAAGGCCCCTACGAAAATCTTGACCTTTTTCAATCTTTTGCCAAGTTTGTTAAACAGGATCCAACAGCGCGTGCCATTGTCGATGAAACCACTTCCTATAGTTATCAGGATCTATACGATAAAAGCTTGAGTCTGGCGGGTTTTCTGAATGATTTAGGGATCAAAAAGGGCGATGTCATCGCCATTAATTTGGCCAATAGCTGGCAAGCCTGCGCTGCCGACCTCGCGGTAGCGGCACTGGGGGCAATAGCACTCCCATACCCAGTTGGTAGGAAACACAGGGAAACCCTACTGTTATTAAAACAAGCTCAAGCCAAAGCCATTATCTGCGAACCCTTTGTTGGCGAAACAGATTATGAAGCTTTGCTTGAAGGCATACGTAGCGACTTGCCAAGCCTAAAGCACATTCTAATCAAGGGAATACCTCAGCACAGTAATATCAATCTGGCAGATACCTGGACACACACCGCCTATGACTTTCAACCTCAGAACTTACATGCGAATGAACCTGTGCGCATTATCGCTTCTTCTGGTACGGAGTCTGCCCCCAAACTTGTACTTTACTCCCACAATAGTTTAGTCGGCGGGCAGGCTTCTTATCTGAAATCCCTGGGAGCAGAAGTCCGCTCCATGCGAGCACTATTCTGTGTCTCGCTTGCTTCCCCCTTTGGTTCTTTGGGCACTTCCTGCATTTTGGCTGCCTTTGGCGGTACCTTGGTCACCCAAAACCGCTTTTCACCAGAAACTACACTCACTCAGATATCCAACAACCATGTAACGCACGTGTTTTGTGGTCCCAACATGGTGGATATGTTATTGGCCGCTCAACAAGCCAGTTCAACAACACCTGAATGTGAAGCCTTGTGTGGGTTTATCAGCGGCGGAGCCCCCCTTAGTACTCAAACCGCTTACAGTGTAAAGCAGATATTTGGTTGCAGCCTGATTCAATCCTACGGATCTGCAGACGGTATCGCCTGTCATACCGGGCTAAACGATGATATCGACACCACAGTAGAAACGGTGGGACTACCTGATCCAGACGTTATCGATATCAAAATTGTTGACGAAAACGAGCAACCTTTACCCCACAATACAGAAGGTGAAATTCTGGCATTGGGCCCCATGACCCCCATGTGTTATTACAACGCACCAGAGCTGGATGCCAAATATCGTACTCAGAACGGCTGGGTGAGAACAGGCGACAAAGCAATGTTGGATGAACAAGGTCGCTTAAAAATCATGGGAAGAAGAAACGATACACTGCTACGCAACGGCATTAAAATTAACCGTGTTGAGCTAGAAATGTTAATTCGGGAGTACCCAAACGTTTCGGAAGTGGCCGTTGTCGAATATCAAAAGTCAAACGGCAGCAGTCTCTTGTCTGCCTGTGTTGTGCCTTCTCCTGGCTACGCCGCTCCCAATAAAGATCAAATCAACCACTTCCTGTTGAAGGATCTAGGCGTCGAACGATACAAGCTTATCGACAATGCCCTCTCCTTTGCTAACTTGCCTTTGGCGCCCTCAGGAAAAGTAGACTTAAAACGGCTGACATCACAAGCGCAATTAATCCCAGACGAGCAACAGGAAATCTCCGCGAAAGAAATACTGGATTTATTAATGGGTGTGGAACGCGCAGGTGTCCTTAGAGCCGCCATTGAGTTGAAGGTCTTTGATCTTCTAGAAGCAGGAGAAACGCAAACCTCCGGCCTGGCACAAGCCGCTCAAACCGATTTGCGTGGCATGAGAATACTGCTGGCAGCATTAGCTGGCCTTGGATTAATCGAAGAATCCAACGCGCAAGTTTACAGACTCACCAAAACCGCAAAACGACACCTTGTTTCAACCTCACCTTACTACGTGGGTGGTCTGTCCCAGGTCTACACTGCCGATCTGATGTGGGAGGCTTTCAAACACTTTAAAGACTGCGTTATTTCAGGAAAAAGCCTCTTATCACAAGGCCTAGAAGCCGACGATCATATCTACTGGCAAGAGTTCGCCCAAGGCATCGCCAACACCAGTCGTGTCACTGCCAAACGTATGGCGGAAATGATCGTTCCATTGGTACGCCATCAGCCCAAAATAAGCATTTTAGACATGGCTTGTGGTAATGGCATCTACGGTTTTACGCTGACTTCACAACTGGAAAACGCCTCTTTAACCAGCATCGATTGGCCGACAACACAGCCGGTATGGCAGAAAACCGCGGCACAGTTTGGGCTTTCACAACGGGCAGAATTTATTGGCGAAAACCTTTTTAAAACCACTCCGGGCGCTAAAAAATACGACGTCATTATCCTGAGCCAGATTCTTCACCATTTTGATCTGAAATCCTGTCAGCAGTTAATCAAACTGGCATCGGACCAACTGAACGCAGAAGGCCAGATTATCGTGCTGGACTTTATGTTAAGTGACCAATTATCGGCAACTGAAGAAGCCGTGCCCCGTTTATTTGGCAGCCAAATGCTGGCGCTCACAGAAGACGGCGAGTGTTATCCGGTTAATACCATTAAAAAGCTGTTGTCTGAACAAGGTTTACAACTTCGCAGTGCGCAGCAGTTTAAAGGGTTACCCGTACATTATGTTTTGGCTCAAAACACACAATCTGTGCTTGATAAGTACTAACTGGGGGTAAGAAAATGAATGCCTTTATTTGGAAATTGGCCATCCCTATCTGGAAGGAGGTCCTACTCAGTACCTTGCTCAATGTTGCTATTACCGTTTGCTACCTTGCTCAGGCAATGTGCCTAGCCAATCTGGTGATCGGTTTGTTTTTTGATACCCAGGCTACAAGTAACACTTCTTGGGCTGTACTGTTTCTGGGCGCTACCTTTATTCGTATTATCGTGATGGCGCTGTACGAATTATCGGCCCTACGAACCGGGCGTATCACCAAAACGCGCCTACATACGCAACTGATCCCCAAGGCCTTAAGCCTGCACAACCATGCCACAGGGGAATTAGTCAGCACTATTGTTCCGGGTGTCAACGCGCTGGAAAGTTACTACAGCCGGTATATTCCGGCGGTAGGTGGCGCGCTCTTTGGCACGGCGTTGGTGCTTGGAGTAATCGTTTCATTCGACTGGCTTTCCGCCCTTATTCTGGCTCTTTGCGGTATCGCCATTCCCATTGTGGATCGCGTATGGCTTAAAGTCTGTAGGCCAGAGGCTTCTCAACTAATCAAAGCCATGGGGAGCTTTGCCTCCGCCATGTTGGACAGCCTTCAAGGCATTACCACCCTAAAATCACTCAATGCCAGTGACCAACGCAGATCACTACTTGCCGAAAAGGCCGCGATTCTAAGACAGCAAGCCATGATTATTTTATATGGTACGCTAATGCGTAACTTTGCCACTTCCTTTATCGGTCTGGGCGCAATGGCGTTTGTTATCATTCTTGGTTGCTTTCGGTTCCAGAATGGTGAGATAAATGTTGGTGCTCTGATTAGTCTGCTTTTTTTGGTTCGGGAAGTCTTTCGCCCTATCGATAAGCTGGATAAAACCTTCCATACAGCGTGGGCCGCCAATAGCGCCGCCAAGCCTATTTATGAGTTGCTTAGTCAATCGGATAAAAACCAGCCAGATAATACACCAACCAAAAACAGTGCGGGCAGCTTATCGCCACTGCATCATGATATTGTGTTTTCCGATGTGTCTTTTACTTGGGATCAAACCCAAAATGGAGAACCCGTATTAAAAGACCTGAACCTTTCGATCAAGGAAAACGAATTCGTTGCGATTGTTGGTCCCTCTGGCGCAGGTAAATCCACTTTGTCATCGCTTCTCATGCGATTTAATACTCCTCAGGAAGGGAAAATCACCATAGGCGATATAGACCTTCAATCCCTCACTGAGCCGGATACAAGAGCCTTAATGAGTTGCGTTTTTCAGGATACCTGGCTCTTCCATGGTAGCATTGAAGATAACCTACGCATTGCCGCCCCAAATGTATCGCTGGCAGCCATTCATCATGCCGCCAAACAGGCCAATATTCATGAATTTATTATGATTCTACCGGACGGCTACCAAACCCAAATTGGAGAGCGCGGCTCCACACTCTCCGGAGGACAAAAACAACGTTTGGCGTTTGCGCGAGCCTGCCTGAAAAATGCCCCCATATTCATATTGGATGAAGCAACTGCCAGCCTTGATGCCGAAAACGAATCCGTGATTCAAGCGTCTTTAAAAACCTTTGCGGGCAAGAAAACGCTTATTGTCATTGCTCATCGTCTCTCCACCATTCAACAGGCTGATCGAATTCTGGTTTTAGATAAAGGAAGGCTAGTCGAAAGCGGCTCGCACAACACTCTTATTTCAAAAGGTGGCCTCTATTCCAGCCTATTTCAGCAACAGTCTCAAGCAAACAGGGATGACGCCCAATTAACACAAAGGACTTCTCAATATGCCTCAACCAACCCATAACACAGTAGAGTACGAAAATACCCTATCCGGAGGTTGGAACAGTATTCTAGCCCTCACCAAAGGCCAAAAGCGACTAATGGTACTCACTATTATTTCAACCATTATCGCCCAAGGCGGGTTGGTGTTTTGCCTATACTTTGGTGCCCTTGCCATTAGCACCACCCTCTTCTCCAGCGAGCAGCAATTGGCCATGCCAATTATTGTGATGCTGGCAATTAGTGCCGTTATCGGAGCCGCCGGTAAATGGTGGAATGCCGATATTTCCCATAAATTTGCCTTCGCCTTAATCGAAAGTATTCAGCTACGCCTATACGACAGCCTAGAGCGTTCTGCGCCAAGCTACATACTGGGCAAAAGAACGGGGACGCTGGCCAGCGTCGCGACCCAGGACTCACAAAAAATGGAGCATTTCTTCGCCCACACCCTGGGGGATATGTTCGCTGCGGTCATCGTACCCACTTTGTGTTTGATCATTTTGGCTTTCATACACCCTTGGCTGGCGGTCACCTTAATTCCCTTTGCCATACTGCTTTCAACCGTCCCTTTCTGGCTTGGTAGGCAGGCTCATGCTCAAGCCCAATCTATGGGGCAAGCGGCCAACGAATTAAATGGCATCGTAACCGAAGGGTTACAGGGGCGAAAAGAATTACTGTTGTTTCATCAGGAAACACACTGGCTTCAGAAATTCACAGAATCCGCTAGGCGCTTGGGACACGCTCAAACCCAATACGCCAATCGGGCCGGAATGGAAAATGCAGCCATCGAGATATTACAAGCGGGGGCCGTTATTATTACCACCCTTGTCGGACTTTGGCTAATTCAACATCACACTATCGAACTCAGCCAACTGCCCATTATTATTGTGCTATCGGGTGCCTGCTTGATACCCATTCACGATGTCACTCAAGCCGCACGGCAACTGGGCCAACTTAAAAGCAGCGCCAAGCGCATTCAGACCATTCTTATGCAACAGGCTTCTGTTAGCGACCATGGAACACAGGATCCCAAACACTTTAACGTAACCTTCAAGGACGTTTCTTTTGGTTATCATGACCAAAACGATGAAGTGTTGGATCACGCCAATTGCGCTTTTGAATTCGGTAAAATAACCGCCTTGGTTGGCCTATCTGGTAATGGAAAAAGCACCTGCGCCAACCTAATAACTCGATTCTGGGACGTGAAACACGGAGCCATTGAAATCGGCGATATTAATATAAAATCGATCCCACTATCGACACTACGAGATAGCGTTGCACTGGTTTCCCAAGAAACCTATTTATTCAACGACACCATTGAAAACAACTTAAAAATGGCAAGACCCAACGCAACCCAGTATGAAATTCATCGAGCTTGCCGAATGGCGTTTGCCCATGAGTTTATTATGGAACTACCTGCGGGTTACCAATCCTTATGTGGTGAACGGGGAAGTGCCCTCTCGGGAGGACAAAAACAACGCCTAGCCATCGCCAGAGCAATACTAAAAGGCTCGCCTATTATGATTTTCGATGAAGCCTCATCCAACCTGGATAGCGACAGCGAAAACAAAATAATGGCGTGTCTTAAAGCTTTAAAACAAGACCACACCATTATTCTCATTGCCCACAGAGCCTCGACCATAAACATCGCCGACCAAGTTCTGGAGCTAAACCAAAAAACCATCCAACTAAGGCAAGCTTAACTGCCCTCAATACAGACGCCCCCTAGCCATGCAGTGCTTTTAATACTGTTTGGCTAGGGAGAAAGTAGCTAAACCAAAGCGCCCCCAACTACATAATTTCTACTCCCCATTACTTAACTCCGTCACAACTGCGAAGGCAGAAACTCATATCTATAATAATCGGCGACAGCAAGAATACTGACCAAAAACCGATAATTAGAAAGTTCTCATAAAAATTGGCAAATAAGAGTAATTAATGCAGTTACGGGTAGTAATGGACTTGAAGATATAAAGAAAGCAACAAATATTTTTCTATATCAGTATCCAAAATTTTCTGAAGAAAACTATTGGATTCTTGAATGCAGTGTCTGAATCGATTAGAAATTTAGAAAATGAAGAAAGTGTAGATCAAAATCACAGCTCAAAAGCTGAAATTAAGCGGCGATTAGAGGTAACCTCCCCCTCCCAACCTTCCCCCTTTTAAGAGGAGTCTTGGGAGAGGTTTACAAACTCTACATATTTTATCGTCTTAACCAATGAAAAAGGTGTCCTTGCAGTTTGCCCATGATGGTAGACATAATTGGTACAATGACGATGGTCATAATCAATAAGCGAATCGGTAAAGTAAGGCTTTCAACATTCAAGGCCTCTGAAATATAAGGAAAGATCACATCGAATATTGGGAAAAAAATGTTAAGTAAAGGGTAAATAGACAACCATACTATTAGCATGATTTTCCATTTTTTGGGTGGTGTGGGCTGAGTATTCGTTTGGTTCATGACTCGATCTCCTTAAAAGTTTATAAGTCGACGAATACGAAAGACAGGCATTTCCGTATTCATATAGGATAAAAAAGCGGTTTAAAACCGCTTCATAAATCAGGCGATTACCGCTTCTGTATAGGATCTCATGGCAATATAGGTCACTAAGGTGACAGATAAAGCTCCCAATAAAAGCGCAGTAAACATGCCTTGATAACCAATGTAGTCCAGTAAGACACCCGCTACAGCGGGAACCAGCATTCGGGACAGTGAAAACAGGCTTGATTGAATTCCATAATCAATCGCTTCGTGATGTTTTCGGCTTTGCGCCATGATTAGCCCAAGAACCAGCCCAGAAGACAAGCCTAAAGAAAGAGCAAGCACAGAGACTGTTGCGACCAGTTGCCACCCATGTGGGAAAGAGTGACTGAGGTGCAGCATAAGGTACAAGGCAATAAGATTAAGGCCACTCACCCAGAATAAAGCCCTGAAACCAGGTACTTTTTTTAGCAGTAAGGCATATAAAAAGCCGGCTAATGCCGCGACGATACCACCAATAGTTGCCAACCAAGCGATTTCATCTACTTTTAATCCATGATCTAACAGTGTTGGTTTTAAAAATAACCAGGCGCAGCCAACAAAAGGAAAATAAGAGACAAGAATGATATTCCACCAGACTTTATCCGGCTGTAAGAAATACCCCTTCCAAGTGCTAATGCTCGTTTCAACTCGGTTGGATAGATAAGAGGCTGTATTCTCTTGACTCGATGCTGTTGCCGTCTCTGCGGTTTCTTTCTCTACAGGAAATAGCATCAACAAAGACAGCGCAATGCCAATCATAAACAGATAGATGGGAGCCTCCCAACCGAATCTGCCATAAACAAAAATCATGATGCCACCGCCGATAATAGAAGCCAGAGCGCTCACGCTAGAACGAAAGGCACCACTGCGCACTTGCTCTTTTTGAGGCAACGTTCGTATAGCAATAGCATTTACTGGAATGTCTACCCAGGTAGCAAAGATAGACGTCACCAGAGTGCATAAGAAGACCTGAATAAAAGGCACTTCTTCAATATTTGATTGGCTTAAGCACACTAACCCTACAATGGTTCCCGCCCCTAAAAAACAGGCCCATTTAAAGTAGTTTGACTTTTTGAAGACAAAGCGTTCAATTGGTGCTGCCATTAAGAACTTAAGTAATACTGGGATTCCTGCCAGCTGAAAAGCACCAATTTCTGCCCCACTCCACCCATTCTGCCGCATGGCTAACGGCATGCCCAAGTACAAGTAAATGGTCATGGCTGTCAGCATGAAGTTGCATAAGCTCACCGAAAAGTGCGTATAGAGAAGCGCTTTGATTTTCATAGTTTCTCCTGTTAATACTGGATCAGAGCCACTTAAACGCATTGTTATAGTCTCATAGTGAATTTCAGGCCTATTTCTCTAGGAGGGCTGTAAACAGTCACATAACCATTTTGATATCCGACTGCGTTATATTCCTTATCTGCTAAGTTATTGATATAACCTGATAGGGAAGCACGTTCGGATAGAGGATAACTAGCAGATAAGTTTATTAAGTTGTAACCATCTTGTTGATAGTTATTACCTGCATCGAGATAAACTTTACTGTTGTAAACGGTGCTGACCATGACATTCCAATCCTCATCATCGTCATAACGTAACGTGACATGGCCATTCCATTCCGGAGCAAAAGGATTTGTGTTACCACTGTAGTCAGATGAGCCATAGGTGTAATCATCGAAGCGTGTTCTATTCCATGCGATTCCAGTTTGCAGTTGCCAATTACTGGATAGCAAATAGTTAAGAGATAATTCCACGCCATCAGATGTGGCTTCTGCCGCATTAGTTAGGTATATGACACCCACACTTGGCATCTGCATTACTTGCATGTCATCGATTTCCATGTGATATGCCGCTACAGCATATTGCACGCTGCGTGTGAGGTTCTCCCCTTTTAGACCCATTTCGATACTGTGAACGGTTTCTGGATCATACTCTCTATAATTGGCACTGGCTGTTGTAGAGTTAAAACCACCGGTTCGGACCCCTTCGCTATAACTCAAGTAGAATTGGTGATTCTTCCGATACTGATCCTTGATGGTAATTTGAGGTGTGAAGTTGGTCCAACCGTCTTCTCTGCTATAGCTGCTTTCTGGGGTAATTTTTACCTTATCTCGCGCAATGCGTGCTCCACCACTTAAACTCCATGTAGATATTAAAGGCTTGCTAATGTTACCGAAAAGTGCGTAAGTGCTACCCTCTTGCTTGGTTCTAAGATCAGAAAGGCCATAATAATAGCTTTGCGAAATGGCTCGAAGGTCATAATCTTGCTGTTCAAAATAACCACCAAAAAGCCAGCTATTTCCTTGATTCTCACCATCCATTTTGAATTCTTGAGAGAAGGTTTTAAAACGGTTATCCCTTGCGATATAGCCAACTTCCGAAGTCTGAAAATCCGTATCCTGTTGAACATCATCTGAGTAATCGTTGTAGGCAGTGATACTGCTAAAGTGAATACCAGAATCATTGGTATGATTCACTTTAAATGACAATGATTGCCCTGAAGATCGGTTCCAGCTGTCAGTCCCCGAAGAGACACCGATATTTTCTGTTGTTGCACTACCCCATAGAGCTGCGCCATCATCATAGTCCACCGAACGGAAACGAATTGTCATATCCGTTTGATCAGAAGCGACCCATTTTAGACCAGTGTTTAAATTGTAATGTTCGCGGTCATCGGCTTTACCACCTGTTGTGTCTTGATCAATAAACCCATCCTGTTCAACATATTCTCCAGAAACCGAAGCGTAAAGAGTATTTGGGCTCAGTTCTTGGCTGGTTAAAAAGCCTACCGTATGCTTATTGCGACTTCCGACCCCAAATGAAAGCTCGGTTCTCTCGGTTTCATCAAGATCATTACTGACTATAGAAATAACACCAGTTTCCGCATTATGACCGTACACAGCGGTCTGTGGCCCCCTCGCTACTTCAACGCTTTTTACATCAACAAATGAACTATCAAAGCCCTGAGCCATTAGAGTAGGAACACCATCAACCAACAATAAAACTGAGCTGGAAAAAGCATTCATATTCGACGTCACGCCACGTATAACTGGAGAATTGACACCTGACTGTCCAAATGGCTGAAAATTTAGCCCCGATACGATTCCTTCCAATTGATCAAGGCTATCGACACCGGATTGTTGCAGATCTTCACCGTATACTTTCGTGACATTTCGAGATGTCTCAGTTTGCGGCTGCTCTACTTTATCTGCTGTTACCATCATAATGGGAAGAGAAGAATTAGCTGAGTCATCAGCTGCCATGACATTAAAAGAAATAACGCACATCACTAAAGCGCGAGACTTTAATGTAGGGTTTAGAGTTTCTATCTTCATTGATCATTCCATATATATTCAGAATGAAACAATTTTACAGGATAATGATATTTATTCTCATATTAGAGGCATATTAATTTCGATAGAAAATTTATGCTAATCGGCGACATAAGTAGTCTCCCACCATTGATTAATACAAACACATGAAAAAAAGCCTACAAAACCAAGCTTTGATAAAGAAGTATTTAGATCATTTCTAAAAATACTAAACAACTAAGTCTAAGGAATTGTAGGCTCTAGTCTCTGCGTATAGTTCAGGTCTTACTTATAATTGACGCTGGACCGTCGGCGTCAGCTTCATATAGCCTTCAGCATATTGAATGTTTCGCTTGGCCGTGATTCCTATATTGCGCTTCGCTTGCACACCTCGCTGAAGCGCAACTCGCGTGTAGTATTCCCACAGGTGTTCTTGACCAGCCATGCATTGAATAGCGCGCAGTTTATTGTCCCAAACATCTGTGATGTCTAAAAAGGTATTCGGCTCCCAGCCACATTGTTCTGTTTGGTGCGGCTCAAATGAATACACAGGGGGCGCTCCAACTATATTCTGGCCTGGGTTATGGCCTTCTGCTTGGGCAATAATGCGTGCTTCTTGCGCTGCATGCATGGCTAACGGGTGATCAAAGTTATAAGGGTCGCGCTCTGAGTGACTCAGTACAAATTCAGGCTGTAATTCGCGATATACATCCACTAGTTTGAATAAGATCTCATCTGAAATTCGCATGGGATAGTCGCCAATATCCCAAAACTCGATGTCTGCCCCAAGAATTTCCACGGCGGCACGTGCCTCTTGCTCTCGAACAGACTTCACTTTTTCCAACGTCATATTCGGCTGACGCCACAGCTTTGCCGATTCGCCACGCTCCCCATAGGACAGACAAATCACTTTGACTTTCCACCCCTGTTTCACATGGCTCGCAATTGCGCCGCCTGCTCGCCAAACAAAATCAGCTGAATGTGCGCTAACAACTAAGGCTGTTTTTTGACTAGACATAAATATATCGATCCTTTGTGTTTTGGTTAATTTTAAAATGTTATAACATAACATCTCAATCCCTCATCATTAGAAATGATGTAAACCTCATCGCTTTTTGTGTAAGGCATGTTTTACAAAGGATGGCTAGTTACAGCATGAACCCAACTTCCCTACTGCCCGATGTCGCCAGTTTAAACGTCTCAGATATCGCCATTGATCAAGTCGGTATGTCACATATCTCGCTCCCGATACTATTCGAAATCGATCAACAAACCATCACGGTAGCCACCAAAGTCAGCATTCGAGCAAATGTTAAAAACCATCAAAAAGGTCTGCATATGTCTCGAATGTACCAATCTTTGCAGGCATTAACGCAATATTCTCTGACACCAGTCACACTCAAAGAGAGTCTTCAATCGGCATTAGAACAACAAAGAGAAGTCAACTCGGACTGTATTTTTTGTGACATAGAAACGGAGGTATTGCGTAAGCGTTCTGCGCTACATACTCAACAGTATGGTTGGAATCACTATCCAGTAAAAGTATTCGCACGTTTTGATCAGCAGACCGGGATATCTGTCTCACTTCGAGTGACCGTCACTTACTCATCAAGTTGTCCAGCATCCGCTGCGCTGTCTAGGCAAGCATTAAAAGAAGTGTTTTTGGATCAATTCCATTACGAACCAAGCAAAGTTGATAAACAACAAATCGCGCAGTGGTTGGAGCAACAAGGGACTTACGCCATCCCTCACAGCCAGCGCAGTGAAGCTGACATTACTGTCGACATAAAGGGTACGGAGTTCCCAATAGAAAATCTCATTGACCTTTGTGAGGGAGCCTTAGGAACGCCTGTTCAAACCTTCGTAAAGCGTCAGGACGAGCAACAATTCGCCATCAATAATGGTCAAAACCCAATGTTCGTTGAAGATGCGAGCAGGCGCCTAATGCAGGCATTAACAGACAACGGTTACTCAGGACACTTAGCCATTTCACACTATGAAAGCCTGCATGGGCATAACGCTGTAGCGCAGTCTAGTTTCGGTCATTAGGATGCTTAAAAATGATAGACGTTGATTTAGTAATACATAATATAGATGTGTGGCTCCCTTCTACAAACGAAATGACCAATGTTGTGTGTCACAAAGGGAAAATCGTTGCGATCCAAAAAGACATAAGCGGCTTTCGTGCCCGATCAACTCTGGACGGCCATGGCAAAACCCTTCTACCAGGTATCATTGACTCCCAGGTACACTTTAGAGAGCCTGGACTTGAGCACAAGGAAACCATCGCCACGGGCACCAAAGGCGCCATTCTTGGCGGTGTAACCAGCATTATTGAGATGCCAAATACCTCTCCCCCAACTACCAATAGCGCAGCATTAAAGAGAAAGTTAGACATCGCGAGAGAGAGCGCTTGGTGTCACTACGCCTTTTATGCCGGAGCAAGCGCCGATAACATCGCGGAGCTTCCCACATTAGAAAAGCTTCCAGGTTGCTCTGGTATTAAGGTATTTATGGGCAGTTCGTTTGGCTCACTTCTCGTCGATGATGATCAAGTACTACGAGATATTTTGTCGTCCTGCCAACGTCGGATTGCAATTCACGCCGAAGACGAACAGCGCTTAAAAGAGCGAAAAGTAATCGCAGATAAATCAGGCAAAGTAGTGTCGCACCCGGAGTGGCGCGATGTCACCAGTGCGCTGACGGCGACGAAAAAAGTGCTAAGCTGCGCACAGCAAACTGGCGCAAAATTACACCTTTTGCATATCTCCAGTGCCGATGAAATGGCCTATTTAAGAGAGCAAAAACAAGTACTTTCACCCAATCAAATCACGGTTGAAACTCTGCCTCAGTATCTACATTTTCACGCGCCAAACTGCTATATCCAAAAAGGTAATCGAGTACAAATGAATCCACCGATCCGAGAGCGATACCATCAACACGCTATTTGGGACGCGATTCATGATGGCACCGTTGACGTCATGGCAACCGACCACGCGCCGCACACATTAGAAGAGAAAAAACAAACCTATCCCGCTTCCCCAAGTGGCATGCCAGGGGTACAGACATTACTACCGATCCTGCTCAACCAAGTCCATCTTGGCAAGCTCACGTTACGAAAAGTCATTGAGCTAGTATGCGAAGGTCCTTGTCGAGTACTGGGCATTCAAAACAAAGGCCGTATCGAAGTGGGTTATGATGCCGACTTTGCTTTGGTCGACTTAAATCTTAAGCATACCTTTGAAGATTCTGAAATGGCCACTCAGTCCGGTTGGACGCCCTATCACGGCGATACCGTCACTGGATTCCCCATTGCCACCGTGTTGGCGGGTGAAGTCGTAATGAAAGACGGAAAGCTGCTGACCCGTTCCCATGGCGCACCACTTACTTTTGCATAATACCCGATATAAAAAATAGGAGGCATTAACTGCCTCTTATAGAAGTTTCGTACAAAATAATTTGCACTAGATTGAAATAATAAAATTAATTTTACTCATCTAAAACTGAAATCAACAAATTTTACTCATAATACATTTCCAACTACTGTATTCCTACACATCACAGCAACTGACTTCTGGAGAATTTAACAGATCAAAGAAGGCAGGAAGTCCAACTGGGTGCGATCCCATAAGATAGGAAGAGTTGAGCATGAGCCAAGCATTTGAATTTTCAGTAAGCACTATTCGGTTTGATGAGCACTATCAGCCGTCAGAAAACACACGTATCACAACAAATTTCGCCAATCTTGCGCGCGGCAAGCGTCGCGAGGCCAATCTTCGTGATACGTTACGAATGATCAATAATCGCTTTAATGCTCTGGCCAACTGGGACAACCCAACGGGCGACCGCTACTCTGTTGAACTTGATATTGTGTCGGTGGATATTGATGTGACTGGAAATGGCCAGACCTTTCCCACCATTGAGATTCTTAAAACGGAAATCGTTGATCAAAGAACAAACGAGCGCATTCCAGGTTTAGTGGGCAATAATTTCTCATCTTATGTGCGAGACTACGATTTCAGCGTATTGCTACAAGAACACAATAAAGATAAACAGGGTTTTAGCATTCCCAATGATTTTGGTGCGCTGCACGGCAAGATTTTTCAGAGCTTTGTTCAGTCTTCAACTTTTAAAGAACATTTCAGCAAGCTGCCGGTGATTTGTTTAAGCGTTTCCGAAACCAAAATCTATCAGCGAACCGAAAATAAACACCCTATTCTTGGCTTTGAATACGTTCCAAATGAGTCCTCGCTCACAGAAACCTATTTCAAACAAATGGGGCTACAGGTGCGCTATTTCATGCCTGCCAACAGTTCCGCGCCGCTGGCGTTCTACTTCTTTGGTGATCTTCTTAACGATTACACCAACTTAGAACTTATTGGCACGATCAGCACGATGGAAACCTTCCAAAAGATCTATCGTCCGGAGATTTACAATGCCAACGCTGCCGCTGGCGAGCGATTCAAGCCCAGCCTAAAACATCTTGATCATTCGCTCACTCAGATCGAATACGACCGAGAAGAACGAAGCCAATTGGCAGTCAAACAAGGAAAGTTTACTGAGGAGCATTTTATTAAGCCTTATCAAACGATTCTGAACCAATGGTCGGCCAACTTTGGCCTGTAACTGACAACTAAGAAATTCACACTGATAAGAGCAACGGAATATGAAAACACTACTGCCAACATCTACCGCAGGTAGCCTGCCAAAACCAGAATGGTTAGCGGAGCCTGAAACGCTTTGGTCCCCTTGGAAACTTGAAGGCGAGCAACTGATTGCTGGGAAACAAGATGCTCTACGTGTCGCACTTCAAGAGCAGCTTTTAGCGGGCATAGACATCGTAAGTGACGGCGAACAGACACGTCAGCATTTTGTGACAACCTTTATTGAGCACTTAAATGGAGTGGACTTTGAAAACCGCAAAACGGTCAAAATTCGCGACCGTTACGATGCCAGTGTTCCTGTAGTTGTTGGCCCAGTGTCTCGACAAAAACCTGTGTTTGTCGATGATGCAACGTTTCTACGTCAACAAACCAAACAACCTATCAAGTGGGCTTTACCTGGTCCGATGACCATGGTTGATACCCTTTATGATGATCACTACCACAGTCGTGAAAAGCTGGCTTGGGAATTTGCCAAAATACTTAATCAAGAGGCAAAAGAACTGGAAGCCGCGGGTGTCGACATTATCCAATTTGACGAGCCTGCGTTTAATGTCTTTTTTGATGAGGTGAACGCTTGGGGCATTGCCTGCCTTGAACGGGCAATTGAAGGGCTTAAGTGCGAAACTGCTGTTCATATCTGTTATGGCTATGGCATCAAAGCCAATACAGATTGGAAAAAAACATTAGGTACCGAATGGCGTCAGTACGAAAAGATATTTCCGAAATTACAAACCTCAAACATCGACATCATTTCGCTGGAATGTCATAACTCGCATGTTCCTATGGAGCTTATGGAGCTGGTTCGAGGCAAAAAAGTCATGGTGGGGGCAATTGACGTGGCTAACCACACAATAGAAACACCAGAAGATGTCGCCGCCACACTTCGTGAAGCGTTGAAGTATGTTGATGCAGATAAGCTTTATCCGTGCACCAACTGCGGCATGGCTCCGCTTCCACGCGAAGTAGCACGAGGTAAACTGCAAGCCTTGGCGGCTGGTGCAGACATTATTCGTAAGGAAATCGCTTAACATTAACCAAGGCTCTTACTTCTATTGAAAGAGCCTCTCTTTTCTAACTCCCTAAACCATATCTTTCAATTTTTTTAATTAGGCCTTGTCTGGATAACCCAAGAAGCTTGGCAGATTGGGTTTTGTTGTGACCTGTTGTGTCTAATGCTTTTCGGATGAGCTTGATTTCTAGCTCCTGAACTTGCTCATCAAGCGAATGAGTAAACGCTACTGGCTTTTCTTCAGAGGTTAAGATTGGCGAGCGACTTTGAGGCGTTACATCGTAGTTAAGTACTTGAATTTCCGTTAAGGAAATTTGGCCTGCCACGGCGATCGCTGCTACGCTCTCAAGAGTATTTTTCAGCTCTCTTACGTTTCCTTGCCATGGACGTTGCCGAAACCATTGAAGCGCTTCATTTGAAAGATAAAACTTTCTACTTTGATGTGTTTCTAATGCAGCAATAAAGTGTTTCAATAAAACGGGGATGTCCTCTTGACGCATATGAAGTGCTTGCGTTTCGATGTTAACGCCTTTGATCCGATAATACAGATCTTCACGAAAGTCACCACTTGCTATGAGCTGAGCCAAATCAGCATTCGTAGCTGAAATAATCCGCACGTCGATAGACTCTAGCTCTCGTGCCCCCACACGAAAATAGCTACCCTCCTGTAAAACCCTCAGCATTTTGACTTGCATTGGCACTGGCATTTCACCAATTTCATCGAGAAATAAAGTACCACCATCCGCAAGCTTTAGGAGGCCAACTTTATCTTTATCTGCCCCGGTAAAAGCGCCTTTTACATGGCCAAATAGCTCACTTTCTAACAGTTCTGCTGGGATAGCACCGCAGTGTACAGAAACAAATGGCTTTTTTGCCCGAGGACTCATATCGTGTAGTGCCCTCGAAATAACCTCTTTACCTGTTCCAGAAGGTCCCGTCACTAGCACTCTAACGTCTGTCGGAGCAATACGTTCTATCAAAGAACGCACACGCTGCGCACTGTCAGAAATACCAATGTACTTTTCTGAACCTAACTTCGGAGAAGTCTCTTGTAAACGCTCTACTTCGCGCTCTAGTCGTGTCTTTGCCAATGCCCTCTTCACCACAACGGCTAACATTTCGGGGTCTATAGGCTTGGCGATAAAGTCCCAAGCACCTTGAGAAATCGCTTGCAATGACAGCTCACGTTCGGCGTGTCCGGTAATAATAATCACTGGGCAACCACCAAATTCTGGCATGGTCTGCAGCGTTTTCTGAGGATCAAAGTAAGGGGGTAAGGAAAGGTCTAGCAATACTAAATCTGGCTGTCCTTGGCTTTTTTTCGCTTCTAAGGCTTCATCCGTCGAGCCAACCGTCTTAACTCTAAACCCTTGTTGACGCAACCAACCTCCTGCCAACTCACGAAAAGCAGGTTCATCATCGACCAATAAGATGTAGCCATGATCAGACATCTTTGGATTCTCCTTTGGTTTGTACTGTGGGATTGAGAGGTAATCGGATTTCAAAGGTAACGGGCCAATTTAGATCATTACGATGACCAATTTGCCCATGATGAGCATCAAGGATGCGCCTTACAATGGCCAGTCCCAGTCCGCTACCTCCTTGTCTTTTGCTGACAAATGGGCGGAATAATTCTTCTTGTCCAATACTGGGATCTAGGGACGGACCATTATTATGGATACGACAAGCTAACTCTGAATTTTCTTTATGTGCTTCGATACAGATCGAGCCATCACCCTGATTGCGCACGAAGGCCAAAGCGTTATCAATGAGATTAATAAATACTTGCTGTAAGCGGTGCGGATCAGCATTCACTTCGAGCTGCTCTTCAATTTGTAAGGTGATCAAAACGTTATCTGTGTTCAAAGAGCTCAAGACACTCCCTAACAAAGGTTTTATAAACACAGGCTGATATTGGAGTGTAAGCTTGCCTGAATACACCAGCATATCACTTACTAAACGATCGGCACGGGTTAACTGCTCTTGGATATGACGGCGTGTATCAGCAGGTGAATTGTACGACGCCATTGAGATAATATTTAAAGGGTTACGTAACTCATGAGCCATCGCAGCTGAAAGACTACCTAACTCGACTAGATGTTGTTCATCTAAACGTTTTCGTTCTGTTTCTGCTAACGCGAGAGATCGTTCAAGTGCAGCACATTGTGTCGCAAATAAAGAACTAAAGACGTCCAAAGTCAGTCGCATACCAGGGCTAATATCGTTGGTGTGTACGGGTTGTGCGAACCAACCATTCAATTCTTTCTGTACGACAATATGAAGCTCTTCTGGCACATCCGCAGGCTCAAGGCAAATTGGTACAGGCTGTCTAAGGTGTTGTGCCAGTTGCTGTTCACCCAGTAATGTTAATGCTTGCCATGATCCTGCATGATTCAACTCCCTATTCCAATTATCTAAGATGCGCTCATTCAGCACAGCGCCAGGGAATACTAAACGTTCACTGAAACGTTTTAACCATGGGTACACCATCGCTGCTGTTAATAAAACCACCAATGAATATAGCCATAACTGCCATATTGGCACCGTCGCCAAAGCCTGTAAGCCAATGGGGCCTGAAAAAGCCCCCAGTACCGCAATCACACACAGCACAACAAGCATCATCGCTAATGCTAATAAAGCCCGATTCGCGAAACGGTTTACATCCAAAATCTGATAGCGCACCACACCATACACCAGCAGTAATAAATAACTGGGGAGTAACAACATTGGGTAAGGGAAAACATTAATACCAAACGATGGAAACACGAAGCTCGTTGCCAGTAGCAACCCCCATGCCGCGACACCAAACATGGCTAAGATGGAACGTTTTTTATTGCCAGAATGCTGCTGCCAACCAAGCAACAACACCCCATGACCAAGGACACCTATTAATACGGTATATGCTAGATTCACTGCGCCGTGGGCATTAAACACAAAGAATGGCCGTCCATCCATTAATGGCACCGTGTCGCCAGCTTCGGCCCAAATACTGCAAATCACAATAAAGATACTGGTTGCATAGATCCAAGGCATGATGTGTATCAATCTCGTCAACCACGGTTGTTTCTCAGTACCTTCATTGACAAACAATAATGCAAAATGCAGAAAAAAAGTTGGCATTAACGGGTTAGCAAGAACCAAGACCATACCCAGTGTTTCTTGGTTATGCAGCAACGCCAAATGACCTGAACACCATAATGCCATCATCACTGCAAAGCCCGCTAAAGCTCGCAAGTCTGGTTGATGACGAGCACGCCACAACAGCCATGCGGCAACCAAAACGCCACAAACACTGGTTATCCAAATAGATATCTCAAACGCAATCGATAAGGCCAAAACGTAAACCTCGTTGACAGTGTAAACTTTGGATAAATCGTAAACTTTGTTTACGATCAGTTCAAATAAATAATTTTATTTAATAATTTCAACAACTTAAATTAAACATTTTATTGGCACAATCAATGCTAAAGATCAATCAACATGATTTAACTCAATACAGCCCTCGAGGTAACACCTATGCACTACAGCCAGCTTTTAATTGACGCCTTTGTTTTAGTTAGCATCATCAGTCTTGCCATCACCCCACTTGCATTGCGCCGCTTTGCTTCTAAAGCGTAGGATTTTCTTATGGAACTCGATACCGCTTTACTCTCTCGCTTACAGTTCGCGTTTACTGTTAGCTTTCATATCATCTTCCCTAGCATCACCATCGGCTTAGCCACCTTGATTGCCATTTGGGAAGGTCTATGGCTAAAAACCCATGATCCTCGTTATCTACAATTGGCCAAGTTCTGGATCAAACCCTTTGCCATCACCTTTGGTATGGGTGTGGTTTCAGGGATTGTCCTATCCTATGAATTTGGCACTAATTTCTCTAAGTTCTCAGACATTGTTGGTCCTGTGCTAGGTCCATTAATGGCTTATGAGGTGTTAACTGCCTTTTTCTTAGAAGCTGGCTTCTTAGGCGTCATGCTATTTGGTTGGCAGCGTGTAGGGCGCAAACTACATTTTTTTTCAACGGTAGTCGTTGCGATAGGTACATGGATTTCAGCCTTTTGGATCATCGTCGCAAACTCTTGGATGCAAACACCCCAAGGCCATATCATCGTTGACGGTCAATTTCATGTTGAAGATTGGTTCGAAGTGATTTTTAACCCTTCTATGCCGTATCGTCTTTCCCATATGTTATTGGCATCTTTCATCACTGCAACGTTTGTAGTGGCTGGTGTCTGTGCGTATTACTTACTTAAAAAACAACACACTGAGTTTGCCAAAAAAGGCTTATCCATGACCATGTGGATTGCGCTCGTTCTTACGCCACTGCAAGCGTTGGTGGGAGACCATCACGGTTTAAACGTCAAAGAGCATCAACCAACTAAACTTGCCGCAATGGAAGGTATTTGGCCTGCAAAAGAAGAACATGTTCCGCTATTACTGTTTGCGATGCCTAATATGGAAACCGAATCCAATGACTATGAACTGGGTATCCCAAGCTTAGGCAGCCTGATCTTGACCCATACTTTCGATGGCGCTGTACAAGGCTTAAAAGCTGTTCCGCCTGAAGATCGCCCTAACGTACCACTGGTTTTCTGGTCATTCCGAGTGATGGTGGGATTGGGATTTGGCATGATTGGCTTAGCTGTACTTGCACTGTGGCTCCGTAAGCGCGGTAGTTTGTTCAGTAATAAACCATTCCTAACCGCGTTGGCCTTATTTACCCCTTCAGGTGTCATTTCCGTACTAGCGGGTTGGTATGTGGTCGAGGTTGGCCGCCAACCTTGGTTAGTGTACAACCTGGTTCGTACCAGTGAAGTCGTCTCGCCACTGCCTGCTGAGCGAGTACTGTTTACTTTGATCGGCTTTGTGGTGATCTATACCTTGCTGTTGGGCGTCTACCTTTACTTCATGCGTAAGCTGATCAAAAAAGGCCCGCCGTCAATGGCACATCTTGAAGAACAATTAATTGGTATGAAAGCACCGGGTTATGCATTAGCTTGGGTGAAAAACCTCAAACATGAAGAGGGAGTAAAATAATGGATTTAGTTCTTTTCTATTTCTTGATCCTTGGCTTTGCTGTCTTGATGTATGTGTTATTGGATGGCTTTGATTTAGGCGTGGGTATTCTCTACCCATGGTTTGACCAAACAGGTGAGCGTGACCACCTGATGCGTTCCATCTCACATGTTTGGGATGGTAACGAGACATGGCTGGTATTTGGCGGTGTCGTTCTATTCGCTGCCTTTCCAGCCGCCTATGCGGGTATTTTATCAACATTCTACTTACCAATTATATTAATGTTGTTTGCCCTTATATTTCGTGGCGTCGCATTTGAATACCGTTTTAAAGCTGACCGCTCTCGCCCCTATTGGGACTTTGCATTTAGCGCGGGCTCTGCCACCGCAGCTTTTTGCCAAGGCTTAATCTTAGGATCAATCGTTCAAGGTGTTAATGTTAATCATATTCAACTCGACAGTTGGTATTGGTTATCGCCATTCGCCATTTTGACTGGATTCAGCGTCATGGCAGGCTATGCCTTACTTGGTGCAAGCTATCTGTATATGAAAAGTCGTGGTCGTATTCAGCAGCATGCAGCGCACTTAGCAAAACGGCTTCTTCTAGGCGTCATGGTGGCCATGTTAATTGTTAGTTTATGGACTGTACTCTCTTCAGATGATATTCGTGAGCGCTGGTTTGCAGACGGTAACTTTTTATACTTAAGTCCATTGCCATTACTGTCCGCACTGTTTGCCGTGTTAGCTTGGAAAGGTCTCAGCGATACGATCCATGAAATCCGCCCATTTTGGTATGTTGCCGGTATATTTACCCTAGGTTTTGCTGGTTTGGTTGTTAGTCTATTTCCCTACCTGATACCGAACCAATTGACGATCTGGGACGCCGCGGCCCCGGACTCAAGCCTTAAATTCCTTGTTGTCGGCATCGCGATTTTTATCCCACTAATCCTTGCTTATACCTTGTGGGGATACCGTGTTTTTGCCGGAAAGGTTGAGGATTATCAGGAGGGCTACTAATGAAAGCCACTATGAAAAATTTGAAGTCTTGGCAGTGGTTCACACTCCTCTATGTCTCAGGTCTGATTAGCCTTAGCATAATTGCTTACGGCTTACGATTTCTGATACATAGTGTTGGATAATTTGGATGCCAAACCAAGCCTCATAGACAAAGGCTTGGTTTGGCGATCAAATCATTAAAAGGCATCCGAGATGATAAAAACACTCGCACTCTATTCAAGTGTTGATGGTCAGACTAAAAGAATTTGCCAGCGTATTGGCGAACATATCAAGACCGATCACGATGTGACCTTAATCGATATTTATAACGCGACAGCGGTTGATTTAGCGAACTATGAAAAGGTTATTTTGGGCGGGAGCGTTCGTTATGGTAAACATCGGCCAGAATTTGAACACTTTTTAATCGAACAGGAGACCTTACTCAGTACAAAAAAGACGTTGTTATTTAGCGTTAATGCCACCGCCAGAAAAACCAACAAATGCTTACCTTCAAACAACCCATATTTTATAAAACTCAAGCATAAAACGGGTATTCATGCAGACATTGAAGCCGTTTTTGCAGGCAAACTGCACTTGGCTAACAATAGCATCTTCGATCGTTTTATGATCAAACTGATCTTTAAAATGAGTGGTGAACAGATCGGTAATGGTGAAATTCAATTCACTGATTGGGGCCAAGTTGACCGTATCGCGACTGAATTCCAGCAACTCTAATCGTAAAGCCCTGCTAGCATTGTCATAGCCCAGCTCCGGCTGTCCAAGTAATAACCATTTAGTTTGTCGACCGTCGTTCCATTAGCGGAATGCAAATCGGCTTTTTCAAATGTTTTCACTAAGTTGAGTATGCTGCCTAGCTTACCTTTGTGGCTGATAAGAGCCTCCACGCTATCTTGATTAATCGGTAATTGCTCGCAAACTTTATTAATTGGCTGGCCTAACATTAAGTCAGCCATCGATAACATCCCTACTAAGAATGCTTCATCTGAATTGGATTTAAATTCATTTTCAGCCAAAGCCCTACACATAGCAGCACGGGTTAAAACTTTTGGCAGTAATAACATCCTACATGGGTCATCGTTGGCTAGGACAAGCGTGCTCACTAAGGTTCGTAGCTTTTCTAACCCCAGTAGAGTTAATGCCTGATGTAAGTTACTGATCACATTCGCTCGTTTATACTGAGCTGAATTCATCATTTTTAACAAGCGAACCACTAACTGAGGCTCTAAAACCAACAACTTCTCTACTTTCTCTAAATCAACATCACATACATAAAGCTCGTTGAGAATTTCAAGCCTGACGTTTGCATTGCCGCTGCGGTCGACCGATGTCGCACTTTTGATCTCTGGCTTAGCGTAGAAATAGCCTTGAAAAAGTGTAAACCCTACCTCTTTGCAACGTTCAAACATCGCAACGTCTTCAACTTTTTCCGCAAGCAATGTAATGCCCTGATCTAGGTATAGCTCAATATTGCTCTTTTGCTGAGCATCTAGCATATCAAGTTTGATGATATCAGCTACCTCAAGTAATGGCCGTGTTTGTTCATTAAGAACAAAATCATCTAAAGCGATTTGATAACCAAGTGCCTTTACATGCCGAAGAGCTGTGAGAATATCCTCGTCACCCTCAACTGTTTCTAGTACTTCAATGACAACTTGTTCTGGATACGGAGGCAGTAGCTCAGGTTTTAGCAACCATTCTCTTGGGGCGTTAAAAAATAACTTACCACTGCCGCAGAGGTTTTCAATACCGGTTTCATAGAAAGCCGCATTACAAGCCCTTGCCGTGGCTTCTAACTCGTTATTAATAATTGCCTTAGTAGTCGATGATGCAGATCGATAAAGAAGTTCATCCGCTACATGGACCATATTTAGGTCGCATATGGGTTGTAATGCAACACAGTAGGACTGAGATAAAGGCATAAAAAGTCACTTCAAAAAAACATCTATGAAAATTTATAAAAACAAAGTCTCTTGTTATTTATAGCTTAATCATCAAATTTTTCCTCCTTCAAAAATACTGATGTCACGACAGAGATACCAAACAATTAATGATATCGATTATCATTTACATAATAGATGTTATGATATAACATAATTAAATCATTCAAGGAGGCACCCTATGCGTTCAAACATTCACCCGGAATACCGTACAGTCGTATTTCATGACACCAGCGTAGACACCTATTTCCTAATCAAAACTACGCTACAAACTTCACAGACAATTGAGTGGAAGGACGGGAACACCTACCCCTACCACACCATTGATATTTCCTCGGCCTCTCATCCGGTCTACACTGGTGAGCAACGTGCCACACAGTTGGAAGGACGTGTTCAAAACTTCAAACGTCGCTTTGGTTCTCGTCAGTTAAAAGGAGCACGTTAATGCAAGTTTTGTCATCACTGAAAACGGCTAAAAAGCGCCACCCAGACTGTCAAGTGGTAAAACGCCGTGGTCGACTATTCGTAATTTGTAAATCAAATCCACGATTTAAAGCCGTACAAGGCAAAGGTGGGAAGAAACGATAGTTTCTAGAATAGAAAAAGGGGCTAACCGATTTGGTAGCCCCATATGAAGGCTGCTTAAATAACCATTAGTGCTGCGTTCTCAAGACGCAGTTCACGGGTAGATAGCTGATCAACAAAATCCGCATCATGGGACACTATGACCATGGCTTGAGGCAAGCTAAGAAGCGTATCGATCAAACGTTGACGGGCTTTAACATCCAGGGCATTACTTGGCTCGTCTAGCAATAACACATCCGGCTCCATTGCTAAGACGGCGGCCAGAGTTATCATGCGCTTTTCACCGCCTGAAAGTTGGTGAGTGATCCTTTCTTCAAACCCAGCCATACCAAGTGAGGTCAATGTATCTTTAGCAATCTGCAAAGCTTCTGTCCGTGACTTGCCCAAGTTCAACGGGCCAAATGCCACATCTTCTAACACCGTCGGACAAAACAATTGGTCATCTGGATCTTGAAACAAAAACCCAGCCCTTGCTCGCACCTCCACAAACTCTTTTTCGTCATTTCGCGTTTTACCAAACGCCCAAATCTGGCCTGTTTTGGGCTTCTTTAAGCCTACTAACAAGTGTAAAAAAGTCGTCTTACCCGCACCATTTGGCCCAGTGAGCGCTACTCGCTCTCCTCTTTTCAATTCAAAATCCACCTGATCTAACACCACACCCCGTCTCGGGTAGCGATAGCTTAAACCAGTTACTTTGAAAAAAGATTCGTCGCTGCTCATAGAAAATTTAATCCGATCAATAGACACAAAACAGGTGTAAAAATAAGGCTGAAAGTCAGGTCTTTCTGGCTCAAGCGCATATCGTCAAATAAATAGAACTTGCCTTGATATCCGCGGCACTTCATAGCATCCATGATACGTTCTGAGCGTTCCAATGAGTGGACCAATAGCATGCCGATTAAGTAGCCTATCGAGCGCCATGTATGTCGATCTGTACGTAATACGAAGGCTCTAGCTTTCATAGCGCGTCGCATACGTTTGTACTCTTGCCCAATGACTTCTAAATAGCGCACTGTGAAAAGCATCAAGTGCACCAGTTTATCCGGAATGCGTAAGCGTGCTAGAGCATGTCCGAGCACCGTGGCGCTGAGTGTACCAATAAGCGCTAACAGCGTTAGTACCACAGCATGCGCTTTCAATAGAATCACGACAGCATGGAGAAAACCTTCCTTGCTGGCTGAAAGACCTAAGATGCTGAACCAAGTCTCTCCAGGTGTTGTAAAAGGCAACAATATGATCAGAAAAATCATAAACATATCCATCGCCAACACTCGACGTAAGGTGCGTTTTAGGTTCAATCTAGCGAGAAGTGCTAACAGCAAACCTACGCCGACCGCGACACATAGGCTTAAAAAGCTCTGTGATAACACGGTGATCAGGGCAAACAAGGAAGCCATCACCACCCGCAAGCGAGGATCTATATGATCCACGATTGAACGGTGATGTTTAACTTTTTGACCTTGCCAAGAGGTGCCGCTGTGCTCCAGAAACTCAGGCATTTGCCTTTTCCTGTTTCTCTTTTTGACGCTGGCGCCACCAAATCCCTAAGCCACATAGGCCAAAGATGTAACCAATGCCGCCTAATATATCTTGCATCCCAGCTTTCGCTTGATACTGCATCAATTCTTGGCGTAACGGCTTCACTTGTTTCGCCACGGCTTTTTCAATCATGGCCTCAAGCTCAGCTTGATCCATCCCTGAGGTAGACATTGAAGTCGCCTTGGATGCCTGCTTCGTATCGCTATTCTCAGCGCTAATAACGTCTCCCGACAAAGACTCCGGCAGTTGGTCTGCGGGTAGCATTTCTTCCATCACATGCCCTGAACTCATGTTGGCATAGAAAAAGTGATCAATACGCTTCTTCGCCTCAAAGGCAAACAATCCTTCAGCATCGGTTTTCACACGCCCTAACTCATTCCCCAAGGAATCGAACACAATCACTTCTGTGCCCTCAGCCGCCATGTCACCATTTGAAAAGCCGATCTCGCCTTCAATGGTTGAGCCTATCGCATACACACCGCTGATCACATTGTGTGCTTGAACCATAAAAGACGAGCACATGCACAAGACCGTCAGAATGAATCGCCATCTAGCCATAGACACGCTCCTCATCCAATCCAAGGAAAGTAGGCTTCACTTTTCGGATCAACAGCACCGCTGATGCCGTCACAAAACCTTCGATGATCATCACTGGTATATGTGCGATAAACGTCGCTTTGGCAGCCAACGCAAACCCTTCTCCCGATAGCATTAAAGACACGGCGACCATTAAGGTCGTCAGGATAATGCTTCCAGCACCGCCGATTGCCCCCCATATGGCAGCCACTTTCGGGGAACTGGATTGAATACCATAGCGGCAACCGTAGTAAACCAGCACGGCAGGTAACGCGATATTCAACGTGTTGACACCCAACACGACAAAACCGCCAAAGCCAAAGAAAACGGCTTGCAGGAATAACGCAATCAATAACGCAGGGAACGCAGCCCACCCAAGTGCCAATCCGATTAAACCGTTAAGAATCAAATGCACACTCGAAAAACCAATCGGTAAATGGATGTAAGAGGCAATAAAAAATGCAGCTGACAATACGCCCACCTGCGGAAGGTGGTCATAATCCATCTTCTTTAAGCCTAAAGCCACACCGGCCGCCGTTAACACGGCGCCGATGGCTAAGACGGGAACGGATAACGCTCCGTCTACAATATGCATACCTTAATCCTATTATTTGATAGCATGAGCTTGCACCCAGATGACGGCATCTTGGGACAGCTCTTTGCCTTTGTATTCGGTTTCAGAACCCACACCTAAGGCCGCAAATCCCCACTGACCCGCTTTAGGAATCCCAAAGGTAAACGTACCATTGGCATCCGCGAAAATGGTCATTGTAATGAAGGCATCAGCGGGTGGCTCGATATTCCCCTCGCTGGCAAAGGCATTTGTGTCAGAATTAGGTTCATAGTTGACGTATTCCACCTCAATTTCAGCGAATGGCACAGGCTGCCCTTCACTGCGCACAACGCCAGTGAACGTGCCACCTTCATAAATCGCATAAGGTTTGGTCAGTGGTACGATCTCCGCTTTTAGGCCAAAGTCCTCATTCCAGTCGGTTGGCAAGCTACCAACGTTCACAATTGATTTGCTAATCTGCTGAATATAGATGTCTTCTGATGCTTCGTAGTAAGGCGCCATCTCATAGATAAAGACATAATCCCCTAAGCCACGTAATGAATACTGTGCTTCATAAGACGAGCCTGTGTTGCTTGCACTGGTCCATTGACTGGGTTTAACCGTATCGAGAAGGTCTGTTTTTTTGCCCTTTTTAACCACGTAAAACGCTTCCGGCTCATCGGCCGCCATCACATGGCCACTTTCAGAAGGATGAGTAAAAGGCAATTTCAATGAAATGGGGCCGCCAGCTTCTCGCAGCAATTCTGGTGTGTACACCATTTGAAAGTGTGCCGAAGCAACAGAAGAATAAAGCGCAGCGCTTGCTACAGCCGTTAGCGCGATGTTTTTAAACACAAAAATTTCTCCAACAAAAATAAATAGTCGGAGTTGGGAGGAAAAGTATTGTCAGCTAATGCATCATTACTCGGTGAAGCCCTCCGCAACACCATGGTAAACCACTACTAGGCTGGTATCCGGACTCATCAGCGTGATCTTTGTATCACAGTCGATTTACCTTCCCATGTGAAATACACACAGTGGCATTTAAAATCGACGTTACCAATTTACCGTTGCGGGGGCAGTGTTGGGATTGCACAGCGGCTCACCAACTTCCCAAGTCAAAAAAACGACTTGTACCTAAGTACGACCTAATAGAGCGAACAACTTACGTAGGATGAGCAAGAAAAGCAACTGCGTAATGTTCTTATTAGTATGAGTAAAACGAGGGAAGGCTCCTTAGTGAGGCGCAAAGAACGTCGTTGGTTTACTTAAAGTGACTGCTTCAGCTGTAAACAGCATTGTAATATCGGATTTACCTGGTGTAGGTTGGTCGGTGCAAAGTCTGACCGCTCGCCAATAGGCATCCCCTGATGTAAGCTCAATATCCGTTTTACCGTACACTTTGTAATGTGACGGCTGTACCGCGACATGTAGACTTGATGCATCTAAGTTAAACACTTCCGCCTTCACTTTATAGAAGTTACAGATTTCACCGTTCCCTTGAACTGTGTACATAACATCCCGTTCTCGGTTGAACTCCACCAGTAAATCAGTGGTTTGTGTAAAGCCATAGGCCACCACGGATAAAGCAATTAGCATTACAGTCAAGTAACCGACGAGTCGTGGACGAACAAGCTGGTAAGGCTTCCCCGCCAGTTCTGATTCGCTGGCGAAGCGAATTAAGCCCAATGGTTTCGCCTGTTTTTTCATGACCGAATCGCAGGCGTCAATGCAGGCACCGCAGTTGATGCAAGGGGCTTGTAAGCCTTGGCGAATATCAATACCCACTGGGCAAACTTGAATGCAGAGCGTGCAATCCACGCAATCTCCTTTTTGAGATTGATTAACGCTCTGTTTTATTGATCGCGGTTCACCTCGATGGGTGTCATAAGAAACCACTTTACTGTGTTGGTCCAACATCACCGATTGGAACCGGGAATAAGGACAGGCATGGAGACAAATTTGCTCTCGCATCAATCCTGCATTGAGGTAGGTAAAACCGATGACAGTTAACAACCACACCACCACATAGATCGGCAATTCAAACTGCATAGCCTCATCAAGCAGTTCGTAAACGTCGATAAAGTAGCCCGTAAACGAAACCGCCGTCAGCACAGAGACCAATAGCCATAGTCCGTGTTTAACTAAGCGTCTTAAGAGTACGTTGGTTTGTAAGGGCTGCTTATCTTGCTTGGCCCGTCGATTGGCTTTGCCTTCTACCCTGTCCTCGATGCGAATAAAGATCCAAGCCCAGACACTTTGTGGACAAGCAAACCCACACCATACCCGCCCTGCCAGCATGGAGAGAAAAAATAAAAAGGTCGCCCCAGCAATCAAGAGCCCGCCTAATAGCTGTAAGTCGTACCAAGATAGCTCCAAGCCAAAAATCAAAATGCGGTGGTTAGAAAAGGAAAACATCAACAATGGCTCGCCATCTATGCGTAACCAAGCCAAAAGAAAAAAAGCCGTCAACATGGGCCAACTAATGATGCGACGCAGAGTTTGAAAACGACCACTCATCAATCGTACATAAATCTTGCCTTCGTTATAAGTAGTATCTTTTAAGGGGATCTTTTGCATAAACAGGACCTCAACGAAATATTGAGGCCACTCTAAAGGGATAAAATTTGAGAATTAGACACAGATAGAGCGCAAATAAATGGGCACAGTGATTGTTCAGTCTTAGCTTGATTTAACTCATGCTTTCAAGACAGTTTTTCTATGTAAGCCCTGCATAAAAAGGGCGACACAGATTAGTAAAATGCAAAAAAAATACGCTAAACTAGACCCAGATAAAAAATTAAGAAGGTATCGCAGTGGGCACATTTCGTTATGAAGCTCTAGAAGTGTTGTTACGCCAACAGATTCAAACTGGCCGTTACAAGATAGGGGAAAAACTGCCTTCCGTTCGAACTCTGTGTAAGCAGCACGAGCTATCCAAAGCAACGGTCATTCACGCTCTGCATAAGCTCGAAGCGGATCAACTGGTCTATGCCGTCCCTAAGAGTGGCTATTTTGTGGCAGAAAGCGGTGCGGATTTCAACACTCCGCAAAAAGTGTCAACGCCCTCAATCCCCGCACAAGTAAACGTACCGGACATTTTCCGTGACATTATGTCCCGCAGCGCTGCATTTGATATCTTGCCCAGTGACGGCTCGACTCCGGCGGCGCAGCATTTGATTAACTTGAATCGAATGATCGGCAAAGCGTCTCGCTCTCATCCAGAACAAAAAGCTCACTATTATGACGAGCCAAAGGGGCATGTGGGTCTGCGTAGCGCTATCGTTGACCTATACCGTCAACGTGAAACAAGTCTAAGCGTTGATGATTTATGCATCACTTCAGGATGTCAGCATGCCCTATTTCTTGCTTTGATGGCGACTTGTCAGAAAGGCGACACTGTAGCCATTGAATCCCCAGCATTTTACGGCGCACTGCAACAACTTGAGCAGCTCGGGCTGCACGTAATCGAAATCTCATCCGACACCAATAAAGGATTAGATCTACAGGAGCTTGCCGAGAAAATTCAAGACTGGCCGATCAAAGCCTGTATTGTCACACCAAACTTCCATACGCCAACCGGTTCCAAAATGCCGCTTGCGAATATGAAAGCCTTGGTAAAACTCGCCAATCAGCATGATTTCTATATTATCGAAGACGATATTTACGGCGAATTACGCTTTCGTAGTGAGTTATGTCCACCGATTAAAAGCGTCTGTGATGAAGGTCGTGTGATTCTGTGCGGATCCTTCTCGAAATGCCTATCGAGAGAATTACGTATTGGCTGGATTGCTGGCGGATTACTGCATCACAAAATCGTTCAACTTAAGCTAATCACGCAACTGGCCAGCCCCCAAGCCGTGCAAGAGGGGCTCGCAGAATTCATCAGCCAAGGGCACTTCAAGCGATATGTGAACCAACATCGTCAACAGCTAAAAGAGCAACGGGATCAATTGTTAGCGGAGCTTAAGAGGAACTGGGGCACTCAAATCAAATTCACCAAGCCTAATGGTGGATTGAGCTGTTGGGTCGAACTACCCGACCATATCGATACTCAGCAAAGCTATAAGGTCCTTCTGGAAAAAGGCATCGTACTGACTCCAGGAGTATTATTCTCAGCCCATGGTTTGTACAAAAACCACATGCGCCTTAGCTTCTCGCAACCGATAACGGAGCGCCGACGAGCAGCGCTTCACTTATTGTTTCAGACGTTACTCACAGATCAGTAACGCCTCACTCGTTTAAACAGTGGCGCAGGATTACTGACACTTCCTGAGTAGGTCACCGACAGCCCTTTGATGCCTTTTAAGGCGTCAAAGGGTTCTTTGCCTTCTTTGATCGCAAAACTCGTAAAGCCGCATTGGCGCATGAGGCTTAGCTGGTCTCGCATCACGTCCCCAACTGCACGTAAGTCGCCTTTAAAGTGAAAGCGAGTTCTCAGCAAATAAGCCAAGCTGTAAGCACGACCATCCTTAAAGTCTTTAAACGTTAAGGCAATCATGGTGATGTTGGCTAAATGTGGTGCGATCAGTTCAAGCTCTTCTTCTTTCTGAATCAACACACCCTGACTACGACCAGATGCTGAATGTTCAAGCCATGTAGAGATCTCATCAACCCGAACGGAGCGATCTATCTGCTCGTCTTCTTGCCCGAACTGCCACGAATCATTAAGGTCTACCCTTGCTTCTCCATCACTAATGATAATGACATTTTTCATCCTTTAGCCTCCGGATAAAGTGCTTCTTTGAAAGGTTCTAGACCCATACGGTCAACCGTTTGGATAAAGGTTTCATCCACTTCTCGATATTTGCGATACACGTCCATTATGGTACGGATTGCTTCGGGCAAGTCTGACTCAGCAATAGCTGGCCCCAACACTTTACCTAAGCGACTGTCTGTTCCTTGGCATCCTCCCAAAGTAATTTGGTAATGATCCGTTTTGCTTTTGTTCAACCCCAGCATTCCTATGTTGGCGATATGGTGATGAGCACATGAGTTGATGCAGCCAGACAAGTTCATGCTAACCGGGCCAATGTCCTGTTGCTCTTCAAGGGTAAATGCGTTGACCACCTGCTCGGCTACTGGGAAGGAATGAGCCGTCGCTAAGTTACAGTAACTGGCCCCCGGACAAACGATCATGTCTGATAATAGAGCATGATTCGCCAGCCCTAAACCAATATGATTAAGCGCTCCCCATACTTGAAAGAGGGATGACTTTGGAATGTCGGGTAATACCAAATTTTGTTCATGGGTCACGCGAATTTCGCCAAAACCAAACCGCTCAGCAATGTCAGCAATACCACGTATTTGTACGCTGGTTACATCCCCTGGGATGTTGTTAGGAAACTTGGTGGAGATAACGACAGAGCGATAGCCGGACACTTTATGGGAGCGTACATTCAAATCGTACCAATCTGAAAATGCCTCATTATTTTGCAAATGCGTGGCAAACTCTAAATCCGTTTCACCTAGAGTTTCATAGACTGCAGGTAAAAATTGCGAAGCGATTCGACTTAACTCATTATCTGTCAGTCCATTGATGTCTTTAGGAATTTGCTGAAACTCTTGCTCAACTTCAGACTTGAACGTATCTATACCCAACGTATTCACCAGAATTTTAATACGCGCTTTATATTTGCTGTCGCGACGACCGTAGCGATTAAATACCCGTAAAACGGCTTCAAGGTAGGTCAGCAGATCGCGCCATGGAAGCTTCTCATTCAGGGTTTGGCTGATAAACGGTGTTCGGCCTAAACCGCCGCCAACCATGACTTTAAAGTAAAGTTCACCGTCGCTATCGCGAAATAAATACAGCCCCACATCGTGAATACGAACCGCAGCACGGTCTTCCTCCGATGCGCTTACGGCAATTTTGAATTTGCGCGGCAAAAACAAAAATTCTGGATTAATCGTCGACCACTGACGAATAATCTCGGCAAAAATTCGAGGGTCATACACTTCGTCCTCCGCCACGCCAGCAAAGGCTTCTGTGGTGACATTGCGAACCACATTGCCCGAAGTCTGAATGGCATGCATGTCATGCTCGGCTAGGAAGGCAAGTAAGTCAGGGACTTCAGGTAACTTCACCCAGTTAAATTGAATATTTTGACGTGTCGTAAAATGGCCATAGCCTTTATCAAAGGTATCACTGACTTGCGCCAATGCACGTAGCTGCTTCGCGGATAACACGCCATAAGGAATGGCAACACGCAACATATAAGCGTGTTTTTGCAAATATAAGCCATTTTGCAAACGCAATGGTAAAAATTCGTCTTCGCTTAGCTGACCATTTTGATAGCGAGTAACTTGGTCACGAAATTGTTCGACGCGCTCAGCCACTAGAGCACGGTCATAATCATCATATTGGTACATATTGTTCCTACGAAACCGGAAAGAGCCTAACTTAAGGTTTGTAAAATCAGCATTCTAATGACTTTGCATGCCTTTCAGATCGTGACAAGACCATTAGTACAGCTGAATTAGCCATTCTGAATATTGCTAAGTAATCATTAGTTACTGACCTATTTATCAAGTAACTTGGCTAGAAATTCACGATAGACCCAACCGGTATATCCCAAAATAATTGGCACAAATACAACAACTCCCCATAACGCTAAACGCAAAACCGGCACAGACGCAGCTGTTTCATGAGTAGTAATACTTGGTGGAATAATATGTGGCCATAAACTAGTAATCAGAATGAAGTAAGCATGCGCGAGCAACAGTAGAACAATGGCAAATGGCCACCTTCTCCATGGAGAGAAGCGGATAACATAGTAAACCCACGTGTACACCATTAACGCTAACATTGGCACAAAGCCCATATAGAAAAAGTTCGGTAATGTTAACCAACGCTCTCTTAATGCATCGGTTAAGAACGGTGTGATTAAGACAATGATAGTCATGGCATAGCCTAGCCAAACCAATAGATGATGAGAGTAGTAACGCATCTTTTCATAAAGCTCACCTTCTGATTTGATCAATAGCCAAGTAGACCCGAGTAACGCATAAGCGGGAAGTAAGCTGAGGCCGGTTAAAATACTGAACCAACTCAGCCAATCCCATGCACCACCAACGTATTGATTATTTTCAACAGCGAACCCTTGGACCACAGCCCCTATCACCGCACCTTGGAAAAAGGTTGCTAATAGTGAGCCAATACAAATCAATATATCCCAAGCTCCATAATTCGTCGGCGCGGATCTTAAGCGTAACGCTAACGCCACACCGCGAAGAACGAGACCGAATGTCATAGCCAGCAATGGAATATAAAGCGCTTCAAGAATAACTGAGAATGCCAAAGGAAACGCAACCATCAAACTCGCCCCCCCTGCTATCAGCCACACTTCATTACCATCCCAAAAAGGCGTGCCTGAGTTCACCATTGAGCTGCGCTCACGCTTATTCCTGACACCCAAGAACAAAAGACCAATACCTAAGTCAAAACCATCTACTAAGACATATATTATTAGGCAGAAGCTAATAATTAGAGTCCAAACAGTGACTAAATCTAATCCCATTCTTTATTTCCTCTTCATTTATAAAGTCGGATGACGGTTTAAAAATACGAGAGGAAATCGTGGGTCCAGACTGATTCGCTTAAGATCTTTAGTGGATCTTTGGATCATTTGATGACCTCATCGTCTTATGATGAGGACCATATTAGTTAAGCTTAGAAAACCGACACAGGCACAAAAAACTAAATAATTAGTAGGGACAGATTTAATAATTATGCTAAATCTATGGCCAATCCGAAAAGTCGGCCAGTTTGGAGACAGGGGAAAGTTGATGACTTTCTTTTTGCTGTCGGCGATATTGCTTAGGAGAGCACCCCACCATTTTCTTAAAGAAGTGACTGAACTGGCTGGAATCGGAAAAGCCAAGGTCGTTTGAAATGGTCTGTATCGAATCCGGTAATTTTTTAAGTCGGTAAATGGCATCCATGAGGGTCCGTTCACTCACTAATTCTTTCGGTGTTTTGCCGAGTGCGCGTCGACATACATCATGCAACCTATCGTAGGTGATATTCATCTGCTCACAGTAATAAGTTAGCGGCGCTCTTTGTTTAAAACATACTTCGATCAACTGCTGAAACTGTTGTACCAGTATTTCATCATTGGATTCAAAAGTTACACTCGAATGATCTTGTAAAACCCTATGACTTTGTAGCAATAGAACCCTCAACAAAGAGGATAAGATCACCAAAGAACGTTTCTTGTCTTCTTTAATCTCGCTTTCAAACAACTGAATAAGCGGAATAAAAGTCCTCTCAAGCTCGTTCGCACTTAACGACAAGAGACTTGGTTGCTGCAGTAATTGTTTGATTTTAGGCCCGTCGACTTCATTGCCGATGATCATAGAGCGCAATGCCTCATCAAACCCAATCAGCCACAGTTGACTTCCACCGCGAATGTCTAACTTAGCTGAGCCATTCAGTGAAATGATTGCCACACTAGCACTCTGTAGTGTGTAGGATTGTTCATCATAGCGAATCACAGAATGCCCATCATGCTGCACCGCAAAATAGTAAAGCATTCTTTTATCTGCGCTATTCAGAGAGTGGCTACGGGGCTGTAACCCTGCAACGAAACTTTCAAAGTGAATTCTGGTACCGACAATCTCTTGTATCAATTCAATCTCCAAAATACCCATTAAAAATCATAATTAACCCATAATTTAACAATTTTTAAAGAGTATTAGTTGTTAATCTGATCATTAATCATCATCCAATAAAAAAATTAATAAGGTAAAGGTGGTTCCATGGCGCATTCAGTGACGGCTAACAAGCAGCAAAACAAAATAGTGAATCTGTTCATTGATGGCGAATTTAGACCCTCCCTGGACGGTCATTTTTTTGAGCGATTAAACCCCTCAACTCAGTTACCGGCTTGTTGTGTTGCAGATGGCAATAAACGGGATGCGCAACAAATGATCTTTGCCGCAACGCGCAGTTTTGAATCTTGGGCGGGCCTGTCATTAGATAAACGTATCCAAATTTTCCAACAAGCGAAACAGCTCCTACCAAGCTTTCGTGAACGGTTCGCCAACGCCATGCGTAATGAAATTGGCGCCACCCATGACTGGATCCATTTCAATCTTAAAGTCTGCATCGACGTTATCGATGCCGCCATAGAGCTAGCTCAGAAACACCCTATTAACACGCCTTCACAGATGTCCGAAGACGGCTATCACTTACGTCAACCTGCTGGCATTTGTTTAGCCATTGCACCGTGGAATGCACCGATTGCACTGGGCATGAGAGCGATTATTTTCCCGCTGATCTTTGGTAACACCGTGATATTTAAAGCCTCGAACATGTCTCCAGAGGCGCACCTTCTGATCGCCGAGCTGCTTCATGCCGTGGGCCTTCCAGCAGGGGTTCTGAATGTGATCAATAATGCCCCCGAGCACTCGGAAGATGTGATTCGCTTTCTGATTTCCAGTCCGGCAATTCGACGTATTAACTTTACTGGATCCACGCGTGTCGGACGAATTATTGCAGGTATGGCGGCGCAAAACCTTAAGCGCTGCTTGTTGGAGCTAGGAGGAAAGTCCCCCGTGATCATTTTGCAAGACGCAGATATGGAGCAAGCCTGCAACGCCGTTATTCACGGCGCCTTTTTAAATCAGGGCCAGATTTGCATGGCCACTGACCGTATCATTGTTGAACAAGCGATTGCGGATGATTTCACCACCCTCTTAGTTGAGAAAGCGCAACGACTACAAGCACAGTCCCCTAATCACAAGGACTGTAAGCTTGGCCCCGTTGCTAGCCCATCCATCGCCCAACGACTTTCTGAACTGATTGAAGATGCCATAAATCAAGGTGCTCGTCTGCTAACTGGAAGCGCCATACAAGGTCAGTTTATCGATGCGACATTAATCGACCGCATCACTCCTATGATGCGGATTTACTCCGAAGAATGCTTTGGCCCTATTGCTGGCATCTATCCAGTTGATTCCGTTGACGAAGCCATTAGTTTGGCCAACGACTGCGAATATGGCTTAGCTGCCGCCATATTTAGTCAAGATCAAGCCTTAGCTCAAAGCATTGCCCAGCGTCTTGAATCAGGTGTTTGCCACATTAATTCATCCACCGTAAGAGACAATCCCAAACAACCCTTTGGTGGTCTAAAGGCCAGCGGCTATGGACGCTTTGGTGGCGATGCAAGCATCGATGAATTCACTGAACTACGTTGGATAACCCTCTAATAAACATCCCATCGTGGAATTAGTTAGCACAATAAATATAAGTAAGGAGATAAATATGTTATTTGGAAAAAACATCGTGATTACAGGCGTTGCCAGTGGTATTGGTGCACGAACCGCTGAGCTTGCGAGTCAATTAGGGGCTAATGTTTATGGCATCGACATTAATCAGCCCAAATACCCTATTGGCACATTCATTGAGGGAAATCTGGCAACTGTAGATGGCGTACAGAGCATCATTGATGCTCTGCCCAATGAAATTGACGCTCTCTGTAATGTGGCTGGAGTATCTGGTGATTCGGGCGCCGATATCACCCTAAGGATTAACTTTTTCGGACTTAAACTGCTTTCCGAAGGACTAACGGCGAAGATGCATACCGGAGCAAGTATCGTAAACGTTGCCTCAATTGCGGGATATGGTTGGCGAGCCAATACTCAACGTGCTTCTGCGATCGCCACTACTTCAGGTTTCCCAGAAGACATGTCATCGTTTCTTGCCAAGAATGATGTTCCTAATGATCTTGGCTACCCTATTTCAAAAGAAGCACTATTGGTTTGGACTCAACTTGCCTCACAAGAAAGCCTTTTCAAAAACAAAGGGATACGTGTTAACGCCGTTTCTCCTGGTCCCGTCCAAACCCCAATTATGAACGAGTTTCGAGCCGTATTAGGCAATGCTCGGGTGGACGCAGATATTGCAAAAGTGGGGCGTGCAGCCACGCCTTCTGATATTGCGCCCACTATTTGCTTTTTATGCTCCGACGGCTCTCGCTGGATCAATGGCCACAATTTAGCAACCGATGGTGGACTCGAAGCCGTTGTTAACAAAGAACTATTAGAGCTTTAAGGAGATATTAGATGGCTGTGTTATTACATATTGGCGGTAAAGACCAAGCCGCAAGCCAGAATAAAACGTTTAATCGTCTTGATCCTGTGACTGGTGAGATTGCTTCTCAAGCTGCAGCCACATCGAAAGAAAATGCCCTCGAAGCAGTTGCTGCGGCACACACTGCATTCGCGTCTTGGAGCAACACAACTCCTGCCGAACGACGTGCATTACTTAATAAAGCTGCCGATATCATGGACAGCAAAAGCGAAGAATTTGTTGCCGCCATGATTACCGAAACCGGGGCGACAGGCCCTTGGGCAGGGTTCAACGTTTCGCTTGCCGCAGGCCATATTCGAGAAGCCGCGGCACTGACCACTCAGATCAATGGCGAAGTAATCCCGTCTAACAAGCCAGGCACCCTAGCCATGTCTGTCTATAAGCCGAAGGGTGTTTGTTTAGCGATGGCTCCTTGGAATGCTCCTGTTATTCTGGGTGCTCGCGCTATTGCAACGCCATTGGCCTGCGGTAATACCGTGATTTTAAAAAGCTCTGAGTTTTGCCCGTTAACTCACCGATTGATCGTGGACTGCTTTATCGAAGCAGGTTTCCCAGCAGGCACCGTGAATATACTTTCAAACGCCCCAGAAGATGCAGCTGAAGTGGTTAAAACCCTGATCGAAGCACCGCAAGTGCGCCATGTGAACTTTACTGGGTCTAGTCCAGTGGGTCGAATTATTGGCCGATTAGCGGGAGAAAACTTGAAGCCAGCCTTGCTGGAACTGGGTGGTAAAGCGCCGCTACTTGTCCTCTCCGATGCGGACATCGATGGCGCCGTAAATGCCGCCATTTTTGGTGCTTTTATGAACCAAGGACAAATATGTATGTCCACTGAGCGTCTGATCGTAGACGAAGCCATTGCTGATGTTTTCGTTGAAAAGCTAACCGCTAAAGCATCACAATTGCCATGGGGCAACCCTCGTGATCATGTCGTCTTAGGCTCTTTGGTAAATCCGAATGTGTCTGAAAAAATGCATGAACTCATTGCCGATGCCACAGGCAAAGGCGCGTCTGTGATTTGTGGTGGAGAGTCTAATGGTTCTATGTTCTCCGCTACCCTGTTGGATCATGTTAACCCAGAAATGCGTATCTTCTCAGAAGAGAGCTTTGGTCCAGTGAAATCCATTATTCGAGTTAACGGTGATCAAGAGGCCATCCAAGTCGCCAATCAATCCGAATACGGTCTATCCGCGGCGGTATTTTCGCAAGATATTAATCGCGCACTGGCATGCGCAAATGCTATTCAAAGTGGCATTTGCCACATCAATGGCCCAACCGTCGCAGATGAACCGCACATGCCTTTTGGCGGCGTCGGAGATTCGGGATACGGCCGATTTGGTGGCAAAGCAGCGATAGCAGAGTTCACCGACCTGCGTTGGATTACGATTGAAGACCCGAACCAGCACTACCCGTTCTAAACACTACTGTTTATTTCAGCATCCGCTGTTATTAACAAAGGCTTCTTTTCAGTTAAAAGCTGAGAAGAAGCCTTCGCAACGCGAATAAGTAATATTACCGATAAATCTCTTACATCCTAGATATGCGTTTATTTTAAATCTGATAACAAAAACCAATTATTACCTATACCAAAGAATGAACTACAGTAAAGGCATCGAGGCAATCAGAACAATAAAGGAGTCTTACGATGCAGTATCACGTCAATGGTTTTCACCCTGGAGACCCTCGCTTTAGTGACCCACAAGATGCAGTGGTTGCGCCACCGATCAAGCGCCCAATGCCTGCTGAGGTGGATGTCTTAATCATTGGCTGTGGGCCAGCGGGTTTAAACCTGGCGGCTCAGTTATCCCAGTTTGGTCAAATCAAAACCGCAATCGTTGATATTAAAGATGATCGTTTGCTCGTTGGGCAAGCAGATGGCATTGCTTGTCGAACGGTAGAAATGTTCCAAGCTTATGGTTTCGCCGATCAAATCATTCAGGAAGGTTATCAGGTCAATGAAGCAGCCTTTTGGAAGCCTGATGCTGAGAACCCTGAGCATATTTCCCGTACAGGTAAAGTTGAAGACGTTGAGGAAGACTTATCAGAAATGCCTCACATGATCATCAACCAAGCACGAGTTCACGATGAGTTCCTTCGGGTTATGCGTCAAGCTCCAGGAAAAATAGAGCCTCACTATCAGCGAAAATTTTTAGGGTTAGAGGTCAATGAAGACGATAGCGAGTACCCTGTTACAGTAAAACTTGAACGCATGGTGAATTACTCCCAGTTCAATCAAGAAATTGAAACCGTAAAAGCCAAATACGTCGTTGGCTGTGATGGTGCGCGCTCTGGAGTCAGAACCGCTATTGGCCATAAGTTGGTTGGTGACGCGTTGAACCAAGCTTGGGGTGTCATGGACGTCCTCTTGAATACAGACTTCCCTGATATTCGTTTGAAGTCTCTGATTCAGTCGAACAAAGAAGGCAATATGTTGATCATTCCACGCGAAGGGGGCTACATGGCCCGTATCTATGTGGAATTGGACAAATTAAAAGAGAACGAGCGCGTTGCACGAGATCAGATGACGTCAGATATTCTTGTTGCGGCTGCCAATCGAATCATAGCTCCTTATACCATGGATGTGAAAGACGTAGCTTGGTGGAGCGTCTACGAGATCGGTCAGCGTATCACCACAGCCTTTGACGATGCTACCGCTGAGCGCTCCGCTCGTGTTTTCTTGGCTGGAGATGCTTGTCATACCCATAGTCCCAAAGCTGGCCAAGGCCTTAACACATCGGTGATGGACACCTGGAACTTAGGTTGGAAACTGGCTCACGTATTGACAGGCTTAGCGCCGGAGAGATTACTTTCAAGCTATTCCCAAGAACGTCATGAATATGGGCAAGCATTAATCGACTTTGACCGTGAGTGGTCAGCTATGTTTAGCGCAAAGCCTAAATCTGCTGAACACCCTGATGGCGTTGATCCAGCAGAGTTTCAGCGCTACTTTAAGTTATTTGGTCGCTATACTGCTGGGGTTTCGATCCAATACCGCCCTTCTGACGTGATTGGATCAGGCACCCATGACAATCTGGCAACAGGGCTCAAAGTAGGACTGCGCTTCCATTCTGCGAATGTCATTCGTCATGGGGACGCCAAACCAGTGCAATTAGGTCATTGTCATACTGTAAATGGCGCTTATCGCATGTACTTGTTTGCAGGCCAGCAAGCGCCTATGTCAGATGATTGTGGTGTGAGAAAACTTGCAGACTATCTGGTCAACGACCCATCGTCGCCAGTCAATCGCTTTACACCAAATGGTGCAGACATTGATTCCGTGATCGATATCAGAGCCATTTTCCAATGCCATCACCATGAATTAGAACGATCACAACTCGATCCATTACTCACCCCACAAAAAGGTAAGTTTGGGCTAAAGGACTACGAGAAAGTGTACTGCGCTCCATTGAAAGAAGGTAAGGACATCTACGATATGCGTGGTATTGATCGCAATCAGGGCTGTGTAGTGGTGGTTCGACCTGATCAATATGTCGCCGAAGTACTACCACTGGATGATGTTCAAGGTATCAACGCTTTCTTCGATAACGTACTGATTCAGCAGAATTAACGACGAGCCAGCACTTATTCGCTAAATTCACGTGTGAGTGCTGGCCAATTCTCATCTGCAATTTGAATGTGTTTCAGTGGGTTTTCACTCCAACGTTGCTTTACCTTTTCGTTATAATTTAGGTAAAGCTTATCCTTGATGATAGCCCACTGAGTTGCATCAGACGGCGCGAAATCACTTTTCGTCGAAACGCCCCAAGCGCAATAGCCGCCATACTGCGGAGCGTATTTTTCTGGTTCTTTCAAAAACATCTGCAAATGTTCTACTTTAGAAAAATGCCACTCAGCGCCCTTGTAGTTTGTCGACCATTCAGGGTTTCCTTTTATAGCCTGTCCTTGTGTAAAGTAGGCCACTGTGTCGTAACCATCTAATGCTTTATTACTAAAAAAACTGGTCGAAATGGGCGCTTGCGCCAGCGCTATCATGCTAAAACATGTCAAACAAATACTGATTAGCCATTTCATATATCTGCCCTCTTTTTTATCTTTTCTCTCGACTCATGTTTGCCGCCCAAGCTAAGGCGAGCTTTAGCGATCCACACCATTTAGCCCCCAGTCATAGCGCAGAAATGACAGTTTCAAATCCCCACGCATAAGGCTTTGCACACTGCTTTCTGGTAATGACAGGACCTCTTTGTAATGGACTAAAAAGGATTCAAGGGAGTCATAGCCTTGCCAACCTTTTTCAAAGTCTTCTTTGTACCATTTGAAAATCGACGAAAGCTTCAACGTCTTGCCGTCCAGTCGATTTCGCGAACGATCGGCTAAAAACAATCGAGTTTGCAGTTCTAAGAGCTGTTCAAGGCTGTCTCCTTGATAAGCAACATTTGCCAACGCAGGACAACCGATACTGGCGCAGTTCACAGCAAAGTGAATACGAGGGTCTTGGTAACGGTCTGAGCCTCGAATCAACTCATGCTCAATCTCATCAAGTGAACGAACCTGCCCCAAAAGAGGAATAAACGCTTTGCGCCATGGTGAGCGAAACAGTCCACCAAGGTCTTTAATGGATTCTAAATCAGGCCACTTGGTTAAAATTAATTGTACTGTCCAAGCGTTGTAGGCATTGATCAAGAAAGCCAGTTGATCGTTCTTAGGCCAACTCTCGAATGTTTGCTGATCCACATTTTCTAGCTGCTTTAAGTACTGCACTAGAGCGTCTTTACTCTCTATAAAGCCCTGATAGTCCACTTGGCTGGCTTTACCCTTATCGATCAGTCGCACATGTTTTTGCAGTAGTTGATCCCAACCACCGTGATCAAAAGCATTGCTTGCCAACACATTGCTGGAAAAGCCAAGACTGAACAAGAGTGCAATAAGCCATGCTTTCATTTGCCTAACCTCGACGCCACGCGTGATATTTTTCCAGCCAGCTCAATACTTTTTCTGGAGCGTGAGCACGTTTCCACTCACCAGCAGCGTATTTATTGGACTCTGCCCAAGTTGGATAAGTATGAATGGTCCCTAATATTTTGTTCAGACCTAAACCGTGTTTCATGGCTAAAACGAATTCAGGTAGGATCTCGCCCGCATGTTGTCCAACAATGGTGACACCTAGTATTTTGTCCTTACCTGGGACGGTTAGCACTTTTACAAAGCCAACTTCAGCACTCTCAGCAATGGCACGATCTAAATCATCAATACCATAGCGCACGACCTCGTAGTCAATGCCTTGGGCTTTGGCGTCTTGCTCATTTAACCCCACACGCGCCACTTCTGGGTCCACAAAGGTTGCCCATGGAATCACTCGATAATCCGCACGAAATTTTTTGAAAGAGCCAAATAAAGCATTTACCGATGCGTACCACGCTTGGTGCGCTGCTACATGAGTAAATTGATAAGGCCCTGCCACATCACCAGCCGCAAAGATATTTGGATACAATGTTTCTAAGTAGTCATTCGTGACAATGGTTCTTCGGGTCTCGATGCCTAGATTTTCCAGTCCATACCCTTCTAATCGTGCCTCACGGCCGACGGCACAAATCAGTGCGTCGAATTCGATACGGCTTTCCTGCCCGCCCTGTTCAACGATCAAGTATTTACTATCCCCCTCTTTCTCACAGCGTACAGCTTGGTGCGAGGTTAAGATGTTGACGCCATCTTCGCGTAAACTTTGCTGAACCAGTTCAGAAACATCTTGATCTTCACGAATCATGATGCGCTCTGAACGCTCAACTTGCGTAACACTTGAACCTAAACGAGCAAAGGTCTGTGACAACTCAGTGCCAATTGGACCGCCTCCTAGCACCACTAAACGCTTTGGCGGCTCATTAAATTTGGCAAATTCAGACCACAAGGTATCGCTGGTGTAATAGCCAACCTCTTCTAAACCAGTGATGGCAGGCACTACTGGACGTGCCCCTGTCGCCAATACAATACTTTGTGCCGTTAAGCGTTGGCTACCACCTTCATTTAGTTGGATCTCAACGGTCCAAGGGTCAATGATCTTGGCGTAGCCCTGCACCACGTCGACGCCTAATTTTGTGTAACGCTCAACGCTGTCATGGGGCTCTACTTTCGCAATAACCTCATGCACTCGTGCCATAACTTGTTTGAATGAAAAGCGAGGTGTGCCTGCTTCCAACCCATACTGATCAGCATGACGAATCTGCTTGGCGATTTTGGCACTCTTGATAATGGCTTTGCTGGGTACACAACCGTAATTTAGGCAGTCACCTCCCATTTTATGGGCTTCCACTAGTGTCACTTTCGCCTTCACCGCTGCCGCAATGTAGGCACTGACCAAACCACCAGCACCTGCACCAATGACAATCATATTGCGGTCAAACTTTTTAGGCTTTTGATAGCCGCTGTAGACATGCTTTGCCTTAACAACCGCCAGTACTTTTTTGGCGATCAAAGGAAACACACCCAATAGCACAAAGGAGAATAGCAACGAAGGCGACAAAATACCTGAAAGGCTATCCAGCTGAGCCAACTGTGTACCTGCGTTGACATAAACCAACGTGCCAACGAACATACCCACTTGGCTCACCCAATAGAAGGTGATCGCACGGATATTGGTTAAGCCCATCAGTAGGTTAATCAAAAAGAATGGAAAGACTGGTACTAAGCGAAGGGTGAAAAGATAAAACGCCCCATCTTTCTCTATCCCTTCGTTAAAGGCTTTTAAGCGGTCACCAAAACGCTTTTGTACCGTTTCTTGAAGAAGGTAACGAGACACTAAAAAAGCCAGCGTTGCACCAATACTGCTTGCAAAAGACACCAGTAATGTACCGACACCTAACCCAAACAGCGCTCCCGCCGCCAACGTCATAATCGCCGCTCCAGGAAGCGACAACGCAGTGACCAGTACATACGACACAAAGAAAACACCCGCAACCAGCATAGGGGAGTCAGAACGCAAAGATTCAAACTGGTTCAAACCTGCTTTCAGGCCTTCGAGCGTTAGTAAATGGTGTACATCAAAATAGAAAAACAGCGCCACCAGAGCTGCGATTAACACCAATAAGATTGCCTTCTTCATCAACATCTCCACACAAGCTCGATTTAGTGAGCAAAACAACAAGGACTTTAGAGTAGACGTTTGAACAATAAAAATCTTACAGATTCTGAAATTAAAGTTTGAACATTGTTGTAGCGACTTTTTACTTTGTTGGTGTGTTTTTATGCCGATTATTATTTTGGGTGAATTCAGAGTCATCACTACATCATATAAATAGCCACATTAGTTGCACGACATTTACTGGATAAGGGCTTCATTACTCGTTAGCCTCTATCACTTTCGTAAATTCACACATACACGTTTTTCACGAAATCACTGATAACTCTTTAGTGATCTCAGGGCTTAATCTTTATGTCGGCAATGCTACTTTCTTTATTGGCTTTATTCGTCAGCGGCTTTTTCATTTATATCAGCCATGGCCTAATCAATGTTCTTCTTCCGTTACGTTTGAATTACGAGCAGGTGAATACTGGTAACATTGGTTTGATTATGTCGATGTTTTCTGTTGGGCTGCTCTTAGGCGGAATATTCACTCGACGCATCATGTCGCGAGTCGGGCACATTCGCATGTACACAGCCTCTGCCGCCCTTGCTGCGATCAGCATTCTTGTGTGTTTTCTTTGGTTCAACGAATGGGTATGGGCAATCATGCGCATTTTAATGGGCTTTTGTATTGCTGCGACCAACATTGTCTCCGATGGATGGCTGAGTGAACGTTCTACTTCAGAGACGCGTTCAAGAATCTTGGCGACCAACCAAATTGTTGTTTTGCTATCCATGTTTTTAGGCTCATTTGTCGTCAACCTTTCCGATGTAACGCATGCAACGCTTTACATTATTGCCGGCTTACTGCTATGCGGTGGTGTAGTTCCTATTGCGATTAGTAAGGCAACAGCGCCACAGGTAGAAGATACCGTTCCGATGCCTCTTCTTCAGCTTGTTCGTACGTCTCCAGTCGGTGCAACGTCCGTATTAGTCTGTGGTTTTATTTTAAGCTCCCTATTTAGCATGTTATCGGTATACGCGGACTCCAAAGGCATTTCAGGTATTAACCTATCGCTACTGGTAGGTGCCGCCATCATCGGTGGGGTTGCACTGCAATTTCCGATTGGCTACTTTGCTGACCGGTTTGAGCGCCGCAAAGTTATTCTATACACGGTAATATTTTCAATCGTTTGCACTTTGGCCATACCAGCCATTCTGGAGTTGGACTTCTTTATCCCCGCGTTGGTTTTGATCAGTATCAGCAGTGGCATTGTCTCGAGCCTCTACCCTCTTGGTATTTCTGAAACCTTCGACCGACTGCAACAAAATCAAATGAGTGGTGCCATCGGAGCGATCATTATTATCTATGCTGCGGGCGGGATTATTGGGCCCTATATCATTGGTCTGATCATGGAATACATCGGCATCGACTTTTTCTTTATTGCTTTAGGCGTCATTCAATTAGCGTTTGCACTGTTTGTTATTTACCGCAGTAAAATGCGCGAGTCGATCCCTGTTGAAGAGCAAGAAGCCTTCGTTGCTCAAGGTGCTGCCATGGGGTGGGTCAGTAGCGAATTGGACCCTCGTACTGAGTACGTTGACCACTCAACACTGAGTCACGAAGTGGAAATTGCCGTCGATATTGCGCAGTTACAACCGCAATTAGCGTTGAAAATGGTCAGTATCTTAGCTCGCTCGTACCCAGAACAAATATTAGATTTTGCCAAAGCGTTGGCCAATATAGATGGCATTGATATTTCAGAACTCTACCAACGACTGCTCAAATTCCACCCAAATCATAAACATGAATTGATCGAGACGATCATCACAAACGCCTCGGGGTCGACCACTGAATTTGTCGCACAGGTATTTGATGAAGCAGATTACGAAGACCTACCAGAACTAACAGCTATGATTACTAACGCCGATCCTGAGCACAGTTTAGAAATTTTCGAAGCGGCTGCCGAGACGGTTGTTGAAGAGCACCCTGAAACCGTCATGGACATCGCTGAGGCCTATGTCACCACAGCTGCCACAAACCTTGAAGAGATGCGTTACGCGGATCGCCTGGCAGAAGAAGGTGAATTAGAACAAACCATCCATAGCGTAGTGGATTACATTTCTGAAAAAACACCAGAGCACGCTGAAGACATTGAATCCGTCATTCCTGATACATTATGGAATAAGGATGATGAAGCTGGGGAAAACGACGCTGACGAAGAGCATAAGGGTGAGAAGTCAGCTTAAAAAGTAAAATAAGATTAAGTCGGCAAAATATTCCCATTTTGCCGACTTAAATGCACCCACTATCTGGCCATAGACAGCAGCCGTAGTATCAGCTTTATCCCTTAAATCAGCAGCTAGCAGAATCGCATCTTCAAAAGACGCCGAATGACAAAAGCACCATAGCGTAGCTAAAGAGTACAAAGAGCAGCATCTACAGCCAAGCGAAGCGCTTGATCAAGCAGTGATTGGTAGGTTGTTTGGGTCTGTAAAGACGTTTAATCTAGAGCATCCGATTCTATTAAATTGAATTGGACACATAAAACGTTAGAAATCTCTATTACCTATAGCGTTAGAGCTTTTAAGCTTTGTGCCAAATGATGCGGTTAAAGTAGCCTTTCGGCGCTAAAAATAGGTGGGACGTTTTCACTCGCCTAAAATGCAAAAAAGTCAGAGTACATGCCCTAGCCTTCTGTTCATCGGTATTTCAGCGTTTCTTTCCCGCTATATACAACTTAGTAGCATCTAATCACTCTTTAGTGGATCTTTTACATATCTTTCGGGAGATCACAATAGCCGCGAAGGCTTGTTTCCCTCGCGCAGCGAGGTCCTACAATAGCCGTAGGCATCTCAGCTGTTGAGGCTGTTTTTTGCATGACGCAATTTTAGTGCTCTATGGCATATCTTTCGGGACATCACAGACATCATATCCGCGAGAAAGCCTTAATGAGAGGGTGGATAAATTAATAAAAACAGGAATTTAAAATAGAATTTCATGGAAGGAATAAGATGGTGGGTGTGGAGAGGTTCGAACTCCCGACATTCGCCTTGT
>NZ_JAEMUH010000014.1 GCF_016461785.1 Marinomonas ostreistagni | reverse complement strand
ATGAGAAAAATACTTTACTTCTTTACTGGGTCTTTTGTTTTTCAATCATAGTGGGGTAACATTAGTGCTATTGAATGATCACACGATTTTATAAGGGTGAGTATGAACATCACGATTACAGACAGCGCGCAAGAATACCTAGGCGGTTTGCTAGATAAGCAAGGTGTAGAGGGTATGGCTGTGCGTATTTTTATTCAGCAGCCTGGTACACCATACGCTGAAACTTGTTTGGCATATTGCCGTCCTGAAGAAGTCGTCGAAACAGATGAAGTATTGGACCTACCTAAGCTTCGTGTTTATATGGAAGCTAACTCAGTGCCGTTCCTTGATGAAGCATTTGTTGATTACGCCACCGAGAAAATGGGCGGCCAATTAACCATCAAGGCACCTAACGCTAAGATGCCGAAAGTAAGCGCTGATAGCCCGATTGAAGATCAGATTAACTACGTTTTGTATTCTGAAATCAACCCGGGTCTTGCTGCACACGGTGGCGAAGTGAAGTTGGTAGAAGTGATTGAGGGTGGCGTCGCTGTTCTACAATTTGGTGGTGGTTGCCAAGGCTGCAGTGCAGTAGATTTAACACTTAAAGAAGGCGTTGAAAAAACGTTGGTTGAAAAAGTACCTGGTCTAACGGCTGTTAAAGATGCGACAGACCACACAGTAACAGACAACGCCTTTATGTAAGGTTTGCTAAGTTAAATTGCAGACATAAAAAATGGAGCCAACGGCTCCATTTTTATTTCAAAGCTATAACATTTTATGAGCGAGGGCGTTTTGGCAGAACGTCTTTTAGTACTTCAGCCATTTCTAGTAGCGTTTTTTCTGTAGTTGCCCAATCAATACATGCATCCGTAATTGATACACCGTATTCAAGCTCGCTAATATTTGCTGGCACTTTTTGATTGCCCCAGCCAATATTGCTTTCAATCATCAAGCCCATGATTGAGTTGTTACCTTCAATGATTTGGCGAGTTGCGTCTAGCGCTACTTCTGGTTGACGCTCAGGCTTTTTGGCTGAATTCTCATGTGAGCAGTCCACCATAATGTTGTGCTTAAGGCCTGCTTTTGTAAGTTCCGCTTCACTTGCTGCGATGTGTTCTGCACTGTAGTTTGGTAAGCCGTTACCACCACGTAGTACAAGATGTCCGTACTCATTACCTTTTGTATTCACGATGGTTACTTGGCCACCTTCGTTGATACCAAGGAAAGAGTGTGGGTGGGATACGGATTGCATCGCGTTAACGGCAACCGTCATTGATCCGTCTGTACCGTTTTTGAAACCTACTGGGCCAGAAAGGCCAGATGCCATTTCACGGTGAGTTTGCGACTCAGTAGTACGTGCACCGATTGCAGACCAGCTGATTAGGTCTTGGTAGTACTGAGGAGAGATCGGATCCAATGCTTCTGTAGCAAGAGGAAGGCCCAATTCTGAAAGGTCGACCAAAAGTTTGCGAGCGACACGCATACCTTTATTGATATCAAATGTTCCATCTAGATTCGGGTCGTTTATTAAGCCTTTCCAACCAACCGTGGTGCGCGGCTTTTCAAAGTAAGCTCGCATAACAATGTAAAGTGAATCGCTTACTTTCTCTGATAAAACTTTTAAACGGCGTGCGTAATCTAACGCCGCCTCAGGGTCATGGATAGAGCAAGGTCCAATCACAATAGCTAGACGGTGATCTGTACCGTCCATAATGTTTTTAATCACATCACGTGATTGAGCAATTTGCTCACGGATAGAATTGCTTAATGGAAGCTCTTGCTTAAGAGCTTGCGGGGTAACCAAAGAACTGAAAGAGGCGATATTTAAGTCCTCTAAACGCGAATCACTCATCTCTATAAATCCTAATATAACTTTTTGTGCAATTGAATTGCTTGTTTTTTTATGTGTAAGGTACATTACAGGTTTTCTGAGGAACAATGAAGAGTCTTTATAAATAAAAATGCTAAAAAATGAATTTGAAATAAAAAAAGGCACTCAAATGAGTGCCTTTCTCAATTAGGTGGTGAATTGAAAAGTTAGAAAAACAGATATTTTACGCCAAAGCTTGCTAATGCGGTTGCTAATACTGGTTGTAATACTTTGTTTGGTACAAAAGAGGCTACCTTTGTACCAATGTAGATGGCGGGTATGGAACCAAGCAAAAGTCCTGCAAGGAGGTTGTAATCAATATTCCCTAAAAAGACGTGGCCTATTCCTGCAACCAACGTTAGCGGCACAGCATGGGCAAGATCAGTGCCTACTACATTCCTTGCTTGCATAGCAGGAAAAAGCAGCATCATCATAGCGGTTCCAAGTGCACCGGCTCCTACAGAGGTGAGAGTAACGAATATGCCAAGCACGAGGCCGCAAAGAAATATCGCAGTGGAACCTTGCCGTTCATTAATGTTGAACTTTAAAAACCGATGTATATGCTTTCTGAAAACAATCACGATAGCGGTGATAATTAACATAAGCCCCAATGTTCCAGTCAATAAATGCTGATAGTGCTCTGGATGCTCAAATTGCGACAATGCCCAAACGGTGACAAATGATGCGGGTAAGCTACCAGCGGCCATGGCCCCCATGATTCGCCAATTAACATTGCCACGTTTTGCATGCATGACTACGCCGGTGCTTTTAGCAATGCCGGCATAGAGAAGATCCGTACCTATTGCAATGTGAGGTGGAAAACCAAACATCAAAAGAAGGGGAGTCATTAATGATCCACCGCCGACACCCGTTATACCTACCGCTAAGCCCACGCCAACGCCGGCCATAATGTACCAAATAAAATCCATTGTTATGCATCTTTACTAGATTAATGTTGGCAACCATAGAGCTTTTTTACTATTCTATAAAGTAATATTTTTTTATGTTTTTAACTCTTTTTAGAATAAGGATAATCGGCCAATGAAGCTACAACAGCTAAGGTATATTTGGGAAGTCGCAAGGCACGACTTAAATGTCTCGGCAACTGCACAAAGTTTGTATACCTCTCAGCCGGGAGTTAGTAAACAAATCCGACTGCTCGAGGATGAATTAGGTATCGAAGTGTTTGCGCGCAGTGGTAAGCATTTGACTCACATAACACCCGCCGGCAAACAAATTATTGCACTGGCAGGCGAGATTCTAAATCAAACGCAAAACATTAAAAAAGTAGCCAAAGAATTTAGTGATGAAAGAAAAGGATCATTAGACATTGCTACTACCCACACGCAAGCCCGATACGCTTTGCCAAATGTGATTCATAAATTTATTGAAGGTTATCCTGACGTCACGCTTCATATGCATCAAGGGACGCCTATGCAAATTGCTGAAATGGCCAATGATGGTGCTGTAGATTTTGCAATAGCGACTGAAGCTTTAGATATGTTTGGTAATCTCGTGATGCTACCTTGTTACACTTGGAATAGGTCAGTCGTGGTGCCTAAAGATCATCCATTGGCGCAACTTGACACTCTAACGCTTGATGCTTTGGCTCAATATCCAATTGTCACCTATGTGTTTGGTTTCACAGGGCGTTCGCAGTTAGATGAAGCGTTTCAAAGCGCTGACTTAGAGCCGAATGTTGTATTTACAGCTGCGGATTCTGATGTAATCAAGACCTATGTTCGCTTAGGCTTGGGGGTTGGAATTGTTGCTACCATGGCTTACGACCAAGAAACAGATGCAGATCTTGTTGCACTAGATGCTTCGCATTTATTTGCGGATAGCACAACTAAGATTGGCATCCGTTCGAATACCTTTATTCGCGGTTATATGTACAAGTTTATCCAATCTTTTGCACCACACCTAACACAAGATTTGGTCATGCAAGCGATGGAAATGCCAACTCGACAGGACGTTGATTCACTGTTTGAAGGGATTGAGCTGCCAAGGTATTGATAGCTAATTTATATAAGCGAATTAGTTTATACCAAATTCTGATTGTCATCTTTCAAACGTATCATATCTGTATTAACAGAGTGGGAGTAAGAACGATGACAGCATTGATACAAAGAATCACCAAGCGCCTTGCAAACAAGAAAAACGTAGAAGACGTTGTTTTAGGTGCAGAAGCTTGGGTTGAATACAGATAATTAAGTTGTATTGACTAAAAAAGGAGTGATTGTCACTCCTTTTTTAAACGATCATATCTACCATATTTTCCGTTGGAAGCTCATTTTCGAGATACTCGATAATGCTTGCATCAACACTTTGCTGAAGGTCTTTGACGCCTTGGTTTCCAAAAATGCGATTAAATTCTATTAAGTATGGAATTGAACCTACCATCGCAATATCGAAACCGCCGTGGTCGATACCTAATGAAGTCGCTACAAAATGAACTAAATCCAGTGCTTCTTTTGGAATCAGTGCGACCTCAACCTTTCCACCTTGACTGATGTTGTTGTAAAACCCTTTGTCGGCTTGTAGGCGCCAGTAACCACTGACTACTTTGCCCCCAACCCAAACGACTCGAAGGTCTCTATCAATTGGAAGATATTCCTGAGCGTAAATGACAGAGCTTTTTTCTAAGTACTCACGCCATTGAATCGTATTATCAATCAAAAACACACCATTCCCCATGCTACTGCGCGGTATTTTCGCTACAAATGGCGTTGGCATAATGTCCCAGATGCGATCGGCTTCATACGGCGTGTTGGCGACGATTTCTGTATAAGGATGATTCATTGGGATGATGGTCATAAATGTACGCGTCATTTCGACTTTATCATGACCTACCATATACGATGAAAGGCTTGGGAAAATGCGCTTTTTAAGCCCATGAACAAGTGCGTTAAGCTGCCAATACTCAGGAAAAATCACCCAATCTGCTGCACGAATATCGTCTAAATGCGCGTACATGTTTTCGGGTTTGATGTATTGCACATTGGGCAGGTGAAGAGATCTTAAAGCATCAAAAGAAACAATTTTCACGTGGTAACGCTCAATAATGAAGATCGCGCGATAATAAGGCTAATGTTGTCAAATTCAAAGCAATTTTTGAGTCATTTTTACCACTGCCAACCTGCAAACTTTGGTAACCTGAAAGTGCTTAGAGGCGTATCTTGGTCGAGGTGAATATGAATTCATAAGTGCACATTAAGTTTAGTTATAAAATATTCAAATATCTAAATTAAATATCTTTAGTTATTGAAATATAAACATTAATTTAAAAAAATATAAAATTTAGAATGATCAAATATTTCGATTTCAAATATTTAGACATGTAATCTGTTTGAATGTTTTTTAGTGATTCTTTACGATGAGCTAGGACATAACTTTGAGCTCTAATTATTAGGAGAAACAATGAGCATGACTAATTGGAATCGTAGTTTGGTAGCTTTATCAATATGTGCAGCCACTCTTAACGCTAACGCAGATACGTTAACTGATATACAAAAGAACGGAGAAGTAACAATCGGTGTTGCCAACGAAGTACCATACGGCTATACAACGCCGGCTGGTGAGCCTGCTGGTGAATCCCCAAGTATTGCTGTTCATGTGTTGGAGTCTTTAGGTGTAAAAGATGTCAATGTGGTTGTGACGGAATTTGGAGCACTGATTCCTGGTTTGAAAGCAGGGCGATTCGATGTTATTGCGGCTGGTATGTATATTACGCCAAAACGCTGTCAGCAAGTATTATTTTCGAACCCAACCTACAGCATAGGCGAGGGTTTTTTGGTTAAAAATGGTAATCCAAAAAACCTTCATGGTTATGAAGATGTTCACCAGCAAGATGTGAAAATGGGAGTGATGTCTGGAGCAGTAGAATACGGCTATGCCAAGGATTTTGGCATTAGTATGAATAAAATAGTCACTTTGCCGGATTACCCATCTGGTGTTGCCGCTTTGAAGGCTGGGCGCATTGATGCTCTAGCTGGTACATCCCTTACTATGGCCACTCTTGCTCAAAAAGATGATCGTGTAACCTTAGCACAACCCTTCGAAGATCTGGTCATAAATGGTGAACCTATCAAAGGTTATGGTGCTTTTGGGTTTAGGAAAGGAGATGAGGGTCTTAGGGATGCCTTCAACCAAGAGCTTAAAGGGTTTATTGCTACGCCAGAACATATTGCTATGGTGAAAGAGTATGGCTTTGGTGAACATACTCTGCCTGGTTCGGCAACCGCTGAAACACTGTGTCAGCCATAAAGTAGAGTAGGAGAGAGATATGCCTTTTGGCGAAATTGTCTCTATCCTGCTGGAGGGAGCTTGGGTCACACTCAAAATTGTGGCCTTAGCTCTTCCCTTGGCAGCGGTGATGGCGTTTGGTTTTGGTATGTTAAGGCTTTACGCACCAAAACCCATTAAGTACTTAGCAGTAATCTACATTGAATTTTTTCGCGGAACATCAGCTTTGATCCAATTATACTGGATCTACTTTGTATTACCTTTCTTTGGTTTTTCGTTTGACGCAATGACGGCAGGGGTAGTCGCCTTAGGTCTTAATATTGGGGCTTATGGCACTGAAGTTGTACGTGGCGCCATGGCATCTGTACCAAAAGGTCAATATGAAGCGGCTGTTGCACTGAATTTTAGTTCAACCCAAAGGCTTTGGCGTATTTTACTGCCTCAAGCGCTGGTCAACATGATTCCTCCTTTTGGAAATTTAGCTATTGAGCTTGTGAAAGCAACTTCTTTGGTTTCATTGATAACCATTGCAGATTTGACTTACAGGGCAAAATCTTTAGCAGATATGACTCTTCAAGTCACAGAAATTTTTGCTGTAGTTTTGGTGTTGTATTTCCTTTTTGCTCAAGTTCTGGCTGTAGTCTTTAGAGTATTGGAGAAAAAGTTAAGCCGAGGTTTAGGACGTGGAGGGTTAGGCCAATGAATGGATTTGATTGGGATTGGCAGTTCACGCTAGAGGTCTTGCCGACCATACTTGAGGCAGCAAAAGTTACATTGATGGCCACTTTATTGGGCAGTTGTCTGGCTATTATCGTTGGGTTGGCATTTGCGCTATTACGTCGAAGTGGCTTCTTTTTAATTCGTTTTATAACTTATTGGATTGTTGAGTTTGTCCGAAGCACACCACTTTTAGTACAGATTTTCTTCCTCTATTACGTGATGCCAGAGTTTGGTGTAAGTATGTCACCACTTTTGACGGGAGTGTTGGCTCTTGGGCTCCATTACGGAGCTTATCTTTCAGAAGTCTTTCGAAGTGGGATTGACGGTGTTGAAAAGGGGCAGTGGGAGGCAGCTAGAGCTTTAAACTTAAGTATCTTTGACACCTATAAGGACATTGTTTTGCCTCAGGCCTTAAGGCCCATGATCCCAGCAACTGGGAACTATATTATTGCAATGTTTAAGGAGACCCCACAACTTTCCGCTATTACTTTGCTTGAAATGCTACAAGTCGCGAAAATCATCGGTTCCGAGAACTTCAGATATTTAGAGCCTTTCACGTTAGTTGGTATGTTGTATTTACTGTTTAGTTTGGTTGCCGCCTATGGAATTCATTGCGTTGAGAGACACTTTCCGAAAGAAGGAATAACATTGAAATGAGTCAACCTTTAATAGAATTCCAAAGCGTTGAAAAACGTTTTGGTGATACGGTCATTTTTAAAGATTTTAACTTTTCGGTTGAAGAGGGAGAAATTGTATCCATTATTGGTCCAAGTGGTTCTGGTAAGAGCACCCTGTTGCGTATCCTAATGACCTTAGAAGGAATCGAAGGGGGGGGGGTAAATGTGGCTGGTGAACCTCTATGGCATAAACGTACGCCAAATGGCTTAGTTCCTGCAGATAAAAAACACCTTCACAAAATGCGCCATCATTTAGGAATGGTTTTTCAGCATTTTAATCTGTTCCCACACATGAGTGTTAAGCGCAATATCACTGAAGCACCCATGCGAGTGCAGGGTAAATCTAAAGTTGAAGCTGAAGCGATTGCCGACGAGTTATTAGAGTTAGTTGGGATGACCGATAAAGCGGATATGTATCCTAATGAATTATCAGGTGGTCAGAAACAGCGTGTGGGTATCGCTAGAGCTTTGGCTATGAAACCTGCCATTCTATTGCTTGATGAAATTACTTCGGCCTTGGATCCTGAATTGGTTGACGAAGTCCTCGATGTCATTCGAAACCTAGCTAAGAAGCATAGTTTTACTATGTTGCTTGTGACCCATGAGATGTATTTTGCTCGGGAAATTAGTGATAGAGTGTGCTTTTTCGATCAGGGCGCAATTGTAGAAGAGGGCGAGCCTGAACAGATATTTACTGCCCCTAAAGAAGAGAGGACTCAAGCATTCTTGAATGCTTACATGAGTCAATAGAACGTCGATCTTAGGGTTCATTGCTTAACAGAACACCGCCACTACTAGGCGGTGTTCTTGTTTTACAAGGAAACTAATATGCCAGAATGGATATATATATTGTTATTAACATTAGGCGCTGGATTGGCAATGCCCTTGGGAGGTTGTCTAGCAACAATAGATGCAATTAGGCCAAATTGGCTTAATGAGGAGTTAAGGCACAGTGTGACAGCCTTTGGCGGTGGCGCTTTACTCTCCGCTATTGCTTTAGTGTTAGTGCCGGAAGGGATTGTGCCGTTTTCTGTCGCGGTAAGTGCCGGGTTATTTTTAGCTGGTGGACTACTATTTATGGGCATTGATCGGTATCTATATCAGCATAAGAGTGCGGCTGGTCAGTTAATTGCCATGCTATCGGATTTTATTCCTGAATCCATCGCACTTGGTGCCTCACTGGCACTTGGAAAAGGTTCTTCCTTTTTATTGGCTTCACTCATTGCCATGCAAAACTTACCTGAAGGTTTTAACGCGTTTCGCGAGCTAAGACAGTCTGGACGCTTGTCTGATAAGCGTATTTTATTTCTGTTTTTACTTTTAGCACTGATGGGGCCAGTTTCTGCACTGATCGCGTATTTCTGGTTAGCTAACTTTGAAGCACTGGTAGCTGGAATTATGTTAGTGGCGGCTGGTGGAATTTTATATGCTGTCTTTCAGGATATCGCTCCGCAAGTAAAGCTTGAGAAGCACTGGGCTCCTCCATTTGGAGCAGTACTTGGCTTTGTGTTGGGGTTAGTAGGGTTTATGCTGCAACACTAAAATTAATACATTATTAAAAATGTATACATTTTTAATCTTTGTGATATGGTCTCTTTAATTAAGGAGATCTACCTAATGAAAGTAATAAAAGATGTTAGCTTGAGTGCTGTTGCTGCTGGCTTTGTGGCGGTGTTAATTGGTTTTGCCAGCTCTGTGGCAATCGTATTTCAGGCAGCGGATATGGCAGGCGCCGACGCAGCAATGAAAGTCTCTTGGATCATGGCGTTAGGTTTGGGCATGGGAGCAACCTGCTTTTTCTTATCTCTTTGGTATAAGTCTCCTGTGATCACTGCCTGGTCTACTCCTGGAGCCGCTTTATTAGCTACTAGTTTGAATGGTGCAACCTACGCAGAAGCCATAGGCGTGTTTATGTTTGCGGGTGGGTTGATGTTGCTGCTAGGTATCACAGGATTATTTGACCGCTTGATGCGCTGGATTCCCTTGCCGATAGCATGTGCCATGTTGGTGGGTGTTCTATTTAATTTTGGTGTGTCGATTTTTACATCACTTGAGACGGATTCGCTCATCGTTGCAGTCATGATGGTTACCTATTTAGTTTGTAAGGTATTTTTGCCACGTTATGCGGTCATTATGGTGTTAGTGGCAGGCGTTGTAATGGTGCTATTACAACCGCATGCAAGTTTTAATGACATTCCCATATCAATTGGTGCAATGAGTTTTGTATCCCCAGAGTGGAACACTTCATTAATTTTAGGGGTTGGCATTCCCTTATTTATTGTCACGCTTTCTTCACAAAATATCCCAGGTGTTGCTGTAATGCGCGCAAGTAAATATGACACGCCCGTGTCTAATATTATCTCGTGGACGGGGGTTTCAACTGTATTGCTGGCACCCTTTGGTGGTTTTGCATTTAATTTAGCTGCCATTACTGCCGCCATTTGTAGCAATGAAGAGTGTCATAAAGATCCTTCTAAGCGCTATATTGCGGGGTTATCTGCTGGCATATTTTATGCTCTAGCAGGTTTGGGGGGGGCAACAGTAGTAGGCTTGTTCGCTGCTTTTCCTAAAACAATGATCGCTGCATTGGCAGGCATTGCTTTATTAGGCACTATTTCAGCTAACCTTAAAGCGGCTTTCGATGAGGAGCGTTATCGTGAACCCGCTCTTATTACGTTTTTAACTACGGTTTCAGGTGTCTCATTTTTTGGTGTTGCTTCAGCATTTTGGGGAATTAGTTTTGGTTTAACCGTACTACTTATTCAAAACCTTAGGAAGTAGGATTAAAAATGGTGGACCTTGTAGATCAACTGAAAGACGATATTTTAAATGGCAAGTTACCTAAAGGGCGCCCGTTGCGTCAGCAGGAGCTTTCTTCTATCTATGGCGTGAGTAGAATTCCAATACGTGATGCGATTGCATTGTTAAAAAATCAAGGGTGGTTGATTGCTCATGGTAAGGCAGGGGTGATGATTCCTGAGTTAAATTGGCAAGAAGCTGAAGACTTATATCGAATGCGCATGGCGCTTGAAGTTCAATTATTAGAGCATGCATTGCCTAACTTATCTCATGAAGTATTAGGACGAGCAAAAGATATTAATTTACAACTTAATGCCCCTTGTTTAACCTTGCTTGAGCGCGGTCAGCTAAATTGGGATTTGCATGCAACATTATACAAAGTGGCAAATAGGCCGACTTTATTTAATGTGGTAGCTATACTTAATGAGCAAGTGAGGCGTTATATGGGGTTTCAGGATGGACCTTTAAACTATCGTGACACAAGCCAAAGTGAGCATGAGCAGTTATTTCACTTAATTGAAAATAAACAGTTCGAACAATCTTTATGCTTACTTGAAGATCATATAAAGGTCGCAGGCCAGAAAATGGTTGAGTACCTTAAAAGTAATCAATAAAAGTTTAGGTTCAATACGTGGATAAATCGTTATTTCAAGGTAAAGCAGCTCAAAAATCTTCTGTATATGCTGGCCTTCAAGCTCTAGTTGCTGATGAATTTGAGAATTCGCGTGTCTCAATTCGCCAGATGCTTCAAGGTCTTGGAATACAGCACGTTGACCAGACTTCGAGTGGAAAAGGTGTCGTTGAAGCCTGCCGTTCACGTCGCTATGACATAGTTCTTTGTGATTTTCGACTGACTGGCGGAAAAAACGGGCAGCAGGTTTTGGAGGAGCTCAGAGAGCTACAACTTTTAAAACCCACAAATATTTTTATTATAGTATCTGCTGAAACTGGCCGAGATGTCGTAATGGGGATTATGGAATCTCAGCCAGATGAGTATCTTTCAAAACCTTTCACGCAAGCTGTTTTAGCTCGCCGTCTTGAACGACAATTTCTTCAAACTAAAGCATTGTCATCAATGAAAACTTTGTTGGCAAATCAAAAATACCAAGAACTAATTCCTCTTTGTGCACAGCACATTGAACAACAAGGGCGTTATGCCGCGTGGTGTAAACGCACATTGGTTGATGCGTACTTAAGTATAGGTGCTTTACAAGAATTAGAGCGTCTTTGTCAGGTCGAGTTAGAACAGCGTGATGTAGATTGGGCTTTGCTCGGATTGGCGAGAAAGTATCTTGAGGAAGATGATTTGGCTAATGCAGTTTCAATATTGCAAAAGGTTATACAGCTCTTCCCACAAACTATTTCTGCTTACGATTTATTAGCATCAGCATATGAGAAGACAGGCCGTTTAGAAGATGCTCAAGCAGTACTTGATGATGCGATTAAAATATCTCCTCGTATTCACAAGCGTCAAAAACATATGGCGTCTGTTAGCCTAGCAAATGGTGATCCTCAATCAGCCCTCAAGGCCAGTCAGCAAACGGTCAGACTTGGTATTAATTCCATACATGAAAACCCGGATGATTACATTCAGTTGGTTGATATTGTAGCTGAGTCAGCAAGCCAAGTTGAAAGCAGTATCGAGAGGAAAAGGTTGCTGGCAGAAGCTAGTCAAGCGCTAACTGTTGTATCTAAACGTTTTGCAGATGATGACTCAGTGAAGCTTCGTAAAACGCTAGCAGAAAGTAGATTTCATGCTTCACAAGGTCAGATGCGAGAAGCGCAACAATCATTAAAAGCTGCCAAACAGCTGGCATCAGATTTAGAAGGTGGGTTACCACAAGACTTAGTGGTTGAATATGGCAAAACTCTCTACAATGCAGGTGAGCATGAGCAAGCTGAAACAATTTTAGCTTCTCTTGTTAATGACCAATCTACGAGCGATGCTTTAAAACAGCAAGCGGCAGATTTTCTTGACGAACCGGTCAGCTTGGGTGCAAAAGCTCAAGCGAAAGCGTTGAACAAAGAAGGCTTAAGTTATTACTCTCAGAAAGACTATTTAAAAGCAATTCATGAGTTCAAAACTGCGTTAGAAGTATCTCCTCGCCATCCAGGCCTCAATCTTAATTTGGTACAAACCTGCCTAAAATTAATGGAAGAAAAGGGTAATGAGCCGCACATGGTCGCTGAATGTGTTCAGGCGATACAGCGTTTAAAACATGTGTCACCCTCTCACAAACAATACAAACGACTGAGTGCCCTGAAAGAATATTTGACTAAACACTATAAAGTTATGTTTTAGGAGCCATTGTATGCCATACCAATCACAACTACCTTTTAAGGAAGTCATCGAGGCTTCTATAAAGGATATGCGTAATTCATTAAGCCAAGTTTTGTTCAATCTCGATAACACTATCAACCGGAATGAGAGTGTAAATAAAGATGAGCTTGTAGAAGCGCAATATGAAATTGTACGAATGCAAAATGTTATTAATCAGTTGTATGGCTTATACCTTGTTAGTGACGATCATTTGGTTGTGAACTCGACAGATACTTTCGTAATGGATGTTGTTGAGGATGCACTAGCGGGTCTTGATACGTTATTAAAGCATAAGACTATTGAAGTGAATATTAAGGGAGAGGACCTTAGTTGGTATCTCGATCCTCAGCTTATAAGTAACGTGTTGCAAATTACACTGCTGAATGCACTAAGGTATACAGAAGATACAATAGAAATTGAGTTCACTACTAGTGAAGAAGGACTTCATATATCTGTTATTGATAATGGTAAAGGTTATCCAGATTTTATTTTGGCCTCTTATGAAGCATTAATTGCTGGAGATCCCGTGGAAAATGTGTCGAGCCAAAATGCAGGCTGGTTTTACTGTGATAAGGTAGTGCGTTTACATAATAACCAAGGTGTTCATGGCCACACGAAACTCAAAAATAATGAAGGTTCATGTGGCGGACGCATTGATATGCTCATTCCTTAGAAGAGTAGGTTATTGAGGGAGGTAAATGGCAAGTTTAGCGCCACCAATTCGATCCGACGTTTGTTTTAGTATATAGCCGGATCTTTCATCCGCTTTATGCGCATTAGCCGAAAGTTCGGCGAAATATAATCCTAAGCCAGTGTTGGTTTGGAAAAGCAATTCGTCTTCCTCTTGCGCTGTTTTTTCGAAGCCTTTTCCATCATCTTCAATACTGACTACTAAGTAATCATTTTCAATGGCTGCGTTGATCTCTATGGAATTTTTTGCAAACCTGAGCGCGTTATAGACGGCGGTGCTAACAACAGCAGTCAATAACCTCTCATCAAAAATTCCAGTTAATTCTTGAGAGACATTATAAGTTAATTGTAGTCCTTTTGCGGAAGCAGAGGGCATAAGAGCAAAGACTTGGTCATCTAAAAATTCATCAATGGAGTGGCATTCGTAATGAACATGGTAACCATCTGATGCGAGTCTATATAAGTAAAGGTATTCTACCCACTCATCATTGAGTTGTTTCATACCTTCTTCAACTTTTCTAAGCGCCATAGCCCCATCAGTCGGTAAATTTAGTCTCTTAAGAGTTTCTAGCTGATACAGTATGGTCCCCAGATGGTTTTTGCTCTCATGGATCGCGCTGGCTAAAATAGTGCTTATGTCAATTTTTTGCATTATAAACTGCTTTACGACTTAATCTGGTTAATTCTGCTCTGTGCAGCGGGTGTGATTGGTTCCGCTTGGCCTGACTCAATGTCATTATTCCAAACTTCTTCGATCTGGTGCATCGTCTTTGTGTCGCCAAGGGCGGCATACAATTCCATCTCTAAAAGATAAGACTCACTTCTGACTTTTGCAGAGTTAAAAAAGCTTTGATGAACCTTTTCTAGTGTAGTTTGGAAATTGCTGATTTGCCTAGAAGGAATGTCTCCTTCACGTGCTAGGGCGACGATGGAAGTCATGTGTTGCAGATAAACATCAGCTTCATTAAAACAAGAGTGCTTAGCTAAAAACACAGCGCGTCTGAAAGACATTTCTGCCATCAAATTATCATGTACTTCAAGGCTGAGTTTGCCGAGCTCTATTTGTCTCTTTAAATTCTTTGGTGATCTACCTACAGCATCAACTAAGATGGCTTGAGCCTCATCCAGTTCGCCTTTTTTAACGAGCGTTTTTGCCAGCCAATCGTAAGCACTTACAAAGAATTTATTATCAAGTGTCAGCTGCCTAAACTTTTGTTCAGCTTTATCTACATTATTTAAAAAATAATGGCATTTAGCTTCTCCAAATACCGCCCAAGGCATTCTAGATTCTTTACGGCAAGCTTTGAAAACCTCTAGTGCCTCTTGGTATTTTTCTAAGCTAATTAAAGAGTCACCAATGATTCTATTGCATCGGCTTGCAAGAGTAGGGTTTTCTTTTGATACCTTACGTGCTTCGGTAACGGCTTTTTCATAGTCGCTAGCGTCAAGCGCTTTATTGATTTCTAGAAGCTGCTCTTTGTTCATCATGAGCTTTAATAATCTACGCTCTAGCATCGCCTGTGAAAAAGGTTTAGTAATGTAGCCATCTGGACTGTATTCAATAGCTCCCATCACCATTTCTGTAGACGTTTCTGCCGTTACCATCAAATACGTTGACGTATTGGGGATAAGGTGAGAATGACGGACCTCTTCAAGTAGTTGCTGACCGTCTTTACCATTACCTAAATTGTAGTCAGATAAAATAACATCATAAGATTGAGTGCGAAGGAGCTCAATGGCACTTTCAGCTTTCATGGCAATTTCAATTGATTTAAAACCAAAATCATTAAGCATTTTCTTTTGCATGATTCGGGCTTCAGCCATGTCTTCTATCAGTAATGCTTTTTTATCTGAAAAGTTAGGCTTATTCATCCTGCTTCAATCTCTCTGTTACTAAAGGAACGACTTATTAGGATTTGCAACAAGATCTTCGGAAAAAATTTCATCCTCATCAGACGTTTGCTGAGGTATTGCATAACTTTCGCTTGCCCATTCGCCTAAGTCAATTAGCTTACAGCGCGAACTACAAAAAGGACGACTTTTGTTTTCTGTGCTCCAAGGTGACTTTACACCACATGTAGGACAAGCAATTAGAGTTTTAGTATCCATTTATTCTAGAATAATATTGTTTGTAATTTATTGTACAACTGAAAGACTCTAACACTCAATTCATCGCAGTTGCTAGTGTTTTCCAAGATAAAATCGGCTTTTGAGCAGCGTTCAGGGTCACTTAACTGTGTATTTATAATGCGCTCTACTTGTTCGGGAGAATTGTTGTCTCTAAGCGTTACCCTTTCAATTTGTAATGATTTAGGTGTGCTGATAGCGATGGTGTATTTGCATTCTTTATCTTGACCTGTTTCAAATAAAAGAGGGTGCACCATCAACGCTATTTTACCATGACATTGTAGTAACTTATGATGCATACGCTCACGAATTGCCGGATGAGTGATTGACTCTAATTGTTTACGAAGTTCTTGGCTTGAGAAGACAATTTCACGCAAGGCGGCGCGATTTAGCTGGCCGTTTGATGTCAAAACTTCTTGTCCAAAGACGCTTACGATTTCTTTTAAACACGGTTCTCCTGGTTTGACAACTTCTCGTGCAATATCATCGGCGTCTATTGATTCCACTCCCAGCTCATTAAATAGATTTGCTACAGTTGACTTGCCCGACCCTATACCTCCTGTCAATCCAATAATTACAGGAGGTCGATGTTGTGAATTCATAGCATGTGTCCTAAGTAAAAGTACGAAATAGCTGAAAAAATTAAGAAAGGTCCAAAGGGAATTTTAGTGGCTTTATTTTTTAGCGTGATGAGAGCCCAAAGTAGCCCTAAAGCTGAAGCAAAAAAAAGTATTGAGCTATACGATGCAGGTCCAAGCCAGTAAGTTAAAGCAGCTAGAAGCTTTGCATCTCCCAACCCAATTGCCTCAATACCACGAAGCGTTAAGAATAATAGACGCAAACCGTAAACACTAAGATAGGCGAAGATGCCAATAAATATATTGGGTAGGACATTTTGTTCTCCAGCTATAAAAAATAAATATGAAGCGCAGCAGAAGACGACAAAAGTACATTCATCAGGTAACCATAGGTGCTCAGCATCAATCACTGTTGCACAAATTAATGATGTGATTAGCAAACCAAGAATTAGCCACTCTGTTTGAGAAGTAGCCAACCAATAGAGTGGGAGCAAGGCTGCGCATGTCATTAGCTCAATCAATGGATAACGAAAAGATATAGAGCCATGACAATGTCGGCAACGTCCTTTTAATCGTAAGAAACTAAAAAGAGGGATCAAGTCAGTGAAGTGAAGCCTGTGATCGCATTTTGGGCAGCAAGACCTGCCTTTGAAAAAGCTCAATGGCTTTGGTTCATAAAATGGAAGCTCTATAAATTCATGTGCCTCAGCCCGCCATGAGTACTGGGCGACAAGGTTCCATCTATAGGTTAGGGCTGAGAGAGTGCTGCCTAAACAAAGTAGGGCAATGACATAAATGATTAAATTATAATCCAAAACTTCCTGATTCCATTAATGGTGCGTACAAAGTAATAAGTGTTTGAGTGACAAATATGGATGCTATCATTATTCCCACAATTGGGAAGGCTTTGGATAGCCAAGAGATCCGTTTGAAATTGTAGTCCTTCCAAAATTCGACGGTTTGTACTAAAGGTGTGATGACGTCTCCAGTTGTTGTAATTTGAGACATGCTTAAAGTAAATTGTTTCGGAATCCAGCCTTTAGGTAGACAATCTGTTGTTTCCCTTCCGCTAAGAAGTCGAAAGTACATAAAGGTCAATTCGTCTTTTAGCTTTCCTGAAGAGCTCTCCATGAGTGTTCTAATGGCACTATGTAGTGGCTGTCCACTTTTAATGCATGCCGTGAGTAGCATGAGTGTGCGTCTGATCCGAAAGCTGGGTAGCAGATTACATAGCTGAACATAAGCTTTACCATTATTTATCCATAAAAATAATGAGATCTGCCCTAAACAGACTAATAGCCAAATGGTGAGAATTTGAGTGCTGTTTGTCTCATTAAGTAAGCTGTTGAAAGCCGCTAAAACCATTGAACTTTGTATGACCGAAAATGGATACACTAAGCATTTCTTAAGTTGTGCTGTCAGTTGATTTTGCTCTTTTAACGCATCCAAGATGACTAACAGTCCCATGACCTTACTCTCTTCTGTACCTTCAACCGGTATGTTCTTGCCGAAGCTACGTATGCTTAATGGTAAAAAAGGGCTGATTGACTCAGTAATATTTCTACCTTGCATTAGCTGTGTTTTTATTGCCATTACATATGGTCGAATTGGTTCAGAGTATTGTTTAGGGTCTTGCGTTAAAAGGGCGTTTTGTAAACTGTGTCCATTGTTACAATGAAATAATACCTGCTCTAAATATTGGAGACATTGTTGGACTTTCATTGCATGGAGTTTGAATTCGTGAAAATAGGCTAGGTCCAGCTGGTTGGTGCATGCATACTTAATGGCTTCTTTAGGATCCATGAAGGGTAAAAGCAATTCGTCTTTATAACGGTACCAAATCATTACTCTGTACCTTCTAAATGATGCCACATATCCGGTTGGGTAATAAGCTGGCTATAGTCCCTTGGGAGCTGCTGCTCCCAATTAGGTTGTAAAAAAGTAAATTTTGGTTTTGCCTTGTCTGCTTTAAACATCATTGATTGATGAATAATTAACTTTAGTGAGCTGACTAAAGCGAAGTAGTCAACTTGCCAGTTTTCACAGCGATGTATGACATTTAGCGCATTGTTTGTATGAAGTGTGGCAAGAACTAAATGACCTGTTAGAGCGGCTGATATCGCTAAATCTGCAGTCTTTGCATCTCTGATCTCACCAATCATGATGACATCTGGGTCTTGCCTCATAAACGCTTTAAGTAAGTCATGAGTGCCAATATCAAGATTCAAATCTGGTTCAAATTGATATAAGCCAGTCGTGGGTATCTCAACGGGGTCTTCGATTGTGAAAATTGAACGACTACCGTCATTTATTTCGTTTAAACATGAGTACAGTGTCGTAGTTTTACCTGAACCAGTAGCACCACAAACTAAAATTAACCCATGTTTCAGCTGAATGCTATGGGTTAGTACTGCTAGAGCGTCTTCACTTAATCCTAGTTCACTTAACGGTAATTTGAGAGATGGGTTTAGAATTCTTAGGGCTACTTTTTCACCTCTGTCCGAACACATGATGCTTACACGAATTGAGTAGTTTTGATTGCCATATTCAAATGCGAACATACCCTCTTGAACCCTGCGTGCTTCAGCGATATTGAGGTTGGAAAGAATTTTTATTCTATTTAAAAGAATAGCGCCATTGGTAATAACACTTTCCTCGCTGAGTTTTCCTGAAGTTCTAAGCTTGATATAGGAAAGGTTATCTTGAATCAATATATGAATATCGGATGCACCCTGATCTATGGCCATCCTTATTAACTTCTCTAAGTTCATGATCACCCTCTACTGCTTGATCACACATTGCTCAGGTGATAATTGAGCGTTTAAACTGGTTTCACAGCTCCAGATGCTATTTGAGGATCTAGAGTATTTAATGAACGTGTCTTCATTAATACCAATATCAGAATTGAATGTGATCGTTACGCTGCCTTGAAGCTTATCTAATTTTGAGAGGGTGGCTGATTTAATCAAATCTACATTTGAAGGACTGGTTTTGAAGTCCTCAAATTCTGAGCTAGTTGGGAAGGCAGAATGAGTAAGAACAAACTCATCTATTTGACCCAATGTGCTGCTAGCATATAGCTGAACATCGACCAGATTGGCTTTTGCTATATGTGACTCAAAAGTAGGCGCACTAACAGCAGCAAGGATTGAGATAATGGCGATTACAACCATCAGTTCGATTAAGGTGAATCCTTTAGATCCATTTTGATTCATTACGTATTTCCTCCATGAAATAATGTGTAATGTGAGTGGTCTGTCACATCCAGTGACAATTTTAGAATTATGCAGTTATATTTACTTGAGCTCCTGTCATGGCAGTAGATTGACCATAAAGGCTGTCTATTTCTAAGGTAGAGCGAGAGTATGAATTCACTGTAGAAGTATTTGAGGTACTCGACTCGTCTGATCTTGCAAGATCTGCAGTCGCTTCTGCGATCCTTTGTTGTGCTTCATTCGCTACAGAGCGGTCAGCTGAAGAGGGCTCAGCGGGTGCCAGTGCAGCTCGGTAAACTTGACGCATTTTATCGATAGTTGCTTGAGGATCATTGGCAATAGGGCTGACATCAATTTGAACTTCACCATCAGTAATATAGCGTTTACCATCAGGTCCTTGCTCGTAACTATACGATGGACTACCTGCATACTGACCGCCAATCGATGAGTGAGCTTGTTCGTGCACCCTTACTTCTTCGTCACGCTCCGCAAGCTCGTCTACCTCAGCCTGTTCCTCTTCAGTTAAATTGTCTGATGTAGTGGAGGGCTTGGAGGTCTCAGAGTCATCATCGTCGATCTTTTCTGAGCTATCCTCAACTGCAGATTCTACGGATTCGCTAGAATCTGCAGTTGAGTCTTGATTGCTGTCTGAATCTGAAAGAAGTGCTTGCGCCTCTTGAGAGATGGTCACAGTTGCATCGGAACTTGCACGAGACTGCTCAGGTGAAGCGTCTTCACGCGATGGCTCTGGGTCGCCTGAATACAAGGCGATAGTATTCGTGCGCTCGTAAATAAAGCGTTGAGCTTCTATCGCAAGAGAGACACTGCCAGACATAAAACAGCCACTAAATTAAATTAACTATTTATAATAATGTAATCAAATAGCTGTTTTTTGTCTAGATTATGATCAATGAAAGTTTAATTAGAAAGCTGTCCAGCTTGTATTGCTGTAATTGCAATAGTGTAAACAATGTCATCGACCAGAGCGCCACGAGACAGATCGTTCACTGGTTTTCGAATACCTTGAAGCATAGGTCCAATGCTTACTACTTCAGCACTTCTTTGCACCGCTTTATAGGTCGTATTGCCAGTATTAAGGTCCGGGAACACAAACACTGTTGCTTTACCTGCTACTTTGCTACCTGGCGCTTTCTGACTAGCAACTTTTTCCATTATTGCTGCATCGTATTGTAGTGGCCCATCGATCAAAATATCAGGACGTTTTTCTTGAGCAATTCTTGTTGCTTCACGAACTTTGTCTACATCATTGCCGGAACCTGAACCACCTGTACTGTAGCTGATCATTGCAACTCGTGGTGTTATACCAAACGCTTGTGCCGACATTGCACTTTCAATGGCAATTTCAGCTAATTGCTCTGCGGTAGGGTCTGGGTTGATGGCACAGTCTCCATAAACCAAAACCTGATCTGGTAGACACATAAAGAATACCGAAGACACCAGGCTTGAATCAGGGGATGTCTTGATAAGCTGTAGGGCAGGGCGAATGGTATTGGCTGTTGTATGCACAGCGCCCGAGACGAGTCCATCAACATCATCTTGCTGCAGCATCATTGTACCAAGTACAACGTTATCTTGAAGTTGTTCGCGTGCTACGATATCTGTTAAGCCTCGATGTTTACGAAGATCAACCATAGGGCCTACGTACTTATCGCGTATTGAGCTTGGGTCAAGAATCTCAACACCAAAATCTAATTCAATGCCATTGTTTTGAGCAATGCGTTGTATTTCATCTGGGTTCCCTAATAGGGTACAGCGTGCGATGCCACGCTCAGCGCAGATAGAAGCTGCTTGAATAGTACGAATCTCTTCACCCTCAGGCAAAATGATACGCTTATTCAGTGAACGAGCCTGCTCAATCAATCGATAACGGAACGCTGGAGGAGAAAGTTTTCGTTCCTCATTATTCAGAGCGAACGTATTGATCCAATCATGATCAATACAACGAGCAATGTGTTCTTTCACCGTCAAAATTCGCTCTTTGTCATCAAGCGGAATTTCTTGGTTAAATGATTGCATCTTAATCGCTGTTTCCCAGCTATTGCTGTCTACGGATAAGATTGGTAACCCTTTCGCCATGGCTTTGCCGCACAGCGTCATAAGGGCTTCACTAGGCTGATAACCACCTGTCAACACTAAAGCAGCGATTTTCGTATCATTTAGGGCGGCAATGGCTGTCGCCATGATGACATCGGTTCGGTCGCCAGGAGTAAATACTAGTACGCCTGGCTTAAGCGCTTCTAGCATGTTCTCAACGCCACGAGCACAAAGGGTGTAAGACTGGATGCGGCGTGTGTCCATTTCTCCAGCACTGATGACTTTGGCGCTTAGGAAATCTGCCACATCTTTAACACGCGGGTAAGTCAATTCTTCTGACGCTGGAATTTGCCCTAGAAGACTGAAGTTACGTTTAAAGATAGAGCGCTGAGCGAATGAATCCCCGTAAGATTTCATCCCCAAAGAGCCAGGCTGTGTTTTGTTAAGAATGCAGCCTATGACATCTTCTGCTTTAATCCCGCCGTAAGAGCCAGCAGCAATTTCTACATGGTGCTCAAGTTCGGTTACTCGCATTTTGTTCGGTGCTGTGACTAAAACGATGCCAGCATCTAATGTGCGGGCAATAGCTTTATTCAAACGCGTAGCGTATGGGTGGCCTGGGATTTGCGCAAGACCTTCAACAATGACGGTGGAATCAGGTTCGATGCTGGCTTGAAAACGCCCCACGACCTCTTCCATAAGTTCATCAATTGAGTCGTTGTATAGGTATCGTTCAGCTTCATGGAGTGGAATAGGGTCGGCTGGACGAAGCGTTGATCCCTGAGCAACCATCGCAGTCGAACGATCAGGGCCAGTATCGCCTGGGTGTGGCTGTGCAATTGGTTTGAAAAAACTTGCTTTCAAACCTTGTTGTTCCAATGCACGAACCAGTCCGACTGACACAGAGGTTAGTCCGACACCAGGGCCAGTAGGAACAGTCATTAACACGTTGGTAGACATATAAATAAAATACCGTTAACAGGGTTTGATTAATGTTTATCAATAAGTGACAAAGTGTCTTGAGCAATTAATAGCTCTTCATTCGTAGGAATCACCCAAATCTTGGCAGAAGACGAATCCGAAGATAGTTGGCTTATTTCACCACGAGGGCAAGTCTGATTTAGGTTTTGATCTAGTCTAATCCCCATCATTCTTAGTCGCTCACAGATTTTGTCTCTTAATACAGGGGAGTTTTCACCAATACCACCTGTAAAAACTAGATGATCTACGGAATGAAGGTTTGTAGCAACAGAGGCCAAATGTTTTGCCGCTTTTGAAGCAAACATATTAAGTGCTAATTCTGCGCGATCATCGCCTGCGGCTTGTGCAGTTTCAATCGTTCGACAATCATTTGAGATCTCTGAAATACCTTTTAAGCCACTTTCTTTATTCAGGATATCTAGTGCTTGTTTCATTGAGATGCCTTCAGCATCGCTGATAAACGATAGTAGGCTTGGGTCTAGGCTGCCACTTCTTGTCCCCATCATTAAGCCTTCAAGGGGGGTGATACCCATACTAGTGTCAACAGACAATCCAGCACGAACAGCGCAAACACTTGCTCCGTTGCCCAGGTGAGCGATTAGAGTATTATGAGAGCCAAAGTTCTCATTAAGCGAGGCAAGTTTTGCCGAGATGTAGCGGTAGCTAGTGCCATGAAAGCCATATTTTCTAAAATGGTGTTCGCGATATAAACGCATTGGAATAGGGTAAAGGTATTGATCGGCTTCCATGGTTTGATGGAATGCCGTATCAAACACAGCTACATGTGGTAAGTCACCAAATAAAGCTTGTGCTTCATTGATGCCTTTTACATGAGCGGGGTTGTGAAGTGGAGCAAAATTAGAACAGTCTTCAATGCCTTGAAGCACTTTTTCATCGATCAAAACAGACTGGCTAAATGTTTCACCACCATGAACCACTCGATGTCCGATACCAACTAGCTGGATATTCAGATCCTGATGATCATCAATCCATTGCTTGATGGCCGTTACAGCACCTTTATGGTCATGCTCATGAAGAGGCTGCTCCACTTTCTGACCGTTAAACTTAAACGTAATATTGCTATGCTCTGAGCCAAGTCTATCTGCAATGCCTTCAAGAATTGGTGCAGCACCAGAGCCATCCATGATAGCAAATTTGAGCGAAGAACTGCCGCAATTTACAACCAGTACTTGAGACATATTATAGGCTCTCCTTCATAACTCGTAATGAAAGGTCGATGGCTTGTACGTGTTTTGTCAGAGCGCCAACAGAAATGAAATCAACACCAGTACTCGCTACATCTTTGATATGAGCATCCGTCATATTGCCAGAGGCTTCAAATTTGACTCTGCCTTGATATTTCTGAACAGCTAATCGCATATCGTCTAAGGAGAAATTATCGAGCATGATGATGTCTGCGCCTGCTGAAACAGCTTCTTCAACTTCCGTCAAATTCTCTGTTTCGACTTCAATCGTTTTTCCCGGAGCAATCGATTGTGCTTGTTTTACTGCAGCGGAAATCGAACCTGCTGCCATGATGTGATTTTCCTTAATTAAGAAAGCATCATAAAGGCCAACTCGATGATTGGCAGCACCACCGACAGTGATAGCGTATTTTTGCGCAAGGCGGAAACTTGGGATTGTCTTGCGTGTATCTAAAATGGTCAGTGCTTCATGTTTGACCATATTCGCATAGTGCCTAGAAACTGTCGCGGTATATGACAACATTTGGATGTAGTTAAGTGCTGTACGCTCGCCAGTAAGAATGCTTCGAGCATTACCGCTTAGTTTTAAAAATGGCTCGTTTGGTGTTAGCTGGTCACCATCTTTAGCTAGCCACTCTAACGTAACGCTAGGGTCTAATTGAGAAAAAACTTCATTTGCCCAAGCGCTGCCACAGAGTACGGCCGGTTCTCTGGCAATAACAACGGCAGACAAAGTATTGTCAGAAGGGATCAATTTAGCCGTAATGTCGCCTGAGCCAATGTCTTCTTCAAGCGATGTTTGAACGTGTTTAGCTATGTGTTCTTGTAATGAGTCGGAAAGGGTAGCCATTCATGTATCCAATTAAAATGCTCTATATGTGCGTTAATTGTATCGATTATCATCTCTTTAGTCAGTTTAGAAATTGGTTTTGTAACATTTGTTAGGTTGGTGACATTATTGTGTGGGTATAATTTATATGTATAGGTGATATTAGTTTTGGGAATGGTGCTATGATTATGTCTTGTGAATCAGGTATTTCAGGGACTTAAATGAATAAATCGCACAAAAAACAATCACTTTTGGTGCTGCTTGCTCGGTTTTAAAGCACTAACTTAGGCCCTATATCTATTCCTTGGTGATTTTAGATGGTAACCTAGGCCGCGTTTTTTGTACCAACTCACGGGATTAACAGCTACAACGATTCGGGCAAAAGCTTATGAATCGTGCCATGGATAGCGAAAAAAACCTTAGTTTCATCTGTTTTACTAAGGAAAGAATGTGGCATCTGTTAACGCCTATTTAGATCATCTGTACTGCAAAACAGTGTGCAAATATCTAAATAAGCAAAAAGTTTGAGAATCAAACTTTAATACGGAAGCAGGCTTACCCAAGATGATGGGTGGTCGGTAACGATGGCGACAAGCGTCTAATTAGAATAAAAAGCATGTTCAAGATCGAGCTTACATACATAAAAGACCAATGATTCGGTCGCTTTTACTGTATGTAGGTATCGGCTGGATTCATATATTGAATTCGCAATGTCTGTTTAAACTGCTTATAGAGAGCAAAACAACCAAACGCCTCTATAAGTTTGAAGATCTGTTCTAATAGCGGGGGTTATAAACACTATGACGGAGCAGCATATCCTCGAAGATATCGATCCAATTGAAACTAAAGAGTGGGTCGATGCACTCGAGTCTGTCCTTCGAGAAGAAGGTCCTGAACGTGCCCAGTACATTCTGGATCGCTTAAGTAAAGAAGCGGTGAAATCTGGTACTCCAATGCCAGCTTCTATTACTACGCCATATCGCAATACCATTGCGCCACAGAATGAAAAGCCACTTCCTGGTGACTTATTCATGGAACGACGTATTCGTTCTATCATTCGTTGGAACGCATTGGCGATGGTTATGAAAGCGAACCGCCAAGATTCAACACTTGGTGGACACATTACAAGTTTCTCATCTGCAGCAACATTGTATGATATTGCGTTCAACCATTTCTTCCGTGGTGCAAGCGAAACACAAGAAGCCGACATGGTGTTCTTCCAAGGTCATATCGCACCAGGTATTTACGCACGTTCGTTTATCGAAGGTCGATTGACTGAAGAACAAATGGATAACTTCCGCCGTGAAGTAGACGGCAAAGGCCTGTCCTCCTACCCACACCCATGGTTGATGCCTGATTACTGGCAATTCCCAACCGTATCAATGGGGCTTGGTCCACTTCAGGCTATTTATCAAGCACACGTAATGAAATACCAAGATAGCCGTGGTCTTGTTAAGCAGGGCGATCGCAAGGTATGGGCATTCCTAGGTGACGGTGAGTGTGATGAGCCAGAATCACTTGGTGCTATTGCTCTTGCAGGCCGTGAGAAGCTGGATAACCTAATCTTTGTTATCAACTGTAACCTTCAGCGCCTTGATGGCCCTGTTCGTGGTAACAGTAAAATTGTCCAAGAGCTTGAAGGTGTGTTCCGTGGCGCAGGCTGGAACATTGTTAAGTGTCTTTGGGGGCGTCACTGGGACCCATTGTTTGAGAAAGACGACAAAGGCCTACTTCAAAAACGTATGGACGAAGTTTGTGATGGTGAGTTGCAAAACTACAAAGCAAACGGCGGTGCATACACACGTGAACATTTCTTTGGTAAATACCCTGAATTGTTAGAAATGGTTAAGGACATGTCTGATGATGACATCATGAACCTTAACCGTGGTGGTCACGACCCATACAAAGTATATGCAGCCTACGCAGCAGCGACAGCTCATAAAGGTCAGCCAACTGTTATCCTTGCTCAAACCGTTAAAGGTTACGGTATGTTCAAGGCTGCAGAAGCACAAAACACGGCTCACCAAACTAAGAAACTGGATGAAGAGTCTTTGGCTCAGTTCCGTGATAAGTTTGGTATTCCAATCAGTGATGAAGAACTAAAAGATCTTCCTTACTACCGTCCTGCAGAAGATAGCCCAGAAATGAAGTACTTGCGTTCACGTCGTGAAGCGCTTCATGGAGACTTCCCTGTACGTCGTAAGGACTGTGATGCACTTGATGTGCCAACACTTGAAGACTTCAAAGCTCAGATCAAGGGTACAGCAGGTCGTGAGATTTCATCGACCATGGCATTCGTTCGCTGTTTAAACAATATGGTTAAACACAAAGGCATCGGCCCTCGTGTTGTTCCAATTCTAGCTGACGAAGCGCGTACTTTCGGTATGGAAGGCATGTTCCGTCAATTAGGCATTTACTCGTCTGAAGGTCAGCGTTACACGCCACATGACCATCAACAGGTAATGTTCTATAAAGAATCCGAGAAAGGTCAGATTCTTCAAGAAGGTATCAACGAAGCAGGTGCGATGTCTGCTTGGTTAGCGCTCGCTACTTCTTACAGTAACAGCAACTACCCAATGATCCCTGTTTACATCTACTACTCAATGTTTGGTTTCCAACGTATTGGTGACTTGGCTTGGGCGGCAGGTGATTCTCAAGCTCGTGGTTTCCTACTAGGTGCTACAGCGGGTCGTACAACACTTAACGGTGAAGGTCTACAGCACGAAGATGGTCACTCGCATATTCTTGCGGGCACTATCCCGAACTGTGTATCTTACGATCCAACTTACTCTTACGAAGTTGCGGTAATCGTACAAGACGGTCTACGTCGTATGTACCAAGAGCGTGAGAGCGTGTTCTATTACTTAACAGTTATGAACGAGAACTATGAACACCCAGATATGCCTGAGGGTGTTGAAGAAGGCATTCTGAAAGGGATGTACAAGTTCAAATCTGTTGAGAAGAAAGGCAACAAAGAAACTGTTCAACTTCTAGGTGCTGGTGTCATTCTACGTGAAGTAGATGCTGCAGCGGAGATCCTAAGTGAAGAGTTTGGGATCAATGCTGATGTTTGGAGTGTTACATCTTTCAACGAGCTGCGCCGTGAAGGTCTAGATGCAGCACGCTGGAACATGCTTCACCCAACAGAAGAGCAACGCCTTTCTTACGTAGAGCAGTGCTTAGGTGATAAAGGTCCAGTAATTGCTTCTACTGACCACATCAAACTTTATGCAGATCAAATTCGCCCATTCGTAAACAGTACTTATAATGTACTAGGTACTGACGGTTTTGGTCGAAGTGACACTCGTGAAAAACTACGTCACTTCTTCGAAGTTAACCGTTACTGGGTAGTTGTGTCTGCACTGAATGCTCTAGCTAAAGACGGCAAAGTGAAAGCTGATGTCGTTGCTGAAGCTATCAGCAAATTTGGCCTTGACCCTAACAAGCCAAACCCAGTTACCTGCTAATTAGCGGAATAATCGGGACTGAGTCGATTGTTTTAAAATCGACTCAGTTTGTAAAAGTTTGATGCGTCTTTACGACAAAGGAGATTTCCGTGAGTACTGAGATTATTCGAGTACCGGATATTGGTGGTGCGACTGATGTCGATGTGATCGAAATTAGCGTACAAGTTGGCGACATTATCGAAGTTGACCAATCTATTATCGTATTAGAGACTGATAAAGCGTCCATGGACGTTCCGTCTCCGTTAGCAGGTAAAGTTACTGCGATCTCTGTAAAAGAGGGCGATACAGTTTCTGAAGGTAGCGACATTCTGACTCTTGAAGTTGAGGGTGCTGCAGCCGCTGAAGAGCCTGCTAAAGAAGAGCCTAAAGCCGAAGCGGCTCCTGCTCCAGCCCCTGCAGCTGAAAAGCCAGCGGCTCCTGCTGCATCGGCTGAACAGACTGTCTCTGTTCCAGATATTGGCGGTGCTACAGGTGTTGATGTAATCGAAGTTTGTGTCGCTGAAGGTGATGAAGTTTCTGAAGGTGATTCAATCATCGTTCTGGAAACTGATAAGGCTTCAATGGACATTCCTTCACCAGTGACTGGTAAGGTATCTAAGCTTCTGATCAAAGAAGGTGACACAGTTTCTGAAGGTGATGACATTCTAGTGATCCTTGCTGAAGGCGCCGCGCCAGCAGAACCTGCAGCTCCCGTTGCTGAGGCTCAAGAAGCTGCGCCAGCACAAGAGGCGGCTCCTGCTCCAGCAGCTGCACCTGTAGCAGGTGGTGTTGAGGCGGTGAATGTTCCAGATATCGGTGGTGCAACTGATGTTGACGTAATCGAAGTATCTGTTGCAGTAGGCGATAAAGTTGAAGAGGGTGATTCGATCATCGTTCTAGAAACTGATAAAGCGTCTATGGACATTCCTGCACCTAAATCAGGTACGGTTAAATCCCTTGCTATCAAAGAAGGCGATAAAGTATCTGAAGGCACTTTGATCCTTGAGCTTGAAGTGGAAGGTTCTGCTCCTACAGCGGCTCCAGCTCCAGCGAAACAAGAAGCACCAAAAGAAGCCGCTCCAGCGAAACAAGAAGCACCAAAAGCAGCCGTTCCTGCCGTTGATTCAGGTGCTGTACTTTCTGCTCCAAACAAGAAAGTACATGCTGGCCCAGCAGTGCGTTTGTTGGCTCGTGAGCTAGGCGTTGATCTGGCGCTTGTTCGTGCAACAGGTCCTCGTGGACGTATCACGAAAGAAGATCTACACGCTTACGTGAAAGCAGCCGTTCAGAAAGCAGCTTCTGCTCCAGCAGCGTCTTCAGCGGTTGTAGAAGGTGCGGGTATTCCTCGTGTGCCTGAGATCGATTTCAGCCAGTTTGGTGAAGTTGAAGTTGTTAAGATGAGCAAGATTCAGAAGATTACGTCATTTAACATGACGCGCTCTTGGTTGAATGTTCCTCATGTAACACAGTTCGACAAAGCTGATATTACGGATCTTGAAGAGTTCCGTAAGAGCTTGAAGCCTGAAATGGAAAAACAAGGCGTGAAACTAACACCGCTTCCATTCATGATTAAGGCTGTTGCACAAGCACTGGTTAAGAACCCAGCGTTCAACGTGTCTCTTCATGCAGATGGCGAAAGCGTTGTTCAGAAGAAATACGTTCATATTGGTATCGCAGTCGACTCACCAGTAGGCCTAGTGGTCCCTGTTCTACGTGATGTGGACCAGAAATCTGTCGTTCAAATTGCGACAGAAGCGGGTGAACTGATCAAGAAAGCGCTGGCTAAGCAACTTAAGCCTGCTGACATGCAAGGCGGCTGTTTCACTATCTCTAGCCTTGGTGCTATGGGTGGTACAGGTTTTACACCAATCGTGAATACTCCTGAAGTGGGTATCCTAGGTGTATCTAAAGCAGACATCGAGCCTCGTTGGAACGGTAAAGAGTTTGAGCCACGTACAATGTTGCCATTGTGCTTGTCTTACGACCACCGTGCTGTAAACGGCGCTGATGCTGGTCGCTTTATGACTTACTTGAATGCATTGCTAAGCGACGTTCGTCGTTTAACGCTGTAATAGATAGCGCTATGTCATATCAAAAGGCAGCCAATTTGGCTGCCTTTTTCGTTTATCATCAGTGGCTATTCAATAAGCCTGCTTTTTCAAAAGGGCTATGCTGTCTGATGATTACTCCGAGAAAAAGGATTCGATTTTGTCTTTCTGCCACATGGCGTCTTTATAACCTAACTCAATTAATGCTCTGCAATACTCTGGTGTGAACATCAAATAACTGGCCGCTGAAGCGGCGCCAAGCGATTTATTTCCTGTTGCTGTTTTAAGTAGCTTTCTAATTTTTACTGGAAGACTTTCCAGCGTTTGTTCCGCAACAATATTGAGTCCAATGGATGGCGAAATCACTAGTGTTTTTCTATGGGCGAGGTGTGGTGGCCTCAATTCATTAGGGATGAGTTCTATTAATTTATTACACTCTTCAATATGCGCGATATCCTGGTCTATTGAGTCAATGAACGCACTATTTAGTAACTGTCCCATGACTTGAACAATCGATGGTGCATCATAATTGAGGCTGGTTGGGGACTGGGTCCAATCTTTTGCTTGTCGGTTGTCGCTTACACCAATGATCAGAAGTTTTTCTGCTCCTAAGTTTATGGCTGGCTGTATCGCTGAGCCTAAACGTACAGCGCCATCACCAAAGAATTCTTTATTAATTTCTCTGGGCGGAAAGATACCTGGAATTGCACTTGATGCTAAAAGGTGATCAATTGTGATAGCACTTTTAATCCCGACTTTTCTCCCTGATTTCCAGTTAGTGATTTGCGTGTTTGAACTTTGGAAAAAGGTTGTAGAGTTCCCATCGCTATAATTCATTGCAGTAATCGCTAATGTCTCGATATGACGTTGGTTCAGAGCAATCGCGATTCGATTAAAATCTAGAAAACGCCTAAGCAGGTCTTCAAGGGGCTGATTGGTCATCAATGCTAAAGCGTTACCAGATTGTTGTTGTAAAAATGCAGACGTTAATGTTTTTGTTATAGATGAAGCAATGGGCCAACGGCTCATTTGGAAGATTTGATCTGTTGTTAGATGACGCCAAATATAGGACAGCTGCTTAACCGCTTTGCTAAAAGATTGAGCTTGTGAAGCAAGAAATGTAGCGTTTAAGGCGCCTGCCGAAGTGCCACACAAAATATCAAAGGGTATTGGGGTGTTCTTAGTAGCCATCGTTGCAAGTGCATTTAGAACACCAACCTGATAGGCCCCTCTTGCACCACCGCCTGATAATAAAAGAGCTGTTTTATTTTTATTCATATGCACTCCTTTTAAATGTTCAAATACCTAAAAGAGGTAACATGTTGATTTTTGGTGCATTTAATCTTGTTCTTTGCTTAGTTCTTGTGCGTAATGATGATGAATTTAGTATGTTTTTATAAAGTTAAGAGTAGATGAATTTATGAAATATTCGCTATCAATAACAGTGATATTAAGTGTTACTTATGGATACTCCTGTAAGGATATGTAAACGTAAAATAATCTACTGAATTGTTGATTAACTAAAAAATTAATGCGTAGGGATGTTTCATATGTTTAATTTGCTCTAGTTTCTAGATATATAGGGTATAAATTATTGGTATGTCAATTGCTTGGAATTTCAGTTGAGTCATCAGGATAGATGTCCACAAATAACTAAATTCCATAGAAGAGTTTCTCAAATGACACACTTGAATAGTGATAAGATGTCACTTAGTAAATCAGAAAAAAGCTGGCTTAAATGGTTAGGGGTGAACGGAAAACTTAATTTAGGCTGGAGCTGTTTCGTTAACCGCTACGCGTATCAAGATATAGAAATTACATTCGAGGGCATTGCAAGTACCAGGGTCAGGTTACTCAAGCAGTTTGTTCAGTCAGTTTGGGAGAGGCTAGATCAAACAAGTGAATCCTTGAAGTCAATGGACCAATCTCATTGCGACACCATTCTTACATCGTTAAAGCAATCGATGCCGGAGTGTTCAGAGGTATTCTTACTAGATTCAAATGATTGTGTAATATTTTCCACTGCTCAACAAAGTGTAAATCGGTCTTACGCTCAAATTGATGCTGCAAAGAGGGCACGACAAGGTCGTTTTTTGCATGGTCCCTACAAAGATCCACAAACACTCGCACTGGGACCAACGACTTCCAAATTTCATGATCAGGTTACCATGATGTTTTATCTTCCCATTAAATTCAGTGGCGAAGACGTTTTACTGTGTGCACGTATACCTAACGATGTGTTAAGTGATCTGATTCAGCGTGAGGCAGGGCACATTTTCCATGAATCAGGTGATAATTACTTATTTATGGTTGAGTCGAAATTTGACCCTTCAATTCCAGCAGGGATTGCATTGAGTCGTTCACGTTTTGAAGATGATACCTTTTTTCTTGGGGAAAACTTAAAGCAGGGTGTAACAACCCCATTTGGTGTGGTATCCATTAAGGAACATACTGAGTTAGAGGTTATGTTTACGGATCCTTCAACCGGTAAGCTACATCCAGGGGTACGGGAGACTATTAAAAACGGCTCTAATGTATACGTAAAGTACCCTGGATACTCCGATTATCGACATATCCCAGTTATTGGTAAAGGTGTCACATTCCAACTTGACGGTTCAGATGATCGTTGGGGAATGATGTGTGAAGGTGATGTTGAGGAAGTGTATCGACCACGTTCAATTCACTATACGACCATGAAGTTATTTTCTGTATGTATGTTAAGCGTACTAATGTTCCAGTTCCTGTTGTTGGCTTATAGTGGTCTCCCTTTATGGGGTGAGATAGCCCTATCCCTATTGGCAGCATGCTTTGCAGGATTTACTTTCTCACGTAAAGGCCCCGCTAAAACAGCAAGACAATTGGGGGGCATGACAAAAGTGATTCGAGAATTGGCGGAAGGCGAAGGGAATCTAGCACAGCGTATGGATATTTCCCGACTACCACCTAATGAAGCGGGAAACTTAGGTAGATGGATTAATAGCTTCATTGACAACTTAGATCAGATTGTAGGTGAAGTAATCGTTTCAGCAAAACAGGTGTCGAAATTAGCCGAGCAAATGGAATCGTCTAACAAAGAAGCAGCAGTGGCGTCAGACGCCGTGCAAGTCGCTGCAAGTGAGTCTTTAGGAGTCATTAAGCAAGAAGCTGACTTCGTTGCCCAAGCAAATAATACGGTATCCATGATGAAGGAATCTATGGAAATGGCTGTACAAAACGCCCAGCACCAATATGTATTGGTTAGGCAAAGTACTGATACTATTTTAGACGTGGTTCAAACATCAGCAGACTCGGTGAACTCCTTAAGTATGCAAGCGGAAAATGTTGGTCAATTTGTTGAAGAAATTACTGATATAACCAGTCAAACAAATCTACTTGCATTAAATGCTGCCATTGAGGCAGCTCGAGCTGGCGAGTTCGGTCGGGGGTTCTCCGTTGTGGCTGATGAGGTTCGTGCATTGGCTAATCGAACAGCTACAGCGGCTGCCGACATAGGAAGAGTCGTTGAAGAGATTAAATCAGAGACCAGTCGTGCAGCAAGTTTTATGGAGCAGGGCGTTCAGGATGTAAATAACAGTTTAGCCAGAAATGAAGCGGCAACACATGATAGCGATCGATTAGCTTCCATTGCAGAGAACATGTTCTCTATCATTGATCAGATTTCACAAAGTAGTCAACAAAATGGAGATCATGCACATCAGGTTGCTTCTAGTTCACTTCAGATGGGAACAAGCGTAAGATTAGTAAATACTAAAGCTGAGGAAGTAAGTGCGAAAGCGGCTTCACTTTCTAGATTAGTTAGTTTATTCAAAGTGAGTGCTGCTTGAGGCTATAAATAATTTCAATGACATTTGATGAGCGAAGATTCGATGGGAATGGATAACCTTGATGCTTTGAAAGAAGGGTTAATGCCATTCTTTCAGCCAATAGTTGAGATCTCAACCGGCATGATCACTGCGTTTGAATCTCTAGCTCGATATAAATCTGCGGATGGGGCTGTTCGATCCGCAGCATTTTTGTTTCATGAGAGTAAGCTTTCACTTGAAACGCAAAGAGAACTTGATCAATTCATTAGGTTGCAAGCGATAAAGCAAATCCCGTCTATGCCTAATGACACCCGCTTAACCATCAACATTTCCCCCGAATTAATTCAATATGTCAGTGATCAACCTGTTATTCGTACGGTAGAAATGCTGGACAGTGAAGGCATTTGTGCATCACGGGTTGTTATTGAGCTTATTGAATCAGATGGTGAAATGAAAGGGCTTTCAAAGCTGGTAAAACGATATCGTGAGAAAGGGCTGAGAATTGCTATAGATGATTTTGGTTCAGGGTTCTCTCACTACGACCGTGTCATAGAGCTAATGCCTGACATTATCAAGCTTGATATGCGGTTATTAAAAAAAGCGTTGCTTGGCGGTCGCTTTGCTCGTGTTGCGGTTCAGTCAATTGTGGATTTCTGCGAAAAATGCGGCGCGTTAGTGGTAGTTGAAGGTGTTGAGACGGAAGAAGAATTTTTCTTTGGTTTAAGCTGTGGAGCTCATTACATGCAAGGGTATTTATTTTCACCTGCTGTCGAGCATTTTTTGCCACGAGACACATTTAAAGAGCAAATAGCTGAGCTTAGAACCTCTTATTTCAACCGTACACGTAAAGCAATGCGAATGACTTCGCAAAGAAATAAACACCTAATAAAAACGATAAATGGAATAAAAGATAGAAGCCATGTAGTCGGTTTTATACGAACCGATATCGAAGCAGAGCTAGCTACCATTGAAAACTTTATTCGCTACTACATGACAGACTATGAAGGCAACCAAATCTCACCTAACTATACATTGCAAGATGGTTTGTTTGTTGATGAGGGGACGCCTTTTGAGAATATTAACTGGTCTTGGAGACCGTATTTCTGTAAAGCCAGCAATGCTCGCAGAGCCATTGTTTCTGATGTCTATCACGACTTACACTCAGGTAATAGTTGTAAAACAATAGTGGTTCGACTTGGTAATGGCGAAATGTTACTGGTCGATGTTTTAGTTTCAAATTGATAGAGTGTTTCGTATTTTTGTAACTTTATTACAGATACCATGCCGAAACTTCGCTAGGAAATAGTTTTATAAAATTAAATAAAGGGGCTTATTTATGGCAATTCACCCACTGGCAGGGCAGCTTGCACCTTCGGATACCTTAGTGAACATACCAAAGTTGATGAGTGCGTATTACACATTAAAACCGGATGTTAACAATGCCACCGAGCAAGTCAGTTTTGGTACATCTGGACATCGTGGTAGTGCACTGAATGCAAGCTTCAACGAACATCATATACTGGTAATCTGTCAGGCTATTGCTGAATACCGCAAGCTCCAAGATATAGTTGGCCCTCTATACCTTGGAAAAGATACACATGCTTTATCAGAAGCCGCCTTCTTGACAGCACTTCAAGTGTTAGTGGCTAATGATATACAGGTACGTGTGCAGAAAGACGATGGTTATACTCCCACTCCTGTCATATCACATGCAATTTTGACGCATAATTCAGCCTCAAAAGACCAAGCTGATGGTATTGTAATCACACCATCTCACAATCCACCAGAAGACGGCGGTATTAAGTATAACCCGCCCAAAGGCGGCCCAGCAGATAAGGACATCACTGATTGGGTGGCCAAACGTGCAAATGAGCTTTTAGCAAATGGTATGGAAGGTGTAAAAACGGTTTCTCTTGAGACCGTCAAGTCCAGCCATTTAGTGAGAGAGTTTGATTACATTGAGCATTACGTTTCTGACCTTGGTAATGTCATTGATATGAATGCTATTCGTGATGCTAAAATCCGAATAGGTGTGGATCCATTGGGTGGGTCTGGTATTGATTTTTGGCAGCCTATTGCAGAGAAATATGGCTTAAATATAGAAGTCGTTAATGAGCGTGTTGATCCAACATTTTCGTTTATGCCATTAGATAAAGATGGGCGTATTCGTATGGACTGTTCTTCGCCTTATGCAATGAACAATTTGCTAAAAATTCAGGATCAATTTGATGTGGCTGTTGGTAACGATCCAGACTATGACCGCCATGGAATTGTTTGCCCTGGTTTCGGTTTAATGAATCCAAATGCGTATCTGGCCGTGGCGATCGAGTACCTAGCAACGCATCGCGATTGGCCTACAGACATTCAATATGGCAAAACTCTGGTTTCAAGTGCCATGATCGACAGAGTGGTTGCTTCACTTAATAAAACACTTTGTGAAGTGCCTGTTGGCTTTAAATGGTATGTGGATGGTCTGTTCGATGGGACCATGGCGTTTGGTGGAGAGGAAAGTGCTGGCGCTTCGTTCCTCCGTCGTGACTGTGGTGTTTGGTCAACGGATAAAGATGGCTTTATTCTAGCGTTACTGGCAGCCGAAATTCTGGCTGTGACAGGTAAAAACCCAGCACAACTAGCACAAGAACAAGTACAGCGCTTTGGGCAGCCGTATTACAAGCGTATAGATGTGGCGGCTACCCCAGAGCAAAAAGCCATACTAGCTAAGCTAGAAGCAAGCTCCGTAAAAGCTGATGTGCTTGCGGGTGATGCCATCGTAAGTAAGCTTACTCATGCGCCGGGAAATGGTGCAGCCATAGGTGGGCTGAAGGTTTCAACTGAGAACGGTTGGTTTGCAGCGCGCCCTTCAGGTACAGAAAATGTTTATAAGATCTACTTAGAAAGCTTTGTATCCGAAGAGCATTTAGGAGAGCTTGAAAAAGAAGCTGTGGCGTTGGTTAATAAGGTTTTGGGCTAATCAAAATTGGTAGGCTTAGAAGACGTTAATTAACGTCTTCTAAGCGATTCAGCCATTTGCCTAAGGGGAAGCCGAGCTGTTGAGAAAGCTTTTCACACTCGTCTCTTTGTTGTTTTAAGTTTAGATTGTGTGGGGTATTAGTCGCGAAGACCACCCAATTCCCGCAGCCGGTATCGAGTCCTGTCACTGTATTAAATCTTTGCTTTAAGGATTCTTTTAAATCATGTTGGTACTGATGTTCTTCCCAGCAATTTAGCACCAACATACCACTTTCCTTAATCTGCTTGCTGGCGTCATCTAAGAAAGCATCTGTCGCAACACGATTATCCATGCCGAAGTGCTGATAAAGATCGGTAAATAAGATATCGAATTTTTTAGATTTATTACTGTGAACAAATTCAATTGCGTCCTCTGTGATCACTTCTACGCGCTTGCTTTTCGGTAACCTAAAAAACTCTTCTGCGATGGTAACGATTTCCTGCCTTAATTCTACGGCAGTAATGTGTATGCCACTGACTGCTTTGACAAGGGCGTGTACTAGAGCGCCACCACCTAAACCCAGAATGCATGCACGTTTTGGTGTTCTGTCTATCAGTGATAGCAGCATTGCCTGCGTGTATTCATGTTGCAAAACATGAGGGCTTTTAATTTGTATGCGACTTTGCTCGTCGCCTTCTGCAAAAGAAAGGATGCGGTATTTGCCATCGTCATAAACGCTGATCACACCAAACTCATCTTGAGTTTCAAAGATTAGTGACATAGTTACTCTCGTGATAAAAGAAAGGCCAGACTTCCGTCTGGCCTTGTTGACTGTATCATAACGAACTTTAGAGCTAAGCTAAATCCGCTTTGATGTGATCTAGTAAGATCTGAGCAGGATGCTTTATCTCTAAAGCATCGAGGCGTTTGGCTTGGCAACGGCAAGAATAACCGGTGGCAACCAGTTTATTTTGCAGTGTAGGATCGTTGACTTTTTCTTTCCAAGATAAATTATAAATTTCAACAGAAGTCGCTTTGTTCCGTGATTCGTGACCGTATGTGCCCGCCATACCACAACAACCAACACTTTCAACAGCCAAACTAAGGCCGAGTAGTTCGAATACTTGTTGCCAATCTTTGATAGACGGAGCAGCATTTGTTTTCTCAGTGCAATGCGCCATCATATGAAAGGTTTCGTTTTTGACAGAGATGCCTTGTTTCTGTAAATGATGGCTTTGACCTGCTAGCCATTCCTGCATCAATTGAACTTTAGGTATTGGTCGGCTTGTGCCAAATGCTTTGACATATTCTGAGCGATAGGTGAGTGTCATAGATGGATCGATGCCGATCATCGGAAGTCCATAGAACGCCAAATTTTGTAGCATGTCTAAATTCTTTTTAGCCGCTTTCTCAAATGAACGAAGGAAACCATGAACGTGTAGTGGTTTTCCGTTCGGCAAATAGGGGGCTAAGTAGGCTTGGAAACCTAGCCGGCTCAATAGCTCCATCGTATCTAGTACCAGTTCGGTTTCAAAATAACTGGTGAAAGCATCTTGGACGACAATAACAGCGCGTTTGCGGTCCTTAGGGCTCAGTGATTCAATCGCTAGGGGTGTTGCTAAGCGAATACCACGACGAGACATTTCTCTTTTGAGATTGTGTTTGGAAAGTGTCGGGCTGTCTTCCATGCCAATCACTTTACTCATCATACTATTCACAATCTTGCTGCCCATTAACCAATTGTACGGTTTTGGGAAAGCAGCCATCGCTGGTATGATGTATTCCAATGCGCCAACAAAGTAATCCTTGGCAGGACGCAGATAACGACTGTAATACAGCTCCAGAAACTTGGCGCGAAACTCGGGAACATCTACTTTTATAGGGCACTGTCCGACACATGACTTACAGGCAAGACAGCCCATCATGGATTCATGGACTTCGTTGGAAAAGTCAAACTCTCCTTTACGCTTAGCTAATGTATTCAATAATCGCGGAAAGAATTTCACAACAAAGTTACTGTGTTTTACTTTGTAGCTTTCTTTACTGACATCAACGCCTTGCTCACTCATGGCTCGAAGCCACTCTCGCATTAGTGAGGCGCGTCCCTTAGGTGAATGGATGCGCTGACGTGTTCCTTTCCAAGATGGGCACATGGCATCGTTTGGATCGAAATTAAAGCAAGCACCATTTCCATTGCAATACATGCCATCTTTGAACTGATCACGATTATTTATGGGGATTTGGCGGTCAAATTGTCCACGCAGGGGGACTTCATCTATTTTCAGAAGTTCTGCACCCAGTTCATATGGTGTTGCTATCTTTCCAGGGTTAAGTTGGTTTCGCGGGTCGAATGCGCCTTTCACTTGTTGAACACTTGAATACAGATCGCCAAAAAAAGCGGGGGCGTACTCTGAGCGTACACCTTTGCCATGCTCACCCCAAAGAAGACCGTTATATTTCTGCGTCAGGGCGACAACTTTATCGGTGATATCACGAATCATTGGCTCTTGAGATTCATCTTTTAAATCCAGAGCTGGACGCACATGTAAAACACCAGCATCTACATGACCAAACATGCCATATGTAACACCATAGGAGTCCAATACTTCACGGAACTCCATAATGAAATCCGCAAGATTTTCTGGTGGTACGGCGGTGTCTTCTACAAACGGCACAGGGCGCTGTTCACCTTTTGCGTTACCTAAAAGACCAACGGATTTTTTTCGCATAGCCCAAATCTTATTAACATTGGCATGGCCATTAGCGATGGTGTAACCAAGAGCACTACTATTTGAAGATTTTGCTAATTCGTCTAAGTTATCCGTCAGGACTTTTATGCGTTCTGCAATGTCTTCTTCACTATCTCCGGTGTATTCCACAAGGTTTATACCTTGCGTATCTTCACCCGCCCCCTCAGGGAAGAACTCCGCTACGGAGCTCCAGATGATATCGCCTTTCGCAAGTCCCAGTACTTTTGAATCTACTGTTTCTATAGAGGTTGGCTTAACGGATAACAGTTCTTTGGCATGACGAAGTGACGCCTCGAAGCTGTTGTAACGTATATTCACTAGGGCGGCGTATTTAGGTATTTTCAGAAGGTTGACTTTGGCTTCAACGATAAAGCCCAGTGTGCCTTCAGAGCCACATAAGATATTGTTCATGTTGAACAAACCATCTTCATCACGGATGTGAGCGAGATCGTATCCTGTTAAACACCGATTTAACTCAGGGAATGTATCTGAGATTTCTTTTTGTTTGGTTGTTGCAATGGTATCAATCACTCTGTGGGCATGTGCTGAATAGCCGTCGCCTTGTTTGATCTGTTCAAGGGTTTCATCAGAGATGACATGGCTGGTCAGTAGCTCCCCATCAAGTAAGACCGTTTTAAGCTCTAAAACATGATCGCGAGTTTTGCCATACATGACCGAACCTTGGCCACTTGCATCGGTGTTGATCATGCCGCCAATGGTCGCACGGTTACTGGTAGATAGCTCTGGCGCAAAGAAAAGACCTTGTTCGGCAACGGCCTTATTGAGCTGATCTTTTACTACTCCAGTTTGTACTCGAGCCCAGCCTTCTTCGACATTGACTTCTAATATGTTATTCAAATACTTAGAGAGGTCGATCACCAGTCCGTCCGTAAGGGATTGACCGTTCGTTCCTGTACCGCCTCCACGCGGACTAAGAACAATATCCTGAAATTCCTCGTTGTTTGAAAGGCGCGTGATTAACTGAATATCTTCTACCGACTTTGGATAAATGACGCCCTGTGGTAGTACTTGATAAATGGAGTTGTCGGTCGCTAATACAACGCGGTTAGCATAATCTGGGTTAGTATCTCCTTGGAATCCTGAAGTCTTCAAGCGTTCTATAAAAGCGAGGTACTTGGCTTGGACTGGTGAGACTTCAGATAGCTTAGGGATCATGTACTATTCTCCGATGTTAGTAGCCTATTGCTTGTTACAGTGTAACAAATAAACTCCTTAACATAAGTGCGGACTTAATAAATAATTACTCATTAAGTAAACGTATTTTGTCATGCATGATTTTAGATACGAAGCCTTTAAGATTGATCTGTTACGTAACAATAGAATGATTATTGAACCTTTGTTTTTACCCGCACAACACACCAGCGGTTGCCAGTTTTACATATATCGTGGTGACTTAGAGTGCAGCATCGCACCTGGCAACAAGCGTCATAAGCTTAAGTATCATTTACAGCAAGCTAGTAAAAAGAATAAAAGCATACTTGCCACATTTGGTGGGCCTCATTCAAACCATATTTCAGCCTTTGTGGCTCAGTGTAAACACCAAGGGTTAACCCCGTTAATTGTCGTGCGGGGTGAAACTTGGGCCGAATTAACACCGACATTGCGTCAAGCTGTCGCTTTAGGTGCGCTCTTGTTTCCATGTGAGCGAGTGGATTACAAACTAGGGTTAGGGGCCAAGATTAAGAAAACCATTGATGAATATTATGATCATCAGGTGTATTGGATTCCGGAAGGTGGTGCTGGGGCTGAGGGGGTTCTCGGGTGCTTGGATTGGGCTAATGAGATTTATTCGTTGAGTCATGACAAGTCGTTTCACTTATGTATTGCTAGCGGAACAGGAACTACGGCTGCAGGCTTTGCAGCATCTCATTTCAAAGGAATGACAGTATTCTCAGCGTTAAAGGGGGCCAGTACATTAACGCAAGATGTTGAACGCCAGTGCCAAGACGCTGGGTTAACGATTAATGCTACGATAGAAGGATTTGATGAGTCACTTCATGGTGGATTTGGCAAAGTTTCAGCAGAGCAACTTTCCTTCTTGAAAGACCTTAAGAAGCTCAACCCCAATATTCCTTTAGACCCTTTGTATACTTCTAAAATGGTCTACAAAGTGAACCAGTTGTGTAGATGGGGGAAGTGGCAGCATGATCAAACTTTGTTTATTCATACGGGAGGGTTGCAGGGCTGGCAAGGGCTACCTTCAGACAAACAAGTGTATTAAGGTCGTTTTCAATACGGTCAATAGTGTCGTGTCGTAGCCTATAGCGTTGCTTCATGATACATTCTACGCTTAGGTAGCTTGTTGGCTAATTGATTGAAACCACAGCAAAATTAATTTCGTTCTGGCAAACGTTGCCGTGTACGAATCAGTGATGGGAAAGATTGATTACATGAGTCTTTTTAGACGAATCGGTATTATTGCGCGTCTTGATAAACCCCAAATTCTAGACACGGTGAAAAAACTAACGGATTTTCTTTTAGAGCAAGGTGTTACACCTGTTCTGGAAGCAGATTTGGCTACCATGATGTCTGGAGCAAAACTTTCATCTGCTCCTTTGAAGGAGTTAGGTGACCGTTGTGACCTAGTGATCGTTGTCGGTGGGGATGGCAGCTTTTTAGGGGCCGCTAGGGCAATCATTGACTACGACATTCCAGTACTGGGTATGAACCGTGGTACGTTAGGATTCTTGACAGATATTTCTCCCACAGACTTTGAAAAAGAGTTAGAGCCGATTCTTCGAGGAGAATACCTTGAAGAAAAGCGCTTCATGATCGAAGCAAAGATTAAGCGCCAGAACCGACCAAGTGGTGAGGGTATCGCCTTAAATGATTTGGTGCTTCACCCAGGCAAGTCGGCTCGAATGATTCGCTTTGATCTATTTATTGATGATCAGTTCGTCATGAATCAAAAATCTGACGGTCTCATTGTTGCAACACCAACAGGCTCTACTGCGTATGCTTTATCTGCAGGTGGACCTATAATGTTGCCGAAGCTTGATGCACTTGTATTAGTGCCAATGCACCCTCATACACTAAGTAATCGTCCTATCGTGATTGACGCTGATGCTAAAATTCGAATCGTTGTCTGTGAATCGAATTTAACGTACCCAAGCGTGAGTTGTGATGGTCAACTTAACATTACCGCTGCCCCAGGTGATGAAATTCACATTACACGTCGTAAGGGAGGAATCCGTTTGATTCATCCAAAAGATCACGATTTTTACGATGTGTGTCGTACTAAGCTTGGATGGCAGTCAGGTTATCGCCAATAGGTTAGCCGTATCAGTATGGTTTTACTTTATGAATTTGCTGTCAATGAGTCTCCAGAGTCACTGAGTAAGATTCTTTGGCAGCAACGTATCGGACATCGTATTGTTCAGTCTAACAGCCATGATCAATTATGGGTGCTAGATCCCTCCGATACACATCAAGCAATGGAATTACTTCAGTTATGGCAGCAGTCACCAACCGAGGAGGTTGAACTGACTAATGTCACTCCTAGGCACAAGAAACCAAGTTCTCCTATTTTTCAACAATGGCATAAGTCTCCCATGGCGCTGGCCTTCATTGTGTTGTCATGTTTAGTAGCTGTCATTACTGGTTTAGGTGACTACTTAGACACCATCAGTTGGTTTACGATCTCGTCGTTTGAAGTGATCGGCAATCGTATTCAGTTTGATCCATTAGCCGAAGTGTTAAGTAAAGGAGAATACTGGCGTCTGTTGACACCGGCATTCCTGCACTTTGGTATCGCTCATCTTATTTTCAATTCGTTATGGGTCTGGGAAGTCGGACGTAAGCTTGAGCGTCTGATGGGCTCTCTAATATGGTTGGCTTTTGCGATATTTGTCTCAGTCGTGAGCAATATCGGACAATACTTAATGAATGGTTATCCTTTGTTTGGCGGGCTATCAGGCTTAGTGTATGGCTTAATCGCTTTTGCTTGGGTAATGCCTTATCTAATCAAGGGGTGGCCAGCCATCATTTCAAAACCACTGATGGTGTTTTTTGTGGTTTGGTTGATCGCAGGTTACACCGACGTTTTTTCTATCCTCGGCCTTGGCAATATGGCCAATGAAGCGCATCTAATGGGTTTAGTTTCAGGTTTGGTCTTTGCAGGTATCTACAGTCTGCTCTGGAAACTAATCAAACAACGCTAATTAACCGGTTACCGGTAGAGTGAGTTATGAACTTTAAAGATATGATCGACAATATGTCGCCCGAAGTATATGGCCGTTTGAAGCAAGCGGTTGAATTAGGTAAATGGCCCAATGGCGTAAAACTTACGCCTGAGCAAACTGAGCTATGTATGCAAGCGATTATTACATATGACTATACCAATAAGCCTGAAGAAGAACGTGTTGGCTTCATTGATCGTGAGGCACATTTGGGTTGCAGTAGTAAAAAAGACACCCTCGAACATGAAACCGTGAAATGGGTAACCAACCCGGACAGTAAGCAATGATCCAAGGCAATATTCGCAAAATGCCAGCCATGGTTATAGATGGCAAAGTTAATTACGAGTTAAAACTTGGCGATCAGCTTTTTCAGCTTGATCAAGCAATTGGACAAAAGGTCTCCTTAAATTTTACAGGGGCAATAAACTGTATTCATTGTGGTCGCGCCAGTAAAAAATCATTTAGCCAAGGCTACTGTTACCCTTGTTTTAAAAAACTAGCGGCGTGTGATACATGCATTATGAGTCCTGAAAAGTGCCACTACTTTGAAGGAACTTGTCGTGAGCCTGAATGGGCCGACAAATACTGTATGCAAAGTCATTATGTGTACTTGTCGAATACAACGTCTTTAAAAGTTGGTATCACTCGAGGTGATCAACTGCCAACGCGCTGGATTGACCAAGGTGCAACACAAGCTCGCGCCATGTTTTTGGTGGAAAATCGTCGCATGTCTGGTTTGGTAGAAACTTTATTTAAATCTGAAGTGGCTGACAAAACCAACTGGCGAAATATGCTAAAAGGCTTAGATGTCGATATAAACCTTGAGTCAGAGCAAGAACGATTGATTAATCGTTTATGGGAAGGTCTAGACGCACTGCAAAACGAATATGGACTACAATCCATTCAAGAATTGTCTGCTGATAATGTCACACATGAATTTGTATACCCTGTACTGGAATACCCCACTAAAATAGCAAGTATCAATGCGGAAAAAACGCCGTTGGTAGAAGGCACGTTATTGGGTATCAAAGGTCAATACTGGATTTTGGACACAGGCGTTATCAACCTACGCAAATACACAGGATATGAAGCGGAATTCACGCTATAGGAGCCGATCATGGCAGAGCAAAAGCCGTCAGCAATTTATTTAAAAGATTACACCGTTCCAAACTTTTTAATTGATAAAACAGAACTGACTTTCGATCTAGACGAGACGCAAACTATTGTGACGTCACGCCTGCATTTACGTCGCAACCCAGAAAGTAAGGTACAAACCTCTGCACTGGTATTGGACGGTGGGGAAGATGTGAAATTGATTGGCGTAGCAATTGATGAGTATGCCTTGCCAGAGCAGGAATATACGAACAAAGATGACAAGCTTATTATCACCGCAACACCCAATGAGTTTGTGCTGACATGCGAAACGATGATCGAGCCACAGAACAATACTAAGCTTGAAGGTTTATATCGTTCATCTTCTATGTTCTGTACCCAATGTGAAGCAGAAGGCTTCCGTCATATTACGTACTACTTAGATCGTCCTGATGTAATGTCGATATTTACTACAACGATTATTGGCGATGAATCACGTTACCCAGTGATGCTTTCAAATGGTAATGAAATCGAGCGTGGTAAAACAGAAGAGGGTAAAACCTTCGTAACATGGCACGACCCGTTTAAAAAGCCTGCATACCTGTTTGCTTTGGTAGCCGGTGATCTTGAAGTATTAAACGATAATTTCACGACCATGAGCGGTCGTGATGTAAAACTGCAAATTTTCACTGAGAAGCACAACATCGACAAAGTCGATTTTGCTATGGACTCTCTGAAGCGTTCTATGAAGTGGGACGAAGAAGTGTATGGCCGTGAATACGATCTAGATATCTTTATGATCGTAGCGGTGGATGACTTCAATATGGGCGCGATGGAAAATAAAGGGCTCAACATTTTTAACTCTTCTTGTTTGCTGGCCAGCCCAGAAACCACAACCGATGATGCGTATTTACGTGTTGAAGCCGTTGTGGCGCATGAGTATTTCCATAACTGGTCGGGCAACCGAGTGACCTGTCGTGATTGGTTCCAGTTAAGCTTAAAAGAAGGTTTTACCGTATTCCGTGATCAGTCCTTCTCGGCTGATACGCATTCAGATGTCGTGAAACGTGTTGAGGATGTGTCTTTCCTTAAAACAGCTCAGTTCGCTGAGGATGCAGGCCCAATGTCTCACCCGATTCGACCTGCTTCATTTATCGAGATTTCAAACTTCTACACCTTAACAATTTACGAGAAGGGCGCTGAAGTGGTGCGTATGATTCATACGCTACTGGGCGAAGAAGGCTTCCGTAAGGGTTCTGATCTCTATTTTGAGCGCCATGATGGCCAAGCGGTGACCTGTGACGATTTTGTTAAGGCTATGGAAGATGCTAATGGCGTCGATTTGAGCCAATTCAAACGTTGGTATTCACAAGCAGGAACGCCGCGTCTGACAGTAACGGATAGCTATGATGAGCAAGCTCAAACTTACAGCTTGACGATTCAGCAGATGACACCGCCAACACCTAATCAGCCGACTAAGTTAGCATTACATATTCCAGTGAAGGTTGGTTTGGTTGGTCAGTCAAATGAAGCGTTAAGCTTTACTTTTGATGGACAAACTCAAGACGAAGTTGTGCTACATGTGAATGATGTTGAACAAACGTTTGTGTTTGAAAACGTTATGTCTAAGCCGGTTCCGTCATTGCTTCGTGGTTTCTCTGCTCCTGTGAAACTTGACTACGATTACTCAACAGAGCAATTGCTACAATTGATGTCTGGAGACCCTGATGGATTTAACCGTTGGAGTGCATCACAACAGCTGGCTGTTAATGAACTGAATAAACTGATTGAGCAATACCAAAATGGCGCACAATTCAGCGAGGAAACACCGTTAGTTGAAGGCTTTAAAGCATTGCTTGCCGATGAAAGCCTTGATCCTGCCATGGTGGCATTGATCCTTGGTTTGCCAAGTCAGGCTTATATGTCAGAACTGGCTGATAAGATTGATCCACAAGCTATCAAAGCAGCGCGAGAACATCTTCGTGGGATTGCTGCGAAAGCTCTTGAAGTTGAGTTTAAACATGTCTACGAAAGCAATGCTGTAAGTGAGGCTTACCAAGCCAATGCAGAACAAATCGCCAAACGTTCTCTTAAGAATGCCGCACTAAGCTACTGGGTAGCCTCTGGTAGTGACGAAGCGAAAGCAGCTGTGGTTCGTCAATACCGTAATGCAGACAATATGACGGATCAGTTTGCCGCATTGTCTTGTGTTGTGCATTTCAACTTGGCAGAAGCTGATGAACTGCTGAATGCATTCTTTGAACAATGGAAGCATGAAGCGCTTGTGGTGAATAAATGGCTAATGCTGTCTGCCGCGCGTGAGCAGGAAAATGGTTTAGAGCAAGTTAAGGCTTTGATGGAACATCCAAGCTTTGACATCAAGAACCCTAATAAACTGCGCTCAGTTATTGGTGGCTTAGGTCAAAACGTTGACGCATTCCATAATCTAGATGGCAGCGGTTATGCATTTTTGGCGGATCAGATTATTTTGTTAAATAAGCGTAATCCTCAGATTGCATCTCGTCTTTGTACACCGCTAACGCGTTGGCAGAGAATGGTGCCGGCGCTAGCGGAAAAAATGAAAGGGGAGCTTGAGCGTATTGCGAGAGAAGATCTTTCAAAAGATGTTTACGAAGTGGTTTCAAAATCACTGGCTTAAATTAGAGAAAAGCGCTGGTCAGACCAGCGCTTTTTTTTGTAAGGTAAACGTCAACAATACAATCTACAATTAACTGGTTGATTTTGAAGATCTGTTCAACGGAGATGGGAGAACTATAATGAGAAAGCCATATCGCTATGTTGTACCGGTTGCGCTGGGAGTGGCGTTAAGTGCTTGCAGTACGACTCAAACGAGTGAGAAAGATTCGTCTACGTTGATACATTCTAGTATGTCAGCCAGTGACACATCTGATCAGGCTTTTGCCTCTAATAGTAATTCTTCAAAATTGGATGATGCTAAGCTTCTGGAGCAAGAGCGTGTGATCCGTGACCTTCGTAAGCAGTTAGCGCAAAACTCAGAGAAATTAGTGATATTAACTGCCCAGCTCGATGAGAAAGATCGTTTACTTGCAAATTTAATGTCTACTGATGAAGATGCTTCTCAACTCATCGAAATCGAAAGGTTACAAAATGAAAGAGAAGTGCTTGAGAGAAAGTACAATCAGCTACGACTGGAGAATGATCGCTTAACCCAACGTGTGGCTGATCTTGAAAGCCAAGCTCAAAAAACTGAACTACAACTAGTGCAGCATCAGAGTGATTTTATAGAACTGAATAAAAACTTCCGTACTTTGGATAGCGCCCACTATTCACTCTCAAAAGACTATCGAGACCTATCTATTAAGCATGCCCACCTTAAAAGTGAATTAGAGTCACTAGTGTCAGAGAATGGTAGGCTATTAAGTGAATTTAATGCCATTAAACAGGAAAATTTAACGTTGGGTGGTGCTTTATCAGAAGCAAGAGCTCAGCATCAAGTTCTTTGGGATAAGATACGTGTTCAAAGTAATGTGATTGATACTCTGCAAGCAGAGAATGCCAACTTAAATCGCAATGGATCCATTATTAGTGCCTCAGAAAATTCTGATGGAAGTAATACTGTAGACACGGCGCAATTAGAATCCCAAATCTCCCGCCTAAAAGCTGAACTCAATGCGCAAAATAGCTTAATTTCAAACTATCAAAATGATGTTCAGAAATTAGAGCAAGCGCTTGTTCGTCAGGAAGATGATTTAGGTAATCAGCTGTCTAGTGTTGAGATGAAGTACCGCGAAGCAGTGGCTGAAAATGCGGCGCTAAACCGTGAGATCAAGACTGTTCAGGAGATGTTAGAAGTTAGTGAGAAAAATGCACAACAGCTTCAACAAACTCTCCAGAATACTTCTGCAGAAAAAGATGCCGTTTTAGCCCAGTTATCAGAATTGAAGCAGCGTTATGCTGCCTCCAGTGAACGCGTGCAACAATTAGAAAATCAGTCTCAGCAGCAACAGGAAGAAAAGGCTCGCCTAGAGAACCAAGTTAATAACTTGATACCTTTTGAAGGGGCGGTTCTGTCTTTGCAACAACAGTTGAAAAGTGAGTTATCCGATGTTCGTTGGACGCTGCCAACTTCCGCTAATCTCCACGATACTTTTGAAATTCAGCTCTCTGCGACGGTTGATCAGCCGGTGCAAGGTCAAACCTATTTTGCGGAACTTTTTACGGACAGTGCCTTGAGTATGATGAGTTCGTCTGAGGCTGAGGCAACGGTTAATCAAGGCAAACTGAATTTTCGTTGGCGCCTAAGTGGTCTGAATGAGCGACCTAATGCTACGATGAATGTTTCGGTTACCCAAGCCGTTAACTACGATGGCCAAATGATACTTCGAAAGGTTTATCGGGATGCCCAAAGCGTTGAGCTGATATCTAATGATTGGCTGGGCAAATACGGTTTCTGGTTGGCTGCTATCCTAGGTGGCCTGTTAATTGGTTTTGTTGGTGGAAAAGTCGGTAAGCGAAGCTAATACCCAGCACTGCCATTGTTAAGCAATTCAATCATGGCGCAATTTAGCTGAAATCTGCTCAATTGCGCCATCACTTCACAATCCTTCATCTTAGCATTACTAAAATTCAACAACTTGCGTGATGAGTTTGTTATATTAGGCTCGCATTCAAATATAGAGGTAGTGGCAGTGGTTCAGTCTGATTCATATGAAGTTATTGAGAATCGTTTAAAGGATAATATTCTGATCTTGGATGGTGGTATGGGTACCATGATTCAAAGCTACAAGCTTGAGGAGCAGGATTATCGAGGCGAGCGTTTCAGTGACTGGCACAGTGAACTTAAAGGCAACAATGACCTACTGTCATTGACTCAACCTAAAATTATTAAGGCCATCCATTCGGCGTACCTAGAGGCTGGCTCGGATATTATCGAGACTAACACCTTTAATGCTAACTCGATCTCGATGCTCGACTACCATATGGAGTCTTTGAGCTACGAGATTAACTATGAGTCTGCAAAACTGGCGCGTGAAGCGGCCGATGAATATACTGCCAAGAACCCCAACAAGCCACGTTTTGTTGCGGGTGCGGTAGGACCTACTAGCAGAACTTGCACTATCTCGCCGGATGTAAACGATCCAGGTTTTCGTAATGTGTCATTTGACCAATTAGTGGAAGCGTATACGGTTTCCATTGATGGCTTGATTAAAGGCGGTTCCGACCTGCTTCTAATCGAAACCATTTTCGATACCCTAAATGCCAAAGCCGCTATTTTTGCTGCGCTTCAGTACTTTGAAGATCATGGTGTTCGTTACCCAATTATGATCTCTGGTACGATAACCGATGCATCGGGTCGTACACTTTCTGGTCAAACTACAGAAGCCTTTTGGAACTCAATCTCCCACGCTCGACCTATTTCTGTAGGTTTGAACTGTGCATTGGGGCCAAAAGATCTACGTCAGTACATCGAAGAGCTTTCAAATATTGCTGACACCCACGTATCTGCGCACCCTAACGCAGGTCTGCCAAATGCGTTTGGTGAATACGATGAAACGCCTGAAGAAATGCTGGAAGAGATTCAATCTTGGGTGGACGCCGGTTTCTTGAACATCATTGGTGGTTGTTGTGGTACGGAGCCAAGCCACATCAAAGCCTTTGCCGGTGCGTTTCTAGAGGCGACGCCTCGTGTTGTCCCTGAGATTGCAAAAGAATGTCGTCTATCTGGTCTTGAGCCATTTAACATCAGCGATGAAAGTTTATTTGTTAACGTCGGTGAGCGTACCAACGTAACGGGTTCTGCGATGTTTAAACGCCTGATCAAAGAGGGTGATTTCGACACAGCGCTAGATGTTGCGCGTCAACAGGTAGAAAACGGTGCACAAATCATCGATATCAACATGGACGAGGGGATGCTGGATTCAGAAGCCGCTATGGAGCGCTTCTTGAAACTGATCGCCTCTGAGCCAGATATCTCTCGTGTGCCGATCATGTTGGACTCGTCCAAATGGGAAATTCTAGAAACGGGCCTTAAGAACATTCAAGGTAAGGGTGTTGTTAACTCGATCAGCTTGAAAGAAGGTGAAGGAAAATTCATCGAACAAGCTAAACTGCTGATGAAATACGGTGCAGCGGTTATCGTAATGGCATTTGACGAAGTAGGTCAGGCAGATACACGAGAGCGTAAAATCGAAATCTGTCGCCGTTCATACGATGTGTTGGTAAACAAAGTGGGCTTCCCACCAGAAGACATCATTTTTGACCCGAACATCTTTGCTATCGCAACAGGCATCGAAGAGCACAACCGTTACGCCTTAGACTTCATTGAAGCGACGGGTGATATCAAGCGCGAATTGCCATACGCGAAAATTTCTGGTGGCGTATCGAACGTATCCTTCTCGTTCCGTGGTAACAACCCTGTTCGTGAAGCGATCCACGCGGTGTTCCTATACCATGCAATCAAAAACGGCATGACCATGGGTATTGTAAACGCAGGTCAACTTGCCGTTTACGAAGACATTCCTAAGCGTCTACGTGATGCGGTGGAAGATGCTGTGCTTAACCGCACACCAGATGCGACAGACAACCTTTTAGCCATGGCCGGTGAATTCGCGGGTACTGGCGAAGTAGCTGAAAAAGAAACACAAGAGTGGCGTGGCTTGCCGGTTGGCGAGCGTCTGACACATGCCTTAGTCAAAGGTATCACTGAGTTTATCGATGAAGATACCGAAGAAGCACGTCAACAGTTTGACCGTCCTTTAGAAGTAATCGAAGGTCCTTTGATGGATGGTATGGGTGTGGTCGGTGACCTATTTGGTTCCGGCAAAATGTTCCTGCCTCAGGTCGTTAAGTCAGCACGTGTTATGAAGAAAGCCGTGGCTTACTTAATGCCGTTTATCGAGGAAGAAAAAGCTCGTAATCAAACGCAAGGCTCTTCTAGTGCCGGTAAAGTGATTATGGCCACTGTAAAAGGTGACGTACACGATATCGGTAAGAACATCGTTGGTGTAGTGCTGCAATGTAACAACTTCGAAGTCATCGACCTTGGTGTTATGGTGCCATCTGAAAAAATCTTACGTACCGCGAAAGAGGAAAATGCAGACATTATCGGTTTGTCTGGCCTAATCACGCCATCATTAGATGAAATGGTACACGTTGCCAAAGAAATGCAGCGTCAAGGCTTTACTATTCCTGTCATGATTGGTGGTGCGACAACCTCTAAAGCACACACTGCGGTTAAGATTGAGCAGAACTACAAGAACAACCAAGTAGTTCACGTTACTAATGCTTCGCGAAGTGTAAGTGTTGCCAGTAACTTACTGACTAAAGATGCTGAGCGTCATGCTAAGTTCATTGCTGAAATCAAAGACGATTACGAGAAGACACGTATTCGTTTTAAAGATCGTGCTAAAGCGGGTCGTCGTGTATCACTTGATAAGGCGCGTCTCAATAAAACACCAGTGGATTTCTCAAACATCAAAACACCAGAGAAATTGGGTGTCACAGTCTTTGATACAACAGATATCGACTTCAATGAAGTGCAAAACTACATCGACTGGACGCCATTCTTCCAAACTTGGGAGCTTGCCGGCGCCTACCCACGCATCTTAACGGATGAAGTCGTTGGTGAAGAGGCGACACGCTTGTTTGAAGATGCCAAAGCTATGTTAGCAACGGTAATCGAAGAAAGTTGGTTAGACGCGAAAGCGGTCGTGGGTTTATTCCCAGCAAACCAAGTGAACCATGATGACGTGGTAATCTACACAGACGAATCACGTACTGAAGAAGTCATGACCCTAAGCTTCTTACGTAACCAAAACGAGCTCAATGCACCGGGCAAATACAACCAGTGTCTTTCTGACTTCGTGGCAACCAAAGAGCAGGGTAACGATTACATCGGTGCTTTTGCTTGTGCTGCAGGCTTTGGTATCGATGCGATCGTTGCACGCTTCGAGGCGGATCATGATGACTACAACTCAATCATGATCAAAGCCGTAGCAGACCGTCTAGCAGAAGCCACTGCGGAATACCTACACGAGAAAGTTCGTAAAGAACTATGGGGTTATGCGCCTGATGAATCGCTAACGAACGAAGAGCTAATCAAAGAGCGTTACAAAGGCATTCGTCCTGCTCCAGGGTACCCTGCATGTCCTGATCATACTGAGAAAGACAAGCTTTGGGAGTTGCTGGATGTTACTAAAAACACGGGTATGGAAATCACTGAAAGCTACGCGATGCTACCTACCGCTGCGGTGAGCGGCTGGTACTTTGGCAACGCAGAAAGTAACTACTTCGGTGTCGGTAAAATTGGTCCTGATCAAGTAGATAGCTACGCAGAGCGTAAGGGCATGTCAAAAGATGATGCCGAGCGTTGGTTGGCCCCGAACCTAGGATACGACCCAGAGGATGATCGAATTTAATTCGCCATTCAGTCTTCAAGCGGACATTCAACTTAAGATCTCAAGCCAAATGGCTTGGGATCTTTTCACCTTGCCCGACCAAGAGAGTTGGAATCATGCGATTCAATCGTTAAATTCTGACTTTGGTTTCCTAACTGGTTCGCTTCAAACTATAAAATTTCAATCTCTTCGCGGGCCATACATTTCAAGACTTGAAGTCATCGAATCTAATCCAGGTAATCTACTCGTATTAGAAGGGCATTTCCGTCATTGTCTTGTTAGGCATACAGAGCAATGGCAAATCAAATTTTCATCAATTAGCGCAACGCAAACAGAAGTGAACATATCTTTTGTATTAAGTGGCACATTTGCATCGCGCATTTGGGATGAAAAGAAATTAATCATAAATAATATATTAAATTTATGGCTGGAGAGTTTGAAGCTTCAGTCTGAGAGGTTTTAATAATATGGCAAAAGCAATTCATGACCCAGAAAAGCATGCAGAGCGCATGAAGAAAATTAAAGAGCATGTCGACAAGAGAATTGCTAAGGCCCAAGAAGAAAAGGGTACCTTTGTACTGCTTACAGGTAATGGTAAAGGAAAGTCTAGTTCCGCATTAGGCATGGTTGCCCGCGCATTAGGTCATGATATGAAGGTCGGTGTTGTGCAGTTTCTAAAAGGCGAATGGAACACTGGTGAGATTGATTTCTTTAAGTCTCATCCAAATGTCACTTGGCACATCATGGAAACTGGTTTTACTTGGGAGAGCCAAAACCGTGAGAAAGACATCGAAAGCTCTAAGCTGACTTGGGAGAAAGCAGAGCAGCTACTTCAAGATGAAAGCTATGATCTTGTTGTGTTAGATGAACTTACATACTTACTTCACTACGAATATCTTGAAGCTGATAGAGTGCTCAAAGCACTAATGGAACGTCCAGAAATGCAGCACCTTGTCGTGACAGGCCGTGGTGCAAGCGATGAGCTAATTGAGCTTTCTGATACCGTCAGTGAAATCAAAGAAATCAAACACGCATTCAAGCGAGGCATTAAAGCCCAGAAAGGCTTGGAGTTCTAATCGCACGAGCCATCTCCGCATGGCGATTCAGGCTCATCATCCCCGATGAAATCGGGTCATACGAGCGGTTAATATAGCATTTGATCGTAGGGCCGCGGTGTGCTTGAGATAAGCTGTTACCCCTCGGAAACCGAGGTCCTACATCTACGATTTAAACTCAACTTCCCCGCTGGATTGGGTTTGTGCTACCAAGATACTGAGAATACTAAGCATATGGTTCTGTATTTTCTTGATAATTTAGTCAGATAAACTGCTTTTAGATTGTTATTATAGCTTTTTTAACTATTGGAGAAGTAGTCATGGCAGCGATTGAGCGTCAAGAAGTAGGTCAGCGTATGAGCCGTATTGTTAAGCATAACGGCATGGTTTTTTTATGTGGCCAAGTTGCTGCGGATGCGAATACTGATATTTCTGAGCAAACTCAAACTATGCTAGATAAAGTTGATGCATTGCTTGAGCAAGCTGGTTCCAGTCGTGAACATATGCTTTCCGCGACTGTCTACCTTCGTGATATGAAAGACTTCGCGGCTATGAACGCGGTTTGGGATGCCTGGGTTCCAGAAGGCCATGCACCAGCGCGTGCTTGTGTTGAAGCACGCCTAGCGCGAGCAGAGTTGTTGGTTGAGATCTCAGTGGTAGCTGCTGAAAAATAACTCTTTAGTGTTTGCTAAGGTCGACGCTGATTCCAGCGTCGGCAATAGTATGGCTCAATATTTGTATGTTGCGTGCCATATCTCTTGATAAGTTTAGTATTAAGATTCCAAAATCAAACGCGAACTGATCATGGAACTCACCAAATACTGAGTAATCAATTTCCAATAGTACGACGTCAGAATCTGCGACAGCATAACCATTTCTCGAAGACAAAGAGATCATTGTTACATATCCCAATGCTTGACCAAATGTCACCCGTCGAATTAAAGATGATACGTCGCTTTGGTCTCGGTAATAGCTTAGAGCGCCTTCAATAATAATAAAAAAACTGTCACCTTTATCACCATCGCCAAAAAGCTGCTCATTTTCTTTTAAATGAAGCATTTTTCCACGATTCACTAAGTAATCAATGGACGAAGCGCTGAGGGCTCCAAATATAGATCCTGTCTTTAACGTATCTGCTGTGAGATCGTAAGGGCAGTTTTTAGTGTTGACTGTATTCATGACAATCACCTCCCTTTGACTAAAGCTTATGTCTGTTGTAGAGGTTTAGCCATGTAATTTACTTAGAGTTTCGTAGCAAACCGTAATCGTTTGCTACTTAAAGTACTATTAGATGTCGTTAAAATTTATTAACGCTTATCTTTGTAAGGGTATGCGGGCTGAAACTCTAATATCTCTACCTCATCACCTACACTGATGTTTCCCTCGTTTTCAGCGACTAAATTCACCCCAAACGTAACACCTTCTTTTGCGATTAAGCGAAACTTGGCAAGTGTTTTAAGGGGCTCTCCCTTACGGCTTCTTTCAGAAGTTTTCGGGTCTAATGTGGTAAAAATACAGCGTTCGCATGGTTTAACATTTTCAAAAATCACATCGCCAATTCGAATTCTCTTCCAAGTATCTTCGGCAAAGGGTTCATTGCCAGTGATGACGATATTTGGTCGAAAACGTTCCATCTCATTTACTTGAGGGCCGCTGTTGTTTAGGTCTTCAAGTGAAGCCTCGGTAGTCAAAAGAAAAGGGTAGCCGTCAGCAAATGCAACAGGGAGATCCGGTCTGCGACTTGTAAAGCGCTCGGACTGATCACCAAAATAGACAAGTTTAACGGGCTGTTTTAGTAATTCGCTAAACCAAGTATCAAATTCGCTGCTGGTTAATTGCCCTCGCACGGGAGTTTCCCAGATTTCAACGTCGATGTAGTGATCATCAAATTGATCTGGATTGATCGAGATACCGACAGACTGTTGTGGGTGGCTTAAGGAAAGCGTAGTACCAGTAATGCTTGCTTCGATAAGTGTTAGAGCAGGGTAGTCTCGCGCCGTTAAAAATAGCCCTTTTTCATCAATTAACATATAGCGTCGATCAAACTCTAATCCAGATAATGTGACCCTAGATGAGTTCAATGGAACAACTTTACAAGATTTTAAAGGGTAAACGGCTAATTGAGAGACTTTAAGAGACACAAATAATCCTTAGATGAAATGATCGTTAAGGTATCTTATAGGTATTGATCAACAATCGCCATACGGAGATGTCTCTATCGCAAACAGGAGCCAGCTCGTACGACCCGATTCAATCGGGGATGGCGGCATTTAAATCGTAGTTTTAGGACCTCGGTTTCCGAGGGAAAATATCTTGTCCCGCGCACAGCGCAGTCCTACAATCAAAGGCCAGATTGAGTAAACGAGGGGGCTCCGCTCGCACGCCTCATAAACAAAGCGGCCCCCTGTAATGTTGGAACATCACAGGGGGCCGGTCTGTTACCTAATTCAAGGTAAGTGTATTAGATGTAGTAGGATTTTAGCGGAGGGAAGCCGTTAAACTCTACTGCACTGTAAGTAGTGGTGTAAGCACCTGTAGACAACCAGTACAAGCGATCACCGATAGCAAGGTTCAAAGGTAGACCGTATTTGTAGTGCTCGTACATAATATCGGCACTATCACATGTTGGGCCTGCAATGATCACTTCTTCAAGTTCCCCTGTTTTCTCAACATGAATAGGGTATTTGATCGACTCATCCAACGTTTCAATCAAACCTGAAAATTTACCAACATCAGTGAAAATCCAACGGTTAAGTGCAGTGTGTGACTTACGAGAAATCAATACCACTTCACTTACCAAGATGCCCGCATTTGAAATCAAAGAGCGACCTGGCTCTAGGATAATTCGCGGCATATCATCACCAAAGTCTTCTTCCAAGAATCGAGTGATTTCTTCAGCATAGGTAGCCAGATCATTAGTACGGCTGATGTAGTTCGCAGGGAAGCCACCACCCATATTGATCATTTTTAAAGTGATGTTGTCCTCACTCTTTAGACGCTCAAAAATCACTTTAACGCTAGCAATCGCTGCATCCCATGCGCCAATATCACGTTGCTGAGAACCTACGTGGAATGATACACCGTATGGTTCTAAACCTAGTTCTTTAGCCAAAATCAACAGATCCATGGCCATGTCAGGGCGACAACCAAATTTGCGAGACAGTGGCCAATCAGCAGATACAGTACCTTCTGTCAGAATGCGAACGTAAACTCGTGAACCAGGTGCCGCTTTAGCAATATTACGAAGGTCAGCTTCTGAATCGGTTGCAAACATACGTACACCTTTCTCGTAGAAGTAGCGAACGTCCTGAGCTTTTTTGATCGTGTTGCCGTAGCTAACTTGCTCAGGTTTCACGCCACCAATGGCAAGTAACTTGTCTAGCTCGTAGCGGGATGCAACATCAAAGTTTGATCCGCGATCACGTAAAAGCGTTAAAATTTCTGGCGCTGGGTTGGCCTTGATGGCGTAGAAAATATCAGCTGTTGGAAAGCCTTTTGCCAACTCAGTGTACGCTTCGTCGATCATTTTAGTATCGATCACAACAAAAGGGGTTTCCTTTGTGTCAGCCAAAGACTTTAAGCGTTTGAATTGATCAGGTGTGTAAAAAGAATGTACATCAATAGGCATCATTGACATGGCGCATTGCTCCTTATTTTGAGAAAACATAATCCGAAAAATACGCCTTTACCTCCCCCCATCCTACTTATGGCTGTTACTTATCCGGCGTATTAGGCCTTAAGCGACTAGCGCAGCAGTTGAAGCGGTGCGGAATATGTTCAGCAACGACGCGAGGCGAAATTTAAGACGCAATGTACTTCACGTCAAGTAAATTTTTATCTTTTTTTGGGTATAAAAAAAGGCCCCGAAGAGCCTTTTAGTCTATAGAGTTCTAACCATTATTGCGATGGTTTTGAAAGTGAAAAAGTGCAGACCCTGCGATCAAGGCGCCGACAAAGTAAACACCTTCCATTGGATTATTGGTAAGAGCTGTTAAACCTGGGCCTGGGCAGTAACCGCTTAGCCCCCAGCCGATGCCAAATAGCGCAGCGCCGAGGATCAAATTCTTATCGATATCGCGGCGGGTTGGGACATACCATTTATCGGCTAACCACGGCTGCGTTCGTCGATTGCGAATGATGTAACCAATCATCCCAATCACAACAGCGCCGCCCATTACAAAAATTAAAGACGGGTTCCAATTCCCAAATATATCTAAAAAACCAATAACGACAGAAGGGTTAGTCATTTCAGATATAGCAAGACCAAGTCCAAATAGAAGGCCGGTAAAAAATGTGATGATTGCGTACATACGGACAGCTCCTACTTAGTCAACAAAACAGTGATGATGGCGGTACTCATGAACACCGCTGTGGCAATCAAAGAGCGTGGTGATAGACGAGAAATACCACAAACACCATGACCACTGGTACAGCCACTTCCTAAACGTGTTCCATAGCCCACCAAGAGGCCTGATATAATCAATATTAATGGACTTCTCATTTCAGGGAAGGGCTGAGATGGCTCTACCAAAATGCCATAAGCGCTACCACCAATGATCAGGCCTATCACAAACAAAAAAGGTAGGAATCGATCTTTACTAAACAAAGCTTGCGCCAGAATGCCACTTATACCGACTACTTTGCCTGTAAGGAGTAGGTAAGCAGCCGTAGTGAGACCGATAAGTAAGCCACCTATCAGGGGCATTAAAAATGCGTCCATAGTATAAACCTCGTGCGTAAAATTATTTAAATAAGAATAATCTAATATAAAGATTTTTACTAGCTTTCATGCAGAAAATTACAGTGCAGGAAGTTAGAATTTACTTAGTTAACAAATATAAAATGTGAAGAATGATTTTCTTATTACCAAATACCCCCATCCTACCAGAGCACATGGATCATTACTCGAACTGCTCCCCCAAGTTGTTGATTGACATGAATGGCAACCATTGGCGCAAAATACTCACAATCATTGCAAAGTTGCTTACTGCGCCGGGTGAGGATTGGCGTATAGTTAGGGATCAATATATATGGGAAAGGGCGAGGCTTTGCTTCAGTGCCGATGAGCTACCTTTGAAAGGCGAGTATTCTGTTATCGTAGGTAAGACTTTTCTCGAGGAACTGCCCATTCCGCATGATGCAGACCAAATTGTATGTGGTAAGCATGCTGTTTATATTTCGGGTTCATGTATTTGGAGCCCATATTTGGACTATCGCCAATTCCCTAATATGCTTATTGAGGCGTTAAAAACAAGGCTTAAGGTTTCTCCATGATTAATGCGTTAAAAAAATTATTTAGCTCAACTGAAACCATCGTTGATCCAATTAGCTATCAAAAAGCAGTTGCTGCACTGTTACTTGAGGTAGTGATAGCCGATGATGAAATACATCCTGATGAAGAGCAATCAGCAAAACATGCAATCAAATCTGTAAGCGATTTAGGTGAGGATGTTGATCGTTTATTTGATGAAGTAAAAAGTACCATTCATGATGCTAACGACGCCTACCAGTTCACAAAAGTGATCAACGAACAGGCGAATTTAGAACAGAAGTTTGAATTATTGAAATGCTTATGGCGAGTAGCCTATGCAGATGGCAAGCTTGATGCTCACGAAGATCATCGAATTCGAAAAATTAGCGAACTCTTATTTATGCAGCACTCGGAATTTATACAAGCAAAATTGGCAGTCATTGAAGAAATGAAATAAGACGTATATACCGTATGTTATCTACTGATAACTTAATCTGGCCTTTGATTGTAGGACTGCGCTGTGCGCAGGATAAGCTGCTATCCCTCGGAAACCGAGGTCCTACATCTTCGATTCAAACACAGATTCCCTGATTGGAATAAGGTAGAATGGCAAGTTAGTTTTATTCCTGCTCTTTGGTTTTCTTCGCCTCGTGACTCATGCCTTCATTCAGGCCAGCTTCACGATCGACCGCGGCTAGAACACCACGTAAAATACCTAATTCTTGCTTCTCGGGACGTGAGCGGTTGAAGAAGCGCTTAAGTTTGTCGAGTACCTTACCTGGGTGGTTGCGAACGACGAAGTTGATGCCATACAGCGTTTCTTCAAGGTGTTCGTAGAACAAGTCCATTTCTTTTTTACGCGGGTACTCAGGCACAACCTTCTCATGAATCTGTTCATTTTGGTGAGCCATCCAAATTTCATAAGCCACGATCTGTACCGCTTGAGAAATGTTCAGGACAGGGTATTCATCGTTTGCATCAATGTAGACTTGGCGATGACACTGGGCGATTTCTTCATTTAAAAGTCCCATTGTTTCACGGCCAAATAAAATCGCAATATTGTGCTCTTTAGCTTCTGGGATAACCGTCTCAGCACATTCGCGGGCGTTCATGATCGGCAGCTGAAAGGTACGATGGCGGGCGCTGGTACCAATTACTAAACTACAGTCTGAAATCGCCTCTTCAAGAGTGTTCACAATGGTCGCATTTTCTAACAGATCTACAGCACCGGCCGCACGGCTTGTCGCTTCTTCTGATGGGTAGTCATTTGGATCAACCAAATATAAGTTGCTTAACCCCATGTTTTTCATAGCGCGTGCGATAGCGCCGATATTGCCAGGATGGAAGGTATTGATCAGTACAATGCGAATATTGCTAAGCATGAAATGGTAACTCGTTTACGTTATCAGATTACGGAGTATCTAGGTTTCTCAAGCTAAGCGTTTGTTCCGTGCTGGCAAAACTGACTTGTTCTAGCACAGTGCGCTGTTGCTCATTAAATAGGAAACGCTGACAGGCGTGATGATACAGTGAACCTGTCTCTAACACCAACCGATAGCTTCCTTTTGGGATAAAGTTGGCGGCAAAAGGTTGGTTAGCGTGAAGATAAATTGAAAAGGGAGGTAAGCCTTCTAAAGATTGAAAGGTCAGCATGCTCGATTCGGATAGCTGATTAATGATTCTAAGGCGACTTGTACCTTCGGCATGACCAATGATTTCACCATGAATAGGGGCGACACCGGGATGGCCGACACAACCTGTTTGCAGGGCTCGTTCGGCTGTACCGAAACCAAAGTTTTCTGCTTTTGACCAACCAGTGATCCCCTTGAAGCTCAGGGTGAACCAATCGCCTTGTGCCTGAATGACATCGACAGATTGCATGACAGGGATGGTTTGCTTAATGTCTGAAGCAACACTCGGTTCCGTAAACAGCCTCGTGCTATCAAGAGTATAATGCTCGCCCAAACGATACTGTGGATACAGACCGCCAACGTACTCCTGCACGTCATCTGAGGACGAACTGATTATGTCATTCCAATAGTTCGTGCTGTATATCCCCATCGCAAAAGTTGCTAAGTAAGTGCAGGTTACAAAAGCAGCTTTGGCTGCATAGCGAGTAAACGGGACTATGTTAGCGTTATTTGTATGTTGATTTTTTGACTCAAAGAAGCTTTCTTGATCGACAGAATTAAAAGGCTCTTTTTCACTGTCTTGATGCGATTGATGTTGTGTCTCATATTCATTGCTATGAAAAGATTGAGAGGCATCACTTTTACGCATCTCTTCATACAGTGCATTCATTCTACGCTGATGCAAGGTGCTTCGAGCGTTGCGTAAGGCTTCTTCTCGGACGCGGTCTTGTTGAGCGTTGCTACGTTTCATTTGTTCGTAGGCGCGCTGTTGTTCTTTAACGTACTCGCGCTGTTTGGCGTCGTTGTCAAATTCATAACGCTCAAAGCCTGAAGTATTCTTAGAGGTGGCTTTTTCAGTAAAATCATAAGGCTTCCACTCTTGTCCTTGACTGCGTTTAATCGCCGATAAGACATTTTGGTAGGCGTCATGAATACGTTGGAAGTGTTCGGTAGTATCCGTTCCGGGGTTTTTATCAGGATGAAAACGACGTGCTAAACGACGGTAGGCGGCTTTGGCTTCCTGCTCCGTTGCATTGGTTGGCAATTCAAGAAGATTAAAATCGTCGATTAGGCTCATAGGGTCAACTTACGTCAATTTCACAGCATTATGCCTCAATAACGTCTGAGTAAAAAGTTATCGGGCGCTTAACCCTTGATTTGTACAGAGGTTTTGCCAAACTAGGCGTTTTTTGACAGTACAATTGGTATAAGTGAGATGGCATGAGTGACACATTGACCCACCTTGATTCCAACGGCAACGCGCATATGGTTGACGTGAGTGATAAAGACGTAACCAAACGCATGGCCACAGCACGATCAGTTGTGAAAATGCTGCCAGATACTTTAAAGAGAGTGATAGAAGGCGGCCTACCGAAAGGCGATGTGCTTGCAACAGTCCGTATTGCCGGTATTCAAGCGGCGAAGAAAACTCCCGACCTCATTCCTTTGTGCCATCCATTGATGCTGACCAAAATCACCTTGGATATTAATGTGCTAGATGACTGCCATATTGAAATCCTATGTACCTGCTCATTGAGTGGTAAGACAGGCGTTGAAATGGAAGCCCTAACCGGCGCAAGCGTTGCGGCCTTGACGCTTTACGATATGTGCAAAGCGGTCGATAAAGGCATCGTGATTTGTGAAACCGCGTTGCTAGAAAAACACGGTGGTAAAAGCGGCTCTTGGAGTGCAAATCGTGGCTAATCTGAAAATTGTCTTCTTTGCATCTCTTCGTGAAACCATGAAATGTGACGAGCTAGAGCTTCAAATTGAGAGTGAATTAACGGTTCGTCAGCTGAAAGAAAAACTAGCAGAGCAACTTCAACAGCCCTTATTACTTGAAGAAAAGGTTAAAGCCGCAATTGATTTTGACTTTGCCCGCGATGATGATGTGATTGAGCCTGAAAAAGTGCGTGAAGTGGCATTCTTCCCACCGGTAACAGGGGGCTAATATGATCGCCGTTCAAGAACAGGACTTCAACGTCCAAGAGCTCTACGAGTCATTGTGCATTGCCCATAAAACCGGTGCTGTAGTCATGTTTGTTGGCCGTGTACGGGATTTTAGTGATGATCCAGCGCAATCCAGTTTTGTGCTTGAGCACTACCCGGGCATGACCGAACATAATCTTGAAAAGATTGTCTCCGAAGCCAAACAGCGCTGGACATTGCTAGATGTCAAAGTCGTTCACCGAGTCGGTAAATTGTCTGTCGATGATCAAATTGTTTTCGTTGGCGTTTCATCTGCACACCGCGCTGAAGCCTTTGCTGCTTGTGACTTCATTATGGACTACTTAAAAAGCCGCGCTGCCTTTTGGAAAAAAGAAATCACCCCAGAAAGAGAAGAGTGGGTTGAGGCGAAGAAGAGTGACGAAACCAGCCTAGAGCGTTGGAATAAATAACATCAACCACTACATTGAATAATTTGGAGTTATCGTGCCTAACTGGTTACGCATTTTAATGATAGGCGGACGCATTCCGTCTGTTTGGCTGTTGCGGCCTTTATCCATGATTACCGCATTTCTTTTGGCTATGAAAGCTCCGGAGCTTGAAGGCATCAACCAACGTATTTTCGCATACGTTGGACTGTCTGCTATTTTGTTATGGTGCTTTATTTGGTTGGTGTGGCACCTAAGAAATCGACTCAATAAACGTTAATAATTTATTAACTCGGTCTTAGCGATTTCTTTCTTCCGCTGGCGTGGCGTTCACGGTATTCGGTATCAATATAGCGGTCCGTCGTTGCCATGCTGGCATGACCTGCGTCTTCTCGAACGTGCTCTTTTGGACGCACTTTCACATCTTCTGAAATGCCGGTGTGACGCAGCCAGTGCACTGTAGCGACACGAAGGTCTTCAGCATCCGATTTTAGGCCGTCATCACACATTCGATAGAAAGCTTGATCGAAACAATGCTGCACGATATTACGCACTTGGCGTGAACTGGTCATGGCGCCTTGTCCTCGATTTTTCGGAATAAGTGCGGTTTGTTCAGCTACCGTTGGTAAATCGGGGAGCTGACGAAAACGGCGATAGCGAATCAGTGCATTGAGCATTTCATCCGATACGCTGACTAAGCGCTCTTTATTCCCTTTTGATAAAACCTTAAACCACCAGTTACCATCGGCGTCTTTGATAAAATCGCCCATAATCGGCGCTGATCGTTCATCGGCAACCAATTCTGAAATACGCAAATACATGCCCAGTAGTGCATTCATGATGAACAAAGTGCGTTCATGGGTTGCCGGGTCTTCTTCGGCCATTAATTCAGCCGTTTCGATTACATAATCCCATTGTAAATTTGAAATGCGTCGTACTTGGCGGCGAGTAACTTCTTTTTTTACAAACTTACTCTTTTGACGAATCAAAGCGACGGGGTTTTGTTGCACCGCTTCTTCCTGCATTAAAAAGCCATAGTAAGACGATAAAATAGAGAAGGTAGCACGAATCGCAGCTTGCGATAGGGAGTATTGCTGTGACAATGGCACCTGGCCATTACGAAAGTCTAACTTTGATACGTGTGCAACAAATGGACGCCATTCATCGTTAGGGACGCGTTCCCCCATTTTGTTTTTAAAGCGAGCCACGTTTTTAGTGCCGATCCAATCTTCTGGTGGCGCATTACAGAAATGGATAAATTCTTCGATTTGATCACGGCGCAGTGCCAGAGCCGGTGATTCAACGACAAACCAAGCCCAAAGCAAGAGTCTTTCTACTTCACGACGATAAGAATTAAAAGTTGCTTGAGAACCGTTGTAACTGTAAATAAAACAAAGCGCTAATTGTAAGTCTCGCTGGTAATCCACTTTGCTAAGTTGCGGGATGTCGTTTTGCAAAGGTCCCAAAATACCATGAAACTGTGTAAATGGATTAGGCAAGTGTTCTAAGTTGTCAATTAACGGAAGTGGAGCAGACATTTGAATCATTCTTCGCTTCAAGTAAGTCTTTGCATTCTAGCATGGAAAAGAAAAATGAATGAATAACAGTGGTTTAGCATAATTATGAAAAAGGCCAGCGATGCTGGCCTTAAATAAATTTTATCTAGATTACCCTGTGATGCTATTGAATAACTCAAAGTACGTTGGGAAGGTTTTTGATGTACAGCCAGGGTCATTGATCGTTACAGGCGTATCAGAAAACGCTACCAAAGAGAAACACATAGCGATACGGTGATCGTTGTAAGTATCGATAGCCGCGTGCTGTAACGCATCAACTGGTGTAACGGTGATGTAGTCTTCACCTTCTACCACATCCGCACCGAGCTTTTTAAGTTCAGTCGCCATGGCATACAAACGGTCAGTTTCTTTTACGCGCCAGTTGTAGATATTACGAATTGTTGTCGGGCCTTTAGCAAATAACGCCGTTGTCGCAATAGTCATGGCAGCATCAGGAATGTGGTTCATATCCATATCGATGCCATTTAATTCACCACGTTCCGATTCAATCCATGTTGGTCCGTAAGTGATTTTTGCGCCCATTTTTTCCAGCACTTCAGCAAATTTGACATCACCTTGTACACTTTCAGAACCAACACCATGAACTTTAATTTTTCCGCCAGCAATCGCTGCAGCCGCAAGAAAGTAAGAAGCAGAGGAGGCGTCACCTTCCACCATGATTTCGCCAGGGCTTTGATAAGTTTGGTTGCCTTTGATTACAAACGCTTCGTAGTTTTGGTTTTCAACTTCTACACCAAACTGTTTCATGACAGATAAAGTAATGTCAATGTATGGTTTCGAAACCAACTCACCATCAACTTTAATGGTTAAATTGCCCTTTGCTAATGGCGCACTCATCAAAAGCGCGGTAAGGAATTGGCTAGAAATATTGCCTTTAATAGACACTTCGCCACCTTGGATACCATTAGCTTTGATCAAAAGCGGAGGGTAGTCTTTGTTATCTTCGTATTGAACATCGACACCTAGATCTATTAGCGCATCTACCAAATCGCCAATTGGACGCTCGTGCATACGTGGTTCACCGTGCAAACGATACTCGCCAGTGCCGAGACACAATGCCGCTGTCAATGGGCGCATAGCCGTACCAGCATTGCCTAAAAACAGGTCAGCCTTCTCAACACATATCGGTCCGCCAAGACCTTCTAAAATGCAAGTGCGACCTTCATCTTCCAGCTGATAATTTACTCCCATGGTTTTAAGTGCATTCAGCATGTGCTTAATATCATCACTGTCTAACAAGTTTGTGATTTTAGTTGTGCCTTTTGCTAACGTGGCAAGAAGGAGAATGCGGTTTGATAAGCTTTTCGAACCAGGGATTTGGATTTCGCCGTTGGCGCTATTAAGGGGACCAAGTGTTAGGGAGTTCATTAATCTATCCGTACCAAAGGAAGTGAGGTATCAATATACAACTTCGTTATTTTCTTACAGTAATTTGTACGATACGTTTAGTCGAGCCTGACTGCAACCGTTTTGCAAGCTTATTAAGCCCTCTTGGTTGATGTTTGTACACAATGCGTTCCATGCTTCGTATAACTGGGTTGTGATTGCGTAAAGATTAGTAACCTATCAATGACTAAATCACATTACTAACTATAGTATTGGGAAATATTAATGAATCTTTTGTACCTTTATTTAGAGGGCTGTTTTATGTTTTCTGCTGTAAGAAAAAATCTATTTGTTAGTGCTGTTGGTGTCCTGTTTTCTGTAAGCGCTGCGCAGGCATTGGAAGCCCCACAAGGGCGTGTCATATTAACGGTATCGGGAGATATTACTCATACTAACAGTGCTTCTGGAGCGCAGTTTGATCGCTCTATGTTGTTAGCATTGGATAATCAAGAACTGGTAACCGATACACCTTGGACAGAAGGTGTTAATACTTTTAACGGTCCAACGCTAAAGGCTTTACTCGAAGCGGTAGGAGCAAAAGGTAAAAACTTGTCAGTAACTGCTATAAACGATTACAGTGCAAATGTGCCTGCTCAAGATGCCTTCGATCATGAGGTTTTGCTTGCTATGGACATGAATGGCAAGCCAATGTCGATTCGAGACAAGGGACCTATTTTCGTTCTATACCCATTCGCAAAAGATCCCTCTTTGAACAATGAAGTCATTCATAATCGATCAGTTTGGCAGGTGAAAAGTATCACGGTTGAATAAGTTACAATAGATGAAGACGTTTCTTAAATATAAACATGGACGTTTAATTGGGATATTAGTTGCGGCTGCAGCCATCTTTTTGGTTATTGTCGTATTGCTGTATGTGCAACTTTTAGAACGTCAAAAGCAATTGCTATCGGCTGCAGAGGAGGATGCCCTGTGGGCATCCTACCAACTTGATCGAGAAGCATTGAAGTTTCGTAATGCTGTTCGTTTATTTATTGATTCGCCAAGTGTCGATCAAGAGGGAGAACGTCTTGATGAAGCGCAGCTAAGATTTGATATTTTATACAGTCGTTTGAATATAATTTCAGCTGGGCAACTAAAACATCTGTTTAATGACATAGAACATGCAGATGCGTATCGTGCTGAATTAAGAGTTCATATGGATGCCATAGACGCATTGCTGTTTGTTGAAAGCCCTAGTCAAATTGATAAAAGCAAAATAGTTGGGCATGTAGAAAAGCTTTTAGAAACCACTGAATCCGTTGTTTTCAGCGCGCTTGAAAGGCGATCTGCTGACAAGGTAACTGAACGTAATAGCATGGCAACGCTTTACCATTATCTTGGTATGTTAGTGACTGGCTTAACGTTGATTATGCTAGTTATTATTTGGATGTTAATAAAGCAAGTATCCTCGGGCATTAAAAACTACAACCAGACTAAGAAATTAGCGAACGAGCTGCAAAAAACCGCAACGGCTGCGCAAGCTGCTACACAAGCTAAATCTGATTTCTTAGCTACGATGAGCCATGAAATTCGCACCCCAATGAATGCCATTCTCGGTATGTCTCACTTAGTCCTAGATACAGAATTACAACCAAAACAGCGAAGCTATGTCACCAAAATTCAAAGTTCTGCTAACAGCCTTCTACTAATTATTAATGACATTTTAGACTTTTCAAAAGTTGAAGCAGGAAAACTTAAGTTGGAATCGATCGCGTTCCAATTAGATGATGTTCTTGAATATACCTACCAGATTTGCCGTACTACAGCAGAAGAAAAGCAGTTAGATTTTACTGTCAGAAGAGACTTTTTATTACCGGATACCTTACAAGGTGACGCAACCAGACTTAAACAAGTGTTGGTGAATATATTGGGTAACGCCGTCAAATTCACCCATGAGGGCAGTGTATCTCTAGACGTGATGCGATATGACAATGGGATACGCTTCAAGGTAACGGATACAGGCATAGGGATTGATACGGAAAATGATCTATTTGAAGGTTTCAGTCAAGCAGATACCAGCACAACGCGGCTTTTTGGTGGTACTGGATTAGGGTTAGGCATTTCAAAGCGTCTCGTTGAGCTGATGGGAGGGACTATTTATTTTGAAAGCCTGATCGGAAAAGGGTCAACTTTCTATATAGAGATTCCACTTCGGTCAACTGATGATGTGAGTGTAAATACAGAGCTAAACGCGGAATTGTGTGTATTAGAAACGGATAGAGAGTTAATTGGTCTATTAGATTGTTTCTCTGTCAAATTCAAATTGGTTCAACTTGTTCATATTTGCAGTCAACAACAATACCTCATAATCAGTGACAGTCATTGTTCGAACTTGACTACACAGGATAAAGAAAAACTAAACAGTAATTTTAGTGGTCAGGTTTTAGTCTATGGGAGGGGGGCTCATCATCATGGTCATAATCAATGGCGAAGAGTGTCACTTTTGACAAAAGCTAAACTGAACAGTTATGCGCAAAGTTCTGCTCCTGTTCATCATTCTATTGATGAGTCATTACAAAGTTATCACGAGTGCGACAGCTTGCTTGGTAAAAAAATTCTATTGGCAGAAGATAATCCGATTAACGCGGAAATCGCCAGCGCATTATTAGAGAAGCTTGGTGTGTTGGTAGTGGTGGCTCAAAATGGCGCTGAAGCATTAGAAACCGTGAAAAAAGAGTCATTTGATTTGATCTTAATGGACGTGCAAATGCCTGTTATGGATGGCTTCGAAGCAACTCAAGCGATCATTCAGTATTTAGGTGATGCACATCCTCCAATACTAGCTTTGACTGCAGGCGTGTTAGATTCAGATAGGGAAGTGGCAATGAATTCTGGAATGTCAGACTTCTTGACGAAACCTTTGGACCCTTTGTTGTTACTCAATAAGTTAGAAGAATGGCTAGTCGGACACAGTGCCGATACTGTCATAAGCGGCTCAACAGAAAATAGACCAGTATTCGCTTCAGATCTAGGTTTATATCGAATAGGTGGTGACCATCAGCGCTATCTTGATATGTTGAGTCGATTTGTAAAATTACTTGCTCCTTTTACTTCAGAGTCTACTAATGTGCCGATGACGACATATGAGCTACATAGTATCAAAGGTAGTGCTGCTAATATCGGTGGAGATAAGTTTGCATCGGAAATTGCTCAGCTAGAAAAAGAGCTAGCCGAAGGCGGCAACAGCGGTAACAAGGCGCATACCGTTCAAATAAATCGCGTTTCGGAAGCGGCAGATGAACTTATGTCTCGAATTGAGGCTTATCTATGTAATCATCAAAATGAAAATGTTGCCTTAGAGAAAAAAAATCAAGAATCGTCTGTTAGTAGTGAAGCATTAATGTTAATTGAAACTTTGATCGAAGAGTTAGAAATGGGTGTAGCTGATGTTTCCAATCATATCGATCCACTTATGAGCCAAGTAGGTAAAGATCATGCGCATGTTTTAAAGCGCGTGCAAACCGACGTTCATAATTACGACTATGATTTAGCAATAAGTCATTTAAAAATGCTAAAAACTGAGTTGTAGTAAGGCGGCAAAAAATGATTGATTTGAATTATTTAGATGAATCTATAGATAGTATCAATCACAGGTCTGAACGATACAAAGTGTTAGTTGTAGATGACCATGTTGATAACATCCATATTTTGAAAGGTATTTTGCAAGACAAGTACGATGTACTGGTCGCAAAAAACGGTAAATTGGCGCTGACAATAGTGGCGGCGCAAATGCCAGACCTAATCCTACTTGACGTAATGATGCCTGAAATGAACGGCTACCAAGTCTGCGAAGCTATTAAGCAGAATCCAAACACGTCTCATATCCCTATAATATTTGTGACTGCCATGACTGCCATTGAGGATGAACAAGAAGGCTTTGAGGTTGGCGCTGTAGACTTTATAACTAAGCCCGTAGCGCCATTAACAACCCTAGCAAGAGTGGCGAGTCATTTGGCGTTGGCGCAGCAAGACAAACAAAATCGGTTTATCATTAAGCAGCGAACGAACCAATTAAGAGAAGCGCTTACTTCAGCTGTTAAAATGTTAAGTGAAGCTGGTACCTACAATGATGAAATGACTGGAAACCATATGTGGCGCATGGCTGACTACTGTGCTGTTTTGGCAGAAGCGTTAGGTTGGGATGAACAAAGTATTGAAAATATTCATTTAGCTGCCCCACTTCATGATACCGGTAAAATTGGTATCCCCGATAGTATTCTCAAAGCCCCAAGAAAATTAACCGCTGAAGAATGGGAGGTAATGAAGCAACATCCAACCATAGGTGCAGATATCTTAGGTAATAGTGATGCGCCGCTCTTTAAAATGGCTGCGGAAGTATCTTTAGGCCATCATGAAAAATGGGATGGTACTGGATATCCTTCGGGATTAGTTGGTGAAGAAATCCCTTTGACAGCGAGAATTGTAGCCATTGCTGATGTATTTGATGCTTTAACTATGGAGCGCCCATATAAAAAAGCATGGCCTATTGAGGAAGCCTACCAGTATCTACGCGATAATGCAGGTAAACATTTTGACCCTAAATTAGTTGATTGTTTCATAAAGCAAGACTCGAAAATTCGAATGGTTAAGAAGAAATGGGAACAAGAAGGTGAAATGAAATAGTTTCACTGTTTGGCTGTTCGCACATTAAACCATAAGGCAGAAAATGCACGAACTTAACCAGTTTATAGAATTTCTTAACCACAACACTTTTTGTATTTTTTTCCTGAGCCACAAATACAAAGATCATTTCTTCCTAATTTTGCACTCTCAGGGGCAACATATGGAGTATGTCCTTGTATTTCATGTTCGCCCGATACATAGAACCACTCGCCATTAACCTTCTCAAACAATGAACGTTCACTTAAGCGACCAGTATTGCTACCTTCTTTAAAGTGGGCAGCAAATTCGACCATCCCGGTTTTGTCCTTGGGGCCCCCGTCAACGGTATCGAGGATTTCCAGACTGGTCCATTGAGTACGGCCATTACTATCAGATATGTCTTCCGGGTTTTGGTCAGGGTCAGACTCTAACTTTTGAGTCATTGAGATATAATCAAATTTTTGTAACGCAAAAGCACTATAACGTGAGCGCATTAAGGCTTCAGCAGTAGGGGCCGTACCTGGGTTATTGTGGTACATTCCACAACACATTTCGTAATGCGCTTTTGAGCCGCAAGGACATTGAGCTGGAGTCGACATAACTGTTCCTTAATCGCCAAGTTCTTGTTTACATGCGTATAATACCCATTTTCTTAAAACCAAACAGGATTTATTTGTGAGTAATAGTGCGACTACCTCTTTTTTTTGGTACGACTTTGAAACGACGGGAGTAAATCCCGCAAAAGACAGACCAATGCAGTTTGCTGGAATTCGTACAGATTTAGACTTTAATCCTATTGGTGAGCCCATTAATCTTTTCTGTAAGCTTGCCGACGATGTCTTGCCGCACCCCGAAGCCTGCCTTTTAACAGGTATCACGCCACAACATGCAATACGTGAAGGGCTATGTGAAGCAGAATTTATGGCGAAAATAGAACAAGAGCTTGCTACTCCCGGTACTTGTTCTTTGGGTTATAACACCCTTCGCTTTGATGATGAGGTAGTTCGGTATGGCTTTTACCGTAACTTTATTGATCCTTATGCTAGGGAATGGCAAAACGCCTGCTCTCGTTGGGATGTGATTGACTTAGTTCGTATGACCTTTGCAATGCGTCCAGATGGTATTGAATGGCCAAAAAAAGAAGACGGTTCCTTTTCGTTCAAACTTGAAGACCTTACAAAAGCTAACGGCATTTTGCACGAACAAGCACATGACGCGTTATCGGACGTATATGGCACTATTGCCATGGCGAAACTAATAAAAGAAAAGCAGCCAAAACTTTTCGATTATTACTTTTCTATGCGGGATAAAGGCTCCTTACAACAGTTTGTTGATCCAGTACGTATGAAACCTTTTTTGCATATCTCTGGGATGTTTGGTCAAGATAAGAAGTTCGCAGCCTTCGTAGCGCCGATTGCGCCTCATCCGACCAATAAAAATGGTGTCATCGTATTTGACCTTATGGCGAATGCTCAATCGCTATTAGAATTGAGTGTTGAGGAAATCCAGCGTCGAGTCTTTTCCTCAAAAGATGAGCTTGGTGAAGTCGAGCGTTTACCCCTAAAAGTGATCCACTTAAATAAATGCCCTGCTGTAGCGCCAGCCACTTTTTTGAAAGACGAAGCTGTTGTAAAGCGATTAGGTCTTAATGGCGATATCTGCCGAAGCAATCTTTCTTTACTACGACAGAGTCCAGGCCTTGCGGCTAAATTGACTCAAGTGTTCATGCAGGAATTTGACAGTATTGATAAAGACCCTGACTTGATGCTTTACAGTGGTGGCTTCTTTTCTAGAGACGATAAGACTCGTATGGAAGAAATACGAAATACCCCGAGTGAGATTTTAGGGGAATTGGAATTAACATTCGATGATCGACGATTACCTGAAATGTTTATGCGTTATCTTGCCCGAAATTACCCAGAGCAATTAACGAGCGAACAGCGTGAAGACTGGGAAGAGCACCGTCGTGTCAAGTTATTGCAAGAAGATGGAGGAGGGAGCATTACTATGCAAGAATTTGAAAAGCGTATTATGGCGCTAGCAAATGATGACTCTTTATCGGATAGTAAGCGAATGATGCTGCAAGATTTAGTGGATTACGCTCAGGGAATTTATCCCTACTAAATACGGATATATGTAATGGAGAAGAAATACAAATGAGTCAAAATAGTGGTACGACACAGTGGTTAGTCGGTATAGCTGCATTTATCTTGATTATTGCAGGCCTCAAAGAAGCGTCGCAAATTGTCGTGCCATTTATGCTTTCAGTGTTTATTGCCATCATTTGCTCACCACTTCAAAACACTTTACGTCGTTATAATGTACCAACTTGGCTTTCTATCATTTTGATTGTGCTGCTTATCTTGGCTTGTTTGGGTTCAGTCGGACTTTTGGTTGCCGCTTCTTTAGATAATTTTTCGCAACAATTACCGACTTACCGAGAACGTTTTGGCACTGAGATGGCAAGTGTTTTCAGTCAGCTAAATAACTTTGGCATTAATATTTCCTATCAGCAGATTCGAGGCTACGTTGATCCTTCCTCATTAATGAATCTGTTTACTAATACGTTAACGAGCCTTGGTAGTGTTCTGACGAATGTCTTTTTAGTGATCATGATTGTTGTATTCATTTTGCTTGAAGCAGCAGAGATTCCTAAAAAACTCACCTATGCGTTAGGTGATGCCTCATCTTCGATGGAAAAGGTTGATCGCTTTATTGCAACAGTAAATCGTTACTTAATGATCAAGACGCTTATCAGTATAGGCACAGGCTTGTTTATTGGTATATGGGTGTGGGCTCTAGGCGTTGATTTCCCAATACTATGGGGTGTTTGTGCATTCCTTTTGAACTTTATTCCAAATATTGGCTCTATCATAGCCGCGATTCCTGCAATGTTTTTAGCATTTGTTCAGTTGGGTAGCTTTGATGCATTCTTGACAGGCGCTGGCTTTTTATTGGTGAATCTTGTTATGGGTAACTTCATTGAGCCGCGTTTTATGGGAAAAGGGGTAGGGTTGTCACCTTTGGTAGTGTTCCTATCTTTGATGATTTGGGGGTGGGTATTTGGACCGGTTGGCATGTTGCTCTCAATACCATTAACGATCATCTTAAAATTTGCTTTTGAAGCGAACCAAAAGATGCGTTGGCTTGCAATTCTGCTAGACTCTAAAGCACACCCGTAAATTCGCTGGTAAGAAGTAGAAAAATATAGCCCATATTTGCTTGTTTAGAATAAAACTAGCAATTCGGTGTATTTTGCAGTAGAATTCGCGATTGATTTTTTCGGTGCGAATCCTCGCACGTCTCTTATCCTATTTAAAGGTTACCATCTACATGTCTGACGCTGATATTCAGCCTACTTTTGATTCTCTGGGTTTGGCCGCCCCAATTCTTAAAGCGGTTAGTGAACTAGGTTACGAACAACCCTCTGCCATTCAGGCGCAAAGTATTCCATTTTTGTTAGAAGGGCATGACCTTCTAGGTCAAGCGCAGACAGGTACGGGTAAGACGGCGGCATTCGCTCTGCCATTGCTATCTCGCATTGATGTAGCAAATAAAGCACCACAATTATTGGTGTTGGCGCCAACACGTGAGTTGGCTATTCAGGTTTCTGAAGCATTCCAGAGCTACGCTCGTTACATTCCAGATTTTCACGTGCTACCGATTTACGGTGGTATGTCTTACGACTCTCAGCTTCGCCAACTTAAACGTGGCGCACAAGTAGTTGTAGGCACACCGGGTCGTATCATGGACCACATTCGTCGTAAGACGCTTCAATTAGACGGCCTTCAATCGCTTGTTCTAGACGAAGCAGATGAAATGTTACGTATGGGTTTCATTGACGACGTTGAGTGGATTCTGGAGCACACACCTAAATCACGCCAAATCGCATTGTTCTCTGCAACGATGCCAGGTGTCATTCGTAAAGTGGCTCAACAACATCTTAACAACCCGAAAGAAGTTAAGATCCAAACTAAGACGTCTACTGCAACGACTATCACTCAAAAATACTGGCAAGTAAGTGGTCTTCATAAGCTTGATGCGTTGACACGTATTCTAGAAATGAACGAACACGACGGTATGATCATCTTCGTACGTACGAAGGCGGCAACTGTTGAGCTTGCTGAGAAATTGACGGCACGTGGTCATGCTTGTGAAGCCTTAAACGGTGATATCAGTCAAAACCTACGTGAGCGTACTGTTGAGCGTATCAAGAAAGGTCAGATTGACATTCTTGTTGCAACAGACGTTGTGGCTCGTGGTCTTGACGTTGATCGAGTTAGCCACGTTGTTAACTACGACATTCCATACGACACTGAGTCTTATGTACACCGTATCGGTCGTACTGGTCGTGCAGGTCGTTCTGGTACTGCGATCCTATTCGTTGGTCACCGTGAGCGCCGCATGTTGCAACAAATCGAACGTGCAACTCGTCAAACTATTGAGCGTATGCAGCTTCCAACTGCGGCAGACATCAATGAGCAACGAGTTACTCGCTTCAAGCAACGTATCACTGACACAATCGATAACCAAGACTTAGATTTCTTCATCGAATTGATGGAAGGCTACCAGAAAGAAAACGAAGTAGACCCTACTAAAGTAGCTGCTGCGTTAGCTTACATGGCTCAAGGTAAAACACCTCTATTGTTGAAAGAGATCGAGATCAAGCCTCGTGAGCGCAGTGAACGTCCAGATCGTGGCGAACGTGGTGACCGTGATCGTGGTCCACGTAAGCCTCGTAACATCACTAAAGAAGCACTGCCACTGAAAGATAACCCATCTATAGAGATGAAGCGTTACCTTGTTAAAGTGGGTTACCGTGACGGTGTTAAGCCGGGCAACATCGTTGGAGCAATCGCAAACGAAGCTGATCTAGACAGCCGTATGATCGGTCATATTGAAATCTTCGAGGATTTCGCTACGGTGGATCTACCTGCTGATATGAGTAAGCAAGCGGTTGGCAAACTAGCGAAGACGCGTATATGTGGCCAACGCTGTGATCTAACAATGCTTGAAAATGCCGATGACAAAATCTTCGAGCGTGAGCGTCCAGCAGGCGGTAACCGCCGTCGTCAAGGTAACGACCGAGGCGATCGTGGTGACCGACGTCCACGTAATTTTAATAAAGAGCGTGGTGATCGCGGAGACCGTGGCGACCGTAAACCACGTCCTCGTAATAAAGACTAAGTTCTTAAAAAAGCCGAGCAATGCTCGGCTTTTTATTGAAAAAAATTTGCCTACGACCTGGTTTGTATTGGAATGTAGGACCTTGGTTTCTTAGCGGGGGGAACCTCTTCTCATACGACCCGATTCCATCGGGGAAAAAGGTTTAACTGAAATAATATTTTTTAAAAAGCAGGATTAAAGATGGATCAAATTACGATTATTCGTCCAGACGATTGGCACTTACACTTCCGTGATGGCGACATGCTTAAGGAAACTGTACCGGCGACTGCTCGCTGCTTTGCACGAGCGATTGTTATGCCCAATCTTGTTCCGCCTGTGACCAATGCACAATTAGCAGTAGAGTACCGTAAGCGCATTGAAGCGGCGATTCCAGCGGGGAACTCTTTCGCTCCTTTGATGACCATTTATCTTACTGATAAAACGTCAACAGAAGACATTCGCGCTGCAAAAGCAGCGGGTGTTGCTGCGGCTAAAATGTACCCAGCTGGTGCAACAACGAATTCTGACGCTGGTGTAAGCTCCTTAGATAGCCTTTACCCTGTGTTTGAAGCATTAGCCGATGAAGGCATGCTTTTATTAGTCCACGGTGAAGTCACTCAAAAGCACATTGATATCTTTGACCGTGAAAAAGAGTTTATTGATCAGCACCTAGTGAAAATTGTTGAGAAAATACCTCACTTAAAAGTGGTATTTGAACACATTACCACTAAGGATGCGGCTGATTTCGTTATGTCTGCACGTGATGGTGTAGCAGCGACTATTACACCACAGCATTTGATGTTGAATCGTAATGATATGCTAGATGGCGGTATTCGCCCGCATAACTACTGTTTACCTGTTCTAAAACGCTCGACTCACCAAGAGGCGCTTCGTGCAGCGGTCAAAACAGGTTCGTCTAAGTTTTTCTTAGGCACGGATTCTGCTCCACATGCTCAGCATCGCAAAGAATCTGGCTGTGGTTGTGCAGGTTGCTACAGTGCTTGGTCAGCTATTGAGCTTTACACGCAAGTATTTGATGAGTTAGATGCATTGGATAAGTTAGAAGGTTTTGCTAGCCTACATGGTGCTGATTTTTACGGATTGCCGCGCAACACGGATACCATTACGCTAGTACGTGAAGAGTGGGTAGTACCTGAATCAATTGATTTACCAACCGGTGAACCTATTGTGCCTTTTTATGCTGGACGCCAAGTGAATTGGACGCTTAAGAAATAACCTATTCGATATAAGAAAGGGAGCTTTGCTCCCTTTCTTATATGCAGTGCACAGTTTGTTGTAAGTTTCGGTTATTACGGAAAAAACGTTATTTCAATAAACTAACGCAGATGCACCCTCTACATTCTTGCTAATATCTTAAAGATAATACAACTCTTTAAGCATGACTATGAATGTAATCCGTACACTTTCTTTACTGTTCTTATTGTTTCCAAGCCCTTGGCTATACAGTGCAAGTGAAACTAGTATTTTGCCCAAAGATAATACACTCGATGTCCACATTAGCCGTTCATGTGGTTGCTGTGGCGATTGGGTTGATGGATTAACCGAGCAGGGTATGAGCGCAGTTATTCATTCTTCAAACGCATTAGAAAAAATCAAAGACAGTTATGGAGTCCCTCTAGACGCTCGTTCGTGTCAGACTTCTTTATCTCAGAGTGGTTACTTGTTTGAAGGAAATATTCCTGCCGCTATCGTAAAAGAATTTTTAGCAAATCCACCAGCCAACGCAAAAGGTTTGGTTGCACCATTACCATCAGCAACAAGCATTGGAATAAATATGCAAAGTATGCCGTTCTCAATTCTCCAGTTGAACATGGATGGTTCCGTATCACCCTACGTCGAAGTGGTGGAGTGATAAAAACGAAGAATAAAGTTATCTGTCTTTATTAATTAGCAATTTTCATCCACCAAACCAGTGCTGCGACGGCCAATGAAACAGGCAATGATAGTAAAATCATCAATGCTATCTCGTCTTTAGGGCCATCAAATTTCGTTGCTAACATATAACTGATGACTGCAACTGACATACCTTGTAAAGCAATGATTGCAGCTTGCTCAACCTCAGAGAACGCAAACCAAGGGACAACTAACGCTGCAATCCCTGCCCCTACAAACGGTCTAAAAAGAGCAAAAATGATGGCGCGGTAAAGCGTGTTGCTTTGTTTGAAGGACAAATTCGCTAAAGACTTACCCAATAGCATTAACATAATAGGTAATGTGATCGCACTGAACATTTCCAGTGTTTTTAATATCGGAGCAGGTAGTGAGACATTAAAGAGTAAGGCTAACACCCCTAGAATTAATGCGACCACTGGACCATTTTTTAAAAGCTCTTTTGGCCGGTAACTGCCGGACATAAAACCCACGCCCAATGTAAAGTGACTCACTTGCACGACAGAGCTTACGACCACTGCAACGGTAAGGCCTTCTTCACCAAATAACGCAAAAGCAACAGGAATACCAAGATTACCTGTATTGGGATTTACCAATGGCGGCAAGTAATAGCGTGAAGGCAGCTTCATGATTTTTAGAAAAATCAGTGAAACCACTAGCATAGCCATTAGACACAGAAGGGTGGCTGCCACAATGGAAAGCATTCCCCCCAAATCCATGTCCATTTTTAATACAGAAGACAGTAGTAGAGCAGGTAATCCAACGTTTGAGACAAGAGAACCTAATTGTGGGCTATCCAAATATTCTGTTCGTCTTGTTAGAAAAATGCCTAATCCCCCTAAAAGCAGAATAGGGGTTAAGGCCATGGACAGTGCTGAGAACATAGATCACTCATTGATGCAGTAGATTTTTGTTCTACTCTACTTTGCAAACTAGCAACTGTCTTGTAATAAACATGCCTATTTTCAAATTTGCTTGACCCTTGTGTTACCCAAAGGTTTTAAACTGTCCTCATAATTGATTTACGGAGGTTGCAATGAAAGTAAGCGAACTTGCTAATACAGCCAATGTAACGCCCGAAACCATTCGGCATTACACTCGAGAAGGTTTAATAAAAGCGAATCGAAACCCAGAAAATGGATATCATCAATACGATAATGAAGCGCTACGCAAAGTAAGGTTCATACAGCAAGCTAGAGAGTTAGGTTTCAGCCTTAAGCAAGTGCAGGTAATCTTTGAGCAATCGGATTCGGGAGACTCGCCGTGCCCATTAGTTAGAGATCTTTTAAAGCAAAAAGTCCCAGAAGTGAAGCAACAAATTGCTCAGCTACAATCGCATTTACATAGAATGGAAGCTGCTTTATCTGCCTGGGATGAAATGCAGGATGGCGTTCCTAATGGGCATTCCATTTGCTGCTTGATTGAGGAATGGAATAAGCCAGATGACTGCTGTGGAAATGGAGGTAAAAATGACTGAACGAGCTCATCGAGAAAATTCTTATCGTGTAGAGGGGCTTAATTGCCAAGGTTGCGTCAAAAAGCTCCGCAATGAAATTCAATCCATTTCATCAGCTTCTGACATTGAAGGTTTTCCTAAAGAAGACCGAATTGTCTTAATGAGCGACATGACGAAAGAGCAGTTCAGCCAGGCTGTTGCCAAAGCAGGTTTTCAGTTTAAAGGAAAGTATGAACCTGCTAATTCAGCCGTACACTACAAAGTTGTAGGCATGTCTTGCCAAGGTTGTGTGAGTAAGGTCAGGAAGAAAATCATTGATATGGACCCAATGGCAGAAGTAGAAGGTATGCCAAATGAATCAAAGCTCACCGTTCGATCACGCTTAGACGCATCCGATATTGAATCAATCGTTCAGGATGTGGGATATCAGTTTGATGGTATTTATTCAATTGGTGAAAAAAGCACATCAATTGAAGATAATATCAATTCAACTGAGCGAGTTCACTCAAAAGAACCTGAACAGAAAAAGGTTTCTGATCCTGCCGTACAGCTAAGTTTAAGGGGAATTACATGTGCTGGCTGTGTCGATACCATTCAAAAAGCCCTTAAAGCACTGCCTGATGTAACGGAAGCAGAAGTAAACTTTGCAAGCCGAACAGCCCAGGTTCAAGGCCAAGCTCCTGCAAATGAATTAATAAAAGCGATAGAAAATGCTGGCTATGAAGCAGAGCAGATCAAAGACCCTCTAAAAGAGCAGGATGAGCGAGCTCAACGAGAGCTAGATGAATATCACACCAAGGTACGCTTTTCAGCTGCAGGCCTAGTCATCGGTATACCGCTTATGCTGTGGGGGCTTCTTGGTGGTTCTATGATGGTAACGACAGCTGAAGAACAAGTCGCCTGGGGGGTTGTTGGGGCGATTTCGTTGCTTGTCATGTATTACAGTGGAAAGCATTTTTATCGCAGTGCGTGGCGTGCCTTTAAACATCGCCACAGCAATATGGACACTCTCATTGCAATAGGCACTGGTGCTGCTTGGTTATATTCCATGTCTGTCGTTTTACTACCTGAGTGGCTTCCTGCTAATTCAAGACACTTGTACTTTGAAGCCAGCACTATGATTTTAGGGTTGATTAATTTGGGGCAGGCTCTAGAAGTAAAAGCCCGAGGGAAGACCAGTGCGGCGCTAAAGCGTCTATTAGACCTACAGCCTTCGCAAGCAAATGTAATACAAGAAGGCAAAACACATACGGTTCATATCTCAGCAATCAAGATTGATGATCACATCATAATAAAATCCGGTGATAAGTTACCTGTTGATGGTGTGATTGTAGAAGGGCAGTCCTCTATCAATGAGTCTATGTTGACAGGTGAGCCAGTCCCAGTTGAAAAAACTGAAGGTGACACTGTCTCTGCAGGAACCGTGAATGGAAATGGACGGTTTGTATATAAAGCGACAAAAGTAGGCGGTGATACGTTGTTGGCTCAAATCATCACCATGGTAGGTAAGGCGCAGAACTCTAAGCCGCCGATCAGTCGCTTGGCAGATAAAGTGTCTTCAGTCTTTGTACCAAGTGTCATAATTTTAGCTATCTTAGCTGCGATGGCATGGTTAAATTTCGGTCCTCAACCTGCGGCCGTTCACATGCTGGTTGCAGCTGTGTCCGTCTTGATCATTGCATGCCCTTGTGCATTAGGGTTAGCCACGCCTATATCGACCATGATCGGAGTCGGTAAGGCGGCTGAATACGGCGGTTTAATTCGTAATGGTGATGCACTTCAAAAAGCGAGTGAAATCACAACGATTGTGCTTGATAAAACGGGAACTATTACAGAGGGTAAACCAACTGTCAGCGAAGTGAAGCTGATAGGTGATGATGAGCATGCTATCAAAAGCATCATTAAAAGCCTTGAATCAGGAGCGAACCATCCATTAGCAGAGGCCTTGTTAGAGTACTCAGACAGTGCAGAAGAGCAATTGATTGAAAGCTTTGACAATGTACCTGGCAAAGGGGTTATAGCGTCCATAGATGGTATCGATTATGCGCTAGGTAATGCTGTGCTGATGACGCAAAAAGGGATAACTATCAACTTAAAATTTGAGCTCAGTGCGGGTTCGCATGTGTATCTATCTAAAGGCAAACAGCTGATGGCTGGTTTTGTTATTGAAGACAAAATAAAACCAAGTGCTAAGGCTGCCATTAAACAGTTACATGAGAATAATATTAAGGTGATCATGCTCACTGGAGATAATGCTGATACAGCTGAAGTTGTTGCAAAAGCTGTGGGTATTGATGAATTCAAGGCTAATATGTTGCCGCAAGATAAACTCTCCTTTGTTCAGCAATTACAAGATAAAGGTGAAACGGTCGGCATGATAGGAGATGGTATTAACGATGCGCCAGCATTAGCTCAAGCAGATGTAGGCTTCGCAATGGGTGCTGGTACAGATGTCGCCATGGAGAGCGCTGATATTACGCTGATTGGTAGTGATTTAAACCATATCGCAAATGTTATTGAAATCAGCAAAGCCACACTAAGTAATATAAAACAAAATCTTTGGGGTGCGTTTGGTTATAACTCCTTAGGGATCCCTGTTGCCGCAGGGTTGTTATACCCATTAACGGGCTGGCTTCTAAGTCCAGTTGTCGCAGGTGCAGCTATGTCACTGTCATCGATTACAGTTGTCGTTAATGCAAATCGATTGCGTTGGTACAAACCAAGTTCAACTACGAAAGGAGCTAGGAAGTCATGATTTTTCTAAATCTGATGGGGCTTGCTGCCATTGCTTTTATCATTTGGTGGTTTTGGTTAGGAAAATAGGGAGGTGGTATGTCTGCAATAAAGCATTCTGCTTACCGTCATAAAATCAACTTAAAGTTCACTGGGCTGAATAGCTTAACCATCCCTTTGGTTGAGCTATATTTCACCGACATTACCCCTGTTGAATTAATTAAGCTCAATGATTCAAGCGGCATCATCGTATTTCACTATGATGCCTCTTTGATAACGTTTGAAGAAGTTATTGATTCGCTTTCAGCTCTCAATGTGCTGCCTTGTAAATCACTTTGGTGGCGTTGGAGATACCGAGCGGCACAGGAGATTAGCGACAACATACGAGCTAATGCGCGTCATAAGCCTCATTGCTGTGCTAAGGCGCCTAATGTCCACCACCGCTAACTGCTACAGGTGTGATATTCATTCTAGCAATATAGATCACAACCCATATTGCTAGAAACGCAACACTTGAAGCGACATAGCCTATATTACCAAGCCCCACTTGCTCTATGCTGATAGAACCCAGCAGTGCGCCAGCTCCGATTCCCATGTTGATGATGCCAGAGAATAGCGACATGATGATATCTGATGCACTAGTATCGATACTCAGAACTCTGGATTGCATGGCCAAGCAGGTCAGTATTAAAGCTGCCCCCCAAATAACGGTGATAACAATCAGAGCCGTTTCAGATGCTAAAGCAATGGCTAGAAAAAGCATACATAGGGCCATACCGACAGCACTACCAATCATCAATTGAGCACCGTACTTTTCGCCAAGGTAACTAAATAATGTACTGCCAATAATCCCTGACACACCAAATGTAAGCAGAATAACAGTGGTTAAATTACTGGAAACTCTACCAAAATCCATTAGGAACGGTTCAATGTAGCTATAAGAACCGTAATGGGCTGTGAATACCAGAAAAACAGACAAATACATGATGAACAACCGCTTGTTCGTGAATACCGATTTTACTTTGGCTGTAAGATCAGTGCTTGTAAGGCTTGGCAAGGGCGGTAGTAGGCGAAATACCAATGCGGTAATGACTAATGCTGCTAGACCAATCACTTCAAAAGCCATTCGCCAGCCCAAATGTTGACCGATTAATCTGCCTAGTGGGACCCCTAACACCATTGCCATACCCGTGCCCGTTGCCAGTACACTGAGGGCAAAATTCATCTTACCAGGAGGGGCAACGCGAATGGCAATAGATGCGGTGATGGACCAAAATACTGCGTGGGAAAAAGCGACGCCAATGCGACTAATTAAGAGGCTGTTAAAGTCCCAAGCAATCGTTGAGAAGCCATGGCTGACTATAAATACTGAGCATGTTCCAAGTAAGAGTTTCTTTCGCTCAATACGACTGGTCAGCAACATCATTGGTAACGACATCACACCAACGATCCAGGCATAAATAGTTAACATCCATCCTGTTTGAGAGGGTGAAATGTTAAAGTCATTTGAGATTCCAGTTAACAGGCCAACTGGAACAAACTCAGATGTGTTGAAAATAAACGCACAAAAACCAAGTGCAAGTACACGTAAATATTGTACATGTTTAGGGATGTTACTTGCTGGCGGTAATTGTGTCATAGAGGTTCCGAACTAGAAGGTAGTCGATTGAATAAAGGGTAGTATTCTTCACTTAATTACACGAATTTAAAGAGTTAAATATGAATCAAACATGCATCCCTATGATAAAATTTAGAGACACACTTCAAATTATCCTAATACACTAACATTCATGAACTTTGTCGAAATACGACGTCAATTTGGCTTTAAAAGCATTGAACTTGGTCATTGGGTGACACCAAAAGAGCGTGATAGAGCAGCCTTAAATTTTTATCAAGCTTTAATGGATCTGATGCATGTTTTAAAAGTTCCAGAATCTGTAATCTCCCTAAAAGGATCTTTGGGGTTGCAGTACGGTAAAGGCGGGCAGTTAGGTGTTTCCGCTCACTACATGCCTGCAGTTAAAAAACTTTCGCTAGCGAAGAATGCTGGAGCCGGTAGTCTTGCGCATGAGTGGTTTCATGCATTTGATCACTACATGGCAGACAAGATGTTTCCTATTGCAGACCGCATGGTATTCGCCTCGAAACTATGGTTAAACGATTACCCATATGGGCCTCATACCCTGAATACATTACTGGCTCAATGTTACGAAACGATTTTGTTGTCAGTTGACGGTAAGGAGCCAAGTCCGCTGTTTATTTGTTCAAGAGAAACAGATATTCGACTGAATAGTTTCTACTACTCAAAGCCAGAAGAAATATGTGCACGTGCGTTTGAAGCGTATATTGAGGACTGTTTACCCAATAGTCGTTTCTTGGTGAGAGGTACAATAGAAACAGATGAAGCCAAACTTGGTTTATATCCAAATGGTGAGCAGCGTTTGATGATCAATGAGATGTTCCAACAGTATTTTTCAATACTGGGTGATGCCTTAGTGAGTAGACAAAGGAAGCAGGTCAATCAGTAATGTTTTATTGATCCTGCCTCCAGTAGCATTCATCACCTAGGATTTAACTCACTTTGGGGAGGTGGTGTTTCGCTTTTTGCATTAGGATTTAATGGGCGAATACCTGCATCAGTACGTACAAAACCAATGTCACGCAAAACGTGATTATCAAGATGACTGAAAGTTTGGTTAAGGCGACGTTGTTCAACGTATTCTTTAACTAAATTTAATAATGCGATAAAACTCATAATATTCTCCTAAATAGGGAGATCATGAGAATTTACGAGGAGTGGACTTAATTGCTTGTTTGACCGCGTAAATTCTCGCGATCAATGTAATAAACAACACTAAACGCGAATGCCAGAAGCCTTATTGGCTGTTCGGACATAAATTCGAGACGCAGTTGTAGATGTTGTCATGATGGAATGCATGCAAGTCATAATGGCCTCCGAATCGGTTTAGGGTTAAATGGAATGTCTTTATAAGACTTTGTTATTAACTCGTTTTTAAGACGAGATGTCAATCGAATGATTAAGAAATAAACAAGGATGGCTACTGATAGAATCGGATCATACGAGCTGTGAGCGATTTGAGCATTGTTTCTCCAATGAAATTGAGTCGTACAATCAGACGCTAGTCAGCTATGTTGGCTTTATTTTCTTTGCTGGAGTCTTGCTTACGAGCTAACTCCTGTCAGCGATAAAAATATATTTAATCCCGATAGAATCGGGGCGTACGAAACGGAATACGGCGTACGAGCTGACCCCAGTCAGCGATAAAAGAATTTATTTCCCCGATAGACTTAGGTTGTACAAAAGATGAATTCGTTTTGACGAATCATCTTGTAAAACGTACGGTTTTATAATTTTACTTTGAGTCTAATAAGAAATTACGAGAAAAGGCCTTAATTACTAATATTATGTTATTTCCGATAATAACATTTATCGGAAATATTAGACCTATTCTAGATCTATTAAAGCTCTAATAATGCCATCAGGTCTTTTAAAGACTTAATTTCATACGTTGGCTTAATCTGTTCATCAGTAAGTTGTTCGTTGTGGAGATTTAGCCAGCACGTCTGAATACCTGCCCGTTGTCCTCCAACAATATCTGAAGCAAACGTATCTCCGATCATTAGCACGCGACTCTTTTGGTCTTGATGGATATTTAGTTTATCCAGAGTATGTTTAAAAACGCGTTCATCTGGTTTTGCAAAGCCAACTTGTTCAGAAATAATTACGTGGTCAAATACATCAGCCAATCCCGTTTTATTTAATCGGCGTTGCTGTAAGGCTGTGAAGCCATTGGTGAGTATAGAAAGACTTTTTCGTTTAGCTCTTAACGTTTCTAGTAACAATTTAGCATGTGGCAACGGTTCGCAAATTTCAGCCATGCTGTCTAAAAAACGCTCATTGAGCTCCTGAGGATTTATATTAAGCTTTTTAGACCAGTGGCTAAATCGCACAGTTTGCAATGTGTCGGCACTTATCTCTCCGTTTTGATATTGCACCCATAATGGCTTATTGGTTTGTTGGTAGAACTCATAATCTTCCAAATTAAACTGCACATCAAAATTGGCAAACATGTGCTTAAGCCCTTTAAAAGCATCGAATTCAAATAATGTGTGGTCCGCATCAAAAATATAGAAATCATACAGGTAATTCATAAAACATCTCACTGTGTAAAAACGGCGCGAGAGCTAACACTAACCCTTGCATATAAACACTTTCACGGGTTTCGATATGGTTTGTCAAAACACCGATAGCACCGCCCTTTTGTCTTATATTGTGCTGATTGAATATATCGTCCATCACATGAGCTAACTCTTCGCCTTGTTCAAGGCGTTGATAGACGAACTGAGGTAACGGTAAATTGGCTGTGCGTCCTGTGATCATTCGCCCTTGCTGATTACGGACGGTGATGTATGCGTAGGTTGCGGGTCCTTCATCAAAATAATCCACGCCACCTTCCATAGCCACGTAGTAATCGTATTTCTGTTGGCTATCAAAATGGGCACAATAAGTCGCTCGGTTTTGTGCTCCAAGCTTGGTATCTTGCTCATTCATAGGTTGATCAGCAACACCTGATGGAGCGTTAAGATCTTCACAATGAATAGCATGATCAGGGAATGCCTTAGCGAATGCTTTCATCGCGGCCCCTTTCTTAACGGGATTGGTAGAGCCTACTAATACTCTAATTACTACGCTCGACATACAGTTCTCCTTAAAGCAAAAAGGTCGCAATTGCGACCTTTTGTATTTTATTCGGCTTGGCCTTTAATAATGGGTGTCTCACAATGGACATCGGCATTTTGCCCTCGATGGCGTAATGCATGATCCATAATGGTTAACGCAAGCATCGCCTCAGCAATTGGTGTCGCTCGAATGCCGACACAAGGGTCATGACGCCCTTTTGTAATGACGTCTATCGCTTGACCTGAGCGGTCAATGCTTTTACCTGGAATTGTAATACTTGACGTTGGTTTTAATGCCATGTGTACCACAATATCTTGACCAGAGGACAAGCCACCAACTACACCGCCGGCATGGTTCGATAAGAAACCTTCTGGAGTCATTTCATCACGATGTTGGCTTCCTTTTTGCTCGATCACATCGAAACCATCACCGATTTCTACACCTTTCACAGCATTAATGCCCATCATGGCTTTAGCGATATCAGCGTCTAAACGATCAAATACTGGCTCACCTAAACCTGGCTGTACGTTTTTAGCAATGACAGTAATTTTAGCACCGACTGAATCGCCTTCACGGCGAAGGTTTACCATGTACTCTTCAAGCGTAGGAATGGCATCAGGATCAGGGCTAAAGAACGCATTCTCGTAGACTTGGCTTAAATCTTTAACATCCAATTTAATTGGACCAAGTTGAGACAAGAAACCTTGGATTTCGATGCCGTAGCGCTGTTTAAGCCATTTTTTAGCAATAGCTCCAGCCGCAACTCGCATCGCTGTTTCTCGTGCTGAAGAACGACCGCCACCGCGATAGTCACGGAAGCCAAACTTCTGGTCGTATACGTAATCAGCATGTGCAGGACGGAATGTTTCTTTGATATTGCCGTAGTCTTTTGAGCGTTGATCTGTGTTGCGAATTAACAGACCAATGGGGGTGCCTGTTGTTTTGCCTTCGAAAACACCTGATAAAATCTCTACTTCATCCGGCTCTCGGCGTTGCGTTGTATGTTTTGATGTGCCTGGTTTACGCAAATCTAAGTCGCGCTGAAGATCTGCTTCAGTCAACTCAAGTCCTGGAGGGCAACCATCAACGATTGCGCCTAGGGCTAAACCGTGGCTTTCCCCAAAAGTTGTGACTTTAAATAACGTACCAAATGTATTGCCAGCCATGTTGTCTAGTTACTCTTGTTGTAGGGTTTTCAATTCTTCTTTGGTTAACACGAAGACACCGTTACCACCGTTCTCTAATTCTACCCACATAAATGGTGTATCAGGGTACGCTTCTTGTAATGCAACTTCACTGTTGCCCACTTCATAGACAACAATGCCATTGTCATGAAGGTAATCCGCCGCTTGCGCTAGGAATGCTCTAGTGAAGTCCAAACCATCATCGCCCGATGTTAGGGCTAATTGTGGTTCGTTGTGAAATTCTCTTGGTGCAGTATTGTAGTCATTCGCATCCACATAAGGCGGGTTACAAATAATCAAATCGTACTGCTTACCGGATAATGCATTAAACATATCGGAGTGGATAGCATGTACACGGTCTTCCACCTCATGCATAGCGATGTTTTGCAAAGCCACATCCAATGCCGCGTCACTAACGTCAGTAATGTCTACTTCGGCTTCATCAAAGGTTAACGCTGCTGCGATGCCTAAACACCCAGATCCAGTGCACATATCAAGAATGGACAGCGGGTATTGCTCTAACCATGGGGCAAATTGATTCTCGATTAGAGCCATAATTGGCGAGCGAGGAATCAAGGTGTCTTTAGTAACCTTAAACGGTAGCCCCATAAACCATGCTTCGCCTAATAGGTACGGCAATGGTTCACGATTGTTTATGCGGCGATCTACCAATTTTAAGATCCGCTTTTTCTCATCATGGGTTAAGCGACTGTCCAAGTGTTCCTTTGGAAAATCTAAAGGCAATGAAAGCGCTCCAAGAACCAGCTGAACAGCTTCATCCCAAGGATTGTCTGTACCGTGGCCATAAAAAATATCAGAACGACGAAAACGAGAATACGTCCAGCGGATGTAATCTTGAATGGTCAATAAATCCTTTATGGCGGATTGGTGTCTACTCATAGCAATATCTTATGCGTTAAAAATGCGTGTCATTATAGCGATAATCCCCGCTAGACTCTATGAATCTGAAGATTTTGTCGCCACGCTTTCTGCAAGCTTTGAGACTTGTTTGATTGCACTGTTTAAAAGCTGATCGTTTTGCTTTTTTAAGCGCTGAACTTCTGCTTGGCTGTCCATTAAAAGCTGTTTTAACTGGGAAATTTCATTATCCTGTTTGGCTAGATCAACTTGCGCTTGATGGAGTTTGGTGTCTGCTTCTCTCTGAGTTTGCTTCCATTGTTCAATTTCCGATTCGAGTACCCTGTTTCGAGTTAATGAATACTCTAGTCGTTCTTCTAGTGCTTTTTGGCCTTGTTGCAATTCATTACAGCGGGTCTCAAATATCTGCTTTTGTTCAAGGGTTGTTTCTAGCGCTTGTTGAGAGTTAATAAAAGATTCTGATAGGGAGCGCTCTCTTCCTTCAATAGATGATTGTCTAAGAGATAGTTTCTCTTCATGCGCAGTAATCTGTTCATCCAGGATGATAGAAAGTGATTGAATAATATCTCTTTCGAAGCGCTTGAAGGTTGGAGCAAAATGCTCGGTGACTTCTTTCAGCTCATTCTCTTGATGTTCTTTATACGATTCTTCCCATTCGCAGATGGCGTTTAGCAATGTTGTATTCGAGCAGCCGCGACCATCAAGGTTTTTAAAGTAGTCACTCAACCGTGGAATGTTAGGAAAGATGTTCTGCTCAATAAGATCCCAGCAGGCTTGGATGATTTCTTCTTTCGCTATATTTGCCTTACGAGCCATAACAATAAAACCTTAGATAAAATAATAATGAAAAATATTATACTTATTTTATCTTTTATATCTATGTTTGGAGCTCATATCATAGTTGCGAAATAATAAAGTTAGCTCGGGAAAGAAAAGTAGTCGCGTTTAGGTGACTCTAGTTGCGCTAAAGCATCGGTTGTGACTTTATGTCCGAGCTCGATTAATTCTTTTGAACGCCAGAACTCATAGAAATTGCAGGCGTCCTTGGGTAATGAAATCAATAAGTTTGGAGGATATCCTGCTATTTTGTATTGTGTGAGAGACTCTTGCATCGTCTCAAACATCATATTAATAGTTTGAATTCGCCCCCAATTATGAGTGTCATATCGGGTTTCTGGTTCAAGGTCAGTCTCTGAGCCGTCTTCTGTTTTACCAAAGAAATCTTTGACACTTCGCCACCATTCAGCTTCTTGCTCTGGCTGGACAACCTCAGATTCAGGCAGCTCTTGAGCTGGCCCGTTAAGGTCCACAGCGATAATGTAATCAGCTCCAGCCGACACGGTCGGTATAATGGGAAGTGGGTTGAGCACACCACCATCAACATAAACTCTACCGCCAACTTGTACTGGACTAACAATAGAAGGCACCGCAGAAGATGCACGCATAGCTTTTAACAGGCTACCCTTTTGAAACCAAAATTCCTTTTGGCTAAGTAAATCGACGCCTATTGCGGTAAATGGTCGAGGTAGTTCCTCTATGTTAATGTCGTCTCCTAACAACTCTTCGATCACTTTAAAATAGCGATCGCCTCTCACATATCCACCCATTAGCACCGCCATATCAAGTAGCTTTAGCACATGAAATCGATCTAAAGATTCTGCCCATTCTTGATATTCTTTAAGCTTGCCTGAGAGGTAAATCCCGCCAATAATAGAACCAATCGAACAGCCTGATATGGAAATAATTTCATACCCTTGTTGCTCAAGTGCGTTTATTACACCGATATGAGCGTGACCACGAGCCGCACCGCTCCCGAGTACTAATGAAACGGTTTTTCCTGCCATATAATCTATTCCTTTGATGCTCGTACTTATTGATTACGAATAAAAACAACTCGATCCGAACCGAGTGCAGGGTCACCCATGTCGGCCAAGTTAATAAAACGCACGTCACGTCGCTCTTCGGGACTTAAACCCAATTGAATATCATGAATATATTGATCTCCAACGCTTACCGCTGTTCGGTTATCAGCCTTACTTGTCACAAAGCCAATAATTGAACTTAGATCGATTGTTTCAGATAAAAAACGTCGAATTCTTGGGATATCGTTAGCATTAAATTGGGCAAGAATAGCAATATTCTGCTCACTGTCTTGGGGGATGATCTCATCAATTCTCACCATAACATCACCAGCCCCACGGCGATTCAGGTATACGACCCAGTAGTGTTGTTGAGCGTCTTTTGCTACCCACAAAGTCTGACTAGAGTCGGCACCGTAAAGCAAATAGTCATTAAAGAAGTTGTTTGCCCAAGCATTTGAGCTACCGCATGAGCGGCTATGGCACTCAAAAAGGAGCTCAACACCATCTAAATTTCGAATAGCTTGATCATAAAAAGACTCAACCGATTCCATTGGAACATTGCGACCGATTTTATAAAGTGTTCTAACAGATGAGCCTTCAACAACTGTTACTTTTTCGGGCTCCCAACCTCGTCCCGAGCGGTATATCTTAGCCAAAGGAATTTCAAAACTGGCGTTTTCTACTGGCGTGCTCTTAACAATCTGAGCACTTCGATACACAGGGATCTCTTGTTGGTTGTTAGAGGCTTCTGTTGCAAAGACAACCGTGCTGCTTAGACAACAAGCTGCCGTGAACGCGGTGACAAAGTTACGTAACATATTGCTCACTCCTTAACACGGTTATACGAATATTAATTCTGGTCGATAAATCGATGAATTTCCTGTGCAACCGAATAGCAAGTTTCAGACTCTAGGTGGAAGTGATGACTACCATCGAGAAACTGCACTTTTATCCAAGGGAACATTTGAGTACGTCGTTTAAGTAAATCTGGTTCATTTCTATAAAAGCCTTGATTCGCCAACAAGGCCAGAGTTGGACATTTAATAGAAGAAATATAAGCCTCCACAGAGGCCTCATCCATACGATATGGTGAAGGGAATGATAGCTTTGAATCTGATCGCCATACCCATTCTCCATTTCTTACCGTTGAACCACGACTAACCAATAGATTGGCTGCTTCATAGCTAAGCTCTGTCATGCCATGCATCCTTGCGTAGACAAGATCCTCTTGGGATGGGTAATGAGTGTTTCTTAGAGTTCGTTGCTTCAACATTTTCTGCATAGCGCGCTTCATCGTAACAACACGCTCATCAGGAGTTGCAGTCGCGGGTCCAAGACTGTCTAAAACAATTAAGCCACGTACTTTTTCTGGTGCCAAAGCAGCGACCAGCATGCCAACTGCTCCCCCCATGCTATGCCCAATTAACCAAATAGGCTGAGAGCTGAGGTTCAAGATGCTAATAATATCTAATGCATAATCCCATAAATGGTAAAAACAACCATCTGGCCGGTGATCAGATAGACCATGCCCTGCAAGATCCACAGCCGATACATTATAATCAGATAAATAGCCAGCTAAATTCGTAAAGGACGCTGAATTATCTAGCCAGCCATGGAGCATCAGCAGCCTAAGAGCATTAGGGTTGCTTGATAGCCACTGTTGCCCCGCTAAGCTAGTGTGACCTAAGTTATATTGCGTATCATTAGACATAACTTATTAACTAAACTCTTTACAGATTTGGAGAGATTGCCCATCTAAATTGACAGCAAGCCGTTGCAAAGAGTTCCCCCTCAAGTGCAGCCATAGTTGCCGTTGTCATTTGAAAATCATAAGGCAATGGTTCATCCACTAACATGTCCACTAACTGATAAGCAAATGGCTGATGAGTAACCAATAATACAGAAGAAAAAGGTAAGTCGTGTAGCCACAAAGCCACATCGAGCGGTTTACCACTCGGCGTGATCAGGTCCACTGTTTGGAATTTTGCCCCTGTGCCTAATGTCTTAATGAACTCATTGGCAGTTTGCTGAGCACGAACATATGGACTGACAAAAATCGCTTCAAAGTCCTCTAGCTTCGCTGCAAACTGTTCCGCTGTTCGCTGTACCTCTTCAAATCCTTGCTGCGTCAGCTGACGCTGATCATCAGACTCATAACCATGAGGCTCGGCATGGCCGTGCCTCATGACGTATAACCGCTTCATCTTATTCGCCATCTTTGTCAGACCAAGGCTGGAAAGGAAATGGCTTTTCTTCTGTACTAAAAGACAAGAATGATACGATTTGCTTTACAAACACACCTGTAGAACGCACCCAATACGTTAAGCTTGAAAGTTCACACTTCGAAGCAAATTTAACGATGGTAGTTATAACAACTAAAAAACCGAACACCGTTAGGGCTAGGTTTAGAAGACACCAATAAATCAACATGAAAACGAGTCGGATCCAAAACTCTTGATTTGCGTAACCAGGTTTATTCATTTCTATTTACTCCAGCAGTTGCGAATTCTACATCCCATTTCTGTTCGCCGGTCATCATGCTACCGATTAAAGAATCTAAACTCGCGTTGTCAAAAATAAGTTTATACAAACCAGAAGCTAATGGCATATACAAGCCATGTTTATCCGCTTCTTCTACTACCATTTTTAGGGTATTTACACCTTCCGCAACTTCACCAATAGCTCCGATTGCCTTTTCCAGTTCTTCTCCTGAACCCAAAGCAAACCCTACTCGATAATTACGACTCAGTGGAGAGGTACAGGTAGCGATTAGATCTCCCATTCCTGCAAGGCCTAAAAAAGTCATTGGATTGGCACCAAAATGAACCGCAAAGCGACTCATTTCTGCAAGACTACGTGTCATAATCATCGCCATGGTGTTTTCACCCACTTTCATAGCTTTTGCTAAACCACAGACAATGGCATAAATGTTTTTCAAGGCGCCGGCTAATTCAACACCGGTGCTGTCACGGTTCTCATAGACTCTAAACGTCCGAGATTTAAGTAGCTCAATAACAGTAGTTCTAAGTGCATCATCATCACTGGCAATAACAGATCCGGTTAAATGGCCAGCAGCAATTTCTTTCGCTAAATTTGGACCACTTAATACGCCAATGCGCTCAGTGACACCGTTTCGCTTCAGAATATCACTCATAAGCTCGAAGCGATTAGGGTTGAAGCCTTTAGTCGTGCTGATCAATACCTGATTCGGTGTCAGCAACGGCTTAATTCTTTCCACGACCTGCTCAAATGATTTGGAGGGAATCGATACAAAGATCGTGTTACTGGTACGTATGGCTTCTTCCAAATTGCTCGTGGCAAGTAGCTCTTGATGTAACGGCGCATTAGGAAGATAACGGCTATTAAGTCCTGTTAAGTTAATCTCTTCCACTTGTTCTTCGTTGCGCATCCATTGGCTTACTTGGTGGCCATTTTTTGCCATGATGTTAGCCAACGCCGTACCGAAGCTACCACCACCTAATACACAAACTGATTGCTTATCCATATAAATATTTAACCTTACATTAAGATGAGCAGCTTACTTCTAGGTCTTTTCCCCATTCTGGGCTACGCATGGCCAAAGAGTTACTCTCTGGGTGCTCCTCAAAAGGACTAGATACGACCGCAAGCAGCTGACGAAATGGTAAATAGTTTCCCTTTTCAGCAGCTGTTATGACTTCATGAGCCAGATAATTTCTTAAAACAAATTTAGGGTTTACGTCCAGCATTTTATGCTGGGCATCATCTACTTGTGATTTATTGCGCACAGACCAATAGTAGTCAAGCCATTGAGACATTGCTTGCCTGTCGATCACCTTATCTAAGAGTAATTCTGGACTGTTAGGTGTTAAATGCGACAAAGATCTAAAAAACAATGAGTAATCGAGCTTTTCACGACGCAGTAGAGCAAATAACTTGTCCAGTAAAGGTTCGAGGTTTTCATCGACTTTAATACCAAGCTTTTGTGCCATCAAGTTATCGTAATGTTCTTGTAGGCAAGGTTCGTAATGCTTCAATACATCAATCAGATCGTCACGAGTTAAATGACCCGAGAAAGCGTGCATCAAACAGTTTAGGTTCCAAAGCCCTATCCCGGGTTGACGATGAAAAGCATATCGCCCTTCGTGATCGGAGTGATTACTAATCCAACGATCATTGAAATTTTCCATAAAACCAAACGGACCGTAATCGATGGTTTCTCCTAAAATAGAGAAATTATCGGTATTCATTACCCCATGCTGGAAACCATTCGCTTGCCACTTAGCGATCATGCGAGCGGTCCGCTCAACCACTTCAATAAGCATGGCTTTTATTGGAAATTCAGTGTTGAGACAATGCGGAAAATGATTTTCTAGAGTAAAGTCGATGAGGCGCTGTAGCTCTGCTGGCTTTTTATGAGCAAAAAAGTATTCAAAATGACCGAAGCGAATGTGTGTTTGAGCTGTCCGAATGAGCATAGCGCCGATTTCGGGACGCTCGCGATAGACGGTTTGTTTGCTATCGAACAATGCTAATGCTCTGGAAGTTGGAATACCAAGAGCAGCCATTGCTTCACTGGCTAAATATTCTCGAATAGATGAGCGAAGAACAGCCCTACCGTCACCCTGCCTGCTGAATGGTGTTTGTCCTGAGCCTTTTACGTGAAGATCGTGATAAGAGCCATCTTGAGCGATGACTTCTCCCAGAAGAACACCTCGGCCATCTCCGAGTTGTGGTGTAAAGCCACCAAATTGGTGACCCGCATAGACCATGCTCAGACTATCAGATAATGTGGCTTCACCAGATAAGATAGAAAGCGTCTGAGCGTTTGCAATATCAATGTCTAGATATTGAGCATGACGTTTGTTTATCTCAACCAACCGTTGCTCTTGCAACGGTTGTACATGGGTATGAGCACTAAACTCATTACCTAGTTGAGCAAAACGATGCTGCAAACGCATAAACTATTTCTAGTCCTGATCTCGAACGTATTCACAACGAATAGACGTACCGATGGTCGCTTCAATTTCAGGGATCATGAAAGAGTCGTCTTCAGTAGCGAAGCTTACTGATTTACCCATTTCACCACCGCGACCTGTACGACCGATGCGGTGTACGTAATCTTCAGGGTCATCAGGCAAAGCATAGTTAACAACCAGCTCAATGTTATCTACGTGAATACCACGACCAGCGACATCAGTCGCTACCAATACCTGAATACTTCCGTCTTTGAACTTGGCAAGGGTTTTAACGCGCTTATCTTGAGAAACCTCACCTGAAAGCATGGCACAGTTAATATTAGCCTTCTTCAGTTTTTCGTGGAGATCACGGGTCTCATCACGACGGTTCGCAAAAATAATAGTACGTTGACTACCATTCTCTTCGATTAGCTTTTTCAAGATTGGCCATTTTTGGTTATTAGAAACCGTGTAAATAACTTGATCGATATTTTTATTCGTCGTTTCTTTAGGGACAACAGACACTTCTTTCGGGTGGAAGGTCCACTGACGAGCCAATGCCTGAATGTCTTTCGGGAAGGTTGCACTAAACAGCATGGTCTGACGACGCTCTTTGTGAGGCGTCATGCGAATAATGCTTTTTACATCAGGGATAAAGCCCATAGATAGCATACGGTCAGCTTCATCTAGAACCACACATTCCACTTTGTTAAGCATCACTTTCTTGCTGCGTGCGAAATCAAGTAAACGACCTGGCGTGGCAACAATTAGATCAACATATTCTGTTTCAAGCTGCTGACGCTGTTTTTCATAGTTCATGCCACCCACTAATGACACAACGTTTAAGTTTGTGTACTTAGTCAGTTTTTCTGCTTCATCAGCGATTTGCAAAGCAAGCTCACGAGTTGGTGCAATGATCAAACCACGTGGGAAGTTATTCGCACGATCACCGTCAGTTGGGTAATCTAAGAAATCACTTATCATCGCAATCAAGAACGCGGCTGTCTTACCGGTGCCCGTTTGAGCTTGACCAATCAGGTCATAACCTTGGAGTGTAGCAGGTAGTGTTGCTGCTTGGATCTCACTGCAGTATTCAAACCCCATGGTTTGAATAGCTCTCATCACACGATCGGGTAGATTCATGTCATGAAAACGCACTTTGCCTTCTACTTCAGCAACCTTAAAGTCTTTAATTGACCAAAGTTCTCCATTAGACGTTTTTTCAGCAGTTGGAGTATCAGCTCCCGAAGCGTTAGCACTGCTTTTGTTGTGTTTGCGACGGGGTCTACGTTGGCGCTTTGGTCCCTTTGATGCAGGGCGCGCGGCTTCTTGCTGTTTTTCCATGTGAGAGTCTTTAATCTCTTTTGAATGAATGTAATTACTCAGGCATGAAGTGTACCTAAATGGTAGCTCTTTATCACCTTTAGTTTGGTTAAATCTGTTTGTAAGGCGGCAAGCTATTGATTAATTGCCTACCATAGCGCTTCGTATGTAAGCGCTTATCCAGAATGTGAATTTCACCGCTGTCTGTTTCACTTCTTAGTAAACGCCCCGTTGCCTGAACAAGTCGCAACGAGGCATCAGGAATTGTAATTTCCATAAATGGGTTACCACCGCGATGCTGAATCCACTCTGCTAGTGTGGCTTCAACTGGATCATCTGGAACTGCAAATGGGATTTTGGCGATATATACACGTGTTAAGTACTTACCAGGTAAATCAACGCCTTCCGCAAAGCTTGCCAAGCCAAATAACAAACTGCCTTTGTCACCATCTATAGCGTCTTTGTGGCTTTCCAAAATAATGCGCTTCGACTGCTCCCCCTGAATCAGCAGAATGTCTTTAAGGTTATCTTTAAGGCCAGCTGCTACCTCTTCCATTTGACGCCGCGAGGAAAACAACACTAAGGATCCAAGTGATGTATCGACGTTATCGTTCAAGTATGTGATTAGCTCTTTTGTATGAGCTTCTGCATGATTGGGCTCGGACATCATATTCGGAACAACCAGCGTGCCCTTGTTCTGAAAATCAAAGGGACTGACTACTCTTAGGTATTCGCTTTCTCTTGGCACACCGGAGCGCATATTAAAACGATGAAATTCGTTTAACGCAGTCAGTGTGGCCGATGTCACCACAGCACCAAAACACTTATCCCACAGTTGCATTCTCAGCGTATGTGCAGCCAAGATCGGTGATCCACCCAGTTCTATATCCTGCTCAAGTCCTTGCCCAACCACCAGTAACCAGCGAGCGTTTGGGGGATAGTTTTGGTCGTCCAGCGCCGCATAGAGCTTCCAAAGTTCCACACAAGCTTCTAAGCGACCAAGGATAACACCAAGGATAGGCAGCCAGTTTTCAGCGGTTTCTTCACTTAATCCCATCCCTTCGTTTTGTTTTACCTTTTTACATTCATCTTGAATGTTCTCTATTTGGTTAAACAGTTTTTGATAGGAAGTAGATAGACTGTAAGCAAGCTGCCTTAATTCATCAGGAATCACTCCAAACTCAAAACGATGCTGTCGAGAGTCTTCGTCTAACCCCAAATTCTGAATAAACGGAGCAAGCCCTTGCTGTGCATATTGAATAAAATTGATCGTGCTTTGTATCTGCTGTGGCAATTTTAGAAGGATTTGCCCCGTTAGACTGACCTCATCGGTCAGTTCTTGACGAAGGTTGATCAAATTCTTGTCTAGCTGCTTAAGCCAACTAATGCTTTGCTGAAGGCGAACCTCATGACGGAAATGACCGATGGCTTTGTCCGGTAAATGATGCCCCTCATCAAACACATAAATGGTTTCTTTGGGATCGGATAAGATCGCACCACCGCCCAATGATAAGTCAGCCAATACCAGATCGTGGTTGGCCACAATGACATCGGCCGTCTCTAACTCGGCTCTGGCTTTAAAAAATGGGCAGGCTGAAAAATTCGCACAATTTCGGTTCGTACATTGCTGATGATCGGTGGTTAAACGTCGCCAATCCTGCTCACGGATAATGCCCTCCCAATTATCTTTGTCTCCATCCCACTTACCGTCACGAAGCGAATCATCCATTTCTTGGTACAAAACGGTATTCACGTCATCGGGGGTTAAGTGTTGCTCAAACAGGCCTGCGAACATATCTTCTGTCGCTTGATCTTCCGCACTCAAAAAACTCTCTAAATTATTTAAGCAAAGGTATCGGCCACGACCTTTGGCCAAGGTATAGCGAAATGCGTAATCGGTATATTCTAGTAGGCTTGGTAGCTCTTTATGGAGAATCTGCTCCTGTAGCGCGACAGTGGCTGTTGATATGATTAATTTGAGCCCTTTGGCTTTCGCAATAGGGATCGCTGATAAACAGTAAGACAGTGTTTTACCTGTACCTGTTCCAGCCTCAACCACGGCCACATGCTTCTCCCCAAGCCTTTCACCTTCTGACCCTTGTCGTATATTGCCAAGCGTTCGTGCAATCGTTGCAATCATATGGCGTTGGCCAACACGTGCTTTATGTCCTTTGGCTTCAAGATAAGCGCGATACGCTGTTTGAATATTTTCTTTTATTGAGTCTGAAAGCATGGAATATAGTTGAGCAATTGATTGATAGCTGTATATAATAACAGTAACTGTATAAACAAACAGATGCCGTATGATTAAATTAACAAAAAGACAGTCTGACGTACTAGAAACAATTCGCGAATTTATTAGCGAAACAGGCTTCCCGCCTACTCGTGCTGAAATTGCGGCACGTTTAGGCTTTCGTTCCCCAAACGCTGCAGAAGAACATTTAAAAGCGCTTAGCAAAAAAGGCGCAATTGAAATGCTATCTGGTGCCTCTCGTGGTATTCGCCTTGTCGAGCAAGAAGCGCCCGTTAGTGCGAACGATGAAGCTGGCACGTTACCAATCGTTGGGCGAGTGGCTGCAGGCTATCCCATTTTGGCACAAGAAAACATTGATTCCAGAATACCTATCGCTGCCGCAATGTTCTCGCCAAAAGCAGACTATTTACTGTCTGTTAACGGCATGAGCATGAAAGACGCAGGCATTTTAGATGGTGACCTGATCGCTGTCCATAAAACTCACACTGTTCGAAATGGTCAGATTGTGGTGGCACGCATTGGAGACGAAGTCACCGTTAAGCGATTTGAACAAAAGGGTCGTGAAGTGCGTTTAATTCCAGAGAACGAAGAATTTAATGACATTATCGTAGACCTTGAGAGCGAAGACTTTGCCATTGAAGGGCTATCAGTTGGCGTTATCCGACGAGGCCATTAATCAATCCATCAAAAGCCTCTAGCGATAGAGGCTTTTTTTATGACATTTTCACCATAATTCGGAATGCATTATTTAATGTAATATCCTAGGCATAAACTCTTCATCGTGCACATCGCCTTCAGAGGAATCCATGCCACCGAAGTCTTCTGAATAAACGAAGTCGATTCCCGCATGGAACATGCACTTGGCAAGCTCAAAATAACGGTCTTTCAGGAAGTCTTTCGTATCATCAGAAATCGTGAGCGTTGCGATGGGAGTTTTATCGTCATCCTCCCCTGCTGGGCGTAAGACAATTTCACCATTTTCCAATTCGACAATTTCTAAGTATGTATCTTTCATCACTAATATTCTGCTGCGTCTTCGCGGTAACGTAAGACTAACTCTGTTAAAGAGCTCAAAATGTATTTCGTAGATGTGCCGGCATCAGAGCCGCGACCAATCAATTCAACTCCTGCTGCATAGGACTGATTAGCCACCTGACAATCCAAAGCGGCTTGATAAGCAATATATAATTGGCTCAGCCACGATTGTGCATTGCTTTTCAACAGCGCTAGCTCATTCAACACAGGAACACTGATCCCTTTTTCATTCGCGGCTTGGAGCAACAACTCCAAATCAAGAGAAGCAGATAGGTTATAAGAAGTTTTCACCTCTTGTAAAAGTCCATTCAAGCCGCTTCTTAACTGGAATAAAGCAGATGACTCTAGGCTTTGAGTCATCCAATCGTTATCCATTTCTGTTGCTTGCTGAAGCAGTCTTCTAGCGGCATCTAGGCGCTGATTAGTAACACTTGCTAAACTTGAGCCACTCATTTCTTCTTACCGTGTTCGATTTTCCATTTACCACCGTCATAGAAAGCCTTCCAGCCAGTAGGCTTACCCTCTACTTCAGTCATAATGTATTGCTCTTTAGTTTTACGGCTAAAGCGAATCACGGTTGGGTTACCCTCTTCGTCCTGTAACGGCGCTTTATCGAAGTAGTGGTATTTAGGATCAATTTGATCCATGTACGGTTTCAACTCTTTTACCAATGGCGGTCGAGTCTCACGCTTGCGTGGGAATTGACTCGCAGCCAAGAATAAGCCAGTAGCACCGTCACGCAAAACATAGTGATCTTCTACTTTTTGACATGCCAAATCAGGCATTGGTACTGGATCCATTTTTGGAGGAGCGACTTCACCATTTTTCAAAAGCTTACGAGTGTTCTTACATTCCTCATTGGTACAACCGAAGTACTTACCGAAACGGCCAGTCTTAAGCTGCATCTCAGAGCCACACTTGTCACATTCAATGACAGGGCCATCATACCCTTTCAATTTAAACGTGCCTTGCTCGACTTCATAACCTGTACAGGATGGATTATTGCCACACACATGCAATTTACGGTGCTCATCAACTAAGTAGCTGTCCATTGCTGAGCCACAGATGTCACAGCGTCGCTTGTTGATCAGCGCTTTAGATTCACCTTCTTCATCATCTACTGCAACCGCTTCATCGCCACTTACTAAATTGATCGTTGCCTTACAGCGTTCTTTTGGTGGCAATGCGTAACCAGAGCACGATAGGAAAACCCCAGTACTTGCTGTACGAATTTGCATTGGACGCCCACAAGTAGGACAAGGAATATCTGTAGGCGTAGGCTCGTTTGGAGCCATACCGCCGTCTTCAGCTTCCGCTTGATTTAGCGTTTGACTGAAATCTTGATAGAAGTTATTAAGGACTTTGATCCAATCTTGCTCACCTTCTGCAATGTCATCCAGCTTCTCTTCCATTTGCGCGGTGAAACTGTAGTTCATTAGGTCATCAAAGCTTGCTACTAATCGATCTGTAACGATGTCGCCCATCTTTTCAGCATAAAAGCGACGATTCTCAACTCGAACGTAGCCACGATCTTGAATCGTAGAGATGATCGAAGCATAAGTTGAAGGACGACCAATGCCACGCTTTTCTAGCTCTTTTACAAGGCTAGCTTCACTAAAGCGAGCAGGCGGCTTAGTGAAGTGTTGTGCTGGATCTAAGTTTAGCAGAGTGAGTTGATCGCCTTTTTGTACATCAGGCAGGATCGTGTCTTCTGCTTTCTTGCCAACTGCTGTCAACACTCGTGTGTAACCATCAAAACGTAGAATACGACCCTTAGCACGTAGTTCGTAATCGCCAGCCATGACAGTGATCGTAGTAGATGTGTATTCTGCTGGTGTCATTTGACAAGCGATGAATTGGTTACGAATTAAGTCGTAAAGACGGTGAGCGTCTTTATCCATGCCCTGAAGCATGTCTTGAGTAACTGTTACGCTTGATGGTCGAATTGCTTCGTGAGCCTCTTGGGCCCCTTCTTTACTTGAGTAACGAAGCGCTTCTTTTGGTAAGTAAGCATCACCGTAGCTCGATTGAATAAACTCACGAACCGACTCTACTGCTTCCTGACTTAAGTTTGTTGAGTCAGTTCGCATGTAAGTAATATAACCCGCTTCATATAGCCGTTGAGCGAGCATCATCGTCTTCTTTACACCAAAACTTAAACGCGTACTGGCGGCTTGCTGCAATGTAGAAGTAATAAATGGCGCTGAGGGTTTTGATCGCGTTGGCTTATCTTCACGATTGGCGACATTGAACGGTAGTTTCTCAATTCGCTGAACGTGTTCGTCAGACTGTTCCTTTGATGTTGGGCGGTATTCTTTACCCTGGTACTTAGCAGTTTCAAAGGTGATGTTTGAATCATCTTTTGTCGCTAAGTTAGCATCCAATTCCCAAAACTCTTCAGGAATGAAAGCTCGAATCTCTTTTTCACGCTCGACGATTAATCGAACTGCCACAGACTGTACACGTCCAGCGGATAAACCACGCGCAACTTTCGCCCAAAGCAAAGGAGACACCATGAAGCCAACAACACGGTCAAGGAAACGACGTGCCTGTTGCGCATTAACCCGGTTCATATCTAAGTCAGATGGCGTTTCAAAGGCAGATTTAATGGCGTTTTTAGTAATCTCGTTAAACACTACTCGCTTGTATCGCGAGTCATCACCACCTATCGCTTCACGTAAATGCCACGCAATCGCCTCACCTTCTCTATCCAAATCGGTTGCGAGATAGATAGTGTCAGCATTTTTTGCTAGTCGTTTTAACTCATCAACGACCTTTTCTTTGCCCGGAAGCACTTCGTAGTGAGCTGACCAATTCTGTTCGGGGTCAACACCCATACGATTGATTAGCTGCTTACGCGCCTTAGTGCGTTTATATTCGGCTTTTTCTTCAGGACTCATCTTTCGAGTTAAAGCCGCCTGTTTAGCACGCTCTTTTGGCGTAGTGGTGGAAGTCGTCCCGGTAGGCAGATCTCGAATATGACCTACACTCGACTTCACGACGTAGTCGTTGCCGAGGTATTTGTTAATTGTTTTCGCCTTTGCCGGCGATTCCACGATAACCAGAGATTTAGCCATTGAGTTGTTCGAGCCTTAATTACTTTTGAAAGATGAACGAAGTTTGAATACTTTAGGGGCGCAGATATTAAGCAAAGCGCTATTATATGACAAGCAATCCCTTGCAGATTCACAACATTCCTATTGCCGAGTCCAGCATTTGCCCTTTAACATACTGAAATCACTTAAAAAGGACAATCATGGCTACGCTTCAGATCTTAACTATAGTCATTCTTTTCATAATCGTACTGGTTTCAGTGGTTATTGGGTCACGTGCGCACCAGAAAGAGCAAGAATTAAAAGAGCGACGTTTAAAATATCTTCAGCTGCAAAACAGAGCTGATCGAATGGAGCAACATATCATAGGCCTACGCCAACTTAACACCGATATGATTGTAAGCGACGTATTTTATGATTTTTACCTTGAAAATCTACGTGAGCTAGTTTCTTACTCTGATGACCCTGAAAAAATTGAAGAGCGCATTGCTAAAGCAGAAAACGAAAGAGAAGAAGCTCCTATCGAGTTCAATTTAGAGCCTGATGAGATGAGCTTTCATGAAAAAACAAAATATAAGGAGCGCTTAACCAAGGCGGCTAAAATGCTGCTATACATGCGTCGCAAAGGGCGTATCAGCAACACTCACTATAAACTGTGTTACACCTATCTTCGCTGGCTAAATTTGTGGATTCAATTAAATCGCCAAATTGTTCAGGCCAATAAAAATTTTCACTCTGGAGATATGCGCGTTGCACAGACTTTATACAGCGTTATTCTTTCACATTTGAAATCTAACAACGTTGATCGACCTGAGAAGAAAGAGTTGGAAAAATTTGTTGATGGACGTATGAAAGAAATCATTGCACCACAAATTATGGCCATTCAGGATGCGGAAAACCCAGAAGAAGCTCTTTCTGAGTTCATGCACACCCTAGAGGATCAAAGTGCTTCTGATGCTATGTTGGACGAACCAGAGAAAGGTCAGCAATGAGCTCGCTTGCCTCGTCTACAGTATTTTCGTCACCTTGCTCACGCCAATATAAGCTTACCTTTGCATCACTTATTTCTAGGGCTACAAATATCTTCTGAGACTTTTCCAAGATTGCAATTGAGGAATCGCTTAACTCTAACGGCTTGTTTGCATACCACCCCTTGCATATCTCATTATGTTTCCATACCTCAAATGGGTACACATTAATGGTATCAAAGCTTTTTAAGGGTTTTTCGCGATATTTGTGGTAAGCACAAACGCTCTCTTTTTCAGTGATTTTATCCCATTTGTCGGGTAGATCGATACTGGTTAGCTGTACTGTTAAATTATGCTTTCTTGCCAGCATACGAAGTGACATTTTCTGACGCTCTCGTTTTGATGGCATGATCCATAATGCGGACCCCATCAATGAAAGGGTAATAAATACTACAATTAAAGCTGTCATTGAATTACTCTTATTAAGTTAAGAACAAATGGAACCCAAAATTGGAGGTATCCCATGCCCTACCAACGCATTGTTTTGGCGGTGGATTTAACGGATCAAAGTATTTTAGTGGCTAACAAGGCAGCAGCGCTATGTAAAGCCTTTGAGGGACAATTAACTATTATCCACGTAATTGAATCTTTAAACTATGCTTACGGTGGTGATGTACCGATTGATGTAAGTGACATTCAAGAGCAACTGCAGACGACAGCAAAACAACGCATGGAAGTCTTGGTTGATCAACTAGATGTACCAGTTCAGTCTACCGTTGTTACCCAAGGCGGTATTGAAAGCGAAATACATCGTGTTGCCGAAGAAAATGGCGCTGATTTAATTGTGGTGGGTAGCCACGGCCGACATGGTCTTGCTCTGCTACTTGGATCTACAGCCAATGGCGTATTACACGGAGCTCCGTGCGATGTATTAGCTGTTCGCGTTAAATCTGGCGACTAATCTCCATCACTCTAGACAAAAGGGAGGCAAAGCCTCCCTTTTTAATACTTACCAAGCACGCTCTATATTATCCACGCGTCCAAGTCGTCCCTTCACGGGTATCAAGCAGTGTAATCCCCTGCTCCAGTAACAAATCACGAATCTCATCACTGCGTGCAAAGTTTTTATCCTTACGTGCTTGAGCGCGTTCAGCGATAAAGCCTTCGATTTCTTCAGCAGATAAGCCCTCGTTAACCGTGCTGTTTTGCATAAAGTATTCTGGATCTTGAGATAACAAACCAACAAGATCAGCCAATGCTTTAAGTTCAGCAGCAAGCGTTGCAGCCTGCTCGCTTCCCTCTGCACGGGCTTTGTTTAGCTCACGTACCAACTCGAACAGAACAGAAAGCGCTACAGGTGTATTGAAATCATCACGCATCGCATCTTCAAAGCGTTGAGTGTATTCCGTAGCATCATAGCTACTCGCGATTTCTTGACCACGAAGCGCTGTGTACAGTCGCTCAAGTGCTGTCTTGGCTTCTTTCAAGCTCGCGTCAGAGTAATCAATACTGCTGCGGTATTGACTCGATACCATCAGGTAACGCACTACTTCTGGGTTGAACTTCTCAAGCACTTCACGGATCGTGAAAAAGTTGCCTAGTGATTTAGACATTTTCTCGTTATTTACACGAACCGCACCACAGTGCATCCAGTAATTAACATACTGCTCGCCTGTTGCTGCTTCAGATTGCGCAATTTCGTTTTCGTGGTGTGGAAACTTAAGATCCGGGCCGCCACCGTGGATATCAAAATGATTACCAAGACAGTGAGTCGACATCGCTGAACACTCGATGTGCCAGCCTGGGCGACCTTTGCCCCAAGGTGAATCCCAAGAAACTTCACCAGCTTTCGCTGGCTTCCAAAGTACGAAATCCGCTGGGTGCTCTTTTGAAGCTTCCACTTCAATTCGAGCACCAGCCAGCATGTCCTCAAGTTTACGGTTGTTTAACTTACCGTACTCAGAGAACTTGCTTGCACGGTAAAATACATCGCCACTTTCGCCTTGGTATGCGAAGCCTTTATCCACTAATACTTGGATCATGTCGATGATCTGCTGCATGAACTCAGTTGCTTTAGGCTCTTGATCAGGCAGTTTGTTACCTAGAGCTAATTCATCTTCGTGCATTGCCGCAATCATGCGTTCGGTAAGCTCAGATGGCTTTTCACCGTTTTCCTCAGCACGTTTAATGATCTTGTCATCTACATCCGTGATATTACGAACAAATGTCAAATCGTAACCAATGTGACGCAAGAATCGTGTGATGACGTCAAAAGAAATCATCGCCCGCGCGTGACCAATGTGGCAAAAGTCATAGACTGTAATGCCACATACGTACATTTTTACTTTACCTTCCTCGATCGGCTTGAACTCTTCTTTCTTGCCGGTCATGGTGTTAAACAGTTTTAACATGCTATGCCTTAGCCTTTCGCTTCGATTTTCGCCCAAGAATCACGTAGTGTAACAGTACGGTTAAACACCATACCTTCTTCTTTTAAGTCACGACAGAAGTAACCTTCACGCTCAAATTGGAAACCAACGCCTGCTTCTGCTTTCGCAAGAGACGGCTCAAGTTTCGCATTTTCTGCAACAGTCATGGACTCAGGGTTAATGAAGTCTAGGAATGTTTTGCCTTCGTGTTTCGCATCTGGCGCTTCATCGTTAAATAAACGATCGTATAGACGAACTTTAGCGTTCACAGCGTGCTTAGCACTTACCCAATGAATAACGCCTTTTGGCTTATAACCTTCTGGGTTAACACCAAGCGTGTTTTCATCGTAAGAACATAGCAGTTCAACAACGTTACCATTGTCGTCTTTAATGGCTTCGTCACAGGTAATCACGTAGCCACCACGAAGACGTACAGCAGTACCCAGACTTAAGCGTTTCCACTTGCGAGGTGGTACTTCTTCGAAGTCAGCAGCGTCAATGTAAAGCTCTTTGCTAAATGGTACTTCACGTGTACCTGCTTCTTCGTTTTTCGGGTGGTTACCAACGGTGAAGATTTCTTCTTTATCCTCTGGGTAGTTTGTCAGTGTCACCTTGATTGGGTTCAGCACGGCCATCGCACGGTTTGCATTAGCATCTAAATCTTCACGGATTGCGTGCTCAAGCATGCCAAAGTCAACGATACTGTCTGACTTAGTCACACCGATACGCTCACAGAAATTACGGATAGAGGCTGGTGTAAAGCCACGACGACGCATACCTGAAATAGTAGGCATACGTGGGTCATCCCATGCTTCGACATGATTTTCATCGACCAATTGCTTTAACTTACGCTTACTTGTCACTGTGTAGTTTAGGTTTAGACGCGCAAATTCAATTTGTTGAGGATGCGCAGTACCAAGTGTTTCAAGCGTCCAATCGTATAGCGGACGGTGATCTTGGAACTCAAGTGTACAGATAGAGTGGGTAATGCCTTCTAGCGCATCTGATAAACAGTGCGTGAAGTCATACATTGGGTAAACACACCACTTATCACCGGTTTGGTGATGATGTACGTGACGAATACGGTAGATAATTGGATCACGCATATTGATGTTTGGGCTAGCCATATCAATTTTTGCGCGCAATACTTTCTCACCGTCAGCGTACTTGCCGTCACGCATTTCTAGAAATAGGGCTAAGTTTTCTTCTGGTGTACGGTCACGGTATGGACTGTTTTTACCTGGCTCTTTTAGTGTGCCACGGTACTCACGCATTTGCTCTGCGTTCAACTCACAAACGTAAGCTTTACCTTGTTTGATCAATTCGCAAGCTAACTCAAAAAGCTTATCAAAGTAATCTGATGCGTATTTAGGCTCATCCGCCCAATCAAAGCCAAGCCATTCAACATCACGTTTGATTGACTCGATGTACTCAACGCTTTCTTTTTCAGGGTTTGTGTCGTCGAAGCGTAAGTTACATTGGCCTTGGTAACGTTGTGCAATGCCGAAGTTTAGGCAGATAGATTTTGCATGGCCGATGTGAAGATAACCGTTTGGCTCAGGCGGAAAGCGCGTTAGGACTTTGCCACCGTGTTTGCCAGTTTCGTTATCTTTATCAATAATTTGGGTAATGAAATTCCCAGTTTTAGACGCTTCTGACATGTTATGTTCGAATCCCGATTGGTGTTCATGTAACGTTTAGAAAAATTAGCGTAAGAGTATATCTGATTTTATTGATTGATTGGTATGTTCAAAAGCGAAAACTACGCCACAACAAAGACTTTCATAACGAAAAATACCATTACCCCTACACATATCGTGAGTAACTGACGCTGAAAGAACAAGCCAACGACAAGGCAAGTTAGTGCACCAACTAGCCAAGGGTTAAAAAGTGTGAGCAAGAGTCCATTGGCATTGGTTAAGGACATCGGCGCAATGATGGCGGTTAACACCGAAATAGGCACAAATTTCAACGCTTTGTTTAACCAGTCTGGGATGTGGGCTTTGTGTGCACTTGCAAATAGAACTGTGCGCACAGAATAGGTTACTAAAAACATACCAATGATAATCAGTGTTAGTTGAGCATTAGACATGTTTCGCCTCCTGTGAAGCATGCTGTGCATCATCACGATCAAGCACATAACCCGTTGTTACCGCCATCAATGTGGCCATTATCAGTCCTAGGTGGTTTGGCATCTCGCGCAATGCCACCGAAGCAACGATTGCCACAGCAAATGCTCCCCAATAGGGAACGCTTTTCAAATATGGAGTCACGATACTGATAAACGTTGCAACCATGGCAAACTCTAAGCCCCACTGGCTGATACCTGGTATCAATTCCCCCGCTAAAGCACCAATAACCGTTGTTACATTCCACATTAAATAAAAGCTAAAAAATGAGCCAATATAGGCTTTATGTCCTGTGTCTTTATTGGCTGATCCCATGTCATACATCGGGCGAACCGCAGCATAGGTTTCATCAATGAGCCCAAATCCCATAAATAACCGGAGTTTTAAAGGTAAATGTTTAACAAACTTTAGCATGTCGGCCGCATACAATATGTGCCTCAGATTGACCACAAATGTGGTCAATACAATCACCCATATGGGCGCACCTGCAGCAATTAACCCCAATGCAACAAATTGAGCTGAGCCAGCAAATACAATGCTCGACATGGCGATTGCAAACCAAATGCTTAAGTCATTCGCGATGGCCAACGATCCGAACAATAATCCAAATGGAATTCCCCCGATGATCATCGGTATTGAGGCAATAGCACCTCTTTGCGCATGCTGTAGTGTTTTCATGTTATCCCACCAATTGTTTTATCATTCTTATGTTGGCTCGTGGCACACTGAACCTATCAGCGTCCAAATCTTCAATAAACCCTGCTTTACGATATAAATTAAGTGCTGGCTTAAGCGATGTGTGTGACTCAAGCATCAAGCGCTGGCCACCTAGTTCTTTTGCTTCATTCATAGCATCGCTTAAAAGCACTTCACCAATGCCTAGTCCTTGATAAGCTTCAGTCACGGCAAGCTTACCAAGCTCAATTTCATGAGTTAAATGTGGCAACACGTAATAAGCACCTATTACCTCTCCTCCTAGGCTAGCAACTTTTACAACACCTCCTAAGTCACCAATATACTTCTGAGGTTGGCTGAGCAATTGTGTGTCCTTGGTATAGATTTCATGGCAAAAGTATTTCTCAAGCCATTCCAAGTTAAGTTGCTTGAATGCCTTAAAATCTTTGACGGTATTACATGATCGGATAACTAATTGCTCTGGGTTAAGCCTGTAAATGACTCTCTTAGCGTAAGGTCCATTTAATAAATCACCTTCGAGCAGCTCTAATTGCTGTAGAAAGGAACCCGAAACACGATCCAGATAACGCTGAAGCTCTTCGCCTATCACTTTCAAAATAGGTTCCGCTCTTAACATTTCTTGTTTACTTAGCTCTGAAAGGCTAATTGATGATCTGCGTTGATCATGAGGATCTTGAACCTTTAAAAGCAGCCCCTCCTTTAACATTTTTGCGACCTGTTTACTTACCGCAGGATGCGATAGGCCCAGTTGTTCTGAAATCTCAACCACTGACAATGCCTCTGCCTGCTGTAACAAGCGAAGGATAGGGAAATAGGTCGATGAGATTTTAAGAGACTGACTTGTATAGATTGACTGAACTTCACTGTATAGATAGTCACTCAATCTCTTTAGGCGACTTCCTAGGGATAAAATTCCAAACTGTTCCATGATGAACTTGCTCTCATAGTATGTAACTGGTTACGTACTTTATATATGTAACCAGTTACGCACAAGTGAATTTATTGCCTTCTCGCTATAAAAATTGCTATTTCATAGCTAGGACTAGTTAGAAATACGGTTTTTGCTATAATCCGCGCCCTTGAAACGAAGGGGAAATTATCCATGTCAAATAAAGCCGTTGTGGTCTATTCAGGAGGAATGGATTCTTACACTGTGTTGCACACAGCCCTAGCAGAAGGAAAAGAAGTGTATGCTCTGTCGTTTAACTACGGACAGCGCCATAGTAAAGAGCTTGATGTAGCAGCTGCCGTTTGTGCAAAACACGGCATTCCGCACAAGATTGTTGATATTTCAGCAATCAATAGCTTGATGGCTGGATCATCACTAACCAGCGAAATCGACATTCCAGAGGGACATTACGCTGAAGAAAGCATGAAAAACACGGTTGTTCCTAACCGAAACATGGTGCTTCTATCAATGGCGATTGCTTACGCAGTATCACTTGAAGCGCCAGAAGTTTATTATGGTGCACACTCTGGAGATCATCATATTTACCCAGATTGCCGTCCAGAATTTGTTCACGCCATGAATGCTGTGTCTAAAATTGCTAACTATGAGCCCGTAGAAATTGTTACGCCTTTCTTGAACAGCTCTAAGGGTGAGATTTTAGCTGCTGGCTTAGCAATGAATTTAGACTACTCTGACACATGGACTTGTTACAACGGACGTGAAAAAGCGTGTGGTAAATGCGGAGCGTGTAATGAGCGCCTAGAGGCATTTACAGAACAAGGCGTCACTGACCCATTAAACTACGAAGTCTAACGATTCGTAAAAATACGTAACTTGATTTAGCTTTTGCCAAGCAATTCGCTAATGACCGTTATCACTATCAACCCCGACTGTTTTCGGGTGATTGAAGGAATAACCATGTACTCCATTAAAGAAGCGTTTTATTCCCTACAGGGGGAAGGCGCTCATGCAGGTCGCCCTGCTATATTCTGTCGATTTACTGGCTGTAACTTGTGGACAGGCAAAGAAAAGCACCGAGCTAGTGCGAAGTGTCAGTTTTGCGATACCGATTTTATTGGTACCGATGGGCAAAATGGCGGCAAATTCAAAACTGCAGAAGCATTGATCGAGCATTTAGATACACTCTGGCCTGAACAAACAAGCCATAAATATTTAATCTTTACCGGTGGTGAGCCTGCTTTACAACTAGACGAAGCGTTGATATCGGCTGCGAAAGCTGCACACTATACATTGGCTATCGAAACCAACGGAACACTTCCCCTTCCCGATGGTATTGATTGGATCTGTGTTAGCCCTAAGACCGCAGCCCCCCTAGTTGTGAACCAAGGCAGTGAGCTAAAACTGGTCTTTCCGCAGGATCATTTACCGCCTAATTTATTCTCTGACCTTGAATTTGAGCACTTTTACCTCCAACCAATGGATCAGAGCGCCCTTCCAGAGGGTTGTGAGCGCATCAATGACGCTCAAGCACAGACAATTCGCTATTGTTTACAGAATCCGCAGTGGCGTCTAAGTTTACAAACACATAAAATGCTCGGCATTGATTGATTTAAACCTAACTGAATAAAGGAAAGTTACATGATCGTTTTCCATACGAATTTTGGCGACATCACTATCGAACTTAACTACGAAAAAGCGCCAAAAACGGCTAAAAACTTCGAAGAATATGTAACATCAGGCTTTTACAACGGTGTTGTATTCCACCGTGTTATCAATGGCTTCATGATCCAAGGTGGTGGTTTTGAGCCAGGCATGAAGCAAAAAGAAACACGAGCTCCAATTGAAAACGAAGCAGACAATGGCCTAGAAAACGTTGCTGGCTCACTAGCAATGGCCCGCACAATGGATCCTCACTCAGCTTCTGCTCAGTTTTTCATAAACGTTGCTGATAACAGCTTCCTTAACCACCGCAGCAAAACTCCAGATGGTTGGGGCTACGCAGTGTTTGGTAAAGTAACGGCTGGTATGGACGTTGTGAACAAGATCAAAGAAGTTCAAACAACGATCAAAGCAGGCCACCAAGACGTTCCTGCTGAAGACGTGATCATCGAATCAGCTGAGCTAATCAAAGAATAAGCGCATGCTTCGATACTTCATCTCAGATTTGCATTTGAGTGACAAACGCCTGGATCTCATCCAGGCGTTTGTACATCTAACGGATGAAATCTGCCAACAAGAAAAGCCTTGTGAGTTGTATATTCTAGGTGATTTTTTTGAAGCCTATATTGGTGACGATTACCAGCCTGACTGGATGAAAACATTAGACCAACAGTTTGAAAAGCTTCATCAATACCGTGTAAACACTTATTTTATTGTCGGTAATCGTGACTTCTTAATAGGTCAGTATTGGCTCGAGCGCAATCATGTCATCGCTCTTCCTGAGCAAGCTGAGCTTGAAACCTGCGACAAGGTAATAGCATTGGCTCATGGTGATGAGTTTTGTGTTGATGACAAAGATTACCAAGAATTCCGAGCAATGGTTAGACAACCTGCCTGGCAACAACAAGTGCTTTCCATGCCTCTCGAACAACGTTTGGCACTTGCTCAAAAGCTCCGAAATGACTCTAAAAGTAGTGCTGCAGACAAAAGCATGGCGATCATGGATGTAAATAATCAAGCTATTGTAAATGCGCTTCCAGAGCATACATCTTTACTTATTCATGGCCACACACACCGACCAGCTTTTCACCAAAATGAAGCTTTTAGGCGTTTAGTTTTAGGTGACTGGGATGATTTTGTTTGGTGCGCGATTTTGTCGGGAACTCAATTAAATCAATATTCAATCGAGACTGATAAATACATTCAATCAAAAAATACGGTATCAAGCTGGCATCTAGAACATCATGCCGCTATGAGCTGAGTAAAAAAAAGAGCAGTTTGACTGCTCTTTTTTTTACAGATGAAGTAAATCTCTAACCCAATCAGTTTCGGATCGATTTCTTGAACGCTTGTATTCAATGTTACGATCATGGAGGACAGCAATGGCCCGAAAAAAAGCATTATTTACCGTCACAGGGCTAAGCTCGACCCCATACTTCGACCACCAATGCTGCTGAGCTTTGCTCGTTAGTACTTGGTACAAATAATCCAACTCAACTGTACCTTGATAGACCTGCTCCAAATCAATACCAGGATCACTCTTGGCGATTTGCAAAGTTAGCCAATACGTCACATCTGGCAATAAATCGTTTGTTTGTGTGCCCATCTTCAGCCCTCCTCTTGTTAGAGTAGTTACTTCGAGATTAGCACACTAACTAGGATTGTGAAGGGAATTCTTTACAAACGTTTGTTTTAGTTCAGTAAAGCTTTGTATCAATCGCTGTACTTATGCGGCCTTTGGTGGGCCGCTGTGTACACGAAACTCAACATCTGGCTCATTAATGAGTTGGCGTTCAACTTCACGAAAGAATTGAACACGATCTTCTATCGACTCTCCTGCATACTCCTCAGCTAAGGACAAATAATCCTCAAAATGTCGTGCTTCAGATTTAAGAAGAGATTTATAGAACTTAGCAATTTCTGGAGGTAAGTGTGGAATCAATACAGCAAAACGTTCGCAAGAACGAGCTTCTACATACGCACCAATGATTAAAGTGTCGATGAGTTTAGCAGGTTCATGAGTTCGAATGTGTTGACGTAAACCGCTGGCATAACGCGAAGCCTCAAGATGACGGTATTCGATGTCACGGTTTTTCATAATCTTAAGAACTTGCTCAAAGTGTAATAGCTCTTCACGTGCTAATTGAGACATTTTATGCAGCAGATTTTCCCGATCAACATAGCGATACATGAGATTCATCGCCGTTGAAGCCGCTTTCTTTTCACAGTGAGCATGATCTACTAAAAGCAATTCTTCATTTTCCAAAGCCCATTTCACCCATGCATCAGGTGATTGACATGGTAAAAAAGCTACCAGCTCAGGATAATCAGTTAACATCAACACTACCTTTTTTCTAAAAAAAAACCGATTATACTCTCATTAAGACGTTTAATCAGCACAAGCAAAACATTGATTTGGATATCAATTCGGCAATGAACCAATTTTATGATGTAAGTAAACTGAGCATTGGCCAACAGGTTGGAGTCGAGATTGACCCATATGTTCTTAACTATCCTTTAAGCGATGATAGAAGTGTTTGGGTTGCAGATCAGGGTGGGCAATCTTTTGTATTACGCTTTTTCAGATCTGAGAGAGGGGATGTTAATCAATTTCTGTCCATTGCCCGACGTCATGCAAAACTAAAGCATCCGGCGATTACTAGGAGCTACCCTCCTTTCTATTCAAATTTGTGGGTCTTCTCGATTTACAATTTGTGTGGTGGTGAGCGCTTGTTTAGCCACCTCGGCAAATACCCAGAAGGCGCTCCGCTCAATATCGTGCTAAGTATCTTTGATCCTATCGCAAAGGCGCTAGACCAAGTACATCAGCACGGATACATACATGGCCATTTAGATTTAAGCAGTGTTCATGTAGTAAATGGTGCGGGAGTATTGACCGGTTTTGGAACACATAGCTGGCTCGATAAAATAACCGATCAAGATATGGATGGACGTTTCATCCCACCTGAATATAAAAAGCGTCGCCCTAGTATGACCGTCGCTTCTGACAATTATATGTTTATGCGTTTGTTGATCGCTTCTTTGGTGGGCGAGTCATGGCTTGATAATGGTAAACTGGACCATTTGCCAGATCATGTCGATAACTTAAACAAAGAAACATGGAATAAATTACGTAAATGGGCGCATCCGTCGGAGAGGCATCGTCCCAAGTCACTTGTTGATGTGATGCGCTTCTTGCGTGCAAATCTCTTTTTGAATAGCTCAAAGTCCAACGCTGACGCTTCACTGCCACCGGCCAAGAAAAAGCTATCCAGGAAAACTACTCTGGCGGCAGGTTTAGGTTTATTTGCAGCTTCGGCGATTGCTGCAACTCTATTATGGCCTGAATCCGATCCAACTGAACCTTTGGAGCAGACGACTGCCTCTAACACCCCCCAAAATAAATTTGATGCCCTACCTCAAATACTTGAAGAAGATTTGAAAGATGGTGGTAAGGCTCCAAAAGTAGAGAAAATTGCTCCAGCAACATTCCAGATGGGGGATATTAATCAGTCAGGTGATGAAAACGAGTCTCCCGTTCATGAAGTAAACATACCTACAGGTTTCTATTTTAGTAAGAATGAAGTTACTTTTGATCAATATGACCGCTTTGTGGCCGCTTCTGGGCGAATGCCTCCACCGGATAATGGTTGGGGAAGAGGCTCTCGCCCGGTAATAAACGTAAGTTGGTATGACGCAAAAGCCTACACTGCGTGGCTATCTGAACAAACAGGTTCAGAATACCGCCTACCTACTGAAATCGAATGGGAATATTCGGCTAGAGCAGGATCATCAACCGCTTATTGGTATGGCGATGATGTTAAACCCGGTTACAGTGTTTGTGATAGTTGTGGTAGTCAATGGGATGGCGTGTCTACGGCTCCTGTAACATCACAAGCAAGCAATCCACTGGGCATTTTTGATATGCATGGAAATGTGGCCGAATGGGTTGAGGATTGCTATCACCCTAACTACGAAGGTGCCCCCACTTCAAATCAAGTGTGGTTGTCTGACCAATGTAGCGGCCGAGTCCTAAGGGGAGGCTCTTGGTTTGATATTCCAACCGTAGGCAGAAGCGCTACGCGTTATAGAGCTGAACCCACACTGAGAGCCAGTAATTGGGGCTTTCGTGTGGTAAGAGTAGTAAAACCATAACTCTTACCACCCTGTTCCAATAATCTTCACAAATACCACCTATTTTACATTTATATGCCTGTCGGTGCTCACGAGCACCGATTTTTCGTTAGAATGATATTTGATCTATTTGCCAGTGCCGAGCTCTGTTCTCATAAACATTCCTATTTGGACAGTGTTGCTTCGGCTTAAACAGCATCGATTAACAAATCGATGCCCAGAAGTAAGGGGATCTATCATGTTAAAAGCATATCGGAAACACGTCGAAGAGCGTGCCACTCAGGGTATACCCGCAACACCTCTTGATGCAGAACAAGCAGCTAAATTGGTTGCTCTACTCAAAAATCCGCCCTCCGGTGAAGAAGAATTTTTACTTGATTTACTTAAGAATCGAATTCCAGCTGGGGTGGATGAGGCTGCTTATGTTAAAGCAGGCTTCCTTTCAGCAATCATAAAAGGAGAAGCCGCCTCACCACTAATTGATAAAGCCTACGCAACTGAATTACTAGGCACCATGTTAGGTGGTTATAATATTCAGCCTCTCATTGAGTGTCTCGATGATGAAGAGGTTGCCCACATTGCAGCTAAAGCACTGTCAAATACACTTTTAATATTTGATGCATTCCACGATGTAGAAGAAAAAGCCAACTCTGGAAACGCATACGCTAAGCAAATCATCAAGTCTTGGGCTGACGGCGAATGGTTTACAAGCAAGCCTAAGTTAGCAGAGAAAATCACTGTTACTGTTTTCAAAGTTCCAGGCGAGACAAATACTGATGACCTCTCCCCTGCACCGGATGCTTGGTCACGACCAGATATTCCCTTACATGCTAATGCGATGCTAAAAATGGCTCGTGATGGCATCACACCAGACGTTGATGGCGAAGTAGGCCCGATTACAACGATCAACAAATTGAAAGAGAAAGGCTTTCCTTTAGCCTATGTTGGTGATGTAGTGGGAACGGGCTCAAGCCGTAAGTCAGCAACCAACTCGGTGCTTTGGCACATGGGTGAAGATATCCCATTTATACCTAATAAAAGGTCAGGCGGCATTTGCTTAGGAAGCAAAATTGCACCAATTTTCTATAACACCATGGAGGATGCTGGTGCTTTGCCTATCGAGCTTGATGTTGATGGGCTGGAAATGGGAGATGTGATCGACATTTACCCATACGAAGGTGTTGTAAAAAAACACGACACAGATGATGTCATCACAACCTTTGAGTTGAAAACTCAGGTTTTACTAGACGAAGTTCGTGCTGGCGGCCGTATCCCCCTCATTATTGGACGAGGTCTTACCAATAAAGCACGTGAATCACTTGGTTTAGGTCACTCCGATCTATTTTTAAAACCAGGTGAAATTGAAGACTCAGGTAAGGGTTATACGCTCGCCCAAAAAATGGTCGGTAAAGCATGTGGCCTTGAGGGTGTTCGCCCAAATACGTATTGTGAGCCTAAAATGACAACCGTTGGTTCACAAGATACAACCGGTCCAATGACCCGGGATGAGTTAAAAGACTTGGCATGTATTGGTTTCACTGCAGACTTGGTTATGCAGTCTTTTTGTCATACTGCAGCCTATCCAAAGCCAGTGGATGTGACCACACACCACACACTACCAGACTTTATTATGAACCGGGGTGGTGTGTCATTGCGTCCAGGGGACGGTATTATTCACTCCTGGTTAAATCGAATGTTGCTTCCTGATACTGTCGGTACAGGCGGTGACTCCCACACCCGCTTCCCTTTGGGTATTTCATTCCCAGCTGGCTCTGGACTTGTCGCTTTTGCGGCTGCAACAGGGGTGATGCCACTTGATATGCCAGAATCTGTGCTAGTCCGTTTTAAAGGTAAAATGCAGCCAGGAATTACATTACGTGATTTGGTTCACGCTATACCTTATCAAGCCATTAAAGATGGTCATTTGACCGTTGAAAAGAAAGGTAAGAAGAATGTTTTCTCAGGCCGTATCCTTGAAATTGAAGGTCTAGAGCATTTAACGGCCGAGCAAGCATTTGAACTGTCTGACGCTTCTGCTGAACGCTCTGCAGCCGGTTGTACCATTAACCTATCAGAAGAATCTGTCGCTGAGTATCTCAAGTCTAATATCATCATGTTACGCTGGATGATTGCAGAAGGTTATGGCGATCCTCGTACTTTAGAACGTCGCGCTAAAGCGATGGAAGCTTGGCTGCAAAACCCGCAATTAATGCGAGCAGACAAGGATGCAGAGTACGCTGCAGTGATCGAGATAGACCTTGATACCTTAAAAGAGCCAGTTTTATGTGCACCGAATGACCCTGATGATGCTCGTTTACTTTCTGAGGTAGAGGGTGAGAAAGTCGACGAGGTGTTTATCGGTTCCTGTATGACCAATATTGGCCATTTCCGTGCTGCGGGTAAGCTTCTTGAGTCAGCTGGACAAGTTGTTCCAACAAGACTATGGATAGTACCTCCAACGAAAATGGACCAACAGCAACTTACCGCTGAGGGTTATTACAGTATATTTGGTAAAGCAGGAGCACGAGTTGAAATGCCTGGCTGCTCTTTGTGTATGGGTAACCAAGCGCGAGTCGCAGATAAAGCAACGGTTGTCTCTACCTCAACACGTAACTTCCCTAACCGCCTAGGGAATGGTGCAAATGTCTTTTTAGCCTCTGCTGAACTGGCTGCTGTCTCGTCTTTACTAGGTAAACTGCCAACGCCTAAAGAATATTTTGAGTATGCGAATAAGATTAATAGCATGTCTGCTGAGATCTACGATTACTTGAATTTCGATCAAATGGGAGAATATGTAAAGAAAGCTTCCTCTGTCATCGCAACTGATGCAAAAGCTTAATTATAAATTCGATGATCAAAAAAGGGCGCTTTACAAGCGCCCTTTTCTATTCTTGAAAAATATAAAAATCACTTAGATTGCATCGCGGCGATCTAGCTCATTAAACTCTTCTTGCTCTTCTCGTTCTTCTATTGTCTCTACATCACGAGCATCAGGATGATGTTTTCGGCCTTCGTGTTTGGCTTTGTGTTTGAGAAGTTGTTTCTCAAGTTTTTCGACTAAAGTATCCACTGCTACGCCAAGTTGTTTATCAGTCGTAACAGAAGCAAATAAATCGTGACCCGGAATGTGAACTCGTGCCTCAAGAATTAGTTCACTCTTATTTTGGTGGCTCTCTGAATTAACTATGACTTTGATAGAAGTAATATGGCTGTTGATGTCAGCTAGCTGATCCATTCCCTCTTTGATTGTATTCTGAACTTCTTCAGTAGTGTGAACATGGTGACCGCTGATATCTAATGTATACATAATAATAATTCCTTCTTCCTATCCCATTACTCAGGGACGTTTAGCGTTTCATTGTCACAACTAATAACCTAAGGGTGTTTTCATTCTTTTTCAACCAGTGCTAAGTAAAAAGACTGATAATTTTTTGTAGCAATTGATCAGAGCCACATCTAAAGAAATATTTTTTATAAAAACCTTTACTTATCAGAAGCCTACAATAATTAACATTAGCTTACGACTTCTATCTTGTTAAAAAAAACGCTGCTATGCAGCAGCGTTCGACACACGAATATTCGATTTATCTATCGTCTATGATTGATCAGCTAGTGAGTTAACTTTCTCGAACACTTCGAGTTCCCCATCCGACTTAAGTAAATAAACAACATATGGCATGAACTGATCGTTGTATTCCATGCCGGGCGATCCAACAGGCATTCCAGGGACAACCAGCCCTTTCGCATCTAAAACGGGCTTACTTAAAAATTGCTGGATAAATTTTGCTGGAATATGCCCTTCGAAAACATAACCAGAATCAGACACGGCGGTATGGCAGGATCTAGCATTAGCAGGTATGCCTAAATCGGCTTTTAATCCCGCTAGATTATCAGAATGTTGGATCTTGGTATGTGCACCATGTGACGTCATATGATCAACCCATCCTGTACAGCAACCACATGTGGGGCTTTTATGAACTAAAAATGCCTCGTCTAAGTCAAAAGATGCCTTCGAGTGAGCTTTATAGGAAAGATGACAGCCACCACAACACGATAACTAAAATGGACAGAACGATAATTGCCTTTGTTTTGTACTTACGAATAAGGCTTTCTGCTTGATTTCCAGCGAAATATACAACTAAGGCCAAGCCAAAGTAACGGATAGAGCGAGCGATCGTTGTGGCAGCGATAAACCCAATCAATGAATACTTCGTTGCTCCTGCAGCCAGCATGGCGATTTGAAACGGCACGGGGACAATCCCTAGCGTTAAAACAAACCAAAAACCTTGGCTTTCCATTTTATTGCTAACTTGTTCAAATTGCTCAGGGCTAGAAAAGGTTTGTATGACCCAGTCACCGACAAGGTCAAATAAGTAGTAACCTAAGGCATAACCAACTAATGCTCCCACCATACAACCCAAGGTTGTCATGAATGCGATCAGCCATATTTTTTCTCTACGTGCCTGAAGCAAAGGGACCAACACAGCCTCTAACGGAATGGGCACGATAATGGATTCAAGAAACGAAGCAAGAGTAATCCCCTTAAGCATGTGTTTGGAGTTAATCGCTCGCTTTGTCGTTTGTTCAATGGATTTTAAAAATGCCATATTAATTCCCTTTACTTTAAAATTGCCTAACCCCATAAAGCAGCAACAAACGTCACTACTTCATGGGGGGGATCAAATGAAATTAACGGATGAAGTTATCTTTAAGCAGATCAACCACCTCATCAGCTCTTCCGTTTAAGACCGCTTTAATACCAAATAAAGCGGTTGATGCAACTTGCCCTGCTTCAATTTTTGGAGGCATCACCAGCTCCATTGGGCTGACTTTTTTACATCAAGTAGTGCTGGTTTATCTGATGCAAGCCATTGCTTCATTGCATGATCAATTTCCTTTGGCTCCTCAACTCGCCAGGCATCTAAACCGATCGCTTCAGCAACTTTTGCAAAATCAGGATTTTGAAGTTTGGTGAAACTGTCTAATTGCCCCTCTACCCGCTGTTCCATTTCGACGAAACCCAGAGACTCATTGTTATATATCAGCAATTTCACTGGTATATTTTCTTGAACAAGTGTTAATAAATCCCCCATTAACATTGTCATTCCACCATCACCACACAATGCAATAGCCTGCAGCTCTGGATAAGCTTTTGCTATGCCCATAGCTTGTGGGTAGGCATTTGCCATGGTTCCATGAGAAAGACTGGTTAAAAACCTTCTTTTTCCTTTGGCTTCTAAATGCCTTAATAGCCAGACCATTGGTGAGCCACCATCTGCAGTGAAAACTGCATTGTCAGAAGCATATTCGTTTAATTTTCGTGTGACTGTTTGAGGATGAATTAATGAGTAATTAGACTCTTCCTCTTTGCGATATCCTTCCAAATCATGGCGCCATTGGTTTAATGCTTTTTTAAGATGCGCATCACTTTTTTGAGTTGTTAATCTATTGAGCAGAATATTCAAAGTAGATCGGACATCTCCTGTCAGCCCTAAATCTATCGGGCAACGTTTGCCTAAATGTTCAGTATTTAGGTTAATTTGCGCGATTTTAGCATTAGTAGGGTAAAACTGTGTGTAGGCAAAATCTGTCCCAAGGCATAGCAGGAGGTCACAGTCTAAAACGGCTTCCATACCCGCTTTATTGCCCAATATGCCAGTCATACCAACTTGATAAGTGTTTTCTGGTTCAATAAATTCCTTTGATCTTGAGCTATGAACAATCGGGGCATTAAGTTGCTTAGCAAGCTCTATCACTTCATTTCGAGCATCTCTAGCGCCAATACCCGCATACAAGGTAATTTTTTTAGATTCATTAATCAGATCTATTAATTGCCCAAGCTCGGATTCGTTAGGATGAGTCACGGGCGATGTTCGGTTAACTGTCCATTTCAAATGATCGTTTACCTTTTCCTTGAACATATCGCCATTGACAACGACCACTGCGACACCTTTGTTAGCTAATGCTGCTTGAGTTGCCTGAGTGACAATTCGACAAGCTTGGTCAGGGTGGGAAATCCTTTCACAAAATACCGAGCATTGCTCATAAATTTGCTTTTGATCGACCTCCTGTGGAAAGTTAAGGCCTTCTTCCATACGGTCAACATTTGACGCAATAAACACTAAAGGAGAGCCATTACGATGAGATTCAAAAATGCCATTGATAAAATGCAAGCTTCCTGGACCGCAAGTTCCAGCGCAAATTGATAGCTCTTGTGTCATGTAAGACTCTGCGCCTGCTGCAAAAGCGCCTACTTCTTCGTGCCTTACATGCACCCATTCCAACTCAGATGTTCGTATTTTATCTGTGAAATGATTGATCGTATCTCCAACTACACCATAGCATCGCTTTGCACCTGCGTTACTTAATGTCTCAACAATTACCTCTGCTACATCTTTGCTCATCTTTAATCTCCTTAAGCTATCCATAAAAATCATCTTCGCTTAATTTGATGCCGTTGTCGTGTTGCTGCTTGAGACTCCATCGAATGTACTTAATGGAAGATAAATTGCTATAAATATTAATAACGTGCACGAAATGTCATGAAGTTGAAAATACCATGATGACTGAACCTTAAAACGCAAAAGGCCTCATAGGAGGCCTTTTAAAATCTTTCGGGTTATTTATTGTACAGCGCTTTGTGGTCCAGGCGCATGGTTGTAGATATGAAGATCTCGTTGAGGGAACGGAATCGTAAGCCCTGCTTCCTCTATGCGAAGCTTGGCATCCTTCTGCATTGCCCAGAATGTTTCCCAATACTTGTCCGTTGGCGCCCACGCACGCAGTTGAAGGTTCACCGAACTATCAGCAAGCATATGAACAATCACCTGAGGAGCAGGGTCTTTAAGAAGCACATCCACCTCATTGGCTAAATCCAATAACGCTTTCATACCCACATCAATGGAATCATCGTAAGAAATCCCCACAGTGATATCCATTCGCCGACGGCTATTGCGAGAAAAGTTCTTAATAGTAGATCCCCATACCGCACTGTTTGGGCTAGAAATATACAAACCATCGGCGGTTTCAAAGATAGAAGTAAACAAACCAATGTCTTTTACTGTGCCCATGGTACCGCTAAATTCTACGAACTCGCCCTTTTTGATCGGCTTTAAAAACAAAATCATAATGCCCGCAGCGATGTTGCTTAGTGTATCTTTCAATGCCAAACCAATAGCCAAACCAGCGGCACCAACTAATGCAACCAAACTTGCTGTATTCACGCCAAACAAGTCTAAAATAATGACCATTGCCACCAAAAACACGGCATAGGCGGCAACTTTAGATAACAAAGCAGACACAATTTCATCGTTCTTACTCAGCCGTGAAACGCTAGCAAACACCCCTTTCTTAACCATTTTTGATAGCAGGGACGCGATCACCAAGATCATCAATGTGAGCAAGGTATTTTTACCCATATTGAAGATCTGATTCTCATAGGTGTGATAAAACGCTAACAAGGTATCCATTTATTAAACTCCTGGACAGTCATGATACAAACCTAAAAACTTGAAGAAATTAAATATGCGTTATAGCCAACGTACGTTAATAGCAACGCACCACCTTCATAACGGTTAATGGTACGTGATTTGCCGATTTTAATGGACATCAGCAGTAAGAGAACAGTCAAAACAATCATCGCTAACCAGTCACGCCAGAACACCTCAGCTCCGATATTAGAAATAGGCTGAATAGCACCAGCGATACCAATGACTGCCAGTGTATTAAACATGTTTGATCCCACAACATTACCAATGGCTAAGTCATGTTCACCTTTACGTACAGCGGTGATCGATGCAGCCAGTTCCGGCAAAGAAGTTCCTAAAGCAACAATGGTCAAGCCAATAATCAGATCACTTACACCTAATGCAGCTGCAATTTCAACAGCCCCCCAAACCAACAGTCGAGAACTTGCAACCAGCACAATAAGCCCTAGCGTCAACATCAAAATGGATTTTGATAATGATGTTGCAGCCGATCCAATATCCGCTTCGCAATCTGCTTCTAAGGTATCCCCTTTCCCCGTTAATCCAGCGTAGATCTGCCAACCGAACACGCCAAAAAATATGCCTAAAAGTGCGTAAGCTTCTAAGGTACTGATCTCAAAGTCCCACAACATCACACCAAGAGCCAATGAGATAAACACAAGGATAGGAAGCTCTTTACGAACAATATTGGAATGTACCGCAATGGGCGCTAGAACAGCCGTCACACCAAGGATTAAGCTAATGTTGACGATGTTTGAGCCAATGGCGTTACCAAGTGCTAAAGCCGGATTGCCATCCATTGCCGCCATGGCTGAAACAACCATTTCTGGAGCGGAAGTACCAAACCCAACGATTAACATACCGATCAATAAAGGTGGCATGCCACTGTGATGCGCGACTGACGAAGCTCCTTCTACAAACTTATCCGCACTTTTGATAAGTAAGACAAAGCCAATGATAATGGCGACAATAGGTAAAATCATGGCTTACCTCCACTGTATAACTCAGTGGGTGCAAAGATAGAGATACTGATCATTTTAGAAAGGAAGGATTTCACTGTACGTACTCTTGTTAGCGGACAGGCATTTACTCAAGCAACATCTACGCCCTGTCCGCGCGCAAATATCGCTTAAGTCTTGCCAATACACTTAAGTACGTAAACACCACAAGCAGATGCTTGGAGACTGTTGATGTTTACTCTTCAATGACTGAAGAAGGCTACTCCCCTAAACAAGCCGAGTGTAATCAATCGCTCTGGTAAACACCATAGCATTATTTAGAACTTTACTTACATTATCGCTAATAAATCTCGCTGATCTATGAAGGATGATTTTCTAGGCTGGCCCCCTCTGTTGGCAAAGGGTCTACATCATCGTAACGAACTGAATGGTTTTGATCTTCTATGAGACGAACATGCTTTCTTGTCAGCTGTCGAGGCTCATCCACACCACATGCTTGAACCACCAAGCCAACACTGTGCTTCATTTCACTAATGTAATTTGCTACACGTTCAGCCTTTTCTTCTGGCACCAGCCCTTTCTGTAACTTCTCATCATGAGTTGTTATACCTGTTGGACAGGTGTTTTGATTACATTTTAAAGCTTGGATACAACCAATTGAAAACAAAAAACCTCTAGCACTTACCACTGCGTCAGCCCCCATTGCAAACGCCCAAGCAACCTTACCGGGAACCACTAACTTACCTGTGGCAATGATTTTTATACGTGAACGGAGTCCATAAGATGTCACTCGATTGACAACCGCAGGCAAACTTTCACGTACGGTCATACCTACGTAATCCATTAATGTCTGAGGAGCTGCGCCCGTCCCTCCATCGGCACTGTCTAACGTAATAAAATCTGGAGCATACTCAAAACCACGCTGATGAATTTGCTTAAAAAGTTCATCAAAGAAATCAAGCTCACCGACGACAAGTTTTATACCCGTTGGCTTGCCTGTCAGCTTACGAACTTTATGTATCATTTCAAGCAGATCATGAGTATTTGCAATATCGACATGTCGGTTAGGGCTGATTGAATCTTCCCCTACTTTGATGTTACGTACTTCGGCAATCTCAGCGGTTACTTTACTACCTGGCAACATACCACCTTTTCCTGGTTTGGCCCCCTGAGAAAGCTTTATCTCAATCATTTTCACTTGCTTATGTTGAGCAATATTTTTTAAGCGTTCTGTATCCAAGTGACCATGGTCGTCCTGAACACCGTACTTAGCCGTACCAATTTGGAAAACAATGTCACAGTTACCCTCCAGATGATAAGGCGATAAGCCTCCTTCCCCCGTATTCATCCAAGCTCCTGCTTTAGCAGCACCTTTTGAAAGCGCTTTAATAGCAGGCTTGGACAAAGCGCCAAAACTCATGCCAGAAATGTTAATAATTGAGTTGGTTCGATATGGTTCTCGAGCAGTAAATTCACCAAAACAAATTGCGCTGGGCTCTACTAACTCTTCCGTTAATTTAGGATAGGTACTGCTGACAAAGAACACTTCACCTTTTTGATCTAAAGGCCGAGTAGAGCCAAAAGCTTGGGTCGTATCTTCATGTTTGGCAGCTCGATATACCCAAGAACGTTCAGCCCTATTAAAAGGTAATTCATCTCGATCAAAAGCAAAAAAATACTGGCGAAAGAATTCACCTAAATGCTCGAGAATGTATCGCATCCTGCCAATAACGGGATAGTTACGACGAATAGTGTGCTGCGTTTGTCGAACATCGATCACATATAGAATGCAAAAAAACACAATGCCCAAAAACAATAAAGCGAACGTTATAATCGCCCCCCAATGAATTAGCCATTCAGAAAGGGATAGAACCTGTTCCATAGATGCCTCGAATACAATGTCAAAGTTGGTTTAACATCACACATTTCATCCACGTGAAACAACACTTTGATCAAGGCTTCCTTAAAACTTCAAAATTGGGCTAAAAAAATACCTGCTAAATATACATTGCTAGATATTTCAAGCTGGCACTTCTTTCATAATGGTCTATGTTGTTAACTTAGTTTAGAAAATTAAGGTTAGCGAGTTTTATTCTATGAGTGAGCAAAAGGTAGCTGCCGCCGAGGTAGTAAACATGGATGGAAAGGATTGGTTTCTCCAAGACCTGATTGAAATCGTAAACAGCGGTAAGCTTGCTTTTGATATCACGCTAACAGTTGGGGGATTTCTAATCTCAGGTACGCTGATTGGTGGACAAGAGTATTTTGAAGGCTTTGGCGAGGAATTCTCCTTTGGCCTTCATGGTGAAGCAGCTGAAAAAGTAAAAAAAGCTTTCGCTAAGAATGGCCAAATCTACGTTTCTAATACTACGACCAGTCATAGCATGCCACCAAATTACATACACTTAAAAAATGCTCACTTCTTCCACACCTCAGGCTCCCCAATTCCTGAAAATAGAGGAGTTTGGTGGCGCGGCAGAGTTTCAGAAGTGTCAGGTTTTTCTTTAGGAGCGTTAGTGTCAGAAAACTAGATACTCTGACACGAAAAGTGCCACGTTTTTAAATGATCGCCTTAAACAGCAACAACAAAGCACTTACAACAATCACCAAAAAAGTCATAACCATGCCAATTTGACGGTATTTCAAGACTTCTTGTTTTTGGCTTACACCGTATGCATGAAGTAAGCGTCCAATCAAGAGCGCGATACCCAACAGATGAACTACAATCGGCCCACCGCTCAACGTTTCGTACATCCACACCAATAACAGCGCGAATGGTACATATTCACCAAAATTACCCTGCACTCGAATGGCACGGGTTAGCAACGTTTGCTGCCCATCCCCTATGCCGACTTGATATTTCATACGTAACTTTATAACGCGAGCACTTAAATAAACATATAGCAATGCTAGTAAAGCAGCGTAAATAGGCGTAATCATTGGGGCATCCTTGTTTGTGTATATCCAGTCAGCTTACTCTGGGTAAACAAGTCACTCAAGCCTGAGTATTTATAACGTCGATTTTATTCAATTATTGCCCACCTATCGCCCTTAAAATGCCTCCAAACTAAACGGAGAAGCATTATGAAACGAGCTGATTATTTCAATACATCCCCTATTTTACTGAAGCACTTGATTGAGCAAGAAGAACTGATAAAGCAACAATCGGAAATCTCTTTTGGTTTAACTATTTGGGAATTAATCAAACTTCGCTCATCACAAATTAATCAGTGCGCTTACTGCATTGCCATGCACACTAAAGAGGCTCAACACTTGGGAGAAGATTATAAAAGGATCATAGGGCTAAGCGCTTGGCGAGATATGCCCTTCTATAATGCAAAAGAACGTTTAGCGCTTGAGCTGTGTGAGAAACTGACGCAATCTTACGAGATAGATGATCATTTCTACGGCAAACTAACCAGCGAATTTAACGACAAGGAATTGGTAATCTTGACCATAGCAATCAATGCCATCAATAGCTGGAACCGTGTCGTCAAAATGTTTAAGCCTAATGTGGAATTCAATGGCTGAACCGCTCTTCCTTGAAATAGAGTCGCCTCAGGGTGATACAGGGTACTACGTGCAATCTATATGGTTTGCACGTAGTACAACTGACGGTGAGATTTGGCTGCCAAGTGATGCCGGATCAGGTATCGTATTTTTAAAGCGAGGCAACGCTAAAGTTGACGATAAACCGATCATGCAGCCCTATGATATTCAGAGGCATTCACTGCAATCGAAAAAATTCACTTATTCAAATAAAATGATGCTGTTTGGAATACGCTTTCAACCGGCGGGCTACTCACAGCTTGAAGCGCTAAACCACCCGTTAACCCAAATCGACAATCTAAGTTGTATCTCTAAACAAGTCACACAGTGCAACAATTTATTAGACTTTAAAAAAGCCTTGGCACCATATTTTGATTTCACATTTTCGAGAGATCATATCGCCGATTTTACGCATGCATTTATTCAGCGACTTGCTGAACGACAAAACCTTATGGATGCGCTTGATGAAACCCCACTTAGTCAACGTCAATTAGAAAGACATATTAAACAGCAATGTGGCATCACACCGAAACATCTCGCACGTATTTATCGTGTAAGGCAAGCAATGACCGCCATCAAAATGGACACAAGCAAGAGCATGACTCAAATCGCTTTGGAGTGCGGCTACTGTGACCAATCACACTTCACTAGAGAGTTTCGCGGCATTATGAGAATTACCCCAGCTAAGTATCGCCGTTGCTTGGTTAGCCGTTGTTAAAACAAGTAAATTTGGTATATATGATAATCAAATTACCTAATATATCCATGAACTCGATTTGACCTTCTCAACCCTTCTCCTATCTTTCCGCCTCACTTTATGCCTATTTCAATACAACCAAGAAAATAATTAGATCTCTAACTATATTTCGCTCACTTTAGTTGCCTTCATCCCTGCCATTTGTAAACTTTTAATAAAGGAGGATCGGCCATGAATCAAATTAAAAAGGCAGGGACGGGGGCAATGCTGTTACCAGTATTTGTTCCAACTGCTGTTATCACATTACTTCTAATTATTGGTACTCTAAGCAATCCTGAGCTTGCGGGAGAAGCTTTTCAGAGTGCCTTGGCTTGGATAACCAACACTTTTGGCTGGTTTTACATGCTTGCTACCGCTGTATTTCTGGTTTTTCTGGTGTGCATTGGGTTCAGTAGCTGGGGCAACATTCGACTAGGTGCCGATCACGGCGATCCTGATTACAGCTTCCCCGCTTGGTTCGCTATGCTGTTTTCTGCTGGTTACGGTATTGCCTTGCTGTTCTTTGGGGTAGCAGAACCCGTACTACATTTTTCTCAGCCGCCTAGCGCCACGCCTGAAACCATTAATGCAGCGCGAGAAGCAATGCAAATTGCCTACTTTCATTGGGGGCTACACATTTGGGGCATTTACGGTTTAATGGGGCTAGTCTTAGCCTACTTCACCTTCCGTCATGGTTTACCCTTATCCGTCCGTTCAGCTTTATATCCTTTAATCGGTGATCGTATCCATGGGCCGATTGGTCATACAGTCGATGTGTTCGCCATACTCGGTACATTATTTGGCTTAGCAACAACACTTGGTCTATCCGTCACACAAATTAATGCGGGATTACACTATCTTTGGAGTGACATTCCTATCAGCACAACCGTTCAAATTACCGCTATTGGTTTAATCACATTGGCGGCAATCGGTTCAGTGGTCGCCGGTATGGATAAAGGGGTGAAAAACCTATCCATTTTAAATATGGGCTTAGCCGTATTCATCATGGTGATTGTGTTCTTTGTCGGGCCAAGCATCCATATCCTTGATGCGTTTGTGCAAAATACAGGTTCCTACTTGAGCAACATTGTTGAGCGCACTTTTAACCTACAAGCCTATACACAAAGTGATTGGATCGGGAACTGGACACTGTTTATCTTCGCATGGACGATCGCTTGGGCACCTTTTGTTGGGCTCTTTATTGCCAAAATCAGCCGCGGTAGAACGATCAGACAGTTCATTATTGGTGTGCTAGCAGTGCCGACTGTTTTCACTTTCCTTTGGTTCTCGATCTTTGGTGATACCGCCTTACACTTGATCATGGAAGAAGGCAAAAACGTACTGATTGGTGAAGTTCAAGCGGATCACTCGGTTGCTCTCTTTCAATTCTATGATCTACTACCAGGCTCAACATTCTTGTCTGTTGTGACGGTTTTCTTGATCATCACCTTTTTTGTTACCTCGTCCGACTCGGGTTCATTGGTTGTTGACTCATTGGCCTCAGGTGGTGCATTGGAAACTCCAATCTGGCAACGAGTATTTTGGGCGTCTCTTGAGGGTGTCATAGCCGCCACATTGCTACTAGCAGGTGGTTTGGGTGCATTGCAAACCATGAGTATTCTTGCTGCTTTGCCGTTTGCCATTATCATGCTGATCGCTGCAGCAGGCTTGTGGCGAGCATTGGTGATTGAAGGGCATCGAGGCGCCGCAGTTGAAGCCGCAGCAACACCTACTCGGGCCTTTAGCAACGAGGGGAACTGGCGTAAACGTCTCAGCACTCTTTTTAAATTCCCAGGCGAAGCAAAGGTCACGCACTTCATTAAAGAAGTCGTTGACCCAGCTATGGTTGAAGTACAAAAAGAGCTTGCTGCCCATGGCTGGAATGCCAACATCACTCGAGAAGAGAATGGCGTAACCTTTCAGCTAGAGCGCGATGACAAATTAGACTTTTATTACCAAGTCATCGCCACAGAGCATGAAATACCAGAAGCGCACAGTGAAAACTCAAAATACGACACTCACTGGCAGGCGGATGTTTACATTCGAAATGGTGCTCTAGGTTATGAGCTATTTGGTTGTAGCCAAGATGAGGTGATCCGTGATCTGATTGATCAGTTAGAACAATATTTCAACTTCGTGGATGCAGCACCAGGGCACCTTCCTTGGAATACGGTTTCCGACTAACATTGAGCAAAATGGGAGCTAAATTAGCTCCCATTTTTAGTAAAATTTCTAACATCTAAATCATAAACACTATTTTAACCTGATAGCTGTCTAACAGCTCAGCTCTGATGCTTTCGGACAAACCACATGGCCAGCCTTAAGGTGATACATCTCAATATCTGGCAGGCTAAAAAAACCCATCTCCCAAGGATTTTTTGCTATAAACAGCTCTTGAACCTGCGCAAATAGATAAGAGTCTTTCGGCACCTGATACACCGTTCCACTTACAATACTGTAATTCCATTCAATTGCATGTTCGAACGTAAATGTAGAACGGCCATCAATAGCAAAATAGCAGCGGTTATCTTTTTGTAGTAGCTGCCCCTTAAAAGTACTTGGCAAAGTGATAAAGAAAATATCATCATCAACAGACGATAAAAACGCCATTACTGTAGTGTGTGGCTGGGACTGGGCATAGGTCAGCAGCACACCAATTTTATTATCATGTTCTTCCAAATCCATTTGTGGTGCTTCTATCAGCGGTGAGACGGGTAACTCTTTCAGACTTCTATCATCAACGGGAAATTGATAATCAGGAACAGAGAGTTCTTTTGCTACCGAAATACCGTAATAAACTTGATAGTCTATTGCCTCAATAATGGCATCATATTCATTGACAGCTATTACCCTACCCTTGAATGAACAACGGTAAACCGCAAGATCTGCATCGTAGTCCGAAACCCCTGTTCTATTATCTAGATGTATCGTTACAGATTGCGAAACATACAGAGTATGCCCTTTTGGAAATCGCACCATTAAGGTTGAATCATTTTGTATCTCAACACCACAGATATAAACATCCATCTTTTCCATAGCTTTGGGGTATGCTCCCAGAACGGCTATGACGTGTTTACCTATTAAGTTACTCAGAGACTGCGTTTCCATAAAATTACCAGCATTAATTTGATAGATTTATAATGTATTACGAGTTGTTCATGATCAAATAAATACTTCCATATCATGAGATTTCTCAAATTTATGATACACAAACACAACTCCTTTGAACCGATAAATTTATAGTAGTGCTTTTACTATGATTAAAGCATCTGATAGCCTCCTTACGGCCAATAAATTAATTCATAAATACCTGTAGTTAAGGGATTTAGGATGCAAAAAACTACTCGAAAATGGGTATATCGCTTAAACCGACGTTACGACAAGCTAAAGCACCGCCTAAAACGTTGGCGTGGATACTCTCCTGTTATCGTACAACCCTATATAACTTATGGAACGACTGAGTGCCTATGGATTGCGGGCAGGCTTTTGGAAGCAAAAAGAATACAAGGCCACCTTGAAGATAGCCGTCTAAAAAACATGTTGCACATGATGCGCCGCTACCGCAGTGATGAAATTCCTTTCACTAAAATCAATATGATACTGGGAGATGAGGTTCGCACTGTAACAACGGATGCTCATGGCTATTTCAATTTTCGTTGGCATACAAAGGACAAGCAATACATACAAAATCCTTGGACGCAATTGATCCTACAGCCCACCGATCCTAAGTTGCCAAAAGCTGAAGAACACAGCGTAGCAGAAGTCTCTTTACTCAGTGAAAGCACTGAGTTTGGCGTTGTCAGCGATGTGGATGACACCATCATGCATACTGGCGCCACAAACTTCTTTCGCCACACTCAAACTGTGTTGATGAACAATGCCCATACCCGAGAATTAATGCCTGGAACGTCTGAATTCTACAACGCGTTACACAAAGGGCGTTCAGGCAAAGCAGAAAACCCTTTCTATTATGTGTCGAGTAGCCCTTGGAATATTTATGACTTGATTGCCGAGTTCATCCATATTCACCAGCTTCCAAAAGGCCCCGTGCTCTTAAAAGACTTTGGTTTGCGTGAAGATCGTTGGTTTAAAAGCAGCCATGAGAGCTACAAGACCGATCGTATTGAAACCATTCTAAGAACGTATCCGACACTGAAACTTGTATTAATCGGAGACTCAGGTCAAAAAGATGTATACGCTTATTTAAGGGTTGCAAAAGACTACCCAGATAGAATCCTTGCGGTATATATCCGTGATTTAAAACCAGATGCTCGTTCTGAAAAAATGATGTCAGCCGTAGCTGAGTTTTCTGATTGCAACGTCCCATTTGCATTCATACGTGACGCTGGTGATGCCGTAGAGCATGCACTGACGTTGAACTTAGTCACAGACGATGCGGCAGATAAAGTTAAACAGAATGCAGCAACGGGTTATAACGATTAGAAATCTTTCACTCGAAATCCCGCTCCCCAGTAAAATGTTAAACTTCAGATAGTTTCCTCTGGTATCTCTAGGAAGAGGTATTGGAGGTATTGGAGGTATTGGAGGTATGACAATATTAACGATCCTTTGAAAACGTAAGACTTTCTTACCTATTCCGTAGTATCAGCTCACTCCACTTTCACTCTATTGCAGTGCTCTTGGCATTTTCATTGCTACATACCTAAATACAGATACTTACACTCTGTTTTGCCCTCATTTGTGGGCATGAATACCTCAGTCACAACATATTTGCCACTTTTTAATACAGGAGCTATGCCGTGGATAAAGTCACTATGACCGAAACAATTATTGCTACAAAATTAGAAAGAAACCTAACTTGGGAAACGATGGGGAATGATTTGGGTATGTCTCCAGTTTGGTTAACCTCAGCATGCCTTGGTATGAACAGCGCACCGAAAGAAAAAGCCACAGCGATTGCAGAGTATCTTGGCTTGGGGGAAGATGTTGCCAGTGCACTAGAAGCCTACCCGACAAAAATTTGGGATCAAACAGTACCAACTGATCCATTAATATATCGTTTATATGAAATCGTAGGCGTTTATGGGCCAACACTAAAAGAAGTCATTCAAGAGAAATTTGGCGACGGCATCATGAGCGCTATCGACTTTAGTATGGACATTGAGAAAATTGAAGACCCAAAAGGAGATCGAGTCCTGCTTACAATGAATGGTAAATTTCTGCCATACAAAAGTTGGTAACACAGCATAATCTGGTTGAATGTCCCTTTGGTTTTTGGCTTTTCTAGAAACATAGAGGTAGCAGTGAATCGACGTGGGCAGAAACCAAAAGCTGCACTCTATTTACTTAGATTTTTGCTTACATAAAAGTTAAAAGACAATTATAGTTGACTATATCAACTATAATTGTCTTTTAACGGAACATTATGCTTAATCAGAAAACCTTTTTAGTCATTATTCTTGGATTACTTGCCGGTCTTGGTCCATTGTGTACTGACTTGTATTTGCCAGCACTTCCCGATATTACTTCCCAACTTAGCACAACATCGGCCACTACTCAGATAACCCTCACTGCCGCCCTATTTGGGCTAGGTATTGGTCAGTTAGTGTTTGGTCCTGTGAGTGATAAGTTTGGACGCAAAGTGCCCTTATTACTTTCATTAAGCTTATTTATCGGCGCCTCAGTCTGGTGCGCCATGGCAGACAATATCAATGAGCTGATCATCGCTCGCTTTATTCAAGGGCTAGCGGGCTCCGGTGGTGCCGTTTTGTCCCGTGCTATTGCTCGCGACATGTACTCTGGCTCTGATCTAACACGCTTTTTTGCACTGCTTATGGCTGTCAACGGATTAGCTCCCATAGCAGCACCCATTATTGGCGGATTTCAACTGCAATACACGCCTTGGCAAGGTTTGTTTATTAGCTTAGCCGTCATCGCAGGGGCTTTATTATTGGCGTCAGGAATCGGCTTGAAAGAGTCACTTAGACCGGATCAAGTCAGCCAAGAGTCAATGTTAACTGGAATGAAGCGTGTCTTAAGTAATCGTCCATTTGTTGGGATGAGTCTCGCACAAGGCTTTGTCTTTGCTGGCATGTTTGCTTACATTGCCGCTTCTTCATACGTCTTTCAGGAGCAATTTGAACTATCTCCACAAGCCTACAGCTATGTGTTTGGTTTGAATGGCTTTGGCATGATTCTCTCGGCAACCATCGCAGCGAAATTTGCCAGACACCATGGAGAAACTACCGTTATTAACTATGCCATCGTACTTGCCGTCTTAAGCGCTGGGGCATTATTAATGACAAGCTTACTAAATAGTTCTTTGGTAATTGTTATGCCTATCTTGATGGTGACCATTGCCTTTACCAGTGCGTTAGCGACGTTGGTTAACTCAAAAGCCATGCAGCAACTTCACAAAAATGCAGGGGTCGGCTCCGCTATCTTAGGCACCACCATGTTTGCTTTTGGTGGCATCTCATCCCCTTTAACAGGTATTAATGGCACCAGCTTGCTTTCGATGGCGATCGTCGTCTTTATCTGTTACGCACTCGGGGCTTTATCTTGGTTCTTTATCGTCAAACCAAACAAAACCCCAATACAGAGCTAGCTTGATAATGTCGTAGGCGTTACAGCCAGTGTTGAAAAGAATTAAGTGTTCACATCACTGGCTGCTTCTTGAGTACTGGATTTAAATAACCCTTCGAACCTTGTGCTGTAGGCCTCTAAAAATGCATTGCTCAAGGTATTTTTGATGGTCTGCCAAGTTCCAATTTCAGGATTATCCAGTTGCCCTGAAAAATCCAATCTTGTCGCTACTTTGTCACTATCACTATTGGTCAATATACCAGCCACACCACCACCGATCGCCTCCCAAGCTATTTGAAATGGGTTGTCCTTCTGGTCCTCTACATCTTGTTCCCAGTCAAAGATATCTACATCTTTAAAAAGAGGCTTAACATAACCACTTAAAGCCCCCTCCTTTGCCTGTATTTCACTCACCAACTGACCTGTACCCCCTTTAGAATCAAGGCCCGCATAAGCCTTTGCTAGGTCATTGAACATGGGCAAACTTAATTCTTCACAGCGTAAAGCAACAATAAAATCATCGTCCACAAATGGGTCTAGCTCCGCATTAACGATCATTTTTGCATCATTTAAGGCATTGGCCGTCACATCTAAGGTCGCTACCCTACCGTTGCCTTGATCCACATTCGTTAAATTATTCAGCGTCGCTTGGACATTGTTAATTTGAATGTTCACAGGCGGTGTAGATTGAAAGTTGCGAAAAGCAATCGTGCCATCATGAACCTCTACTTTGTTAATAACGATAGGTGTTAGGTCATTGACCACTTTACGCCAATCAGCACCTTGCCCTGATTGACTCTGCTCTTCTGACTGACCATCAACAAAATTCACTTCTGGTTCATCAAACACGAAATCAGCCACCACAGCACCTTTAAATAAAGCTCTCCAGCTTAACGAGATATCGATTTCAGTCACCCGTACAAAAGGCACTTGTTTGGTGCCATCCACCTTAACGATGGATAGGTCATGAAGCTGGTATGCCCCTCGATATAATTGCAGTGACACATGATCAATATGGCCCTTATATCCTTCCATATTCTCAAGTCGTTTATTCAAAAACTTAGTCAACCAGTAAGGTAGTGTCAGGTGAATTACCAACAACAGTAGAGCAATCACACCTACCCATATTAGGGTTCTATTTAAACTTCGCTTCGTCATAAAAAATCCCTCTTTTGACATCACATTAGAGGGATAAGGCTTAAGCAAGCAACTTAGAAAGCAAAAACCCTCAATTAAGATGCATTATTTGCACAGAGCTGATTCAATCACCTTTCAAATTTGGGCTGGATTAATCAGCACTAATAATGGCCTAAACGGTGGCCTAAAAAGTATAACTGTATATTCATACAGTTATACTTTAAACTTATCCAAACACCTCAAGGATAGAGGATTTGAGTATGCCAAAACCCAGAAAACAACTAATCAGCATTGCCACACAATTTGAACAACATACCTTCGCCACCATTGGAACCGAAACCATACTTTCCAACTACTACTTAAATGCTGGCTACAAACGAAGGCCCAAGATCAACAAGTCTAAACAGTTCAAATAAAGCCAATTTCCTAGCTAATACATACAAAAAAGCCAGTTTCGACTGAAACTGGCTAGCTGTTTAGTACTGGTTAGAACTGAGTCACTTTTTATGAAGGGCGTCTCGATAACTTACTTAAGCTTTTCTTAAGCTACACGGTTTACTATTCAGAGATTGAAATGGGAGTCTATGTATGTACTTCGCTCGACAAGCTTTTCTTCGTATTATTGTTGCAAGTCTTATAATTAGTCTAGGCGCTGGATTGGTTGCATGGTTTATTGCGGTAGAAGGTGCCGAAAAAGAAGCAGTTGATCTCGCAATGGAAGTCAGCCGCAATACCGTAAAACAATCGGGGCTGATCGAGGCGGTTGGTGAAGAGCAGCTACAAAAAGCACATCAAGTTACACAGTCACTTAGCACTGGATTGTTTGATATTGCAGAGTTGTACAATAAAGACGCCCGCAAAATATCGGAATCACTGACCAAAGCTGGTGCAGTAATTGAGACTAAACTCCCCGGTCATGTTGATCCTCATTACATTAAGTCGTCTTATCAAAGTTTAACCCTAGACAACGGCGACTGGCTCTTACGAACTTTTGTTCCAATTATGGATGGTGACAATATTTGGGGCTATTTTGAAGGTGTTCGTCTTGTGCCGGAGTGGCAGCGTTCCTCTATCCGCGAATTTTCTCTATTAGGTGCACTGATTGCAGTTGGTGCTGTTTGGCTTTGTGCTGCGGTTATATATCCAATCATTTTGTTTCTTAACAAAGAACAAGTACGCCAAGCAAACGCCATTACCCAAGGCAACGTCGATATGATGCTTACCCTCGGAAAAACCATCACTCTGCGCGACTGTGATACAGGAGCACACAACTACCGAGTAACATTACTCGCCACTGAGATTGCCGAGGCAATAGGCTTCCGCAAAGAAGACATGAAAGGACTTATCTTGGGAAGTTACCTACATGACATTGGCAAAATTGCCATATCAGATACCATCTTGCTAAAACCCGGAAAGCTAGACGATCAAGAAATGTCCATTATGAAAACTCATGTTCAGGAAGGATGTGCCATGGTAGATGGCATCGAATGGCTAAAAGACGCCAAAGACATCATTGAAGGACATCATGAAAAATGGGACGGAAGTGGTTATCCCAACGGGTTAAGAGCTAAAAACATTCCAGAAAATGCGCGTATTTTCGCCATTGCTGATGTCTTTGATGCGCTGTGTTCTGAGCGCCCCTACAAACCCCCTTTTAGCTATGAAAAAGCAATATCCATTATCAAAGAAGGAAAAGGAAACCACTTTGATCCAGACCTCGTCGATATTTTTGTAAACATCTCCAAGCCATTACATACAAAAATTTTTAACCTAGACGAAGACGGCTGTCGAGAGTTAATGCTTGATAAAATGCGTAAGCATTCGTTCTTTTAGTCCATTAAACAGTCTTTTCAGGAGTTCTGATCAGAGCTGAGTCTTTGTCTCGATAACTTTTTCCTTTTTAGTGTGGGTGTCTTAATTAATTTGCAGAGCTTCGAGAGTAAATTGCTAAGATAGAAAGAAACCAAGTAGTACCAATCAAGTAACACCTATCTAGCACACTAAATATTCTTCCAAAGTGGGCTACCACGGATCACAGCTACCACTGATCCGCACCAAACTCGTTTTTGGACAAAAGTGAGTCACGAACAAAAACATACTTTGATCCTTTGGATTACCTCAGGTATTACCACCATATACTCAGCAGATATGAATGTAGCCAAACTCACTTCCCCTCTACATTCCCAATAGAAAATGAGATAGACAAACAAAAGATGCAGGCTTCGATTCAATACTGAATGATTGGCACGATCTGATTGAACACTGTCGTCATTGGATGTTTAGTGGCTCGATTTGAGAGCCTATAATGTATCCATCAGCTTACGACGCTAAGCAAATCATGGCATACGAAATAGGCACTCAGCATGACAAACACAGCATTAATCACTGGCGCATCAAGCGGTATCGGTCTTGAACTGGCAAAAATTCACGCAAGCAAAGGTGGTAACCTGATACTTGTAGCTCGCTCTGAGTCAAAACTCAATGACCTTAAATCAGAACTAGAAAATCAGTATGGTATTCAGGTCACTGTCATTGCTTTAGATCTCTCTCAACCGAGCTCAGCTCAAGCGCTATTTGAACAAACCGAAGCGCGCTCTCTACAAGTTGATACGCTAATTAACAACGCAGGTTTTGGTGGCCACGGCAAATTCCATCAACGCTCTCTGGCCGATGAACAAGCAATGATGCAGGTGAACATGGTAACATTGACTAACCTTACGCACTTTTATCTAAAAGGCATGGTTGAACGTAAGCAAGGTAAAATCCTTAATGTGTCATCAACCGCGTCATTCGTGCCAGGTCCATTACAGGCGGTGTATTACGCAACAAAATCGTATGTCACCTCATTTAGTCAGGCGGTAGCAGAAGAAGTTAAAGATAACGGTGTAACCGTGACGGCACTATGCCCTGGTTTTGTGGCGACTGGGTTTGTAGAAGCGGGAAATTTAGAAGGCGTTGATGCGTGGGAAAATGCAAAAACACCAAGCTCTGTTGCAGAGTGCGGCTATAACGCTATGGAAAAAGGTGAGCTAGTGGCATTTAATGAGCCTTCATTAAAGTTCATGCTTAACTGGGTTATTCCGTTTTTACCGCGCAAGCTTGTGTTAAAAATATCACGCCAAACAATGGAAAAGAGCACCAAATAAAGTAGCGGGCTCATTTGATATAGTCGGTATCTGCAGTATCAATAAGTAGAAGTGCGATGAAAAGAGCGAGTAAGTTTGTTATACCTCCAAACTGGAAAGTGCTATTTAATGACTTGGGAATAGAGCTTCAACACATATTAGGTTTTGCCGAACTGCCACCAAGGTTATTTGACCAAAATAAGGTGCAACTAACCCCGTCTCAATACTTCCAACTATGGCATGGTATAGAAGCTGCCGCTCAGGTGAAAGGCATTGATATCGGGCTAAAGTTTGCGCAAGTTATGAGTTTTGAGTCATTTGATGCTCCAATATTAGCCGCAATATGCAGCGCGAACCTTAATGCGGCAGTCAAACGGCTTCAGGAATACAAACTTCTAATCGGGCCAATGTTGCTCACTATTGAACAAACCGAGCAACACACCCGTATTGATATCGGTTGTAACGGCTATGACGGCGAACTGCCGAGCATGCTTAACCTTACGGAGCTAGTATTTTTCACTCAATTGACACGGCTTGCTACTCGGTCAAACGTACAACCCGTTGAGATTATTCTGCAAGAACTGCCGAAAAACCTGAGTGCCTATCAAGCTTACTTTGGTTGTCCCATTCGCCAAGGTTCCAAAACAAGCATTACGTTTCGTGCTGAAGACGCTCGAATGCCATTCCTGACTGATAATCAGATGATGCTGTCTGTTTTTGATGGTGAGTTAAAACAGAGGTTAGAGGCAGTGACCCATCGTGGTACGACTTCTGATGCGGTTTCTAAAATTTTGTTAGATTTACTTCCTCAAGGTGAAAGCTCTATAGAATCTGTTGCGTCTCACATCGCAGTCAGCAAACGCACTTTACAAAGAAAGTTAACTAATGAAGGGGTTAGTTATCAAACCCTCCTACAGCAAGTACGCCTGCAATTAGCCGAACATTACTTGAATGAAACCGAGCTACCACTCATTGAAGTATCTTTCTTGTTGGGTTATCGAGAGGTAAACTCGTTTATTCGGGCGTACAGTACATGGACTGGAGTTTCACCTGGACAAGTTCGTACCTAGATTGTGATTAGATTATGTAATTGTTGTTTACATACCTCTGGCAAGCTTTGGGGCAAAAACGAGTTTGATACTGAAAGATATCAGCCTCTCCTTCCATTGAAAGCACACCTTAAAGAAGTGACTAGTTTTCTGGAAACTGAAAACATCGAAACTCAAGTTTCAGGAAAAATAGCTAAAAATTACTATTTTTCTGGAAAAGGCTAGGGATACTACGAACACTTTTTAAGGTGGGTGCCTCAATTAACTTCCTGTTTTTTAATCACACCAACTAACTTCTACTTTTCTTTTGTCGTGTGTGTTTCCTTTAGGGTTTAACCATGAGCAATCATTGCTTCCACATGTATAGCCAAAAGAAGCTGTGATATCACTGAACTCGTAAATCTCTCGTACGGATATATTGTCAATAAAATAAAAGTCTGTTTCTTTATATCCAGTTGGAAGCATTAATGGGATAGGTAAAATTAAAACAAAAGCCCCTATTCCTCCCCATGTATATCCATCATAATAGGTTAGAACCTCACATTTTTTATAATTCCAAATATCATCAGGCTCTCCCATTTTAGAGATGAATTGTTGTTTGGTTAATTCTTTACTAGTAAAGCTTTTGTTTTCTCTTTCAAAAACACCGACAGTACCAACTGCTAACCCCGTACATCCACTAATACAAGCTGCAAAAAACAGTAACAATAAAATTTTCATAGATAAAAATTGAATATATTTAATATAAGCATTGTAAATAAAGCTAACTTTGAAGGCAATCAATAAGAAAACCGGTCTAAAGGCCAGTTCTAAACCGTAAGACTGCCTAGAGCTTGTTGACCTCACTGGCCGCATAAGATAAATATGTCTGCGTCGATCTATCATTTGTCCCCATACTGCAACGCCTCAACATCCCATCGGAAAATTGGCACACCATCGCCATTAAATTTAAACAACATACCTTAGCTGTTGTAGGTACTGAAATAATCTTATCAAGCTACTACCAAAATGCCGGCTATAAACGAAGGCCCAAAATCCGCAAAGCCAAACAACTACTGCTCTAACAAATCTCCCCAACTCTTATACGATTACCTAACTGGTAAGCCCCCCCCACTCGCCTTAAACTAGTCAAAACAGCGCAGATAAAGCTAACTCCCCAGCAAATACACACAAAAAAGCCAGTTTCGATTGAAGCTGGCTGATTGTTTGGCGCTGGTTAGAATTGAAGTACCAGTCACTTTTTAAGATGGGTATCTCAATTAATCATACTTCTTTGAAAACAATGTTTTTTTATTAAAGAAGTATATCGGATAGAACGCAAATGCTATAGGAATTGCTAGATACACCATTAATATTATTGGCGAGCTAGATAATTCATTGCCAGTTCTATTAGAAACATTATAAATATATAAATAGAATGATAAAATCTCTAAAAAAACAAATATAAAATAGCTAA
>NZ_JAEMUH010000013.1 GCF_016461785.1 Marinomonas ostreistagni | reverse complement strand
TATCATTTGCAGTAATGGTGCCGCCACCAAGAGTCGAACTCGGGACCCCCTGATTACAAGTCAGGTGCTCTACCAACTGAGCTATAGCGGCATAAATACGTTTACACAGTCAATTTAGGTGGTGCCGCCACCAAGAGTCGAACTCGGGACCCCCTGATTACAAGTCAGGTGCTCTACCAACTGAGCTATAGCGGCTTAAACCGTTTTGACTATCAATTTGATGTGGTGCCGCCACCAAGAGTCGAACTCGGGACCCCCTGATTACAAGTCAGGTGCTCTACCAACTGAGCTATAGCGGCAAAACCGTTTTAATCATCAAATTTGATGGTGCCGCCACCAAGAGTCGAACTCGGGACCCCCTGATTACAAGTCAGGTGCTCTACCAACTGAGCTATAGCGGCATAAACGCTTTTACTAACAAATTTTAAATGGTGCCGCCACCAAGAGTCGAACTCGGGACCCCCTGATTACAAGTCAGGTGCTCTACCAACTGAGCTATAGCGGCAAATCTTGCCAAAGTGTTTAAATGGTGCCGCCACCAAGAGTCGAACTCGGGACCCCCTGATTACAAGTCAGGTGCTCTACCAACTGAGCTATAGCGGCTTAAACGCTTTTACAAATTGTCTAACCAAACTAAATGGTGCCGCCACCAAGAGTCGAACTCGGGACCCCCTGATTACAAGTCAGGTGCTCTACCAACTGAGCTATAGCGGCATATCAAATTGTCTGGTCGGGACGGCAGGATTTGAACCTGCGACCACTAGCACCCCATGCTAGTGCGCTACCAGGCTGCGCTACGCCCCGTTACTAACTTGGGCGCTGCCCCTGTCAGCGGGTGCGTATATTACTATAACAAAACCAAAAGGAAAGATTTTTTTTCAATTTTTTGGATATTTTTTAGATATTAATATTGTGCGTAATGACGTCTAACTTATTTATATATATAGGAAAGTTGAATATATGATTTAACAAGCCTAATAGTATCAAGGGTTCAAAGCCTTGTTGTTCAAATTACAAACAAACACATTTTGATCACATATTGACCACATTTGAGCAACAGTAAAACACTATAAGCCTTTTAAAAATTCTCTAACCTTCAAATTACCACGTTGTTTGGTGCTTTCTCATCAAACGAGAATCAAGAACATTTGGAGTTCGGAGATCGAATTATGGCCCTTAAAAAGTCTACTGTTGCTAGTCCCTCCCCTTCTTTAACAGACAATGCTGCGGCTTCCGCTAAAAGAGCAGAGTTACAACGAAAACAAGCTCGTACTGTTGCTAAGCAACAGCAGGCGGCGGAAAGAATTGCTGCCTCAACAGCTGAACTCGCCAGCGCCATTACCGAAGCAAGCAGTGCCCGAGAACAATTGTCCAAAGCCTCCGCAAGTATTGCAGCGGGTGCCGAGCAAAGCAGTAGCTCTTGTCAAGAAAGCTTGGCAGCAATCAATCAGGTCAACCAATCTCTGAAACTCCAGCAAGAAATGATTAACGAATCTAAAGATCGCTCTGATGTATTGCAAACACTGATAGAACATGTTGCTAATGAAATTACCAATCTAGTTCAAAACATTGGTATGGCGAGTGATAAACAAACCGCTTCCGTTGCAATGATGTCTGAACTCGAGCAACTGGCCAGCAATATCGGTGAGACAGTTAAACAGGTTACACGCATTGCGGATCAAACCAATCTATTAGCACTCAATGCTGCGATAGAAGCAGGCCGAGCAGGCCAACATGGTAAAGGCTTCGCAGTGGTAGCAGATACCGTTCGCTCCCTTGCGGAAGTGTCTGAAAAAAGCGCCCTTGATATCGCAGATCAGATCCAACAAATCCAAGAGCAATCTCGTCAAGTTAGTGATTCCGTTCAAGATTCTGCTACGACTGCATTAGAAGAAGTGGAAAAAGGGAAAGTCGTCACTTCTCAACTACAAAGCATTCTTTCTGATATTAAACAAATCGGTGGCTCTGCGGTGGATCTTCTTGGCAGCGCTGATCAAATGTTTGCCGCGAGCCGCGATATTTTAAAAGGTTCTGAAGAAATTGCTTCCGCTGCAGAAGAACAATCCGCAGCAGCTGAGCAAGTGGTTAAGACCATCGAGCAGCAAGGTATTGCTCTAACTCAAGCCGAACAATCCTCACAAGATTTAGAAAGTGTGGCGGACGATCTTAAAAATAGTGCTGATATTACAAAAAGCGCTGAAGACGTAGCATCTTCTTCGGAAGAACTGTCTAGTTCTATAGAAGAAATCAACCGCGCTGCAAGTGAAATCAGTGCTGCTATCAGCCAAATCAGTCGTGGAGCAGAAACAGCAGCCGCAGCCGCAGAAGAGTCTGCTGCTGCCTTGAAACAATTAGAGACAGGATCTGAGCTTGCATCTGATCGCTCGAAAACCTCTCTAGAGCTGGTATCTAAAATCCAAGAGTTGCTAAATACTAATAAGTCCAGTGTCGATGAGATGATTAACGGTATCACTTCATCATTAGAAGCAGCGCAGAGCAATGTAGAGGCGATCTCATCGATGGAGCAAATGGTTGGCGCAATTGATAAAGTCATCGATACCATTACTACTGTGTCTATCAAAACAAGCATGCTTGCTGTCAACGGTGCAGTTGAAGCCGCACGTGCTGGTGAATATGGGAAAGGGTTTGCCGTTGTTTCAGGTGATATTCAAAATTTAGCCGATGAAGCAGCTGAAAATGTGGATCAAATTAAAGATCTAGTAAAAGCAATCAGAGACCAAACTGTCAGGGTACGTATTGACCTTACAGATACCTCTGAAAGCGCCAAAAAAGAAGTAGAGAAAGCTGCTCAATCTACACAAGACTTAAGCAAAATCGAAAGCGATATTCAGGTTGTCCAAGAGAATAGCATTCAGGTTGAACGTACAGCACTAGAGATTTCTTCAGCTGTAAGCCAAGCAGTAAAGGGCATGGAGCAAATTGCTGCGGCAGCTGAGCAAGCTAGTACGGCGGCAGAAGAATGCGCAACTGCTGCTCAACAACAGTCTCGTAGTACAGAAGAATTATCTATGTCTATTGAAGAAATTGCATCTGTCGCAGACGAGTTGCAAAACGTCTAAGCCCATCGTTTATACATTTGTATAGGAGGTTCTTATGACTAATGCAATGCTGGCTGACTTCGGCAATGAGTCAATTGAAGAATCATTAAATCAGTACGTCACATTTTTCATAGGTAAAGAGCGCTACGCATTTCCTATGTCAGATGTTGTTGAGATAATACGTGTACCTGGCATGGTTGATGTGCCACTTACCTCTTCCGCTCTTCTTGGACTTGCGAATCTACGTGGGCATGTCCTCCCTGTTTTGGACCTTCGTGGCATTCTATGTTTAAACGCAGTTGAGCAGACTGACAGTTCACGGATATTAGTCGTTAATGTCGGTTCAAACGTTGGTTTGATGGTAGATCGAGTATCTCGGGTCATCGGCGTTGCTGATCAAGACATTCAAAATGCGCAAAGTATAAAAAGCAGTATTGATGCGGAGCTGCTCCAAGGCGTTATCCAGTCGAATGACGGGCAAGGCTTCATCCAAATTCTTTTACCTAAACAGTGTGTAGAAATTCAATTTCAAGACATTGTTGCTGATGCAACACAAATTGGTAATTTGGATAACAGTGCTACATCAATCACTGCACACCTAGCTGACGAAGATGCCGAAGCAGACTTAGACATGCTCGTTAGCTTTAATGTAGACGAACAAGAATATGCATTTCATCTGGAGTCTGTTCAGGAGATTGTTCGCCTGCCAGATGACATCTCAAAAGTTCCCAATGTCGACAGTCATGTTTTAGGTCTTATTAATCTACGAGAACGTGTTCTCCCTCTTATCAGCCTACGCTCATTGTTTGGTATGTACGATTGCGATGATCACGACGACCAACGAATTCTAGTGGTTAATCTGAGCAACTCCCGTCATCGTTCAAATTGTGTGGGACTCGTTGTTGATGGTGTTAAAGAAGTTCTTAGAGTCACAACAAAAGATCAAGGCGACGTTCCCAAGCTTTTAAATACTCAAAACTGCGATGACATCGAAAAGATCTGCCGACTTGAAAATGGAAAGCGCTTGGTCTCTGTGCTACGCCCAGAAAGCCTACTCCAGTACCCAAGTGTTCAAAGAGCCTTTGAGGAAACTCAGCAAGAGGAACAGTTAATGGATAAAAGCGAAGCTCATATCGAACTCGATAGCGACACTGAACAAATGGTGGTTTTCAAACTTTCTGATCAAGAATACGGCATCAGTATTGAGGATGTTCAAGAGATCACGCGCATTCCAGACAAGCTCGATAAAGTTCCCAAGACTGCAAGTTTTATCGACGGCATGGTCAATTTGCGCGGCACGATTCTACCTGTCGTCGACATGCGTACACGCTTTGATATGGAGCGAACTGAAAGTACTGACAGGCAGCGCATTTTGGTTGTCACGATTGACGCCATCAAAACAGGTTTTGTGGTGGATTCCGTATCTGAAGTTTTACGTTTGTCTAAACGTCAAATCGAAGATGCACCGCCTTTGTCTGACGATCAAAATCGTATGCTAGGTAAGGTTGTCAATCTTTCACAAAATAACCGAATCATTCAGATCCTCTCGGCAAGAGAGCTGTTGAATTCAGATGAACAACATATTGTTGCAGGTCAAATGGAGTAATTATTCATGAATGAGCTGATCTTAGTCGTCGACGATTCAGCCCTCATGCGTAAGCACATTGGTGAGTTTTTACGTCAGCAGGGCTATCGAGTAGAAATTGCTCGGAATGGTGAGGAATGTTTAGATAAAGTCCAACATTTCAAACCGGACGCCATTACGTTAGACATTAATATGCCCGTTATGGATGGTTTGACGTGTTTAAGCCATATCATGACGCAATATCCTTGCCCTACAGTAATGCTATCCTCACTCACTAAGCGCGGTGCTATGGCGACGATTGAGGCGATTCAACTCGGCGCAGTGGACTATGTTTGCAAACCAAGCGGAACGGTTTCACTCAATATAAACGAAGCATTTCCTGATTTATTAAGCAAAGTGCGTATTGCGCTTCGAGCTCGAATTAAACGTCCCAAACTTGATCCCCCTCCTCAAGTTAAACAAACACGTACTGTCAAAGATCAAAAATCTACCCGCAAACAAGATCATGCAGACAACGCTCAACATGACGTTGTGAGCATCGAGGCGCCAACGGCATCTGAGAAGATTGATTTGGTTGTAGTTGGTGTGTCGACGGGGGGACCAAGCACATTGGAAGAAATGCTCAAGGGGCTTCCTATCAATTTCAAGGCTCCCATTGTGATTGCTCAACATATGCCGGCCACATTCACAAAAAATTTGTCAAAACGCCTGAATGGTTTAGTGGCGCTAGAAGTGGAGCACATTGAACGTATGACAGAGCTTGAAGCGGGTAAAGTCTACATAGCAAAAGGTGATGCCGATGTGTTGATCATCAGACGCAATAACAAACTTATGGCACAACCAGCCCCCTCCTCAGATCAACATTTATGGCACCCAAGTGTTTCCAGAATGGTTGAGTCCGCTGGTCGAGCAGTGAAAGCTGGACGAATTGTTTGCGTTCAACTCACAGGAATGGGGAATGATGGCGCACATGAAATGGCCCAGCTAAAGAAAAACGGTGCTTTAACCATTGCCGAGTCCGAAGAGACTGCCGTTGTTTTCGGTATGCCTCAAGAACTGATCAAAGCAAATGGTGCAAGTTGTATTTTGCCATGTCACAAGGTTGCCAGCCAACTTGTGAAGTGGGTCATGTGACCACTCTAGGAGAACAAAAATGGTACTTAAAAAAGCAGCAACTGTTGCAACCGCTACGACTAGCGAAAAGTCAGCTTATGGTCTTCAAGATTGGCTTCGCTTAATTGACAGTACCAGTCCAGAAGATCGACGTTTGGCAGCTCGTGCGTTAGCTGAGTTTCCTGTTTCTGCGCCTGCTTTGTTAAACACTCTCGCACGAGAATCAAATATACGTGTAAAGGGGGCCATTCTTGTGAGCCTTCAGTGCATTGGTGGTCACCGAGTGCTTGAAGGACTTTTACCCTTTCTTCGTTCGGATAATGCAGCTCTTCGGAACGGCGTTATTGAAATCTTACAAGGCATGCCAAACGAAATCGGTGACTACATTAATGATTTGCTGCACGATCAAGATTCCGATGTACGAATTTTCGCTATTGATATTTTACAGACTTTGGCGCATCCAGACTCTCCAACCTGGCTCTTGGATGTCATCCTTCATGACAAACATGTAAATGTAGTAGCCACCGCCATTGATCGACTCACTGAAATTGGTACACCAGAAATGCTACCAGCCATGAAATCTGTGTTAGCACGATTTCCAAATGAGCCGTACATAGAGTTCATTGTAAATCTTGCCATTAAAAGACTGAGCGAGGACTGACTATGGCTGCGCTGAGTAAAGAGATCGACATCAAAATTACGAATGCCGAATTCGAGCGCTTCAGAGACTTCTTCTATCGTAAAACAGGTATCCGATTTGAAGACAGTAAGCGTTACTTTGTGGATAAACGCTTGGTTGAACGCATAAAAAAAACGAGCTCAAATTCCTTTAGAGATTATTTTACTTCAATGCGTTTTCAAGCATCTGGAGAAGAACTACAACAGCTCATCAATATCATGACAGTCAATGAAACTTACTTCTTTCGTGAATCTCACCAATTTGATTGCATGGTGGAAGAGCTGCTGGATGAAATTGTGCGCACACAGAACAAAACGGAGCTCAAGATTTGGTCAGTACCTTCAAGTACTGGTGAAGAACCCTACTCCATCGCCATTTACTTAATGGAAAAGTGGCCTGGTATCAATCACGTAGATGTAGAACTACTGTCTTCAGATATCGATTCCTCGGTTCTAGAAAAAGCAAAAGCAGGCATCTTCAACGAACGTTCCGTTCAAAACTTAAGCCCTGCTTTACGTAAAAAATATTTCAATAAAACAGAATTTGGACTTTATCAGGCAACTGATGATTTACGCAGCTGCGTTCACTTTTCAAAAGTAAACTTAAACGAACAAAAAGACATGCAAAAGTATCGCGACATTGACCTGATTTTTTGTCGCAATGTACTGATCTATTTTGATGATTATTCACGCAGAAATGTTGCAGAAGCGCTGTACGACGCTTTATCACCAGGCGGTTATATATTCCTTGGTCATTCAGAGTCAATGAGTCGAATTTCATCATTATTCAAGATACGCAAGTTTAAAGATGCCCTTGCCTACCAAAAGCCGATTGAATAGGAGATAGGTTCCATGAAGAAAATTCTAATTGTTGACGATGCCACAACCGTTCGCATGTATCACCGTCAGCTGATGGAGAGCCTTGGCTATCACGTTGAAGAAGCAGGCAATGGTGTTGAGGCATTAGAAAAAGCGTCACAAGACACTTACGATTTATTTCTTGTGGACATCAACATGCCAAAAATGGATGGCTATACCTTTATCGAGGAGATTCGTAAAACTCCAGCGGTAAAGGCAACACCAGCAATCATGATTAGCACAGAAGAAACAGAGTCTGATCGCGACAAAGCTTACGAAGCTGGGGCCAACTTTTACTTTATTAAACCTGTCCGGATGGAAGCTATACAGACCTTTACTAAGCTTCTAACAGGAGGTGCAGAATGAACCCGATGCTAGAATCCTTTATTTCCGAATCCCGTGATAACTTGGAAGAAGCAAGCCAGTGCTTCCTATCACTTGAGCAGAGCCCGAATGACCCAACGGTGATGCAGAATTTATTTCGCGCTATGCACACGATTAAAGGCTCTTCTGGGTTATTTGAACTTGGCGCATTCACACACCTTATGCATGTTGCAGAAGACGTTTTAGACTTGGCACGTGCCGGCAAAATACAGCTCAACTCTGATCATATTGATGTACTGTTAAGCGCTATGGATCAAATCACGGATTGGATTGACGAGCTTGAAGCAACTGGAGAGTTAAATACTGATGCGGATAACAAAGCTCAGCCTCATATTTTAGCCCTATCTGAGATGATTCCAGTTGAACATAAAGAAGAGTGCGATGAATTAAGCCTTGCAACCAAGTCGCATCAAACCACTCATCGTTTGGGTTATAGTGAAATCGAAAGTAGCCTTGGCTGCTTATCTGACCAGCAGCGTTTTGACATATTCCAAAACGCTGATCAGTTAACATTTCTAAGATACACGCCTCAGGAATCTTGCTTCTTCACTGGCGACGATCCGTTACATACTGCTCGGTTAACACCAAGCTGTCAGCATTTACGCATTGTACCAGTAGCAAAGTGGCCAACGATTGATTCGCTGGATCCATACCAGTGTCAGCTTAGTTTCGATGTTATTTCCAGCGCAGATGAAGAGACACTTATTGACCATTATCGTTATGTGGAAGATGACATCAAATTATGCCCGCTCGACATGTGCTGGTTAGCCTTCCCACAGGGACAGTGGAGTGATGATCAAAGCTTATTTAGTGATGTCTTGCCGGAACTTAAAACCCACATTGATAAGGAGTCTTGGCATAATATTCCAAATCTGATCGCACCTATCCTTGAGCTTGCGAATCCTTCTGTTTATCAAATTTCATGTATGCGCTGGATTAAAGCAATCGCTGAAAAAGAGGTTTTAGAGAAGCCTCTTATAGAAGCGCTGTTTACAGCAATTGAAACGGGGGAATTTGATTATTCTTTAAAATCTGAAGTCAACAGCGATTCAACAGAAAGCCATCAAACAGATGCGGACACCACCACTACCGATACAGGCCCTCAAGAAGAGTATTTGTCAAATGACGTCAAAACGTTGCTAGCTACGCAAGCTAGGATGCTAGAATTCAGCAACAGTGACGATCTAGAAGGCCGCGTAGACTCTGTTGAACGTATTTTCAATCATGCCTTACCCGAGGAGTTCATACCAAATAATCTATTAGATGTTTGCCAGCAAGCAAAACAGGAACAATCTGCAAACCCTCTTATCATTCTCATTCGCTCACTCTTAGACTCAACGTCTCCCTTGGAAACTAATTCATTAGAGTCTACTGAAAATGATGCTGAAGAAACGTTAGACATTGCCACTCTAGTTCGACAAGAACAAGCATTGAGGGCCCATGAATCAGAAGCAGCAGCGGATGAATCGGCACTAGATCAAACTTCTCTTATTAGTCCTGCCCCTTCTCCTATAGATTTACAGCAACCAATCAGCGACCGCGACAGTACATCTGAGCTGGCTAGAACAGATCTGTCTAGTACTCAACCTGTGGCTAAAGAGCCTGTTCATAATCAAAAACCGCAGGTACTCAAAGTTGATCAGCACAGAATAGATATTCTGATGGATCTAGTAGGAGAATTGGTAGTTGCCAAAAATAGCCTGCCATACCTAGCGAAAAAGGCCGAAGATGAGTTCAATGTTCGCGCTTTAGCAAAAGAAATAAAAAGCCAATATGCCATCATTAATCGTCTTGCTGAATCCATGCAAAGTACTATGATGCAGATTCGCATGGTGCCTGTTTCAACTATTTTTCAGCGCTTTCCTCGCCTCGTTAGAGACTTATCTCGCAAACTCAATAAAGATGTGCGCTTGGTTCTAGAAGGGGAAGAGTCTGAGGCTGATAAAAATGTGGTCGAGAACCTAGCAGACCCTCTCATTCACTTGGTGCGAAATAGCCTAGATCATGGCTTTGAAACCGAAGAAGAACGTGTCGCACTAGGCAAACCAGCCCAGGGTTCCCTCTACCTACGCGCCATACCTAAAGATGATCAAGTCATCATTGAAGTAGACGATGATGGCCGTGGTATGGACCCTGCAAAACTTAAACAAAGCGCTTATCGAAAAGGCATCATCAGCGAGCAAAAGCTTGAGACAATTACAGACCAGGAAGCCTTGTATTTGATCTTTGCTCCTGGCTTTTCAACAGCAGAACAAGTCTCTGATTTATCTGGTCGTGGTGTTGGTATGGATGTCGTCAACGGCCTCGTTCAACAAGCTGGCGGTAGAGTCACCATCGACAGTGAACTTGGAAAAGGAACCACTATTCGTCTTTACTTACCTCTAACGATGGCCGTAAGCCGCGTGATGATGGTTGAGGTACAGCAGCAATGCTTTGGCATTTCGATGGAGAATATTGTTGAAACCGTCAAAGTGCCGCACGATCGTTTGCTACGCATAAAACAAGGAGAAGCAATTGTTTTACGCGATAAAGTCATTCCAGTTCTATCGCTACACAGCCTACTTGCTTTACCTGAGACACAATTCGAAGAAGAAGTTCCGCTACTGATAATGAACCTGAATGGGGAAGACATTGCGCTTAAGATCGATCTATTCCACGAAGGGATTGATATCGTGCAAAAACCGCTTGCTGGTCTCATGTCTCAATATAACTATTATTCAGGTTCCGCCCTACTGGGCGACGGGCGTGTCTTACTGATTCTGAACATTAAGGAGCTGCTATCATGCCAATAACCTACAAAACAAATGTCGTTGTGATGGAAGGAGTTTGTGGCATCGAAGATGGCGATGAACTACTACAGTGGCTTATTGACCACCCAAAAGGAAAACTAAATTTGAAGCAAACGACACATATACACACAGCTCTACTTCAAATAATACTGTGCCACAGCCCAACGGTCTCTGTATCTCCAGAAGACTCTTCTTTTAAAAGGCTCTGGAGCGACAGTATTGAGGTGTTGATGGAGACAGAGTAATGCAAGTTATTACAGTGTGTAACCGTAAAGGAGGAATGGGGAAATCTACCACTGTAGTTAACCTAGCACGACAATGGTCGAAGCTAGGGCGAAAAGTATTAGTGGTGGATTTAGATTCACAAGGACATGCGACTTTAGGGTTACTCGGCCTTGATTACATGACCAAACCTCAAGCTGGAGTACATCAACTCATCAACGACCAAAACATACATTTGCCTGAGGTAATCATACAAACAGAATTTGAATCTCTTTCGCTACTGCCTGCGGACTTAAACTTTAACGAATCAAAATTGGTTGATGATGTCACTCAGTTAAAGCAACGCATACAATCTCTTCCGGAAGATCAATTTGATCTTATTTTGATTGATACTCCACCCTCCTTAAGTAACGCATTGCTTTCCGCATTAGTTTGCGCCGATTGGGTGCTCATCCCCTTTATTCCTCATGCACTTTCAATGAACGGCATCATGCAGTTGAGTGAGCTGTTTAAAGAAATCGCAACGGAGTTTAACCCTTCACTAAAACTCATGGGCTTGTTACCTGTTATGGAAGATCGTCACATTCGATTACAAAACAGAGTAATAAACACACTGTCAAATCGCTTTGGATCGCACAAACTACTTAGAGGAATCAGAACCAATATACGGTTGGCAGAAGCATTCGAACTTGGATCACCGATCCAAGATTATTCTCCCAACTGCCGTGGAGCGATGGATTATCACATGCTCGCTCATGATCTAGATTTAGTGATTCATTAGGAGAACGCAATGAAGAAAATACTTCTCGTAGATGACTCTATGACCATGTTAATGAGCATGGAGGGTGTTTTAAAACGCGCTGGCTTTGATGTCAAAACAGCGACTGATGGCAACAAAGCCCTAGCACTGATTGACAGTTATGCCCCTGACCTAGTTATTACCGACTTGAATATGCCAGGCATGGATGGGATTGAGCTGATCAAAAAGATAAAACAGAATGCCAGCATGCGCTTCAAACCCATTTTAATGTTAACCACTGAATCGCAGGAATCCAAAAAAGTCGAAGCAAAATCTGCTGGGGCAACCGGTTGGCTTGTTAAGCCTGTATCCCCTACAGACTTAACAAGCGTCATTAAAAAAGTACTGCCTGGTTCTTAATAAGAAACTCTTTATAAGGGGGTCTTCATGTCTGATGTGAAGCCTAACAATGCTGACCAGCGTTCATCAAAAAAAGAGGTTATTAAACTCACTACTGCTACCGCTTTTTTTACCGTTGTTCTGACAATATTAATAGAAGCTGCAATAGAGTTTAGCCCATGGAAAATAACGTTTTTGCTGGAAGAGTTAGCACTTTTGATCGCTGCAATAATATCCGCTTATGTGTGTGCAATCAGCTACAAATACTACTTAAATAAACAGAAAATCAAGATAGCTTTTGTGGACCTTGGTTGTATGCACTTGATGGAGTCAGACTTGTTAGATCAAGAGCATATGCTTGACAGCATCAGCCGCTACAAAGAATCCAATATAACGGTTAAACAATGTAATAAAATTCTTGATCAGCAGCTTACTGGCATTATTGAATTGACTGATGATGCCGCTATCAATTTAATGACCAAAATTAGAACAGCAGAAGATGAGGCTACTCAAGCACTTAATGACATCTTTGAGGCAGTATCTAGCACTTCTAGAACGACAGACATCTATCGCGAGAAGCTTGCTGAAAACCGAACAAGCGCAAATGAATTAAGCGAATTCCTCAGATCGCAGGTCTCGGCCAACCAAGAACGTGCAGAATCAGTAAAAAATGCACTGGGGCAATTAGATAAGTTGTCAGAGCTAACCGACCTTGTAAAAAATATTGCAGAGCAAACAAACCTTTTAGCACTGAACGCAGCAATAGAAGCTGCTCGAGCTGGGGATGCTGGCAGGGGGTTTGCGGTGGTCGCTAATGAAGTACGCTCTTTATCTAACCAATCTTTAGAAGTTGCTACAAGAATTGATGGTGAGATTAGCGGTGTTATTGACAAAGTACATGAGAGTTTAAAAGGCTTTTTTAGTCAGAACTCAGGTGGAGACACTCATGACTCATTACATGAATTTGCAGATGCTTTTTTGGAGGCGATCAAAGAGCTAGAGCATCTAAGTGAGTTACAAGAATCTGTCAGAACTAAAGTGGACATTACTTCTTCTAATTTGATTAACACCATCGCCGAGATCTTTGCAGGGGCACAGTTTCAAGACATCACCAGACAGCGCTTGGAGCAGGTCATAGCAGCGCACAAAACCATCGATGATTATTTTTCGGCACTAGACGAATCTGCCTTAGACAAGATTGAACTTCGCAAATTAGAGCCACTAGATTTAGAGTTACTGCACAAGGAATATAAAATGGAAGATCAACGTAAACGGCATCAAGCGGCAATAGATGGGTCGGGTGCAGAGCATGAAACGACAAGCGTCTTTACCGAATCAAAAGCTGGCAGCTCAAATATAGAACTCTTCTAACAAAACCGTCCCAGTTACATCAAGAGCAAAAAAACCGCTTTAGACGATGCCTAAAGCGGTTTTTTGGTGTCAGAAAGAAAGATTACTCTTCCATATAACTTTCAACCTTGGACTTTAGTTTCTGACCTGGCTTAAAAGTCACTACGGTTCGAGCCGTAATAGGAATTTCCTCACCTGTTTTCGGGTTACGCCCTGGACGTTGGCTCTTTTCTCGCACTTCAAAGTTGCCGAAGCCAGACAGTTTTACTTGCTCTCTTTCAACCAAGGTTTCTCTAACGGTATCAAAAAAACTCTCAACAAGATCTTTAGCATCTTTCTTACTTAGATCAAGTGAGTCTACTAAGTTTTCTGCAATATCTGCTTTCGTCAAGGACGCCATATCATTACCCCCGAATAACTGCTCCGAGTTTCTCAGCCAATGCTGCAGTGACAGATTCCACCGCGCTGTTCACTTCTTCATCACTAAGAGTGTGTGAAGGATGCTGCCACGTCAAGCCCAAAGCGACACTTTTTTTAGATTCATCAATGCCTTGGCCTTGATAAACGTCGAAAACAGCGACTTTTTGGAACGCTTCACCAGCGTTATCAGCAATGACTTTTTCAAGTTCATTAACCGGTGTTGCACGGTCAACAAGTAATGCAAGGTCACGGCGTACTTCAGGGAATTTTGATACACGTTGGTACTCAGGAAGCTTCGCACCCAGCACAGTATTCAAATCAACTTCAAACACATAAACCGCTTGGTTTGTACCCAGCTGCTTCGCTAATTGCGGGTGAAGTTCACCAATCACACCAACGCGTTCGCCATTCACTAACACATATGCTGAACGACCTGGGTGAAGATATTCTTCATCGGCACGCTCAAACTCAGGCTTAGGACCTTGGTTTAGTGCAAACAGAGCTTCAACGTGCGCTTTAAGGTCGTAGAAATCGACTTTTTCGTTGTTGTGATACCACCCTTCAGGGTAACGAGAACCTGCAATTAGACCGGCTACTTGATGCTTCTGATCCAGTTCATCTAACTTGTTCACATCCCCTACGAAGCGACTACCCGTTTCGAAAATACGAACGCGAGACTGCTGACGGTTTTGGTTATGAAGGTAAACCTTCACAAGACCAGGAAGCAAGCTTGGACGCATCACACCCATATCACCAGAGATAGGGTTTTCCAACGGCACAGGATCAATCGCAGGGAAGAACTGCTTGCTCATCACTGGATCAATAAAGCTGTAAGTCACAGCTTCTTGGTAACCTTGAGAAACCAATGTTGCGCGTAGCGATTGGATCGGTGTTTTGCTTTCAGACGCTGGCGTAAAGTTCACAGCAGCCGTAGGCATAGACGAAGGAAGGTTGTCATACCCGTAGATACGAGCCACTTCTTCAATCAAGTCAGCTTCGATTTCGATATCAAAGCGATGTGACGGTGCAACCGTTACCCACTGCTCATCCGTAACCTCAACCATTTCAAGATCAAGGCGCGTTAGGATATCCGTCACTAGATCTTTATCTAGAGAGGTCGCTAGGTACTGATCAAGCTTCTTACGACGCAATGTCACTTGGTTCGCTTTCGGCAAGTTGGCTTCTGTCACAACTTCGTTGACAGGACCCACTTCACCGCCTGCAATCTCAAGGATTAGTTGGGTTGCACGCTCGATTGCTTTTGGCGCTAGGGTCGCATCTACACCACGCTCAAAGCGGTGAGAGGAATCGGTATGCAAACCGTACGAACGCGCTTTACCCGCTAGAGCTAGTGGAGCAAAGAAAGCACTTTCTAAGAAAATGGTTTGCGTTTGATCGTTCACACCAGAGTGCTCACCACCCATGATACCCGCCATCGCCAATGGTTTTTGCTCATCCGCAATCACCATAGTATCAGCGCGTAGCGCGATTTCTTGACCGTCCAGTAGCAATAGCTTTTCACCTTCTTCAGCCATACGTACAACGATAGAGCCAGAAAGGTTATTCAAATCAAAAGCGTGCATTGGCTGACCAAGTTCAATCATTACGTAGTTTGTAATGTCTACAATCGGGTCAATAGAGCGGATACCGCTACGACGTAACTTTTCAACCATCCAAAGCGGCGTTTCTGCTTTAACATTGACACCTTTGATCACACGACCAAGGTAACGTGGACAGCCTTCTGTTGCATCAACTCGGATTGGGAAGCTATCGTCGATGGAAACAGTTTGTTCCGTAATCGTAACAGGCGTTAGATCGACCTTATTGATAACACCCACTTCACGAGCAAGACCTGCAATGCTTAAGCAGTCAGCACGGTTTGGCGTTAGATCAACGTCAATGATGCTGTCATTTAAGTTTAGGTATTCACGGATGTCTGCACCGACTGGCGCGTCTGCAGCAAGCTCCATAATGCCATCGTTATCATCGCTAATTTCAAGCTCAGAAGCTGAGCACAGCATACCAAACGACTCAACTTGACGTAATTTCGCTTTTTTAATTTTGAAATCGCCACCAAGCACCGCGCCGATTTTCGCAAACGGAATCTTAATACCTGGACGAGCATTTGGCGCACCACACACTACTTGGAACTGCTCAGTACCATCAGAAACGGTACACACTTGCAGTTTGTCAGCATTCGGGTGTTGTTCTGCCGCTAGGATTTCACCAACGACAACACCAGTAAATACTCCAGCCGCAGCTTCAACTTCGTCCACTTCTAGACCAGCCAATGTCACTTGAGCCACTAGCTCATCTGTCGTGACGTTTGGATTGACCCACTCTCTTAGCCAATTTTCACTGAATTTCATAGTTAGCCTTGGTCCTTACTTGAATTGCGTTAGGAAACGAAGATCGTTTTCAAAGAACATACGTAGGTCGTCCACTTTGTAACGCAACATCGCGAAACGTTCGACCCCCATACCAAAGGCAAAACCAGTGTACTTCTCAGGGTCAATACCAGACATTTCCAATACTTTTGGATGCACCATGCCACAGCCTAATACTTCCAACCAAGACTCTTCGCCTTTACTGTTAGTACGCATGATATCGACTTCGATAGAAGGCTCTGTGAATGGGAAGTAACTAGGACGGAAACGTACTTTTAGATCATCTTCGAAGAATACGTTTAGGAACTGCTGTAAAATACCCTTCAGGTCAGCGAAAGAAATATTTTCATCAATCAGTAGACCTTCCACTTGGTGGAACATCGGTGTATGGGTTTGATCAGAGTCGCTACGGTAAACGCGACCTGGGCAGATAATTCGAATCGGTGGTTGATTGTTTTCCATCGTACGAACTTGCACAGGAGATGTGTGAGTACGAAGAACCGTGTTCGGATTAAAGTAGAATGTGTCTTGCATCGCACGTGCTGGGTGATGCGCAGGAATGTTCAGCGCTTCGAAGTTATGATAGTCATCTTCGATTTCAGGGCCAGAGGCAACATCAAAACCAATACCACGGAAGAAGTTTTCAATTCGCTCCATGGTACGAGTAACTGGGTGTAAACCACCGATTTCTTGACCTTTACCAGACAAAGAAATATCGATTGTTTCAGTGGCAAGTTTTGCGTTCAATGCGGCAGCTGCTAGAGCAGTCTTACGCTCGTTCATTTTCTCTTGAACTTGCTGTTTTGCTTCGTTTACCAATTGACCGAACTTAGGTCGATCTTCCGGCGCAACATTACCTAGTTGCTTTAGAAGCGATGTAAGAGCACCTTTCTTACCTAGGTACTGAACACGCACCTCGTCAAGACCGGCCTCGTTATCAGATGCAGCTACCGCAGCTAAGGCGTCAGCAAGAATCTGGTTTAGGTTCTCCATTTCATACTCCAAAAAATAAAATAGGGGAAGAGCGTTGGCTCTTCCCCTATCAAAGACTGCTTGAGTGACAACACATCAGATGTATGTTCACCCTAGGCACTACGTCTCAATTAAGCCAAGCTTGCTTTCGCTTTTTCAACGATCGCAGCAAAAACTTCTTTTTCGTAAACTGCCAAGTCAGCCAATACTTTACGGTCGATTTCAATAGAAGCTTTCTTAAGACCAGCAATGAAGCGGCTGTAAGATAGACCGTTTAGACGAGACGCCGCGTTGATACGAGCAATCCATAGAGCACGGAATTGACGTTTACGTTGACGACGGTCACGGTAAGCGTATTGACCTGCTTTGATAACCGCTTGTTTCGCTACACGAAATACACGGCTACGAGCACCGTAGTAACCTTTAGCTTGCTTTAAAATCTTTTTGTGACGGCGACGAGCCTGAACACCACGTTTTACGCGAGGCATAATATAAACCCTTTAACTAGTTGTTGACTGAAAATATCGATTAAGCGTATGGAAGCATGCGAACGATCAATGGCTTATCGCAAGATTTAACTTGCTGCATTGAACGAAGTTGACGCTTACGCTTAGTAGACTTTTTAGTCAGGATGTGACTAGTGAAAGACTGCTTATGTTTAAAACCGTTAGCGGTACGTTTGAAGCGCTTAAGAGCACTACTATTAGATTTAATTTTTGGCATGGTAAAACCACTCTCGCATTCGTTAATGTTAAATGTAATAACAAGGGCTAAGCTCAAGACTTAGCCACCTTTATTACTTCTTCTTTTTAGGGGCCAGCACCATAGTCAATTGACGACCTTCCATTTTCGCAGCCTGCTCTACAACTCCATGTTCTTCCAAGTCTTGTGCGACTCGGTTCATAAGTTGCATGCCAAGCTCCTGATGGGCCATTTCACGACCGCGGTAACGTAAAGAAACCTTAGCCTTATCCCCTCCTTCAAGGAAACGTATCAGGTTGCGGAGTTTTACCTGATAATCCCCTTCCTCCGTCCCTGGACGGAATTTCATTTCTTTAACTTGGATTTGCTTCGCATTCTTCTTCTGAGCAGCTTTAGCTTTCTTCTGCTCGAAGATGTGCTTACCGTAGTCCATGATTTTGCAAACAATCGGATCTGAATCAGCAATCTGCACTAGATCTAGTCCTGCTTCTTCAGCAGCGGCCAGTGCTTCTTCAATCGAAACAACACCAATTTGATCACCTTCAGCACCGATTAGGCGCACTTCGGTAGCTCGAATGTTTTCGTTGATTTGAGGACGCTGCTTAGCGGCAGCACGTCCACGATTCATATTACCTTTTATAGCTCTATCTCCATTTGTTATTTACGACTACGGCGTGAGACATCATTTTGAAGCAACTCTTCAAATTCTTGAATACTCATCACACCCAGATCATCACCGGTACGAGTACGAACAGCAACTTGCTGATTCTCAACTTCTTTGTCACCGACAACGATCAAATAAGGTACTCGTTGTAAAGTATGCTCGCGGATTTTAAACCCGATCTTCTCGTTTCTCAAGTCAAGTTTTGCTCTGAAGCCCTTAGAATTTAAAGTTTTCTCTAAATTCGCACAATATTCTGCTTGTCGATCCGTGATATTCATCACAACAACTTGTTCAGGCGCGAGCCAAACTGGGAAAGCACCCTCTGTTTCTTCGATCAAAATACCGATGAAACGCTCAAGTGAACCAACGATCGCACGGTGCAACATGACAGGAGTCTGACGCGAGCCGTCTTCCGATACATATTGAGCCCCTAGACGCGTTGGCATCGAGAAATCAACTTGAATTGTACCACACTGCCAAACACGGCCGATGGCATCTTTCAAAGAGAATTCAATCTTAGGCCCGTAGAAGGCACCTTCACCTGGCAACTCTTCCCAATCTAGCTGAGCTGAATCTAGTGCATCAGACAAAGCCTTCTCTGCCTTATCCCACACCTCATCAGAACCTACACGCTGCTCAGGACGAGTTGATAGACGATAAATAATCTGATCGAAACCAAAATCTGCGTACACTTCATGAAGCAAGCCGATGAACTCAGAAACCTCTGCCTGAATTTGATCTTCAGTAACAAAGATATGACCATCATCTTGAACGAAGTTACGTACACGCATAATACCGTGTAGAGCACCCGATGGTTCGTTACGGTGACATGACCCGAATTCCGCCATACGGAAAGGAAGGTCACGGTAACTCTTAAGCCCTTGGTTGTACACTTGAATGTGACAAGGACAGTTCATAGGCTTCACAGCGTAGTCGCGGTTCTCTGAATGAGTAGTAAACATATTTTCATGATACTTACCCCAGTGACCAGATTTTTCCCACAACACACGGTCAACTATTTGAGGTGTTTTTACCTCTTGGTAACCGTTATCAAGTTGTTTCTGGCGCATATACTGCTCAACTGTTTGATACAGTTTCCAGCCTTTAGGGTGCCAGAACACCATGCCTGGTGCTTCTTCTTGAACATGGAATAAATCCAGCTTTTTGCCCAGCTTACGGTGATCGCGTTTTTCAGCTTCTTCAATACGAGTAAGATAAGCTTTTAGATCTTTCTTATCTGACCAAGCAGTACCGTAAATACGCTGGAGCTGCTCGTTATTTGAATCACCGCGCCAATATGCACCAGCTAATTTCATTAATTTAAAGTGACGCAGCACACGTGTATTAGCAACGTGCGGCCCACGACACATGTCCATATATTCTTCATGATGGTACAAGCCTACTTCTTTAACAGACTCGTCCATATCATCAATCAGCTGAACTTTGTAATCTTCGCCACGCTCCACAAATTGAGCACGGGCCTGATCAATTGGCGTCATCTTTTTGATAACGTCATAATCTTTTTTGATAAGCTCACCAATACGTTTTTCAATCGCCGCCATATCATCAGGCGTGAATGGTCGCTCGTAAGCAATATCGTAATAGAAGCCTTCATCAATTACTGGGCCAATCGCCATTTTAGCCGTTGGAAATAATTGTTTAACAGCGTGGCCTACCAGGTGGGCAAATGAGTGGCGAATGATCTCAAGACCTTCTTCATCACGTCCCGTTACCAAGCTCACATCTGAGTCTTCGGTGATCAATTCACAAGCATCAACCAATTGTCCATTGATTTTACCTGCAACGGTGGCTTTCGCTAAACCAGGACCAATGTCCTCTGCTACTTGCATTAATGTAACGGGTTCAGAAAATGAACGCTGGCTACCATCTGGTAAAGTAATTACTGGCATTTGTTTCCCCTATCGGAGTCAGTGGTGCTCCATACGTAAGAGCACATGTAAATTTAAGCGCATTAACCTAACATTAATGGATTAATTTTGCGACCTTGTAGAGCGACATTCACAGTTAAACCTATACACACAATCTTAAATACAAAAATCAACCTTTTTTTGTGCTTTTCAGACGTAGACATTCCGCCACAGGCGAGTAAAATGGCGCACGTTTCACAACAACCGCACCAGACAATTTTTAGGCCCTATGGATTACGAAGCAATTGACAAGTACTGCGTTGAGACAACTCAACCAGAGCCCGACCTTTTGTTAGAATTAGTTGAAAAAACTTATACTGACATGGGCTACCCGAACAAATTATCGGGTCGCACCATTGGTCGCACACTTAAGATGCTTGCAAAGATTCACCAACCTAAAATGGCTCTAGAGATTGGTATGTTTACAGGCTATTCCGCTCTTTCAATTGCTGAAGGCATGCCTGATGACGGCCAATTAATTTGTTGTGAAACCAACCCCCGTGCAATTGAGTTTGCACAAAAGTTTTTTGATCGCAGCCCTAATGGCAGCAAGATCACTCCTGTATTTGGCCCAGCTCTGGAAACCATCCAAACGCTTAAAGGCCCCTTAGATTTTGTTTTTATTGATGCCGATAAACGCAATTATCTGAACTACTATGAAGCTGTCGTACCACTAGTTCGATCTGGTGGCCTTATCATAATCGACAACTCTATCTGGCAAGGACGTGTACTCTCTCCTGTAGAGAATAGCGATATTGCAGTGGATGCAATGAACCAACGTATCGCTAAAGACCCGAGAGTGGAAAATGTTCACCTCCACGTACGAGACGGTTTAAATCTCGTTTTCAAACTTTAGAACCCATTAATTTATTGCAAGCGCCCAGACAACGTCTCTTATAGGCGAGGTTGGGTATGCTTTTGCATTTGACTGTAAGAATTCAAGAGGCAGGGATTTTGGTTGTTTTTAAAATCACAAATAATGTCACTGGAAAACACTATGTTGGTACATCCTTCAATAGTGGCTTCCAACGCTTTGAACAGTATGTTGAAGCTTCAAGTGAAAATTTAGACTACCCACTGTACGAGGACATCCGCACTCATGGTGCAGACGCCTTTTCAGTGGAAGAACTATTTGAAACAAGCGACAAAGAAGAGCTTTACGAACTAGAGCAAGACTACATCGTTATTTATAACGCTGAAAGTCTTCGTGGCTATAAAATTGGTCAAACAACATCAAAAGCAAAGACTTTTGATTTCGGCAAAAAAGCCATGTTCGACACCAATGGTAACTCAACTGCTGAACCGGTAAAAAAACCTACCACACGCAAAGCAGCAGCTACCAAGAAATCCACAGAGATGCCGAAAGTTGAACTTCCGAAGAAAGATGCACCAAAACCTACAGTGGCCTCTTTTTTTGGTGAGTTAATTGGTGAAGATCGTCTAGATACACCTGCAACTGGACAGGTCGAAGACCCAACAAAGCCATCAACCATTAAACGTAGCGCAAGCTCTGCAGCCAGCGCCAAAAAACCGACAACACGCAGCGCTAGCAACATTCAAAAAATGCTGCGCGAGGCAGAAAAACAAGCAAAAGCAGAACGTGCTGAGCAACTTCGCAAACAACAAGCAGAACAAGCTGATGAGATGGCAATGATTATGGCCAAGCTCGATGTGACAGCCAAGTCTGCAAACTCAGCTTTCCGTCGCCGCAAAGGCTAAGACTGAACCGCCTTAAGTAGCAATCAAACTAAAAAGCCCCCTCGGTAACTCAGTCACCAAGGGGGCTTTTTTATAAACTAAATATCTAACTATGCACGCGCTTTTTTAAGCGTCTCAGAAATCATAAACGCTAACTCTAAAGACTGATCTGCATTTAAACGCGGATCACAATGAGTGTGATAACGATTAGCCAGATCCGCTTCGGTCACCTGGAAAGCGCCACCCACACACTCCGTAACATTTTGTCCAGTCATCTCAAAATGCACGCCACCTGGATAGGTTCCTTCAGCTTTATGCACCTCGAAAAACTGCTGCACTTCACGTAACACATCGTCAACTTTACGAGTCTTATACCCTGTACTCGCCTTGACAGTATTACCATGCATCGGATCACTGCTCCACACCACTTTTTTACCTTCGCGCTCAATAGCACGAATTAGGTTTGGCATACCATCAGCAACTTTATCAGCCCCCATACGAACAATGACGTTTAAGCGCCCTTCTTCATTATTTGGGTTCAAAATGTCGCAAAGACGGATTAGATCCTCAGGGTCCATTGATGGACCAGCTTTAACACCAATTGGGTTATGGACACCACGCAGGAACTCCACATGCGCCCCATCAATCTGACGCGTTCGATCGCCAATCCATAGCATGTGTGCAGAGCAGTCGTACCACTTACCGGTCAAACTGTCCTGGCGAGTCAGCGCCTGCTCGTATGGCAACAACAATGCCTCATGAGAGGTATAGAAAGAAGTCTCTCTGAATTGAGAAGTCCCTGCACCGAGCCCACATGCTTCCATGAATTGAAGTGCGTCATCAATCTTATCCGCAATCGCTTTATAACGCTCACCCGCAGGGCTCGAACTAATAAAATCTAAGTTCCATTGGTGTACTTGATGCAAGTCCGCAAAACCACCTTGGGAAAAAGCACGCAGCAAGTTCATGGTCGCAGCACTTTGGTTATACACTTTCACCAAACGCTCAGGATCCGGGATGCGAGCAGACTCATCAAACTCGATGCCATTAATAATATCACCACGATAACTCGGCAACTCCACCCCATTCACAGTCTCGGAACCAGAAGATCTTGGTTTGGCAAACTGACCAGCCATCCGCCCAACTTTTACAACCGGACACTTACCTGCATAGGTCATCACAACTGCCATTTGCAGCAACACTTTAAAGGTATCGCGAATGTTATTCGCCGCAAACTCCGCAAAGCTTTCAGCACAGTCGCCACCTTGAAGCAAAAAGGCTTTACCTTGTGCTACCAGGGCAAGATCTGCACGCAATTGACGCGCCTCTCCAGCAAATACCAATGGTGGCATCGCAGACAATGTTTGCTCAACTCCCAATAATGCTTCGGCATTAGGGTACTCCGGTTGTTGCAAAGCCGTTTTCTGACGCCAGCTCTGTACGTCCCATGAATTAGGCATTTATACCTCTTATTGTATTTATCTTTCTTACTACAGTTAGCGGGCAACAACCCACAAAATCTGCGCATCTTCAGGAGACAAAGACACAACAATATGACCCATTGTCGCATCGTAATACACACTGTCCCCTTCATTCAGTTCTACTGGCTCATAGAACTCTGAATAAAATACCACGCTGCCCGATAAAACCAAGAGAAATTCTTCTCCGTCATGGCGCACCCATTCCTTGAACTCTGAAAAATTACGAGCTCTAACAATGGTTTTAAAAGGCACCATTTTCTTTCGACTTATAGAATAGCTTAGCAATTCATGCTCATAGGTAGCCGTAGGATGCGGCTCCCCCTCACCTGAGCGTGTAATATCTCTGCGCCCCGCCATCGAGTGCTCTTGAGCTTCGACAAATAACTGAGGCAGGTCCATACCAAGACCACCAATTAGCTTTTGTACAATGGCAAAACTAGGTGAAACTTGATCATTTTCAATTTTTGATAAGGTAGAGCGCGCGATACCTGTTCGCTTACTTACTTCCTCTAATGTCCAACCTTTTGTCAGACGAATCTCTTTGACACGCTTACCAAGTTCAAGCGGCTCAACGAAATGATCTGGATCAGAAGCGGTTGCAGTTTCTAATGAAGGTCTACTTACCATCAGTGTTTTCTCCTTTACGCTTCACAAGTTTACTAAAATAAACTCTATTGACCTATATGATATTCGACCCTCTTATGACTCTAAAGCACAAAAAAAGCCCGCTGAACGAGCTTTTGTAAAAAGATAAAGCAATATCACTTTTTAAGTGGCTGCATGGCCGGCAAACAACGATTTAAATCAAAGCCTTTTTCAAGCACCTTTGTAAATAGGTTATCGAAGCTAACATTGTCATTATGTAGTGCAAGAACCCATAGTACTGATGATCGAGTACCAGTACGACAATAAGCAAACACTTTATCGCTTGACTGAATCAACTCATTTTGAGTCGATACTTCAGCCACCGAGAGGTTATTTAAATTTATCGGATTATAAACATATCGCAGACCTGCTTCCTCAACCTCTCGCTTGACCTGATCACTCGATGGCTGATCATCAGACTCCCCATCAGGACGGTTATTAACCACTACATCAAAACCCAAACGCTTTAATTCAGCGACATCCGGCAAAACAATTTGAGGCGAAACAGAGTATTGAGGTGACAATTCTGTGATTTTCATAACTATACGACCCTTAATTTATGAACGATAAAGCACTTTAATGAGGTGAAAACCAAATTTGGTTTTCACAGGACCCTGAATTTTTAGCAAAGGACCGGTAAACACCGCTTTATCAAACGGCCCCACCATATCCCCTTTCCGAAACTCTCCTAAATCCCCACCCTTTTTACCGGATGGACAGGTTGAGAATTTCTTTGCTAATTGATGAAAATCAGCCCCTTTATCTAACTTATTTTTTAGTTCTTCCGCTTCCTGCTTAGTCTTTACCAAAATATGGCATGCACTCGCTGTCGCCATAGTGACCTCTTTCATGACTCATTTTAAACATTCACAGCAAAAGCTGTGGTACATTCGACAGTATAACTTGTTTAACTTAAGAGGATAACATGGAGCTAATGCCATCATCGGAAGAGCTTTCGATTCTTTTGGTAGAACCGTCTTCCACACAGCAGAAAATCATACAGAAAGCACTAGAAGAAACGGGTGTAAGACATTTGTATTTTGCCGATTCAGTCAAATCAGCCATTTACTCAATTAAAGAAAACGAACCCGACCTGATCGTTTCCGCCATGTACTTACCTGACGGCACAGCAGAGACTCTAGTTACACTGGTGAAAAAGCACCCAGATACCGAGCACATTCATTTTATGCTAGTTTCCAGTGAGCGAAATCGAGCTCAACTCGAAACATTGAGGCAAGCCGGCGTCATAGCAATACTACCAAAACCTTTCGCCATGAAAGACCTTCAACGTGCGATTAACGCAACGCTTGATCTAAGTATTGAGCAAGAAATCGATCTAGAGCTGATCGACCCGCACGAAATGCAAGTACTGATTGTCGATGATAGCCGATTGGCTCAAAAGCATATTACGCGTGTGTTAGAGAAAATGGGGATTACTAATATTGATGTCGCTGCAAATGGATCCGATGCCATTACATTAATGAATGATGAGGCTTATGACTTAGTCATCACAGATTACAACATGCCTGAAATGGACGGCATTGAATTCACTCACACCATTCGAATGACTGAACATCTATCACATATACCTGTTCTGATGGTTGCCTCAAATGCAGATCAACCTCAACTAGCAAACATCACTCAAGAGGGTGTAGACGCCATTTGTGATAAAGTATTTGAACCCGAAACTCTAAGAATTTTATTACATAAAATTTTAGACTAGACAATAAAAAACGGCCGTAAAGGCCGTTTTGATTTACTAAACATTGCTATGCCAGCATCGCCTGAACAATCGGAACATTAGCCTCAGGAAAAGTATATCGCCCAAGCTCTTGACGTGGAACCCACGCAACTTCTTGACCCTCTTTACCGTGTGGCTCACCACTAAAGCCTGTCACCAAAAAAAAGTGCAACTCTACCGACTTGTCCGAGTAATCATGTCGAATCAGTTTAAAAGGCGCTGACTCCTGAACAGCAATACCACACTCCTCTGCCAATTCACGAGCCAAAGCAGTATCAGGTTCTTCACCCATTTCAACTTTACCACCTGGAAACTCCCAGCAGCCCCCTTGGTGCTTATCTTGCGAGCGTAGCGCAATAAACACTTGGTCATCACGCATGATAATGCCCGCTGCCACTCGTATCACCATTAAGTGCGGTACTCTGCATTAATCGTTACGTATTCGTGTGAGAAATCAGTCGTCCAAACCGTGTCTGACGCCTCACCTGCACCAAGGTCCACGACTATATGAATCTCTTCTGGATTCATTGCTAACTGACCTGCCTCTTCATTGTATTCAGGAGAGCGACCGCCCTCACGAGCAATCTCACAACCATTAATTGACAGAGATACTGTATCAACATTTAGGTTTTCCACCCCCGCACGACCTACAACCGCCAAGATACGACCCCAGTTTGGATCTGATGCAAATAAGGCTGTTTTAACGAGTGGGGAATGCGCAATTTCAAATGCTGTCTTCGTGGCATCAGATTGAACTTTTGCGCCTTTCACTTCTACTGTGACAAACTTTGTCGCCCCTTCTCCATCACGAACAATGGCATGAGCAAGCTCTTGCATCACCTCAAGAAAAGCCTGAGCAAACTTAGCTCCGTCGCCATGTACAAAATCTGTGATTTCAGGATTAGCAGCCTTTCCTGTTGCAACAGCAATACAAGAGTCATTTGTAGACGTATCACTATCGATGGTAATTCTATTAAAGCTCTGATTAGTGGTTTGAGCCAATAATGCCTGCAATGCCAATGGGTCTACTGCAGCATCCGTGAAAACAAAGCCCAGCATAGTCGCCATATTTGGGCGAATCATGCCAGCCCCTTTTGAAATACCACCAATGGTGATAGTTTCACCCGCTAGCTCAATTTGACGGAAAGCACCTTTGGGCAAGGTATCAGTTGTCATAATACCGCGCCCTACATTCTCCCAACCTTCTGAAGTAAGAGAAGTCAGAGCATTTGGTAAAACACTGGTAATTTTAGAGACCGGCAATGGCTCACCAATCACTCCCGTTGAGAAAGGCAACACTTGCTCAAGAGCCACTCCCGTTAGATTCGCTAGCGTCTCACAGGTATGCAAAGCATTTTGCATACCTGATTTACCCGTACCAGCATTTGCATTACCAGTATTAATCACAAGATAGCGAGGCTTAGCCTTGGCGAGATGCTCGCGACAAACTCGAACTGGAGCTGCACAGAATTGATTCTGCGTGAAAACACCCGCTACCGCGGAGCCTTCGGCCAACTCAAAGACTACAACATCTTTTTTGTTTGCTTTTTTTATACCTGCTTCCATCGCTGCAAAACGAACACCTTCAATCGAAGGGATCACAGGAAAAGAACCTAATCCAACTGCCATATTGGCCTCTCGCTCTAAACTAAATGACTAAACTAAACTACCGTGACATTGCTTGTATTTCTTACCTGATCCACATGGACAAGGCTCATTACGACCTACTCTAGGCACATCACCCGCTTGACTTGCAGACGATTGACCGTCGGTAGAATCAGACACATTAGTGGTTACTGTTGTTTTAGCAGCCTGCTCACGACGAGCCGCTTCAATCTTTTCAGCTTCTTCAGCAGACTGAACTTTTACACGAGTAACAACTTGAATCACTTCAAACTTAATTTGCTCAAGCAACCCTTGGAACAACTCAAACGCTTCGCGCTTGTATTCTTGCTTAGGGTTTTTCTGAGCATACCCACGAAGGTGAATACCTTGTCGCAGCATGTCCATTGTTTGAAGGTGCTCTTTCCAAAGCGTGTCGAGAACCTGCAGTAGAACCTGCTTCTCAAAATTACGAAGACCTTCTGCTCCAGCAACCGCCTCTTTAGCTGCATAATCATCCACAAAAGCCTGCAGAATCTTTTCACGCAAAGGCTCTTCATAAAGCTTCTTGTCTTCTGCTACCCATTGCTGAATCGCTAGCTCCAAACCGAATTCATTGCGAATACGCTCTTCTAGCCCTTCAAGATCCCACTGATCAAAAATACTTTGCGGCGGGATGTACTCATCGATTAAGCCAGAAACAACTTCTTCGCGCATAGATTGAATCGCTTCAGATAAATCATCCGAAGACATCATGTCGTAGCGCTGTCGATAGATCACTTGACGCTGATCATTAGCGACATCGTCGTATTCAAGCAATTGCTTACGAATGTCAAAGTTACGACCTTCTACCTTGCGCTGAGCCTTCTCAATAGCATTCGATACCATTTTATGTTCGATTGCTTCACCTTTTTCCATACCTAAAGCCTGCATCATTTTCTTGATACGGTCAGACATAAAAATGCGCATTAGATTATCTTCAAGAGATAAGTAGAAGCGAGAGGAACCGACGTCACCTTGACGACCAGCTCGTCCACGAAGCTGATTATCAATACGACGTGACTCGTGACGCTCAGTACCAATAATGTGCAGACCACCTGCAGCCAAAACTGCCTCATGACGAGTTTGCCAATCTGCTTTGAGGGCCTCTTTTTGATCTTCAGTCGCCTCATCACCAAGTTGAGCTAACTCAACTTGCAAGTTTCCGCCCAACACAATGTCCGTACCACGGCCAGCCATGTTAGTAGCAATAGTCACCGCACCTGGACGACCAGCTTCAGCCACGATATCCGCTTCACGATCATGCTGCTTTGCGTTCAATACGTTATGCTTAACGCCTTTTTTCTCTAAGAAGCCAGATAACAACTCCGAGTACTCAATCGAAGCGGTACCGACCAGTACTGGACGACCATTTTGGACATTTTCTTCAATGTCCTTAACAATCGCTTCGAACTTTTCTTCCGTTGTCATAAAGATTAAATCGTTAAAATCTTTACGCTGAACTGGGTTATTGGTTGGAATAACGATAACCGACAAAGCATAAATTTGCTGAAACTCAAATGCCTCGGTATCTGCCGTCCCCGTCATGCCAGACAGTTTTTCATACAAACGGAAGTAATTTTGAAAGGTTGTCGATGCAAGAGTTTGACTTTCCGCCTGAATATCAACACCTTCTTTAGCTTCAACAGCCTGGTGAATACCTTCAGACCAACGTCGACCAGCCATTGTTCGACCAGTGTGTTCATCAACAATAACTACTTGACCACCTTGAACGACATAATCGATGTTTTTCTTAAAGACAACATGAGCTCGCAAACAAGCGTATACGTGATGCAATAGCTGTAAATTGCTTGCCGCATAAAGGCTATCGCCTTCTTCTAGCATGCCTTGCTCAACAAGCCATGCTTCAACAAACTGGTGGCCATTTTCGGTCAGCTCAACATTTCGCTGGGACTCATCAAATGTATAATGACCAACTTCCTCTCCCTCTTCCTCTTGTTTTACAAGCAATGGGGCTAGGGTATTAATTTTTCGGTATTGCTCTGAACTGTCTTCAACAGCACCAGAAATAATAAGCGGCGTTCGAGCCTCATCAATTAGAATCGAGTCAACCTCATCGACAACAGCGAATGCCAATTCACGCTGCATACGATCCTCCATACGGAAAACCATATTGTCACGAAGATAATCAAAACCGAACTCGTTGTTCGTACCATAGGTAATGTCTGATTGATAAGCCGCACGCTTTTCTTCACGGTCTTGACCAGCATGAACAACACCCACACTCATATCGAGAAATTCGTACAAAGGACGCATCCAGTTTGCATCACGACGAGCGAGATAATCGTTTACCGTTACAACGTGCACACCTTTACCCGTCAGAGCATTTAGGTATACAGCCAACGTCGCAACAAGTGTTTTACCTTCACCTGTGCGCATCTCAGCAATACGACCTTCATGAAGCACCATACCACCAATCATTTGCACGTCGAAGTGACGCATCCCCATGACTCGGCTACTTGCCTCACGAACGGTTGCAAAAGCTTCTGGCAAAAGAGAGTCAAGTGACTCACCCTTAGCCAGACGCTCCCGAAACTCGGCAGATTTTGCCATCAAATCATCGTCAGTCAATTGCTTATAAGAATCTTCTAACTTGTTGATTTGAGAGACGACTTTTTTATAGCGCTTTACTTCTCGGTCATTCTTTGTACCGACAATTTTCTTAATGACTGTTCCGAACATTTTATACACAACTTAAAATTTATATGTTTTAGAGTCTAACATGGTAGATAGCTACAAAACATGAATTATCAAGCCCATATAACGAAAAAAGCCAGACATATGTCTGGCTTTTTTTGTTATTGCTCAATAACTAGGCAGTTACGGCCGATTCCGTAAACGAAATCGGGTTGAGCGACTCATCTTCTTCGAATGTAACATACTCCCAAGCCTCTTCATTTTGAAGAAGCTCAAGAAGAAGCTTGTTATTCAAGCCATGACCCGATTTAAAGGCCTTATATTCACCAATGACACTATGCCCTAGAAGGTACAAATCACCAATTGCGTCAAGAACCTTATGACGAACTAATTCATCGCGGTAGCGAAGACCTTCATCGTTTAGCACTCTGTAATCATCTAGAACAACGGCGTTTTCCATGTTCGCACCACGAGCCAAGTTGTTGTTTTTGAAGTATTCAATATCCTTCATAAAACCGAATGTTCGGGCGCGTGAAATCTCTTTCACAAATGTTGTTGTTGAGAAATCAACTGAAGTGAATTGCACTTCCTCATCAATTGCAGGGTGCTGAAAGTCGATCGTAAATGACAGACGAAAGCCATTAAAAGGCTCAAGAGAAGCATACTTATCGCCATCATCGACACGTATCGGTTTTTTAATACGAATAAACTTTTTAGCCGCTTCCTGCTCTTCGATTCCAGCAGATTGCAATAAAAATACAAATGGGCTTGCACTTCCATCCATCAGCGGAACTTCGCTCGAACTTAACTCTACGTAGCAATTATCAACACCAAGGCCAGCCATAGCAGACAATAGATGTTCAACTGTACTTACTGTCACTTCACCATCACGTAGGGCAGTGGCGAAATTTGTTGTGCCAACCGATTGAGCAGAGCCCAATATTTCAACAGGCGGCTCCAAATCTGTACGTACAAACACAATCCCCGTGTTCACAGGTGCAGGTTTGAGCGTTAGATATACTTTTTCGCCAGAGTGCAAACCCACTCCGGTAGCGCGAATAATGTTTTTAAGCGTGCGCTGACGTACCATTATATTCCTACAATATGATGACAGTTAAAATTTGCCGGAATCATACCAACAAGTGTCGTTTTATACAATTAACAAACCAGATGCTGCGCATTTTTTGCGCAATACATCTATCAGTCAGCTTGTCGACGCAAAAACGCCGGAATATCAAGATAAGATAACTTATCCTCAGCTGACTGATTTGATGTTGAGCTGGTGTCAGAATTTTTTGTTTCAGGCTTCGCTGAAGAGACAGTTTCAGTTACCTGCGGTTTAACCGGCTCAGTAGGCTGCGCCACGACATTTACAGATACTGACTCAGACTCAACAGGTTTTGCAACTGGCGCAGCTGGCTGAGGAGCAACAGTAGCAGAGGAGCTTGAAGACAATGTAGAGCCCACAGCCGTTTGCATTTGCGCAGCGGAGCCTTTACCTTCTAGACCTGTTGCAACAACAGTGACACGCATTTCTTCCCCAACACTCGGATCAATCGCACAGCCAATTACAACCGTTGCGTCTTCAGAAGCATATTCTTCAATGATATTACCAACTTCTGTGAACTCAGAAAGGCCGACCTCATCGTTCGCAGTAATGTTTACTAACACACCTCGCGCGCCTTTCAGATTGATATCTTCTAGCAATGGGTTATGAATGGCCGCTTCCGCCGCCACACGAGCGCGATCTTCGCCCGTCGCTGAGCCAGAGCCCATCATCGCCATCCCCATTTCTTTCATAACTGTCTGCACATCAGCAAAGTCGACGTTAATCAGACCTGGGCGCATGATCAAATCGGTAATACCCTGCACAGCATTTAACAAAACGTTATTAGCCTCACCAAATGCTTTCAACAACGAAATGTTTTTACCTAAAACTGGTAGCAAACGCTCATTTGGCACAGTAATCAAAGAGTCAACATTGTCACGCAACTCTTTAATACCCTCATCGGCGACTTTTGCTCGACGACGACCCTCGAATGGAAATGGCTTGGTAACGACTGCAACCGTAAGAATACCAAGCTCACGGGCTACCTTAGCAATTACAGGCGCAGCGCCTGTGCCCGTACCACCACCCATACCAGCAGTGATAAACACCATATCTGCACCGGTAAGTAGCTCAGTGATTTTCTCTTGGTCCTCAAGCGCTGAATCACGACCAATATTTGGATTCGCTCCTGCGCCTAAGCCCTTAGTAACTGTTGTACCAAGTTGCAAGGTAATCCCTGAGTCTAAGCCAATGAGAGCCTTAGAATCAGTGTTGGCACAAATAAACTCAACACCATCCAAATTACTCTCAAGCATGTGTTTAACGGCGTTACCACCGCCACCACCGACACCAACAACCTTAATGACAGCATTGTCGGATAAATTTTCTTCAGCTAAATCAAATACGTTCATAGACATGGGCGTTAAGCTCCTATAATTCTGCTGTCATTCCTGACTAAATATAACTTTGAAACCAGTCTTTTACCTTGTGCCACGCCTTCGCTGGACTGAAAGCAGGCTTGGCTTCACCGCTCGCCACTTCGGGCAGAAACTTTTTCTTAGGCTCTCGAGTACTGATTCGAGTTTCCCCGCTATCAGGTACTGGAGCCCCTTTTCCGGCATACTCCAACAGGCCAATGGCGGTAGAGTAACTCGGATCATCAATCATTTCATTGAGTCCGCTCTTCGAACTCGGTGCTGCAATTCTTACTGGCATATCAAAAATACGCTCAGCAAGGGCTTCTGCACCTTCCATTAACGAGGTCCCCCCCGTTAAAACGATACCGGCAGGAATTCGCTCGGCATAACCACTGCGACTTAACTCATCCAGTACCATTTTGTAGATTTCTTCATATCTTGCTTCAACCACTTCAGCAAGAGCGTGTCGAGAAATTGCTCGTGGCTTACGATCACCTACGCTAGGCACCTCAATTCTCTGTTCAGCAGAAGCGAGGCTTGACATAGCGCATGCGTACTTAATTTTAATATCTTCGGCATGTAAGGTCGGCGTTCGCAAAGCCATTGATATATCGTTAGTAACTTGATCACCAGCAATCGCTACAACTGCCGTGTGATGCATTGCACCATCAAGCCATACAGCTAAATCAGCTGTACCGGCGCCAATATCAACTAAGCAAACTCCTAGATCTTTTTCATCTTCACTGAGACATACCTCACTGGAAGCCAATTGAGATAAAATGACCCCATCAACTTCTAGACCACAGCGACGAATGCATTTTTCTACATTCATCACTGCATTCGAGGCACCTGAAACAAGATGAACATTCGCCTCTAACCTCACACCAGACATACCAAGTGGATCACGTATGCCTTCCTGCGAATCAATATTAAACTCCTGAGGCAAAACGTGAAGCAAACGCTGGTCAGATGATATGGGGACAGCCTGAGCAGCATCAATTACTCGCTCAATATCTTCAACATGCACCTCACCGTCTTTGACAGCGACAATACCATGCGAATTTTGGCTTCTAATATGACTCCCTGCAACACTCACAAAAACAGAGTGTATGTTACAGCCAGCCATTAACTCAGCTTCTTCCACTGCTCTTTGGATTGATTGCACGGTAGATTCGATATTGATTACGACACCACGCTTCATGCCTTTAGCCGCATGCGTCCCAACACCTACTACTTCCATTACACCATCGACACTTTTTTCTCCTACCACACAGGTGATTTTAGAAGTGCCAACGTCTAATCCAACAATCATAAATATCCTAGAAACCCTTTAATCAACCAACCAATGCTCAAAAAAGCAACAATTAGACCAACTTTTACTCTTCTGCCAACCATTTAACAGCAACCCCATGGGGGTATCGCGCGTCAACCGATGAAATCCGATCTATTCTACCCGATAAATCACTTTTATACACTGCTACAAACCTTTGTAATCGCTCTAAAACATCGTCCCTACCAAGCCTTACTGCAATACCGTTTGTAAACCAAATATTCCAGGCACCTCGGTCTTCGAGCTCAAGTTTAGCCACCCTAAGTGATGTCGTAGAGAGCATCTGGCTAATTAACGTAAACTGATCCAGTACAGCACCCTCAGTTTCTGCTGGACCTGATAAGTGTGTTAGCGGCAATTCGACTATACTCTGGGGCGCAATAACCTTCCCCTCAGTGGTAATAATTTTCCTATCATTCCAAAAGGCTACAGGGCTATGCTCAGTCACCTCTATCCTTAAGGTATGCGGCCAAACCCGTCTAATTTTTACCGACTCAATCCACGCTGGTTGCTCAGCTGCATATTTTAACGCTGACATTGGTTCAGAGAATAAGCCAAGTCCAATAAGGCGATTATAACTTTTCTGAAGATTTTCGCGGTCAGCAAAATGTAAATCTCCTATCACTTCGACTTTACGAATATCGAACATTGGAGCACTACTGGCCACTTGATCAGGGTTTTCTTGCATAAGAGCAAAGATAATTAATAAAATTGCACCTATCAGCGCTGCATTTCTCATTTGCTCAGCAAGTCTCTAAAAAGGAATGCCAAGCTTGTTCAGCAATCATTTCAACTAAGCTATCGTAATCAATTCCCGCGTAGTTAGCTGCCATTGGAACAAGACTATGAGAAGTCATCCCTGGTGATGTATTCACTTCAAGTACAGTAAAGCATCCATCAGAGCCCTGCATGATGTCTACACGCCCCCATCCAGAGCAATTTAAAGATCGATAAGCTTCAAGAGCCAATGCCTGAACCTCAAGCTCTAAATCATCAGAAAGACCACATGGCAACAAATATTGAGTATCTTCAGCAATATACTTTGCCTCATAATCATACAGTTCATGCTCCGAAGACGGCTTAAGACCGATTGGCGCATACGCCACATCATCAATGATGGTTACTGTAAACTCAGGCCCAGACACAAACTCTTCAACCAATATATCTGAGTCGTATTTTTTAGCGTCTTCAAGCGCTTTTGTTAGCTCTGCCTGAGTATGAACTTTGCTAATACCAATAGTGGAGCCTTCTCTAGAGGGTTTAATAATGAGGGGAAAACTCATCTCACGATGAATTTTTTCTAGATCAGGTTTATCGCTGAAGCATAAATAATTGGGAGTCGGAATCCCTAAACCTTGCCAGTACTTTTTTGTTAAAGCCTTATCCATTGCAAAACCTGAAGCTAAAGGGCGACTCCCTGTATAAGGTTTTTGCAGCATATCTAATACCGCTTGCACCCGCCCGTCTTCACCTTCGCCACCATGCAATGCAATGAAAGCAAAATCAAAATGCGCATCACTTAGCTGCTTAACAGGATTTAACCGTCCACCAGGACCAAACAAATCAATGGCTTCTACTTTATAGCCCTTATTAATCAAAGCCTGAGTGACACGCTCACCGCTCTCTAAGGACACTTCTCGTTCCGCTGATCTGCCACCATAAATAACGGCGATAATTTTATCTTTGAGAAGCATTGAAACTACACCCCTTCAGCAGCTAGTTTTTTCGAAATTGAGCCGATATCTCCTGCGCCCTGAGTAATCAATAAATCACCAGATCGAAGGACATTAGACAAAATGGACCTTAGGTCATCTTCTGAACTTACATGAATGGGGTCAACCGATCCACGTTGACGAATGCTACCACACATAGACTTGCTATCTGCGCCATTAATAGGGCTTTCACCAGCCGAATACACATCTAAAAGAAGGAGCACATCCACTTCAGATAAGACCTTTACAAAATCTTCATAGAGATCACGAGTACGAGTAAATCGATGCGGCTGATATACCATCACTAAGCGTTTTTCAGGCCAGCCTGCTCTTATCGATTTGATGGTTGCCTTTACTTCACTTGGGTGATGCCCATAATCATCAATAAACATGACGCTTCCACCTTCAGGCAACTTAAGATCTCCCTGCTCTTGAAAACGTCTACCAACTCCTTCAAATCCCATTAAACCAGCCTGAATAGCACTGGCCTCAACACCTAAATCCGTTGCAACCGCAATAGTCGCCAAAGCATTTAAAATATTATGACGGCCAGGCATAGGCAGCCTAATACGCAAAGGTTCGCATTCAGGACGATGTGCTAAGAATTCACAGAACCGGCCTTTTTGTGAGATTTCGGTTGCATAAAAATCAGCTTTTTCATCAATACCATACGTTAATACAGGACGGCTTAGCTCAGGCATGATTTCACGCACATTTTCATCATCTACACATAAAACGGCTAACCCGTAGAATGGCAAGTTATGAATAAACTCTATGAAGGTTCGCTTTACTTGCTCAAAATCACCGTTATAGGTATCCATGTGATCTTCATCGATATTTGTAACGATCACTGTTTGTGGCTGTAAATGTAGGAACGAAGCATCACTTTCATCTGCCTCAGCCACTAAATACTTGCTGCTTCCTAATTGTGCATTTGCCCCAGCGCTGGTTAAGCGACCACCGATCACAAAAGTAGGCGATTCATCTGTTGCGGCTAAGATAGAAGCCATCAGGCTGGTAGTAGTAGTCTTACCATGCGTTCCTGCTACAGCAATTCCATGGCGATAACGCATCAATTCCGCCAACATTTCAGCACGACGTACAATTGGAATGCGATTCTCTTTGCCCCATTTAATTTCTGGATTGCTTTTATCAATCGCACTGGACACGACGATTACATGGGCGTTTTTTACATTCTCTTCTTGATGACCGATAAAAATCTCTACACCTAGTTTTGCCAGGCGTTCAGTCGTTGCGGAAGCTCTCATGTCAGAACCACTGACATTATAACCTTGGTTTGACAAGACCTCGGCAATACCCGACATCCCCACTCCACCAACACCGATAAAGTGAATGTTCTGGATACGGCGCATAGTTGGAATATCGTAACGAAATTTAGCTTCCATCATTTCTTAATTAACCTTATACACTGTGAAACCACGGTTTGCGTGGCATCAGGATGAGCGACAGATTTTGCCGCATTAGCCATTGTTTGTAATTTATTCTCGCTGCTTGCAAGCTCCTGTAAACATTTCTCAAGAGCTTGGATATTAAGTTCCGTTTGCGGCAAAAGATACGCAGCCCCTACCTGAGATAAGGAACGCGCATTGGATGTTTGATGATCATCAATTGCATGCGGGTAAGGCACAAGAATAGAAGGCAAACCCGCTATTGCCAGTTCACTGACCGTCATCGCGCCTGCTCGACATAAAACCACATCGGCCCAATAATACGCTTGGCTCATGTCATCAATATAAGCATCGACTCGTGCTGATATATTGAGGTCATCATAACTCTTTTGGACTGCCTCATAATTTCGCTTACCTGTTTGGTGCCAAACATCTAAACGAATACTGTCCTGCCAATGCGCTAGCAATTGTGGGACGACATCATTAATGGCTTTTGCCCCCAAACTCCCACCAACAACCAGTAGACGCAATGGTCTGACAGACTCATCACGCACTGAACGAGCGGTTTGCGATAAAATCGCTCCTCTGACAGGATTACCAACCGTCAAGGCACCTGCTAAGGCGCCATCAAAAGCCTGCATCTTTAACTTAGCAATTTTGGACAAGAGCGTATTGGTCGTGCCTGCCACCGCATTTTGCTCATGAATAGCAAGCGGTATACCTAACAGCTTCGCTGCAACACCACCAGGCCCTGCTACGAAGCCACCCATACCAAGCACAAAATCGGGTTTTTCTCGCCGCAGAATGGCTATGGCTTGACCTATTGAATGAGCGATCCTCCAAGGTGCACTCAATACCCCCAACATACCTTTGCCACGAACACCTTTAATAGAAACCGTGAACAGCGGGATATCGTGCTTTGGTACAAGGGTTTCTTCCATACCCCCTGCAGACCCCATCCAGCATACATCCATACCAAGTGAGGCGAATTTTTCAGCACATGCTAACGCAGGATAAATGTGACCTCCGGTGCCACCGGCCATTAACATCACTTTCTTTGGCTTTGACACGTCTATCACTCCCCTACTTCGGTCCGTTGTTCAGCCTTCATTTTCCCAAACAGCTTGGGCCACTTCTTTTGTTTAAGTGAAGGGGCAAGATTACTGTCAGCCGCTATTAGCCGGTTTTCGATATCTACTCGTCCAACAACAAACAAACTAGACAGAGTAATAATTAAACTACTTCCACCATAACTAATAAGTGGTAGCGTTAAACCTTTAGTTGGAAGAAAGCCAGTATTAACACCCACATTAATAATAACTTGAGCGATAATTAAAATAGCAAACCCAAAACACATATACCCTTGAAATAACCTTCCAAGCTTCATGGCAAACTGACCGATTTTAAACATCCGAGATAGCATAACGCCAAATACCCCTAAGAGCATCAGCCCACCAAGCATGCCTGTTTCTTCCACCCAAATTGAAAACACAAAGTCTGTGTGTGCTTCAGGAAGGTACGCCAATTTCTGTACGCTGTTACCAAGACCTAGACCAAACCATTCTCCACGACCATAGGCGATCAGGGCTTGTGACAACTGATATCCATCATTATAGGGGTCCGCCCATGGATCCATAAAATTCAGTAGACGTTTAACTCGGTAACTCTCTGATACAGCGATCAAACCCAAGAAACCGATAACGCCAAGCAGTAATATTATAAACTGGTTTACGGGGGCTCCCGCTATGAAAAGCAATGCAACAACAGTACCCAGCAAAACCACAGAGGCACCAAAGTCAGGCTCTAATAAGAGCAGGAAAACGAAAAAAGAGGAGACAAGCATAGGCATTACAGAGCCTATCAATCGCTGTTTTACCCGATCAGCTCGCCGTACCAAGTAACCCGATACGTAAACGACCATACAAACTTTTGCGACTTCTGAAGCCTGTAAGTTAAATACGCCTAAATTAATCCATCGCTGACTACCATTTACTGTTTTACCGAGTACAGGAAGCAAAACCGCCAGTAGTAGCAACAACCCTATCCACATTAAAATAATACTGATCTTCTGTAATGAAGCAGTTGGAATGGCCATCATAAAATAACCAAAGCCAAGCCCAATTATTAAATAAATGATCTGACGTGTCATGAAGTAGAAAGGATGTGCATACTTCGTTTCTGATAGAAAAATAGACGCGCTTGACACCATCACAATCCCAAGCATCAATACACAAGCAACTGAAGCTAAAAAAATAGGGTCTATTTTGCAAAACTCTTGGAAACGAATCCGCTCAAGGTTGTCACGCAGGAATTTAATAGGATGCAGAAGCACTCGAAAATTCATAGCTGGTTAACCAAATCAATGAAATGATTTCCTCGCGCCTCAAAATTCTTATACTGATCAAAGCTTGCACAAGCTGGCGAAAACAAGACAATATCCCCCTCCTTGACATGACTTTTAACAGCTTCCATCACCTCTGTTAAATCTTGATATTGAGTGTAATCAGTGCCTGCAGGCACAATATCTATAATTTGATCAGCATCTTTACCAAAGACATAAAAATGGCAGACATAATTGGACAGCGCTGGAGCTAAAGGTGAAAAATCAGCACCCTTCCCAACGCCTCCTGCTAACAAGTGGATATTCTTAGACTGTTTGCTACCCAATCCTTCTAAAGCGGCTAGCGTTGCCCCAACATTCGTGCCTTTAGAATCATTGATATAAATAACACCTTCCAGCTCGCGAACTGTTTCACAACGATGTGCAAGCCCAGAAAAACTAGCCAGTACTTGGGCTACTTCGGGAGCATCCGTTGGCAAACCCATAACATCTAGGATTGCCAAGCACGCTAAAACATTGGCATAGTTGTGCTCACCTTTTAGCTTAATGTCATTCGTGTTGTACAAACGTTTTACGCCATGGGATAACCAGGTACCATCAGGGTCTTTCAACAGACCAAATTCTTTTAAATCAGGACTGCCTTTAGTAAAAGCTCTAACAGGGGTATATTGAGCCAACAATGGCGCAGTCAGAATATCTTGTTTGTTACAAACGGCAGCTTTACAACCACGATAAATACGCTGCTTAGCTCGCTGGTAGCTGTATAGATCATCGTAACGATCCATATGATCTTCAGATACGTTTAGTAAACACGCTACATCTGCTTTCAAAGCATGAGACGTCTCTAATTGAAAGCTTGAGAGCTCAAGCACGTATACATCAACACCCTCCGCCAAACAATCTAATGCTGGGAGACCAAGGTTACCACCAGCTACCGATTTTTTACCCAGCGCAACGAGTAATTCATTCACTAACGTCGTGACTGTACTTTTGGCATTTGAACCAGTTATTGCAATAAATGGCGCATTCGCATAATCGCAAAACAAATCCACATCACCACGCATCGTAACACCGTCTTCCGCCAACTCTTTTAATACTGGCGTCGCAAGTGCTATTCCTGGGCTCACAAATAGCTCTGTTACTCCCAGTTTTTTAAGGTGTTCAAGACTACCTGTAAAGATACGTTCAGCTGGACAAATAGACTTAACTTGATCTAAACCCGGAGGGTTCTCTCGAGAGTCAACAACATAAAAGTCTAGACCTTGCTTGGCTAGGAACTTTGCCGTTGAAACACCAGTCACACCCAAACCAACGACTGCACGAATACGATCAGAGGAAATCAGAGACATATCGCTTTACCTTACTTTTAGGGTCGCTAAACCAATAAGCACAAGACATACAGTGATAATCCAGAAACGTACAATCACCTTAGGTTCTGCCCAACCTTTAAGTTCAAAGTGGTGATGGATCGGTGCCATTCGAAAAATACGACGTTTTGTAAGCTTATAAGAGGCAACCTGAAGTATCACGGAAACAGTTTCCATAACAAACACACCTCCCATAATAAATAGCACTAATTCTTGACGAACAATCACCGCAATCACACCTAAGGCAGCCCCTAAAGCCAATGCTCCAACATCACCCATAAACACTTGGGCAGGGTAAGTGTTAAACCAAAGAAAACCTAAGCCAGCTCCCACAAGAGCAGAACAGAAGACAATCAACTCCCCTGTGCCCTGAACATAAGGAATCAATAAATAGTCGGCAAATTTCACGTTACCTGTAAGGTAAGCAAAGATACCTAACGCCCCACCCACTAACACTGTTGGTAAAATTGCCAAGCCATCTAAACCATCAGTTAAATTCACCGCATTACTTGTCCCAACAATGACAAAATAAGTAAACACGACAAAGAAAATACCTAAAGGAATGGCAGCATCTTTAAATAAAGGGATCAAAAGCTCTGTCTCGGCTGGCGTCGAAGCAAGACTGTATAAATAAATTGCAGCAGATAGACCAAAAATACTTTGCCATAAATATTTCCATTTAGCAGGCAAGCCGCGAGAGTTTTTCTCTACGACTTTGCGATAGTCATCCACCCAACCGACTGCACCAAATGCAATCATTGTCAGCAATGTAATCCAGACATATGGATTTGTTAGATCCCCCCACAGCAATGTACTAATACTGATTGAGAACAAAATCATCACCCCACCCATAGTTGGAGTGCCTGCCTTGCTTAAATGGGATTGTGGACCATCGTCACGAACAGCTTGGCCGATTTGCAAACGCTGTAGTAAACGAATGACTTTGCCGCCGATTAACAAAGATATAAAAAGTGCCGTCAAAACCCCTAAAATCGCACGTAGCGATAGATAATTGAACACCGTAAAGAACGTAAGGTATTTGCTAAGATAAGCTGTTAAAAGCAGTAGCATGGTTAGGCTAATTCCTAAATTTTTAGTGCGTTTACAATATCTTCCATTTTGGCTGAACGGGAGCCTTTAACCAAAATGACATGTCTTGAATCGAGCGTAGATAGAATATTCAACGCATCGTCTTTTGTCTGACAAGAGTAAACCACTTGTTTCGACGTTTTATTCAATGAAAATCCATCTGCAGCATGCTGTGCAACAGGCCCGATCGTAATGAGATGATCGATACCAGCTTTAGCTGCGTAATTGCCGAGGGATTGGTGAATCGTAACTTCTTCGTCACCTAATTCTCCAAGTGCCCCTAGAGCCAACCATGTACTTTGCTCTTTGTATAATGAAAGCACATCGATCGCCGCTTCAACAGACTTTGGGCTAGCATTGTAACAATCATTAATAATCGCGGCTTCACTTTTTGCTGTAAGCAACTCCATTCGCCCAGGAACTTGTTCAGGGTGCTTCAAGCTATTGATAATACGATCAATTTCAAACCCTAAAGCCAACATTGCTAGAGCCACAGCCATGGCATTGGCCACATGGTGCTTGCCAGGCCGATCCAATTTCAACTGAATATCTCTTCCTTGATAGGTCAAAGTTGTCGTCGAGCCCGCCACCGTCTCTTCAAGCTTTTTCGCAAACAACGTTGCGCTGGCATCTGCAAACGAGAAGTTCAACATGGATCGCCCATCAAGCAGACCTTTCCAATATTCGTAGGAAGGATCATCCGCGTTAAGGATAATCGTTGCATTCGGCCTTGCCGTTTCAATCAACTTACCCTTTTCTACTGCAATCCCCTCAATCGAGCCAAAGCCAAGCAAGTGACTGCCACTGGCGTTGGTTAGAACAACAACATCCGCTTCAATGGTGTTACCAAGAATTTCGATTTCACCCGGAAAACTCGTACCTGCTTCAATCACAGCGTACTGATGCTGAACGGCTAAACCTAAAAGAGTTTTAGGTACACCAATCTGGTTATTTAAATTACTTTGGGTTTTCAACGTGTCAGCACACAAAGATAAGGTATGTGCTAACCAGTCTTTCACGCTGGTTTTGCCATTACTGCCAGTGATTGCAATAACAGGACGAGAAAAGTGGCGACGCACATGCCTTGCAATGGCACGATATGCAGCCGCAGTATCCGTTACTTCAATACGCGGCTCTAAGGGTATAGGCTCGCTTACTAATACTGCTGCAGCCCCAATCTCTAAGGCCTTACTGGCGAATTCATTACCATTAAAGCGCTCCCCAACAAGCGCCAAAAAAAGCTTACTCGAAAGATCTTCACGGGAATCGGTAGAAACACCTTTCACATAGCAATCACTACCAATCAAGCGGCCCTCTACGATAGCAGCAATTTCGGATAGTTTAAGTTCAACTAACATAATGACTTAGCGCTGTTTGCGCCTCCTCTCTATCGTCAAAGTGATACCTTACACCATCGACCTCTTGGTAGTTCTCATGCCCCTTACCTGCCACTAAAACAATATCTTCAGGTTTCGATGACAATATCGCCTCTCTGATGGCTTTGCGACGATCAACTTCAATTACCACATCGGATAAACTTTTATCGAGTCCCTTCATCGCATCAGCAATAATGGCCATTGGTGCTTCTGATCGAGGGTTATCGGAGGTCAAAAATACCTTATGAGCATTACGCTGGGCTGCCTGCAGCATGAGCGGGCGTTTCCCTGAATCTCTGTCCCCACCACAACCAAACACACACACAACATCACCTGAAGCATGATCATGAACGGCCTTAAGAGCCACCTCTAATGCATCAGATGTATGTGCATAGTCCACCAATACGAGTGGAGCACCTTTGCATTTGCTGGGTTGCATTCGACCTGGAGCACCTTGCAACTCGGATAAGGCAGACACTAGACTTCCCACCTCCCCAGCAACACTCTCAACAGCAGCTAGAGCGGCTAAAGCATTCTGTACATTAAAATCCCCCAACAAAGGAATCGATACTTCGTACTCTTTATCATGCACTCGAATCGTTAGATCCACCCCATCTTGCTTAAAGCTTTTTGTCACTACAGAGAAATCCGCCTCAAGCCTATTCTGCGCTGAATATTGCCAAGCATTTGCAGCACAGGCTTGCAGCATAAATGAAGCATACTCGGAATCGGCACAAATAATTGCTTGTTGCAAAGAGTCAAATTCAAACAACTTCCTCTTTGCGACAGCATAAGACTCCATTGAGCCGTGATAATCAAGGTGATCACGCGTAAGGTTTGAGAAAACCGCTGTTGACACAGGCACGCCAGCCAAGCGCTTTTGATCTAAAGCGTGAGAAGAGGCTTCAAATGCAACCAGTTGAATACCTTGTGCAGCAAAAGACGACAACAATTTATGTAAAGTCAACAAATCAGGCGTTGTTTGCTGAGCTTCTTGGAGATGAGTAAGAGGGCCTATCCCAAATGTACCTATCATAGCACTGGACAAACCAACCGCTTGAGCAAGTTGAGCGATATAGTAGCAAATACTGGATTTACCGTTCGTTCCTGTAACGGCAACAACGTGCTGAGGAGCAGGACCATAAACACGTCGACAAAGCTTCGCTACCTGCTCTTCGATATTATCTACTTCAATTAGCTGGAGAGTATCATGCTTTAAACCTAAGCCCTTAGGAACGACTGCGACCTGACAGCCCTTATTGACTACTTGCTTAAAATAGTCCCAACCATTACTGGATACCCCTGGCAAGGCTATAAAAACAGATTCAGGGCCCACTAAACGAGAATCGGTCTCTAAAGACCGATATAAATTCTGCTCATATTTCCAACAGTTTTTTAGATCTAACCACTCTAAAAGCTGTTCTAAGGTAAACATTTTAGTTTCCTTGTACGATTCGGTAAGATGAATCAGTGTTATCATCCAAACGCACTTCTCGAAGTCCTTCTGGACGGTCAGGTGGCACATTCAGCGTTGTCAAAGCACCTTCCATAACACGCGAAAAAACAGGTGCCGACACTTCACCACCATAGTATTTACGTCCCTTAGGATCATTTACCATGACCACCATAGCTAGGCGTGGATTTGTTGCTGGAGCGATACCAGCAAATAAAGAAATATATTGGTCATATTGATAACCACCAACCCCAACCTTGTGAACCGTTCCGGTCTTACCAGCTACGTTATAGCCTGGGATTTGCGCTTTTTTACCAGACCCTTCTGTTACAACCGATTGCAACATATGAACCACATCTTGCGCGATATCAGACGGCACCACTTGCTCACCATTAGGCTGTATATCCTGTTTAAAAATAGTAACAGGCACCTTGTAACCATTATTTGCTAACACCATGTAAGCCTGTGCTAGTTGCAAAGTAGATACAGCTAAACCATAACCATAAGATAACGTCGCAATCTCTGAAGGATGCCATTTTGGATGCATCGGCAACTTACCAGTTGCCTCCCCTGGAAAACCAAGCCCTACGGGCGACCCTATCCCTAACTCATAGAACATGTTCCAGATCGTATCTTGCGGTAACGACAAGGCAATATGAGAAGTACCAACGTTACTAGACTTCACCAGCACGGTTTCTAGGTTAATTTTACCGTAGTTTCTGAAATCTCGGATGGTAAATTTGCCGAAACGCATGTAACCAGGACTGGTATCGATCACAGACTCAGTATTGTATTGCCCAGAACGTAGCGCAGCAGCTACAGAGAAAGGCTTCATTGTGGAGCCAGGCTCAAATAAATCAATTACTGCACGGTTACGAAGTTCATCAGGTTCCAAATCGGAGCGATCATTTGGATTAAAAGAAGGCTGATTAACCATTGCCAAGATTTCGCCCGTCCGGACATCAAGAATCACCGCAGACGCCGAGCTAGCACGCTGCTCTGTAACCACAGCCTTTAGCTCTCGGTAGGCAAGGTATTGCAATCGCATATCGATACTAAGCTCGATGTTTTCACCGGCTTGCTCAGGAATCTCCTGGCCGAGTGTACTAATGATATTACCTTTAAGGTCTTTAATATAAGACAGCTTACCCGGCTTACCTTGAAGCGCTTGGTCGTAAGCGAGCTCAAGCCCCTCCTGACCTTTGTCGTCAATATTGGTGAAGCCTACTACTTGCGCAGTAACCTCTCCCGCTGGATAAAACCGCTTGTACTCCTTAATCTTGGATACACCCTTCACTTTGGCATCCAGTACAGCTTCTGCTTCATGAGGTGGCACCTGTCGCTTCAAATACATAAAGCCTTTGTTACGGTTTATTTCGAAGCGCTCTTTCAACAATGCACTGCCGACCCCCATCGCTTCAGCTAAACGAACAATTTCTTCTTCTGGATTTTTTCGCTCACCAATAGGTTTAGCAAGATTTTCAGGATCGTCAGCCAATCCCCATAATTCTCTAGGGTTGGCAATCACTGTCCAAGTCGGAGTACTGACAGCCAGAGGCTCACCATTCCGATCCAGAATCATGCCTCGTGTTGCAGGAATTGACTCGGTTCGAACAGCGCGCATTTCACCTTGATTCTGCAAGAATTCTTTATCTAAGACCGTCAAATAAAACAAACGGCCCGCTGCCACAGAAAACAGTGCAAACGCAATGGCATAAACCAAATATAAACGCCACTTACTAGGAGAATAGCTATTATCGTTTGTATTCATGGCTTCACTATGACCAATTCTTCTGGGGTCGGAGCATGCATTTTTAAATCCTTTATAGCCGCTTGTTCCAATCGACTTGGCTGGGTTAGGGCACTCTGCTCCAACAGAAGTTGTCCCCAAACCACCTCGTAGTTCACTTCATCTTTTTTCAATTGCTGCAGGTACGCAAATCCCCTGCGAAAGTCATACACCTGCACTACTAAAGTGATTGCCATCCCTCCCAATAAGAGCAAGGCAAATAAAAACGATAGCAATCCTTTTGTGCTCTTACTCACTCACGCGCTCCATGACACGAAGCACAGCACTGCGTGAACGAACATTGTCATCCACCTCACCTTTTGAAGGCTTAATAGCCTTTCCAACCGTTTTAAAGTGAATATCAAGGTGAGCATTCTGGATAGGTAAGTGGCGTGGTAAATCCGGGCCTTTACAGAGCTTCTTCATGAACTGCTTCACAATTCGATCTTCTAGCGAGTGGAAACTGATGACTACTAAGCGCCCACCAACTTTCAGCGCCTTAGCCGCTGCCTCTAAGCCTGTTTCTAAATCGCCCAGTTCGTTATTAATGTGAATGCGGATACCTTGGAACGCGCGCGTCGCTGGGTTCTTGCCTTTTTCCCAAGCAGGGTGTGCTTCAGCCACAATTTTGGCCAGTTGCTTGGTAGTCGTAATCGGTGTGTGATTGCGATATTCGACAATGGCACGGGCAATACGGCGGGAGTAACGTTCCTCTCCGTACTGGTACATCACATCAGCGATCTCTTTCTCCGCTGCTACGGCAATCCAGTCAGCGGCACTCATGCCAGCGTTAGGGTTCATGCGCATGTCCAGCGGACCATCATTCATAAAGCTGAAACCACGACTGGCATCATCCAGTTGCGGCGATGACACACCTAGGTCCATCATCACGCCATCGACTTTATCGACGCCAAATACGCTAGGGATGTGTTCTGCCATGTTGGCAAAGCTGTCTTGTACAATGGTAAAACGTGCATCCTCGGCTTCCAGCACACGGCCATGGCCAATCGCCACTGGATCTTTATCAAAACCAAGCATTTTGCCAGTGGTTAGGCGAGACAACACCAATCGTGTGTGCCCACCGCGGCCAAACGTTCCGTCGACGTAAGTCCCAGCCGCATCGGTCACTAGCATGTCGACCGATTCGTTCAGCATCACACTAATATGTTCTGGTGTTGTGTCTGTCATAAAGAGATATCCATTAATGTATCGAGTTCTAAATTATCTAAAGCGACTTCGGACAGGTACTCCTCACGTTGAGCTTCCCACTCTTCCAAGCCCCATATTTCTAGCTTTTTACCCTGACCTAACAGGGTCGATTTACGATCTATCTTGGCGTATTCACGAAGCGGCGCTGGCAATAACAAGCGCCCCGCACTATCGAACTCCAAGTCAGTCGCATGACCTACCAACAAACGCTGCAAGCGTCTAGCTTGCGGCTGAAAAGATGGCAAGCGATCTAATTTTTCTTGAATTTGCTCCCACTCAGACAGTGGGTAAAGCAAGAGACAACGAGCCTGTGGGTCAATGGTAATCACCACACCTGCGTCCTCATACTGGATAAATTCATCGCGTAAGCGCGCCGGCAGAGACAACCGCCCCTTTGCGTCCACACTCACCTGATGAATTCCTCTAAACACGCCCATATCCCACTTATCGACACTTTCTCCCACAATTTAACACTAATTTTAATTTTAGTTAAAAAATTCCAAAAAAAAATTCGCCTAAAGCGAATTCTTTATATATCTATGGGAAAAGTTGACGGAATCTTTAGTGTTGAGAGTCAATCGAAGAATAGAATGAGCAAGTTGGCCGATAAGCCGGGTTCTGTCGTGGACAGTCATTCATCTAGGCCATGTATCGCTACATGGCTCAAGCAACCTACCCGAACTCAGTGCGGGTCACACCAATGAGTTCCTATTTGGTCTTGCTTCAAGTGGGGTTTACCTTGCCACACACTGTTACCAGGTGCGCGGTGCGCTCTTACCGCACCATTTCAACCTTACCGGCAGTAAACTGCTTAGGCGGTGTATTTTCTGCTGCACTTTCCGTAGGCTCTCGCCCCCCAGGCGTTACCTGGCACTTCACCCTGCGAAGCCCGGACTTTCCTCCCCTTTGATATATCAAAGCGGCGACTGTCTGGCCAACTTGCGGACGGGCATACTACAGGGTGAAGCTGGAATTGCAAGAAAAATCACACATCAGCCCTCATTTTTCATGCAATAGGCAAGCAGAAGCATACTTCCAAACCGCCTTCAGGTCGGTTAAACGCTTTTATTTCACCGTTATGTGCTTGAACAATACGCTTAGCGATGGTCAACCCAACACCAAAACCGCCGCTATTTGATTCACGCGCCGAAGAAGAGCGAAAGAATGCATGAAAGATCTTTTCTAACATTTCATCTGCCACACCCGGACCATTGTCCTTTATAGAGACAATGGCACGCTTACCTTGCATAGAAGAAACCACCTCAACAAGACTTCCTTCGCCAGAGTAAAAACACGCATTGCGCAGCACATTCTCTACCGCGTGCCTTAACTGCACTGAATCCCCATGCAGCAATTTTGGTGAATCTCCTGATTTGGTGATAGTGATGCCACGTAACTGAGACTCAAATTGCACATCTTCAACTATTTCACCAAGCCAAGCCTGCATATCAATTTCCGATTTTTGCATAGAAGCAGCCTCAAGCCGAGAAAGCGTCAACACCTGACCAATCAGCTCATCAAGTTCATGCAATTCATTACGAATACGGTCTAAATAGTTTTGCTGTGTTGACTGTCCTTGCTTATCCTCTGCAATCGTCAGTGCCACCTCAATCCGCGCCAAAGGCGTACGCAGTTCATGAGAAACATCGCGTAACAACCTTTCCTTGGAGCTCAACAAAGTCTCTATGCGACCTGCCATTTCATTAAACTCACGCGCCAAGTTGCCAATAGCATCATTTCGACGCACCAGGCGACGATCCACTCGAGCCGCCATATCACCTTGACCAAAAGAGCGGGTAATTTTCTGCAACTTAAGAAGCGGCCCCATTAACCAGTAAGCCAAAATCGCACTAGACACTAACAACCCAAGAAGAGACAGCAAAGAAATAACCCAAGGACTCACCTCGTCACTACTATCTTGCGGCCTAAATACAAGAAGGTATTGCGTATTACTTGCCCCGATCACCTGTATAAACTGACTGCGACGAGCATCAGCTGCCGCTTCTGATGTATCCGATTCAACATCAGAACCAAGCGCCGACTGCTCTCGAAAATTCCTTGGCAATGGCCTTAATAGAGGGCGTCCATTTTCCTGATAAATATAAATACTGCCTTGAAGCTGCTGTTCATAAATGCGTGCTTGAGCCTGAAGTTCACTCGCCCCACTTTTCTCATAGATAGAAACCAAGTCAACACCAACATCACCGAGCACATCTGCTGATACTTGATCTTTATCTTGAACAAAACTCACAACTCCCAAGCCGATCGCTACTACGACCATATTGGAGAAAAGCACAACCAAAAAAACACGCAAAAATGTATTTTTCATACTTCTAGGCAGCTAGCGCGATGACTAGCATTCAGCTCCATCTACAAAAATATACCCGACACCCCGAACAGTTTTAATACGAGGTTCTTCATTCTCAAAACTGCCAACTTTTTTGCGTAGGTTACTGATATGCATATCCAAACTACGATCATACATCGTCAGCTTTCGACCCAACGCTTTTTCTGACAGTTCTTGCTTAGTCATTACCTGTCCTGGCACCATCATCATACATTCAAGCAACGCATACTCAGATGTGGTTAACTCAACCACCTCATCATGCAGATATACAGTACGATCACGACGCCTTAACAACACATCAGATAAAGACAGATCTGACATTGGATCATCTTCTTTCTCCTGCGAAGAGCGTCGTAAAATAGCCTTGATACGCGCCAGTAACTCACGAGGATTAAACGGTTTTGATAGATAATCATCCGCTCCCATTTCAAGACCTAAAATTCTATCAATGTCATCCCCTTTTGCAGTTAACATAATAACTGGAATAGAGCTTTTGTTTCGAATTTGCTTTAGCGCTTCAAAGCCATCCAAAACTGGCATCATGACATCAAGGATGACAATATCAGGTCGCTCTTGCTCCATATGATCCAAAGCTTCTTGACCATTCCACACATGAGTGACCTCATAACCTTCTCCATCGAAGTACTCTTTCACCAAATCTGACAAGCGTGCATCATCATCAGCCAATAGCAATTTAACCATGTCTAGCCCTTAATATTGTAAAGTTATTTGACAGATCCATAGTATGGTAGTAAGCGAGCAAATAAACCCCTCTTTTCAAAGATCTGACAATATTTGCAATAGGGCTGACAGTTTGACCCATAAAAAACGCCCCGCCGGTCGTTCCGGTAGGGCGTTTCGAAAAGCTCTAACTAATCAAGTGTTATTTAACTTCGATTACTTGCGCTTCAATTTTCGCTTTCCATTCAGCTGGGCCAGTCAAATGAACTGACGTACCCGCAGCATCAACAGCAACTGTAACTGGCATGTCAACCACATCAAACTCGTAGATTGCTTCCATACCCAACTCTGGAAATGCTACAACCTCAGCCTTCTTGATTGCTTTAGATACCAAGTACGCAGCACCGCCAACAGCCATCAAGTAAACAGCACCAAACTCTTTGATCGCTTCAATAGCAACTGGACCACGCTCAGCTTTACCGATCATGCCAAGCAAGCCTGTCTTTTCAAGCATGGTGTGTGTGAACTTATCCATACGGGTAGACGTGGTCGGGCCTGCCGGACCTACCGCTTCATCTTTCACTGGATCCACTGGACCTACGTAGTAGATAAAGCGACCCTTCAGATCAACAGGCAGCTCTTCACCGTTCGCCATCATCTCAACCATCTTCTTATGCGCCGCATCACGGCCAGTCAGCATTTTGCCGTTAAGAAGAACTGTTTCGCCTGGCTTCCACTCTTTCACCATTTCTGGCGTCACTTCATTTAGGTTTACACGACGTACGTTTTCACCCACTTCCCAAGTGATATCTGGCCAATCATCTAATGATGGCGGAACAAGATCCGCAGGACCAGAACCATCTAATACAAAGTGCGCATGACGTGTTGCCGCACAGTTAGGGATCATTGCCACTGGCAAAGACGCTGCGTGAGTTGGGTAATCCATGATTTTCACATCAAGAACGGTCGTCAAGCCACCAAGACCTTGTGCACCGATACCCAAATTATTCACCGCTTCAAAGATCTCAAGACGCAGCTCTTCAACACGATTTTGTGGGCCACGCGCCTTCAATTCATGAATATCAATTGGCTCCATTAGAGATTCTTTCGCCATCACCATGGCTTTCTCTGCGGTACCACCAATACCTATACCCAGCATACCTGGCGGACACCAACCGGCCCCCATTGTTGGTACCGTCTTTTTAACCCATTCAACGATTGAATCCGAAGGATTAAGCATCGCAAGCTTAGATTTGTTCTCTGAGCCGCCACCTTTTGCTGCAACATGCACCTCAACAGTATCACCTGGAACAATTTCCATATGAATCACTGCAGGCGTGTTGTCCTTGGTGTTTTTACGTGCACCAGCAGGATCATCAAGAATCGATGCACGCAATACGTTGTCAGGGTGGAGGTAGGCGCGACGAACACCCTCGTTAATCATGTCAGTAACGCTCATAGCGCTTTCCCACTGAACATTCATACCCACTTTGACAAAAACAGTAACAATACCGGTATCCTGACAAATCGGACGCTTACCTTCCGCACACATGCGCGAATTAATAAGGATCTGAGCCATAGAATCTTTTGCAGCTTGACTCTCTTCACGCTCATAGGCTTCGTGTACTGCCTTTACGAAATCTAGAGGATGGTAGTAAGAGATAAACTGAAGCGCGTCTGCAACGCTAGTGATCAGATCATCTTCTTTGATAATGCTCATGCGACTCTCCTGCTGAGTATTATATTTTTATGTGGAGGCAGAATGTTAAAAGATGCGCAGTGGGTTTGAAAGGCAAAAGCAAAATTTTCATTAAATATACCGTACATTCACCATATCAATACCAAAAACCCCTGCCAGAACAATCCTAGCAGGGGTCTTTATAGCTAATTCGAACGATTGTTAGGCTTTTTGTGAAGACCGAGGATTGGTCACTGAATATTGCACGTAATCCTCTAAAATCGAAGAGGTAAACTTCTCACGCTCAGTCAGAGAGTGTATTTGTTCTGCTTCCCAGTTTATTAAGCAAATAAAAACGGAATATTTATTAATACAACCATAATCGAGATCTCGAACACTAACTTGGTGAGACTCCATTAACTTTAGCACTTGCTCAATGACTTTTTGACTCTCGAAGTGCCCTACTCCTTCGATGCTTTTTAACAGTCGCTCTACACGCTCAATAGGGTTTTCTGAGTTTTTAGCTGGCTGCTCCTGCCGACTGGCTAATAGGAACTTATCAAGCATCTCTTCAGTGTATACTTCGCGTTCATGAACATCTGAAATTTGTGCCGCTTCACGCTCTAACAACCGAATGAAAAGGCTTTTATTACGAATATCTGAAAACTCTAAATCTCTAAGCGACAAGTCACTTTCAGACATAATATTGATGACCATATCGTAAGATTGAATAGACTGCTCATCTCCCTTTGCGGCCAGGGCCAAATGACGACGCAATTCATGCATTATTTTCGCAGCACGGTAATCTTCTTTAAGCTGAAGATGCTGGGCGTATTGCTCTTTGCAACTAGACATACGCTCTGTTAGCTCGGTATAACCTTGCTGTGCATCTTGCTCAGCGCGCATCGAGTCCATTCGCAACTGAGCTCGCTTTGACTCCCATGCTTCATAGGCAACAGCTCTTGCCTGAAAAGCCCTCTCAATTGCTTCTTCAAAACTCTGCTCAATGCGAGCACGCTCAGTTCTCTCTTTTAACTCTTCCTGTTCTACTGCCGCTCTCTCACTTCGCTTCGCCTTGAGCGCCTCTTGAGCAAGAGTTAGCTGGCTTTCAAGACCATCCATTTCAACCAGCACTTCAGATTCATCAAAGTCCATGAGCAAACCATGGACCTTTGACCAATATGCGTCCTGCTCAAACGGAACATCAGGATTACTAGAAGCATACTGATTACGCAGCGTTTCTTTAAATTGCTCACCCGAAGGGCGAAATGCGTTGGCAGCATTGATTACATTATCATGAGAGAAGAATCGCTCTTCTTGATCTACTACATCGTTAAGTTCGTCGTTTTGTTGCTTCATTTCTTCCTGCAATTCATCCGTACCAACAGTGTCTTCATCGTGACCACAGCAACCATCCATTTCATCCACTTTAGCTTCAGGCTGGGATTCTTCCTCAACTTCAGCCATCGTATCCGCACCTGAAGACTCTGTTGAGAACAGATCTGCGTCTCCATCAAAATGCTCTGGCGATTCTCTCACATCTGCTCTCGCCTGCTCGTTGCACTCACCTTCTTGCGTTGCAGCCAGATCATCAGCGATATCATCCAGAATGGTTTTAGCACCAGCATAAGATCGACTTGCCTCGGTAGGCTTTTCACTAAATCGCCTTTGAGTAAAACTCTCCGTCGTTGTTGAAGGACGCTCCGTTTTAATATGGCGTGGAGTCCCATTCCAACTCACCTTAAACAGCATTGTTCTATCGCAAAGCTGATACATTGGGATATCACCTTGAGACAGCCCATTTTGAAAAATGATAGATTCAGCATGGCGCAAAGCCATGGAGGATTCACTGGAATTAGTCGATGTTGCTAAATTAAGTAGTTTAACTACTTTATTCACTGCTTTTTTTCTTCGTCTAATACTCATTCTTCTAATGTCCTAGTCTTGTATGGTTGTTATCCCAATAATGAGGAGACTCATATGCTCTCAAAGCCAATCATTTATTAGACTTCATCTAACTCAACCAGCTCATCACCAAGCAATCTTTTGATTTTTTGCAAAATATTGGCCAACTCTTGATCAGAATAGCATACAGGGGACAATTTACCCCAAACAGGCTCAGGCCAGCACTCATCTGACTCAAAACGAGCAACATGATGAAGGTGCAATTGGCGAACTTTATTGCCGATAGCGGCAATATTCAATTTATCAGGGGTAAAAAGGTCCTGCATTGTTTCCGCCAATAGGCAACTTTCTGCCATAAGCTGATTGCGATCCGCATGACCTAACTGATGGATTTCCTCTATAAAGGCTCTTTTAGGAACCAAAATAACCCATGGCGCATTACGATTATTTATAAGCCTTACCTGGCAAAGTTTTAGATCACCAATGAGCACAGAATCCTTCTCTAAAACTGCATCTAATTCAAACATGTAACGACTTCCTATTTACTTTATGGCCTTACATAAGCACTATAGCATTCTATTTTTAATTCTACCCTACGACTTGGAGTTCCCATGACGGAAATGCGTTGTGTCTTTGACGCACAAGCCAAACTCGCAGAGTGCCCTCGCTGGGATGAACAATCCCAGACTCTTTACTTTGTCGACATTGATTCCTTTGAATTGCATGCTTACAACACTGCATCTGGTAATCACTCAGTACGCAGATTTGATGAAGAAATTGGTTGCTTCGCTTTATCAGAAAGCGGTGGGTTTATTGCAGCCTTTCGCTCTGGGGTTTACACCTTTGCTGACTTCGATGCTCCGCTGGAGCCATACTGGAAAGCCGATTACGATCAAAAAACCACGCGTTTCAATGATGGGCGCTGTGACCCAAGAGGTCGCTTTTTAGCAGGTACAATGTATTCTCCGAAAGATGCATTCTTAGGTGGTTTATATCAGTTTGAAAAAGGCGAAAAACGCCTGCTGGATCAAGCGGCATGGACATCAAATGGGCTAGCTTTTTCACCAGATCAAAAAACCATGTATTACTCAGATACACCAAACCACATCGTTTACAAATTTGATTATGATGTAACAACTGGTGAAGCGACTAATAAGCGCACTTTTATCGAGTTTCCTCGTGGCAATGGACGCCCAGATGGCGCGGCTGTTGATACAGACGGCAACTACTGGTCGGCACTTTACCAAGGCCAACGTGTGGTAAAAATCAGCCCTGAGGGTCAAATCCTAGCAGAATACCCGCTGCCTGCGACGTACCCAACGATGGTGGCTTTTGGCGGCGAAGATATGAAGACATTATTTGTATCTACTTGCCGAGCAGCACAAACAGACGCAGAGCTTGAGCAATTCCCTCAAGCCGGCGGCATCTTCGCCTTAGATGTTGAAAATGAAGGCCAAATTGAATTCCGCTTTGCGGGTTAATTTCATCACTTATTTTTAGAAAGACGACATATTATGCGCGCAAGCAACTATCTTTTTTCTACTCTTCGTGACGCCCCATCTGATGCGGTCGTCGCGAGCCACCAGCTAATGATCCGTGCGGGTATGATCCGACAAGTATCAAAAGGCCTTTATACATGGCTACCCACTGGCGTAAAAGTGCTTAAGAAAGTAGAGAACATTGTTCGAGAAGAAATGCAAAGAGCCGGCGCTCTTGAAGTGAGTATGCCAGGCGTTCAACCCGCTGAGCTTTGGCAAGAAACTGGCCGCTGGCAAAAATACGGACCAGAGCTACTTCGTCTTAAAGACCGCCACGACCGTGATTACTGCCTTGGCCCAACACACGAAGAAGTTATCACTGATATTACTCGTAACGAATTAAGCAGCTACAAGCAGTTGCCACTTAATCTATTCCAAATTCAGACAAAGTTCCGTGACGAAGTACGCCCGCGCTTTGGTGTCATGCGCTCACGTGAATTCTTAATGAAAGATGCTTACTCGTTCCATATCTCTGCCGAGTCGCTTCAAGAAACCTACGATGTAATGCACTCCGCATATTGCAAGGTTTTCGATCGCATCGGCCTAGATTACCGTCCTGTTCAAGCGGATACAGGCTCTATCGGTGGTGCCTACTCACACGAGTTCCACGTACTAGCGGACTCTGGTGAAGACGATATCGCGTTCAGCGATTCTTCTGACTTTGCTGCCAACGTAGAGCTAGCTGAAGCAATTTGCCTAAAACAAGCGCCAGATGCACCAACAGAAGAAATTAAAGAAGTTTTCACACCGAACTGCAAAACCATTGCTGCTGTTGCTGAATTCTTGAAGCTACCTGTTGAGAAGACGGTTAAAACCATGCTTATCAAAGGTGTTGATGAAGAGGGTGAAAGTACGATTATTGCTTTGGTTCTGCGCGGCGACCACACTATCAACGAGATCAAAGTTGAAAAGCTGAAAGGCGCTGTCGTTCCATTCGAATTTGCTTCCGAAGCAGATATTGTTGCCAAGATTGGCTGTCAGCCAGGCTCTATCGGGCCTCGCGGCCTAAAAGAAGCAGGCGTAAAAGTCGTTGTTGATCGTGCCGCTGCTGTGATTTCTGATTTCTGTGCTGGTGCGAATAAAGACGATTACCACTTCACCGGCCTAAACTGGGGCCGTGACTGTGATGACTTTGAGGTAGCAGATATTCGCAATGTCGTTGAAGGCGATCCATCTCCTGACGGCCAAGGCTCTATCGTTATTAAACGCGGCATCGAAGTGGGCCATATTTTCCAACTAGGCCAAACCTACTCTGAAGCGATGAAAGCGACGGTACTGGATGAAAATGGTAAAGCTCAAGTCATGCACATGGGCTGTTACGGCATTGGCGTCTCTCGCATTGTGGCGGCTGCAATTGAGCAAAACTTTGATGACAAAGGCATCAAGTGGCCGCTAGCCATTGCGCCGTTTGAAGTGGCTATTGTAGGCATGAACTACGAGAAGTCTGATAGTGTTAAGGAGGCTTGTGATGAGCTTTACGACGCACTGCTTGCACAGGGCGTTGACGTAATTCTTGATGACCGTAAAGAACGTCCAGGCGTTAAGTTCTCAGACTGCGAACTGCTGGGCATATCACACCGTATCGTGGTTGGTGACCGTGGATTGAAAGAAGGCACTCTTGAGTACAAGAGCCGTGAAACTGGTGACGGCGAAGACGTTGCTGTTGCTGATGCCCTAGCCTTCATTCAGCAAAAATTAGCGTAATCTCAAATCAAAGGCGGCAAGCTTTAACAATTTATCTTGCCGCCTTATCTGATCCACAGCTAAGACAAAACTTAAGCCTTTACTGAGGTCAACATGACAACAATTTACCATAACCCTCGTTGCTCAAAATCTCGTGAAACCTTAGCTCTTCTTGAGCAACAAGGCATTTCTCCAGAAGTGGTTTTGTATCTACAAACTCCCCCTTCAAACGACACAATCAAAACTCTGCTTAACCAACTTGGTATGACATCAGCTCGTGAGCTTATGCGCACTAAAGAAGACATCTACAAAGAATTAGACCTTAAGTCAGAGCCCAATGAAGACGCATTGATCGAAGCCATGACAGCAAACCCTAAGCTGATAGAGCGTCCAATCGTTATTCATAATGACAAAGCGAAAATTGGTCGCCCACCAGAATCCGTACTTGAGCTATTCTCATGAGCCAAGCCAATATTCTGGTTGTGTTTTACTCTCGCCATGGCTCTGTAGCAGCCATGGCTAAACACATTGCTCGTGGCGTACAAAAAGTACCTAATGCTCATGCCGTCATTCGCCAACTACCCGAAGCCTCATTTAGCCATGAGCAAACGAGCCCTGCGCTACCTGAGGATGGCTATCCGTACTGTGAAGTTGAGGATTTTGCTGCATGCGATGGCTTAGCTATTGGCTCCCCCTCTTATTTTGGCAGCATGGCGGCACCCGTAAAATTAATGCTCGATCAAACCAGCCCAATATGGATGAGCGGCCAACTGGCAGACAAGCCTGCTTGTGGTTTCGCTAGCGCAAGCACCATGCATGGCGGCCATGAAATGACTATTCAATCCATGATGATCCCACTGCTTCATCACGGCATGATCTGGGCTGGGCTCCCCTATAAGAACAAAGACCTGATACACACAGCGACAGGTGGTACGCCTTACGGCGTAACTCATTTTGCCCCCCACACCCAGTACACAGGCTTAAGTGACGAAGAAATTGCATTGTGCGAAGCTCAGGGCCAGCGTATTGCCGAACTGGCCACTAAACTAAAGAAACACTAAGCCACCTCACTACGTTCAATACGACCTAAATCAATACAAAGCGAGTTATTAGAAAGTATTATAGCTCGCTCATTTATTGACTAAGCATTGAACTAAGCTATGGCAAAACGATTTTCAATCTCCGCATCTGAGCAACAGCACTATCTGAGTTTATGCCGCTCTTTTCGCCCTATCCTGATATTAAATCATATTGGATTAATGCTCGTTTTGATCTGGTGGCACCTCGTGTTGTCTGAAATTGAGTTACAACACCCACTACTTTTACTGAGCGCCGTCTTATTGCCGCTAGCTTTATCACTATGGGGCAATATCAATGGCAGTTACAAAGGCGCCATCGGTATCTGTTTCATTAGCTTATTCTACTTCACTGCAGGAATAACACATTGGTTTCATCCTACACTTTGGCCGATTGGCATGAGTGAAGCTTTGCTTGGAGCAGGCCTTTTCTGCCTTGGAATGCTTTACGCACGCTGGAAAGGGTTAAGTGAATTGCCTATTGCTTAACCCTATTGTGAAATGAACTAACAAATGCCTTTAGCGGAATATGCGATCAGCCCACACAGTTAAGCCGCTCGCTACGCTGCCAAAGTGATCTCCATCTAGTAAAGGGATATCTCCAATATGTTCACGAACAGCCGCTTGAATCACTGGAGACTTTGCGGACCCACCTGTCATGTAGATCACATCAGGCTTTTCGCCAGCTTGACCTATTGCATCCAACATAAGCGTCACCATTTTTTCAACTGGGTGAATTATAGATTGGGCAAACTGCTCTCTGTTAATATCTAAGCACAGCAGCTCTTCAATATAACCTAAATCCACAGACACCTGCTCCAGCTCTGAGAGCTTTATCTTTGCTTCTTCCGAATCTTTGACAACATGAAAGTTATGCTTATGTTCACGCATGATCTTGAAGCGATCCATCAGATTAGGTTTAACCATATCTAAACGCAACTGGTCCATTTGTTGTTTTGTTTCTTGACTACTAAACGTCGCCTGAGCTGTGACATCATTGGTTGTCACAGCATTCCAATACAACTGTGTCGGCATCGGCAAACCTGTTTTCAGCTCTGCACCCATACCAAATAAAGGCATAACTTGACGACCCGCAAGCTGGATATCTAGATCATTACCACCGACACGCTCACCAGTGTACGACAAGAAGTCTCCTGCACGATCCAATCGATCCCGATAACTTGGCCCCATTCGAACCATGGCACAGTCACTGGTACCACCACCAATATCCACCACTAATACTGTCTGATCGTTTTCGAGATTACGTTCGAAATCTAGTCCCGCTGCAATTGGTTCATACTGAAACTCAACACTATCAAAACCAGCCCTTTTAGCCGCAACAGTTAGAATTGATAAGGCTTGCTGATTGCTTTCTTCCGCATTGATACCCTGAAAATTAACAGGGCGCCCTATTACAGCATGCTTCATGTTTTGCTGTAGGTTTATTTCGGAGCGCTGCTTAACATTCATCATCATGACGGTAACAACATCTTCAAAAAAATGAATGTGTTCAGCACGTAGTCCCGCCCCACCAAGAAAGGACTTTGGAGACTTTACAAAGTATCCTTCATCCGGAAACTGGTAATACTCAGAAAATGCCTCTCTGCCGAAAAACAAAACCTGATCGTCAACATCATAATCTTCTTCTATACGAAAGCGGCGAGCACGACTTAGGATCCCCTTACGCATTTCAATAAAATCAGAACGGAATGCATCAGAAAGCCCTTTTGCAACACCCTCACTTATGAAATCTCGACTTAATGCATAGACCGTTGAAGGTAAGTACTTATGTTCCCCTTCTAGGTTAGCTAGACGAGGTTTACCATTTTCCAAGACGCCTAACGCACAATTTGATGTGCCGTAATCAAAACCGCAGTACACAAAAGCTACCTATCAAAAAATATTCGGGCGCGGACTTTATCACACAATAACTGTAAGGATAAGTAACAATTCTCGATCATTTTACGGCTGTAGAAGTTAAAGCAAAGAGTATATAATGAAGTTCTGTTATAGTTACTTGCTATAAACAATTACTTCGTTGTACCTAGGGGATTGTAGGTTTGAGCATTTCAAATAACATATTGCACCATATTGAGAACTTCACCTCGCAAAGAGATAAAGAGTTACTGGTCTTTAGCCTACTTAAAAGCATCCGTGAAATACTAAACCCTATTCGTACATCCATTCTTACCCTGAATGGGCAAGACGAACCAACATCAGAAATATCTCTTAGCAATGGCGATAACTGTGAATATCGCTACCAAGATATTAATGTTTCAGACAGCATGAAAGCTTCCCTTGACTACATTAACACTTGGCACCTAGATGAACTCATGAAAGCACACGACGAGCAGTACACCTCTTTTCATGTACTGCAACAAAGTCGACAACAGAACCAGTACCTAATTATCACTCTCAACAACAAACCAAGCCGCTCTGAAAGCTACATCATCAAAGGCATGCTAAGCATTTATGCTAACTTCAGCTCTTTACTAGCAGAGTCACAAACTGACGAACTAACTGGTCTAATGAATAGAAAGACCTTTGAAGAATCAATAGTAAAACTATATCAAGGCGCAGCTTTTGAAGATGAAAATGAATGCACTTCTAATTGGATTGCCATCATTGATTTGGACCACTTTAAAGCTATTAATGACAGTGCAGGTCATTTATATGGTGATGAAGTTTTAATTCATGTATCAAGAGTTTTACAACAAACCTTCCGCCAAGATGACATGTTGTTTCGATTCGGAGGTGAAGAATTTGTTGCTTTAATGCGCGGATTGACCAAATCAAAATGTAAAGCGCTACTCGAACAGCTTCTAGTCAATGTTCAGTCTATTGTAATGAATGACTTAGATCCTATTACAATCAGTGCGGGCGTATGCGAATTCCAGAAAGACACCTTCCATGTGACATTAATGGATCAGGCAGATCAAGCTTTATACCATAGTAAGGAAAACGGCCGTAACCAAGTGACTTTTTACGACGACATCGTAGAGGCAGGCCTTGCCAAAGACAACAATGTCACACATGGCGATATTGATCTGTTCTAGGCTCTATTGAAAAAATAGCTACTTCGGTAGCTATTTTTTTGTCTGTCGTTTTTTACCTAGACATCAGATACCAAAAAACCGAGACACTGTCTCGGTTTTTTTAATCAAATCGCTATTACGCTTTGAATGGGTCGCGTAGAACAATTGTCTCGTTACGATCAGGACCTGTAGAAATAATATCTACTGGTACTCCGATTTTCTCTTCGATGAACTTGATGTAAGCCTGAGCGTTAGCTGGTAGCGCTTCAAAGCTTGGCGCACCCACAGTAGACTCAGACCAACCTGGAAGCTCTTCGTAAACAGGAATTGCTTGTTCGTAGCCTTCGCTGTCAACCAATGAACCTGAAACAGATTCACCGTTAGCATTTTGGTAGCCAACACATACTTTGATTGTTTCAAAGCCATCCAGAACATCTAATTTTGTTAGACAGATACCAGAGATTGAGTTGATTTGTACTGCATGGCGAAGAACCATCGCATCGAACCAACCACAACGACGCTGACGACCGGTCGTCGCACCAAATTCATGGCCACGCTCACCCAGACGCTGACCGTTTTCACAATCAAGCTCAGTTGGGAATGGACCGGCACCAACACGTGTTGTGTATGCTTTCGTAATACCTAGCACATAATCTAGGTACAAAGGACCAAAACCAGTACCTGCAGGCGCACCACCAGCAGTTGTGTTTGAAGACGTTACGTACGGGTATGTACCGTGATCAACATCAAGTAGAGACCCTTGAGCACCTTCGAACATGATGTTCTTACCTGCTTTACGCAAGTCATGAAGAAGAGTGATTGTATCAGCAACCATTGGGCGCAGGAATTCAGCCATTTTCAGACCTTCTTCGTACACTTCGTCAAATGACACTGGCTCTACTTTGTAGAAGCTTTCTAGCATGAAGTTGTAGTATGCCAATACTTCTTTTAGCTTTTCAGCAAAACGCTCTTTATCTAGGATATCCGCTACACGGATAGCACGACGAGCTACTTTGTCTTCGTACGCAGGGCCGATACCACGACCAGTTGTACCAATTTTCTTATCGCCTTTAGCAATTTCGCGAGCCTGATCCATAGCAATATGGTATGGCAGGATCAGAGGACATGCTGGGCTGACTTTTAGGCGCTCAACAGCAGGTACACCCTGTTCTTCAAGCTCTTTAACCTCTTTCTGCAATGCAGCTGGAGACAATACAACACCGTTACCGATGACACACTGAACACCGTCACGAAGAATGCCAGAAGGAATCAAGTGCAAGACAGTTTTCTTGCCGTCAATTACCAAAGTATGACCTGCATTGTGGCCGCCTTGGAAACGCACCACTGCAGCAACATCTTCTGTTAGAAGGTCTACGACCTTACCTTTACCTTCGTCACCCCATTGAGTGCCTAGAATAACAACGTTCTTACCCATTTTTATGGTCTCGCTTAAGATTGTTCTAAACCGATAATCGATTAATTAACTTTTACCAACTCCCAGTCATCACCTTTGGCAATTAACTGGAAATCAAAATCTGATGCATTTGTGTCTTGATCTAATTGCTGGATCACACGATAGCCCTCTGCTCGCAGGGACTTAATCTTTTGCCAAAGTGCGTCATTGTGCGTTGCTGGCGCTAGAACACTAGAACGGTCCTCAACCACTACATCTACTAGAGACACAAGCGTTTTCACATCAGTACTGAAACCTGTTGCTGGACGTGAACGACCAAACACTTCGCCAATGTAGTTGTAACGCCCGCCTCGGGCAACAGCATTGCCGTGTCCAGGTACGTATGCCGCAAAAACTAGGCCCGTATGATAGCTGTAGGACTCCATATCAGACAGATCAAAGTGCAAACCAACGACACCAAAGCGCGTCGCCACCACATCGGCAACGGCACGAATTTGAGCTAAAGCGTTAGAAACGGATTCACTCACATCTGCTAAGATAGACTCTGCTTTGTCCAACACCTCAACACCACCACACAAGCGTGGTAGAGCTAGCAACCACTGCTTAGCTTGTGTCTCAACACTTTGTGTTGCTAAGTAAGTCTCTAACTCAGGCAACCCCTTGGCACGATACAAAGAAGCAATCTTCGCTTCCTGCTCACTAGTGAGTCCAGATGCTGCCATAACGCCGCGAACGACATCAATATGACCAACGTCTAATACTAACTTTGCCAAGCCAGCTTGAGTTAAAGTGTCCAGCATAAGAGAAAGAATCTCTAAGTCACTTTCAATACCGCTGTGACCATAGAGCTCGGCACCCAGTTGAATAGGACTGCGAGTTCCATCTAGACCTGCTGGCGTTGTGCGTAACACGCTGCCGCAATAGCTTAGTCGCTCTACACCATCATTTTTAAGGCAATGAGCATCAATACGAGCTACTTGAGATGTGAAGTCGGCCCGGATCCCCATAAGACGACCGGTAAGTTGATCGATAACTTTAAACGTTTCGATTTCAAGGTCGGAACCTGCACCGATAAGTAAAGAATCTAGGTATTCGATGAGAGGTGGAATGACCAATTGGTAACCCCAACTTTCATGTAGGTTTAGCAGGGTTCTTCTAAGGTGTTCAATTTTGGCAGCCTGTTTTGGCAGAGCCTCATCAACCCCATCTGGAAGCAACCAGCGATCTGCTAGTGTCATTAAACTGTATCCTCTTAGCTTCGGGCCAGAAATAGGAGCGTTAATCCAAGAAACATACTCACCGCCCCTAACAATCTTAAACTCCGATCAGAGCTTGAGATCGCTTTTACCATTATTTCGCGCCACAAATTAGGCTTTAAAAATGGTAATACCCCTTCGGCAATCAAAAAAAGACTGAAACCGACCAGAAGCGAATGCAACAATTCCTGCATAGACTCTCTATATTTTGACCATTAAAAAACCGGGCCTTGCCCGGTTTTGTTGATTCTATCATGAATTGGTGACTGACTTACAGGCATAATGCACTGACAAGTCAGCCAAAAACAGAGAATTAATTGGTCTCTTTAAAGTACTTAAAGAATTCACTGTTTGGATCAAGTACAAACAAGTCGCCATTGTTCGCAAAACTCTCACGGTAAGCCTGCAAACTACGGTAGAAATCAAAGAACTCTGGGTCTTGCTGATATGCTTGAGCATAGATCGCAGCGGCCTGCGCATCGCCGTCACCACGAATCATTTCAGCATCACGCTGTGCTTCAGCCTCAAGAACAACACGCTGTCGGTCTGCATCCGCACGAATACCTTCCGCCAACTCTAAACCTTTAGAGCGATGCTCACGCGCTTCACGCTCACGCTCAGTACGCATACGCTGGTAAACGGATTCACTAACATCTGGCGGTAGGTCGATTCGTTTCACTCGGATATCAACGATCGTAATACCAAGTTCAGTCTGAGCAACACTATCGATACGATCTCGTAGCTCAGTCATTAGCTCTTCACGCTCGCCAGACACTACTTCATGCATGGTTCGCTCACCGAACTGGTTACGTAGACCAGTATCTACACGAGATGAAAGCACTCGGTTAGCAACAAACTCATCACCTGAAGTCGCTTGATAGAAGCGAGCCACGTTGGAAATTTTCCATTTAACATACGAATCAACGATCACCGCCTTTTTCTCAAGCGTTAGGTAACGCTGAGGACGAGAGTCCATTGTCAGAATTCGCGCATCAAACATTTTAACTTCATTCATTACAGGCAGTTTAAAGTGTAAACCTGGTTGTACATCATCACGTACGATTTCACCAAATTTAAGCACCACTGCTCGCTCTGTCTCTTTAACAACAAACAGAGTTTGAGAAGCCACTAAAACCGCAGCCAGTACGATAAAAAGAATCGCAAAAGATAGGTTTTTCATTAGTTTCTCCCCTCACGTACAGAACTTCCCGATTGACGACTACGAATCTCTGCAATCACTTGATCGGTTAATGAGCTAATAGACGATGAGCCCATACTGCTAGCATTGGACGTTGCTGGTCGCTGTTTCATAATCTGATCTAGCGGCAAATACATCATGTTGTTGCCATTTTTCGAGTCGATGATGACTTTGTTTGAATCTTTATAGATCGTTTCTAATGTTTCTAGATACAAACGTTGCTTCGTTACCTGAGGAGCTTTCACATACTCTTGGTACAAACGATCAAAACGATCTGCTTGACCTTGCGCACGAGCAACTACCTCAGAACGGTACGCCTCAGCCTCTTCACGAATACGCTGAGCTCGACCACGCGCCTCAGGGATGATGCCATTAGCGTACGACTCAGCTTCGTTACGAACACGCTGCTCGTCTTCTTTCGCTTTAATAACGTCATCAAACGCTTCTTGCACCTGGTTAGGTGCTTGAGTGTTTTCAACGTTAACCTTGGAAATCAATAGGCCAGTACCGTAATCATTAATATATGACTGAAGTCGATCTTTCACGTCAGCCGCTAACACTTCACGACCTTCTGTTAAGATTTGATCCATTTCAGTGGTACCAACGACGTGGCGTAAAGAACTTTCAACGGCCTGCGCTAGAGAGTCTTCTGGAGAACGCACGTTAATGACAAAGTCACGTGGATTATCAATGGAGTATTGAACAGAAACGCCAACTTCTACGATCGCCTCATCAACCGTCAGCATTAATGCCTTGTGGTCATGTGAACGAACTTTAGTAACGTTAACCTTAGCAACAGAATCAATCATTGGCGGATTCCAATGAAGACCAGGCATTACCGTTTCATGGAACTTACCCAAACGAAGCACAACACCTCGTTCTTGCTGATCCACCTGATAAATACCTGTAGCTGCCCAAAGAGCAAATAAGCCAATTACGACGACACCTAACAGACCACCGCTTAATTTGCCTCCCATACCTGGGCCACCACCAGATCCAGAACCGCCATTACCACCGCGCTTCTTTTTCACGCCAAGCATATCCATTAGCTTGCCGAAAGCCTCATCCAAGTCAGGCGGCGATTGATCTTTACCACCGTTCTGTCCTTGACGACCCCAAGGGTCATTATTAGGCTCTTGGTTACGCCCCCCATTGTTATTACGGTTCTTGTCCGTGTTCCATGGGTCGTTGTCGTTATTACCCGGTTCATTCCAGGCCATACTACATCTCCACTTTCTTGTAATGATAATCCGGTTATTTAGGCCGCCTGAACTTGCTCTTCAGACATACCTACTCTAGCAAGAATTTGCAAATAATCCTTACGAGGCAAACATAATTCAAGCACAGATTGCCCTAACTCATCATAAGTCTCGCCCTTTACAGCGCCTTGTTCAAAAAGCATCGCTCTAAAGCGACCTAAATTTGCTGGCACAATAATGGTCTCTTTAACGATTTCGTCAGATAGCAACTCCGCAATCGCTTGCTCAAGCAAATCAATGCCAACCCCTTCACGTGCAGACAACCAAACTCGCGTTGGGTTCCCTTGCTCATCACGATCAATCCTGGCTTCACCAGTGGGTAAGGCATCAATTTTATTAAAAACCTTCAACATTGGCAGCTCATTTGCGCCAATCTCATTTAACACATCATCTACTGCGGCAATATTTTCATCTCGATTAATGTCCGCCGCATCAACAACGTGAAGCAACAAATCCGCCTCTGCAGATTCTTTCAAAGTCGCCTGAAATGCTTTAACGAGTCGGTGAGGCAGTTTTCGGATAAATCCTACGGTATCCGCCAACACCACCGGCCCGACTTGCTCAAGATCCAGCCGACGCAGTGTCGGATCAAGAGTTGCAAACAACTGATCCGCTGCGTAAACCTCTGCTCCTGTTGCCCTATTAAACAAAGTTGATTTACCAGCATTGGTATAGCCAACCAAAGAAATAGTAGGCACATCAGAACGAGATCGAGCTCTACGACTTTGATCCCTCTGAGAGTTTACTTTCTCAAGACGCTTTTGGATCGCTTTTATTCTATCTCGCAATAAACGACGGTCAGTTTCGAGCTGCGTTTCACCAGGACCACGCATACCAATACCACCCTTTTGGCGTTCAAGGTGGGTCCAACCGCGGATCAAGCGAGTTGACATATGCTGAAGCTGAGCAAGCTCTACTTGCAACTTACCTTCATGGGTGCGCGCACGCTGGGCGAAAATATCAAGGATAAGGCCGGTACGGTCTAGCACTCGACATTTAAGGACACTTTCAAGATTACGTTCTTGGGATGGGGACAGCGAGTGATCGAAAAGCACTACTTGAGCTTCTTCTCTAATCACAATGTCTTTGATTTCATCTAACTTACCAGTGCCGACAAAGAACTTAGAGTCAGGTCTTTGACGAGACCCTGTCACGACTGCGACAGGGTCTGCACCAGCAGAGATAGCGAGTTCTACGAATTCTTCAGGTCCATGTCTATCTTCTTGATCATTAAAATCGATATGGACTAATACAGCAATTTCACCACTTTCTGGGCGTTCGAAAAACAAGTTATATAACCTCTGCTTGCTCTAGTCGAGCAAACTTATTCTGCAGCATCTTCCGCCTGATCAGGGGACGGTAGACGAATTGTACGAGAAGGGACAACCGTCGAGATTGCGTGTTTGTACACCATTTGGCTAACAGTGTTTTTCAACAAGATCACGAACTGATCAAATGACTCGATTTGTCCTTGTAGTTTAATACCGTTCACAAGAAAGATTGACACAGGCACTCTCTCTTTGCGAAGCACATTTAGGTAAGGGTCTTGTAGTGATTGCCCTTTTGACATCGGATTCTCCTTAAGCAAGCAAACTTATAATTAAAATATTGGCAAAACAATACTATAGATAATACAACAAAATTTTCCTGATTTCCCCTTATATAATCTCGCTTTGCAAGTATTTCAAGGTTTGTCCTAAAAGATCCTTTTGTAAACTATCGAATATCACCAAATTGTCCCAGCCACGTAACCAAGTATGCTGACGTTTTGCCAACTGTCTAGTCGCGACGACCCCTTTAAAGATAGCATCCTCTAGAGAATCCTCTCCCTCAAGGTATTGCCAGAGCTGACGGTACCCTACACAACGTATAGAAGGCATATCAATCGATAAGTCCCCGCGCTGATAAAGTGCCTCCACTTCTGCCAAAAAGCCTTGCTCCATCATGATCTCGAAACGCTGCTCTATCCGCTGATGGAGGGTTGCGCGGTCTTGGGGCATAACAGCCAAGTTAATCATATCAAACGGCAGCTCTTGAGCTTCCTGCTCCGCCCAAAGCTGCGTCATTGTTTTACCTGTTAACCGAAAAACCTCTAACGCCCGCTGTAACCTCTGTGGGTCATTTGGGTTAATGCGTTCAGCAGCCACAGGATCGATCTGCTTCAGCTGATCATGCAAACTCCCCAAACCAAACTCTGCAGCATGTTGCTCAAATTCAGCACGAATAGCAGGATCCGCTGCAGGCATCGGAGCAAGCCCCTTCTGCAAAGCATTGAAGTACATCATTGTTCCACCAACCAATAGCGGCGTTTTTCCATGCGCAACGATGTCATCTATTTCTCGACAAGCATCGGCCATAAAATCTGCTGCTGAATAGCTTTCACTTGGATCAATAATATCTATTAGACGATGGGGAGCCTGCGCCAAAGTTTCAGCATCAGGCTTAGCCGTACCAATATCCATCCCTTTGTACACAAGCGCAGAGTCGACACTGATGATCTCATAGCCATGCTGGCTGGCCAGTTCGACTGCTAGGCCTGTTTTACCGGAAGCCGTTGGCCCCATCAAACAGACAACTTTAGGTTTGGACATAACTTAACGGCCTCGTAAAAACAATTTATCTAAATCAGACATCGACAACTGAGTCCAAGTTGGACGTCCATGGTTACACTGCCCACTGCGCTCTGTGATTTCCATATCTCGCAGAAGACTATTCATTTCGGCAATGGACAATTTTCGATTTGCTCGGACGGCACCATGACAAGCCATAGTCGCCATCAATTCATTGGCCCTTGCTTGCAATAAGTCTGTTGTGCCATTTACCACAAGATCACTGATGACATCACGCACTAAACTTTCGATATCACCATTGATCAATATGACCGGCACTTCCCGGACCATGACACTTTCAGGCCCTGAACGCTCAATGTTAAAGCCAAACTGAACAAACACATCATGATTATCTTCGACTAAATCAGCCTCAGCCTGAGAGATAGACACATTAATGGGCACTAAGAGCGGCTGTGACGGAACATTTTTCGAATAGAACGCAGTTTTCATACGTTCATAAACAATTCGTTCATGAGCCGCATGCATATCCACAATAATCATGCCTTGCTCTGTTTCTGAAAGAATATAAATGCCATGCAGTTGAGCCACTGCAAAACCAAGTGGCGGCGTTACACCTTCTCTTGGAAGCGGTTCACGCACTCGCCCTGTACCAACATCTACTTGCGGTAAAACCGAACCTGAATACTGCTCTGGAATCGACGATTCTGGCTCTGTAACCTGCATAATTTCACCAGTTTCGGGATCAATCTCCTCGCGCACAAATTGCCCAGCAAAGTCACTCATTTGAGCAACAACACCTAACTGTCCAGCAACGTGCGCACTATCCGGCGAACCTTTAGGTGCATAGCTACCTAAACCAGAAAAACCATTTCCAGAATAACTTTGAGATTCTGGCTGCGTATTTTGACCAGAGCTCATCCAAGAAACATCGCGAGCCTGGCTAGGATGCCCTAACCCCAAATTCTCCTGCTCTTGGATTTGAGTCTCTTGCTTTTGAATGGGGTTTTCAGCACTACCTGACATACCAGTTTCAGGCCTAACATCAGCAAGAACTTTATGGATTCGACTGAACAGAAAATCATGCACCAACCGCCCATCTCGGAAACGAACCTCATGCTTGGTGGGGTGCACGTTGACGTCTACTGTTCCCGGGTCCAACTCAAGATAGAGAACAAAGGTAGGATGACGTCCATTATATAAAACATCCCGATAAGCCTGACGCACTGCGTGAGCAACCAACTTATCACGTACTACGCGACCATTTACAAAGAAGTATTGTAGATCAGCCTGTGAGCGTGAAAATGTGGGCAAACCAATCCAGCCCCATAAGCGCAATCCTGCTGCTTCCACATCAATGGTCAGTGCATTTTCAATGAATTTCTTACCCAGCAAAGTCGCTAATCGATGCTCAGCATGCAGTTGATCTTGCACAGGCCTCAGATCATACACTTGCTTGCCGTTATGATTTAGGCGAAAACCCACATCATAACGACTTAACGCCAAACGCTTGACCACTTCTTCCAAATGACCAAACTCGGTTTTTTCAGTACGAAGAAATTTACGACGAGCGGGAGTATTAAAAAAAAGATCTCGAGCTTCTATGGTTGTACCTTGAGGGTGTGAGGCAGGACGGACAGACGTCGCCATATCCTTTCCTTCCGCTTCAACTCGCCACGCCGCGCTTTCACCTTCAGCACAGGACGTTAAATGCAAACGAGAAACAGAGCTGATACTGGCCAAAGCTTCACCACGAAACCCCAGTGTAGATACTGCCTCTAGGTCATCAAGCGTGATAATTTTACTGGTCGCGTGACGACTAAGTGCCAATGAAAGATCATCTTTAACAATACCGCGACCATTATCGCGGATTTTAATACCGCGAACACCACCTTGCTCAACATCAATATCAAGTTGTGATGCACCAGCATCCAAACTATTCTCAAGCAGCTCTTTTACAACAGATGCGGGACGCTCTACTACCTCTCCGGCCGCAATTTGGTTGGCCAAGCGCGGAGATAGTAAGTTAATTCTAGACATAAAATTCCTTTGCGAGATAACTGATTAACCAGCAGGGATCGAAAGTTTCTGGCCAACCCAGATAACATCATTGCGGAGAGTATTCGCTGAGCGCAGCGAGTCAAGCGACACACCATTTTTACGCGCAATTTCAGACAAGGTATCACCTTTTGAGACAGTATAGGTATAGCCACCCTTTTGCTGCTTGCGCCACGCTATATAAGTGCCATCAGGTGGGTTTGAGTTAAAAAAGCTCTCAACCCCTTTCGCAATCGAAGCGGCTAATTTGCGTCGATAAGTAGCACTAGATAAGTTTTTAGCTTCTGTTTTATTGGAGACAAACCCTGTTTCAATCAAGATAGAGGGAATATCTGGCGACTTCAGCACCACAAAACCTGCTTGCTGAACACTATCTTTGTGGAGTTTTGCCACGCCACGCATTTGCCCCAATACTTGATCACCAATATCTAAACTCATTTGAATAGTAGAGTTCATAGACATATCAAGTAACACTTCCGCTAAAAGCTGGTCTTTATCATCTAGGGAAATGCCTCCAACAAGGTCCGCAGCCTGCTCTTGCTGCGCCAACCAGCGCCCCATCTCTGAAGTTTTACCACTTAGTGAAAGCGCCCATACTGAAGCGCCTCTTGCCGAAGCTTTGGTAAAGGCATCGGCGTGAATAGAAATCATTAAATCCGCATTAGCTTCTCGCGCGACCCTTGATCGGTCTCTCAATTGCAAAAACACATCCGTTGAACGAGTCATAACTGCTTTAATGCCTGGTGTAGCGTTAAGGCGTTTAGCCAGCTCTTTGCCTATCGAAAGCACTACATCCTTTTCTCGCACTTTGTATTGCCCAAGAGCACCAGGGTCTTTACCACCATGCCCTGGATCAATCACTACTACGATATCTCGCTTTTCATCTGAGATTGAAGCTAGGCTTTTAACTACTTTGGCTTGGTTATTTTGATTACCATGTTCAAGCTCAACTAATATTCGCGGGCCATATTCACCAGAAGCACTTAACTCTGTACTTTTTGCCTTGACCTTCTGATTCAGATCCAAGACAAAACGCATGCCATTTTCGCGCTTCGCATATCGAACACGCATTAAGACATCTGAAGACAACGCTTTAAGACTGCTGACAACTTCCTCAGTGATACTAGAGTCACTAACATCCAAAACAATTCTATCTGGGTTACTTAAAGGAAACATCCTATGGCCAGTAGATTGATCCAGTTCAAAAACTAGACGTGTTGAACCAGGCTGCTGCCCGACTCGGATATCTTTGACCTGAGCGGCCTGCAAAAAAGCACTCATTGTCAGCAGAAGTACTGGCAATAGCCAATTCATGGAAAAGATTTTTTTATACATATCAGACATCTAGCAAGTGTATGGACACACTATAACGCTTGCTGAGAATGATCTCAAATAGACAGCAACTGGAATTAAAAAAGGAGGCACAATTGACCTCCTTTTTACAATTAACTTGCAAGCCTTTGCGTTATCTCGTTAACCGCTTCGACACCGTAGTCAGTTTTCGGTTCAATCGATATAGAACGACCGTGACGCACTAAGTTTAAATGGACAACCAGATCAGGTTTTGGCAACACCCCCTCCCCCATTTCGGCCCACTCGATCAGACATAGCGCCCCTTCTTTAAAGTAATCACGAATTCCCATGTACTCTAACTCTTCGGCATCACTGATGCGGTATAAGTCAAAGTGAAATGCCTCGATACCAGCCAGCTCATATGGCTCAACGATGGTGTAAGTGGGGCTTTTGACTGGGCCGCTATAACCCAACCCTCTAAGCATCCCTCGCACCAATGTTGTTTTCCCCATACCTAAATTGCCATCTAAATACACCACTCCACCACTTTTGAGTGATGCCGCCAGCTTCTCACCGAACAGCTCCATTGCTTCTTCGCCAAAAATCTCTTTTTCTAACATATTCTATTTACTCACTTTTCTACACACACCTGTGTGCGATTTTTATTCCAAATAATCTAATAGCTGGTATGGCTGCATCGCCACCATTCCAATATCTTGTCCGCATTTAAACGCTGCATCATTATGCCAAGCCGCTGCAATCACTGCGGCTTCAAATGCATCGGGATAGTAAGCAAGACACGCCCCCACCATGCCACTTAAGACATCACCAGAACCACCTTTAGCCAACCCAGGACAAGGTTTCCCAACAATAACCATTTGACCTTCGTGGGATGCCACAATACTTGTAGTACCTTTCAGGATCACGATTGCCTGATATTGATTGGCAATACTTCGAGCTGCTTTTGGTAAATCATGCAAGACATCTGTAATGGCCTTATCCAATAGAGCCGCCGCCTCACCTGGATGCGGTGTCAACACTATTGCTTGACCAGCAATGGGCTTTTGTCTCAGCCAAAACAAACCGTCAGCATCAATCACTTTTGCATGAGGTAACTGTGAACATTGACTCCAAAGCGACTTAGACCAGTTACTTTTACCTAAACCAGGGCCTATCACCATAACGGAGTCAAGACCTCGGAGAGTATCTTCAATCAGCGCATCACCTGACGCAAGCGCCATCACATTAGGATTACGCACCAAAGAGGCCGTTAGATGTCTTGCTTGGGTATAGACAGAAACGGTTCCAGCGCCACTTTTGGCCGCCGCTTCACTAGCCATAATTGCAGCACCACCGTACCCAAAATCCCCACCTATGACCGTGACGTGCCCATAAGTTCCCTTATGAGAGTTCAATTGACGTTTACAAGGGGAATTGAGAGCAAGTGCGGCGGGATCAAGAAAGTATGCTTGGTGTTGTTCTGACAAGTCAACAGCTTGCAAGTTTTCTGTGACAATTTCATGACAATGCATGGGCCCTTGCTGTAAATAGTGCCCCACCTTATCTCCAATAAAAGTGACCACTAGATCAGCACAAACCGCCAACTCAGCCTGACCAGATTGAAGGTCCAGACCACTGGGACAATCCACGCTAACCACCCATGCATGTTTAGCCGACAGTTCATTGATCATCGTGATAGCACACTTAAAGACATCCGACAAAGGCGCTCGAAAACCTATCCCTAGCAAAGCATCGACGATGACGGCTGCTGATTCTTCTGCAAGCTCCTCGATAGCACACAAATGAATGTTTTCTTGGGCGACAGCCAAGCTTTCAGCTTTAGCAGCGTCACCTTTTCGTGGTGAGCTGGCAACATCATATACTCGGACATTGATACCATCTTGCGCTGCAAGCTGGGCAACAATCCAACCGTCGCCTCCATTGTTACCGCCGCCAACCACTACAGCGATACGAGTCAGAGAAGGATGACGACGGATGATGTGCTGATACAAAGCCAGACCGGCCCGCTGCATCATCGGAAAACTATCTCCCTCATGAGCAAAGCTTGCCTGCTCAATGGAGCGGATACTAGGGATATCGAAAAGCGGAGTTAGAAAACGAAGAGGAAGTATAGATGCCATCACTGCTGTCTCCTATTGCAGTAAAAAATTGCCCACATTATGACAATGCAGTAGAAACAAGCATAACTGAAAAACAAGGGTATCGACACGAACACAGCAACACCCTTTTTTTCACCTCTTAACCAAGTCCAAACATAGTCTTGCGGTAGTGTTTCAGCTCTTCAATTGACTCGATAATGTCATCAAGAGCCAAATGTGCGCCCTTTTTCTCAAATCCATCTAACGCTTCTGGCTTCCAGCGTTTTGCCAGCTCTTTGATCGTACTCACATCAATGTAACGGTAATGGAAATACGCTTCAAGTTTTGGCATGTAGCGGTATAAGAAACGACGGTCTTGACCGACGCTATTACCGCAAATGGGCGATTTTCCAGGGGGCACAAACTGCTCCAAAAACGCAATGGTCTGCGCTTCAGCCTCAGTCATCGAAATATCAGAGTTAAGCACCCGTTCAGTTAAACCTGACTGACCATGATGAGTAGTACACCATTCATCCATGGCATCCATTACAACTTTGTCTTGATGAACGGCCAAGTTAGGGCCTCGACCTAAAACATTCAGATCCTTATCCGTTACGATGGTCGCAATCTCAATTATCGTGTCTGTTTCAGGCTCTAATCCGGTCATTTCTAAATCAATCCAGATTAGGTTGTCTTCGCTGTAACTCATATCGCACTCAATCCTGTATTTTAATTGCCGTCCATTATACTCTATGCGTTTAAATTAACGACCTACAAATACGAATGTCAAAACGAAAGCTGACCAAACAACAAGCCTGGCGCATTGAGCGTATTCAAAAAGAACGTATGGAGCGCACTCAAAAGCGCGCTGATCGCGCAGAAGAGACATTGCAATCATCGGATCTTGGCCCTGAAACCGAGGGCATCATCATTTCTCACTTTGGTACCCAAGTAGAAGTCGAAGGCACACAAGAACCACATCTAGGCATCAGCACTCGTTGCAATATGCGCGCAAATCTTGGCCAATTGGTCACTGGTGATAAGGTTGTTTGGCGCCCCAAGCAACATGAAGGTGGCGTCGTAGTCGCTCGCGCAGATCGTGACACCTTGCTACAGCGTCCAGACATGCACGGTCGCTTAAAACCTGTTGCAGCGAACATCGACTTTATTGTGGTAGTAATCGCCGCCGAACCTGTGCCACATGCCAATCTGATTGACCGTTACCTTGTCGCAGCAGAAACGGTCGACATTCCGCCTGTCATTCTTTTGAATAAGTGTGATTTGATTGACGAATCCAACAAAGAAGAGCTTGAGAACCTTCTCAGCACATACGTGGATCTTGGCTATCGTGTTATACGCACATCAACCAAAGACGCGGAAGGCATGAGCCAGCTTTACGGTTTTTTGCAAGATCGCATTAGCGTCTTCGTTGGGCAGTCTGGAGTAGGCAAATCCTCACTGATCGGAACGTTATTGCCTGACATTGAAATTAGCGTGGGCGAGCTGTCACAGAAGCGCAAGAAAGGCACGCATACCACCACAACAGCTCGTTTGTTTCACATGCCTTCTGGCGGTGACTTAATTGACTCCCCTGGGATACGTGAATTCGGTCTATGGCACATCAGTGAAGATGAGCTACTTGAAGGCTTTACTGAGTTCCGCCCTCACTTGGGCTACTGCAAGTTTCGTGACTGCTCTCATGAACAAGAACCCGGTTGCGCCATTCGCGATGCATTAGAAAAGGGCGAGATCACACCCCATCGATTTGAAAGTTATTTGCGTATCCGTCAATCTATTCGTGATAATGACGCATTTTAACAGCCTTCTTAATTATGGCCCTAGAAAACTGTTTCTGGGGTCATACTTGAATCCAGTTCTACTTGCTGACCACCATACCTAAGCCGAGCACTTGTCAATAAACGTTTATAGGCCTCGTCTGTCATCAATGTTATAGAAATCCTTCTATTTTCATCACTTTGAGGATCCACCCGATTATAAGGTACGGTATCAGCAAGACCAATGACTTGAGCAATACGTCTGTGTTCCAAACCGCCCTCTAACAATACTCGTTTTGCAGCGTTTGCACGCTCACTTGATAAATCCCAATTGTCTTGAAAGCCACTACCAATATACGTCGATGAATCAGTGTGCCCCGTGATAACAATTGGATTTTGAATCTGTTTAAAAATGGCAGCCATCGAGAGAAGAGTATTCTCCATATCCGGAACTAATTGAGAACTCCCCCGTTCAAACATTGGTTTATCAGGGTCATCAATAAGAGTGATACGAACACCTTCAGGCGTTATCTCGATTTTCATATTATGCTCGTTAGAGTTGACACGATCTAAGCTCTTGAACTGCTCAACTAACATAGCATTCATTTTCTCTAACTTGTCGCCATCATTGCCCGAACGTAACATCTGCTCATCAGATGCCTCTGGCGTACTACCGGGCTCAGGCAAATCTAAATCAAGTTTTCTTTCGGTACTTTTTGCTGGGCTTCCACCCAAGTCGATTGGCTTTGTCCCATAACCTGAAGTCGATACTCCAACTGGGTCATTAAAGTAACCTTCTATCGCCGCAAGCTCTTCAGGCGATGCCACATTTATAATCCAGAGCACCAGAAAAAAAGCCATCATAGCCAAAGCAAAGTCCGCTAAGGCAATCTTCCATGCGCCACCATGATGACCGCCTTTTTTAACTTTCTTTACTCGACGAATTACAGGTTCATATTGATTCATATGAGCACCTAGCGGAATTGTTTCACAAGCTCGGAAAGCTCTACAAAACTAGGTCGTAAATGCGGAGGTAGCATTTTACGACCCGCTTCGACTGAAATCGTTGGCGGATGACCTGAAGCCATAGCGGTTAAACAAGCCTTTACGCATAAGTAAGCTTGAAGCTCTTGCTCTCCCAAGCGTTCAAGGTGAGCAGAGAAAGGCCCCACAAAACCATAGGCAAAGAAGACGCCAAGAAATGTTCCTACCAAGGCGGCCGCCACATGGGCCCCGATCTCATCCATCGGCCCACCGATTGACCCCATTGTAATGACGATACCTAACACTGCTGCCACAATACCAAACCCTGGAAGCGCTTCAGCCACCCTATTAACAGCATGCCCTGGAGCAACTAGTTCTTCCGATATAAGCTCTAGCTCTGCATCCATCATGGCTTCTAATTCGTGTGATGGGAGCCCCGTAATCGTAAACACTCGATAATTATCAGTAAAAAACTGCACCAATTCGTGATCACGAACGACATCAGGAAACCGAAGAAATAATTCACTATCAAATGGTGATTCAACATCTTGCTCAATTGATAAAAAGCCCTCTTGTCGACTCCTTTGAAATAAGCTGTACACACACGTTAATAGCTGCTCATAGAAGGCACTACCATGGCGACTCCCTAATAAAACTTGGGGCAATAGCTTAAACGTCTTCTTTTGTAAGTTAGCTGGATTTGCAATGAGGAAAGCACCTAAGGCTGCCCCACATATAATTAAAACTTCAAATGGCTGCCATAACGCAAGCATCTCTCCATGTGACGCTAGATAGCCTGACACAACACTAATGATTACAATCAGCACTCCAGCAATTACAAACATAATTTCATCCTAGTTTTTGACAGTGTATGCTCGCTAGACAATATACAGTATGATGGAAACATCTAAGCAATTAATATGATGTTAAAAAGATTATTTAACAATGCCTTGAGCCTTAAATGTAACGAGCTATGAAGAATAAGTCACCCTTTGGCCTTAACGAATGGCTACTCTATCTGCAAGACAGGAAGTTTCCAGTTGGCTCTGACAGCATTGCTAAACTCAAGAAACAAGTTAAAACGCCTGACGAAACACTTGATCGCATGCAAAAAAACATTGCATCAGAGCCGCTTCTTGCTTTCGCAATTCTTAACCAAGCAAACACTATCGTTGAGTACAAACGTAATGACATAAAAAGCCCCATCCATGCCGCTTCAATGATTGGAATGTCCGGAATTGGCAAAGTATTCGACACACTTGAGCCCGTAAACATCAATAAGAACCATGATGCCCATGCTGCGTTTTTAAGAGAAGTTCAAATCAGTTATGAAGCTGCCTCAATTGCTAGGCGATGGGCTATTGAGAAGAAAATAAGCCATGTAGAGGACGTTTACTGGATCACTTTTTTTCGAGATGCGATCCGCTGGCTGTTATGGTTTCATTCATTTGCAGAGATGTCTCAAATCACTCAAAGAGTTCGTCGTGGGGAAAGCAGCAATAGAGCTGAAGTAGCAATTCTAGGTTGCCGGATCGACGAGTTAACCGTTGCTCTATTTAAGCACTGGAAAGCACCTACTGTTATCATTGATTCATTTCTAACAGATCAAGTACCTACCGCTGAAGAGCTACAAAGTATAGCGCGACTCACGCACACCCCTGAGCAGCTTCCAGGCTTTGCTGAAGATAAACGAATCACTATATTAATGAATGGACCTCTTACCCTAGCCTACTGTGCGACCAGAGTGTCTCATGAGGCCAATATTGTCGGTTGGGGCAGTAAAAATCTGCCATTTTTCTTTCGAGTTATTGCAGCTATATTACATATTCGACTTGGTGATGCCATACAAATCACCCACTTTGCGACGACCGAAGCCGCTAGAGAAGAAAAGCCATCAGGAAAAGCCAGTCTAGCCGCGCAACTTCTCTCTCCAATCTTGTATACTCGCACTACATCTACAAGTACTACGACTAAAAAGACAAGTAATCCACTAAGTCAATTACAGACAAAATTAAAAGGGGTTACTGATAGCAAGCAACGTACAACCCTTGCTCTAAAAGCATTGCTTACCCTTTTTAAAGGTTCGAGTAACAAAGTCCTCATACTGCATCACAACAAAAGGGATGATAAGCTCAAACCGATCCTACAATTTGGCTTAGAGACAGATAAACTAAAAAGCATCCGCTGGAGCACACCATCCTCAGTAATCGCCAAGCTGACCAGTAAGCGTGTTGCCGTGCACTTTGATCACCAGAAACTCATGAACATGATCAAAGACATGCCACCTGGAACTGAGAATTTATTTGAAGCCAATCAACATTTGTTTTTAGCGTCCTCACCAGTGGACGAAGAAAATACCTATATCTACTGGCTTATTGGACAAGCTCAACTTAATCGAGAGCAGTTTGACACCTTTAAAAAAGTCATCAAACTTGCAGACATATAATCAACGCTAGGAATAACCGTGAATAAAGATCAAGTTTTTGCTTTTATTCAGCATATAGTCCCACAAAAAACATTGTCTCGTTTTGTTGGGCGCATTGCAGAGTGCACAAACACATCTGTTAAAAACACTTTTATTGAGCAATTTGTCAAAAAATACAACGTCAATATGAGTGAAGCAATCAATGAAGACCCTAGAAGCTATCGAAATTTCAATGATTTCTTTACTCGTGCAATTAAACCAGAGCTGCGCCCTATTACTGAAGGCGATAAGACAATTGCCTGCCCAGCCGATGGTGCCATTAGCCAACTAGGAAACATTGAATACGGCACGATTTACCAAGCCAAAGGCCATAGCTACAGTCTTACAGAATTATTAGGCGGCGATGCAGAATTATCCAACCAATTCCTTGGAGGTAAATTCGCAACAGTGTACTTATCGCCCCGTGATTACCACCGAGTTCATATGCCACTTGATGGTAAATTAATTAAAACTATCCACGTGCCGGGCAAATTGTTTTCTGTGAATAAAGTGACGGCGGAGCAAATTCCAAATGTATTTGCCCGAAACGAGCGAACCGTGTGCCTTTTTGAAACCGCAGCAGGCCCAATGGCAGTCATCTTAGTCGGCGCCATGATCGTAGCCAGCATTGAAACGGTCTGGACTGGTCAAGTCACGCCTTTTAGCAAGCAAGTTCAGACTTGGGACTACGAGAAGCTTGCCAGCATCGAACTGAAGAAAGGAGAAGAAATGGGGCGATTTAAATTAGGCTCAACAGCAATCGTACTGTTTGGAAAAGATGCAATCGAATGGGAAAGTCAATTAGCTGCTGAAGTTGAAACACGTATGGGCATGAGCTTCGGTAAAGTGACAGTATAATAACCGCTTAAACCTGACTAAATAAAATAAGCCCGCGAATGCGGGCTTATTTATATACAGAATAATGAAATTGCTATGGCATTTCGTCTTCTATCTCTTCTTTTGGCGTAGGCACTAGATCTTCTCTAGTGATGTTCTGCGCTAGCAGCAAGTTTGCCGCCACAAACACAGAAGAATAAGTACCAATCAAAATACCAATCAACAATGCTAGAGAGAAGTTATGGATACTCTCTCCACCGAAGAAGAACAGCACTACCAGAACAAACAAGGTTGTCATAGAGGTGATGATAGTTCGGTCTAGCGTCTGATTGATCGACTCATTGATCAAATCGTATGGCGTGGTATCACGCATGATACGGAAGTTTTCACGAATACGGTCACACACTACGATGGTATCGTTCAAGGAGTAACCGATTACCGCCAAGATAGCTGCCAATACGGTTAAATCAAACTCAAGCTCAAACAGCGAGAAGATACCTAGCGTAATGATTACGTCGTGTGCAAGCGCCACAACGGATGCTACAGAGAACTTGAACTGGAAGCGCACTGCAACGTAAACCATGACGATCGCAAGCGCCAATAGCATGCCCAAACCACCCTGTTCACGCAGTTCTTCGCCTACCTGACCACCAACGTATTCAGAGCGCATCAGCTCCACTTTCACATTACCGTTATCGCGAAGAGTGCTTAACACTTCATCACCCAAAGTTGGGGTGTATGCATTACCCATACGCACCACAACATCGACGGGCGAACCAAAGTTCTGCACCGTCACATCCTGATAATTACCTTCCGCCAATAGCGTTCGAACATCATCAAGCGCTGGTGCTTCCGTATACTGCACCTCGATTAAACTACCACCAGTGAAGTCTAGACCGAATTTCAAGCCTTTTACCGCTATCGAACCTAGGGACACCAGCACCATCGCAATCGAAAACATCGCGACGACTTTACGCATTGCCATAAATGGAATATTCATCGTATCGCTGTCTCCTAGATAAATAAGCGCTTATCTTTACGTCCACCGTACACCAAGTTAATTTGGGCACGTGTTACAACAATCGCTGTAAACATTGACGTCAAAATACCAAGAGAAAGTGTTACAGCGAAGCCTTTAACAGGACCTGTACCCACTGCGAATAGAATCACCGCCACCAACAATGTTGTGATGTTTGCATCCAAAATTGTGGTGAATGCACGGTTAAAGCCCGAATGTATCGCCTGCTGACTTGGCAAGCCCGCTTTGAGCTCTTCCCGTATGCGGGAGAATATCAACACGTTAGCGTCCACAGCCATACCCATGGTCAAAACGATACCAGCAATGCCTGGTAATGTTAGCGTTGCAGAAAGCAATGACATACACGCCATCAGCAATACAATGTTTAGAGCCAAAGAAATATTGGCGAAGATACCAAATACTTTGTAGTAAACCAGCATAAATGCCATCACTACAAGCAAACCAATTTGCGCAGACAACACACCCAAACGGATATTTTCAGCACCTAGGCTTGGACCAATGGTACGCTCTTCAACAAAGTAAATGGGCGCTGCCAACGCACCGGCACGAAGCAAAAGAGCAAGCTCAGATGACTCTCGTGGACTATCCAGCCCCGTGATGCGAAATGAGTTACCCAGTGTCGTTTGGATTGTTGCTAAAGAAATGATGCTCTTCTCACTGTAGCTACGACGAACTTCTGTAAGTTTGCCATCTTCACCTTCGACAAAGCGGCTACGACTTTTATGCTCAATAAACACAACTGCCATGTTACGGCCGACTGCAGAACGCGTCACACGCGCCATTTGCGAACCACCTTTGCCGTCAAGACTGATGTTTACTTGCGGGCGACCGTTTTCATCAAACGATGAATTCGCATCAGCAACACTATCACCAGTAATGATCACATCACGCTCAAGACGTGCTGTGCGACCACTACCATCGCGGAATGTCAGTGTGTCAATATCTGATGCGTTGGCATCTAAACCAGCCTCAAGACGAAACTCTAGGTTGGCCGTAGCACCGATAATACGCTTGGCTGCGGCCGTATCTTGGACACCAGGAAGCTCAACTACAATACGATTGCTACCTTGGCGCTGAACCAAAGGCTCGGCAACACCCAGTTCGTTCACACGGTTACGCAAAGTTGTTAAGTTCTGCTGTAATGCATAGGCCTCAACCTCTGCACTGGCCGCCTCAGTAAAGCCAACCTCTACAAAATAGTCATTTCCTTCAGAGGAAGTCGAGTAAACATACTCTGAAAATTCATCTTGCAACAACTCAAGCGCCGCCTGCTGATCTTCTTCACGCAGGAAGCGAATCGACATTTGTCCACCGCTTACTTCAACACTGCGGTAACGAATACGCTCAGTACGAAGGCTGTTCTTCATTTCACTTGCAGCCACATCTAAACGCTGCTTAAGCGCCGCAGGGGTATCAACTTCTAGTAAAAAATGAACACCACCACGCAAATCTAGACCCAGCTTTGCAGGGCCAGCTCCGATTGAAGACAACCACTCAGGCGTTGTCGGAACCAAGTTCAGAGCAACTACGTAATTCTCACCCAATGCCGCAGCAATTACTGGTTTTGCGGCCAATTGGTCTTCGCCATTATTAAAACGAAGCGTGCCACCTGCACTGGTAATTTCGGCTTCTTTTAAATCAATGCCAGCGTCTTGTAGGGCTTTTTCTGCCGTGGCTAAAGTGCGCTGGTCAACCACAGAAGTGGATTTTTGAGTGGAGAGCTGAAGTGCTGGATCGTCTGGATATAAATTAGGTAGCGCATAAACAACACCTAGCGCGATCACTAGCAGAATAAGCAAATACTTCCACAAGGGGTACTTGTTAAGCATGTAAGGTCCTTGGAGCTTGAAAGGAAAATGACCAAGAAAGCAGAAAAGCGCCGAGTGGCGCTTTTCTCATAACATTAGATCGATTTCAGAGTGCCTTTTGGCAACACTGCGCCAACTGCAGATTTCTGGAATTTCATCTCAATGTTGTCGGCAACTTCTAGCACAACGTAGTTATCATCAACTTTCGTTACTTTTCCTAGAACACCACCGTTTGTTACCACCTCTGTGCCTTTTGCTAAAGAGGCAAGCAAGTTACGATGCTCTTTAGTACGTTTAGCTTGTGGACGCCACATTAAGAAATAAAAGATAACAACAAAACCAACTAACAAAACAAGGTTAAAAATCCCTGCGTCAGCTGGTGCAGCACCTTCAGCATAAGCTGGTGAGATCAAAGCGATCATGGTGTTTACTCTCCAATGGTTAAAAAAAAGGTAAGCGCATGTTATTCATGTAAATAGTTGCGCTAGTTTGGCTATTATTTCGACAGTTATTTACTCAGTGGTGGAGTCTCCATACCACGTTTCGCGTAAAACTCATCTACGAAGGCATCAAATCTACCTTCATCGAGCGCTTTACGCAATCCTGCCATTAAGTTCTGGTAATAACGTAAATTGTGTATGGTGTTTAATTGCGCTCCCACCATTTCTTGGCATTTGTCTAAATGATGTAAATATGACCGAGAAAAGTTTTTACAAGTATAACAATCACATTCTTTATCTAAAGGGCTTGTGTCATGTCGATGAAAAGCATTTCGGATGCGCACAATGCCTTCTGATGTAAACAAATGACCGTTTCGAGCATTACGTGTTGGCATAACACAGTCGAACATATCAACACCACGACGCACACCCTCAACGAGGTCTTCAGGCTTACCTACACCCATTAGGTAACGAGGTTTGTCCTCAGGCATCTTATAAGCCAAATGATCTAGGATGCGAACCATATCTTCTTTTGGTTCGCCGACAGACAAGCCACCGATTGCGTAACCATCAAAACCAATATTGGTTAAGCCCTCCAGTGATTCGTCACGCAACTGCTCATACATACTGCCTTGAATGATACCAAATAGCGCGGATGGGCTGTCACCATGCGCATCTTTCGAACGCTGCGCCCAACGAAGACTCATACGCATAGAACGCGCGGCTTCATCTTCGGTTGCAGGATACGGCGTACATTCATCAAAAATCATTACAATGTCAGAGCCCAAATCACGCTGAACCTGCATGGAGATTTCAGGGCTCAGGAAAACCTTGTCGCCATTAACCGGTGAGCGGAAACTCACACCCTCTTCCGTGATCTTTCGCATATCGCCTAGCGAAAACACCTGAAAACCACCTGAATCAGTCAGGATCGGCTTCTGCCATTGGGTAAAGTCATGCAAATCCCCATGAGCCTTGATGACATCCGTACCTGGGCGCAACCAAAGATGGAATGTGTTACCAAGAATGATATCAGCGCCAATGGCTTCAATATCTTTGGTTAGCATACTTTTTACTGTTCCGTAGGTGCCAACCGGCATAAAAGCAGGTGTTTCAATATCACCACGTGGAAAGCTCAAGCGCGCACGGCGAGCTTTGCCTGAGGTCGCTAACACCTCAAAGTCCATGAAACATTCTGGACGTTTTTCTGACATTCGAATTATTCCTCAGTAGTTGGCCCTTCGGCCTTTGGGTTTCGAGTAATAAACATGGCGTCGCCGTAACTAAAGAAACGGTACTTCTCTTCTACCGCGACACGGTAAGCATTCATCACACTGTCATAACCAGCAAAGGCACTGATCAGCATAATGAGAGTCGACTCTGGTAAATGAAAGTTAGTTACCAGCACATCAACCGTTTTGAATTCATAACCTGGGTATATAAAGATGCTAGTATCGGTCGCGAACGGCTCGATCTGCCCCGACTGACTTGCCGACTCCAGAGAGCGCACACTGGTTGTGCCTACCGCGATAACACGTTTGCCTGCTGCCTTGGTCGCACGAACCTTATCAACGACTTCTTGAGATACTTCTGCATACTCAGAGTGCATAACGTGGTCTTTCACGTCATCAACACGTACTGGCTGAAAAGTACCCGCCCCAACATGCAAGGTGACAAAAGCGGTATCAACACCTTTGTCTTTTAGTTTCGCCAGCAACTCATCATCAAAATGCAAACCAGCAGTCGGTGCCGCCACGGCTCCAGGAGTCTTGTTATAGACCGTCTGATACCGTTCTTGATCGCTCTCGTCGTCAGGACGCTCGATATAAGGTGGTAAAGGCATATGTCCCACCTTTTCCAATACTTCAAGCACTGGCTCGTCAAAGCGTAGGTGAAACAGTGTGTCCTCGCGACCTACCATTTCTGCACCGTGAGCGACACCACGATCTGTACCTAACTTAAGTCGATTACCGACCTTAGGAGACTTACTACAGCGCACGTGCGCCAAGATTTCATGCTCTGATAACAAACGCTCAACCAATAGCTCTAACTTACCGCCAGATTCTTTCTGGCCGTATAGACGCGCTGGGATCACTCGAGTGTTGTTAAACACCATTAAATCCCCAGGTTCAACGAAATCAAGAACGTCTTTAAAAGTGTTGTGTGTCAGCTCGCCCGAAGGGCCATCTAACTTAAGTAAACGGCTCGCAGTTCGTTCGGGCATCGGGTAGCGTGCAATGAGTTCTTCAGGTAACTCAAAGCGATAATCAGAAACGCGCATAATAGCTATTTAATTCACCAAGAAAAATGATGCGGCATTTTAGCGAATTTCTAACCGATTGGGTACGATATAAGAGCATTTCCCATTTCACTGCTTGGTTTTCTGAAAACACTGTTCAGCTTTTAAACAAAACAGCATTTACTACGCCCAAATCAAAATAATTTTTGCAAAACCGTTGACAGGTATAGAGAAATCACCATAATACGCCTCACCTTTTTCAAAGCCAGTGTGGTGGAATTGGTAGACACGATGGATTCAAAATCCATTGCCTATAAAGCGTGCCGGTTCGAGTCCGGCCACTGGTACCATCTTTAAGATGCGAAAAGCCCCAAGGTTGTATACCTCGGGGCTTTTTTGTTGCACTAAACTAAATGAACACGACTTAGTTCAACCTTCAGATTGTTAAATAAAAACGGCGCCCATAAGGCGCCGCTTAATTAAGCTTTATAACGAAACTTAATTAGCCAATCATTTCACCGTCATCACGAGAGATCGCAATCACGCTTGAGCGCGGCACACCACCATTTGGCCAAACTGAATCACCCTTCTCGCCAGGATGCTGGATGCTAACGAACATTGTCGTACGATCAGCACTCCACGCTGCACCCGTGATTTCACACTCTTTCGGCCCTACTAGGAAACGCTTGATTTCGCCTGTTTCAGGATCAGCCACCAACATTTGGTTGTTACCTTGACCAGCAAAGTCTTTTTCGTTTGAGTAGTTACCGTCTGTTTGAATCCACAGCATACCTTTCTTATCGAATTTCAGACCATCTGGAGAGTTAAACATGTTGTCTTTGTTGACGTTCTTAGAGCCAGCGTAAGCGTCATCGTAAACAGCTGGGTTGCCTGCTAGGACGAATAGATCCCAAGAGAATTTCTCAGCTGTGTGATCTTGGTTAGCGGGCTGCCAACGAACGATCTGACCGTAGTTGTTTTTAACGCGTGGGTTTGGACCCACTGCTGGGGTTTCATCACCGCCCGCATTTGGTTTAACACCACGGTTTTTGTTATTCGTTAGCGCACAGTAAACTTCCGCTTTGTTCGGGTTAGATGCCACCCACTCAGGACGGTCCATCGTCGTCGCACCCACTTTAGACGCCGCTTCACGAGTGTAGATAGCGATTTCTGGCGCTGTCATGCCTGTTGCTTCTGGTGTTAGTGCAATCCAGTGACCCGTGTTGTTTTCGTTGAATTTCGCAACATACAGAGTACCTTCTTCTAGAAGATCTGTGTTGTCACCACCGACAACGTATTTGTTTTTAGATACGAAGCGGTATAGGAATTCACCACGCTCGTCATCACCAAGATACACTACAACATGACCGTTTGCCGCCACTTCAACTTCCGCGTTTTCGTGCTTAAAACGACCTAGCGCTGTACGCTTTTTAGGGCGTGCAGTTGGATTCAGTGGATCGATTTCGACGATGTAACCAAAACGGTTTGGCTCTTGTGGATCTTTAGAAAGATCAAAACGCGCATCCGCTAAGGCCCAGTTGTAACCACGATCATCATGGCTAATGCCGTAACGCTTCATTTGTGGTGTAAGCGCCAAGTTTTTATTGCTTGAAGAGAAGTAACCATTGAAGTTCTCTTCACACGTTAGGTAAGTACCCCAAGGGGTTTGACCATTACCACAGTTATTCCAAGTACCTTTTGCAACGACGCCTTTAGGGTCTGCTTTGGTTTTCATTAGGTCATGGCCGCGTGCCGGACCTGTGATGTCCATTTCAGTATCCGCTGTGATACGACGGTTAAACTCAGAATCTTTTACAATGCCCCATTTGCCGTCTTTACGGGCGATTTCAACCACAGACACACCATGTGCTGCTTTGTTTTTACGCACGTCATCCGCATTGATCGGCTTACCATCTGCACGGTTAGCATGAAGCGTTGTCGCATTTGTGTACTCGTTGTTAACACAAAGAATTTGACGACCATTGTGAGTGAACAACGCCATACCATCGTTGTGATCACCGAAGGCCATTTCTTGAGAAGCACCAGTACCGCCTGTTGCTGGATCAAAAGCTGGGGCATTTGAGAACAATGGCTCACCCCAAGACGCTAGTACTTGCCAGTTGTAACCTTTAGGTACCGTCACAGTGTCTAGCGCATTCGCTTTTACCATTTCAAACGCAAGGCGGGACATTTTCATTTCTTCGCCTGCCAAAGCATTACCGGCCGCAAGTGTTGTTGAGCCCATTACGAATGCTGTTGCACCAACTGCCGCACCACCAGTCAAGAAGCCACGACGTGACACCATAGCCTTGGCTGTTTCTTCAAATTCCACTACTTCTGCAGCTGGACGTACTAATTCATCATGCTCATCAAAACCTAGCATTTGATCTTGCTTAACTGACATGGGTATTCCCTCAATAACTATCGTTTTAATTTGTATACGCGCTGGCTGCGCAGTTATTTATAAATTCGACAGTTATTAAGCCAACAAAGAATGACAATGAAGTGATGATTTAGTGACTGTTTCGTAACGAAATTATTTCATTAAGCTTACAGATTAAAGCTCTACTTATGACCGACTTAGATACGCATAAGTAGATGGGTAATAAATGTTTAATGGCCCCAAGCTGACAAAAAGCAGTTAAGCTCTTCCATTGGGAGCGCCTTTGAAAATAAGAAACCTTGAGCAAAGTCGCAGCCCATCTCTTCCAACATGGCACATTGATCTGATTCTTCCACTCCCTCAGCAGTAACTGTCAGATCAAGAGATTTTGCGATAGAAACAATGGCTTCTAGCATGACTTTACCGCGTTCTGTGTGTATTTCTTTAACGAAAGCACGATCAATCTTTAGATTATCCAAAGGCAGCTTGCCAAGATAACTCAATGCAGAATAGCCAGTTCCAAAATCATCAAGGCAGATATTTATTTTATGCTCTTGCAATAGCTTAGCGTTTGTTTTGACCACTTCATCGATCGACAATACTGCATCTTCCGTTACTTCGACTTCAACCATTTGATAACAAAGATCACGCTCGGCAATACCGTACACCAAGTGCTCAATAACATCCCTTCGAATGAAGCTTTTTGCTGAAATGTTTATTGATACAGGTGCTTCAGTAGAAAATAATGTTTTGTGTTCAGAAATAGCATTCAAAGTTTTAGTAATAATATAGCGATCTAACTCAGCCTCTAAACCGAGCTCTTGTACCACTTGAATGATCTCAAAGGGCGACACGAATCCCAAAATATCATCACTCCAGCGCATCAAAGCCTCAAAACCACAGATAGTATGAGTTTTAAGATTAATTTTCGGCTGCATGAACACTTTAATGTGACCAAATGCCAGAGCATTCACCAAACGCCTGTGTAAAATTTTTGTTCTTTCACAAAGTTTTTGAATTTCAGAACTATAAAAAACAATGGCATGATTTTTTTGGTGCGAATAACTTAGCGCCATCTCAGAACACGCTAAAGTATGATCAAAAGAGGTTCCTTCCCAGTGAGGCGCACAACCAGCCCGCCATTCTGGCGCTACTATTGATTGAGCTTGAATTCGCTGTTCCAAATAGTTTAAATACGTAGATACCACCTCTTTTGCATCATGTTGCCTAGGAGCCCTATATATAATCAAGAAGCGTCCTTGGGCAATGCGACTCACCGCCTCTACACTTGGATCTTGCTTAAATGTTGACGCAAGAAAGCGAAGGTTTTCATCAACCTCTAAATCACTTCCAAGCTTCCTCATGCGCTGAAAACTCACTAGCTCAAATTGAACAAATACAAACGACTGATCTGGATGACACCTTTCAGACTCAGCAAACTTTTTGCGCAAAAAATCTACATTAGGCAGCTTAGTCACTGGATCAAAGTGTTTTAGTAAATACGCCTCATTCGACGCCAATACTTTTTCAGACACATCAATCCCTACTGCCTGAATATGAACACCATCAGGGTCCATGACACGCCTAATCCACCACTCTACCTCACAGGACGACTGGCCAAGTGATTTCATGGTTAGCATAAGCTTAAACTCGGTATTACCTTCTTCTCGCAAAGAACTTAAATGCGATTGAAAAGTATCAATATCGTTACCTTGCAAGCAATCTACAAACTTAAAGTGATCACGTTTTGGAAGCTCTGCCAGGAAGTTTTCGAATGCCTGATTTGATAACAACACATCACCGTTTAATGACATGCGGACAATCAGCAACCCTTGGCTATCTAAAACAGATTGATATCGAGTATCCACTCGTTGAAGTTGATATAAAGCGGTTTTGTAGTCAGTTAAATCGTGACATATACCTACGAACGACGGTTGACCATCCCTACCCATCGCTTTGCCAACGGACAAATGCATCTCAAACAATTCGCCATTTTTACGACGCCCTGTCACTTCACGACCTTTGCCGATGATGGCCTCATTCCCTGTACGCACATGATTCTGTAAATAACCATCGTGCTGACTTGCCATATCACTAGGCATCAGAATAGAAACGTTCTGCCCAATAACTTCATCCGCACTGTAGCCAAACAACGCTTCTGCTGCAGGAGAAAAAGTTTCTATTCTGCCCCTGCAGTCGATCATAATAATGCCATCTGCCGCAGCATTAATTAGCGCTTGATATAAAGATCCCTCTTCTGACATAACTATTTCCTAAAGCGCTGAACCAATTCATGCATATTATTTGAAGCTTTTTTGGCATCTGAAACAGCGGTAGTCAACACCGTCATTAATTCAGAGTTCTCGCTAGCAAGTTGAGCAACACGGATAACTTGCCCACTTGTTTCTTCCAATACACTTGCCTGCTGAACCGCTGCAGCCGACATTTGCATAGTTCGATCGGCAATATCAGAGATCTGACTTGTAGCGTCTTGCACCAACGATTCTTCTTCGGCAACAAGCGAAATAGTTACCTCAGAACTTCTGCCACTGTCTTGTGCTTGAACCATAGTTTGCTTTACGGAATCCTGTAGGAGTCTAACCTGTGACTCAATATCATGGGTCAATGCTTGTGTTTTCGAGGCCAAATGACGCACTTCGTCGGCAACGACCGCAAATCCGCGTCCATGCTCTCCTGCACGGGCCGCTTCAATGGCCGCGTTGAGAGCCAGTAAATTGGTTTGCTCCGCAATCTGGTCAATCGATTGAGTCGCTGTAGAAATAAGATTTGTTTGCTCTTGAACACTTTCGATAGCCGCTTCAATTGCCTGGACTTGCCTGCCCAAATCAGCTATTGAGTCTTTTACTTGGCTACCGAGCCCAGCTGCTTTCTCAGTTAAGCTTGCACAGGACTGAGTAATATCAGCTGTTTCGGTTACATGACGAGACATTTCCTCAGTTGTGGAAGACATTTCCGTCATGGCGGTAGCGATCATGTCAGTTTGATTATTTTGATCAGCAAGCTTTTCTTGTCCATTCGCTAAGTTTTGATAACAAGAAGTCATTCCATCTTCAACATCAACACTGGCTTCTTCTATTCGCGCTAACACAGTAATCATCCGACTTCTCAAGGATTTAAGGCCGGTTAAAACTCGCGCAATATCTTTACTATCCGAACAGTAAGTAGTTGAAATCAAAGGATCTGTAAACGCGTTATTGCCCATCGCATTTAAAATCATTTTTGGTAATGCATTTAATCGATAGGCTAACCATCCACTAAAGCCGAGGCTCATCATCAGGGCCGCAATTAACCCAGAAAGCATATCGCCCCAAAAAGTACTAAATGCCACAACAAGCAACGCCGCAACACTTATTGCTAAAACAGGAGAACGAAGCCACGTTAAAAATTGGCCATCACTCTTGCCCTTGTTAATGGATTGGTAAACCTTTTCCGCCCGTTTAATGTCTTCTCGAGCAGGGCACGAGCGAACGGATTCATAACCAACCACCTGATCATTTTCATAAATAGGCATGACATAGGCATCAACCCAATAAAAATCCCCGTTTTTACAGCGGTTTTTGACCAACCCCATCCAGGCGTTACCAGATTTTAAATTGCGCCACATATTCTCAAAAGCAGCAGCGGGCATATCTGGATGACGAACCAAATTATGCGGCTGACCAATTAATTCACGCTTAGAATAACCACTGATATTAATGAACGCCTGATTACAACTAACTATACGACCTTTTAAATCGGTCGTGGAAATGAGCAAAGTATTTTGACTAGGGAACTTTTGCTCATGCTGTGTAACGGGAAGGTTCTGACGCATTGTTGATCCATTAGAAAATTTTATAAACATCCGGTTTTCGGGGGCATAATGCCAAGAAAACCTATATTAGAGAACATGAAAGAAAAAAAATTTTACAAAAATAACTCACCTATCACTAGAAAACTGATAAATGTCATTTTACCACACAAAAAAATATGATTATTAAAAGGAATATGTGCAAATAAAAGGCAAATTAGACACACTTAAATGCACAAAGATACATTTCATCACATTGTAGTTAACCGATAAGACAAAGCTAAGAGCGCAGTTTTACTTTTAAATGACAGACTTATAAATTTTAAGCAATGACAGGAGTAGCCAGATATAACTCAAGAAATATTAATAGATTCTGAAAATACTTTTGCAGGACTTCAAAGCAGTTGAGAGGAAAGTCACAGTAGCGCTAAATGCTGCTCGAAGCGTTTCGCAATTGCGAGTAGATTTGTATCAAAGCCGTTTCTTGACGTTAACATTAGACCCATTTGTTCACCTTCAAAAACAAAGGGCAAAGAGATACTGCAACCATCAATGACATTAGCGAATGATGTATTGCGTAGGCACAACAAATTAACGCGATTAAAGTCTTCATCACTCTCAAAGTCAGTTAACTTTGGTGCCGTACAAGCAACGGTTGGCATTAAGAAAACACTGTTGTTTTCATGTTTCTCAAACGCCTTAATAAGTTCATTTCGAGCAGATTTTAAGCCTGCAAACTCTTCATTTGAAACACTTTCGCCCCTGGCGATACGCTGTCGGACCCTAGGATCGAGCAACTCACTGTTTAAGTCAAAACTCTGCTGATAATAGCGACGACTTTCGACCGCAGAAAACTGCCATACTGGAAGTTGCTTATAGTTTTCGAACAAAGAGTTCTCTTCTTTTTGAATCAAGATTCCCTGCTGTTGTAAAAGTGTAAGCACGGCATTAAAGCCCTTTTCTACCTCAGGTGATAAATCGGTTAAGCCAAAGTTATTGGCTATTTTAAAACACGGTGCTTGCCTAAAATTAGGACTTTCAGAGGCCTTTCCGAGGATACGCCAAACCAATTCGCAGTCGTGAACATTATTAGCCATAACGCCAATACTGTCTAAGGACTCTGATAAAGGTAGACACCCTTCCCTCGAAACACTCTGCTGACTTGGCTTAAAGCCAACTAACCCACAGAAGGCGGCAGGAATACGTAAAGAGCCACCGGTATCGGTCCCAAGCGCCATATCCGCTAGACCACTCGCAACAGAAACGGCTCCTCCACTAGTAGAGCCTCCTGTAATGCGATTTTTAAGAAGAGGGTTTTCGGGAGTGCCATAATGCGGATTAAGTCCCACGCCAGAATAGGCCAGCTCAGTCATATTCGTATGGCCTATCAAGCTAGCGCCTTCATGTTTTAACCTTGTGATAACCTCAGCATCAACGGACGCCGCCCTCCCGCCCAGCAGCCTTGAGCCCATTGTTGTAGGATAGCCTGCAACATCAAACGTCGCCTTAACTGAAACGACAGCACCGGACAGCTTGCCCGTCTTGAGAAAATTAGGAACAATAAATGGATTGATAAAGACATGCTCAGCTTGATTGAGAATATCAGAAGCAACTCTAGATAAATGATCATCCAAATTACGAGTTTGCCAAACTGTCTTATCTTGCATTCGATATCACTCCTGAATAACTCAAAATAAACGAACCAGATCAAAAACGCGCTCTGAAATGCCATTCACCTACGGCAATGTCATTTTTAATTGAGTCACGTATATCGTCATCTAAACGTTCGTCATCAAAATCATATAACCCTAGTAAAGGAAATACTTTGTTACGCTTTATCTCTTTCCCAATAAATTCATAGACCACACGAGTACAGCAAGGCATCCTCTCACCACTTCCTGAGACACCTAACCGCAGCCCAGTCAATCGATCTACTCGATTTTTAAACGTAGGGTACAGGATCGTTTGAGTCATTTCTAAATTTGTTAATGTCTCGTAGTCGTGTAGGAATATCCGATCTCCTAGAAATTGCATCACACCTTTGTACATGCCATGAAATGGTTTCCCAGATCGTCGTGGATTTAAACGCTCAGTGCGCTGGTAATAGGTTTTATTTCCCTGTCGCTCCATACATACTAGCGTTCGTAATACTTTACCTGGATAAGCCATAGACAAATAGTATTCAAAATAGTAACCAATATACTTATCAACACCGTGCTGACCGATGCTGTTTAGCTTTTCGAAGTACTGTTGTTCTGGTGTAGCAGCAATAGGCTCTTGTTCAGCAATTGGCCTTACTTGCAGCAAGCGTCTAAACTGCGTGTGTGGTAACAAAATTTCATGCTCTTCAACACCAAAGAAATCACAGATTCTTCTTAAAGTGCTATTAGATGGAAATGTTGTTCCGCTTAAATAACGGTTAAATTGCGGCCGATTAATAGACAATCGCCGACAAACATCTGCAATGGATTTATAATAGCTACAGAGTAACCTTAAGTTCTCTGGAAAATTTTCGTTCATAGCCCCCCCCTTTTTTGTAAGCAAGTTATAACATCAGTAGGCTGGTCATTTCCAATACAATAGCGTTATTTGGTGCTACTAAAACACCAAATAACGCCATAAATAACCAGCTTACAAACTGCCTTTTCATTTGTTTTTTCTATTCAATACAGTGAATCAGCAACACAAACACGAATCACTTTATACCTTCGTACGTTCAAATTAGTTTTAGAGGACATTATGAGCACCCGTTCAGAATACGACCTATTAGGCACTTTAGATGTGCCTGAAGATGCCTATTATGGCATTCAGACACTAAGAGCTGCTCAAAACTTTTCAATCACTGGCGTACCGATTTCTCATTTTCCGGAGTTACTAAAAGCTCTTGCGATGGTAAAAGCCGCCGCAGCTAGGACAAATCAGGACTTTGGCCTTTTAAGTGAACCCAAAGCTGATGCAATCGTTTACGCATGCCAAGACCTAATCAATGGTAAATACCATGAACAGTTTATCGTCGATGTCATTCAAGGTGGTGCCGGGACGTCCACTAATATGAATGCCAACGAGGTTATAGCGAATATCGCCCTAACGAAATTAGGTCATCGACTTGGTGAATACCAATTCCTTCACCCAAACGATGATGTAAACCGCTCTCAGTCAACTAATGATGCCTACCCTACGGCAGCATGCTTAGGAATTCAATTTGCAGCGGATAACTTTGTTCCAACTCTGGCATCATTAAAGTCTGCTCTTGAGGAAAAAGGGAAAGAGTTTGCTAATGTCCTAAAAATGGGACGCACCCAGCTACAAGATGCTGTACCAATGACACTTGGTCAAGAATTCGACGCTTTTGCTGTCACTCTTGGCGAAGATTTAGATCGAATAAAAGAAGCTTGCTTATTATTGTGTGAGGTGAATTTAGGCGGAACAGCGATTGGCACTGGGCTTAATACCCCAGAAGGCTATTCAAATAAGGTCATAGAGAAGCTCGCTGTCCTGTCGCATAAGCCGCTTGTGCCAGCATCAAATCTAGTTGAAGCAACATCAGATATGGGCGCATTTGTATTCTTCTCTGGGATTTTGAAGCGTTTAGCTATTAAATTGAGTAAGATGAGCAATGACTTACGCCTACTTTCTAGCGGCCCACGAACTGGTTTCGGTGAAATAAAGCTGCCAGAAATGCAACCCGGCTCATCCATCATGCCGGGCAAAGTCAATCCAGTGATACCTGAAGCTATGAACCAAACAGCATATCAGGTCATGGCATCTGACTTGGCTGTTACCCTTGCAGCCGAGGCTGGCCAGCTCCAGCTAAACGCGATGGAGCCAATGATTATCTATAATCTTTTAAACTCGCTAAAAATGCTAAAACAAGCTTGCCATATGTTAGAGCACAAATGTGTCCGAGGCATTCAAGCTAACCAGGAGGCTTGTTTGGCACATGTCGAGAATAGTATTGGCATCATTACAGCTTTGGTGCCACACATTGGCTACTCAAACTCCTCACGTATTGCTCGACAAGCGTTACTGAGCGGCATGACAGTTAAGTCTCTTATACTGCAAGAAGACTTGCTTACAGAAGATGAGTTGAACGAGCTATTAAAGCCAGAAAACATGATCGCTCCGATGCGAACAAAGAGCGAATCATAAGGAGATAACGTGACAGACAAAATTCTTATCGTGTATACAGGTGGCACTATTGGAATGGTTCATACCGAAAAAGGGCTTGCACCATCAGAAGGCCTATACGAACGTATTCATGACACCTTAGGTGAGAGTTTACAAGGGTTACCAAACTTTGATGTGATTGAACTAAACCCACTGATTGATAGTTCAAACATAACCCCAGATCATTGGGGTAAGATTTACGACACCTTACAAGAAAATTGGGCAGACTATAGCGGTTTTATCGTTTTGCATGGAACGGATACACTTGCCTACACTTCAGCGGTGCTTTCTTTCATGCTAGGTCAATGCGATAAGAATGTAATTATTACCGGCTCGCAAATTCCTCTCGGCATGAGCCGAAGTGACGGTATCAACAACCTTGAAGCAGCTTTAGCTCTTGCGGCAGAGAGTAGTTTCGGCATGACAACCGTCTTGTTTCACCACACTTTGATGCAAGGTAGTCGTGTGACAAAATTCAGTAGTCATGATTTTGCTGCGTTCCAGTCCTTTAATGCTGAACCTCTGGCAAAGCTATCTATTCATAAGACCTACGTAGGAACAAGAAATAGCAATGACTCTTTATGCTCACCTGTTGTTAGAAATTTTACGTTTTTAAACCATTCCGTTGCTGTTTTACCTCTCTACCCGAGCATGCCTAAAAGCGCTTACCAAGGCTTTTTAGAAGACGATCAATGCCGTGCTGTCGTTTTGCAAACCTATGGGGCAGGCAATATTGCGGATTCTAATGAGAGCTATGTCGAATTTTTGCAAGCGATGCAAGCTGCTAAGAAGGTTGTTGTGAATGTAACTCAGTGTTCCCATGGTGGCACATCTCAAGGCGCTTACGCCGCGGGCTCTTTACTGGAGCGGCTATCCGTTCTAGATGGTAAAGATATTACCTTAGAAGCGGCATTTTCAAAGCTACATTGGCTAATTGCAAAAGGCCACTCTTATGATGAAATCCAACAGAGCTGGCTTAAAGGAGTCATTGGGGAGTTTACTGAAGAATAATTGGATAACGAAACTTACAAAAACATGTTAGTTTCGTTAAAAATCACTTGGCTGGTTGAAAGCATTAAAGGCTTAGTGGATGATTCTGGTAACTTCTACACGACCAGATGATACCAATGACCATATCACTTACCACACCAGCCATGCTTTTCCCTGCAGTGTCATTACTACTGCTAGCCTACACAAACCGTTTCGTCACCTTAGCCTCTTTGATTCGAAACTTTGACCCAGAACACAGTACTGAAAGCACGCAACAGCAAATTGCCAATCTTAGAAAACGTATTTATTTGATTCGTCGTATGCAAGAGGCTGGAGTTATTAGCTTTTGTCTCTGTGTTGTTTCTATGCTGGCGCTTTACTGGAATTATGAAACGGCTGGCGGCTATATTTTCGCAGCCAGCTTAGCTTGCTTACTATATTCGCTCTTTTTGTCTGTACGCGAGATTAATATTTCCTGTGATGCACTCGATGTACACCTGCAAAATTTTAAAGTTGACTTTAAATCTAAGATCAAAAAGCGTAACTGAAGCTAGGTTAAAACGTATCATTTTCAGAGTGGACGTAGAGCGTCTCCTCTCCTGAAATACTCACTTCCACATGAAAAACAATCGGGCGACAACAAACCTGACAGTCTTCAATATATTCGTAACTTTCATCTGTTTGCTCAAACAGAACCTCAATCGTTTCGCCACAATATGGACAACTAATAAATTCACTGTTAACTAACTCATTCATTGCACCCCTCCAAATGTGACAGAGACTTATAATTTAGACCATACCGCCCACTCATTACCGCATGGATCCAGAAAGTGAAAACGTCGGCCACCTGGAAACTCGAAAATTTCTTGTTCAATACTCCCGCCATAAAGATGAACAGTTTCCAAGGTTGCTTCTAAGTCATCGCTGTATAACACCACCAACGCAGCGCCGTTTTGTGGTCGTGATGTGTAATTGGCTCGAAAAAAGCCTCCATCTAAACCTGAATTTTTAAACGCGGTGTAATCCGGCCCAAAGTCCTCAAAGCTCCAACCAAAGGCCTGTTCGAAAAAGCGTTTATTGGCTTCTAAGTCACAGGCAGCCATTTCGACATAATTAATATGATTTGATTGCATTTTAATCTCATTTAAATTGTTGCGATTGTGACCAACATTACACTCGCAACGATCATAACACCACCAAGCCATTGCTGAGTTGAAATACGTTCATTAAAACGCCGCTTAGATAAATACAAAGTCCCTAGTATTTCAGCTTGGCCGAGCGTCTTAACTAATGCTGGGTTCACCAAAGCAAAAGCTGTAAACCAGCCAATTGAACCGAGAGAGCTTAGAATGCCCACCTTCCAACTCAATCGCACCGATCGGTTCAATGGCGCCTTAATATCTTTGGCCTTATAAATCTGTAGAGAACACAGCACAACCGATTGAAAGGCTAGTACATACCATAAAGTGACGCCAGCGCTGGTAATCAAAGATCCTTGTAGAGAGTGGCTCGCCATTGCAGCCGTAACAGACGTGATAGCAAAACATAAACCACTACCAAGCCCTGCCATTAGAGAAATATCCTTATGAACTTGACGTAGCGTTTCTAAACGTAAACTCATCACCAGTGCACCGGCCACACCAAGCAAAACTCCTACCCACCCCATGACACTTAAAGAATAGTGCAACAGTGGAATTCCAATTAAAGCAGCCAAAACAGCTTCTGTCTTTGCCAGTAACGTTCCCAATGCAAAACTTCCAGATTGAAAAACTCTAAGCATCAAATAGGTCGCCAGCACTTGAGCCGATGCGCAAATACTGGCAAACAATATAAACCTACCCATCTCTGGAAATTTAATTTCACCAACCATTAACCAACAGACAACTAAATAAATAGAGACCAGCGGCAGGCCATAGAGAGATCGAGCCATTGTGGCATGTAAAAAACCTTGCTCTTGTGATAATGTTTTTTGATGTGCTGTTCTAAGAGCTTGGCAAGCTGCAGCAAACAGAGTGACGAAGATCCACATGTCGAAAGTTTTTCCTTGCGTTTAGAAAGGCAGGAAGAATGCTCCCCTTATTCCTATTTGTAAAAGGAATAATTAGAATTACTGGCATTCCTACTTGGAATGTAATTTCCTTTCGTTCAGAACAAGCGACTTTTTAGTGAAACGACAATTTATTAAATTTGGCCTAGTTGGCAGCATTGGTTTTCTTGTAGACATTAGTATCCTTTGGCTACTTTCCCATTGGTTACCTTATCCAACTGCTAGGGCAGTATCCTTTTGGGGCGCAGTCACCTCAAACTGGTGGCTGAATCGTGTTTTTACCTTTCAAGATGCAGAACATGCCGAAAAGCCTCATCAACAATGGGGCAAATTTTTTCTAGCATCGTTGGTTGGCTTTATTCCAAATTGGGGCGGATTCGTAATAATGATGTGGTTTGGAGAAGTTCAAGGTTTCACAAACTATGCCATTTTTCCTTATGTTGCGATTATACCTGGCGTCCTTGCCGGTATGATTATTAACTTTTCTTTATCTAAGGTTTGGGTTTTCAAAGCTTAAATTGCATTATGGTGTTTCCACTGTACCATCAGCAAATTTTGCAAACCGACCTTTCTCTACACCATGTGTCTGATCACTCTCAGACCATGGCCAACCACCAAATTGGGTACGCTGATAATCATAAAACGCTTGTTGTAATTCTTGACGTGTGTTCATCACAAATGGACCATGCTGCTGTACAGGCTCACCAATAGGACGACCTTGCAAAAGAAGAAATCTTGCCTTCACTCCAGCATTTCGGATCACAACTTCAGAGCTACTTTCTAAAGCATATGCTTCTCCGACTGCAACGTCTGCGGCATCAAATGTACCCGCCTGCCCTTCAAAAAAGTAAAGAGTTCGGTTAAGTTCAGCGCTCGCTGCTGGCAAAGTCCAGCTAGCATGAGGTTCAAGGTCTATAATCCAAATTGCCACCTCATTTTGATCCGCCCCTGCCCATGAATCTGGTGGTGGTGATAAGGGGGTGACGGTTTCACCATTTGGATTTTGGTATGACCCCGCCACCACTTTAACTCTCGCCTTATGACCCGATTCATCTTGCACTTCGGCTATCGGTGTTTGCTCATTCCACAACATAGCAAAATGAGGCTCAACCATTTTGTTTTTGGCAGGTAAATTCAACCAAACTTGAAACAGCTCAATAGGGTTAGGTTTATCTTGATAAACGAGAGGAAACATTTCAGAGTGCTGAACACCTTTACCAGCGGTCATCCACTGTGTATCACCCTCACCATATCGTCCTGCCGCACCCATTGAGTCCGCATGATCAACAAAGCCTTCATTGACGATTGTAACCGTTTCAAAGCCACGGTGCGGGTGAGCAGGAAATCCGGGGACTTTGCTTCCGTGGTACATGCGCCATCCATCAATACCTACAAAATCTTGCCCTATCCTTCTTCCAGCCAATGAGGCATCAGGACCTAGTGAACCATTGCCATTGGGAAAACGGTCATTATGAAATGCACAAAATAGGAAAGGATCAAACGTTGGCCAAAACATTTCAAGCTTTAGGCGTTGTTTTATAACTGAAGTCATCTTTAACCTCTATCAATTCAGGTAATCTTTAAAGACTAACGTAAGTCACCTGTGGTATCGATACGTATCAACGAGTTCCTTTGTCTTTTCATTAGGATGAAATCAACATTTTACTTAATACTTTCGTCGCAATACTAATGCAAAGCAATGCCCCGAGTGATGTAATTCAAAAACAACGATAATAATTCGGAGATAGCAGTATGGTGCGAATTTGGATTGCAACCATTGTAATGGTCATTGTCGCGATCGCGTCTGTGGTAGTCAGTGGAATCCCATTATGGTTTGCAGTGTTAGCAACCATGATTTGTGCAGCCAACGGGGTCATAGCCATGGTGAGCCATCAACCCTTTCTGAAAAAAGAGTCCCCTAACCACCAAGCGACTCATAGCAGCCAACCTAAAAACAGCACTTCACACATCGCATCATCGGTTTCTTCTACGGCATCGAAGATGGCTATTAATTCTGCCGAGGTCTCTTATGCCGTAGATAGCCTTACTAAAAATATCCAAGAGGTTGAAAATCACAGTCAGCAGATTTCTGGGGCAACCTCTGACCTTAGCCGTACTGGTGAAGAGCTTTCAAATCATATCGTCAACGTTAACCAAACAATGGAACAAACTGCAAACGCAGCGTCACAATCAGAACATAAATTGAGAGAAGGTGCCGAACGTGTTTCCTCTTTAGCGCTAGCAGTCAACAGTGCTGCAGAGCAATTAGAACGACTTAAGCAAAGTGCTGATGATATTGAAACTATTACAGATGTTATAAAAGGGGTTTCCGAGCAAACTAACCTGTTGGCACTGAATGCTGCAATAGAAGCTGCTCGTGCTGGTGAACAAGGGCGAGGCTTTGCTGTAGTAGCCGATGAGGTAAGAACGCTCGCAGCAAAGAGTGCAGAAGCTTCTCAACAAATTGCAGACATGCTTAATGAAGTACGAAGTAATACTTTACGCACTCGGGATGACATGGCCCAAGTCACTGAACAAAGCCGCTTGTTAGAGGATGAGTTAACGGAAGTTACGCAAACTTTTTTAGGTATAACTCAAGACGTTCAAGAGGCTTCCCAATCAATGGAAGAGATTAAACAATCCAGCCTTGGGTTTCAAACCACTAGCTTACAAATCAATGGTTCAATTGATGACATCAGTGCTGCATTAGCAACGCTATCCATTCGCAGTGAGGAGCTGTCTAGCCAAGCGAATGGATTGAGCCAAGGCGCAGAAAGTGTTTTCCTTGCCTTAGACGGTATCACACATGAAAGCTTTTTTTCTGAAACACTAGCAGAGGGACGTAAGGCAGCAGAGCAAATCGGTCAGCTTTTCGAAACTTGGATTTCTCAGGGAAAAATCAGTGAGAATGCTTTGTTTGAGCAAAATTACACACCCATCGCCAACACTAATCCAACGAAATTCTCTACTTCATACGACAAAATGACGGATCAGTCCTTGCCCGACATTCAAGAACCGATTCTTAACCGACATAATCACATTTTGTATGCGGGGGCCGTTGATCGTAAAGGCTATTTCCCTACTCACAATCGCCGTTACTCACAACCTTTAACCGGAGAATATGAAAAAGACTTGATTAATAATCGTACCAAACGGATCTTTGATGATCCGACGGGGCGACGCTGTGGTAGCCATACAGATTCATTTTTGTTGCAAACTTATAAGCGTGACACAGGTGACATCTTGCATGATTTATCAATTCCAATTTATGTGAACGGTAAGCATTGGGGTGGTTTCAGGATTGGCTTCAAAGCCAATTACTAAGACCAAAAGATCAGTAAAAGTCTTAAAAAGCTCTGAATTTCCATAAAATTCAGAGCTTTTTTGTTATTTGAACAAAGTATTTCTGTCTCTAGAAAAATCTTCAAAACATAAAATTAACTTGCTTAGGTTACAAAAGTTTCAGATCGACTGTTTACTTTCTTAATTCAAGCAAGACTTCTGTAAATATCAGAGATTGGTAGACTGCTCCGCCAATAATAATCACAAACTTTTATAGAGAGTATCCTTCATGATCACTAACGAAGCAGTCTCCCCAAACGACCAGCGTGAAGTAAAAATTGTTCTATTGATCGCAGCGTTTGTTATCCTACTTGCAACCTTCTTTAACCAATTACCAGGCGGTATGATTGGCGCATTAGGCGCAATGGTTATTGTCGGTTTCATTCTGAACTACTTAGGTGACCGCACCCCTATTATCAACCAATTCTTTGGTGGTGGTGCTATTGTCGTTATCTTTGGTTCATCATACCTTTTCCACAGTGGATTCTTGTCAGGCGACATTGAAAAGCAAATAACAACGTTCACGAAGAGCGGTGGCTTCCTTTCTTTTTATGTAGCCAGCCTAGTGACAGGTTCTATTTTAGGCATGAGTACGGATACTCTTAAAAAAGCAGCACTTAAATACATTCCTGTTATTTTAGGGGCAGTAGCAGTCTCATTCCTATTCGCTGGCGTTATTGGCTTATTCTTTGGCAAGAACTTGTTCGAATCGCTAATGTTGATCGCCCTACCTATCATGGGTGGCGGCATGGGCGCTGGCGCAGTACCACTTGTTGAAATCATGTCGGGGCGTACTGGTATGGACGCTTCGACACTGATGTCGCAAATGGTTCCAGCTCTAGCCATCGGTAACGCTATTGCCATTGTCATCGCAGGCTTGTTGAACAAAGTGGGCAATATGAAGCCTTCTTGGACGGGTAACGGCGAGCTTATCCGTGGCTCAGAAGAAGCGATTGAAGACAAGTCAACGTCCAACGATTCTTTGGATGTTAAAAAGCTTGGTATGGGCGCACTGATTGCTATCAGCATGTTCTTCCTAGGCACATTGCTATCAACGGTTATCAGCATGCACACATACGCATTGATGATCCTATCCATCGCTTTGATCAAAGTCTCTGGTCTAATGCCTGAGCGCCTAGAAAAAGCAGCTCACGCTTGGTACACGTTCGTTGTTAGCAACTTAACCCCAGCATTACTTGTGGGCATCGGTGTTGCCTACACGGACCTGAACCAGATCATTGATGCTCTCACACCAATGTACTTTGCAATGGTTTTTGCAACCGTATTAGGCGCAGCAATCGGCGCGGGCATCATCGGCCGTGTAATGGGCTTCTACCCAATCGAATCGGCAATTACTGGTGGTCTATGTATGGCTAACATGGGTGGTACTGGTGACGTGGCGGTACTGGCTGCCAGCAAACGTATGCAGCTAATGCCGTTTGCGCAAATTTCATCACGTATCGGTGGTGCATTCATGTTGATTTTAGCAACCTTTGCTATCCAACTGCTTGCTTAAAATCCCCCCCCTCAAAAGAGTCCTCTATGAGGGCTCTTTTGTGTCCTTTATAATGCAAGGTATTCGCCAATGAACGCCAATACCATGACACTTAAATTCTACTTAAAAGCCATTATTCTTAGTACGATTACACTTATTATTGTGGTATCGGGAAGCCTAATGGTGTTTATCACAAAACAAACCTATCTAGACACCGTTAGTCAGCGTGGTATTGAGTTAGCTCGCGTCTTAGCCAATGATGCAAATGTTGTTGACGCTGTTCAACGTTCAAATTTTGGTCAAACCGAGTCATTACAGAATTACATTGAGACCATCCGCTCTAAAACAGATGCTTCATACATTGTGGTAACCAACAAAGCGGGAATACGTTTAAGTCATCCTCTTATTAAGCGAGTTGGTAAACAATTTATAGGAGATGATATATACCCTACTCTAGAGAATGGCCTTACTAGAACAACGGTTGCTACTGGAACACTTGGTCCAGCCATTAGAAACTTCGCCCCCATCACAATAAATACAGAAATTATTGGCGCTGTCAGCATTGGTTATTTGCAACAATCCGTTACAGACCTTTTATTTAACTACTACTTAGAAGCCGTGCTTTGGCTTGGTTTTATATATGTAATCGCCATTCTGTTATCACTGTCGTTGATGAGTAAGCTTAAACGGACCTTTTTAGAATACGAGCCGGAAGAAATAGTCCAACGCTTTAAAGAGCATCGATTATTACTTGGAAGCATCCGTGAGGGCATCATCGCCATAGATAGGCATCATCGTGTTACCGCAATCAATGATGCTGCAAGTTATTGGCTAGCCCCCGATCAAGACCACGAACAATTGATTGGCTTACCATTATCAAAACTCTCCCAAGGACTTTCGCTTTTGATCGTAGAGGCATTAGATAACCGCCACAAGCACTCTATTACCCTTGGACGTCACGAGTTTGCAGCAACACTTTATCCGTTAAATATTGAAACTACCGATTCTGGCTATTTAATTGTTTTGAATCACGAACAAGACATGTCTGAATTAGAGCAAGAGTTAGCTCGAACAACAGCTTACGCTAATCAGCTCAGAGCTAAAACTCACGAACATAGTAACAAACTAAATGTTATTTCAGGGCTTTTGCAGGCAGGACGAACACAAGCGGCCATTGACTATCTTCAGCAAGAAAGCGATTACCACCAGAAAATCTTAGGTGTACTGGTGAAGAGCATTGAAAATAGCCCCATCGCAGGCATGTTATTGGGCAAATATAATTATGCTAATGACCATGGAATTGAGTTTTCGCTAGACGATGACAGCCATTTAAGAAACTACACCCAATCGGTCAATGACGATCTGATTACTTTAATTGGTAATCTTATTGAAAACGCATTCTATGCAGCGCTTCAGAACCCTGAACAGCAACCTAAAACCAGTATATTCATCAGCGACCGCACTCGTTTTTTGATGATAACAGTGGAAGATTCCGGCCTAGGAATTGATGAAAAAATTGCCGAACGAATCTACGATCTGGGAGTCAGCAGCAAAGCCAATCTGTCTGAGCATGGTGTAGGTTTATACTTGGTTAGCCGGATTGTGAAGAGATATAATGGAAGCCTAGACTGGGAACGTAGCGACGACCATACCACTGTATTTAGTGTGTACTTAGATAAAAGTGAGTTAAATAAATGACACAGTATTCTGTATTGATCGTTGAAGACGATCAGCAAGCTAGCTACACCCTTGAACAAGCGGTCAACCAGCACCCTCAATTCACCGTCTGTGCTGCAGCAGAAACGGCAAAAGAAACTCGCCAGTGTTTATCTCAGACTCCAGATTTAATCTTACTTGATATTACTCTTCCTGATGGGGATGGCATGACATTGTTACGTGAAATACGTCAACAAGGTATACAGGCTTCTGTCATCATGACGACGGCAGAGAGAGAAACCTCTACGGTTGCACAAGCTATCCAATTAGGTGTGAATGATTACCTAGTTAAACCGCTGAGACTTTCTCGAGTTCATCAAGCTCTAAATGACTTCATAGCATTCAAAACAAAGCTCGAAGAATCAGAAAAAATTGATCAACTTCAGATTGACGACTTGATGCGAAAAAATAAAGCCCAACCACGCACACGAAAAACGCCTAAAGGCATCGATGCCACGACTCTATCCACGATGATTGAGCACATCAAACAGCGCAACACCCCTTTTTCTGCACAGGAAATTGGTGATGAGTTGGACTTAAGTAGAATCACTGCACGCCGCTACCTCGAATATCTTGAAGAACAAGGTATGGTCAGTATGAGCTTAAACTACAATACTGGTGGACGCCCTAAGCAACTTTATCATGTTGTCTCTCAAGTATAACGTTGGCGGGTACCGTCCCTCGCCAGCGGACATTTGAAGCAATTAAAGAGCCGATAATTAAGATAACGCCAAACCATTGCCAAAACCCTAAAGTTTCGCCCATTAAAAACATTCCCAATACCACGGCCATCATTGGGTTCAGCAGCGACAGCATACCAAACGCATTTGGGCCTATCTGCTTAATACCGTTAACTGCAATGATGTAACCCAATGCGGTATTCAAGATAATTAACCAGAAAAGCCCAGGCAATTGCTCCAAGGTGACCATTGTTGGCGCTCCTTCCCACAACCAAGCAACTGGAATGAGCAGTGTGCCCGCTGTTAGCAACTGCCATGTAGCCACACCTAGAATATCTTTCACCTGCCAGTGTTGGGTCAGCAATGTTGCGATAGCAATGACAAAGGTTGCTCCTAAAGCACACGCTACGCCTATTGGATCAAGATTAGCGGATGGGTTTAATAGCAAAAGAACACCAAGCAACCCCACCACTGCACTCAGAGTCGCCTTAACAGCGGGACGTTTCCCTTGAGCCAACCACTGAATAACGATTAGCAACAATGGCAATGTGGCACCTAGCGTGCCTGCGACGCTACCTGGAAGGCGGTACGCAGCAACCATAAGCAAAATAAAAAATACACCGATATTAAAGAAACCAAGGATCACAACCTTGCTCATCGCCATCCTGGGCAAACGGCGCAATAACAGCATCAAGAACACCCCCGCTCCAAGCGCCCTAAACACAGCGACCCAAAGTGGTGATAAATCCGTTAAATATAAGCCAACTGCGGCATAGGTACTGCCCCACAAAATCGGGGCAAGTGCTGTCAAAAGAAACGGATACAAGGAACCTCCAATTAAATTTATCTTTTACAAAAGATACTTTCGCAAAAGATATTGTATTCCACTCCGCAAATCAAGTATCTTTTACAAAAGACAAATACACACATAGATGGTTTATGCCTGATCACGTTGAAAAGTTACTAAAGCAGTGGCAAAACGTCCGCCCAGACTTAGATTGCAGTCCAATGGGAATTATCGGTCGCATAGGAAGAATGGAAAAATTCATCAGTCCAGCAGTTGAGAAAGTCATCAATGAGCATGGAATGAGTCGCATTGAGTTTGACCTGATGGCAACGCTTCGCCGTGCAAATGGCCCGCTTACGCCAACTGAACTCTATAAAACAACCATGCTTTCATCTGGAGCAGTATCAAGCAAACTCGATAAATTAGTTGAAAGGCAGTGGGTGGAACGTTTAATCAATGAAGAAGATCGACGCAGCTGTCGAGTAGTACTCACTGAGCAAGGCCTTAACGTCATTGACCCTGCGGTAGATGACCATGTCGGAAACCAAAAAAAACTCCTCGAAAGTTTCACTTCCGAGGAGCAACAGACTTTAGGAAACCTACTGGCCAAATGGCTTGGCGAGTATGAAAAATCGCTTTGAGCTACTTCATTGTCATCAACGAGGCATATTGTTCGTTTGAAGCCATATTAACTGCGCGTTTTAATGCGTCAGGGGTTTGGTACACTTGGGTCATAAATTGCTGACCATCAACCTGCTCAGAATCTAGATAATTTCGCTCAACCAGCCACCCTTTCAGAGCCTCTTGATTCAGCTCACCATTAGGCAGCTGCATCTTTTCCATGTCCTCTGGAGATAATTGAGCAACTGCACCACTCGGTAAATAAATAGCGCCCGTAATGAAGTCAACGCCAAAGGCAACGACACCAGGCACAAACCAAAAAAGCAATCCTATCGCATCTAATGCCACCACGCCTATGTCAAGCTTGCCACCGTTTTGTCCTTGTCTTTCAGGGTAAATTAACGTACCACATGCAGCCAGCTGGGAAGCGATCAGAGAACCAACAACGACCTTGCTCATCCCTTTCGATGTAATGTTCATGCATTTCTCCTTTAGAAAATTTACATTTTCAATTTGACTGCATTCACACAACTAATCAAGCAAGAAACCGCAATTGGTCTTTGTTTGCGCCTTTTAACCACAATAGTTAGAGATCTAACCAGTTTTTTTACAAACTACTTTAAGACATTAGCAGCTCTAGCTTCTCTAGGATGTGCGCACCAATTGGAAAGGCACTGGTCGCGGCAGGAGAAGGTGCATTGCAAACATGCAATGTTCGCTTGCTCTGAGCAAATAAGAAATCGTGTACCAACTTGCCATCCTTTAATACCGCTTGGGCGCGAATACCTGCTGGATAAGGCTCTAAGTCAGAAAGTTGCACCATAGGGCAGTATTTTTTGACTTCCTTCAGGTAACCCGCTTTGTACCAAGAGTTATAAGTTTCTTTAAGGCCTATTTTCCAATAGTCCTTAAGAAGGCGCCAATAACCAGCAAAGCTAAACATGGTAGCCACATCTTTCAAATCAACGTTAATACGACCATAACCTTCCCGTTTCCAACCTTGAACTGCATTGGGTCCGACGGTGACTGAACCGTCAATCATACGTGTCAAATGCACACCTAAAAAAGGCAGATCAGGATCGGGGATGGGGTAAATCAAGTGATTAACAATATGATTATGATGAGGGCTTAAACGGTAGTACTCCCCTCGAAAGGGTACGATTTGAAAGTCCGTTTCGATACCTAACATCTTAGTTAGACGATCGGCCATTAGACCGCCACAGGAGACTAAATAGCGCGCAGAAAATGGGCCTCGATTGGTCTCAATTTGAACGCCAGAGGCATCTTCATTCAGCCCTTTTACTTGCGTTGCTAACTGTATCGCTCCACCTAACTCCTGAACCAAGACAGACAGTTTTTCACAGAGTTTTCGGTAGTTAACGATGCCCGTAGAAGGAACAAATAACGCCCCTTTACCAACCACATTAGGCTCTCGCTCCTTTAGCTGCGCTTGCGTTAAGTAATGCACCTCCAAATCATTGGTTTTACAGCGCTCAAACAAATCATCCATGCGTTGTAATTCAAGCTCATTCGTTGCCACTAACAACTTACCGCATTCTTCATAAGGAATCTGATATTGCTGGCAGAAAGACTTGGTTGCGGCCGCTCCTTCTTTGCAAAATCTTGCTTTCAAGCTTCCCGGAGCATAGTAAACACCCGCATGAATCACACCAGAATTATGGCCCGTTTGATGAGTAGCTACGTGCTCTTCTTTTTCTAACACAACCAAGCGTTTTTCAGGATACTTTTTCAGTAATTGCCAAGCGGTTGATAAGCCAACAATTCCCGCTCCAATGATAGCTATGTCGTACTGTTGATCCGGAGAAAAATAATTAGGATTGAAAGATGTCATGATTGCTCCGTGCTAATATTATTTTAATAACATTATACGTTGCCAAAGCAATCGACGTCCCCTTTCATCAAGATAAAAAAAGGCGACCCAAGGGTCGCCAAAACGCGAACGGCTAGTTCAACTTATTTAGCTGACACAGAATAAGTCATTGAGACTTTTCGTGATGCTTGAAATTCTTCAATTGTCTCACCACGCATGGCGGCATAGACTTCAGGATTAGATTGACCTAAAACAGCTGCCATTTTTTCCAAGCAGAAGAAAATAACGCCATATCGGATCAATTCAATCCATTGTTTCCCTGCGACCATTTCCTTTTCGATATCGCTTAATCCAAACTCTTCCATTAATGCTGGTTGGTCATTAATGAAACGATCACGATGAGTAGGATCGATCAGCTGCCTTAAAAAGGCATTCAGACGATAAGCTTTGTGACTTGTCTCAATGGTAAATGGATAAGTACCCTCTAGTTTTTCCACGCCATGAAGCTGAACATAAGGGTCATGTTGTATTTTCTCAGATGGTGTGTTCTCTTCAAAAATTACGGTCGCGATATTTGTCATCGAAGGACAATAGCTGCTCTTATGTACACATGTTAAGTCATCAGATAATGCACCGCGCATAATGAGCCACATGATCACTTCAGCACCTTCCATACCACCTTTTGTGGCATATTCCGCATGCGTTAGTTTAGTCAACTCCTCTGGGTTTGATTCCAGTAATTCTAAAAACTCTGAGTCCCATTGCTCATCATTAAAACCACACCGTTCACCATGTACCTGATGAGACAAGCCACCAGTCGCAACAATGGCCACATTCAAATTCTCAGGAAAGCTTAAAATCGCATTTCGTAAGGCTTTACCAAAGTTAAAGCAGCGCTTTGCTGTTGGTGCAGGGAATTGAAGCACACCAACCTGTAGCGGGATGACTCGGCCTTTCCAATCACTAGGGTCACTCGGGATAATCATTGAGTAAGGAGAAAAAAAACCATGATCAAGAGGTTTCTTTTGAAAAGTCGAAATATCAAATTCTTGAGCAGCTAAGCTATGAGCTATATGACGTGACAACGCTTGATGAGCTTGAGCTGCTGGGAAATTACGTGCACCACCACCCTCGTCTGCAGTAACGTACTGATCGTCAATCCCAAGTACAAAAGGAGAGTAATGATCAAAGAAAAATGATGTGACGTGATCATTGAAAATGAAAAACAATACATCGACATCCTTCGCTGCAACCCAATCTTTAACTTTATCAAACCCTTCAAAAATAGGACTCCAAGCTGGATCATTTTGCTTGTTAGTATCTTTTGCAAAAGCAATTGTGGGTGAGTGAGATGCACCAATACCACCAATTATGTTTGCCATGTTAATCTCCAATGAAAGTTGTTGTTATGTTTTCTACAATAATTGGATATACTTTTTGAAACAATACCACTAATTGATACATACCGTTTCCAAAATGAACAATTCGCAAGCACTTAAAGAACTTCCTGCATTTTACTGGGCAGCTAAGCTTCTAAGCATATCTGCTGCTGGAGAAAAACTATCTGTTTCTAAAGCAACCGTGAGCAAAGCTATTGTTCGTTTAGAAGAGCAATATCAAGTTCGACTGTTTGAACGAAATTCCCGAAATATTCGCTTAACCGCTGAAGGACAAACATTGCTTGAGTATGCAGAGCGGCTGTTATTGCTTGCTGATGAAGCATCACATGCACTGGTGGGAATGCAATCAACGCCTCAGGGAACGGTAAAACTTGCAGCACCTTTAGCGTTTAGCAGGGAAGTTTTAGCACCAAACTTAGCGAGATTCCATCAAGCTTTTCCTGAAATAACATTGCAGATTCAGACCAGTCAACATCCCATGGATGTATTAAGAGACGAAGTGGACATTGCGGTTATAGTAGGCTCTATCGAGAGTTCTGATTTGATCGCTAAAACACTCTACCCAGGCAAGCTAAAATGGGTCACTAGTCCTGAATATTTAAGTAAAAATGGTCCTTTTGAAACACCTAGAGAATTAGAGGAACACATTCAATATTGTGAGACACGCTATAGCGTTCATAAATTCGTTGTCAATTATGGTGCGAAACAATATCAACTAAGCCTGCAAAATAAAAATTGTTGCAATGACCCTATAGTCGTCCGAGAAGCCTTATTAAACGGATGTGGTATTTCAATGCTACCGGAGCAGTATTGTAAGCGTCTTATATCTGAAGGGAGTTTAGTTGAAGTGTGTACAGCTATTACACCGAATGTTGAATCCGCTCATCTTAAGATGGTTTACCCAAGCCGTTTATTTAGATCTACACGAGTCAGAGCGGTCATTCAGTTTTTAGAAGAGATTACCTCCGAAATTTAGGCTAGATTTAGCAAGGTAGGGTTGCCATAACCCAAGCCATTTTACTTATATCCATCAGTGCAGCGGTGCCTACCACTAGTCCAAATAACTTCATAATCATTCCCTACCTTACTGTGAGTAGATTCATACTACTTTTATCATCGAACTATGCATGCATATTTGCACTGTTTTACAGTTTATACACTTTTTTTACGACAAAAAAATCCCCGCACTAGGCGGGGATTTTTATAATCAATTACTAATAAGCGTTTGCTTACCAGCCAGTGATTTCTTTAAGACCAGCACCGATGTCCGCTAGAGAGCGAACAGTCTTAACGCCTGCGTCTTGTAGTGCTGCGAATTTCTCGTCAGCCGTACCTTTACCACCAGAGATGATCGCACCAGCGTGGCCCATACGCTTACCAGCAGGCGCTGTTACGCCAGCGATGTAAGATACAACAGGCTTAGTTACGTTTGCTTTGATGTAAGCAGCCGCTTCTTCTTCTGCCGTACCACCGATCTCACCGATCATAACGATCGCTTCAGTTTGAGGATCGTTTTGGAACATTTCTAGTACGTCAATGAAGTTAGTACCTGGGATTGGGTCACCACCGATACCAACACAAGTAGATTGACCGTAACCAGCGTCAGTTGTTTGCTTAACAGCTTCGTACGTCAAAGTACCAGAACGAGAAACGATACCTACTTTACCAGGCATATGGATGTGGCCAGGCATGATACCGATTTTACACTCTCCAGGAGTGATAACACCTGGACAGTTAGGACCGATTAGGCGAACACCTAGCTCGTCACACTTAACTTTACAGTCAAGCATATCAAGCGTAGGAACACCTTCAGTGATACAAACGATTAGTTTGATACCAGCGTTCGCAGCTTCAAGGATAGAATCCTTAACGAATGGAGCTGGAACGTAGATTACAGATGCTTCAGCGCCCGTTGTTTCAACAGCTTCTTTAACAGTGTTGAATACAGGTAGACCAAGGTGAGTTTGACCACCTTTACCTGGTGTTACACCACCAACCATTTTTGTACCGTAAGCAATCGCTTGCTCAGAGTGGAATGTACCTTGGCCGCCAGTGAAACCTTGACAGATTACTTTAGTATCTTTGTTAATTAAAACAGACATTATTATTTGCCCTCCGCAGCTTTAACAACTTGTTCAGCTGCGTCTTTTAGACTTGATGCAGCGATGATGTCTAGACCAGAGTTCGCTAGAACTTCACGGCCTTTCTCTGCATTAGTACCTTCTAGACGTACAACAACAGGAACGTTTACACCTACCTGCTCAACTGCACCGATGATGCCTTCTGCAATCATGTCACAACGTACGATACCACCGAAGATGTTAACCAATACCGCTTTAACATTGCTGTCAGAAAGAATGATTTTGAATGCTTCCGCTACACGCTCTTTCGTCGCACCGCCACCTACGTCTAGGAAGTTAGCTGGTTTACCGCCGTGTAGGTTTACGATGTCCATTGTACCCATCGCTAGACCTGCACCGTTAACCATACAACCAACGTTACCGTCTAGTGCAACGTAGTTAAGTTCCCACTGTGCTGCATGTGCTTCACGCTCATCTTCTTGAGATGGATCGTGGAACTCTTGCATTTTCTTCTGACGGTAAACAGCGTTGCTGTCGATGTTGATCTTACCGTCTAGACAGTGAAGGTTACCTTCGTCAGTGATTACTAGAGGGTTGATTTCTAGTAGAGCGAAGTCGTAGTCGTGGAACATTTGTGACAAACCAAGGAAGATCTTAGTGAACTGCTTGATTTGAGCTGGGTTAAGACCCATTTTGAATGCCATTTCACGAGCTTGGTATGGCTGTGCGCCTACAAGTGGATCGATTTCCGCTTTGTGGATTAGCTCAGGAGTTTCCTCAGCTACTTTCTCGATCTCAACACCACCTTCAGTAGATGCCATGAAAACTACGCGACGAGTAGAACGGTCTACTACAGCACCTAGGTACAATTCGTTAGCGATGTCTGTGCAAGACTCAACTAGGATTTTAGCAACTGGCTGACCATTTTCGTCAGTTTGGTAAGTTACTAGGTTTTTACCTAACCAGTTCGCTGCGAATTCTTTTACTTCATCCAAAGAATCAACAAGCTTTACACCGCCCGCTTTACCGCGACCACCAGCGTGAACTTGAGCTTTTACAACCCACTTGTCACCACCAATTTTTTTCGCTGCTTCTACTGCCTCTTCTGGCGTGTCTACTGCGTACCCTGTAGATACTGGCAGGCCGTATTCAGCAAAAAGCTGCTTAGCCTGATATTCATGTAGGTTCATTTGATTCTTCCGCTCATCTTAATGATTGACATAAGTCTGTCTGTTTGACAGAAATTGCCGGCTTCTCAGCCGGCAAATCGAATTTTGTTATTTGCGTTTACGGTTTGCTACGTGGATAGCGTGACCGTCAACTGCTAGTGCTGCTTCATGCACAGCTTCACTTACCGTTGGGTGAGCGAATACAGTCAGAGCAATGTCTTCAGCTGTAGAGCCGAATTCCATCGCGATAACTGCTTGTGCGATTAGGTCTGCAGCATGACCACCAATGATATGGCAGCCTAGGATACGGTCTGTTTCTTCACAAGCAAGCATTTTAACGAAACCATCAGTATCGTTAGCTGCCATTGCACGGCCAGACGCAGCAAATGGGAATTTACCCACTTTGTATTTCACGCCTTCAGCTTTAAGTTGTTGCTCGTTCTTACCTACCCAAGCAAGTTCTGGGTGAGTGTAGATAACAGATGGGATGCAGTCGTAGTTCATTTGCGCTTTGTGACCAGCGATGATGTCAGCAACCATTACACCTTCTTCAGATGCTTTGTGTGCTAACATTGGGCCACGAACGATATCACCGATCGCGAAAACACCAGGAACGTTTGTACGGCATTGTTCGTCAACGAACACAAAACCACGCTCATCTAGGTTTACACCAGAATCAGCGGCTAGACAGCCGTCTGTGAATGGTTTACGGCCAACCGCTACGATTAGCTTGTCGAAAGTTTGCTTCTGCTCTTCACCTTTCGCATCAAGGTAAGTCACTTCAACTTCTTCACCTTTCACTTCACTGCCCGTTACACGAGCACCAACGCGAATGTCTAGACCTTGTTTTTTGAAGATCTTAGCCGCTTCTTTCGCTAGATCTTGGTCACATAGGCTTAGGAATTGATCTTGTGCTTCAAGTACAACGACTTCTGAACCTAGGCGCTTCCATACAGAACCTAGCTCAAGACCGATAACACCCGCACCGATCACGCCAAGACGCTTAGGCACTTCACGGAACTCAAGAGCACCTTCGTTATCAACGATGATGTCACCAGTACGTGGCGCAGGTGGAATGTTCACAGGTACAGAACCTGTCGCAAGAATTACGTTACCAGCTTCTAGTGTTTGAACTGAGCCATCATGCGCAGTGAATTCAACTTTTTTGTTAGCAAGTAGCTTACCGAAACCTTCAAAGCTTGTTACACCGTTCGCTTTGAACAGGCCAGCAATACCACCAGTCAATTGGTTTACGATTTTGTCTTTGCGATCTACCATCGCATTAACGTCCATCGATACACCATCAACACCGATACCATGTACAGCGAATTCTTCTTTTGCATCGTGGTATTTGTGTGAAGAGTCCAATAGAGCTTTAGATGGGATACAACCTACGTTTAGACAAGTACCACCTAGCTTTGGCTTGTTGTCTTTATCCAGCCATTTTTCGATACAAGCTGTTTTTAGACCCAATTGCGCTGCACGGATTGCGGCAACGTAACCACCTGGGCCACCACCAATTACGATTACATCAAATTTTTCAGACATAGGATTTATCCATTGTTGTTTGCTAGGGCATTTTGCGCCCTAGCAAGTTTTACTCTCATCCACAGAAGTGGGTGCAATTACTTAGATTTCAAGCAGTAGACGTGCTGGATCTTCTAGAAGGTCCTTGATGGTTACAAGGAATTGCACCGCTTCTTTACCGTCGATCATACGGTGATCGTATGATAGCGCTAAGTACATCATCGGTTGAATCACAACCTGACCGTTAACCGCCATTGGGCGCTCTTGGATTTTGTGCATACCCAAGATTGCTGTTTGAGGTGGGTTAAGGATTGGAGTAGACATTAGAGAACCGAAGATACCGCCGTTAGTGATAGTAAAAGTACCACCTTGCATATCTTCCATACCTAGCTTGCCTTCACGACCTCGAACAGCAAAGTCCATGATGCCAGATTCAATGTCCGCAAGACCCATTGCTTCTGTGTTACGCAATACAGGTACCATCAAACCGCGGTTAGTTGATACTGCTACACCGATATCTTGGTAACCGTGGTAAACCATGTCGTTACCATCGATAGAAGCGTTTACAGCTGGGAAGCGTTTTAGAGCTTCCGTCGCGGCTTTAACGAAGAATGACATGAAACCAAGTTTAGTGCCGTTATGAGTCTTCTGGAACAAGTCTTTGTATTTACTACGAAGCTCCATTACAGGGCCCATGTTAACTTCGTTGTATGTTGTCAACATTGCTGCTGTTTGCTGTGCTTCAACAAGACGCTTCGCAATCGTTGCACGTAGACGTGTCATTGGCACACGTTTTTCAACACGACCATCAGCACTTAGTGGCGCTGGCGCTGCAGGGGCTGCTTTTGCAGGTGCCGCTGCTGCAGCTGGTTTGTTCTTCGCCGCCGCTTCAACATCTTCCTTAGTGATACGACCGCCTTTACCAGTACCTTTCACTTGAGCAGCTGTTAGACCAGCTTCAGCAAGAGCTTTACGCGCCGCAGGTCCTGCGATGCCATCTTCATCACCGGCTTCTTCAGCAGCAGGTGCTGCCGCTGGAGCTTCAGCTGGTGCCGCTGCACCACCCGTTGCGCCAACAGAGAAGTTCGCTAGCACTTCTTCACTCAGTACCGTGTCGCCTTCCGCTTTAACGATGTCAGCAATCACACCATCCGCTGGGGCAACGACTTCTAGAACAACCTTGTCAGTTTCGATGTCAACGATGTGCTCATCACGCTTACAAGCTTCACCTGGTTGTTTGTGCCAAGCAGCAACTGTGCCGTCAGCAACAGACTCTGGGAAAGTTGGCGCTTTAATTTGAACAGTTTCTTTAGCTTCAGTAGCGGCTGGTGCCGATGGCGCAGCTTCAGCTTTTGCAGCTGGCGCTTCAGACGCAGCAGCACCCGAATCAAATACCGCAAGAACTTCTTCACTAAGGACAATATCACCCTCAGCTTTCAGTACGTCTTTCAGTACACCATCAGCTGGTGCTACGACTTCAAGAACAACTTTATCTGTTTCGATATCTACAATGTGCTCGTCGCGCTTACACGCTTCACCTGGCTGTTTGTACCACGTAGCGACAGTGCCATCCGCTACAGATTCTGGAAAAGTAGGTGCTTTAATTTCAATACTCATTTTTTACCCTTATCTCTGACAGGCAGTGTTGCTAGCCGACAATCGCGTCGTTAACCAGCGCTTCTTGTTCTTCAACGTGTACGGACATGTAACCTGCAGCCGGAGCAGCAGAAGAAATACGTCCAGCAAAGCGGATCTTAAGTTCAGGATACAGCTTTTCTAACACACGGCTCATACGGTGGCGATTTGCATGCCAAGCACCTTGGTTCTTAGGTTCTTCTTGACACCAAACTAACTCTTCAACATTTTTGTACGGTTCCAAAATCGCTTCAAAATCAGCGTAAGGGAACGGATACAATTGCTCAAGACGAATGATAGCCACATCATCCTTAGCCAGCTCTTCACGACGATTGTATAAATCGTAGTAAACCTTACCGCTACAGATCACCAAACGTTTTACGTTTTCAGGTTTGATGTTGTCTGCCACTTCAGGCAATACCGTTTTGAAGCTACCTTCAGATAAATCTTCTAATGTAGAGATTGCTTGCTTATGACGTAGCAAACTCTTAGGAGACATAATGATCAGTGGACGACGCATTGGTCGAATAGCCTGACGACGCAAGATATGGAAGATCTGCGATGGTGTCGTCGGCACACACACTTGGATGTTGTATTCGGCACATAACTGCATGAATCGCTCAAGACGTGCAGAAGAGTGCTCTGGGCCTTGGCCTTCATAGCCATGAGGCAACAACATTGTTAGACCACATAAACGGCCCCACTTGTGCTCACCACTGGTAATAAATTGGTCAATTACAACTTGTGCACCGTTGGCAAAATCACCGAATTGAGCTTCCCAAACTACTAAACCTTTTGGTGAAGTTGTTGAGTAACCGTATTCGAAAGCCAATACCGCTTCTTCAGAAAGGTATGAGTCATAAAGATCAAGCGTGGGCTGATCGTCTGACAAGTGCTTAAGAGGAATGTAAGTACTACCGTCTTTTTGACTGTGAACAACAGCATGACGGTGAGAGAACGTACCGCGACCAGAATCCTGACCCGTAATACGAATTGGATAGCCTTGCTCTAGCAAAGTGGCAAATGCCAAGGTTTCAGCATAACCCCAGTTTAGAGGCATCGCACCAGCTGTCATTTTATCTCGATCTTCATAGATCTTCATAACCTGACGTTGAACCACTACGCCATCTGGAATAGATGTCGTTTTCTTAGCAACTTCTTGCAACTGTGCTAGGGGATAAGTTGTATCACCTGCATCGGTCCATTCAACGCCAAGGTAAGGAGTCCAGTCAACGAACAACTGAGAGTTTGGCTCAAGCACCAAACTTTTAGCGACATGACGACCGTTATCTAGATCTTCACGGTTTTCATTTACCAGCTCATCCGCTTCTGCTTCTGTAACTACATTATTAGCAACTAAGAAATCTGCGTACTTAGTACGAGTCGTCTTAAGCTTGCTGATAATTTTGTACATCAGCGGCTGAGTACCTGAAGGTTCGTCTGTTTCGTTGTGACCACGACGACGGTAACAAACCATGTCAATCACAACATCACGACCGAACTCGTAACGGTAATCCAATGCTAATTGGGTAACGAATAAAACGGCTTCTGGATCATCGCCGTTGACATGGAAGATCGGAGCCTGAATCATTTTGGCAACATCTGTTGCGTATTCAGTTGATCGAGAATCTTCTTGACGGTTCGTTGTAAAGCCAACTTGGTTGTTCACGACAATGTGCACTGTACCGCCAGTCTTGTAGGCGCGAGTTTGTGACATTTGGAACGTTTCCATTACTACGCCTTGGCCTGCGAATGCTGCATCACCATGGATAGAGATTGGCACTACTGTTTTACCAGTATTATCTTGACGACGATCTTGGCGAGCTCGAACCGAACCTTCAACTACTGGAGATACGATCTCAAGATGTGAAGGGTTAAAGGCAAGCACTGTATGGACTTCGCCACCAGCCGTCATGACATTTGAAGAGAAGCCTTGGTGATACTTTACGTCACCAGACGTATTGACCAACTTCTTACCTTCGAATTCGTCAAACAGGTCTTTAGGGTTCTTACCTAAAGTGTTAACAAGAACGTTTAAGCGACCACGGTGAGCCATACCAATAACAACTTCTTTAGCACCCAGTGCACCAGAACGCTGAATCAGTTCGTTTACCATTGGAATTAAGCTTTCACCACCCTCAAGGCCGAATCGCTTCGCCCCTGGGTAACGACTTGCTAAATACTTTTCTAAACCTTCTGCAGCTGTTAATCGCTCAAGCAAAGCTTTACGAGTTTCAGCTGAATACTCAGGTCGCGAGCGAACGGATTCAACACGCTGTTGCAGCCAAGCTTTTTCTTGGGTATCAACAATATGCATGAATTCGTAGCCGATAGAGCCACAGTAGGTTTTCTCAAGTTCTGCAACAATGTCTTTTAGAGGCATTGTTTCTTGATTGAAAAAAAGTGAGCCTGTATTAAACGCTGTATCAAGATCAGCACCAGTAAGCTGGTGGTAACCTAAGTCAAGGTCAGCAACTTTATCTCGCTTCTGTAGTCCAAGTGGATCTAGATTAGAGTGCTGATGGCCTCGTACGCGGTAAGCGTTAATGAGTTGAAGTACATTGATTTGCTTTTGCTCATGTTCTGAGCTTGCAGCGATACCTGTAGAAACAGGAACATTGCGGAACTTGTTTTTTCCAAGTTCTAAGAATTGTTGTTGAATAACAGAGTGAGGAAGATCGGTTGACTGCGCTTCGCTAACTCTCGGCAACTGATCAAAACATTTCCGCCATTCTTCCGATACTGAGTTGGGGTCAACTAAGTAGCTCTCAAACAGCCCCTCAACATATTCAAGGTTGCCCCCTGAAAAGTGAGAAGTGCTCCATAGCAACTCCATCAAACTTTCATGCATTCTCGATCACCCTTTTATGTTCGAGCCAGCTATCACCATGAGCGATAACTCAAATTTTCATTCTGGTTAAACTATTTAAGATAGTTGCCAGGTTATTATTTGCTTTTTTGCCTAACGACACTTAAACAGCCCTATTCTAAATCACTAAGACTAGAGTTTTTAGTAACAAATGGGGCTATTTAGTGTTTTTTCATGCTCAAATTCATATTTGCCATGAAAAACTAAATTCTTCGCAACTTTATTTTATGTATTCAGGGTTGCGCCTGAATAGGTAAGCAGCTTCTAAAGAAGAAGCTGCTTACTGCGCACATAGAAAAATGCGCTTTACATAGATTAATTCTTACGTTGCACGCTGAATTAACATAGTACGAATGTTGCCAATTGCTTTTGTTGGGTTTAGCCCTTTAGGACATACATTCACACAGTTCATGATACCGTGGCAACGGAATACACTGAACGGATCATCTAGATCGCCAAGACGATCTTGTGTCGCTGTATCACGGCTATCCGCCAAGAAGCGGTAAGCTTGAAGCAGACCAGAAGGACCAATGAACTTATCAGGGTTCCACCAGAAAGATGGGCAAGACGTAGAACAACAAGCACACAAAATACACTCGTAAAGACCGTCAAGCTTTTCACGCTCTTCTGGGCTTTGTAGACGCTCGATTGCAGGCGCTGGCGTATCGTTGATCAAGAACGGCTTGATCTTTTCGTACTGTTTGTAGAACTGCCCCATATCCACAACTAAGTCACGCACTACTGGCAGACCAGGAAGTGGGCGTAAAACCAGCTTATTGTTCTTAGCCGCTGCAGAAACAGGCGTGATACAAGCCAGACCATTTTTGCCTGACATATTCATACCATCAGAACCACATACACCTTCACGGCAAGAACGACGGTAAGAAATACTTGGATCCTGTGCCTTAAGCAAATTCAGCACATCAAGCACCATCAGATCTTTACCTGCTGGCAACTCGATTTCAAAATCCTGCATGTAAGGCGCATCGTCCTTCTCAGGATTGTAACGATAGATACTAACTAACATCGATATAACTCCTTAGTATGAACGCACTTTAGGTGGGAAAGCTTCCATGGTTTTCGGCGCGAAGTTAACATCACGCTTGGTCACTTCCTTAGTAGCTGGATGGAACAAAGAGTGTTTCAGCCAGTTTTCATCGTCACGTTCAGTAAAGTCATTACGGGCGTGAGCACCACGACTCTCTTTACGGAATTCCGCTGGAATCGCAGTTGCTTCGGCAACTTCTAACAAGTTCTCAAGTTCAAGAGCTTCAATACGTGCTGTGTTGAATGCCTGACTCTTATCTTCTAGGTGCAGATTCTCAACGCGTTTGCGAAGCTCTTTAAGCTGCTCAAGACCTTTCTGCATAGATGGGCCTTCACGGAATACACCAAAGTACAACTGCATTGTTTTCTGAAGCTCAGCACGAACCTCAGCTACAGATTCACCACCTGTACTACTGTTCAAACGATTTAGACGAGCCATTGCTTTTTCAACGTCTGTATCGCTAGCGTCCATAGAGTCGAAACCTTCATCTAGAGATTTCTTAACCTGTAGACCTACCGCACGACCAAACACCACCAAGTCTAGCAACGAGTTACCACCTAGACGGTTCGCACCGTGTACGGATACACAAGCGATTTCACCACAAGCATAAAGACCAGGAATAATTACATCTTCCCCAGCTTCATTTTGCAGCAGAGCTTGACCACCGATGTTTGTTGGCACACCACCCATCATATAGTGACAAGTAGGCACCACTGGAATTGGTTCTTTAACTGGATCAACGTGCGCAAATGTGCGAGACAGCTCAAGGATACCTGGCAAGCGCTTGTTTAGCGTCTCTTCACCAAGGTGATCAAGTTTTAGAAGAACATGGTCACCGTTTTCACCACAGCCACGACCTTCAAGAATCTCAAGAATCATTGAACGAGCTACTACGTCACGACCAGCAAGGTCTTTCGCGTTTGGAGCGTAACGCTCCATGAAACGTTCACCATCTTTATTGATTAGGTAACCACCTTCACCACGACAACCCTCAGTAACCAGTGTACCGGCACCGTAAATACCAGTTGGATGGAACTGCCACATCTCCATGTCTTGCATTGGTACACCAGCACGCAGCGCCATACCTACACCGTCACCAGTATTAATGTGTGCGTTTGTCGTTGACTGGTAGATACGACCTGCACCACCTGTAGCAAGAACAGTCGCTTTCGCTTTAAGGTAAACTACTTCACCCGTTTCTACACAGATAGAAACCGCACCAACGATTGCTCCATCAGAGTTCTTAACCAAGTCAACTGCATACCATTCGTTAAAGAATGTTGTGCCACCTTTAAGGTTTGCTTGATAAAGAGTATGCAGAAGTGCGTGTCCAGTACGGTCAGCTGCCGCACAAGTACGCGCTGCCTGACCACCTTTACCGAAATCTTTTGACTGACCACCAAAAGGACGCTGGTAGATACGACCATTTTCTTTACGAGAGAACGGTAGCCCCATGTGTTCAAGCTCAAATACCGCTTGTGGACCTACAGAACACATGTACTCGATAGCGTCTTGGTCACCGATGTAATCAGAACCTTTAACGGTATCGTACATGTGCCAGCGCCAATCATCATTTGGATCTTCACTTGCGATTGCACAAGTAATACCACCTTGTGCAGATACAGTATGAGAACGAGTTGGGAATACTTTTGTTACACACGCAGTGTTTAACCCAGACTCAGTCAATTGAAGTGCCGCACGCATACCTGCGCCACCACCACCGATTACAATGGCATCAAAAGAAATAGTACGAATATTAGCCATTACTTACAGCCCCCAAAGAACCTGAACACCCCATACGACATAGATAAACATCACTAAGCCACATAGAGATTGAAAGAAGAAACGAACACCTGTTGCTTTGATGTAGTCAGTTGACACAGACCACAAACCGATCCAAGAATGAATACCAACAGAAAGAAGCGCTAACAAAGAAAAGATGCGCATAGAAGTCGTTTCGAACAAACCACTCCACTGTTCGTATGTAAGATCTGGATTTAGCAGTAAGTAAGCAATAATAAAGATACTGTATACGGAAAGAACTAGTGCAGAAATACGCTGCATCATCCAGTCATATAAACCTGAACGGCCAAAACTAGTAATTTGAGTTACCATATCCACACCCCTGCTAATAGAATCAGAACAACAGCGATCACAAGGTTCGCCTTTGCCGCAGCGCGGCCACTTTCAAGCTCTTCGAAATGCCCCAAATCCATAAACAAGTGTTTAACACCTGCTACGAAGTGATACATCAAAGCTGATACAACGCCCCACACAACAAATTTCGCCAAGAAGCTAGTTTGTAGTACGTCTACCACTTGATCAAAGCCTTGCTGTGAAGACAAAGATGTGTCAAACGCATAAAACAGAAATACCAAACCTACGAAAAGGATGATCCCTGTTACACGATGCAGGATAGAGACAATTGCGGTTACGGGCATTGATATTGTAGAAATATCAAGGTTGACTGGTCTTTTTTTGTTCACGACTCTTTACACCACTTTGTTTGATTGAACGGTCAATCACGACCCAAGTTCTATTGTCACCAACGTCTGTAAATAGATATTGGATCACATAGGCCTCCCTGAAAATCTCATCGATTTGCAAACGATATTGCTACAAGCGACTCAAACTTGCCAAATAACACCGACAAATCAATAAAATCATCGGGGCGCAATTATAGACTAGGCAAAAAACCTAAGACAAATAGACAGAACGCAGGGTTTTTGATGGTCGCCATTCATAAAATGAATGGAGCCATAAATTTAAGCAATAATGGTATAAAATTACATTTTAAAAACACGGCAATAAAATAATAAAAGCACATATTTTCAATAACTTAAAAATGATTTGAGCACATTTCACTCAAGTTCAAATTATTATCTTGTTAGAAATTTACATAGAAATTACTAAGATCTAATAAATACTATGAAATTTGTCTAATTGACTTTGTTACCACTAAGAAAGTATTTTTTCCGCACCTTCTGGGCCTGGAGAGCTAATTCAAGGCTCTTTGCCCCGGACCAGAGTACGAAGGAGACCAAAAATGGCTGACAAAAAAGCTCGCATAACAGTAGACGGTATCGATCAACCGATTGAACTTCCTGTATTATCAGGCACAGCTGGACAAGACGTAATAGATGTAAGAACTTTGGGTTCTCACGGCGTCTTTACTTACGATCCTGGCTTCATGTCGACTGGCTCATGTGAATCTGCGATCACTTATATCGATGGTGAAGCAGGTGTTTTACTACATCGCGGTTACAAAATAGCCGATCTAGCAGAAAACTCAGATTACCTTGAGACTTGTTACCTACTTTTGTACGGAGAGCTTCCTAGCGCAGCGCAGAAAGCTGAATTCGTAGAAACTGTTAAAAACCACACAATGGTTGCTGAGTCCATGCAGAAGTTCTTAGACGGCTTCCGCAACGATGCTCACCCTATGGCGATCATGGTGGGTCTTGTAGGTGCTTTATCTGCCTTCTATCAAGATCACATGGACATTAATGATCCTAAACACCGCGAAATCGCAGCATTCCGCTTGATTTCTAAAATGCCAACTCTTGCAGCAATGTGTTACAAGTACTCAAAAGGTCAACCGACCATGTACCCACGTAACGACTTGAGCTATGCAGAAAACTTCCTTCACATGATGTTTGCAACACCTTGTGAAGAATACAAAGTAAACCCTGTTTTCGCTAAGGCCATGGACCGCATCTTTATCCTACATGCGGATCACGAGCAAAACGCGTCTACCTCTACTGTTCGTCTTGCAGGTTCATCGGGCGCTAACCCATTTGCTTGTATTGCGGCTGGTTTCGTTACGCTTTGGGGCCCAGCCCATGGCGGCGCGAACGAAGCAGTTCTGAACATGCTTGAAGAAATTGGCGATGAATCAAACATTGATGAATTCATTGCCAAGGCAAAAGACAAAAACGATCCATTCCGTCTAATGGGCTTCGGTCACCGTGTTTACAAGAACTTCGACCCTCGCGCGAAAGTTATGCGTGAAACTTGTGATCAGGTACTTGCTGAGCTTGGTCAATCAGATGATCCTATGCTTAAGATTGCGAAACGCCTTGAGCAAATTGCTCTTGAAGACCCTTACTTTGTGGAGCGCAAGCTGTACCCTAACGTTGACTTCTACTCTGGCATCATCATGAAAGCCATCGGTATTCCAACGTCAATGTTCACAGTGATCTTTGCTATGTCTCGTACGATCGGTTGGATCTCGCACTGGAATGAAATGATCAGTGGCAACTACAAGATCGGCCGTCCACGTCAACTGTATGTTGGACACGCAGAACGCGATTACCCAACTGATAAATAATTGGGTATCCATAAAAAAGCGGCTTCTCAGCCGCTTTTTTTTGCTTATGCCCCGTCCTAAATAAGCTTATTCATCATCCTCAAAAACCAGTTCTGTAACAACTTTAGAGCCACACTTCACGCAGTCACCTTCGATCCAAATACGTTCACCCGCCTCAAACTCTTGAGGGTTCTTCATACCTAAATCCATCTCCATACATTGGTTACACCAAGTTTGCTGCAAAAAGTCATTTTGCTCTTCTTCAGATCTTGAAAAAAAGTCCCGGACTACAGGCTTAATTTCCACGTCATTAGTCATTTATATTACCCTTACCGGTGTATTGATATTGAAGAACCGAGCGCTGCATACTGTCGTAAGGAGCGTCCGATAAGCTTTTAGTTAGAACTGTATTCAGCGCCACACTGTTAGCAAATTTTTCTGGAGTTCCATTCAACTTTAAATCAAACCCTACTCCACCATTAACGATGCTATTCAACTGAACCTGATTAACCACGCCTATAGAGGAAAGATATTGTCGTAGAGTTGACATTGCCGTGTAATTTTTAACACCATTTACTTTAACAAACATCTCATAAGGCGTAGACATTTGAACGGATGCATAGCGATCAGATAAAAGGGAAGACAACCGAACAAGCACCTCTGACATAGCTTCTTGCGTTGTTGGCTTAGTAACTGAAATCAGATTTGAAGACTGATTAGGAGACAGCAACATACTATCTACAACGGATTCACCATGGTACTGACTCAAGCGAACAGCGAGCACAATGTCAGTTTGATAACGTTGGCTGGCTGCTTGGATATCGTCCTCAAAAAATCCCCAAAGCGCTCCAGCGCTCAGAGCATTTAAATCAGTGGAATCTAGCAAAGGCGCATAAACAGGAAGCCCAAAGTGCTTTGCCCCCTCAAAAAGCCCTGACAAAGCTTGCGAAGGCTTGTTGGCACCAAACATCTGACGTTGTCCATTTTGGTCTTCGATCAACCAAACTAAAATACTTGGACGATTACTGGACCAGACGGGTAATTGATTATCAAACAAAAAGCCATCAACAGACTCTTTATAAAACGTTACATTAATTTCCTTTGCAGATTCTAATCCGCCAGCCCCCTCAACAAGATCCACGACATCCTGCACAGAATGCTGCGCAACCCAACTTGAGGCGGCTTGATGAGCTTTTCGTAGCACAGAATCGGACAATCCCTGCTGTTGACCCGACACCCGTATCAACACATCATCAATCGCTTCATTAAACGCACGTTGTAACATTTGGCTCCCCTCTAAACTCGAAGGCACCTGCACAACTGATGAATATAAGTTAGATACTTGCACCGCGTGCCCGAGGGACGACAACATCAGCAACCATAAACAAACAATACGCTTCAAAACTATCCCCTTTCCTATCGTATTTTCTCTATTCTACTGTCTTCTATGCAAAGAACCATAGCCCTTATTTTCCACTGTGTTAAAATGCCGCTTTTCCCACACCATGATAAGGCATAGGCAATGACCGAATCGAAAAAAACCTCGATTAGTTACAAAGACGCAGGCGTAGACATTAACGCGGGCAACGAATTGGTTGAACGTATTAAGGGCGTCAGTAAAAAAACACGCCGACCTGAAGTACTAGGTGGCTTAGGTGGCTTTGGCGCACTGACACGACTACCTCAAAAGTACAAAAACCCTGTCTTAGTTTCTGGTACTGATGGCGTGGGTACAAAATTACGCTTGGCAATGGACCTTAACAAACACGATACGATTGGTATCGACTTGGTAGCGATGTGTGTTAACGACCTTGTTGTTGCAGGTGCCGAGCCACTATTGTTCCTTGACTACTACGCAACTGGCAAACTAGACGTTGATGTTGCTGCGGACGTTGTAACAGGTATCGGTGAAGGCTGTCTTCAATCTGGTTGTGCGCTAGTTGGTGGCGAAACAGCAGAGATGCCTGGCATGTACCATGACGGTGATTACGACCTAGCTGGCTTCTGTGTTGGTGTGGTTGAAGAAGACCAAATCATTGATGGTAGCAAAGTTGAAGCAGGTAACACCCTGATCGCACTTGGCTCATCTGGTCCACACTCAAATGGCTACTCTTTGATCCGTAAGATCCTTGAAGTAAGTGGTGCCAAACTGGATCAAGAAGTTGACGGTGTAGCACTGAAAGACGCTCTACTTGCGCCAACTAAAATTTACGTTAAATCTATCCTTAAATTGATGGAGTCAGTAAACGTAAAAGCACTGTCACACATCACGGGTGGTGGTCTACTTGAGAACATCCCGCGCGTTCTTCCTGAAGGTGCTGCGGCCTACATTGATGCAGCAAGCTGGACTCGTCCTGCCATCTTTGATTGGCTACAAGAGCAAGGCAACGTTGAGCAAGAAGAAATGTACCGCGTACTAAACTGCGGTGTCGGTATGGTACTTGCTATCGATAAAGCAGATGTAGAAAACGCTCTTGCAATTCTTAAAGCTGAAGGCGAAAACGCTTGGGTAATCGGTGAAATTCGTGAGAAAGCTGGTAAAGAGGTTGTAATCTCTGACCTTGAGGCTTCTGCATGAGTTTTCCAGTCGTTGTGCTAATTTCTGGCAGCGGCAGCAATTTGCAGGCTTTGATTGATCAAAGCCTGCAAGGTCAATTAGACATTGATATCAAAGCCGTTATCAGCAATAAAGCGTCTGCGTACGGGCTAGAGCGCGCCAGTCAAGCTGGCATTGCAAACCACGCCTTGGATCATAAGCAATTTGAAAGTAGAGAGTTGTTTGATCAAGCTTTAATGAGCCTGATTGATCAATATCAACCTAAGCTGGTTGTTCTGGCTGGATTTATGCGTATTCTTACCGAAGAGTTCACACGCCACTATGAAGGCCGCATGTTGAATATTCACCCTTCTTTGTTACCGAAATACAAAGGTCTGAATACTCATCAACGTGCGATTGATGCGGGAGAATCGGAGCATGGTGTGTCGGTTCATTTTGTAACATCGGAACTTGATGCAGGATCAGTGGTCTTACAAGCAAGCACTACAATTGAAGCGGATGATACAGCGGACTCGCTCGCACAAAAAGTTCATGCACTTGAACACATCATTTATCCACTAAGTGTTAAGTGGTTTAGTTCTGGACGCTTGAAACTAGAAAATGGGCAGGCGACATTCGATGGAGCTCCGCTTTCTGAATCAGGCATACGCTATTCGACGGACTTAAACCAGCACTAGGAACTCAAGATGGGTATTATCAGACGTATATTGATCGCGATGCTGTTGCTCTCGATAGTACCCTCTTATGCTAATTCCCTCATTAAAACGGATTTCCTACCTCCTTATACTGTGACCTACAGTGCTTTATACAAAAAAGGCATTACTCTTCGCGTTGAAGGAAGCCAGACCTTAACTCGTAAAGACGACAAACATTGGCAATTCGATTTTGAAGTCGATACGCTACTTGCGTCGCTTAATGAGACAAGCACTTTTGAACTTCAAGAGCAAAACCTACGTCCCATTGAATACCGCTATAGCTCAAGCATTTTAGGCAAAAAAAAGAACGTTACGGTTACTTTTGACTGGAATAAAATGACCGCCCTCAATAACGTAAAAGGTTCTCAGTGGAAAATGTCTATCAATGACATTACATTAGATCGATTAACTCTTCAGCTTCAACTCAGGTATGATCTTCTCAATAATCGAGATGACTTGTCTTACGATATTGCTGATGGTGGAAAGCTAAAGCGCTATATTTTTAAGAAACAAACAACCGAATTAATCAACACAAAACTTGGTGAACTTGAAACTATTAAAGTTGTTCGAACCGACAATTTATCTGACAAGCGCCACCAGTATTTTTGGTTCGCTCCAGAGCAAGGGTTCTTATTAGTCAAAATGGAACATTTTGAGAAAGGAGAGTCCTACACTCTGAACATCGATAGTGTAACAACTCTTAAACAGACTCATAAAACAGATTCTACAATTCATCAAGTCGATTAATATTAAGCAGCTCTGTTTGGTTACTCCAATTAATAGGCAAGCAACCTAGATGATGGTAGAAACCCATGACACCGTAGTGTTGTGCATGCTCCAAATATTCCGGAAGATGTATTTGCAGTTTCTCAACTGGAATCACAGCATGCAGTGGCTGCCAGCCTGATTCCGTTTTTAGACAACTGACTTTACTCTCATTCGACTCTGTAGAAGATATTAACGCCATCAACGCTTCTTTTGAAATACAGGGAGTGTCGCAAGGCAACAACAAAACGTGACCACGTAAATCTGTGTATTCATGAACCAGTGCGTACAGTCCAGCTAAAGGGCCAATTGATATCCATGGATCAACGTCTTCAATAACATCATCTGCAAGTGCTGAGTAGAAATCAAAGTTTTGGTTAGTGCTGATAACAACACTATCAACCAGTGACTTAGTCACACCCAGCACATGTTCAACCAAAGGGCGACCTTTATATAATTGCTGTCCTTTATCCAGCCCCCCCATTCGCTGAGCTTTACCACCCGCCAAAATTAAAGCTGTTAAATTTTTGTTCATCACATTTCACTAGCATATTAAAAAACGTCGCATAACACTTTCAAATCACGACTTCTCGATTGCCATAGCATTTCAGCCAAATGCAAACAGTGCAGCTGGTCAGTTTCATTATGAACCAAACCCAATACCCCCGCCATAGTTTGCAACACTGCTTTTTCACCAAATGGATCCGTTGTAAGACCTGTCCAATGATTGATCAAACGGTTAACAGATAAGTTATTTTTGTTTCGCGTATGATCGTATTCAAAACGGTTCCATTTTTCCCAGCTCAAGACACCATTAGATACCCTTGCTAGCGTAACATCTCTCTCAGGATTAATTTCAGCCTCACCATTCCCACCTCTAAAAATCAAAACAGAGGGGTCTTTGAGCTGAAGGCAGGCCTGTGCATGGAGATCATCATAGCCCTTATGAAATACGCCATGAACGCTGTGCTTAGCGTTAAATGGGTTCATCATACGAACCACTGTATTTACTGGAGATCTGAGCCCAAGAGTGAGCTTTAGATCCATCATTTGAGCAAGGCGTTTACTAACAGAGGACAAAGGCGCATATAGAAATCCATCTTTAGACAACATGGCTTCCGCGTCCTGTTGACTTAGATCTGTTAACGTAGATAACCCCAATGCAGAAACAAATTCATCCACATATACACGATCCTCATTTGCAAACGAATGGCCATGCATCACAATTTTATAGCCAGAATCAACTAAAGCTAACGCCGCGAGCAAAAACCAAGGAAGCTCACTACGTTTACCCGCATAGGCGGGCCAATCAATATCAACACCTGTTAGTGAAATACTTTCTGTAAGATATTGTCGTACTGCACGAGTAAAACCAAGGGTCTCATCAACCGTCTCCTCTCTAATGCGAATCAACATCCAAAATGCGCCCTCTTGCTCTGGTGCAACCTCGCCTCGAAGCAACATTCCCATCGCCAACTCAGCTTCTTCAGCTGTTAGTGGACGCGCACCTCGCTTACCACGCCCAAGCAATTGCACAAAGCGAACAAAGTCCATGCTCATTTTAAATTTCCTCTAGTACAGGCAATAATTGCTTAATTTCTGGAATGCAAGACCCACAGTTGCTCCCACATTTTAAAGTCATCCCCAACGCCTCTAATGTCATATCCCCATGTTCAATAGCAGCTTTTATCTGCTTATCACCCACTTGATAACAAGAGCAGACAATATTCCCTTTATCTTCAACATCAACCGAACGCCCAACTAATAAAGCAATACGCTCATTAGCCGTCAAAGCCTTATTAGCTAACACTTGCTCTTCCAACCAATTTGAAACGGGTAAATCGGGAGACTGCTGGATAAAGATCAAGGCAACGGGAACATCCTCTAGCAGGTAAACCTGCCTATTTTGTAATGAGAGCGGATTTTCATACGTCATCCATTCACCATTTGGATACTTCTCTTCAATCACTTTCTTGAGTGAATGAACTGCAACCAAATCATCTGAACAAGCAAATTCCATGCGCTCTCCGGTCAACGTTGGTACTCGACACCAATACACTAAATCATGTTCAACAGGTAATTGACTCGAGATTACATAACCATATTGAAGTGCAGAGATGGTTTTGACATTCACCACAGCATGTTTTGATTCAGGCTGACCAGATAATGCATCAACAACTTGCGGGATTAACGAAGACACTATCGGTTGATTAGCGAACTGTTTAGTCCAGTGAATCGGCACAAACAGAGCTTTTCTTCGGACTTGAGTAGACAGTTTCGCCCTGAGGCGCGTTTCACCATACGCAGAAAAAACGCTGACTAAGGCATGATTTTGAATGTCTAATTCCGCAGCATCGTCTGGATGAATTTCGACATAGGGCTGATCAGTATGACGTGACAAAATCGCCGCATCCCCTGTACGAGTCATGGTATGCCATTGATCACGAACTCGCCCTGTATTGAGAATAAATGGCCATTCTTTGGATTGCCCTGTCACCGGCTTTTTCACTTTGATCGGAATAAAGTTAGCTTTTTGATCCGGAGTAAAGAACTTACCATCCGTAAACATTCTTGCGGTGCCGTGCGGCTTATGTCGAGTAACCGGCCATTGTATCGGCAGTAGCTGGTTATATTCATCTTCTGTTATATCACTGAAATACCCTATATCGAAGTCTCGTTTACCGTTATTTTCAAACTCTGATAATGCTGCATGTTCACGGAAAATATCATCAACCCCACGATAGCTGAATCCGCTCTGATAGCCCATCGTTCCAGCAACTTGGCAAATTGACCACCAATCTGGCTTTGCCTCGCCACGAGGTGGTAATAAACCACGCTGACGAGAAATTCGGCGCTCAGAATTGGTAACCGTGCCGTCTTTTTCACTCCACGGTAATGCAGGTAGCAACACATCAGCGAACGGTGTGGTATCTGTATGCTGTTTACAATCACTAACAATGACCATTTCACACTTTTCAAGAGCTCGTTGCACTTGGGCCGTATCCGGCAAACTGACCATTGGATTGGTGGACATAATCCAAAGCACTTTTACTTTGCCTTCTTCAACTGCTTTAAACATATCTACGGCTTTTAAACCATTTTCAGTAGCCATATTCGGCGCTTGCCAAAAACGTTGAACCAATTCAATGGCATTAGGTGTCGCAAAATCCATATGAGCTGCGAGTTGATTGGCTAAACCACCGACTTCTCGTCCACCCATGGCATTTGGTTGGCCAGTAATAGAAAAAGGCCCCATACCTTCTTTACCAATACGCGCTGTTGCTAGGTGACAGTTAATGATGGCATTACATTTATCAACTCCAGAAGAAGACTGATTGACCCCTTGTGAATAGAAGCTGATGGTCTTATCTGTTTCACACCACCATGCAGCGAGTTGTGACAAATCATCAGTTGAAAGACCACAATACTGAGCCGTTTTCTCTAACGAACCGCATTGCTTTTTAGCTTGTTTTAACGCGTCAGAATATCCCTTGGTAAACTTTTTAACGTAAGTCTGATCAACAACCCCTTTGCGTTCTGATTCGGCCAATAAAAAATTGAAAATAGCTGCATCAGAACCTGGTTCAATCGCTAAATGTAAGTCTGCAATATCACACGTCGCTGTCGCACGTGGGTCAATAACAACGACCTTCATCTCAGGACGCTTCTCTTTTGCAGCAGCGATACGCTGGAACAATATTGGGTGTGTCCACGCTGCATTAGACCCAACCATAATTAGCAAATCACACAATTCTAGATCTTCATAGTTACAAGGCACCGTGTCAGAGCCAAACGCACGCTTATACCCTACGACAGCCGAGGCCATACATAAGCGGGAATTGGTATCGACGTTAGCCGTACCAATAAATCCTTTAGCAAACTTGTTAGCAACGTAATAATCTTCAGTAAGGATTTGTCCCGAAAGATAAAATGCAAAGGAATCTGGACCATATTTGGCAACAACTTGCTTAATTTTATCTGCAATATGATCAACGGCTTCATGCCACTCCACTTGGTGACCATTTATTTGTGGAGCCAAGAGACGATCATCATGGACTAAAGTGTCGGACAAATTACTGCCTTTGACGCATAAGCGACCGAAATTAGCAGGATGTGATTCATCACCTTCTAAAGTAGCAAGCCCACTTTCAGGGTTTTGATCCACTGTTACTTTTACACCACAACCTACACCGCAATAAGGACACGTTGTTAAAGCTGCCATAGTTTCCTCTTTGCATAAAAAAAGCCCTGCATTCGTGAGAACAACAGGGCTACTTTGCCAAACAGCAGAACTCCAACTGCGGAGATTCTGAACAAATAATCTAAAGCAATAACCGGGCCAATAAATGCAGCCTAAATAATCGCCTACTTAGTTAAACCAATGGTTTTTCGCATTTCATTAGTGCAACAATGCACCAATATCATCCAATCCTAAGATTCGATGAGCACCTGATCATTTTCGATCTTAGCCGGCCAAACTTTTAATGTGCACTCACCTTCTAAACATTGACCTGTCATCAGATTGTAATGTTGCTTATATAATGGGCTAGCCACAACCCATTGATCCTGTAAATGAGCAGTTAAACCGCGAGACATTACATTCGCCTTGCCAACTGGATCCCAATTACTCACGGCAAAAATCTGCTCTTGAGTTTGTGGCAAAAAGAAAATCGCTACTTGCTCACCATTAATCATAGCGGCAACACCCGCATCTTCGATCAAATCGTCTTTAGTACAAACCATATTCCAATTCATCAGATGCCTCCTTTAGACAGCTGTTGCGATAAGCTTCATTTTCTCTTCTTCTGTGGCGGGGCGAATTTGACTTCGCTCCTCCACAAACACCACGTTTTCATCTGAGCCGTCGAAGTTCACGAATTGACGGAATTTCTTCAGAGCTTGCTCATCATCAATCGTAGTTTTCCATTCACATTGGAAGGTATCTACTACGTGATTCATTTGTTGCTCTAACTCTTCAGCAATCCCCAAAGCATCATTGATTACCACTTCTTTAAGATAATCCAAACCGCCTTCTAAACCGTCCATCCACACGGAAGTACGTTGCAAACGATCAGCTGTTTTGATGTAAAACATGAGTACACGATCGATGTACTTGATCAAGGTTTCATCATCAAGATCTGTTGCAAACAGATCTGCATGACGAGGCTTCATACCGCCGTTACCACAGACGTACAAGTTCCAACCACCTTCCGTTGCAATCACACCGATGTCTTTACTCTGGGCTTCCGCACACTCTCGGGTACAACCAGACACAGCAAACTTCAACTTATGTGGTGCACGAAGACCTTTGTAACGATTTTCTATATCAATCGCCATTCCAACACTGTCTTTGACACCAAATCGACACCATGTACTGCCGACACATGATTTCACTGTACGCACTGACTTACCGTAAGCTTGACCTGTTTCAAATCCCGCATCGATCAATTTCTTCCAAATTTCAGGCAGTTGAGGCAAAGTTGCACCAAATAGATCAATACGCTGGCCACCCGTAATTTTGGTGTAAAGCTTGTACTCTTTTGCAACTTCACCGATAGCGATCAGCTTCTCAGGCGTAATTTCACCGCCAGGAATACGAGGCACAACGGAATAAGTACCGTCTTTTTGCATATTCGCTAAGAAACGGTCATTAGTATCCTGCAAACTAATATGATCACTCGTTAGAACGTAATCATTCCAAACAGAGGCTAAGATAGAACCAATAGCGGGTTTACAAATTTCACACCCATGCCCTTTTCCATGCTTATGCAGCAATTCAGAGAAAGTACGAATACCCTCTACTTTGACAATGTTATATAAATCCTGACGCGTATGAGCAAAGTGCTCACAAATATCTGTACTGACTTCAACACCCAGAGCGGTCAACTCATTATCAACCACTTTTTTCAGCAACGCAGCACAACCACCACAACCTGTTGCAGCTTTGGTTACGCTTTTAACATCAGCAACGGACATTGCGCCATCTGCAACCGCATCGGCAATGCTTTGCTTGGTAACGTTATGACATGAACAAATAGATGCCGTCGCAGGTAGTGCATCCACACCTAAACCAACCGACTCACCGTTACTTGCTGGTAAAATTAATGCTTGTGGTTGTGCAGGAAGGTCAATCCCATTTAGATAATATTGGATTAACGTATCGTAGTAGGAGTTATCACCCACCAATACCGCACCAATCAATTTCTTACCGTCTTCGCTAACCACCAATTTCCGGTATTCTTGGTTCAGCTGATCTTGATATATAAAACTACGAGCCCCTTGACTCATTGCATGCGCATCACCAATTGAACCAACATCGCAACCGAGTAGTTTTAATTTAGTGCTCATGTCTGCGCCAGTAAATGAAGCTGCAGCATTGCGCATTAGGTATCCTGCGACTGTTTTTGCCATCATATAGCCAGGTGCAACCAGACCGAAAATACGCCCTTCCCAAAGCGCACATTCACCAATTGCAAAAATATCAGCATCACTTGTTATACACTGGTTATTAACGACAACTCCACCGCGCTCACCCATTTCCAATTCAGACTGACGGCCTAATTCATCACGAGGACGAATACCCGCTGAAAAAAGAATGAGATCTGTTTCAAGATATTCGCCACCCGCAAAGTTCATTCGGTGGAATGCCGTTTCACCATCAGTAATGTCATTGGTTGCAGTTGCCGTTAGTACGGACACACCTAACCCTTCAATCATCTCTTTAAGTAGCGAACCACCAGTTTCATCCAACTGAACCGGCATTAGACGTGGAGCAAACTCCACAACACTCGTTTCTAAACCAAGGTTTTTCAGCGCATTGGCCGCTTCCAGACCTAATAGACCACCACCAACAACCGTACCGGTTTTCGCATTTTTAGCGTACGCTTTGATGGCATCTAGATCTTCGATAGTACGGTAAACAAACGTGTTCTCACGTTGATGACCTGGAATAGGCGGTACGAAAGCATAAGAACCCGTAGCTAATACCAGTTTGTCGTATGCAACTTTTTCACCGTTTTCAAGTTCTACTAATTTTGCCGAACGATCAATCGCAACCACTTTGCTATTTGTATTAAATGCAACACCATTGCTTTCATAGTACTCACTGGTCGTCATGGCTAAATCAGCCGCTGACGCACCATTAAAGTAATCACTCAAATGCACACGGTCGTAAGCTAGATGAGTCTCTTCACCAAAGACAGTTACCTTGTATTCATCTAGGCCACCAAGCTCTACCATTTGCTCGACAAAATGGTGGCCAACCATGCCATTACCGACAACAACAACCTGTTGTTTTGAATCTGTGAGTGACGTCATTATGTTCCCCTTACATACACCCTTTCGGGCTAGCAACATCTGACGTTGGAGTTCTAAAAGCGTTTAAGACTGGCAGTACGCTTCGCCAAAGGCCAGAAACTCCAACATTTCAGAAATATTGGTTTGGTTCTGAATAAGCTGGCTATACCAGCTACCATCGGCGACGTTGCCATAAAGAATTGCGCCTACTAAGAGATCATCTTTGACCACCAGTTTGCGATAATGATTTAAGCCACGATCAAGAAAAGTAATTTCTTGCTCAGGCTCCGCGTCTATTTGCCCTACAGAATATAGGTCGACGCCAGAAACTTTTAATTTAGTTGGAATAGGCTTTACATCAAACTCGGCATCTGCACCGAGTAAGGTTTTAAGCAAAACATCTAGTTGATCCCAAATCGGAGCGACTAATCCAAATGTATGGTGCTTAAACTGACAACACTCCCCTAAGGCATAAATACCAGGATGTGATGTCTGCATATCCGAACTCACTAGTATCGCTTTGTCCACATCCAGCCCACTGGACTTCGCCAATGCAACTTCTGGAGCAATACCCGTTGCGACCACGACCATATCCGCTTCGATACAGCCTCTGTCGGTCTCGACTGATGTCACCAAAGAAGTAGTTTGATCAACATTCAATCCTATTGGTGTCGCACTGGTAAAAAATGAAACACCTTTATCCTGCAAACAATCTTGCAACAAGTGTGCCGATCTTTCATCTAATTGTCTGTTTAAGATATAGGATGAACGCTGGATAACCGTAGGATGCTGGCCATTCTTAGCCAAACCCACCGCTGCTTCAAGCCCCAATAGACCACCGCCAATCACTGCAACCTTATCCCCTAAACCTAAGGATAACAATGCGTTAACATCTTTCCAGTCACGAAAACCAACCACATTTTTTGCCGCTACTCTTGCCCAATCAGGCAAATAGGAACGCGCCCCTGTGGCATACACTAAAGCATCAAAATGCAATCTTAAACCACTGTCTAATAGAACGGTTTTTGCTGCATTGTTGACTTCTACAGCGGGATCACTGGCAATAATTCTTGCACCATTTTGCGTCATTGCACCAACATCAACCAACGAGATATCATCCTCTGACACCTCCTTAGCCAATACTGAAGACAACATAATGCGGTTGTACCCTATTTGAGCTTCTTCTCCAACCAAGGTCACATCAAAAGGCATTCCAGGTAAATGCGCTAATTCAAATGCCAGTTTTGAACCTGCCATGCCCGCACCAATAATGACTACATGTAATTTGGCCATTGATTGTCTCTCAAAAATTAACCGTTTGATGCTAGCTTATCGTCTTTTGTCGTATGTGACGCCTTGTTAATTGGCTCAACTTTACGTTGTTTCTCATACAAGAATGTTAATACTTGTGCGCGATAATCTACGTATTTAGGATCATCTGCCAAAGCAAGACGATCACGAGGCCGCTCAAGATCTACTTTTAATATCTCGCCTACGGTTGCGGCTGGACCATTGGTCATCATTACAATACGATCAGATAGCAACACCGCTTCATCAACATCGTGCGTAATCATAATGACGGTGTTATTCAAATCTTTTTGAATTTCCATCAATGAATCTTGTAGGTGAGCACGCGTCAGAGCATCTAATGCCCCAAATGGCTCATCCATCAACAGCACACTTGGCTCCATCGCCAGTGCTCGTGCGATACCAACACGCTGCTTCATACCACCTGAAATTTCAGAAGGACGTTTGTCTGCTGCGTGAGTCATGTGAACCAGCTCAAGATTATGCATAATCCAATCGTGCATTTCTTTCTTGCTTTTTTTACCCTTGAAAACCTGTTTAACCGCTAGCTCAACGTTTTCATAAGAGGTTAGCCATGGAAGCAATGAATGGTTTTGGAAAACCACTGCTCGCTCAGGGCCTGGGCCACGAACTTCTTTGCCATCCAACAACACACCACCTTCTGTTGCATCATATAAACCCGCAACAATATTAAGAACTGTAGATTTACCACAACCAGAGTGACCAATCAGCGAAACAAACTCACCTTTTTCGATCTTTAGATTTACACCGTCTAATGCTTTGAAGGAGCCTTTAGGTGTAGGAAATTCAATAGATACCTGACTAATGTCTAAATGTGTCATTTTTAATGCTCCCTTAACGAAGTACCTGAGTTTTGTCCCAAGAGAAGTAACGCTGAGCAAACAGCATTGCGCGGTCGAGTAAGAATCCGATGAAGCCGATCATTAATACAGCTACCATAATGCGACCTAATGAACTTGAGCTTCCGTTTTGGAATTCATCCCAAACAAATTTACCTAGACCAGGGTTTTGCGCGAGCATCTCTGCCGCAATCAACACCATCCAAGCAATACCCAAAGACAAACGCAGACCAGTAAACATCATTGGCATTGCAGATGGGATGACAATCTTGACGACATGAGTCAACCAACTTAGACGCAACACCTTTGATACATTCAAAAGATCTTTTTCAATAGCGGCAACACCTACTGCAGTGTTGATTAACGTAGGCCACATACAACACATGGTGACAGTAAACATTGAGGTCAAGAACGACTTCGAAAACATTGGATCATTAGACACATAGGTCGCACTGACCACCATCGTCACCAATGGCAACCAAGCGAGAGGTGAAACAGGTTTAAATATCTGTATGACTGGGTTTAGCGCACTGTACACCATACTATTTAGACCAATAACAATACCCAAAGGAATGGCAATCAATGTGGCCAAACCAAATCCTGCCAATACGGTATACAAACTAGTAAAAATTTGATCAAAGAAAGTAGGTTTGCCGGTATATTCACGAATTTTTGGTACGTAATTTGGGTCTTTGGCAACTCTATCTGCATTGCGCTTTTCTTGACGCTCGTAAAAAGAACTCTCTTTGCTACGTTCACGCTGATGATCAGCCACTAAGCCTTGCCATTGTTCATAGACAGCAACAGGACCTGGAAACTTACCTAAAGAAGTATCGATGCGATCTGCCCCCACTTGCCAAACAAACAGGAATACTACGATCCCAATAAGGGGCATAAACAGGTTTTTCAGCTGAAATGCTTCCAATTTCTGCATACCAAATGATCGAATTGATTGTACCAATGCACTCATATTTTCTACTCCGAAGATTCAAGAAGCCCGTAGGCTTCTTGATCTATTACGGGAATCAACACTTAAAGTGTTTCATCACCTTTTAAACCAATTTCAAAACTATCGATGTAATCGTTTGGTTTTTTCCCATCAAACACCACACCATCGATGAAGTCAGATTGTGGCGCTTTAAATCCATCTTCTGTTTCGAAATTAGGGAACTCTGAGGCATTCATCACACCATCCTCAATTAACGATTTCGCTGCTTCTGCATAGATATCAGGACGGTATACTTTCTTAGCAATATCCATATACCAGCCATCAGTTTTTTGCTCAGAGATTTGCCCCCAACGTCTCATCTGAGTCAGGTACCAAATTGCATCACTGTAGTAAGGATAAGTTGCGTTGTGACGGAAGAATACGTTGAAGTCAGGCACTTCACGTTTGTCGCCTTTCTCGTATTCGAATGTACCCGTCATAGAGTTTGCAATAACGTCGTAATCCGCACCTACGTATTCAGAGCGAGATAGGATTTCTACTGCTTCAGGGCGGTTCGCGTTGTTGTTTTCATCCAACCACTTCGCAGCACGAATCATCGCCTTCACAACACGGATATGCGTATTTGGAAACTCTTCAGCCCATTCATTGCTCACACCAAACACTTTCTCTGGATTGTTTTTCCAGATTTCGTAGTCAGTAATGACTGGTACACCGATACCTTTGAACACAGCTTGTTGGTTCCATGGCTCACCGACACAGTAACCATAGATAGTGCCGGCTTCTAGCGTTGCTGGCATTTGAGGTGGTGGCGTGACAGATAACAAAGCATCTGCATCCAATTGACCACTGGTATCGCCATTATGCGGTGCATAGTAACCTGGCTTGATACCACCAGCCGCTAACCAGTAACGAAGCTCGTAATTGTGAGTTGACACTGGAAATACCATACCCATGTTAAATGGCTTACCTTGTGCTTTGTAAGACTCAACCACTGGCTTTAAAGCGGAAGCAGAAATGGGATGAACGACTTTGCCATCTGGGCCGACTGGGATATTTTTCTTCATTTCATCCCAGACTTCGTTAGAAACAGTAATACCATTACCGTTTAAATCCATACTGAATGCCGTAATGATATGTGCTTGTGTACCAAAACCAATCGTTGCACCCAGTGGCTGACCAGCCAACATGTGCGCACCATCTAGCTGGCCATCAATGACTCGATCTAGCAACACTTTCCAGTTTGCTTGTGCTTCCAGCGTCACATACAGACCTTCATCTTCAAAGTAGCCTTTCTCATAAGCGATCGCCAAAGGGGCCATATCAGTCAGCTTTATAAAGCCAAATTTCAATTCTTCTTTTTCAGGGTAGCCTAACTCTGCCAGTGCTTGAGTTGAAAAGCATACAGACAATGTTGCACCTAACGTTGCAACTTTGACTGCTCCCATTACTTTCGATAGAACATGTTTAGTATTAAATACGGCCTTCATTCGCTATTACTCCAATACCATTTCAAAGTCCAAAAACAAAAAAAGCGCCTGCATCCATCACTGGTCGCAGGCGCCTTTGCCAAATCTTTCTACTCTAAATGAAGCTTTGACTACACCTTTGTAGTATCAAAGCAAACATCCAAAATTAACAATTTTATATAAGCACTTTACATGCCAAAAAAATAAATTTATATTTTTCAATGCATTAAAAAAATCAGACTAAAAAAACTCAAACAAAATCATCAAAACGCACAATCACTGATCACCAGCCTTCTAGTGACGACCTTAATTAATGCACAAAATTAATGATGGATAACAGACGCTTCCACAGAATCACGCGAGTTGTTTACCAATAATGCTAAAGACAACCGATCTTTAATACTTAACTTCTTATACACAGTCGTTAGGTGAGCTTTCACCGTTCTTTCAGTTACTTCTAATCGACGTGCAATTTCTTTGTTCGACATGCCTTTGGCCACTAAATCAGCCACACTTAGTTCACGATCAGAAAGTAAGTCTGAATGCTCAAACATGAGCAAATCACTTTGAGATTCAATCGGAGCACTAGATTGTTTAATTAACTGCTGGATGAAATCTTTTCCTCCCCAGATTTCACCTGAATCCACCACAGACAAAACTAGCTTCAACTGCTCTTTCGCAATAAAGGGTGAACATTGCCCATTCACTCCCATTGACAACATTCGCATGGCAGCGGTTTGACTTCTTAAATATGGAAATGCAATGATTTTGATATTTGAAAAACGCTCTCGAAGACTAACAACTTGTTCAACTTTTAAGGAAAACTCCGCATCATCAAGATAAACAAAACAAAACTCAAATTCATTGCTCTCAATAGATTCAATGGTTTGCTCAAAACTTTGGCTTCTCACTAATGCAGCACCTGTCGGACAGACTTTATTCCAATGATCCCAAACAGATTCATTTACATTCCAGCACAGTACTCTCAAGTTAAGCCCCTTAATACAAGCGTTACTAACACCTAATTCTATTAATGAACGCATCACACAATTGTTAACTTTTGTAAAAAATGACGAAAATATTGTAACTATCGTTCACGCAATGCATTCTGCTGTGCCTTGAAAATCGGTTTCATTAGGTAATCCAACACTGATTTCTTACCTGTAATAATATCTACCGTAGACTGCATACCAGGAATAATATTGAGAGGAGCATCAGAGGGTCCTAGAAAGTTCTTATTCGTTCGAACACGAACAACATAAAAACTGTTTCCCTCTTCATCTAAGATGGTATCCGCTGAAATATTCTCAACCTCAGCGTCTAAACCACCATAAATTGAAAAGTCATAGGCTGATAGCTTAACGACCGCTTTAAGCTCAGGTTTTATAAAGCCGACATCTTCAGGGCGTACTTTTGCCTCAATCAATAGTGAGTCATCGACGGGAACGATTTCCATTAAACTCATACCCGGTTTGATAACACCGCCCACCGTATTGATTTGAACTTGCTTTACAATACCTTTCACCGGCGAACGCACTAAGGTTCTATCAACTTTATCTTCAAGCGTCACGCTGGACTCCCTCAATTGGTCCAGCTGAGCCCTAACATCGGTTAATTGTTCTTGCGCATCCGCTCTAAACTTCGCGGTACTCTCCGCTAGTTTGGTACGAGCTTCTTGCAATGCAGATCTTGCTCTTGGAATCGCCAGCTTGGTAGCCTGGAGGTCGCCCTGCAATTGGTTGACTTGCCTTTCTAATTGCAAAAGCTCAACTCGGGATACGGCACCTTGTTCAAATGCAGGTCGCGTTAATCTCAGCTCTTCACTTGCCAGTTGGAAGCTGTCTTCTAAATTACTGAGCTTAGCATTTTGCTCCACCACTTCTTGTTCTTTCTGAGCAATTTGCTGCTCAAAAATCGCTTGATTAGTGGTCAAAGAGATCTGCCTGTTTCGATACAAATCCATCTCACGATTAATAATCTCTTGATAGCCACTTTGCATTTCCGTCGTAAACTTTGGCTCCTCTCCATTCGCTTCCGCATCTAACCGCGCGGCCCTAACCATCAAGTTCATTCGCTCGACTTGTCGCTCTCTTAACGACGAAAGAGCTTCCGTATTCTCAATCGTCATGAGCAACTCGCCTTGAGCAACAGACTGGCCAACTCTAACGTTCACTTCTTTTAAAATACCACCTTCCAAGTTCTGAATAACTTGAACTTGGCTAGATGGAATAACCTTTCCTTGCCCTACCGTTACTTCATCTAGATATGTAAAATTTGCCCAAACCAGAGCACAAACTAAAAATGCAAACACACTCCAAAGTAACAGCCTACCGCCTCGTGGTGTCTTTAACATCATTGCGGCATTGCGATCACTCAGGAAATCTAAATCAGATTGCTCAATGGTTTGTTTAGAACTTAACTTATTAAACATCATTAGCTCACTTTAAGCTTGCCTTGGCGTAATGCATCAAACACATGAGCCTTAGGTCCATCAGCAAGAATCCGGCCATTGTCCATCACAATTAATCTATCCACTAGATCCAACATAGAAGATTTATGAGTAATCAAAATAAATGTTTTATCTTCGATCACTTCCGCTAAGCGACGGCGCATTCTTGTCTCAGTTGTATTATCCATTGATGCAGTTGGCTCATCCAAAATCAAAATATTTGGATCAAATAGTAACGCTCGCGCAATAGCGACACTTTGTCTTTGACCTCCAGAGAGCTTATGACCCCGTTCACCAACGATGCTATCAAGCCCTGAAGCTTTTCGGTTAGCAAACTCTGACACACCCGACAAATTTGCAGCTCTGATAATTGCTTCATCTTCTATGTACGGGACACCAAAACAAATATTTTCTTTAATAGAGCCATAGAACAAAGAAACATCTTGCGACACGGCACCGATATTTCGTCGAAGATCCACTGGATTTATCTGTCTTAAATCGACGCCATCGATTCGTACAGCACCTTCTTTAGGCTCATATAGCCCCATCATTAATTTACCAAGAGTAGATTTCCCAGAGCCAATACGCCCTATGATGCCTATCTTCTCACCTTTTTTAACCTTGAGGTTAATTCCCGAGATGGCATTTTGTTCCTGCTCAGGGTATTCAAAGGCCACGTTGTCGAATTCAAAAGCACCATCAAACTTTGGTCGATGTACAAACTTAATATTCTCAGGTTGCTCTACTGGGGACCCCATAATGGTTTTTAGACCATCAAAAGCATTCTTGGCATGATTATAACGAGCCGCTAATGCCGCGAACTGTGCCATCGGTGTCAATGCTCTCCCAGTTAACATGACACAAGCAACCAAGGCTCCCATGGTCATTTCGCGCTCAGAAATCATGTACACTCCTAAAATGACCATAGCAACAGTGGTCATCTGCTGAGCAACCATTGCAAAAGAGGAACATGATTGAGCTAACTGTCGTGTTTTTAACCCCCAATCAGCAATATTACCAACGGCCTGCTCCCATTGTTGCTGTAGTGTGCCTTGCGCATTATTAAGCTTCACAATTTCAGCATTCGATAAACTCTCAATCAAAACAGCATTCTTTTGAACCGATGTCTTTTGTCCTTCTTCAATTGAGCGTCGAAGAGGCTTTTGGATCGCCAGAGAATAGATCAGCACTAAAAGTATCGTCACGATAGGGATTAAGCCTAACGGGCCACCCACCAAATAAATGACGAACACAATCAAAAACATAAATGGGATATCAACTAGAGTAGTTACCGAAGCTGATGTAATAAAGTCTCGAATACTGTCGAAGTCTTGCAGGTTTTTGGCGAAGCCACCAACAGAGGTGGGCCTAGATGCCATCGTGATATTATTCACTTTGGCAAAAATATTCGCGGATATCAGTATGTCTGATTTTTTTCCTGCTACGTCTATAAAATAGGCGCGCAAAGACCTCAAAATAAAATCAAAAATATAGACAACGGATACGCCCGCCGCTAAAACCCACAACGTATCAAACGCGTTATTTGGCACAACTCGATCGTAAACATTCATGACAAAAAGCGGGCTGACTAAAGCAAATATATTGATCAATAGTGACGCGATAAATACATCACGATAAATCCGCCAAGAGCTAACCAAAGTCCCCCAAAACCAATGCTTATCTGACGCAGCGCTTTCTTCAATACCCGAACGTTTATCAAACCGAAACTGAGGTCTGATGAAAAAACAATAACCGGAGTAAAGAGAGGTTAGCTTCGATAACGACATCGAAACCTCTCCATCCCCAGACTCAGGTAACAATACCCGAGCGGAGTCCGCTTTCTGATCAACATGAAGTAAAATACAGGCTTTCTTGTCATTTAAAAGCAATACTACAGGCATCAATACATCTGCGATCTTATCAACCGGACGCTTCACAAAACGAGTCACATAGCCCATTTTCTTGGCTGCTCTCATAAAGAGTTCCGGCGTCATGCCTTCATTAGATACTGGCATACCTGCTTTTACACCATCCGCTGTATAAGGGTTGTCATAATAGCGAGACAGCGAAACTAAACAATCTAACAAAGGATCAACGCTTTCTAAATGTTCAACGTCCTGATCCCAGGACTCTTTTTGCCTCTTCGCATTTGACTGCTTAGCAGAAATATTTTCTTTATGCAGAATCTCTGTTTCATAAGGGGTGGCGTTTTCAGCTCCCTCACTCGTCGTATTAGAATCAACAACGGAATGATGCATGCTTGTTTCGGAAGCACTTGCAGGCGCAAGATTCCCTTCGTAATCGTTAGCTTTTTGCTGGCGACGAAACAATTTACTCAGGCCTGACACCCAAGACTTTGATGTTTGCGATTTTGGCTCTGGTTCTGGCTCTGGCTCTGGCTCTGGCTCTGGCTCTGGCTCTGGCTCTGGCTCTGGCTCTG
>NZ_JAEMUH010000012.1 GCF_016461785.1 Marinomonas ostreistagni | reverse complement strand
TATATATCACTTCTTTCTTGGAAAAAGTCTTATCTTTCTCCTCGGACTCTTTTTCAGAAGTGTCAACAAATAACTTACCACTAATAGAAGCACTTTCTTCCAATTTTGAACGGCACTCTTTATCAGCTCGATTTTTAATTAGTTCGGCTTCGAGGCGATGATAAGCAGACTCCCATTCATGGTAGACTGACTGATCACAAATGCCTCTAAAAAGCCCCAATAGGGCTTTTTTGAAATTCACTCCAGGTCTACTACCATCTTCCCACTTCTGATAATTAGAAGACCCAAAGCTATACCTTCGATCAAAACTCGCCGCCAGCTCACCAGCATTTTTATGAGAAAAACCAGCTAAAATTCGAGCTTCTTTAAAAAGAGACCCTAGATCTTTAGCCGTGGGAATAGACGTGATTTTTTGAAATTCAATTTTATTTTCCATATGCATTAAGAACTCTTCCTTCAGCTCCAAGTAGAAGTGAAGTTCCCTACTACCTTTCACTAGATCCATCAGGTCAAAAATTAGATCGTAGTTTGGCAAATAAGCAATAAAAAAGGAACGTTATTTCTAACGTTCCTTTTAACAAATTTATCTAGTGCTAGGCTTATCAGTTACGCTTTCTTAACGAACTTAGATTTCAGCATCATGTCACCAGCGCCGTCGACTTTACAGTCGATGTCGTGGTCGCCGTCGACGAAGCGTTTGATCGTCGCTTTCGTGCCGACTTTCAGTACTTGAGAAGAGCCTTTTACTTTCAGGTCTTTGGTCAAAGTTACCTTGTCGCCTTCCGCTAGCAGGTTGCCAACCGCGTCTTTCAGGATTAGCGCATCCTCGTCTACCACTTCTTCGTTTGGGTTCCACTCGTAGGCGCATTCAGGGCAGATCAACATCGCTTGATCCTCGTAAACGTATTCAGAGCTACACTGTGGGCAAGCTGGAAGACTCATACTTCAATAACCTCAATAGAAATAGGGAATAATTTGTGCGGCATTATAACGCAATGACAATAACATGATAATGTTTTTAGGGAATTAGCCTTTTTTAGGGGCTTCTTCTAGCACTTCTTTGGTGAAATCCACATCGTGATCTTCTAAATAACCACGAATTAGCTGACGCACCACTTGTGAAGGTGTTAAGTCTTTTTCAGCACACAGCTTCTCAAACGCCTTCTTTTTACGAGGGTCGAGCAATACAGTAAAACGGGCAGTTTTGCTTTCCATTAGGCATCCTTAGAACGTCTATTCATTATCATTTGATTATAATACCCGATAAGGTATTTCATCTCTATACATTGTATTTTCTCTCTAAGATCGCCATGAACAGGACAAGGTATTGAAGATCATGAAAAAACTGTCGGAATAGGGATAGTCCGCCCGCGTAAAACGTTTCAAACTATTCGTCATAGCCGTCGCCACCCGTACCATTGATAAACGAAGAGATTTTATGAACGAGCAAGCCAACGCCATTCCTACCAACATCATCACTGGGTTTCTTGGTGTGGGGAAAACCACGACCATTAACGGACTTTTGGCAAATAAGCCCGAGGGCGAGTCTTGGGCAGTACTGGTCAATGAGTTTGGCCAAGTCGGCATTGACCAAGAAATGATGCCCAATGAAGAAGGCCTTCATATCAAAGAGCTAGCGGGTGGCTGTATCTGTTGCACCATGGGCGCATCCTTAACCCCCACCTTGAAGTCTCTGATTGAGCATGCAAAACCTGACCGCTTGATCATCGAGCCCACTGGTATCGGCCACCCAGAGGGGATTATCGATACGTTAATGGGGCCGTCTTTCAAGGACAAACTCGACCTACGCGCCACCATTTGTATCCTTGATCCCCGTTCGCTTGAACTGGAAGACGTCGCCAACAGTAATATTCTCCACGATCAGCTGAACTTATCCGATGTGGTGATCATCAATAAATGCGATATCGCAGAGCCAGAGCTGGTCGAGTTTGTGGAAACCAGCTTGCATGGCATGTTTCCACCGAGACAGCATATTGGTCGAAGCATCAAAGGCGAGATCGACCCAGCGCTATTGGACTTAGTACGCAATGGTCAGCTGAAGGCACAATTTCCTGAAGCCCATTCTCATACTCATCATGATCACAGTCACTCACATAGCCATGATCACGCACATGAGCATCATCACCATGCGCCAGAAGCCATCGCAGAACCTGGCAAACCGATTCGGAAAACGGGCAATGGCAGTGGTTTATTCAGCTGTGGTTGGATTTTCCATCGAGACGATTGCTTCGATTATTGGCAACTGGAAGAAATCCTAAACGGCCTCGAAGGCATCAGTCGCATCAAAGGGGTGATCCGCATTGGTCATGCTTGGGTGTTCTACAACCGAGTGAACGATGAACACGACTTCGACAAAGTGGCCTACCGCCGCGATTCACGTATTGAAATCATCAGCCCACGGGAACTGGACTGGGAAGCATTAGAACAACAAATGCTGTCCTGTTTGCAAAAATAGGCCCCCATTTTCTCTTGATTTACGCATTTCAATTGCGAGACTTAATATAATATGATCCATATACGTTTTATATATGGACCATATTATGGGAATCATCAAAATCTCCGACGACGTGCATAACGATGTGCGCCGCGCTTCTCAAGTCATGTCACGCTCCATCAATGCCCAAGCTGAGTTCTGGATTAAGATTGGCCGCCTTGCTGAACGGAATCCAACCATGAGCTTCTCGGAAATCATTCAAATGGAGTTAGATAAAGCCGATGCCCTAGAAGCGGCTGAAATGATCGATCAGCAGGCCCTAGCATGAGCAGAGAAACCGTTCATATCAAAAGCCCTGCGGAAATCGAGCTAATGCGCGAATCGGGCCGACTACTTGCGAAGGTCTTTAAGCACCTAGACAGTTTTGTCAAAGAAGATGTCACCACCATGGCCATCAATAATGAAGTAGAGCGCTACATTCGTCAGGAGCTCAATGCTCGACCAGCCAGCCTTGGCCAATATGATTATCCGTACTCACTCAACACATCCGTCAACGAAGTCGTCTGCCACGGCATGCCCAGTGAACACTATGCCCTACGCCCGCGAGATATAATTAATCTAGACATCACTTTGGAAAAGAATGGCTTTATTGCTGATTCAAGCAAAATGTACGTGATGCCTAGTGCAGGGCCTGAAGCCAGACGCCTCGTTAAAGCCACCTATGAGGCCATGTGGCAAGGCATCAAACAAGTGAAGCCTGGCGCAACACTAGGGGATATCGGCTATGCCATCGCCAGCTTCGCACAAGCGAATCGCTACACCGTCGTACAAGAATACTGCGGCCACGGCATTGGCCGAGAAATGCACGAAGCACCACAAGTCATGCACGTAGGACGCCGAGGACAAGGCTTAACACTAAAACCCGGCATGACGTTTACCATCGAACCCATGATTAATCAGGGCCGAGCCAAAACAAAAACCAAGAAAGATGGCTGGACCGTTATCACCGCAGATCGCAAGCTATCCGCCCAATGGGAACACACGATCCTCGTCACCGATACAGGCTACGAAGTGTTAACCCTTCGAGAAGAAGAACAGCCGCTTTAGCTGTCATGGCAAGAGTTAGTAAAGGGATTTCCTTTACTAACTCAACACGTGGTCAACGGGTTTTAATGCTGGCGGTAAGTCCTCATGACCCAATGACCTCAGCACATCACGTTCGATCACCCTAACCATCGCATTGGTCGGTAGATCATTCACATCGTTACCAAATGGGTCTTCTAACTCATTGCCAATCGCATCCAAGCCAAAGAAGGTATAGCTCACCACTGCGGTAATAAATGGTGCTAACCAACCCAATGGCTGTGCCATCGCAAATGGCAACAACAAACAGAAAATAAAGGTCGTCCGATGTAGCATCAGAGTATAAGGGAAAGGTAGTGGCGTATTTTTAATGCGCTCACAGTTGGCATGGGCTTCGGATAAACTTCTGAGGCGCTTCTCCAGCTCCAAGTAACGTAACTCACTGATGGCGCCTTCGGCCTGCAACATGGCAAAGCGCTTCGCGATCGCGTTCAGAAGCGTATCAGACAAATTATCAACGTACTCAAAGTCTTTATTAGCGACCCAAGGCTTAGCCGCTTCCCACTCATCTTGTCGACGCAAATGAGCGTTCAACGCATGAGCAAAACCACAGATCAACTTCATGATCTCTTCCCGTAACGGGTGCCCTGCTATACTCACGGTTTCACGCCCCATTGCCCGAGCTTCGATCACAACCAACCCCCACATTTTTCGCCCTTCCCACCAACGCTCGTAGCAGGAGCTATTGCGAAAACTCATAAAGATCGACAACGACAAACCCAACAACGTCAACGGCGTCGCACTCACATTGATGAACACATCTGGGTAAAGCTTCTCGACAAAAACAATCACCACCGCCAACAGCGTAATCATCAAGATACGCGGTGCAATGCGCATTAAAATGGCGCCTTTCAGCGTGGTCAGCACCACGATCCAATTATGATTGGGGTAAACAACCATGACCTACCTCTATAAAAACAAACGAAAGCAAAAAATGACCGAAAAAACTCAGACAACACCATTCACAAAGCCCAAATGCTTAAGGCTTCTAAGACTTTCAATATTGTTTTTATAAACACTCATCGGAGCGCTGAAAGGATGCTTTTTATAATACAAAACACATACTAAAGACATGCCTAAAAGCGCCGATTTTTGAGAAGGTAATCCCTAAAGGCCGTAATCTCGTTCTACCTTTGCAATACGAACTTTGAAGGTTTCATACCACTGCTCACGACCCATTTTCTGAGCGCCTAAATGCTCTACATTTTGCTTCCATTGCTTAATCGAATCCAAGTCTAGCCAGTAGGAGACAGTGATCCCCACTTCCTCCCGCGCCGACTCCATCCCTAAAAAGCCTGGCTGCTGCTCAGCAAGCGAAACCATCCTGTCCGCTACCTCACCGTAGCCGTTGTCCCCAGCAGTTCGAACCGATGTAAAAATCACCGCATAGTAAGGCGGTGTGGGGGTCTTTGCTAAAAGCGTCATGGGTTGTCCTTCAGTAGTAAGCACTTAATTAATCATGCTATTTCACTAATTTTATCATCCAACACTAACAGGGGTCAGATTCCTTAAATAACGTAGCTTAAGTTGCGTTAGATGGTTCAGGAATCTGACCCCTTCAATATCTACCCAACCTTCACTACTACCCGCCTCTTCGGCAGTTTGATTTCGCTCACTGCGACACCGAGCAGGATCACTATTGCGGCGATAGACTGCGCCGCATCGAGGCTTTCACCAAAGAAAAGATAGCCGCCGATTAGGGCAAATACCGGTACCAGCAAGGTCATAGGAGCGACGCTTGAGACGGAGTATTTGACGATCATTTTGTTCCAGAACCAGTAACCTAGCAGCGTGGTTGGATAAGCTTGGAAAGCGGCGGAGAACAGCACCGAGCCGTTGATTTCTAAGATAGATTGCGCCACTGAGCTTGGGCCACTGACAGCCATTGCTAACAACAGTAATGGAACCGGTGCAAAGGCCATGCCCCAGATATTGAAAGCGAAGATTTCGCGGGTACCGGAGCGTTTGACGATTAAGCCATTCACACTCCAAAACACCGAAGCGCTGAGCACCAAGGCTAACCCTAGCACCGTTACCGTACCGTCTTGATTCCAGATAATAATGCCCAAGCCGATCAAAGCGAGTATCGAGCCTAGAACTTTACTCAAGGTGACTTGTTCTTTGAGTAAGTAACGACCCACTAACAAGCTACTGATTACACTCATATCCAACAGCAAGGACGCCAAGCCAGAGGAAAGGCCCGCGCCAACAGACAAGGTGGTCAAGCCCCATACCCCAACGCCAAAGGTTAAGCCGTAGGCCATCAGATAACGCCACGGTACATTGGGGCGACGAATAAAAAAGATCAGCGGCAATACAGCCAAGGTAAAGCGCAACGCGGTCAGTAAAAAGGGATCAATATTGTTGACCCCCAGCTTGATCACGCTGAAGTTAAAGCCCCACAGCGCCATCAGTAACACCAGCAACAAACTGTCTCTTTGATTCATGATATGGCCCTCTCGTTTATTAAGCCGTTCTGATCCGAATGAGGACAAAGTATGAGACGATGCTTGCCAAGAGAGCAGATTCAATTTTTAATAAAATTAAGAGTACAATTTTAACAACCGTATTTTGAAAGGGTCTGGTCGCACGATGACTTTATATGAAACGCTCGCACAGACGTTTATTGACGACATCATAAGTGAGCGTTTACCAACTGGCTCTCGACTGCCCGCTCTTAGGAAATTGGCCAAACAGCAATCGATTAGTTTGACGACCGCCGGAAAAGCCTACGCGTATTTGGAAGATCGAGGCTGGATTTACGCGCGTCCCCAAGCAGGCTACTTCGTTGCCAATCGAAGCAAGAAGACCGCGTTCCCAGCTCTCTCTAATCAGTCTTTAGTCCCCCGAGATCCAAGCCTCTTTGCGCCACAGCAAGGTTATGATGCTGCGGTGACGGGCTTTGCTCCGCTTGGAACGTCTTTGCTTGCGCCCGAGTTACTGCCAGAAACGGACTTAACTCGAACTATTAAACGCGTCACCCAACGGGCTAGCCAGAGTATGTTTAGCTACCCAGAGTCCCAAGGCGCCGCCAGCTTGCGTGATGCCCTCTCGGAACATTTTAGAAGCCAGCATTTTGCCTTTAACCCAGAGGAGTTGGTCATCACTAACTCCTGCTTAGAATCGGTTCGGATCGCTCTAGAAAGTGTAAGCAAGCCAAACGATACCATCGCCGTCTGTTCGCCTTGCTTTAGCGGCCTGCTCGATCTTTTATCCACCTTACAGCGTCAGATTATCGAAATCCCCGTCACCCATGAGGGCATTGATCTCAGCCTACTCGAAGCCTGCTTTGCGGAACAAAAAGTCTCTGCGGCGTTATTAAGTACCACTCACATAAACCCTCTGGGTATTACGCTGCCAACCGAGCAAAAACAGGCCATTGCAAAGCTTGCTGCGCAATATCAGATGCCAGTGATTGAAGATGATGTCTACTTTGAGCTTGGCCACGACAAGGCTCAGCCCCTACCTGCGAAGTACTGGGATAAGGAAGGTTATATTCTGTGGTGCAGCTCCATCTCGAAGACGCTTGCTCCAGGCTTGCGCCTTGGTTGGTGTTTACCTGGACGCTATTTTGATCGGTTTTATCAACAGCATCACAGCACCAGCATGGGGGTAAACAGCTTGGTCCAAGACTGCATCGCAGAGTTTTTGTTGTGCGGGGATTACCGTCGACACCTCAATGCACTTAGGCCCATTTTACAGTCACAAATGCATCAATATCGACAGTTCTTAGCTGAGCATTTACCAGACTCTGCGCAGATCAGCGCACCACAAGGAGGGCTTGTACTGTGGCTGCGTGTTCCAAATTTAGATACCAATGCTCTCGCCGAGCAAGCATCACAACAAGGCATCGACATTCGCCGCGGCAGCTGCTTTAGTACGCATCCAGATTACAACGATTGCTTCAGAATTAACTGCGGCTGGCCTCTCCATTACGTGCAGGCAGGCAATTCTCCAATTCTGCAGTTAAGGACATTGTGTTCATTAATTTCTGAACGGTAAGAAAGAGCGCTGAGGCTTAGCAACCCCAGCAACAATCTTATGGAAAGTAGAAATATATTTTGCCAGCAGGGAGATCCACAGTGACATGATCAAATGCATTGATCATATTCATTCCCATCACAGGTAACGGTTCACCATCGATTTCACGACTCGCGTGTGTGACCACTGAGCTATGCATACTGTAGTCGCCAAACTTAAACTCTTTTTTACAAAGCCGAGCATCATCACCCACATCCAGTCCACGCTCTTCAAGCTCAGAGAAGTCTACCTTTTCCGACACACAGCTTTCTTTGACAGAAAAGGGGACGGTTGAAATAGAGCTACCCGTTTCGAAACTCACGCGACGCTTGGTTTCATCATTGAATGGGTAATAGAAATGAAGGTTCTCACCGTCAAAATCCGCATCATAGGAAATGCATTTATGAGTACAAATTATGTTTTCTGGCTGAATCCAAATACCATCAGAGTAAAAAGAAAACTGCCCATATTGACCAATAAAATCAACGCCTAGCACTCCTGAACTACGTCCTTCCTGAGTAATGATAATCTTATTTCTCATGCCACTTACATTTGAATTCATATCCACTATTGCCAAACTTGCAGTTATTTTCTGTCCAAACGGGTCTTTGAAATGAAATATCGAATCAACAAGATTAGGACTAATGTCCGCAATACTCATAAAAGAAGACGTATCTATCGTTGCATCAAAGCTCTCTCCACCCCGGGTATAAACCTTAGTATTATGAAATGAAAAGTCTTCTTCTGAATAAGAAGAAAATACAGTTTTGTCTTCTTTAGATGTTTTCTTCAACTCATTTTCAGAAAACATCAAAGAGATTTTCTTCCCGTCTAGCTTGGAAAACACCTCACAAAAAAGAAGATCATCATCTACATATTTCGATTTATCATTACAAAATTCTACAGCCTCTCCAGCCAAAGGGAGAGCATTCAAAAAAATAATATCGTAAAAGTAATTTTCAACTTCAAAGGAGGTTTTCGAAAAAGAAGCTTCTGAGATAAAAAAGCTTAATAGAAAAAATAGTTTCTTCATGACAACCTTAATTACAGTTTTTTCTTTTAATACTTAAGCCTACAATTTTGGCATTAACATCGTAGCTTACTGTTTTTTCAGCATCTATTTTAAAGCCTTTTCCTTTACCTCGAATCTGTGGTTTAGACACAGTTACGTCATTCTTCCAATCATCATTGATGGCGTTATACTCGACACTACCTTCCGCTTTCCCTAGAGACATTTCTACCCCATTGCCCAAATTTGAGCTTGCTTCTATGGAGGCTCTTGTAAATACATCAGCGTCGAGCGGTTCTTCTGGTTTTTTAGTGTACCGAAAGCCTGCAATAGCCTCTGCTGTGACATCCAATATTGCCTGCCTATCTTGCAATCCTTTATGCCAGCCCACAGAGAGTTCGACGATTGTCATCCGACACTGACCAGACTCATCGCTGATAATTTGATAGCGAATAGCCTCTCTGGCTTTCATACTTTTTTGGAGGTTGTTTACTTTACGAGCTTGCCTAGAAAGGACCAAATCCCTAGTTTTATTGAATTCCATCGCTACATCCTGTGTATTTTTCCTGATATAGGATCATAACATTCAAATAAAAATAGTTACGAGATTAGCGCTTCCTCTAGAGCATACCTTTACACTAGCCTTACCAATAACTTACTCAAAAACACCGCAAGCATTACACGGTTTTAGGCATCAGAGTAATACGTCGATATTGCATCATGGCCAATAGCAATACACAGGCGAGTGCCATCACAAATGGGAATAGCACGGTGGCAAGGGAATACGCCTCTAACGCGATGATTGCGCAGGCATTACGTAATATGATTAATAAGAAAAAGGCTCGACTTTCTTCAAACGGATGGTGATAGGCTTTTCGAGCAGTGGGACCAAAACCGAGCACATCAACGACCGTAAGTATGATGACCGCCCATAGAGGGTCTTGGGTGAGATACCAGAGAGGCAAAGACGCGAGTGCCGCAGCCAAAAACCACCAGTCTAACGCCGTGGAGGAGGCATCTCCTCGCTTCAAATAGGCTAGAAACGCGACATACAGGGTGATAAAACCAGACACACCAATTGGCCACGCGCCAATACCGCCATCCGCTTGCAGCTGTGCGAAGAAGACGATCGTCGTGGTCAGGCCCCAGATAAGCCAAGAAAACACATGCGGTTTTACACGTCCATTTAAAATCTGCACGATGTAAGGTACAAAGCCCGCAATCGCGAGCACCATCGCTGCGCCGCCCATGCTCCACTTAATCCAATCCATATCCATCTCCCTATTTTGTCATGGCCATGTTAGCGGGCATTTCACATCACTGCTATGCCAATCACGCCATCTCTCAATGCTTAGCACACGATTTATGACGTCTAAGATCAATAGTTTGATGTAGAAACAAGTACCGTTATTGGGAGTTGTTTAAAGCGGTGACATACGCGGCATTCGAAGTGCAGCGTCTCGCATTGAACCAATCTAGACGCTAGCTCGTAGAACAAGGGCAACTTAAATAAAGGAGCCCTTTAATGCTGTCATTGTTCAAATCCAACCCGACCAAGAAACTTGAAAAGCGTTATTCAGAACTGCTTGAGCAGGCCATGCAAGCACAGCGCAAAGGCGATATCAGAACCTACTCCATGCTGACAGCGGAAGCGGAAGAAGTGCACGAACAAATCAAAGCCATCGACGCACAGAAGTCTCAGTGATTCACTCTCGCCTTTACCAATAAACTGGGTCTTTGAATGGTTCCACACAAGAGGGTCGATCTGCCATGACTGGGATCGGCTGTCCGTCCAATGACTGCCCTAGCCAGCCAAATGGCATCGAAAGTTTCACAGGAGCTTGTATCACCGTCTCAGACAAGGGCTCAAAGCCGACTTTCGAATAGTATGCTGGATCGCCATAAGTAATCACGACTTCCACTGAACGCGCCTTCAACGCCTTCAAGCCAAACTGAATAAGTGCCTGCCCAATGCCTTTCCCTTGCTGCTCAGTTGCCACGGCCACAGGCGATAGCATATACACCGTAACTGGCGTTTCGAACTGCAGGCGCGAAAAGAAAATCGCCCCAATCAGCGTTTCATCCTCGTAAGCAGCAAAACCTAACACCGACTCGTCATCTAAAAGCGATGACAGCTGCTCCGTCAAATGAGCCAACATCACCCCTTCTTTTTCTCCTTCGGAAGCGGCAAATACAGACGAGAAAAGTCCAACAACTTCGGTTTGCTGAGAAGCATAAAAAGCTCGGTAGATCATAAGAAACCTCGAAGGCGAATGGTCGTGATTTGGAAAAGTGACACGGATATTGGGGTTAAGATTGTACAAATTATTATGACAAGGTACATGCTCCCCCCTAACAACGATAAGTGCTTTTACTTTTGGTAGATTAGAGCCCATTCTAAAAAATATTGTAAAGTATCTTTTGGCATTGATCAGACAGAGACAAGACAATGGTGCGATCCCCCTGAAGCTCCTGCACCTCTACACGCGCGCGGACAATTCTAGGGTAATTTGCGAACGGGTTTTCAAGAGGATTGGTCATGGAGAGCCTTATATTTACGCTTGCAGATAGACACTAGTGTAGTGATATCAGAGCTCTTTTGTACGAGAGAAATAATGTGCTGGTGAGTCCCCCATCATCTTTTTAAACATCGCGATGAAGTTGCTAGTAGTTGTATAACCCAATGAAAAAGCAACATCCCCAACAGGAACATTCTGAGACAACAGTGCTAAAGCATGATTTAACTGAACCTGAGTACGCCATTGCGCAAACGTCAATCCTGTCTCCGCAGGCATTAGACGCCTTAGCGAACGTGCAGACAAAGCCCCAAACTCAGCCCATTGTTCCACCGTCTTAGGGCTCCCTGGCTCATTTAATACCGCTTCCGCTATTCGTAACAAACGAGAGTCCCTTGGCATAGGCAGGTAGAGTTTTTCAGATTCTGCGTTACGTATTTCATCCGTCATGACATCCGCGATACGCATATTCTCCTCTGTAAGTAGATCTTTGCACCAAGTCTGGCTGCGAATAATCATAGACTTTAAAAGCGGATTCACTCCTAGTACATAAGGTTTGCCTGGCAGCGCTTCACAAAGATTAGGCTGAAATAAAACTGAATAGCCCGAAACTTCGCTGCAAAAAAGAATACTGTGCTGCGCACCTGGAGGAATCCAGCCAGCTCTATTGGGAGGCAAAACCCAGGTTCCAGAGACTGTTTTGATTTGAACAACGCCTGATTGTATACACAGCAGCTGCCCTCTTAAATGACTGTGCCATCGATAAGGTTGTTGAGCTTTGCTGTCTAAATGGGCTTTGTTCGACCATTCACATGTAATCACCTCGGCACCAGCTGCGCTATCGCCTACCTGTCTTACTCTCATTATTAAACTCTAAAACTTGGCCACTTTGCATTATATTACAGCCATAATCGATTAACATGCCAGAACAGTATGCCTCTAAAGTACCGCTGTCTAATTTGTTACTTTGAGGTATCTACTAATGATCGATTTTAGTTTTGCTGTTTACTACGCTTTGTTAGGGGTAGGTGTGGGGTTTCTTGCTGGGTTAGTCGGTGTTGGGGGCGGCGGTTTGACCGTTCCCGCATTCACGATGCTTTTTACCGCACAGGGTATTGCTAATCATGAGATCGTCCATATGGCACTCGGTACCTCCATGGCAGCAATGATTTTTACAACCTTCAGCAGTATGAGAACCCATTACACTAAAGGAAATGTGAATAGTTCCCTTACCATAAAAATGACAGCTGGCGTCATACTTGGCACGTTCGTCGCCACCACCATCGCAGCCGAGATTAATGGCGTTATTCTGGCTCTGTTCTTCAGCCTGTTTATGTTTTATATCACTTATAAAATGTTCCGTCCTAGAAACAATAAACCGAATAAATCACCTCATACCACAACGGGCAACGTCTTTATTGGTACTTTGATAGGCTCTATATCAACATTGGTTTCCGTCAGTGGTGCAGGAATGCTTGTCCCTTATCTAATGAAACAAAATCTTAATGTGAAACATGCCGTCGGCACTTCTGCCGCGATAGGTTTTCCATTAGCCATCACAGGAACATTGGGGTATCTCATTAATGGTTGGCAAAACAGTTCGTCTGAACAACTTACCCTAGGCTATATTTATCTTCCTGCTTTTGCTTTGTTTGCTGTAGCCAGCTATATATCCGCGCCCTTGGGTGTAGCTTGTAGTACACGCCTTCCAGCGGAGCATTTAAAAAAGATTCTTGGAGTGCTGTGCCTTCTGCTCAGTATAAAAATGCTGACTTACGTCTTATCGAATAGTTCTCTGTAGAGACTCATAAAAAGTTCAAAGGCATTTACGAGGCAACTTTTCTGCACGTAGCTAAATGAATACTTTGATTTAATACCACTTAGCTACGAACTCTACATCACCCTAACGATATGTCACCGCTGCTTTCGTCTTTTTAACTTTTTCATGTTCGCCACTAATGGATACAGTAAATGCCCAATTACCGATGCAGGTAAACGCACAGTCGTACCAAACTTAGCAGGCCAGTGCTTACCGGGCAAATGCATCGTGTTAAATAGCACATCAAACAAAATAGTGTGGGCAGAATAATTCGTATCGAGCGCAGGTTTCTCAGAACTGTGATGCCAGTGGTGGAACTGAGGAGTCACAAAGATATATTTCAATGGCCCAAACGAGACCGATAGATTGGAATGGATTAGAATCGCTTGTAAAGCAGCGAAGGCAACATAGGCATTCAATGCAGCTTCATCTGGACCAAGCAAATACAAAGGCACCATGACCATCGCCCGCTCTGAAAACACCTGAATAAAATGCGCTCGGGAACCAGCTAGCCAATCCATATGCTCTACCGAATGGTGCACCGCATGAATATGCCAGAGCGATGTGACCTCATGATACAAACGATGTTCCCAATACAGAACAAAATCAGCACACAGCACGATCAAGATAAATTGCATCCACACAGGAATGGATTGAATGGTATCTTGAAATGAAGAGTTCACAGCCCAGCTAAAGTGGCTGGTATGATAGTTTGCGAACAACAAAATGGCTGAAATAGCCAAGTGGTTAAAACAGAAGTAGAACATATCCATGTCCCATTCTGGCCGCAGAATGAGCTGATCACGGTACTGAGGGAATAGCTTTTCCAGCACCATAAAAATAAAGATCGACCCCATAAACGCCAGAATTAACCAATCCACTCCAAGAGAAAGTGCTTTTGGTTCTACTGGCCCCACAGGCACACTATAGCCGCCCAGTGCAAACGCCAATAATGTTAGTCCGATGCCACACATCCCTAGGGACTTGTATTTGGCTTTATTCAGAAGAAAGGTCAATATTCCCAAGAACAATGAAAAATACATGCCATACTTCAGCACGACCTGCAATTGTTCAGCATCGTATACACGACGTAATTCAGTCGTAGTTAGGTGAGAGGGATATAAATACGCAAATACTGCTAAAACACTTAATATCCCTAATGTAACAGATGCCACACCACTGATCCGGCCTTCGCCAAAACGGAACTCTTTTGCCGGATTCTTTTCAACTTGGCGCACTTTATATTCGTACTTTTCATCCATGAAACACACTATCCTTGCAGGTAGATCAAAAATTGGCCCGTATTGAAGCATATATGGGGTCAAATGATAACTCGTCCAATTGTGTTGCCAAAGCTAGGCATTTGCTTGGGCAAACGATAGAAGCTCCCCAGCTCTGAAACACAGTATCAAGCATTTCATATTTTAAATGTCGCAAGTCCCGATTAGCGATAACAAACGACTACCTCTAGTGAGAGTTATTTTTTCCGTTGGACCAAGCTAAACCAGTTTCCAGAATTATCTAGCCCCATAGCTTCAACGCCATAAAGCTGCTCTGTAGGTGGTTGGATAAACTCAACCCCTTTAGTCAAAAGCTCTGCATATGTTTTTCGGCAATCTTCTGTTTCAAAAACACCCGCTCCAAATGCACCTTCTTCTATCAAGCCTCGTATTTTTTCTGCGGCATCTTTGCTAAACATTGGTCCTTCTTTCGGCTCTGCCAATACCAACTGAAGTTGTGGTTTAGATGTAGGGTATACCGTAAGCCATCGGAATCCCCCTTCTACTTGCATATCATCCCCGACTTCAAAGCCGAGCCTGTTTTTGTAAAAGTCTAGTGCTTCGTCCTGATTGAGGACATAAATCGTTGCATGCGCTATGGATGTAATCATTTTCATACTCCCTGTTGTTTAATCATCTTTATTCTATAAAAAGAATCAAAATGATATTTCTCCAATATTGCTCATCTAGGCCATTTCCCCAAAAAGCGGTAGGCATAGCATGCAGGTATCACCTGAGAGGGGAAACGGAATGCTTCAGAAGATAAAGCCCAAAGCTTACGGCGATATAAAGTAGGAGCCATTCCCGTTTGTTTCAGAAACAATGAAGAAAAGCTACCTAAGCTCGTGTATCCCACTTTCTCACATACTTCTGAAACACTGAAATTTTCTGTTATAAGCATGTTTTTCGCTTGTTCGACCCTAAGCCGAATCAGGAACTCGTTAGGTGTTTCCCCATAACTTTCCTTGAACGCACGTAAAAAATGATATTGAGACATATAGGACTGACTTGCCATTTCAGACAAGCTAAGACTTGTTTGAAAGTTGTCGGCAATATAATCCCTACTCGCATGTAATCTTTTAAGTTTATTGTTCGACACCATGAAAGATACCTATTCATCCACATAACATAACGCCAAACCTTGCTATATATGCGTGCTGGAATCTACAGTCCTAGCCTTGCCCGCTCTATCGCAGATTTGACTGCTGATAGAGCTTGAGGACTGTTTTTCCAACAGGTAGTTCTGAGCATTGAGGCAACTCTTTCAGCAATTTCCTTTGGCTCATATCTCGCCAGCTCCGCAAAAGAATCAATACCGATTTCCTCAAAACGCTTCACGACGGTAGGCCCGACGCCTTTTACGCCAAGTAAGGCTGCTTTTTCTTGTTCGCTAAATGTCATACGAAAATTCCTTTAATTAGGTAACATCTTTGCTCAATTACCGAGAGGTGAAACGCTACGTCCTCATAATGTTGATCACGCGCTTATAAAAGCCTTGTAGGACTGCGCTGTGCGCGGGAAACGACGATTAGTTAATAATCCTAGCAAAATTATCTAATTTGCAGGCCGTTCCCTCGAAACCAAGGTCCTACAAAAAGCCTCGTTTATCAAATTCATACCGCGAGAATGATTCATAAACAAACTTAGCTTATTTATGCGAAGGGTCCAATTATGCCTAAACGATATTCCATGCGTTTACACTGTTCCCACGCAAAGCACAGTCCTGCAAAAATCGAGGGCCTAAGAGGTAGCTAGTGTCTGGGGCAAAGAGCTGATAACATCGTGATCACATAGTCGGGGGGCAGTAATGCTGAGATCGCTTAAGCGAGACCCGTTGAACCTGATTCAGTTAGCACTGGCGTAGGGAACTATGGGGACAAAGTTAGTTGAGTTCTGCGATGTTTTAATCCTCTGTCGCTTGCTCCTGCACTCCGTGCATCTCGCCCCCGTTTTCCCTTCGTCCGAGGGGAATATCATGACAAACACTCCTATTACGTTAAGCATCGCGGGCTCGGACAGCGGCGGTGGTGCAGGCATTCAAGCCGATATCAAAGCCATCTCTGCCACGGGCGGTTACGCCTGCACGGTGATCACGGCAACCACGGCTCAAAACACCCTTGGTGTAACCGATGTCCACGCCATCCCCCTAGATCATATCGCGGCACAATTGGATGCGGTCTTTACCGATCTCAACGTGCAAGCGGTCAAAATCGGCATGTTGGCGAACGCAGAGATCATTCAGCTTATCGCCCGCAAACTGCGCCAATATCAACCAAAACACATGGTGCTCGACCCAGTGATGGTGGCGACCAGTGGCGATTTATTGCTGCAACAAACCGCCATTCAAACCCTAATAGACGAGCTACTGCCGTTAGCTACTTTGATCACCCCTAATCTGCCTGAAGCAGCCACTCTGCTGAACACAAACGTTCCAGACTCCGAGCAAGCCGTAAGAGAACTGATCCCAGCGTTACAGCAATTGCCAACCAAAGCGGTGTTGCTAAAAGGTGGACACCTTGAAAGTTTGCCAGACAGCAACGATTGGTTGATTACAAATGGCGATGTGCAAACCTTCACCACTCCTCGCATTGATACACAAAACACCCACGGCACGGGCTGCACGCTGTCGTCAGCGATTGCTTCATATCTCGCTCAAGGGGCGGATCTAACGTCGGCTGTTCAGCAGGCCAAAGACTATTTAACCGGTGCCATTGCTGCCTCGAACCAGTTACAGATTGGTCAAGGTCATGGCCCTGTTCATCATTTCTATCAATGGCAGCGCTAGCCGATGCGCCAAGGATTTGCGATCTCGATTCAGGCCGATGCTCTGCGCTACACAAAACAAGCGCAGCCAGTATTGCAGGACTTAGTCATGCAGCTGCCAGCTCAGCAATGGACGTGCTTATTAGGCCGTAGCGGTTGCGGTAAAACCTCGATTTTGCGCAAGCTGGCGGGCTTACTGGAAAATGCCCAATGGCAAGGAAAAATCGAGACAGACGGCCAACCACTGTCTGGCAATATTGCTTACATGGCGCAGCAGGATTTACTGCTGCCTTGGTTGTCTGTACTTGATAACGTCTGCATTGCCGAACGCTTACAAGGTCGCAGCTTGACCCAAGACCTGCGTGATAAAGCCTTGTTACTTCTGGACAAAGTAGGTCTCAAAGCACATGCCGATAACTACCCTCACACGCTATCTGGTGGCATGCGCCAGCGGGTTGCCCTAGCGCGAACCTTACTGCAAGAACGCCCCATAGTATTAATGGATGAGCCGTTCTCTGCCTTAGATGCGGTCACGCGCCACAAGCTGCAAAGCCTTTCATTCGAGTTGCTACAAGGCAAAACCGTGTTGCTGGTGACCCACGACCCGCAAGAGGCGGTGCGTTTGGGACATCAGATCTATGTGATGGAAGGCTCCCCCGCCAACGCGCACCTTTTAGCGGGTTTAGCATCCACACCACCACGGCAATTGGATGAACACAGCGCCGCACTTCAAAACGATATTCTGCATCGACTTGGAGGTGAGCATGTCTAATTGGCTTCGTGGTGCCACGGCAAGTCTTGTGATACTGGGTTTATGGCAAGGGGCGATCCTGATCTGGTCGTTACCCAGCTTTATTTTGCCTGCTCCCATGGCTGTGTTTGAGGTGTTGATCTCACGCTGGCCAATGCTTTGGTCACATACCTGGGTCACGGCACAAGAAGTACTGATCGGGCTCGCCCTCGGTGTCAGTATTGGTTTGTACTTCGCACTGTTGATGTTGCTGTTTCGTCCGGTAAAGCAATGGTTGCTGCCGATTTTGATTGCCAGTCAAGCCATTCCAGTGTTTGCCATCGCGCCGATTTTGATGCTCTGGCTGGACTATGGCATCGCCTCAAAAGTCGCCATGGCGGCGATTATTATCTTCTTCCCCGTGACCACCTGCTGTTTCGATGGCCTACGCAGCACGCCGTCCGGTTATCTGGATCTCGCCCAAACCCTGAACGCGAACCGCTGGCGTACCCTTTGGCACATTCAACTGCCCGCCGCTTTACCTGCTTTAGGCTCAGGACTACGAGTCGCGGTGGTGGTTGCACCGATTGGCGCGGTGGTGGGCGAATGGGTTGGCTCCAGCGCAGGCCTTGGCTACCTGATGTTACAGGCCAATGCCCGCATGCGCATCGACGAAATGTTCGCTGCGCTGTTTATTCTTTCTCTGTTTTCGGTCGCCCTGTATTTCAGTGTCGATTGGTTATTAAAACGCTCGTTACCTTGGCATTCCCAATAAGGATGGATGATTTCTATGAATATTGTTACACGTTTAAGCACCACTGCCCTGCTTGGCCTTTCTGCCAGCTCTTCATTGTTTGCAGCCGACCATGAACTGTCGCTGATGCTGGATTGGTTTGTGAACCCAAACCATGGCCCTATCGTGATTGCACAGGAAAAAGGCTACTTTGCTGAACAAGGCCTAGACGTCACCATCCAAGAGCCAGCTGACCCAAGTATGCCGCCCAAGCTGGTCGCTGCGGGCAAAGTCGATATGGCGATTTCCTATCAGCCGACTTTGACCATTGATGTGGCGGCGGGCTTACCGTTGATCCGTTCTGCTACCTTGATTGCGACACCGTTGAATACCTTGATGGTAATGGACGATAGCAAGATTGAATCGCCAGCAGATTTAAAAGGTAAGAAGATCGGTATTGCCATTGCTGGCACTGAAGAAGCCACCGTTGGCACCATGCTTAAACATCACGGTGTGATGTGGGATGAGGTCGAGATCATCAACGTCGGTTGGTCTCTGTCAGCATCGTTGGCTTCTGGCAAAGTGGACGCCATTTGGGGTGGCCTGCGTAACTTTGAAACCAATCAACTAAAGCTTGAAAACTACGCTGCGACGGCGTTTTTTCCTGAAGAACACGGTGTTCCGGCCTACGATGAATTGGTGTTTGTGACGAACAGCAAAACCTACGATAAAGAGTCGATTCAAGCCTTTAACCGAGCTCTCGAAAAAGCCACCACCTACATCGTGAACCATCCAGAAGCGGCTTGGAAAGAATTCATCGCCTACTCTCCTGATACCTTGGATAACGAGCTGAATGCTCTAGCATGGAAAGACACCTTAACGCGTTTTGCCCTACGCCCAGCAGCGATTGATCTGGCCCGTTACGACGACTACGCCGAGTTTATGTTTGAGCACGGCATCATCGAATCGCTACCAAAAGCCCAAGACTACGTGCCAAACCTTAACTAGGAACCATTATGCAGTATCAAGATCTGATTGAGGCATGCCAGCAAGAGTGGCAAGCCTATACGGAACATGATTTCGTACAGCAGTTGGCCAAAGGCACCTTAGCAAAGCCAAGCTTTCTGCATTATCTGAAGCAAGACTTCTTGTTCCTCAAGCACTATGTGCGAGCCTATGCTTTGGCCATTTATAAAGCCAACAGCCTAGAAGACATGCGCCAAGCGTTGCCAACCGTACACGCGTTGCTCGACAGTGAAATCGCCCACCATGTGGCATGGTGCGAGCAATGGGGTATTAGCGAACAAGATATGGAACAAGAGCCAGAGGACTTTGGCACTGTGGCCTACACGCGCTTTGTGTTGGACGCTGGCATGAGTGGCGATTTGGTTAGCCTCTATGCAGCCCTAGCACCTTGTTCCATTGGTTACGCCGCCATCGGTCGTCAACTGGCACAACAATCTGACACTGTATGGGACGGTAATCCCTTTCAAACATGGCTCAAGCTCTACAGTGGCGATGACTTCCAATCCCATGTAGCACAAGGCGCTACGCACTTTAATAAATTGCTCGCTGATATCGAGCTGACCAGCCAAAAGGGCCAGCAGCTAATTGAAACCTTCCGCACGGCCACGCGTATGGAAATTGCCTTTTGGCAACAGGGCCTTAACCAATCCGGAGCCAACCTATGAATGTAAACGCTATTTGTACCGCACTGGCGCAACTGCGTGAGCAAGCGCCATTAGTCGTCAATATCACCAACTATGTGGTGATGAATAACTCCGCCAATGCATTGCTCGCCATCGGCGCCTCACCCATCATGGCGCACTCGCGAGAAGAAATGACTGAGATGATGGCCTTTGCTGGCGCCTTGGTGATCAATATCGGCACCTTGGATCGTACTTGGATTGAGCGCATGACCTTTGCCGTGGAACAAGCCAATGCGGCGGGCAAACCAGTGGTACTTGATCCTGTAGGATGTGGTGCGACCAGCTTACGCGCCCACACCGCACGTCAATTGGCCGCCCTTGCCAAGCATTTGACCATTCGTGGCAATGCGTCGGAAATCATTGCATTAGCGGGACAGGCTTCACAAGGTAAAGGTGTTGATTCGCAAGACCCTAGCGAAACCGCATTAGAGGCGGCCAAACAATTGGTTGAGCAATACCAAGCGCAAGTAGTGATTTCTGGCGCAACCGACTACATCGTCAGCAATGATGGTACTTTTGTGCTTAACAATGGCCATCCTATGATGACGCAAGTGACTGGCACAGGCTGTTCACTCAGTGCAATCACTGGGGCATTCGCAGCCATAGGCGAAACCAGTGGATTAGCCGCCGCAGCGGTTATGGGGGTGGCAGGTGAAATCGCTGCAGAGCAGGCCAAAGGCCCTGGCAGTCTTCAAGTGGCCCTGCTCGATGCCCTGTATAATTTGGATGAAAACACACTGACTCAGCGCCTTAAACTGTCGCAACTGGCCTAATGCTTTAGAAGGAAACACCATGTCACCCTATGAACTGTATCTCGTTACCGACGACAACCAAGACCTCGACACATTAGTACGAGTCGTCACTCAAGCGGTCGCCGGTGGGGTGACCATGGTGCAACTTCGGGAAAAGCATCACGATGTACGTGACTTTATTCGTCGTGCCCGCGCCATTCAACCGATACTCAAAGCCGCCAAGGTTCCGCTTATTATCAATGATCGTGTCGACGTTGCCCTAGCTGTGGATGCGGATGGCGTGCACCTAGGACAAAGTGATATGCCCGTGCATGATGCGCGATTTTTGTTGGGATCAGAGAAAATTCTAGGGCTCTCAATCGAGAGCTGGCAGCAATTGGAAGAAGCCCAACACCTGCCCATTGATTACATTGGCTTAAGCGCTATTTACCCCACACCGACCAAAACCAACACCCAATACCACTGGGGCCTAGATGGTCTAAAAGAAGCCTTAGCGGCCTACGATAAACCCATCGTCGCCATCGGCGGGATTCGGCACGACAACCTAGCCGACATCGCCGCCACAGGCGTACACGGTATCGCACTGGTCTCCGCGATTAGCCATGCTGAAAACGTCACTCAAGCAACCCTTAGTTTAAAGGTAGTGATTCAAAGTAGTCGCTGAAAATGAGTGCGATAGGCTTTTAATTAACACCATTCAAAATAAATTGGCGCAGGTCTCTTTCTTGTCGCATCACGTGCAATATAAAAACTTTGCTCTGCTCGCATTTGTAGAATACTCGGCATGGGCTGGTGACAACTTCTCGATAGTTTAAATGTTCGAGTTCAGGTGGAGTCCGCCCTGATTCTGGGAGCTGTTCTAAACGCTCTACTTTGTGAAATACCTCTTGCACGAGTTTTTTGGCAGCGGACTCATTCGATAAAGCGATATACTCAGCGATTTCAGACAGATCAGATAGCGCAGCTTCCGTCCAAATTACTTCAGCCATTTGGACATTTTATCCTGAGCTTCGGCATGACTGAGCACATTGCCTTCTTGTACCGCTCGTTCACCGCGAGCGATACCTTCTAAAATGGTCAAACGGTTTTGCATAAACTCATAGTCGCTCACATCAACAAGGTAAGCAGAAGGTTTGCCGTGCTCCGTAATAAGAACTGGCTCCTTCGTTTCATGAAGATCCGCAAGAATTTTGGTCGCTTGTCGCTTTAAAGAGGTCACTAATTCTACTTTCATTTTAAACACCCAAAGTGATACTTAAGTGATACTAGTAAAGCCTCTTCGATAAAACAAGCCAGCCACTCACTTTATAACGAGATCAATCTATTCAGCGCTAGCAAGGGCCAAGCGCTTCTGCATTTCTGTATCGAGCTTTAGCTGACGCGCGAGTTCATTTAAGTACATGGTTTCCATAGCGTTTTGTTCATCTACCACAAGTAATGACGCTAGGTAAATTTCGGATGCTAAGGCCGGAGTTGTCGCTAACGCGGCGATCTCCGTTGGATCGAGAGGTTTATTGATTTCCCCTTCGAGGAAGGCTTGTTCATGAGCGCCAATATTGGCCTGAGCCAGTGCTTCATGGATATGCGCCATTTCCGTTGCATCAATATGACCGTCAGCTTTGGCAGCGGCAATCATGGCTTTTAAGATGATGGTAGGATGCTGTTGATCCGTTTCGCGAAAGACTTCGGTTTGCTGTGGTTGGGCTTTCTCTTTTTGGTAATCGTTGTAGACCTTATATGCCAAGGCGCCGACGGCCGCCGCCCCGCCAACTTTTAGTAAGGTTGACCCTTTTCCTGATTTCAGTAAAGACGTTAGTAGGCTGCCGCCCACTGCGCCCATACCCATTTTTTTCAATGTATCGCTGCCACCCAAAGATGAGCTTGAGCTCCCTACTTTCTGGGTGACTTGCTTCAATGCTGATGAGCTGAGCGCTTGATTAAGCAATTTACTTAGATTCATAGCCATAATCCTTAACTGTTGGGTTATGGCTATATTTGAGCACTAAAATAACGTGATGTTCCGGCATTTGCGTTACTTTGCACAAACTTACACTGTCTATAAACGCTCTTTTCACTGCTCAACAAAGATTAATTCATCGGTCTCAAATCCCTTAGCTCGCGCAGCTTGGATAAAGCGTTGCTTATCTGCTTCAGAAACCGTTGGGGTTCGAGACAAGAACCACAGATAAGATCGATCAGGCCCAGACACAAAGGATTGTTGATAGTCTTCATCTAAATTAAACACAACGTAAGCTCCATAAAATGGACCGAAAAAGCTCACTTTTAAGTGCCCTGTGTCGCTATCTTCAACGAAATAGGCTTTTCCCTCTGCCTGCTCCCATTTCCCTTCTTCTGCCGAATAACCTCGGTTAATCACTCGCACACCACCGTCTTCGCGTAAGCTGTATTCCGCGGTGACATTAGACAAACCTCGCTCAAAACTGTGATCCAAACGAGCGATTTCGTACCAAGTGCCTAAGTACTTCGACAACTCAAACTCTTGCACCGGCTCAATGCCTTTTGGTGCAGACGTACACCCTGCGAGCAACACCACCAATAAACCCCATACTGAACGAAACATAAACTGACCTCCTAATCGTCAGCCCTTATACGTTAGCAGCAACGATTTGGCCTCATCAAATTCCCGTTTTACCATGCACTCCGGCAATCATGCAGCGTACGGAGCCGCCGGCCGCTTCAATTGTGTTCACCGATAACGGTAGTAAGGTAGCGTGCTGTGAAATCGTTGCTCGTTGTTCAGTCGTTAGTGCATCGTAAGCCGTTTGCGAAAGTGCCAACAGCGCGCCCTCTTTGCCTTGTAGCTCGATAGCATTGCCACAGAAATGCTGTATTTGCTCATGGGTTAATGCAATCACCGTTTGCTGATTGCGCTCGAAACGTTGGCACAACAACGCTCTCTGGGGCGCCTCAAGCATGTCTAAGCCGATCAGTACAAAGTGCGTCCCAACGCACATCATGACGTTGGTGTGGTACACCGGAGTACCTTGCACATCATAAGCGTCAAATATCACGGCTTCGTAGCCTAGAAAGTCACACACGTCCTTCAACAGATCGTCATCAGTACGTTGTGAGCGAGCCATATACGCTAATTTATTCACATGATCAAAGACGATCGAACCCGTTCCCTCCAAGAAGCGTTGCTGGTCTTTAAAGTGACGCAAGTCTTTGGCGTGCTCAAGCCCATACTGCTGCCACAGCGTTTCCAACACATCTTGTCGATACTCTTTGCGGCGGTTTTCCGCACGCATGGGATAGGTGATCAAGGTGCCGTTATGGTGAGTCGAAAACCAATTATTGGGGAAGACAGAGTCAGGCGTGTCGATACTTTTATCTTCAAATAGATGCACCGTAATGCCATGAGCTCGCAGCTTCTCGACGACTTGGCTCACTTCAATATACGCCTGTTTAGACACATCAGTATGATGAACAGAGCGCTGAAAGGCGTTGTCCTCTAAGGTGGCATCGTTGACACGAAAATGATGGGGGCGAACCATCACAACCTGCTTTGGTGCTTGAATACTCATCGAAGTCCCTCTTTTAAAAAGTGTAGGGACACTATGTTAGAAATCAGGCCTGCCAGTTAAAATGCCAATAACTTATGCAAATTGATCTAATATTTATCACTTTGTTAACCTTCAATAAACATTTTGCCTAAGCCAAAAGGTACTTCGATGAAACCGTATATTTATGACTCGCTGGATAGCGCCCTAATTGCCGAACTACGCAAAGATGGCCGCGCTTCCATTTCACAATTGGCCAGTCAGTTAAATGTGTCTCGAGCAACAGTGCAAAATCGTCTAGATCGATTAACGCAAAGTGGCGCTATTTTGGGCTTTACCATTCGCGTTCATGAAGAGCTAGAACAAGACACCGTACGCGCCATCATGATGATCGAAGTTGCAGGACGGTCTACCTCTCAAGTGATTCAGAAATTACGTGGCATCCCTGAACTCATAAAACTGCACACCACTAACGGTGCATGGGATTTAGTGGCAGAATTGCAAACCACTAGCCTTGGAGAGTTTGACCGCGTGCTTAGACGAGTACGTGAAGTGGAAGGGATTTTAAACAGTGAAACCAGTATTTTGCTGAGCAGTTTGTAATAATGCTTGTTCAGTCACTACAGGTGTTACTGACACGTCCGATGTTTTCTTACTAGCTCTAGACGTTGCAGCCTTAGGTCACGAAGTCCAATAACGGATGAGATGCCGCCTTGGCACGAGGGATGGCCAAGATGTCGTAAGCGTAGACTTTCGTTAGCGTAAGAAATTCTTGTTTAATGCGAGTAAGTGATCGCGCCACGATACCAACAATAGGGTTGCTGGGAGCAAAGCTACACTGAAATTTACGCAGTGCTAGATTTAAGGATGCATAGGTGTCGATCGCCTGCTCATATTGCTCAAGCCGACATTGCGTTTCTGCTAGGTTCAGCTCACTAACGACCAGCGCATTGATGGCGGCTTCGGTGTCATACCAACAGTCAATCATCTGCATAGCCATATCAGACGCTTCCTGATAATAATCAGCAGCCTTGGCATTTTCACCACATTGAAACGCTTGATTACCAGCAACAATGACACGCTTCCAATCTTCCATGGAAAACCCTCGCTAAGTGTGAGCAACGCATTAATGATAATAACTATCATTTGTATTTGTCTAGCGCTAAAGCATTATTTTTTTCGCATGCAGGGCAATTAAGCGCACCCATTGATCCAGCTGCTCAGTACTTGGGCCAGTAAAACCGAACAACAAACCTGGTCTCGGTAATGACTCAGGCAGGGAATGATAGTGCTGATGCAGCCATGACAAGGCGAGTCCCTGCTCAGCACAGGCCTGATCAAGCTGCTTCCATGTTTGTTCAGGCTGGCGGATATGGGGTTTGAAATACGCGATAACATGCATACCGCCACTCGGCTTATCCCACTCAAACCAAGGCTCTAAATGCTGTAACAACAGAGCCAATAGAGTATCCCTTTTTTCACGATAATGACGTCTCATACGGTTTAAATGCCGATAAAAGCTGCCATTTGTCATAAAGTCTGCCACAACAGGCTGCATTGGTAGAGAAGCCGACACACCTAAGGCTTGCTGACTGGATAGCAGGCGATCGACTTGGGATAACGGTGCGATGATAAACCCCATACGCAATCCTCGAAACAACACCTTGGACAAGCTCCCAACGTAGAAAATACGCTCTTGGGCTGAGCCTCGATGTTGCGCTAACTGCATCAAAGGCACCGATGCGCGACCTTGATACAAGAACTCGTTGTCGTAATCGTCTTCGATGATAACCCCCTGTCCAGCTTGCAATGCATCCAGCCATTGTTCTCGAACGGGTGAGCTGTAACTGATGCCCAGAGGATATTGACGGTTAGGGGTAAGCACTGCCGCCCAATCGGATACTTGAGTAGGAGGCAAAGCACCATCGGTCTGAACCGCCAAAGGCTGCACCGCAATATTGGCCAAACTCGCATGCAGAGGAGGGTAGGTTGGCTCTTCTAAGAACCAGTGTCGACAACTAGCCTGCAAGGCGTGAGTCAGCAACGCCATCGCATCTCGGCTGCCGGCAGTGATCACCACTTGCTCAGGTAAGCACGATAAGCCACGTAGAGCGTACAAATACGCGACAATCGCTTGACGCAGTGCGGGTAAGCCTGCTCGATAACTGCCCGTCAGGACATTTGGATCAGGGGTTAACCAAGCACGGCGCATACTGGCCGCCCATTCTTTACTCGGAAACTGGCTGACATCGACACCAGAATCAAAGCCGCCTTTTCGAGTCGACTCAACCAATGTGGCAGCAGGCTCCGCACTGACCGAAATACGCGCCACAGGCGCGACAAAAATGCCACGTTTTGGCTCACTGCGCAGTACCCCTTCCGCAATCAGCTGCTCATAGGTTTGAATCACGACACTACGCGACACACCTAACGATTGCGATAATGAGCGGCTGGACGGCAATTTATCTCCCACCTTTAATCTGCCTTGCTCAATGGCTTCAATTAGCTGCTGCTGTAATTGCTGATACCTTGGTGTCTCATTGGACTCCAAACTAAATGAAAGGCTCGCGATCATGTTCACCCCTCAGTGTTGCTGATGTTGTTGATGAATCCAGTCTTTAAAGATAGTGACGACCGTATCATCCATTCGCGAGTTCGGTATGACAGTGAAGTAGCCATTTGAAGAGCGTTTTCTAAACATTGGGAAAGACACTAACAACTGCTTGTCCAGCATATCATCGACCAATGAGCCCCAGCCTAACGCGACACCTTGGCCGGCAATGGCCGCCTGTAGCACTAAGGTATAGTTATCAAACTCCATCACACTTTGGGAAGGTGACCAAAGCTTATTGTGCTGCTCAAACAAACGCTCCCAAATCATCCACTTTTCGTCCGATTCAGCATGCAATTTCAACAACGGCGCATTGCTGATATCCGTTAGTTGATGAAAGGGGCCGTACTCTTCAAGGAGCTTTGGGCTGCACACTGGGAAGACATCTTCTTCGAACAGTTTTTCTGAAACAAAACCTTTGTGAATGCCATCGCTAAAGACAATGGCAAGGTCGATGTCTTGCAAACCTACGTCTACATTGTTCTGTGCGGTGTGCAGCCGAATCTCGATTTCTGGATGCTGTTTACGAAACTCAGGTAAGCGGGGCATCAACCAATACGCAGCAAAAGCGAAGTCTGTTGCGACATTAATGCGCGGTGTTTTGGTTTTTTTACGAATAAATCGCAAGGTTTTTTGCAGCTCACTGAGACTCGCTTGTGTCGTTTTTAGTAGCAAGTGACCATCGTCCGTAAGCTCCACACCGCGATAGACTCGGCGAAACAATTGGGTATTTAAAAAAGCTTCTAAGGCTTTAATTTGCTGACTTATAGCCGGCTGAGTCGTACCTAGTTCCCGTGCTGCGGCGGTGAAACTAAGATGCCGTGCAGAAGACTCAAACACAACCAACATTTGCAAAGGCGGCATGTCGTTTTCAGTTAACATAAGTTCAGCTTATCCCATTCATAATTTTTCAGTCAGTTTACAAGGCTCTTTATAAGGTTCAACCTAGTTATAACTGGTTTAAACGCTGCGCAGTAACATTATTTCAACTTATTTTTAGAGCCATATGGAGTGTTGCATGACAATCCGCAAAACGCCCAATATTCTTTTTATCATGGCCGATCAAATGGCCGCATCGGCGTTACCTTTTTATGGAGGTAAAACCGCTAAAGTTCCTCACCTTGCAGCACTGGCAGAGAAAGGGGTGGTATTTGACTCTGCTTACACAAACAGTCCTTTGTGCGCTCCGTCGCGCTATGTCCTGATGACGGGCCAGTTGCCAACCCGCATTGGTGCTTGGGACAATGCCGCGGACTTTCCGGCAGACATCCCAACGTTCCCGTATTACATGCGTGAAAAGGGCTACCAAACCGCTTTGTCTGGCAAAATGCATTTCTGTGGTCCAGATCAACTGCATGGTTTTGAAAAGCGCCTCACCACCGATATTTACCCAGCCGACTATGGTTGGTTCCCTAATTGGGATGACCCAGACACACGCCCAACGTGGTATCACAACATGTCCTCTGTATTGGATGCTGGCACTTGTGTACGCAGCAACCAACTCGACTTTGACGACGAGGTCGTGTTCCACGCTGAACGTTACTTATACGACTATGCTCGCGGCAAACAAGATCGTCCTTTCTGCCTAACGGTATCGATGACGCATCCTCATGACCCTTATGCCATTACTCAAGAGTACTGGGACCGTTACGATCATGACGAAATCGACTTACCAAAAGTACGCATCCCAGAGTCTGAACAGGACCCACATTCTCGTCGTCTGCAAGACGTATACGCCTACTACGATCAAGAGATCACCGACGAAGACATCCGTAACGCACGCCATGCTTATTACGGTGCCTGCAGTTATGTCGATGATCAAGTGGGCCGCCTGTTGAAAGCGTTGCAAGATTGTAACCTAGACGAAGAGACCATCATTGTCTTCTCGGGCGACCACGGCGACATGCTGGGCGAGCGTAACCTTTGGTACAAAATGTCTTACTTCGAAGGCTCTGCTCGCGTGCCTTTGATCGTTTGTGCGCCTAATCGCTTTGCGCCTAAGCGTGTAAAAGAGTCTGTCTCGACCATGGATCTGCTGCCAACATTTGTGGATTGGGCAACCGATGGCAAAGGAACCGAATACGCGATGCCGATTGATGGCCGTACCTTAGTCCCTCACATAGAAGGAAAAGAGGGCGGGCATGATGAAGTCATCGGTGAATACTGCGGTGAAGGTGCCATTGCACCCTTATTTATGATCCGTCGTGGTCAATACAAATACGTCCACTGCAGCATCGATCCAGATCAATTATACGATTTAGAGAAAGATCCTCTGGAGCTGAATAACTTGGCTCAAGACCCAGAGCTTGCAGAGGTTATCAAAGCATTCCGAGAAGAGGCGTTACAGCGTTGGGATTCTGAGGCCATCACTCAGACAGTGAAAATCAGCCAACGTCGCCGTCGCTTAATCGTTCGAGCCATGGGCGAAGGAGAAACCAACATCGCTTGGGATCATCAACCGTACTTTCCGGCGACGGAGATGTACATGCGAAACCATATTGACCTCGATGATCTGGAAGCCAAGTCGCGTTACCCAAAAGTGTAATGTTATGCTCTTGGGACGGTTCTTACCTGTCTCAAGAGCAATGACTCTGATTTGTCTGAGCTAATTCGTTTCACTCACTAATAACTCGCTATTACAAAGGAACCGATTCATGAAAAATTCGCGCTTACAGAAAACGTTTTTCACAGCTCTTGCCACCGCCGCCATTTCCAGCGGAGCGTTAGCTGCCGTTCCAGAGCAATGCCAAACCGTCACCATGACCGACCCAGGTTGGACGGACATAGGTGCCACCAACGGTTTAGCTACCACAGTTCTAGAAGCGCTGGGCTATAAAACGGATATTAAATTGCTTGCGGTTCCCATTGGTTTTGAAAGCATCAAAAACGGTGAAATCGATGTATTCCTAGGCAACTGGATGCCTGCACAAACAGCTTTTATTGATAAGTATAAAAGCGACTTAGATGTTGTTCGTACCAATCTAACTGGGGTGAAGTTCACTCTAGCGGTTCCAAAATATGTTGCCGACCAAGGCGTTAAGGACTTTGCTGACTTGGCAAAACACAGCAAAGAGTTTGGTGAACGTATTTACGGCATCGGCGCAGGCTCTCCAGCCAACCAAAACCTAATGGGCATGATCGAGAAAGACGATTTTGGTCTAGGCGAATGGCGTGTGGTGGAGTCTGGTGAGCAAGCCATGCTGGCTCAGGTCGCCCGTGCGGTGAAGCGCGATAAGTTCATCGTCTTCCTTGCGTGGGAGCCACACCCAATGAACGTAAACTTTGATCTGCAATACCTATCCGGTGGCGATGATTACTTTGGTCCTAACTACGGTGGAGCAACGATTCACACCGTTACACGTAAAGGCTACAGCCAAGAATGCGGCAATGTCGGTAAGTTGCTGCAAAATATGGAGTTTTCATTGGATATGGAAAACACCGTTATCTCTATGACGGATGAAGGCATGTCTGCCAACGAAGCTGCTAGCACCTGGTTGAAGAAAAACCCTGCCGTGCTTGATAAGTGGTTGGATGGCGTCACAACAACATCAGGTCAATCGGGGTTAAGTGCCGTCAAAAACTCCCTAGGCCTTTAAGCTTTAACGTTTCATAACCGTTCCTGTGGACGTCTGCTTGCACCCGTGTGAGTAGGCGTTTTTTTATATCTCCACCCTAATCTGGACTGCAATAAAAATACAAATCTGGCTATTTTTGACAACACCAAATGAGCGTAATCTAAATTCATCCATGATGACCTTTGAAGTTAGGAAGCCAGATGTCAGATTCATTGCAAACACCAACCAGTACCGTAAAACGTGGGGCAGGCCGCGCCCAATACGATCAAGCCAGCGTTTATAAAATCATTGATGACACCTTAATGTGTCACATTGGTCAGCAAGCAAATGGCCAAGTCTTTGTCACACCTACTTGTCACTGGCGAGAAGGGGAATACTTGTACTGGCATGCCCATAGCAAAGCCCGTAATACCCACGGCGCGGTCAAAGAAGGGCAAAAGGTTTGTATCAATATCTGTGAGCTAGACGGTCTGGTGTTAGCACGCTCGGCCTTTCACCACTCGGTTAACTACCGTTCGGTAACCCTGTTTGGTGTACCGGAGCCGATTGAAGATTACGATGTCAAAGTGCATCACTTTAAACTGTTTCTCGATAAGGTCTCGCCGGGGCGTTGGGACAGTTTGCGTCCTGTAAAAGACATTGAAGTGAAAGCCACTGGCTTGGTACGCATCAAGATCGAAGAAGCCAGTGTCAAAATGCGCGCAGAGGGCGCAATTGATGACGACGAAGACTTTGATTGGCCGGTTTGGGCAGGTGTCTTACCATTAGAAAAGCAATGGCAAGCACCGCAGCAAAACGCCGATCAAAACAAAGAATACCCGTTGCCCACCGCACCAAACGCAAAATAGCCCCTTGGATGGCACGCTCCCCTTACAGTGATCTAATGAGATAATGTCCTCCCCGACAAGGGGAGCATGCCAACCCCTTAAACCCCTATCTAACGATCATCGATTTACAATTGCGGAAATCCAGCAGAAGCCTAGGCCTTGCTGTAGCTCGCTCAGATGGCATTTCATACACTGGAATATTGAAGCACCTGATCAGCCACCTCTCATGTAGATCGCCTTATGACGATAGAAATCTCAAGCCAATATATTTTCCTTGCTGGATTACTCGCATTACTGAGTATCCTTGCCAGTGTTTTTTCTAGCCGCCTTGGTACGCCTTTGCTTTTGGTATTTCTATTAGTCGGGATGCTCGCTGGTGAAGACGGTATTGGCGGTATTCAATTTGATAACGCCGGGCTGGCGTTTTTATTCGGCAACTTAGCCCTGGCGACCATATTGCTAGATGGTGGTTTAGGAACACGAAAAGAGTCCTTTGCCATCAGTTTACGGCCCGCCTTCTTACTGGCCACATTAGGTGTACTGGTGACCGCGGGGATCACTGCGGGCGCAGTGTATTGGTGGCTGGATTTATCGTGGCAAGAGAGCCTGCTTCTGGGTGCCATCATTGGTTCGACGGACGCCGCAGCCGTGTTTGGCTTGATTCGTAATGCAGGGCTGCGTATCAAAGAGCGAACCGGCGCCACACTGGAAGTCGAATCCGGTGCCAACGACCCAATGGCGATTTTCTTGACCATCACCATGGTGCAACTGATCGGCCAACCAGAAGGGGGGATAGGCTGGTCTTTATTAACCGAATTGATCCAACAAATGGGTCTTGGGCTAGCAATGGGCGTCGCGGGCGGCTACCTATTGAAGAAGCTGTTACCTAAACTACAGCTTGCTAGCTCCTTGTATCCTCTTTTGGTCACCAGTGCTGGTTTGAGTATTTTCGGCATCACCAACGTCTGGGGCGGCAGTGGTTTCCTCGCCATCTACATCGTTGGCGTTACCTTGGGTAATGCCCACAACATGCCTTACAAGCGTGATATTCACCGCTTTCATGATGGTATGGCTTGGCTGAGCCAAATCGGCATGTTCTTAATGCTGGGCTTGTTGGTCACACCGAGCCAAATTTGGCCGGTGATCCTGCCAGCGCTGGCCATTGGTGCGGTGCTAATTTTCGTTGCCCGTCCGATTGCTGTGATCTTGTCGCTGTTGCCGTTCCACTTTCCTTGGCGAGAACAAGCCTTTATCAGCTGGTGTGGTCTCAGGGGAGCGGTACCGATTATCTTGGCCATGTATCCATCTCTTTCCGGTGTGGAGCAGGTACCGATTTACTTCAACCTTGTGTTTGTCGTGGTGATTATGTCCCTCGTGCTCCAAGGATGGAGTATCCCGGCCATGGCTCGTTGGCTCAAAGTGGAACTGCCCGATAAAGAAGCCACGCCGAATGCCTTTAGTATTAACTTTGACGACTTCCACAACCGTCACATCCTGATTTATGAAGTACCAGAGGGTAATGAGTTTATTGATTGCTCCGCGAAGTCCTTGCCGTCGACGACCTTCTCACGCCCGATGGGCGTGATGCGCGGTGGGCAACTGCTAACAGACATTGATGAATCACTTCGCGCCACGGATAAAGCGGCCTTTTTCTCCCAAGTAGAAAGCGACGCCGAGTTAAACAAATACTTCACACCTAGTCAGCATCAGCAACGCAGTTCGATGAGTGAGTTCTATGGGGACTTTGTGGTCAATAGCGACGCCAAAATGCGTGATTTGGCGTACTTGTATTTCTTTACCGTAGACGATGCCTACCTAGACTGTAGCGTTCGTGACGTCTTTATCGACAAGTTCCATGGCCGAGTCGTCGTGGGGGACCGCTGTCGTTTCGGTGAAATAGAGCTGACTGTTCGTGAAGTGAAATCAGGTGAAATTACCCAGTTTGGCTTGAAAATACTTAGATCAAAAAACGCACCATAAATGATCTTTTTCTATTAAGATGCACCATTAGTGCGCATTTATTACCCATTTCGCCTTGCCAAATTTAACCAAACCGCTAGTCTTGCTCCCTTTTTAGAGGAGACGCATCAAAAATGCGCCTCTTCTGGGGGCTCTACCCGAGCCCTTACCCCCCTCACAAATAATCACAACATAATGGGAGTGCCGTATGGCCACTTTAATTGATTCCCTCAATACGCTGTTTTGGGGCTATATTCTGATTTATGGTCTGTTGGCCGTTGGTGTGTATTTCACCCTGCGTTTAGGGTTTATCCAAATCCGCCACTTTCCTGAATTTATCCGCACCGTATTCAAAGCCCCACAAAGCGACCGTGGCGGCATATCCCCCTTCCAAGCCTTATGTACCAGCCTAGCGTCCCGTGTCGGCACGGGTAACATGGCAGGTGTCGCCGTTGCGTTAGCATTGGGCGGCGCAGGTGCTATTTTCTGGATGTGGGTCGTTGCTTTGATCGGTATGGCAACCGCTTACGCAGAAAGCACCTTGGCACAGCTTTACAAAGTGCGTGACCAACACGGCCAGCTACGCGGTGGTCCGGCGTTCTACATCAGCAAAGGCTTGAAAGCACCATGGGCGGGTGCCATCTTCTCCTTAGCGCTGATCCTTGCCTTCGGTCTAGTGTTCAATGCGGTACAAGCCAACTCGATCGCCGGAGCAATGGAAGGCGCATTTGGTGTGCCTAAATTGACGACAGGTCTGGTGATTATGGTGTTGGCCGCGATTGTTATCTTTGGCGGCATCAAGAAAATCGCACGCTTCGCTGAGATCGTCGTGCCTTTTATGGCGATTGCTTACTTAGCGTTGGCGCTGTACATCATCGCGGTGAACTTCGAGCAAGTACCCGCCATGTTTGCGCTGATCTTCAAAAGTGCCTTTGGTATTGAACAAGCCGCTGGCGGTATCGCCGGAGCGTTGCTAAACGGTGTTAAACGCGGTCTATTCTCTAACGAAGCCGGTATGGGTTCTGCACCAAACATCGCCGCTGTCGCAACACCTAACCCACACCACCCAGCTTCTCAGGGCATGGTGCAATCACTCGGTGTGTTCATCGATACATTGCTTATCTGTACCGCAACTGCCTTGATGATCTTGCTATCCGGTGTACTTGGCAACGGTGAGTCAGGCATCGTCTTGACGCAAACCGCGATGTCGCACCACGTCGGCAGCTTTGGTCATTACTTTGTCGCCATCGCGATCTTCTTCTTCGCCTTCACCTCGATCATCGGTAACTACAGCTACGCGGAAAACGCACTGACGTACCTGAAATGGGCGAGCAAACCAGGTATCTTCATCTTGCGTGTCCTAGCGCTAGCGATGATCCCTTGGGGCGCGTACGAAAGCGTAGCAATGGTCTTCAACGCGGCAGACGCAGCGATGGGCCTTATGGCAACCATCAACTTAATCGCCATCGTATTGCTGTCTGGTTTGGTCGTGAAACTGACCAAAGACTACTTCGCTCAGAACAAGACTCGTACACCGATCTTTAACTCAGACGACTACCCTGAAGTACAGAAAGACATCGACCTAAGTGTTTGGGACGAAAAACCTAAACAGGATTGATCGTGTTTAAGGTCTGTTGAGAGTTGGATCTGCTGATAAAGCCTGCCTCGCGCAGGCTTTGTTTTTTTTTGGGGGGGGGAGTTCCTAACGCCGCAAATCACCGGCAGACAAAAGTTGCATAGCGAGGAACGAGCGACGCAGCTTTTGGCTGTCCGAGTGAATTTGCCTTGTTAGCTGTCTGTTTGTCCTGCAAGCGCAAATTCATAAAAATGAACCTTATCATCTCGATCCTCTTTCATGTGGATGAGGTAAAACCCATCGTGTCCCAGTAAGCGAATTTGATGGTTGTTAAGCAGATTAATAATCTTCTGCCTCCATTCCGGAATGCTTTTTTTATAGTATTCATATCCAATTTTCCGCCCCAAGGGATTGCTTGCGTGCATGATAGCGCCGCATTTCTTATACACCTTGATAAATTCTTTTTTGGTTAAATAATCTTCATCTCGATCAACCAGATGGTTTTTAACCTTAGGGTCATCGGAGGGTGCTTCTACTACCGGCTTCGGATAAAAATCGGCGTTGACCCGCTCTAAATCTTTGAGCAAATATTCTGCATTCCATGCGTTAGCGAAATTGGAATAAACCTTTTCATATTCTTTTTTATTTGCCACAAGTGAAGCCATTGCGATTAGCTCTAGGATTTTTCTTACTTGCAATGCAATTGACTCTAAAGTTGTTGGCTCGTACAAAGCATGGCCAGTGCCATTGTGAAAAAAGTCAATCACGCTTGTGCGGCGTTTGATTTCTTCCATCACATTGCAGTACATAACAATATCTGGTTTCTTCATTTTCGTTTCACAGCTAACAATTATTAATGCGCATGCGCGTTTATCCAATAAACCGCGCGTGCGCGTTATTCTGTACTTGGTTATCAATCAAAAAATCTAAGCTATTGATTAAATTATATTTATTATGCAGAGCAAGTATTTAAGCATGTAAAAATACGCATGCTCATTTTGATAGATAACCGCGTCTGTCAGAGGAAGGGAAAAGAAAGGTGTGTTCTAGTCATCCGTGACAGTATTGGTTAGAGATTAAGCTATTTCCCATACCGTTGCCAATGTTCTGAGATCAAAGTCTTAGCGATTTTAACCTAGGCTGCGAACCTGCTCCCCGATACAATCGGGTCGTACAAAGGCCAATAGAACAATGCTTCACAGAGATTCCACGCGTTTGATTCGCGCTGACGGTCGAGGGGAGGGACGACCCGAGAGATACGCAAGCGAATTGAATGCTTGGAAGCTCCAATCCGCGGCAATTAGGCGAAGCGCATTGTCGCGGAGGATGCGAGGTTGTTCCCGCGCGCAGCGCGGTCCTACAAGGTGTGTTATCCCCGATAGAATCGGGTCGTACAAAGGCCAGCCCAACGATATTTCACAGAGATTCTATGCGTTTGATTCGCGTGCTTTTTAAATATTTGAATTGCATGGAAGCTCCAACCCGCAGCAATTAGGCTAAGCGCATTGCCGCTGAGGATGCTAGGTTGTTCCCGCGCGCAGCGCGGTCCTACAAGAGCTGAAGCCTAGGGTTTAGGAGGCTAAGATCCAGCGTTTCATGGCGCGGCGGAAGTTGCTGGTGTCGTAGAAGTTGAGGCATTCGGCAACTCTTTCGGTGGAGTAGCCGAGTTTATGGCTGTAGTAGTAGCTCATTAAGCTGCGCGCTTGGTCCATTTGTTTTTGATAGCTGGTGCCGTGGGCTTTGAGTTTACGCTTAAGCGTCGCGGGGCTGATGGCCATTTCTTCTGCCAAGGTTTCTAACGATGGCATCTCGCGTATCTCTTGCAGTAAGCGTTGCTGTATAAAGCCTAAAAAGCTCAGCGGGAGTTGGGCGACTTGCTGTTCACTGACGTGAAAAAGGCTGCTCGATGCTTGTTTCAGCGGTTCGTGCAGTAATGAGTTAGGTAAGGTCAGTACAAAGCGCTCACAATCTGTCTTTATAGGACTAGCAGCCCATCGGCTTTGGCATTCAGAAAGGGTATTGGTAGGTAGGCTTTTCAACTCAAATACCCACTCAGATGCATGCAGATCAACGCCTAACCAGAGCAATATAGAGCGTAGGGCTTCCATTTCCATCAGTACCGCTAAGGTGAATTCCTCTGGGTCAAGATGAGCGCCCGCATCGCTCCAATACAGGGATAAATAGCCTTCGTGTTTGAGTGAAGTCATATGCAATAGAGGCGACCAAAGGCTTTGTGCTTTCAGTAGATAGTCCAGCGCCTGCGCCACGTTTGCAGCATGCATCACCCCTAAACCAAAGTGTTGCAGGCTGATGGGCAACAGCTGCTGGCCGATGACCAAGGGTAAGTCTGGGCGGGATAATAGAAAGCTGGCGTTACGAAACAACTGCGCCAGCTGTTTCGCTGATAATAGCGTACTCGGATTTTGTAGATCCGTGGCGAACAGTTTGGTTTTATTCAGCAACACGTCCATCGGTATCGCGCGCTGAAGCGCCACATCGCCCATTTGCAGGACACCTGCTTGCAGGGCGGTGGTCGCCTCATGGGATTCACACCAAGATTTGGCCATCGTTACACCACATGAACATTGGCAATCGACTGGCTATTCTGAATGCCATCGCAGGTCATGGCGAGGTCGGTTTGTACCTCTTGTACTTTGCTGCGTAGCTCTGAATCGGACAAGGCATTTTCAAATATCAAAGTACGCGATTTCACCTCTAACAATGTTGCCTGTTTGTGGCCTTTGCCACGAAAACGCATGGAGCGCAGCAGTAATACCACATCATTGATCTGTTCTTGAGAAACCGGGGATGCCGATAACAGGGCGTAACCTTCCCCCGTCAGTTGAAAGACTTGGCTGGCATCAGGACTGTTCCAAAGCAGCATTTCTGCGATTAAAAAGCGTAATTTGCTTTGATCTTGCAGCGATAATGGCAGTTGGCTACGTACTTCGGGGGCAACACGCAACACAACCAAGGTAGGCTGATGCGCAGGAGCGCCTTGTACAGCTTTGGCTAGCGCCGACCATTGTGGCAAAAAGCTGTCTTCATGCAGTGCCAAGTCGTTTTGTAGCGCTCCAGACCGATTATTCAAATACTTCTTAAGCTGGCGCTGCTCGCGATACCAAAGGATCAATCCGATTACCAAAGAGACTAAACCTACTGGTGCCGACTCGATCCATTTATCCCAAGAGACGGTGTCTGGCAGCACATAAACTTCATCCAGCATGTCTTGGAAGCTGGAAGCACACAGACACAAGAAACCAAATGCCATCCAATTGGTGATAAAGCCCGGCTCACGGGTCGCCAGTACAATCAGCATCCATGTCACCATAAACAGCGCTAAACCGCCTTCGCCAATAATGTCCATCCAAACCCAATCAGCATATGGGATAGTCGTACCAGCGGTTTTATTCAAAAAGACGATAAACGCCATACTCAATGGCAGACCGATCAACCACGGCCAGTGTGGCATCAGCATTTTGGCAAAAACATAAGTGTGTAGCAGTGTGTAGCGAACGCGACGAATCATTTAGCTCTCCTCAAGACAGCAACGTTTGTACGCGCATCATGTGACACTTATATGACAAGCAAAGTCCGATCAGCTCACATAAGGGGTGAACTTTCTTCCAAATGAACTGAACGGACGATAAATGTGACTATAAAAACCAATTAAAAGTGGATAAATGGCCGCTAAAAAGCTCAAAAGTCTTCCAAACTACACGCATCGACCTTATTTCAAGAGTCTCAAAAAAGTCTGTCACAAATCTGCCACACAAACTTTTTACAGTGCCCCTAATTCTTATGACCAACCCTTATTTCATGATTAGGAACCTTTATGCCTCGTTTCCAACACACTCTGATTGCCACCGCTTTATTGGCGGCCAGCAGCACCTACGCAGCGACCACATCCACTAGCTATGAAGACATTGCCGACAGCGCGGCATGGCAATCCGCAGACGGTCAGCAATCTTTATTGATCAGCTCTTTAGAAGGCGACGGTATCTCGGTGTACAACGCGTCAGGTAAAGAGATTCAGCATATTGAAGGTATCGAAGCATTGGGCGCAGACGTGCGTTATGGCTTGCGTTCAAAAGGTGGTAAGAAAGCCGACATCGTAGCCGTTGGCCTGCCCGATGAAGACGCCATCGCGTTCTACCAGATCAACGGTAAAGCCAAAGCACCGCTAACAAAAGTAGGGCGCTTGCCACTGGAGATCACGCCAGAAGGCGTCTGTTTGGGCAAAAATGCTACTTCGGGCGATATGTTTGTCGCCAGTTACGACGAAGCAGGCAACCTCGTGCAATACAAACTGGCGTTTGATGGCAAACAGGTCATCAGTGCCATTCAACATAACGGCAAACCAACGTTTGTTCGCTCTATGAATGTGGGCGGTGAGCTAAGTGGTTGTGCTATGGATGATGAAACCAACACCTTATACGTAGCAGAGCAAAACGTCGGTGTCTGGGTGTACGGTGCCGACCCTGAGAATGTCAAAGACCGCGCGTTGCTTGATGTGGTTGAGCCGCTTGGTCATTTAGAAGAAATTGAAAACCTAGACATTGTTTATCAAGCACATGGCAAAGGTGCCATCGTCATCGCCGATGAAGGGCAAGGCTTTGTGCTGTACGACCGTGTTAGCCATAAATTCCTTGGCAAGTTTGATGTCGCAGGCGTTGAAGAAGCCAAGCTGGTCAGCGCATCAACTCAACAGCTTTGGATCGGAAATACCGAGCTAGACGAGCCGGTTTACCAAACGCTTTCTTGGAACGAGCTTGAAAAGCTTTCGGGCTACAAAGCAGAAAACACCTTGTCTCCTCGTGAGCTTGAAATCAAAGGCGTGGAATTGGTGCGTGCTCACGGTGAAACCAAAGCCGTGGATAACCATGGCGATGCGGCGGACGACCCAGCCCTTTGGTACAACGTCGAATCCCCCAAAGACAGCCTGATCATCGCGACCAATAAAAAGGGCGGCTTGATGGCCTATGACCTGCAAGGTAACGAGATCCAATACCTAGAAGGCGGCAAGCCCAACAACGTCGATATTCGCCAAGATGTAATCGATGCTGATGGCAATCAAATCGCGCTAGCAGCGGCTTCAAACCGTAAGAAAAATACCGTGACGCTCTACACCATCGATGGCTCTAGCACACCGATCAAACCACTGCCTGCCACTCAAGGCACAGTGCATCCAAAAGCCCCAGAGCTTCTATCCAGCGTCGATGAAGTCTACGGCCTGTGTATGTCACGCGGTGAAGACAGCACACCTTATGTGTTCGTGAACGGCAAAGACGGACAGATCGAGCAATGGCGCATCAGCGTGAAGAATGGCGAAGCTCAAGGCACCGTTGTACGCACGCTAAACGTGCCATCACAGCCAGAGGGTTGTGTGGTGGATGACCGAACTCAGACTCTATATGTGGGCGAAGAAGACCACGCGATCTGGACGTTCGATGCTCGAGCAGACGGCAACACCGAAGGTAAAGTCTTCGCCAAAGTCGATGGTAAACACCTAATCGACGACATCGAAGGCCTGACCCTTTACCAAACAACAGAGCAGAATCTGTTGATCGCCTCAAGCCAAGGCAACAACACCTACGCGGCGTTTGATCTAAATGACCAAGGCAAATTCGTGAAAAGCTTCGCCATCATCGGCGATGACGAACGCGGCACAGACGGCGCTACCGACACCGACGGCATCCATGCGGTATCACAAAACCTAGGCGAAGAATTCCCGAACGGCCTGTTCTTAGCACAGGATTGGTACAACATTGATAGCCAATACAAAACCGAAAACCAGAACTTCAAAATCGTCGACTGGCGAGATATTCAGGCGGTTTTGAAATAAGCCTGATTTAGATGATAAAAAGCCGCTAATTCGAGGGAATTAGCGGTTTTTTTTATTCACGCGCGCAGCGCAGTCCTACAACGCGGATTTATCCCCGATAGAATCGGGTCGTACAAGTCGATCAGGCTTACTCGAGTGCCATCAACCACGTATGTAGAAGTCTTCCTGGACTAAAGGCAAATGCTCCAGCGATTAATATGCCACCAACATACACGCCTATCATATAGCCTCTGTGCAGTTTCATATTTTTGTTTTTTGCTGCCAGATAGGCAGCAGGAACAGCGCATAAAACCAGAACACTAAACAAATGAATAAATCCAAAATGCCCTAGCAAGGTTGGTCCAACTTCTGCTGACATGAAAAGAGTAATAAAAGCGGTCAGCAACATTAGAACCATATACATTTTTCCAAGAAGCTTATGATTCAAAGTACCCTTTCGATTGACCAATAGAACAGCACCAATAAAGAAAGCGGGCACAACAGTTATCAGGTGCAAATAAGCCAGTTGGATGTATGTCATGCTTTGTCCCTTAAGCCACATTAAATAATGAGCAACGCTATTGCCAATCTAAGTCGTTGCACCAAAACCACTGAATATGATTCAAGCCCAGAATATCGAACGCAGTGAATCTGCTTAATTTATTTGTTATGTACGTTTTACCGCAATCACGGAATATGTATGCCAGTGCTTCATTCTACCCAATGAGGTTTTTGCAGCTTCATCGCGTTCAAAGAACTTAATTATTTCAAACCCCGAGAACAAAGCCTTTACTTCTGATTCTGATAAGGGTGCTGTTGGGCTGCGATAGCTATGAGCCCAACTGTCTTCGCAGCCCATGAAGTCACCTGCAAACACCCCACCGATTTCAATGGAAGATTTAATGTTGTGCCAAGTCGATTCAAATTGGTTTGGGTCAGCGAAGAACAAACTAGAATTTGCGATAACAACACCAGATTTTGGATAGTCGAACGACTCAAACGAAGACTCAGTAACATTCACCAATGACTTTGCCCTGAATCTGTCTCGACAAATAGCGACCGCGTCAGGGTTGATATCAAAGCCATGAACTTGAAAGCCCTGTTGCGCTAGGTATTCGATATCACTACCTGTTCCACAACCACAGTCGGTGGCTATTTTGAGATTTGATTCATTGAGCTGGACTGCAAATTCAGTATGTTCTGAATGGGGGCGAGACAGTGCCTTTTCGTAGTACGCACGCCAAATTTCAGTGTTCTCATCCATAAATCTCTAATTTCCCGTCAAAGTACGCAGTGCCCGCAAAAGTTGCGCAACAAAGCTTGGCTGTAAGTCCGCTCCGCTGTTAATAGGTTTTTATAGAACTATTGCACCGCAATATGGACTTCGATTTCATTACCGTTTGGATAATATTCAAAGTCTATTGAAAACAGCCTTTGATGCTCGCAATTTTCATTAGAGAAGTATTCCCAAACTTCTGTCCATGCATCGATGGCGATTTGAGGCATTTCCCCTTTATGGGTGAACACTAGGTACTTACCATTAGGGATAGTTAATTGCTCAATATCTACATTTGAAGGGTATGACTGACCATCAAAACCAGCGAGAACCGTGAACATCCCGTTATGGTCTGACTCGTAGTTGTAGTAAGCGCCGTAGACACGTTCACCATTTTTATAGTCAACAGGAACACTTTCATCGAAAGATTGCCATAATGCGGGTATTTTCCCGTTGGGGCTCATTTCTACCGCATTATTTGTTCTGATCGATATTCCGTTAATGGTTTTTTCTGAAACGAATCTTAATTCCATCATAATATTCCTGTCGGTACGTAAATTATTAATACGCATGCGCGCTTTAGGTTAGTTACTGCACTTGATGAACACCATCGATTTTGACCAAGCATCACGAGAATCAAAATCTTTAATTAACGAGCCTTCTGTCGCTGAATTTGTAAATGATCCCATGCCGTGTGCAATCATGTAACTTGGAAAATACGATCTTTTTACACGTTTTAGAATCCATCTAGAAGTTCTACTTTGTCGGATTCACCTCTAGACTTTGCGTAATCTCTAGCTGTTTTTCCAGACTTGTTTTTATGTTTGTAATTAGCTCCATGATTTAGAAGAACCTCCATTACTCGCAAATTACATGATTGCTCGGGTCATTCATATATTACTGAGATCCGTAGCCAGACATAAAACACCAACCGCTATCTTAAGAATTAATCGTTTCGTCTCGGTACATATAGTCTACGGACTTACCCTCTACGGTGATCATGTTTTATCGCTGTTTCATAAACGCGACTGCTAACCCAGAAGAAACGAATGTGATGCCCGCACCAATGTTTAATCCTGACACCAGTTTAGGTTTGTTCCTAAACCACTCAGACAGTTGTGACGAGAACACTCCCATTAAACTAAAGCCAACCGCAGTTAATACTGCAAACCAAACTCCATAGCCGATCATTTGAGTCGTCACTGATCCTAGGCTTGGGTTTACAAATTGAGGAACAAAAGCAAGAACAAACATTCCAGGCTTCGGATTAAGCGCGGCTGATAGAAAGCCTGCTGAGAAAATAACTTTCAGAGACTGTTTTTTCGCTGGTTCCAATGAGAACAGGTTTCTCGAACGAAGAACTTTCACACCCAACCAAATTAAGTAAGCAGCACCGACGAATTTTACTACGTAAAACGCAAGTTCAGAGGTTTGAATTAGAAGAGTGAGTCCGAAGGTAGCTGCAACGACATGAAACAATATCCCCGCTCCAGAAGACATGCCTGATATTACTGCAGCTATTCGACCTTGGCTTAAACCACGACCGATTGCGAGTAAATTATCTGGCCCAGGTGAGATAACTAACAGCAAGCAAGCCAATGTATAAGTAACAAATATCTCTAATGGAAACACGAAACCTCCTTGCTATGTGATTCTGAGTGCTAAAATTTTATTAGTACATGTGCGCGTTCTTCTGTATTTGGATACCGATCAGATATGCCAGAAGCTAATGATGAAATTAGATCTATCATGCAAAGCAAGTATCTTAAGCATGTAAAAACACGCATGCTCATTTTGATAGATAACCGCATCTGTCAGAGGGAAAAAAGAAAGGTGTGCTCTAGTCATCCTTGACAGTGTTGATTAGAGGTTAAGCTATTTCTAATGCTGTTGCCAATGTTCTTAGATCAAATTCTTAGCGGTTCTTAACCGAGGCTGCGAACCTGCTCCCCGATAAAATCGGGTCGTACAAAGACAGATATTGCGACCTTTATCAGAGATTCTATGCGTTTGATTCGCATGCTTTTTACATATTTGAATTGCATAGAAGCTCAAACCAACTGTATTCAGGTGGAACGCATTGCCGCGGAGGATTCGAGGCTGTTCCCGCGCACAGCGCGGTACTACAAAAGCCTTTATCCCCGATAGAATCGGGTCGTACAAAAAATAATATCGCGGCCTTCATTAGAGGTTTCATGCGTTTGATTCGCGCTGACGTTTCGATCTGAGGAACGAGGCGAAGAAGTTGCGCAAGCGAATTGAATGCTTGGAAGCTCCACCCCACAGCAATTAGGCGAAACTCATTACCGCCGAGGATGCTAGGTTGTTCCCGCGCGCAGCGCAGTCCTACAAGAGATTCCATGCATTTGATTCGCGTGCTTTTTAAATATTTGCATTGCATGGAAGCGCATACCTGCAAAAGCTTAAGCTACGAGACATAACGATCATTAGGTACATTGGTTCCCATTTTCATCCATACGCAGTAGTATCCCCAGCACAAGGTACCTGCTAATGATGAGATCTGAGTAAGTAATGAGACATCGAGACGAGACAAAGAAGCAAGCACTGCACAAAGCAACCATACAAGTTGTGAAAGAAGAGGGCTTTGCCTCTGCATCCGTTAATAAAATAGCGAAAAAAGCGGGCGTTGCACCTGCGACCTTGTATATCTATTTCAGTAATAAAGACGACTTGCTGACTTCAACATTTATGGTCACTAAAACAGAGCTTAGTGACTACATCTTGAGCGACTTTGACTCCGCGAAATCCCTAAAGGATAACGTTCATGCCTTTTGGACTAGGCTCTACGACTACGTTTCTAACTATCCAGATGACTATCAGTACATTGATCAGTTTTCCCATTCGCCTTTAATACAACACGTAGATACCAATGCCTTAGAGGCGCCTTATCAAGAATTTCATAAAGCACTCAGTGACGGTATTGAGCAGGGCGTTCTCAAAGATATTCCTAAACCAATGATGCTGTCATTCATCTTAGCGCCCGTCGTATTTTTAGCTCGATCTCGCTTAGGTGCCAGTTTAGATAACTCTGCCCATGATTTAGACCAAGCTTTCTCATTAGCCTGGGATGCAATCTCTGATTAATTCTAACGTATAAAATTTACACAGATTTACATGGTGAGAAATTGGCAAGGAGGAAGAACGCTGTTAACTTAATTAAATGAATGTTCATTTAATTAAGTTAACCACTACATTTGAGGAAATACAGCAATGAGCCGTTGGAAAAAAGTCATCGCAACATCATCTACTTTGACCATGTTAAGTGTTTTAAGCCTCGGGGCCTTCGCAGAAGAACTTACCTACAGTGATCATCAACCTATAGGGCAAATGCGTACTGATTTTTTGAAGGACGTGTTGTTTCCAGCGATAGAACAAGAGTCAAACGGGCGTCTCAATATTAACAATCATTGGAATGGAGAACTGGCCATTGCTTATGAAGCACTGCCAACTCTGACAGAAGGTAAGACGGTTGATATCAGTACCATCGTGCCAGAATACACAGCCAAAGAGCTGCCTTTATCTCAAATATTCAAAAGCTTCCCAGTAGGGCCAAGCGGCCAAGATCAAGTCACCTTCTTCCGAGATGTCTTCGAGAGCATTCCCGAGTTTGAGCAGGAATTTCATGCCAATAACCTTCAGCCCATTTTCCTAAGTACAGGGTATCCTGTTGGTTTCTTTGGCACGAAACCAGTCGACAGCATCAATGATATTCAAGGTCAAAAATGGCGCTCAGCAAGCTTTTGGCATTTAGATTTTTTACGGGAAGCCGGAGCTGAACCGCTTAGAACTCACTGGAGCCCAGAGATCTACGATATGCTGCAAGATGGCCGTTTAGATGGTATTTACGTCAATATCGATAGCGCCTACAACCTAAAGCTGCATGAAAAAGCCCCTTATGCTCTCATCTCCAAGAATATGTGGCTTGGGCACCTTTATGTCGTCGCAATGAACAAAACAAAGTATGACGAGCTTGATCAAATGGATAAGGATGCGATCAAACGTGCTGCGTCACGCGCTTACAGGCAGCAAGGGCAGAATATGGAAGAGCAGTTTGACGCTATGGTCAGCAAGCTCCGTTCAGAAGGCACGAATATTCGCTTTATGACAGATGAAGAAGTGCAACAATGGGCTCATATGACCCACTACCAAAGTATTCAACGCCAATGGGCTGAGAAACAAGCCGAAGCGGGCGTAACCAATGCTGAAGACGTAATCTATAAAGTCACACGCGTGAAACGTTCTTTTTAAAACAGACCTAACCCAACAACAAAAACCGCCAGCTCTGAGGAACTAGCGGTTTTTCTCTCCGATTCAATCGGGTCGTACAAAGACTGATATTGCGACCTTCATTAGAGGTTTCATGCGTTTAATTCGCGTGCTTTTTAAATATTTGACTTGCTTAGAAGCTCATATCTACAAAAGCTGAAGGCGAAGCGCATTGCAGCAGAGTATGCGAGGTTGTTCCCGCGCACAGCGCAGTCCTACAAGGCAGATTTATCCCCAATAGAATCGGGGTATACAGATGTTTTAAGTATTTTTCTTCAGCGCTAGATAGTGTTCGATCCCTGCGATTTGATCTTCTGCGTGGTGGTTTACGTACAGCACGGTGGTTTCTTTGCCGGCACATATCTTTTCAATCAACGCCAAGACTAGCTGGCGGTTCATGTCGTCCAAGCCTAAGCACGGCTCGTCTAGGATTAGTAGAGGCGGGTGTTTGACCATGGCACGGGCAATCAATAGCAAACGTTGGTCGCCGTAGGAAAGCTTGTTAAACGGTTGATCGGCACGGTCACTCATGCCTAATAACGCCAACCATTCATCGGCGATCTTTTTCTGGTTATCAGTCGATTTGGTATACATGCCGATGCTGTCGTAGAAGCCAGAAATAATCACGTTTTTACAGCTGACACTCACGCGGTATTCCCACTGCAACGCCGTGGAGACATATCCAATAAACTGCTTGATCTGCCAGATGCTTTCGCCGTTACCACGTTGGAAGCCGAACACAAAAATATCGTTCACATAACACTGTGGGTGATCGCCAGTAATCAACGACAAGACGCCAGTTTTACCGCTGCCGTTCGGGCCGCTGAGCTGCCAGTGCTTACCGGGCTCAATGGTCCAATTCAGCTTATCGACGATCACGGTATCGCCGTATTTGATCGTCGCATCGGTAAGTTTTACCAATGGCTGTTGTGGGTCTAATGCAGGCAGTTTACTGGCAGGATCGGTCTCTGGGACTTGTAGATCCGTGGTTTTCAAATGCAGTAACTGGTAAAGCTCTGCAAATGCCGATTCGTCGTTACGATCCACTTTAAACGCTAGTTTGCCGCCGTCGTGACCGTCTTTTTCCAAGTAGGCCACATGGGTAATAAAGCTCGGCATTTCATCAAAGCGGTTCAACACCATCACCATAGGTGTAGTGTCGATAATCGACGCTAAGTGCTGTTGCAGCATCGCTAGAGTATCCGCGTCTAAGCCATCAAATGGCTCATCTAGGATCAATAAATCCGGCTTGCTCGACAATGCTCGGATCAACATTACCTTGCGGGTTTCGCCGGTCGAGAGCTTACGAAACGCACGATCAAGCAAGTGGCTTAGTCCAAATTTTTCTACCAATTCTGCGGCCAGTTCTGGGTCCGCACAGTTTTCAAAAATCATTTCTTGCACCGGCGTACCGATGGCAATGACATCCATAATGTCGGCGTCGTCTTTCTTTAACTCTTTAGCGATCAGCTCCGCTTGCGCTTCAAAAGACACCAACCCTACACGGCTTGGTAGGCCCGATAACTGACCTGACTCGATCTCACCCACACCCGCAAGCACCGCTGCAAGGGCTGATTTACCCGACCCGTTCGTGCCCGTGATCACCCAATGCTGGCTTGGCTCAATCGTCCAATCAATGTTGTTCAGACGAAAGCGTTCATCAAAGTTCACGCTGAGATTTTCTAGGCAAATACGAGAGTCCATGAGTGATTCCTTACCGATGTCGAACTAATTGCAAAAAGAAAGCGACAAAAAAGCCGAGTACTCTTTCGAACTACTCGGCTTTTCTAAGTGTTTAATTTTTAGAAAAAATTAAACAATCTTCTTCATGTCAGCCATGTGACCACGAAGAACCGCACCTACTGCCTCAACTGGGTGAGAACGTAGCGCAGCGTTTACTTCGATTAGACGAGCGTTGTCTACGCCGTTGTCTTCTACAGATAGGCCTTTACCGATTACGTCAGTTTTGATGCCTTTCATGAAGTCCGCTAGTAGTGGTACACAAGCGTGGTTGTATAGGTAACAACCGTACTCAGCTGTATCAGAGATCGTCGCGTTCATTTCGTAAAGTTTCTTACGAGCGATCGTGTTAGCGATTAACGGAGTTTCGTGTAGAGACTCGTAGTAAGCAGATTCAGCAATGATGCCTGCAGCCGTCATCGTTTCGAATGCTAGCTCAACACCTGCTTTAACCATTGCTACCATCAAGATACCGTTGTCGAAGAACTCTTGCTCAGAGATTTCTACGTCGCCTGCTGGAGTTTTCTCGAAGTTAGTCTCAGCAGTTTCTGCACGCCATTTTAGAAGGTTAGCGTCGTCGTTCGCCCAGTCTTCCATCATCACGCGAGAGAAAGTACCGTCGATGATGTCATCTTGGTGCTTGTTGTATAGAGGGCGCATGATCACTTTCAACTCTTCAGAAAGATCGAATGCTTTGATCTTAGCTGGGTTAGAAAGACGATCTAGCATGTTTGTCACGCCGCCGTACTTAAGTGCTTCAGTGATGGTTTCCCAACCGTACTGGATCAACTTAGATGCGTAACCTGCGTCGATGCCTTCTTCAACCATTTTGTCGAAGCAAAGGATCGAACCCGTTTGCAACATACCACAAAGGATAGTTTGCTCACCCATCAAGTCAGACTTAACTTCCGCAATGAAAGAAGACATTAGAACGCCTGCTTTGTGACCGCCAGTACCTACTGCGTAAGCTTTTGCTAGTGCAAGACCTTCGCCTTTAGGATCGTTGTCTTCGTGAACAGCGATAAGCGTTGGTACACCGAAGCCACGAACGTATTCTGCACGTACTTCAGAACCAGGACACTTAGGCGCAACCATGATTACAGTTAGGTCATCACGGATTTGCATGCCTTCTTCAACGATGTTGAAACCGTGAGAGTAAGATAGGCAAGCGCCTTCTTTCATAAGAGGCATAACCGCTTTTACTACAGACGTGTGTTGCTTATCTGGAGTCAGGTTAAGAACAACGTCAGCTGTTGGGATTAGGTCTTCGTAAGTGCCAACTGTGAAACCGTTTTCAGTCGCGTTTTTCCAAGATTGACGCTTCTGCTCGATTGCTTCTGGACGTAGCGCGTAAGAAACGTCTAGACCAGAGTCACGTAGGTTAAGACCTTGGTTAAGACCTTGTGCACCACAACCTACAACTACCATTTTTTTGCCTTTAAGCGCTTCTACGCCATCAGCAAATTCTGACATATCCATAAAACGACATTTTGCTAGTTGAGCCAGTTGCTCACGTAGCGGCAAAGTATTGAAGTAGTTAGCCATGGTTAACACATCCTAAATTTTTATGATTAAAGTACCGACATCAAAACACGTCGATATTAAAAAAGAGTGACACATACACAACGCTGAAAAGCAGGGCTGTGTTGCGAAGTAAGTTCAATGTATAGAAGAGCGATCCTTTCGTAAATTGATATATTTGCAATATAACGTCCCATTTTTTGCAAAACAGAGCTATCATGGCTTTTATGAATACAAAAGCCCTCAAACAATTCCTCGCCTTAGCTGAAACACTGCACTTTGGCCGCGCCAGCGACGAGTGCAACATCAGTGTTTCTGCACTGTCGCGCAACATTCGCCATTTGGAAGAAGAAGTGGGGGTAGACCTATTCAGCCGCGACAACCGTACCGTGGTACTGACCCGCGAAGGCCAGCGTTTTGTGAAATACGCCCGCGAAACCACCAGCCAGTGGAACCTGATTCGCCACGAACTCACCGACCACTCGGATCAACTGAGCGGTGAAATCAGTATTTACTGCTCCGTCACCGCCAGTTATAGCTTCTTGTTTGAACTGCTAAACCGCTTTCGCCAAGTGCATCCGCACATCGAAATCAAACTGCACACTGGCGACCCCGATAAAGCCATTACTCGCATCTTGGACGGTAACGAAGAAATCACCATCGCCGCACGCCCATCCTCCATGCACAAAGGCTTAGCGTTCGCACCGATCACCAAGTCACCGTTGGTCTTTATCGCCCCCGTTGAACAACAACCCAACGTCCCCACCACTTCACCTGCCTCAGCAAGTGATTGGGAACGAGTGCCGATGATCCTATCCGAAGGCGGGGTTTCAAGGATTCGCGTGGACGACTGGCTAAGCGAGCAAAACATCACCCCAAATATCTACGCACAGGTCGCGGGTAACGAAGCCATCGTCAGCATGGTCAGCTTGGGCTTTGGCATCGGCGTCGTACCAAAGATCGTACTCGACAACAGTCCACTGATGGACCGCGTCCAAATCCTCGACGTACAGCCCGAGCTAGAGCCTTACGATATCGGCTTGTTTACCCTGAAGAAGAGCTTGAAAAACCCACTGGTTGAGGCGTTTTGGGCGTTGGTTTAAGCCCTTGTAGGACCGCGCTGCGCGCGGGATCTGTGACATGTACGACCCGATTCCAATCGGGGATGATGCGGATTCCCCCCTGTTGGAGCGCGCTGCGCGCGGGAGTTTTAGGGATTACAAAACTTGAGGCAGTAGAGGTTGCTAGATCGTTGGGGCACAAAGCTTACGTGAAATACTATAACGGCACATCATACGAGACAGACCTTACCTTACAGCTTTTGTTATCGAAACTAATAAACAAACCAAAAGGTGAACTTGAACTTGATGTGCCGCTAAAGTACAAACCAGCAAACTCACCCTCTAAGGCATCACCATTCAAATTTACCGTTTTCCGTTTAAACTGGCCGTTTGAAAGATAAAACTGATTATCTCTCCTAAGATCAACTACAGGCTCAATGGCTCGCAATGACTGAGTAAAAGTGTCGTAACCATCGCTTTCTTTCTCAATTAGCCCAATGATTTGCCCAAAATTAATTCCTGACGTTGCTTTTTCAATTTCAGCATTACAAATCCCAGCGTAAGCTAAACTACTTAGTGCATAAGAAAAAACTAGTACAATATATTTCATCTTTCCTAATCCTACTCAACGCCCACATAAACTGCGATGCAAGTTGAACGTTTGTTTGCGCTTTTTCCATCCACTTGAAATTGCTTTGTTAGCTTGTAAAGTTTCACACATCGCTTAATTGCAGAACGGTTGCAGGTTTTGCCCTAAATTTAGGGGTTATTAAATCTGCCTATTGCATATGTGGCGACAAGTCATGTACTGACAAATCTTCAGAGGACGCCCAACGCTCTGTTATTATGAACTCAACGTCACTGCCGGCCACTTTGCTGAGTTTATACTCAATACAGCCTTTTTCATTTAGGACTAATGGCTGAAGTTATTTTGAATAAATTGCTTTGCTCTTCAGCCTTACCAGGTTGCACTTCGATTAAAACGATCAAATTAATTTCTTTGCTGACCATATTTTAAGCCAGATTGTATTTCATGAATAAAACATCGAATGGTAAATGTGGGAACTCCTTTACCCCATTTTCGATAAACCCAAGACTGAGATACCAGTCTTTCAAAACTTCGTGCTTAGCAATAATACCAATACTAATTTCTTCAATACCTTTAGATTTTGCGTAATCAAGGGTATGGGCTACTAATTTTTCACCAATGCCTTTTCTGCGGTTGTTTGGCAATACTGAGAGCCTGTTTAAATACCCAACATGAGAATTGGGTTGCTCGAAAGCAACGCAACCTACAGGTTTTTCATTCTCTCTATAGAGAAAATACTCTTCTCCTCTTTCAAAATCAGACAAAACCCATTCTTTATCGTAGAACGATGGATGTTTGGGATTATTTTGTCGATTGAGATTGAACATTTCAGCAACATCTCTGTTTGAGACTGCTACGATTTTTGCTATCTCTTCCGAGTCGTTGATGCTTGCAGTGATAATGTTCATTATTTCAGACCTCCTTTTCAAGCTATTTTATTAATACGCATGCGTGTTTATCCAATAAATCTGCGTGAACGTTATTATGTTTTAGCCTTTTAACTGAAAAGACCATAGTCAATTGAAATCATTGGCTATTTTTAAAATAGCGAGCATTTCGAGAATGTAAAAAATGCATGCTCATTTTGCTAAATAACCGCGCGGGGCAGGAGGAGGTAAGAAAGGTGTGTTCTGGTCATCCTTGACTGCGTTGCTCAAAGACTAAGCTATTTCTGATGATGTTGCCAATGTTCTAAGATCAAAGCGTTGACGATTTATCATCTAGGACGGGGCTCGCTCCCCGAATGCAATCGGGTCGTACAAAGTCCGACCCAACCATACTTCCGCAGAGATTCCATGCGTTTGATTCGCGTGCTTTTTTACTATTTGAATTGCATGGAAGCTCAGGCCAGCAGCAATCAGGCGAAGCTCATTGTTGCAGAGGATGCTAGGTTGTTCCCGCGCAAAGCGCGGTCCTACAAGACCATTGCTGAATGAAAAAACGGAGGCGAAGCCTCCGTTTTAGTGGGTTGTGGGCGTTTAGCGGCCTGTTTTGATGTCGGTCCAGAGGCGGACCATTAGGCGTTCAATGCGCATGCCGCGGACTTTCTGTGCGAACAGTTTCTTTTTCACATCCGCTGGTGGGTAGATGCCTTCGTTGTCTCGGATTTCTTCGTCTTGTAGATCCATCGCGTCAACGTTCGGGTTGGCGTAGGCGACGTAGTTGGAGATATCTGCGATAACATCAGGGCGTAGCAGGAAGTCGATGAATTTATGTGCTGCGTCTTTGTTTTTGGCATCTTTTGGAATCGCTAGCATGTCGAACCAGACTTGTGTGCCTTCCTTTGGAATGCTGTATTCGATGTTAATACCGTTTTCCGCTTCGATGGCGCGATCTTGCGCTTGGATCACGTCACCCGACCAACCGATGGCAACACAAGCATCGCCGTTTGCTAGGGCGCTGATGTATTGAGACGAGTGGAATTGGCTAACGTATGGACGCACGCTTTTTAGCAGTTCAACCCCTTCGCTATCCAGTGCGTAGTCCGATTGGGTGCGACTGTTTGGATCTTTGCCAAGGTAGTTTAAAACCAGTGGGTAAAGCTCATCAGGAGAGTCTAGGAACATGACGCCACAGGACTGCAGTTTTTCCATGTTTTCCGGTTTAAACACTAGATCCCAGCTGTTAACTGGCGCATCTTCGCCCAGCACTTCTTTCACTTTATCAACGTTGTAGCCAATCCCTGTGGTGCCCCAAAGGTAAGGTACGCCGTATTGGTTGCCCGGGTCGACTGCTTCTAGGAAAGACAGCAGTTCGGTATCAACACGATGTAAGTTAGACAGTTTTGACTTGTCCAAAGTATCAAACACACCCGCTTGGATCTGGCGGCCCATAAACGAAGCCGTCGGTACGACTAGGTCGTAGCCAGAATGGCCTGCCAATAGTTTGGCTTCTAGCACTTCGTTACTGTCGAATACATCTTCGATCACGTCGATGCCGGTTTCGGCTTCAAAACGTTCGATGGTGTCTTCAGCAATGTAGTCAGACCAGTTGTAAAATTTAAGTGTCTCGGCCATGGCAGGCGCTGCACCTGCGCTCAACGCACAGACTAAGCTTGCAATGGGTACTACACGTCGCATTTTTCGTTGTGGGTGTGTCATGGTTAATTCCTTTGGTGATGTCATAGAAATGCCCACGCTTAGCTTTTCTATCCAAGTCATTGAGCATCACGGTTTGAAAGTTGTTACACGTTTAATAGCAAGTGTTCACGCTCCCAAGAGCTGATCACACGGTTAAAGGTTTCGAACTCACTGCGTTTAACGCCCATGTAAGCGGTGACAAAGTCCATGCCCAAAATTTCACATAATGGTTCGCAGTCTTCTAACAGGCGTAGGCCTTCTTCTAGAGTGCGGGCAATTTCCACTTCTTGGTATTCAGAAGGAGGCTGGTTGCCTTTGGTTGGTTCGGTAGGACGCAGTTTTTGTTTCATGCCCAAGTAACCACAGGCCAAGGTCGCGGCGATGGCTAGGTAAGGGTTACAGTCTGCCCCAGGGAAACGGTTTTCGATACGTGTCGCTTGTGGTGGTGCATACGGAATACGAAGACCCGCCGTGCGGTTGTCAAAACCCCATTGCATGTTGATCGGTGCTGCCATTTCAGGGGAGAAACGACGATAAGAGTTAACGTTCGGCGCAAAGAATGAAATCGCGTTCGGCGTGTATTTTTGCAAGCCGCCTAGGTAGTGGTAGAACAACTCACTCGGCTCGCCTTTGTTATCGAACACGTTTTGGCCCGTTTCAGCGTCAACCAAGCTTTGGTGAATATGCATCGCGCTGCCCGGTTCATTTTTCATCGGCTTCGCCATAAAGGTCGCGTAGACACCGTGCTTCATGGCTGCTTCACGTAATGTGCGCTTGAATACAAACACTTGGTCAGCTAGATCAAGCGGATCACCATGAATAAAGTTGATTTCCATCTGTGCCGCCCCAGATTCGTGGATCAAGGTGTCCACGTCCAGATCTTGTGCTTCGCAGTAGGCGTATAGCGTATCGATGATGGTGTTGAATTCGTTCACCGCATCAATGCTGTAGGAGCGACGTGATGTTTCACGTTTTCCTGAACGGCCCGCAGCGGGTTTTAGTTCATAATCAGGATCGGTATTGGGCTGAATTAGGTAAAACTCAACTTCTGGAGCGATGACTGGCTTCAAGCCTTCTTTCTCATAGAGAGACAGAATATGACGCAAGATGTTACGACTTGCCAATGGGTGTAATTCACCATCCGTGGTGTAACAGTCGTTGATCACTTGCGCCGTCGGTTCATCCGCCCAAGGCACCATTCGTATAGTGTTTGGATCTGGCTTAAGCACCATATCACGGTCGCTGGCATCAACAATATCATAGTGGTTGTCGGCCCAATCCCCTGTCACGCTTTGTACTAAAACTGTCTCAGGAATTCGGCCTGTCTTTTCTGCTAGGAACTTAAACGTCGGGTAGAACTTACCCCGCGCATTACCCGTCATATCTGCTAACGTTGACTCGACTTCTGTAATTGCATGCTCTTTTAAAAAAGCTTCAAGCTCTGTCATAACTCACCTTGGTTTGGATGGATCTAAAATTTTCTATTGCGATCTTTTTTGTTTCGGTTATTCTTTGCTCTAAACCGAATAATACTTCGGTTTAAAAACATATTTCAGTTTGATTATTAAATCAACACTTAGTTAAAAATAGCTTTTGAAAAAATTCATTTTTTTGTAAAACCGACTAATCATTCGGTTAACAGGTGATATAGGAGTGCCACATTGAGCACACATGAAGCGTCTTACTACGCCGCTACGGCCAAAGCATTAGTGGATCGCCCGCAGCTCGTTGGGGATCACGAGAGTGACATTTGCATTATTGGCGGAGGCTTTACTGGGACCTCCGCAGCATTGCATCTTGCCGAAGCGGGGTATCAGGTTACGTTACTGGAAGCTCATAAAATTGGCTGGGGAGCCTCTGGACGAAATGGAGGACAGATATGCCAAGGCCATAACATGGGCCATGAAGACATGGTGAAACACGTTGGCAAAGAGACCGCAGATCTATTATGGCAAACCTCAGTCGATTCGGTCTCGCTGGTCAAGGACTTGGTGAAAAAGTATCAAATTGACTGTGACTTAAGCGCTGGTGTACTACACGTGGCTAATAAGTCAAAACATGCAGAAGATATTCGAGAGGCGGTTGCATACAAGCGAGACGTTTTGGGCTATCAAGGGGTCTCCTTTCTCAGTGCAGACGAGGTTGCCAAGAAGCTGGGTACAGATCGTTATCATGGTGGTGAATGGTATTCAGAGGGCGCCCATGTGCACCCACTGAATTTTGCTTTGGGATTAGCCAAAGCAGCAGAGGGACATGGTGCGAAGCTTTATGAAAACTCTGCTGTGATTAACTATCAAGCGGGTGAAAGACCGGTCGTCCGCACGGCCAAAGGACAAGTCACCTGTCGCTATATTTTATTTGCCTGCAATGGTTACTTAGGCCACCTGAATCGCCCAGCGGCCCGTAAGATCATGCCGATCAATAACTTTATTATTGCAACCGAGCCACTGCCACAAGAGGTGATTGAGCGTATTAATCCTGACAACATTGCAATCGCTGACTCCAAGTTTGTGGTGAATTACTATCGCCTGTCGGCCGATGGTCGCATGCTGTGGGGCGGTGGTGAGAATTACAGCCCAAGATTCCCAAGAGACATTGCAGGGTTTGTGAAGAAACATATGCTGGAAACCTACCCTGAACTTGACCGTTATAGTATCGATTATGCTTGGGGTGGGACGCTTGCCATCACGTTAAATCGTATGCCACAAATCGCGCGTCAAACAGAGAATATCTTTGTTGCCCATGGCTATTCAGGCCACGGCGTCGCCCTCGCTACGTTTGCTGGGGCCGTCTTTGCGAAAGCAGTACAAGGCTCGTTAGAAACGGTCGATGCGTTTGAAAAATTGCCCATGCGCGACTTCCCTGGTGGCACCTTACTACGCTGGCCAGGATTGGTTGCAGGAATGCTGTACTATTCCATGCTGGATCGGTTACCGTAGCCAAACCTGCAGTAAAACGCAGCGTTTGTAAGCAATGTCTTAATAGATGGAAGGAAACCCTCACGAATCATGGCAAAAACACCTACGACGATGAAAACTATGCAGCCGGTCTCTCCTCGAAGCGAGCCGGTGCAATCACGCTCTATTAAGCGTACCCAGCAAATTTTAGAAGTGACCAGCAACTTACTGGAAACGGTTGGTTTAAACGACCTAAATACTGCCATCATCGCCAAAGAGGTTGGGATCTCTGTGGGGTCCCTCTATCATTACTTTCCTAATAAGCACGCCATCCTCTACGCCATGGGAAAAAGCTGGCTTGACAGCATTGAAGATGTCTTAAAGGAGATTCAAGAGTGGCCAGTTGAAACACTGTCTCTAGCAGATTTCATCAACCAGATCGTTGACATCAATTTACGCACTTATCGACAGCAAAAGGCGGTACTCAGGTTGGTTCAAGCCATGTTTTCTGTACCTGAGTTAAGAGAGCTGGATGAACGTCACGATGACATGGTGATTTCACAAATGGCAAAAGTCTTTAAACGCCTTGGTGTGAACAAACATATTCGTGAGCGAGAGCGTATTGCGCGCCATTATCTTGAGGTCACACACAGTAGTTATCTGGTGATCGTTAACCAAAATGAACAACGCGCTGCGCGCACGTTACATGACTTGAAACTGATGCTACAATCCCTTCTAGAACACCACCTTAACTCTCCAGAATAAGGCATTTTCCCTGCCATTCTAATCATTTGGCAGGGCTGGTTTACTTTATTAATTAAGTGACGTCCTAATAAAGAATTAAATGAACCTGCCGTTAATGGAATTGTCATCTATAATGCAAATAATGTGGCTATATCAGTAGTCTTTGATATACCACTCATTCAAACTAATAATAAATTGGAGCCTGCATGCGTTTCAGCCACAAAATCGTTGCGATGTCATCGCTATTGTTAGCCTTGACCGTTGGCTTATTAAGCGTTCAACAGTTAATGACTGTTCGCTCGGAAGTCGAAGGTCTAGTAAAAGTCAGCCTGAAGGAAATGGTTGTCGGGGTAGGGAATACAATCAGCGCTGAACTGTCCAACAAACGAGCGCTGGCGCAGAGTATGACGGAAAGCATTGAGCTAAACCCCAATGATCGAAATTACGTCAAGCAGCTGATTGAGAAGCCTGCTATCAAAACCAGCTTTTTAGCCATCGGCCTAGGTTATGAATCCGATGCTGCTGTGGTCGAAAACGACGACGGCTGGGAACCGGATGCAGGCTACGATCCGCGCAAACGTCCATGGTACATGGATGCCAAGCGCGAACGTCAGCAGGTTGTGACGGCACCTTATATTGATGTTTCAACCAAGCAAACAATTATCTCTATCGGTAACCCTGTTATGGACGGCAACCAGTTTGTCGGTGCTATGTTCTATGATTTGGAACTTGGCGGCCTGTCTGAGCTAGTCAATTCCGTCAACATCTTTGATGCCGGTTACTTATTTCTTGTCACTGGTAAAGGTCAAATCATTGCGCACCCAAATGCTGAAAGTAACGGCAAAGCACTATCTGAAGTGCTGCCTTCGGTTTCTTTGAAAGAGGGGCTACAGCAAGTTGACATTGATGGTGATCGAAACCTTGTCAGCGTTACTCATGAGAAAGGGCAAGACTGGTATGTCGTCGCCATAATCGATGAAGAAACCGCTTACGCTACCCTAGCGAAACTGCGCACTAACGCCATTATCTTTGGCCTTCTGGGTATCCTGATCAGCATTGTGGTTATGACGGTACTGATTAAAGCATTATTGCGCCCACTTGCTGAACTGAATGCCGCTATTCAGGACGTTGCTACCGGTGAGGGTGACCTAACCAAACGCATTGAACCTAGCAATACGCCGGAGTTTGCTGAATTAGCTCAAGGCTTTAACCAGTTTGCAGCAAGCCTGCAGGAGCGTATTACGCACCTTAAACTGTTAGGTGACGAAGTCGCAGCAAGCGGTACACAAACGGTCAGTAGCTCACGTCAATCTTCGCAAGCCATGCAAGATCAGTTGAAAGAGCTTGAGATGTTGGCCACAGCTATTCACGAAATGTCTCTGGCATCCAACGAAGTAGCTGAAAACGCGCAACGCGCATCGGAATCCGCGAATGAAGTTGACCGTACAACGATAGAAGGTTCTTCTGTCGTCAGTGATACGGCGAAATCCATTGATGCTTTATCCGCTCGCATCGATCAAGCGGTCGAACAAGTCAAAGGTTTAGAGCTTGCCACCAGTAACATCGAAACCATTTTGGCCGTAATTAATGAGATCGCAGACCAAACCAATTTGCTTGCTTTGAACGCCGCCATTGAGGCAGCTCGAGCAGGGGAGTCCGGTCGTGGTTTTGCCGTGGTTGCTGATGAAGTCCGTACCCTAGCGCAGCGCACTCAGGAATCCACCACTGAAATCCGAGGCATGATTGAGCAATTGCAGAACGGTTCCGCAGCGGTTTCCCATGCAATGACCGAGAGCCGAGACACCGCTGTGAAAGCCGTCGAGAATGCTCAATTAGCAGATGCCGCGCTCGACCGTATTCGTCAATCTATTGAACAAATCAGCGATATGAATGCGCAAATCGCTTCTGCAGCACAAGAACAAAGTCATGTGGCGGAGGAGATTAATCAGAACGCAGTGAAGATTAAAACGCTGTCTACTTCAGTGGTTGATCTCGCCCAAGATTCAAGTGATGCGATGGAAAAGCAACGCACTCATACGGAATCACAGAAGTCGATTCTGGATCGTTTCAAAGTCTAACGATCGTTTTCTCTCCCAAAAGCCAGCTACCCAGCTGGCTTTTTTATACCCCCTATGAGCTAACCCCTTGGGGATATATGTTTTCGAGTTTGTTTCAGAGTATTTTAATTCCTTATAAGAACTATGCTTTAAAATCGGGAACACTCTATGGAACAAGTTATAAGAGCGTTGAATACTATTCACCCTAAACGCTCCCTTTTGCTATCCGTCATGGTGACACTAGGCGCCATCGCTTTCTTCTGGTCATTGTCTTACGCACATCAACCTGGTGAAGACTGGGGCTTCAAATCCTTACTGCCCACATTGTTTGTCCTCTCCATTGCTCTCATTTCTCGTGCACCGTTTGAATCCTTATTAACGGGCGTGGTCGCGGGCCTGATCATGCTTGATCACACCTCAGTGGTCACATCCCTTGCCGACACACTCTCTACAGTGATGGGTAATGAAACCATTATTTGGATTGTTTTGGTCTGTGGCTTGATGGGCGGTTTGATTGTTCTCTTAGAAAAAAGCGGCTGTTTAAATAGCTTTAGCGATTGGCTGAAAGGTCGCATTAAGTCTCGCCGCCAATCATTGTTAACGACCTTTTTTATTGGTTTAGTCGTATTCATCGACGACTACCTAAACTGTTTGGCGGTGTCCTCTTCCGTCAAACAAGTGACCGATCACTACAAAGTTTCCCGTGAGAAATTGGCGTACATCATCGATTCAACGGCCGCGCCAATGTGTATCTTAGTGCCCGTTTCTACATGGGCCGTGTTCTTTGCTGGCCTGCTCGAAGAAAACGGGCTCGCTGCCGACGGTCAAGGTCTCGCAACGTATATTTCAGCCATTCCCTTTATGGTCTATGGCTGGGTGGCGTTGATACTCGTATTTTTGGTGGCATTAGGTGTGGTCGGTAACCTTGGTGCAATGAAAAAGGCGGAAGCACGAGCAGCAAGCGGACAACCTAAGCCTTTAGACTATACTGGCGATACCATGGAAGCGGCCGCTACCAACCATCGCAAAACTAGCAGTCTAGTGGGCATGCTGAACTTTATCGTACCGATGTTGATTTTGATTGCGGCAACGGTCTACTACGATATCGACCTATTAAAAGGCGTTCTGGTGACCTTAGCGATTACCGTGGCAATGTATTACTTGCAAGGGCTGTTATCGCTAGAAGAGCAGTTCAAAGGCGTCTTTGAAGGCTTTAAGGTCATGCTCTATCCACTGTCCACAGTGATTGCCGGTTTCATGTTGAAAAGCGTCAACGACGAACTGGGTATGACAAGTTACATCGTGAGCGTGGTCGCTCCTATCATGACCGCTGAACTGATGCCTGCTCTAGTATTTGTCGTCATGGCGGCCATTGTGTTCGGTACGGCATCGAGCTGGGGCTCATTTATTATCGCTATTCCCATTGTTGTGCCGATTGCCTTGGGTGTGGATGCTAATATGGCCTTAGTAATTGGTGCCCTGCTGTCTGCGTCATCGTTTGGTAGTCATGCTTGTTTCTTCAGTGATTCCACCGTCTTGGCCGCGCAAGGAGCAGGGTGTTCGCCCATGGCTCATGCTATGACCCAGTTACCTTACACCGCATTGGGTGCGGTTCTGAGCTTTACCCTTTTCATTATTCTAGGGTACAGCGTCTGATCATTTGGCAAATAACTAGACAGCACATCTAGACAAAGGGCCGCATAACGGCCCTTTGTCTCATCAAGCAACATGTTTTTATTACGTCTGCGGTGTTTCTTGGCGATCGTTTAATTTCCGAGTCACATACGACCAACGAGCTAAGGCACCAATGACCACTAATGCAAACACCAATCTCGCCCACAGAATGCCGGAAAGATCCGCCCCTATCAGAAGAATCAACATGGTGTCCTCGATGACACTGTGAAACAGCCCTAAAAAACCAATCGTTAAGAAAATATCTCGCTGGCTCAGACGGCCTGACTGTGCTTCTTTAATCAGTAGCCCTGCACCAAACGTCAGACCAAGCACCACGCCGATCACCGCCACGTTTGCAGCGTCTTTGCCGATACCCAGCCAGCGCAGCACAGGGTAAAGCAAGGTATGCATCATGCGCTCTATGCCAATGGCTCTAAGGACTCTTAGCAACACCATCAAGGCAAATATAATCACATAGATCCAAGCTAAGGTTTCGATCTGGCCCAAGGCCCATGACACTAAGCTATCATCTACAGGCGCATCGGGACGCCACAAAGAGCTGGCCGGTTGCTGCAACCAGTTCATTGAGCTGTACAGGAAATGTAGGGCACCGCCTAAGATCACCGCTCCACCAAAACGAAGTGCTAGGGTAACGCGCCAGCTGACGCCCATATTCTTCGCCACCGCCCCTTCTACAGGTAAAGAGTGCGATAACAATGCCAGCACGCCCAATACGGTGACTTGCGCAACGCTCAAGGTTTGCGTCAGCTCCAAGTTAAAGTAAACAATCAAACCGGTATAGATATTCGTGAGCATCAAGGTCGCCCAGACCAAACCCAGCTCATTTGGCAGTCCGACCCATTGCATCATGGGCGATAGCATTTCACCGAGCAGTTCCACGCCACCGACCATTTCCAGCCCTTTAACAATAACTAAGGCGGGCACCATAACTTTTAACAGTACCCAATACACCTTAGCCGCTTCGTTTAGCAAAGTCAGAACAACGCTTAATACCGATTTCATAACGTTCCACAAAGATCATTTAACAGAGACAATCATTGTAAAGACGCCAAGAAAAATAATGTCACGCTTTACTTATAAAACATTTCATTTAATTTGTTTGTTAAGCAACTAACAAAATATTATTAACCATGAACGCTTTAGATCGAATCGACCGTAATATCTTGATGCAACTACAACAAGATAGCCGCCTGACAAATGTACAGTTAGCAGCACAAGTAGGGCTGTCGCCTCCGGCGTGTTTAAAGCGGGTGAAACGTCTCACTGAAGAGGGCTATATCAGTCGCCAAGTCGCACTGATCGCACCGCATAAGCTCGGCCCTATGCTGCACATGGTAGTGGAAGTGTTTATGGAAAGAGATCATAAGCAGCTATTTCAGGAGTTTGTGAAAAGCGTCCAAGCTACATCTGAAATTAAGCAGTGCTACCAAGTCACTGGGGAAGTCGATTTTGTCTTGATCATCATGGTGCGAGATATGGAAGCTTACGAAAAGCTATGTGATCGTCTACTGTACAGCAATCCGAACGTGAGGAAGTTTCGCACTCTGATTTCGATGAAGCGGGATAAGTTTGAAACGGCTATTGAACTCGAATAATACTGACGCGTCGCGTTAGTCATCATCCTGCATCGGAATGCTGGACTGTCCTATTATGAGCTGAGCTATCTTGGCGGCAATACCCGACTGTTCGGCTTCAGTTAACTGTACCGATTGGGCGACAGCAAAGCTGTATTCATCCCGACCAGCCTGAAAAATGATTTGACCAAGCACTTGGCCACTATCACTTATACAATCCAACGTTTGTTGATTAGGGAAAAACAACACCATTTATAAAAGTCTCATTGAGGCTGGCAAGACGCCATCATAGCACCTCTGATGATAAAGTAAGTGGCTTTGTTGACTCACAATCCACCAGCCAGATCGATAAAATTGCCGGTAGCAAAGGAAGATTTATCCGACGCCAACCAATAAATGGCCTCTGCTACCTCAGACGCTTGCCCACCTCGTTGCATCGGCAGCTTACTGGCCAAACGGTCCACACGATTTGGTTCACCGCCGTCGCGATGCATATCGGTGTAAATTAATCCTGGACGTACGCTGTTCACACGAATCCCTTCCGCTGCAACTTCCATCGCTAAACCTTTTGTTAGAGTATCCAAGGCTCCTTTTGAAGCTGCATAGTCGATGTATTCATTCGGAGAACCTGTTCTGGCAGCCACCGAAGAAACATTCACAATCACTCCACCTTGGCCCCCCATTTGCGTAGACATTCTTTTTACGGCCTCACGAGCACAGATAAAAGCACTGGTCACATTCGTACAGAACATCTGATTCACTCGTTCTGCCGACATATCCTTTAATCGCGCTTGTGGTTGCAAGATCGCCGCATTGTTCACCAGTACCGAAATGGGTCCAAGAGAGCAATCCATGGCTTCGAATAAACTAACCACTTGTGCTTCATCGGCCACATCAGCCGCCACGCATACGCACTTTACTCCTAGGCTTAAAATCTCTCTCTGCAACGATTCGGCGGCCTGTCGGTTTGATTTGTAGTTTAGGCACACATCATAACCATGCTGTGCAAATAATTTTGCGGTGGCGGCACCAATGCCACGGCTTGCTCCTGTAATCAGCACGACTTTCTTACTCATATCTATCCCCTTTAATCGGTCCATCCCACATAAATAGCGCAATCTATCGATGAATTCGATCATAGGTTATCGATTTAATCGATTTCAATTAAGCATATGTCTGCGGCTAAAACCAAAAGTTTTCCTGAAGTGTGCTTTCAATGTGCATGCTGCAACTTAGTATTTCTGCATAGTCGCATATTTTTTGTACCGAATTGACCAGAACACGACGCATAACGTCATTAGTATTTGCGAATTTTTATTGATTAAGAATAAACCAACCGAGTTGTCCTTTATTGGTTCTTTAATTGCCGATTTAGACTGTTTTTTAATATTGAGGGAAGAACTTTGGAACAGAATTTTTAGCTCTTTTTTTATTTTTTATCCCGACTAATATTAATCACATCGAAACGCGAAACACATTTCGCAGACACATTTAAACGCTTTATTAATTTTAAAAGAGACCCTTTAAAGGAGGCTCAAAATGAAAAAACTAATCGCTATCACATCAGCTGTTCTAGCAACTTCTGCACTATCAACTGCAGCATTCGCCGACAATATCAATGATGATCTTCGTATGGCTGAATCACGCTACAACGCATTGGCTGCAGAGGCTTCAGCAGAGGGTTACCAAGTAGGCGACCTATACAGCGAGCCGATGACGACTTCTCAGAAGCTTGATGTGATCGGAGAAAAGAACGCTGAACTAAAAGATTTATTGAACACACAGTATTCGGCAAACTAATTAGTTAAATCTTTGTACAGAATTAAATCGTATTTAAATATTTAAAGGTGAATAACATGAACATTAAAACATCAGCACTTATTGCAGCATTAACTCTATCCGCATCGGCTTCTTTTGCAGCGAGCGATCATAATATCCAAGACGACATTTATGATGCACAAGCACAAGCAAAAGCTCTGTCTGCTCAACTAGAAACAATGGGGATTGAGTCTAATCCAAACGTTGAGTTTGCACAGCCAACAACGCTATCTCAAAAACTTGATGCTTACGAAACTAAAATTGATGAGTTGCAAGGTCAATTTGACTCAGCACACATGTCAAACTAATTGATCAAAACCAGATTCCCCTCTAGTTTTGTTATATTTTAGCCCGGTCACATCACTGTGACCGGGCTTTTTTAATGACTCGATTTAGGCATTAGGCAGCCAATGGATTAACCTTTAGCTACTAAAAATTGTCCGATCCAAGCCATTAGCTGTTGATTTTGAATACTGTCTTGCTCAACCGTTTGACGAGCTTTCGCGGCCACTTCTTGGGTTAATTTCACGCCATCATACATGTCGATCAATTCGCTCTCGTAAGCTTTAGAAAACTCTGGATGCCCTTGAAACGTCAAAATTTGATCCTTGTAAATCAGACCAGCATGTTCGCAGAATTCACTGGTTAAGTAGGTCGTCATTTTTTCTGGTTTTTCCAACACCTGATCTTGGTGGAAAGCACAAAAAGCCACTTGTTCCATTGCCGGCAGAGTCGGGATTTCTTCCAGCACTTGGTAGTGATGAACACCCACGCCCCAGCCACCGTCGAATTTCGCCACACGACCACCTAACGCACGGGCAATCACTTGATGCCCAAAGCAAATACCCACTAAGACTTGGCCTTTAGTATCCACTTCACGGATGAACTCACACAATTTGAGAATCCAAGGATCATCACCGTAAGCATCCGACTTAGAGCCAGTGATTAACCAGCCATCACAGCTGTCCGTACTCTCTGGGAACTCATCTAGGCGCACGTCGAAAATTTCAAACGTTAGCGAAGGCTCCAAGGCCGAGATTTGCTGAGCAAACATCTCAGCATAAGTCGGATACTCAGAAAGCAATGCATCTGGCGTAATACCCGCCGCAAGAACACCTATTTTCATTTATTACTTACCTCAAACATACAGCGTTACGGTCCCTGAAAGCGATTTTGGCGACGCATAATGACGATCGCTGCAATCACGGCAATAGACACCGCTAAGATCATCAAGGTCGCTAGGGCATTAATCTCTGGGGTTACACCCAAGCGAACTTTGGAAAAGATCACCATCGGCAGTGTCGAATTCCCTGGCCCTGACACAAAGCTCGCAATCACCAAGTCATCTAGGGATAAGGTAAACGACAGCAACCAGCCAGACAATATCGCTGGCGCAATCAGTGGTAGTGTCACCAAGAAGAACAGCGACACAGGCTTGGCCCCCAAATCCATCGCAGCTTCTTCTAATGTTTCATCCATTGAGGCCAAGCGGGATTGAACCACCACCGCCACATAGGCTAAACAGAACGTTGTGTGAGCGATGACAATGGTGGTCGTACCTCGACCAGCCGGCCAACCGAACATGCTTTCCATCGCCACGAACAACAGTAACAACGACAACCCCGTGATGACTTCAGGCATCACCAGCGGTGCTGTCACCCAACCCGCCATGATGGTTTTACCAGTGAACTTGCCCATACGGCTTAAAACAAATCCTGCCAGCGTCCCCAACACTGCCGCGAGGGAGGCGCTGATAAAGGCAATTTTTAAGCTAACCCACGCGGCATTCATAATCTGCTCGTTTTGAAACAGCTCGACATACCATTTAATCGACCATCCCCCCCAGACAGTCACCAGCTTAGACTCGTTAAAGCTGTAAACAATCAGGGCAATGATTGGTGCGTAAAGGAATATGAAGCCAAAGCCCGCGCTTAATTTAAGCGCCCAAGAGTTGCCTTTCATTACATGGCCTCCTTATTGCCGTTACGCATAAACATAATCGGTCCAACCAATACAATCAGCATAATGATCGCCACCGCCGACGCCAATGGCCAATCTCGGTTCAAGAAGAACTCGTCCCATAACACTCGACCAATCATTAACGTGTCCGATCCGCCTAGCAATGCAGGGATAACGAATTCCCCTACGGCTGGGATAAAGACCAGCAAACAACCGGCAATGATGCCTGGCTTCGCCAATGGCAAAGTCACCAGACAAAACGCTCGCCAAGGCTTAGCGCCTAAATCTTGCGCCGCCTCGATAAGACTCATGTCCATTTTTTCTAGGGTGGTATAAAGGGGCAAAATCATGAAGGGCAGGTAGGTGTAGACGATGCCCAGATACACCGCGAAATCTGTCTGTAAGATTTGTAGCGGCTGATCGATCAGACCAATTGCCATCAAGGCTTCGTTCACCAAACCATTCTTTTTCAATAAGGCCATCCACGCGTAAACACGCAGTAAAAAGGAGGTCCAGAACGGCAGAATAACCAGCGCTAATAAAATCGTACGCTGAGTCGGTCCACTGCGTGCAATCAAATAGGCAATCGGAAAACCAATCAACAAGGTAAAAAAGGTCGATACCGCTGCAATACGTAAAGAACTTAAATACGCATCTAGGTAAAAGCGGGACTCAAACAAAAATAAGTAATTACCAAAGGTCACTTTCAGGGTGGCATAAGCATTACTAGGATCCCACTCAATAAGCGGGGAATAAGGCGGTACAGCAATCATGGCCTCCGCTAGAGAGATCTTAAATACCACTAAAAATGGGATAAAAAAGAACGCTGCTAACCAAAGCATGGGGATCAAAATGACACACCAACGTCCCAGACGAATCTGGCGCAGGCGTTGAATCACACTTAAGCGAGTCGAATCTGAGGAAGCGGTTGTCGTCATCATGAGGTCAGTACCACGCTGCTGTCCGCGTCCCATGCAAGATACACATGATCATCCCACGTAAAACGATCATCGGCATCACGCTGAACATTTGGCTGAGTAATACGCACTTCTTTACCTGAAGGTAAGCGCACTTTGTAGATTGATTGACTTCCCATGTAAGCCACTTCCGTGACAATACCTTGAGTAGTATTCACCAAAGACGCTGGCGCTTCTCGAGTAATTCGGAATTTCTCTGGGCGAATCGCCACGCTCACCTGCTGATTGGGCGCGCAGCTGATGCCATGATCCACATGAATCAAGTTTTCCGTGTCGGCACAATGAATGGACGCGCTGTCACGCTCATCACCTACCACCGTACCTTCGAAGAGATTTACGTTACCAATGAACTCCGCGACAAAGCGATTGTTCGGGTACTCATATACTTCGTGAGGTTCCGCCGTTTGCACAATCACCCCGTTGTTCATCACACCAATACGGGTGGCGAGAGTCATGGCTTCCTCTTGGTCGTGGGTGACCACGACAAAAGTAATACCCAACTCTTCTTGCAAGCGCATCAACTCAAACTGCGTTTCTTCACGCAATTTCTTATCCAATGCGCCTAAAGGTTCATCCAATAACAACAGTTTAGGACGCTTCACTAATGAGCGCGCCAGCGCCACACGTTGGCGTTGGCCACCTGATAGCATGTGCGGTTTGCGCTTGGCTAAATGCCCCAGCTGCACCATGTCCAAGATGTCAGCAACACGCTTTTTCACTTCGCCACTGGGCAGACCTTCCCGTTTCAAACCAAACGCAACGTTGGCTTCCACGCTTAGGTGAGGGAACAAAGCATAAGATTGGAACATCATATTGACTGGACGCTCCCAAGGGGGCGTATTCGACATGTCGACACCATCAATCAAGATGCGCCCCGAGGTTGGTTTTTCAAATCCAGCCAGCATACGTAGCAAGGTGCTTTTACCAGAACCTGAACCACCCAATAGACAGAACAACTCATTTTTGTAGATATCCAGCGACACGTTGTTGACCGCTGTGAATTCGCCAAACTGCTTGTTAATCTGCTCAATACGAACAAACGGTTCAGACGTGCTTTGACGCCATGTTGGTGCCGCTTTCGGCACGATTTGAGGCGCAACAGAAGATACAGACATAACCCACCTGTCAGTCAATAAAAGAGAGGCCCGCGGAGCTATTAAACTCCGCGAGGTAAAGATATCGAACTTAGCGACCTGTTTTGATATTGGTCCAAGCACGTGTCAAAGTGCGATCAAAACGCGCCGTGTGGGCGACTTGAACATACAGTTTTTCTTTTACCGCTTGCGTTGGATAAACGCCTTTATTGTTTGCCACTTCAGGATCAAGCAACGGTTCAGCCGCTGTATTTGGCACAGCGTAGTAAACGTAGTTCGAAATGGCAGCGGCAATCTCAGGCTTCAGAATAAAGTCGATAAACTTATGCGCAGCTTCTGGATGTGGCGCGTCCGCTGGTACGGCCATTAGGTCAAACCACACCAAGGTGCCTTCTTTTGGAATGACGAAGTTGATATCCACGCCTTGTCCCGCTTCTTCGGCACGGCTTTGCGATTGCAATATATCGCCGTTGTAGCCAATCGCGACACACACGTCACCGTTAGCAAGGTCAGAAATGTATTTGCTTGAGTGGAAGTATTTGATGTTATCACGGGTACCAGACATCAGCTTAGTCGACGCTTCCAGCTCACTTTTGTCTTCAGAGTTTGGATCCACGCCACGGTAGTTATTGACCACAGACATGATTTCAGCAGGGGAGTCTAATACCGCAATGCCGCAGTCAGACAGCTTAGCCGCCACCGCAGGGTCCAACAGTACATCCCAAGAATCAATATCCGCCGTACCCAAGCGCTCTTCGATCATCTTGGTGTTGTAGCCAATACCAATCGTACCCCACGCGTAAGGAATATTATGCTGGTTGCCCGCATCATGTTTTTCGATTTGCTTGGCAAGGGTTTGATCTACATTAGCATAGTTGCTCAGTTGACTCTTATCGATGGTTTGATAAACGCCCGCTTTCACTTGGCGTTCAAAGAAAGAGTTAGAAGGCATCACAACATCGTAGCCAGAACCGCCCGCCATCAGCTTCGCTTCCAGTACTTCGTTGCTGTCGTACACATCGTAGTTGACCTTAATACCGGTCTCTTTGGTGAATTGCTCAAGCGCGCCAGGTGCCATGTAATCAGACCAGTTGTAAATGTTGATCACATCTTCTGCAAAGCTGCTGCCAGCAAATGCTGACGCACTACCTGCAATTAATACACTCAATACATTACGTTTCATGTAGAGCTCTCCTATTTGGCCCAGTTAGGCCATTGTTCCAGTTGTGAGGTGATTGAAGTCGTTGAATGAAGCCCTTTTTAGCGGGCTTTCTTATCTTTTATTCCTATGAGTACGAAGCCTATCTATAAGTAGGCTTCGTACTCCACGTTTGAAATTCGGCTATGAATCTTCTGCTGTTCTTGCTCTTTGGCTGCGCCAAACACTCGCACGAATTCTTCGCCTAAATAGTCACGTAAGAAGCTGCTGTCATTGAAAGTTTCTGTGGCCAGTTCCCAACGATTAGGCAGTGGCTCAAAGCGCTCAGACATAGCGTAAGCATCCCCTTCAATTGGCTGTGGCGGCGACATTTTGGCTTCAATGCCATGCAGTGCTGCGCCTAGAACCGCAGCAAGCACTAAGTACGGGTTAGCATCTGCACCGGCGACGCGATGTTCGATGCGGCGTGCGATGCTTTCACTTTCAGGAATACGTACCGCGACCGTACGATTCTCATAGCCCCAGCTTGCAAACGTTGGCGCATGAGCTCCCGTTTGGAAACGACGGTAAGAGTTCATATGTGGCGCAAAGACCAGCATCGAATCCGACATGTGGTTCAGCAGGCCAGCAACAGCTTGCTGTAACAAGCCCGATCCTTCATCTGTGCCGTTGTCGAAAACGTTGTTGCCTTGCTCATCAAGTAAGCTGAAGTGAACGTGAAAGCCGTTACCGCTCTTATCTGCATAAGGTTTCGCCATGAAGGTTGCGCCGAAGTCATGCTGACGCGCCACGCCTTTGATCAGACGTTTGAACATGATCGCGTGGTCCGCCGCCAATACCGCATCGTTGGTATGCTTCATGTTGATTTCGAATTGACCAGGGCCTAATTCTGAAATAATAGTGTCTGCAGGAATCCCTTGCGCTTCACAGGCTTGGCGTACCTCTGCAAAGAAGCTTTCTAAGCCGTCCATCTCTTCGATGGAGTAACAGTCGGTTTTATTCAAACGCACACCATTACCTTCCACTATGATTGGTGGAGAAGGGCGACGTTGGGCTTCGGAAGTGCCGTCGAGCAAGTAAAATTCAAGCTCTGTCGCTACCACAGGTGTGTAGCCAAGCTCTTTAAAGCGATTCACGATGCGCGTCAGTACTTGGCGTGGATCAGGGTAGAATGGTGTGCCATCGGCGTTGTACATCATGGCAAGAATTTGATCACGAGCGGTTTCAGCCCATGGCACAGGAATTGGTTCAGGGTGAACGGCTAAACAGATGCCATCACTGTCACCCGTTTCGAACACCATGCCATTGTCGAGTACGTCATCGCCCCAGTGGTCAAAGCCAATCACAGAGTGAGGCAATTTCACTCCCTGTGTCATAACCCCCTTTAAACCACTGGCTGGGATGCGCTTACCGCGCAAGTTACCGTTTAAATCCGTAATAAACAGATCAAATTCGTTATTCCCTTCATACATATCCGACATAGAAAGTTCTCTCATGAAATTAGTCTTACCGCTGGAGAACTTGAACACTGTAATAGCCGACACTTCATTCGCTTTTTGATTTTGGAAGTGTTGCTCTAGATCAAGTTCTCTCTATGAAAATCACCTTAACCCGAGCAAACGATGCGAGTAACTATCCCCGAGTGGGTATATGCAAACAAAGAGAAAATTGGATAAATATTCTTCTAAGGCAATCCACGAATTATCTGAGAGAAAACCTATCTTGCTGATAAATAATGGTTAAATGATTGATTCATGCATTCTAGGTGTTATCTGGCAACTCATAAGCCGAAGCATTATTCGGGTTATTGTTCACAGTTTTACACTATCTAGGAGCTTAAAGTCGACGAAATTTTTACGTTGATGTGAGAAAAAATTGCCATCGGATTGAATAATTAAAACCGATAAAAGCGTCGAATTAGTGTATGTTTCATTAAGACGATTTCTGGCCTAGTAATTGCTTTTAATGTATCCATTTGTTTTAAAGTAATGGCTAGCGCCCCAAGATAGCGCACGATAATAACAACGCGCACAGGAGAGGATACAAAACAATGCACAGTTCCACTTTACGAGGGCAATTGGCCTTACCCGAGTTGATGAAAGACTTGGGGCAATTAACCAGCCATGTTCGCGTTCCCAGTTTCCCAACTGTGCTAGAAGATTTCCTGCGCCAGCTCTGCTACTTCGATACCATCATCATGGTGACCTATAAAAAAGCACTGAAACCACTGCTGATTCATCCAAGCGACCTGTCTGAGCAGAGCAACACCCTGCGCATGTATCTCAATCAAGCCTATTTGCTCGACCCATTGTTTAACTCGCTTCAGCATGGCATTACCCCAGGCGTTTACCGTCTAGTCGATATGGCTCCAGATTCGTTCGAAGAAACCGAATACTACCAAACCTGCTATCGCGACTTTGATCTGGTGGATGAAATCAATATTTTGGTGGATTTGGATAAGACCACGACTTTTGCAGTATCACTGGGACGTCAAAAGGCCGTCGGTTCGATTCGACGCACTGAACTAAACAATTTAAAAACAGTTTTCCCAATGATAGAAGCCTTGATTAACCAATTCTGGTTGGCTCAATCCGGTGGTTTTGTGGATCGTGCGCCAAGCTCAGGTCCATTGAAGCAAGCACTGAAGACATTTGCCCATGGGGTACTGACGACCCGCGAGCAGGAAATTTTGGGGCTATTACTAAAAGGTCACTCATCTAAGTCTATCGCCAATGAATTGGGCATCAGCGCCGGTACTGTTAAAGTACACCGCAAGAACATTCACGCACGCTTGGATACTTCTACCCAATCTGAGATTTTTACCTTATTCCTCAGCCACTTGGATGCACTCGACAGAGAAGCGCATTAGCTTCTCTGCCTGTACACTTGCCCTAACAAAACGCTTATAGAACGGTAATCACTTGCTCGCGACTCAAGCGTGACTTAGGCAGTGGCGCATTGTAATCAGCCGCATCATCACGATAGCCCATTGCTAACGCCACATCACACTGATAACCAGCCAATTCATCCGCGAACAACTCACCAATTAGCTCAGGGTCAACACCTTCCATCGGCGTTGAATCAATGCCTAGGCGTGCAAGGGTATGCATAGTGTTCCCTAGTGCCAAATAGGTTTGCGCTTTTGTCCATGCCGCCGTATTGCCTTGCTCATCGGTATTTAGCTCAGCAAAGGCAAACGCGCCAAATGCCTGCTCGCGTTGCTCAGGAGCCGTTCTGCCATCAGCAATCCCTTGATCCACTACTTTTGCGTAATCGTCGCGCTTGTAGTGTGTTTTGTGGGCAAACAAGATGATATGCGACGCTGTTTTGGCGTGCTTCTGGTTAAACTGGAACTTATTCGCAAAGGTGTTATGGAAACGTTGTTTGGCTTCATCACTCTCGATCACCACGAACTTCCACGGCTGAGAGTTAATCGACGACGCAGACAAGCGCAAAGCTTCATAAATCACTTCCAGCTCTGCCGCTGGGATTCGCTTGTTCGCGTCGTAGTGTTTGGTTGTGTAGCGTTTGCTTAAATCTTCAATAATAGAGTGCGACATAATGTATCCTCATAATCAGTAACCAGCCTTGAGGGCCTTGGAATAAACGAGATACTAGCGTCCTGAATAAGAGAGAAAAACACGCTTTAGATTGAATCATTATCAAAAAATATTTGACAATGAACACTGTATTCACAATCTATTAGATAGGTAAAAGTCTGTGCAAATTGAAGATTTAGAAGTGGTTCTAAAGATATCAGAACTGGGGAGCATCACCGCCGCGGCCACCCATTTGGATATGCAATCCGCGACCGCCAGTGCTGCGCTAAAGCGTGTTGAAGCAGCCCTTGGCGCGGAGTTATTCATCCGCTCAACACGACAGCTGCGGGTCTCCAGTGCAGGGGAACGCTTCTTGCCTTTATGCGCTCAATCTTTAGAACAATGGCAACAGGCCAAACAAGCGGTTACCACAGATAGTGAAACCATCTCAGGAGAAATGCGCATTGCAGTGTCATCAGACCTAGGACGTAACGTTATCGCTCCTTGGCTCGATGCTTTTATGGCGGAGCACCCTGACATCACCCTGAGAATGCACCTAAGCGACAGCAACATCGACTTTTATCGTGATGCACTAGATATGGCACTGCGCTACGGCGCACCTAATGACGCCTCGCTATACGGCTTTAAAATTTGTAATGTGCCACGCTTACTATGTGCCAGCCCAGAGTATCTAACCAAGCATCCTAAACCACAGCACCCAAACGATCTCATGCAACATAATGCTTTGTTCTATCAGCTACGTGACATACTTAACGATGCCTGGGATTTTCAGGATGAACAGCGCCGCTACAAAATCAAACCAAAAGCTAATCGTGCTGCCAACGATGGTGATATGGTGCGACGTTGGTGTGTGGCAGGACATGGCATCGCCATGAAATCCGCATTAGACGTGGCAGATGACATTCTAAGCGGTCGGCTTATTTCACTATTACCAGACTACACCGTCCCTTGCGGCGAACTTTGGTTAATCTGCCCAAGTCGCCAATCCATCACTCCGAGCATGCGCCTACTACGAGACGCACTGCGAAAAAACACCCAGCAAAGCCTACAACGTCTAGTGGAAGCCGATATCCTGCCACAGTCACTGGTCGAGCGAACTGAAGCCTAAGCTATAGACAACAAAAAGCCGCTCGAAAGCGGCTTCTTTTATTCAAATACCTGTTATTCCATTTCTAATTCGAGCTTTGTGCCTCTTTTCGTTAGAAACATCATCAATGCAGCACCCACTGCTAACCAACACATTCCTAGAGTAATAGCATGAGAGTCCAAGCTTACAAGCAACTTTGCAATACAGATGACGCCTAGCGCTGGCGCAACCAAGTGAGTGAACAAACTGATAAGCGTTCGTTCCGCAGGCGCCATTCGTAAATACGTAAACACCGCGCATAGATTCACAAAGATAAACGCAAGGAAAGCACCAAAGTTTATAAATGACGTCGATGTAGTGATGTCCATTTTAAGAGCTAATAATCCTACAAGGCCCACTAGAATAATGCTGACCCAGGGCGTGTGAAATTTATCATGCAACACACCAAATACTTTACTAGGTAAAACACCGTCACGGCCCATCGCAAACAGTAGTCGCGAAGCGCCCGCTTGAGCGCTAACACCTGACGTGAATTGAGCAACGACTAATGTCGCAACAAATATCGACGAAAAGGCAATGCCACCGATCTGAGTCGCCATGTCGGCCGCCGCAGAGTCAGATGCAAACAGAGAAATATCAGGAAATGCCGCGCCTAGAATATAAGACGCTCCCGCGAATATTGTGCCACCTAATAGCGTGACCCAAATAATGGCCTTAGGCACATTTTTTTGTGGTTCCTGCGTGTCTTCTGCCATCGTCGATACCGCATCAAATCCTAAGAAGGAATAACACGCAATTGCAGCCCCCACAAAAGCCAAATTCATATCCGGAACCACTGACGTTTCAACAGGCTGATCGCCAATAATTGTGATCGCCATAGCGCAGAATGCAATGATCACTGCCAGCTGCAGAATCATCAGTACTAGATTGACCTTTTTTGCGACTCCAAAGCCCACAATATTGAGCACGGTTGTGAGAGCAATAAAGGCTAATAACCAGAACCAACTTGGGACACTCGGGGCATAGGCCTCAAGATAAACGCCGCCAATTAACCAAATAACCATTGGTAAAAACAGGTAGTCCAATAAGATGACCCAGCCCACCAGAAAACCTAACTTGTCACCAAATACCTTGGTCACATAACCATACGATGAACCCGATTCGGGGATTTTCTTCGCCATCACCGCATAAGCAATCGCTGTAAACAGCATCGCCACCATTGCCATTAGATAAGATGTTGCGACTTGACCACCTGACTCCTCATAAATCACACCATATGTGCCAAATACAATCATTGGCGTCATATACGCCAGACCAAATAGTATTAGACCACCTAAGCCTAACGTTTTCTTTAAAGATATGTTGCCTTTCATGATGACCTCTTTTTTTATACGTTTTGGATGTATCGATACTCAGAACGAGATTTCTGTACCTGCTTTAAGTCGATCTCTATGGTTTGTATTACTTCCTCAGCCCCTAGTTGCATTAGCACTTCACCAAAAGGCGACACCACAAGGCTCTCGCCAACAAAACTTCCGCCATGACCTGTTCCCACGCGATTACAGGTGGCAACAAACAGTTGATTCTCAATGGCTCTCGCTTGCGTCAGTACAAAATGGGTATTCGCATAAGGATGCATGTTGCCGTTTGGCATTAGGATCAAGTCAGCCCCCGCCAGCGCGAGCGCTCGACTGCCCTCTGGGAACTCAAGATCGAAACAGATCTGTGCGCCACACATGACCCCTTGGAGATTAACTAGTGGGCATTGATGGCCTTTTTGGAAGACGCCGACATCATCCAGCCATAGATGAGCTTTACGATGCAAAATGCTGGTGTCGCCATTGCTGAACAAGTAAGCGCTGTTATAGAACTTGCCTTCATACTGTTCGATGTGGCCTAAAATGACGTTTGCGTAAACCGCTTTCGACGCTTTAGCAATCTGTGCTAATGCGGCTTGCGAGTGTTCAAATGCATTCTGAACTTCGTTCACCTTAGGGAAACCTGTGAGCGCAAGCTCGGGGAATAAAATGATGTCTGAATGGGCATGTTCGGCAATGATCCGAACCACTTTTTCCGCATTTTCTTTATAGCGATGATCCGCGATATCAAGCTGAGCGATAGTGATCTTCATAGTTAAATCGTTACGTTAGCCAATGTTGTTTTCATTGTTGGCCATTATTCGTACAGAAATAAATGATGCAGAACTGCAATTGGCATGAGTAGTTATACCTATTGCGGAATCACTCAGCAGACGCCAAACTACCCCAAAGAGGGGTAAAAATAAGTGATATCAAGACGTGAATTTCTGGTCTATGGTTCGGGATTAATGGGTGTTTCGAGCCTTTCGTTTGGGACCTCTACATCCATCGAGCTACGCTACCTCTGCTGGGACGGATATGACCAACCAGACCTGCTGCTTCCCTTTGAAAACCAATTTAACTGCTCCATTCGACCAGAAATCATCAGTGATAGTCCCGCCGCTTTCGCCAAGCTTAATCAAGGAGGACATCGTCAGTACGACATTGTCTCAATGGATAGCCCTTGGCTTGAGCGCTTAAACCATGACGGACTGCTTTCAACGTTACCTACAGGCATGTTTGAAACTCTAAAAAAGCACTACTACCCTGAATTCTCTAGGTTGTTTTTTGATAATGAAAACAACAACGAGAATTGGCTCCCCACACAATGGGGCTGGATAGGTCTGACGATTAATACTGACTTTGTTAACGAGGCTGATTATCAAAGCTATGCTCCATGCTTCAGCCGTAAAAATAGAGGCAAAGTTGGCATTATGGACTGGGGCGATTGGCCCATGCTGCCAATCGCCCTGTATTTAGGAATCAACCCCTATGAACCATTAGACCATTACGCCATTCGACATTTACAAGATGCCTTTCACGCCCTTTTTCAGAATCAGCCTATTTTTATTGCTGACGTTGCATTAGGACAAAAAGCACTGTTAGACGGCAGTGTGCACACCTTAGTAGGAACAGGTACTTACCTTACGTCTGCAATGCGAAGAGCAGGCTTCTCTCAGATAAAAACGACTGTTCCACGTATTCGTAACGGCATGCCACAATGCATCATCTGGACGGAAGGGTCTGCTGCAATCCGGTATCAAGCACACGAAGCACTAAGCCAACATTGGGTGATTCATACCGGCTCAGAATCGTCTACGTTTCTCTTGTCTTATAACGGCCCGACTTGTAATTTTTCGCCTTATAAAACCACAGAGGAACGTTATTCAAATAGGCAACGGGAGATTCTGCAATTGTCAGAATTGTCAGCCCTTTGGCAAAACAGTCTTGCTCATCGCCCCGTACCAAGTATCGCCGGAATGCTCGAAGTTTGGCAGGCAGAACTGATGAGAACACTATGATGTGGCTGTATAAATGTTTAGCAATGGCACTTGTTTACCTCATCAGTTTCACGCTTTGTGCGAATGAAACAGCCACGCCCCAACTCGATATCAAAATTTCTCATTGGCAGGTCATGGATGCTCCTATCGATGGAACAGAAGCACTTCCTTTACCTAGCTCTAACTGGCAAAGCCTCCAGAAGTGGAGCCCACCTTTTTGGCATCTACCACAGCAAAAAAGTCGCTGGTTTAAAGCTAACTTTAGAGTTGGTTGGCACTACAAAACCACGCCTCTTGCCATGACATTAGGGTCTTTATTTGCGTCGGCAGAGGTATTCGTAAATGGCGTACGTGTCAGCCCTCTTCAAAATAGTCACACAGAGCATTTTCGCCGCTCTCAAACTCAAGTTTTCTCCCTGCCAAGCCATAGACTTTGGTACAGTTTTTTAGACTTTCAAAAAGACAACGAACTTCTGATTCACCTAAAAGGTGATCAGGAGCCTCTGACCATCAGCCCAGAAGCTGTCTTAATCGACAACTATGATTTCCTAGCACTGAAAGCAAAAGACTCTGACACTTTGTTAAAAATTGCCCAAGGAGCCATGATTGGGCTACTCGTGTCATTTGGGTTCTTTTCCGCATTTCTAAGAGCCGTAGGGTTCAAAGAACGTGAAAATGCATTGTTTGGTCTATTCGTAACAAGTACGGCATTTGCTATTTTATCGAACTCGCTTTTACTCCCTAATTCCTTGGGATATGCTCTCGCGCACTCAGCTTTTCCTTGGATATTCTCCTCAATCTCTGTCTTTACCCTCGTCGGACTGTTTTCAGAGCAGCAGCGACTTTCCGTGTTTGTGAAAGGCATGTTGCTTTTCTGCCTGTTAGTACTTTCACTGCTCTTGATAGAGCCAACAGAAAGCGCCGTTAGCCGACATTTAAGTGTGCTTTGCCAACTTATTATAATCAGCGCTCTCATTGACGCTGGCTGGCACAAGTTTAGAACCTCGCGATCCCAAGGTATTGAGCAAATAAGCATTCTAATTGTACTGATCAGCGCACTTCTTCAGCTATTCTGGGCGATGGACTACAGCCCTGTTAAACCTCTTGAAATGGCTCTGTTTATAGTGGCATTTGGCTTACTGTTTAACGTTGCTCTACGTTTTAAGCACATGGCGAAGTCGCTGTTGGCATTATCAAATAGGTTGGTATCGATACGAGAGAAAGAACGCGCTCGCTTAACACGAGATATCCATGATGGTGTTGGGCAAGGCTTATCTACCCTCAAGCTACTGATCAATCTCAATGCTAAAAAGCTGGAACCAGAGCTGAGCGAAATGCTGAAATCAGAAGTAGCGAGTACCTCCAATACTCTGAAGTCCGTGATTCGCAATCTAAAACCCATAGAAGTGTCTTCTGGCTCTCCTACGCAATCCATCATCAGTTTAGCAAAACACAACTGTGATTTGGCTAGCATTACCTTGGTTGTTGAGCGGCATGATTCCGTAAAGCTGTCACAAGAACGTGCTTATCAAGTTTACCGCATTGCACAAGAAGCACTGAATAACGCGATTAAACACAGTGACGCCAGCATGATCACCCTAAAGTTGGAAGGTCAGACACATCAATTTATTGCCACGATTAGGGATAATGGAAAAGGCGTCGCGCAAAGCCACTCGCAACACGACAGTTATGGAATGAGTTCAATGCAGGAACGTAGCATGATAATTGGCGCAACATTAAGCATCCAAGACCACGTCACTCAAGGCACGGTTGTTCGGTTAGAGGTCCCCTACAATGATTAAGGCAGTCATCGTTGATGATCACATAATATTCCAGCAGGGCGTCAAAGCCCTATTGGAAGAGTCTAATCAAATAACGGTCATTGATACGGCCACCAATACTGCAGATGGCGAGAGAATTATCATAGGCAAACAACCGGATGTCTGCGTACTGGATATTTCGCTCGCTCAAGGCAATGGTGTTGAGCTAGCAGAAAGGCTCCGCTCCCGAGGCTATCAAGGTTCTATTGTGATGCTGACGATGCATACAGAGCTGAAAATCTTTAAGCGAGCTTCTGCTATTGCAAAAATCGATGGCTATGTTTTGAAATTGGATGCCTCAGAAGATTTAGTAGCTGCCATTTTAGGCGCACGCAAAGGCCAACGATTTGTTAGTCCAGCCATCGCCCAAGAGATGGCATGGGAAAGCTCACGAAGCGAACAAGAGTCACCTCTCACCATCCGTGAACAAGAAGTTCTTACATTGGTTGCAGAAGGACACGGAAGTGATGCCATTGCCTCTAGACTAAGCCTGAGTAAGCGTACCGTGGATAATCATCGAGCAAATATTAAGCGAAAACTTGGCTTTAATAATTCAGTCGAACTAATTCGTTACGCAATGGATCAAGGCTTATTATTAGACATTAAGTAGAGCATTCATAATCACCTACTAGACAACAAAAAGCCGCTCGAAAGCGGCTTCTATGAGAACCTTAACGCTTAGTATGCATTAAATACCTAGCTGGTCACGCATGTTGTAGTACGCTGCGCCAATCGCTGTGTACGGTACTCGTAGCATACGACCACCTGGGAATTGGTATTGCGGCATGCTGGCGAATACGTCAAAACGTTCCATATCTCCATCAATCGCATCAGACAAAATCTCACCCATTAAATGAGAGTTTGTCACGCCATGACCTGAGTAGCCTTGTGCGTAGTATAGGTTTTCGCCGATTTTACCTACCTGAGGCATACGCATCATGGTCAGTAGGAAGTTACCGGTCCATGCAAAGTCGATTTTCACGTCTTTTAACATCGGGTAAGTTTTCAGCATTTTCGGCACGATGATCGATTCGATCTTGCCTGGATCGCGGGCACCATACGTCGTGCCACCGCCGTAGATCAGGCGACCATCGCCCGATAAACGGTAGTAATCCAAAAGATAGTTACAGTCTTCTACGCAGCGATCTGTTGGTAACAGTTGCTTTTGTAGGTCCTCTGGAAGCGGCTCTGTTGCGATCACTTGCGTGCCACATGGCATGGCTTTTTTCTCAACTTCTGGAAGCAATCCAAACACATAGGCGTTACCCGCCACCACGATTTTATCGGCAATCACGGTACCTTGCTTGGTGACCACCTTACCTGGAACGCCTTTCTCTAAACGCACCACTTCAGAATCTTCAAAGATCTGACCGCCTAACTCTTCAAACGCACGCGCTTGGCCAAGTACCAAGTTCAACGGCTGGATGTGGCCGCCTTTGCGATCCAACAGACCACCGGCATAGCGGTCCGTACCAATGTGATCTTGAATCGATGAGGCAGTCAGTAACTCAAGCTCGTTGTGGCCATGGGATTCCCATAGGGCTTTTTTGGCTTTTAGTTCCTCGAATTGCTTCTTATTGCAGGCTGCAAATACGTTGCCATGCTTAAGATCACAGTCGATATTGTACTTTTCAATACGGTGACGAATCAGTTCTGAGCCAGCAAAGGCCATTTTCGCCATTTTCTGACCAATGTCGTCCCCGTAGTTTTTGAATATGTAATCAATGTCTCGGTTGAAGCTGTTAACAATCTGACCACCGTTACGCCCAGAAGCCCCAAAGCCAATACGGCTACCTTCTACAACGATCACACGCTTCCCTTTTTCGGCCAAACTTAAAGCCGTGGATATGCCAGTAAAACCCGCCCCCACAACACAAACATCGCAACGATGTTCGCCGGTAAGCTGTGGACGTAGCGCCTTGTCGTTGGCAGACGCTGCGTAGTATGAATTTGCATGAGTAGGGGATGACATATAAAACCTCTCCTATACACGTAGGCGACCCGATTGGTACGCGAACTTTGTGTGAACAGGGCGGTCCTGTGACGACCCTGTATGGTAATCAATGAAAGTGGGGGGGCTTGTTACTTCAAGCTAATCCAAGTGTTTTTAATCTCGGTGTATTTTTCCAATGCGTGCCAAGATTTATCACGGCCATTTCCAGACGCTTTAACACCGCCAAAAGGTACCGTGGTATCACCATCACCCCAGGTGTTAACCCACACCATGCCCGACTCAAGACGTCGACTAACACGGTGCGCGCGGCCCAAGTCGTTGGTCCAAACCGATGCACCTAAGCCATATTTGGAATCATTGGCTAGGGCAATGGCTTCTTCTTCGGTGTCAAAGCCCATCACCGCCAATACTGGCCCAAAGATTTCTTCGCGCACGAATTCCATCTCGTGGTTGGCATCTGTAAAGATGGTGGGTTTCGCGTAGTAACCTTTACCCGCTTGGTAGTCTGGCACGCCGCCCAGCGCAAGGGTTGCGCCATCGGCTATGGCGCTTTCAATAAAGCGCGTCACGGTATCCAGTTGTGCTTTATCAACCATTGGCCCCATTTTGGTCGCAGGATCCAGTGGATCACCCGGCACATAAGTTTTAGCGGCTTCTAATAGCGCGGCCATGAACTCGTCTTTGATGCTGTTCTCAACATATAAGCGTGAACACGCGATACATACTTCACCTTGGTTGGTGAAGATCGCTGTTGCCGCGCCTTGCGCCGCTGCTTTTACATCTTTGCAATCTGCGAACACTAAGCAAGGGGATTTACCACCTGCCTCAAGCCAGACCCGTTTCATATTCGACTGTCCGGCATACTCCATCAGCATCCCCGCTACACGGCTTGATCCCGTGAAAGCTAGGGTGCCAATGTCATGATGCAACGCAAGGGCTTTACCAGCTGTGTGACCAAAACCGGGGAGGACATTGAAGACACCATCTGGGACCCCCGCTTGCGTTGCTAACTCGGCTATTCTTAACGCACTTAAAGGCGATTTTTCCGATGGTTTTAAAATCACGCTATTGCCCGCAGCCAAGGCTGGCGCAATCTTCCACATCACCATCATCAGTGGGTAGTTCCAAGGCGTAATAATCGCTACCACGCCCAGTGGTTCACGGCTGATCAGCGCCAAATTATCTGGGTTGGTCGGTGCGATTTCACCATAAAGTTTATCGATGCATTCTGCTGACCAACGTAGACAATCAATCGAGTCTGGCACGTCAATATTGACCATCTCTGAAATCGACTTACCCATGTCTAAGGTATCAATCAGCGCTAGCTCGTCTTGGTGAGCTTCTAATAAATCCGCCCATTTTTGCAGAATGCGCTTGCGCTTACCTGGCGCCATTTCAGACCAAACACCACTCTTAAACGCGGCTTTGGCAGCCTCAGTGGCAAGGTTCACATCGGCTTCATCACAGCTGGCCACTTTGGCAAGCAACGACTCATCGGTCGGGTTGATACAATCAAATGTTTCGCCACTCTGTGCCGCGGTAAACGCACCATTAATGTAGGCGTCTGAGTGCAAACGAACGTCTGAACGCAGGGCTTGCCATTCTTGATAGGTCTTCATAGGTAATTCCTTTCTCTAGCGTTTATCAAAACGCGTCATGAGTTGTGATCAATCTAAACTAACTGAGCGTCATCCTATCGCACCATATCCCCGTGGGGGTATATCGTTTTTTTCATGGGAAACTAAGATGAAGCGCTCACATGACACATCCTGTACTTCTGTGACTTGATAACGATAACGTACCCACAAGGGTAGCTAACTGGAGAACACACCATGTCAAAAATTACGGTGGCAGCCACGCAAATGCACTGCACGTGGAACCAACAGGAAAACGTTGACCGAGCAGAAAAGCTAATTCGTCAAGCGGCGGCTCAAGGCGCACAAGTTATTCTTATTCAAGAGTTATTTGAAACGCCGTATTTTTGTATCGAAATCCATGAGTCATACCACGATCTCGCCACCACATTAGAAGAGAACGAGGCTTTTAAACGTTTCCAAGCTCTTGCTAAAGAATTAGACGTTGTACTGCCGTTCAGCTGGTACGAACGTGCCGGACAAGTACGCTTTAACTCTCTGGCGATGATTGATGCAGGCGGTGAACTATTAGGTGTCTACCGTAAAACACACATCCCTGATAGCGATGGCTACCTTGAGAAGTACTACTTTAGCCCTGGGGATACGGGCTTCAAAGTGTGGCACACCAAGTTTGGCTGTGTGGGCGTTGGCATTTGCTGGGATCAATGGTTCCCAGAAACCGCTCGCGCCATGGCCTTGATGGGTGCAGATATTTTATTATTCCCCACGGCAATTGGCTCTGAACCAAGCCAACCAGAGATGGACAGTATGCCACACTGGACTAACACCATGCGTGGTCATGCGGCAGCCAACCAAGTACCTGTGATCGCATCCAACCGCATTGGTACAGAAACGGCACAACACCGCGATCTTGAGTTGACCTTTTTCGGTTCGTCATTTATCTGTGATGAACGTGGTGAGCTTATCGAACAAGCGGATCGTACATCCGAAGGCATCTTGTTGCATACTTTCGACCTAGACCAAGTGCGCACTATGCGTAAAGCATGGGGCTTGTTCCGTGACCGTCGTCCAGAGCACTACGACGTGTTAAAAACCCTAGACGGCCAAGTAAAGACCGCTCACTAACACAGGAGGCACTATGACAACGCCACAGCAGGACGGCTTTTGGATGCCAGGTGAGCACGAGCCACAGGAAAGCGTTTGGTTAGCTTGGCCGACTCGTCCAGACAACTGGCGCGAGCAAGCACTGCCAGCGCAGGCGACCTTTGCCCACTTTATTGAGCGATTAAGCGGTTATGTCACGGTGAAAGTTGCTGTATTACCAGAATATGAGGCACAGGCGAGAGCTATGCTACCGTCTCAGGTACAGCTTTTCCCAATGCAGTATAACGATGCTTGGATGCGAGACATTGGCCCAACCATGGTGATCAATGGCCAAGGCGAAAAACGCGCCATTAACTGGGGCTTTAATGCTTGGGGTGGCAAACTGGATGGTCTGTACGATGACTGGTCAGATGATGAAATCGTTGCCTCTCGAATCGCTGAATTAGAAGACGTAAAACGCTACGACGCACCGTTTATTCTAGAAGGTGGTTCCATCCACAGTGATGGCGACGGCACTGTGTACACCACGGAAGAATGTTTGCTGCACCCAAGTCGCAACCCAGATCTTAGCCGTGCTGACATTGAAGCGCAGCTGCAGGCGTATTTAGGGATTGAGAAAGTCATTTGGCTCCCCCTTGGACTGTTTAACGACGAAACCAATGGTCACATCGACAACATTTTGCATGTGGTCAAACCAGGGGAAGTCATCTTAACCATCTGTGATGATCCAAGTGACCCGCAATACGACATCAGCCAAGCAGCATTGAAAGTATTGTTCGAAACCACCGATGCCAAAGGGCGCTCGCTAATCATTCACAACATCCCAATGCCGGGACCACTGTTTATGGGTGAGGAAGAAGCCAACGGCCTCGTGCAACCGGATCGTATGGCCCGCGAAGCGGGGGAGCGACTAGGTGCGTCCTATGCTAACTTCCTGATTACCAATGGCGCCGTGTTCTACCCGCAATTGGATACTGAAAAAGACAGCGAAGCGGAGCAAGTACTGCAAACAGCCTTCCCGTCTCATACCATCGTTGGTATTCCAGCACGTGAAGTCCTACTAGGCGGCGGCAACCTGCACTGCATTACACAACAGATACCGGTTTAGATTCTCAATCGGAAGAAGTGTTAAAAAAACCACGTCAGAGGCAACCCTGACGTGGTTTTTTTGTGTCCGTACGAAGTGCATTGTTGAAAAAGCCGTGCATATATGGGGTCAGATTCCTTTAATGATTCATCTCTCGCAAACGATAAATTTATTTATAAGGAATCTGACCCCTAGATACTTAAGCCAGGTCGTACGCGGGCTTTTCCCGCGCGCAGCGCGGTCCTACTTGGTTGCTAGTTTGGTAGCAAGCTGGTGTAAGTAGGGGCCAAAGATAAACGAGATAGCGCCTGCTGCGGGCCATGCGAGTACCCAAGATTTCATCCAGAATGAGACAAAGTCAGGATGCATGCCTAAGTTCACAAAGGTCACCCAAGCTGTCATGAGTAGTGATAAAACGAATGACATCAATGCCGCGAATATAATTCGATGTTTCATGTGGAAAACCTCTTTGCTCAACCACTTAATTCTATACAGCAAGCTTAACAAACCGCTATATTGGTAAAAATAGACAGTTTCAATAACCTTTTTTACAAAAATGCAAAAATGCTCGATGATCTTAAAATCTTTATAGCCGCCGCAGACACTAAGAGTCTGACCGCTGCCGCAGATAAGCTGGGGATGACCATCGCCACGGTGTCACGACGGATTGCGGCACTGGAATCTAAGTTAGGCTCGGTGTTACTGCATCGTTCCACCAAGGGTTTAACTCTGACAACGGTTGGAGAGCGCTATCACAGAGAATGTGCAGAATTTATCGAAGCGTTAGATCAGCGGATTTCCAATTTAGATCACACGCTAAATAGCCTTGAAGGGGAAGTAAAAATATTGGCTCCAACCAATCTAGGCGTTGGGGCACTCGATGATTTCTGGGCGTATTTTGCGCAGCAGTTTCCTGATATCTCCCTGCGTATTGAATTAAACAATGATTATCAAAGCTTGCAAGACACACAAGCAGACCTTGCTTTAAGAGTGGGGCAAGACAGCAACTTATCGCTGGTGCAAAAGAAAATAGGTGAGGTCTACAGTGTTGTGGTAGCTTCGCCGAGCTTTGCAAAACTACCGACTGAGTTATCGGATATACAGCATACTCCTAGTGTGGCGGGACATATCTTTAATGACTGGCAGTTAATCCACCAAAGCGGCGCCCATGAAACCATTCAGAAACATCATCACTTTCAAAGCAACGATATGCGCGTTGCTCTTAACCTTGTGCTACGCGGCAAAGGGATCAGCCTGCTGCCTAAGGGGATGGTGTATCGCGATTTAGAACAAGGGAATTTGCTTCGAGTGCTGCCGGAATGGCAAGGTCCAAGCCGGGAAATCTATATGGTCTGGCCCTATCGACGTAGCCTGTCAGTCAGAGCCAAACTTCTACGGGACGAATTAACCAAGTTTCTCCATAGCCAAGCGTGGTTTATCCCCTCATAATTTAGGCTTATCACCCAAACCTAACCAATAAGGATCACACTCTATGGAACAGTTACTCTGGTGGCAGTACGTCGCCATCGCAGGGATTTTCATTTGGAGTGGTTTTGTTCGCACGGGGTTGGGCTTCGGCGGAGCAGTATTGGCTTTGCCTTTTTTGCTATTAGTACATAACGATCCTTTGGTATTCCTGCCTATTATCTCCATTCATCTGCTGATCTTTTCCAGCTGGATCGCTTGGCGAGGTGCGCAAAAAGCCAAAGCAGAAAAAAGAGCTACGGTTAGCGAATCAGAACAGCCCTCTGCAGAGCAGGGTAATATTGCTTGGGGCTATCTGCGAAAAGCATTGGGTATCATGATCGTCCCCAAGTTGATTGGTGTATTTGGCTTATTAACTCTGCCTAATGACATTGTCACTGGTGTAATTTTCGTAATCGTCGCGGTATTTGCGGTGTCGTACATCATCAATAAACCGTTCTATAGCAAGAACCCCATCGTCAGCACGGGGCTACTCATGATGGGCGGCTACGTTAGCGGCACATCTTTGATCGGTGCACCACTGATCGTTTCAGTATTCGCCACCAAGGTGCCTCGCCATCAGCTGCGCGATACCTTATTCGTACTCTGGTTTATCTTGGTATGTATCAAGATGGCGTCTTTCCTAATCGCGGGAGTCGATTTACAGCTCATTCATCAACTTTGGTTGCTACCTTGTGCCTTTGTCGGCCACTTGATGGGGCAGCATTTCCATGAGCGCATCCAAAAAGCTGAAACGCCCACCTTCTTTAAATTTATCGGCTGGGCGTTGTTACTGGTCTGTGCCTTCGGCATGTACTCGACGTTTTGGTTGTGACGTTATAAATCGATTCCGTTTGATAGATTCGGAATAAAGGCCGTCAGTATCATTAGCATCATTCGGCCGAGTTCATCAGCCGTTGGAGTAGGTCGAATCTGCGCCATGCCTAAGAAGCTTGAGTAAGCGATGAGAGCAACCTCTTTCGCCTGCTGTTGCGACAAGCCAAGTTCTTGATAACATTCAGCTAAATACTCTTGTCGCTGACCATCAATTTTCTCTAGATGCTGTCGGATAGTTGGCTCTTTCAGCGCCCAAGCGCGTATATGATGCTCAGCTTCCACGTTATTCTTTGCAATGATCTGATCAAGCGCTTTTAAGCGCTGTAAAGCGGGCGCGTCAGGATTCACCTGATCGATAAAGCCCTGAGTAGTGGTTTGATACCAATGCTCCATCAAGCTATCAATGAATACTTTTCTATTTTTGAAATGATGATAAAAGGAGCCTTTCGTGACACCTTTTAGCTCACACAAAGGGATAATTTTTAAATGCTCTGGGCCTTTTTTAACTAAGACCTCAAAAGCAAAGTTTAGCCAGTCTATGCGACTATTTTTAGTCTCTGATTTCATATTCTTCCCGCTTTCATCGCATTGTTGATCACCGTTCGAGCAATGACATAGTGAAATGGTAAGATCGCGTTCACATATAGGCGACCGATCCATGTTTTTTGATTCACCAAAGTCGACACAGTCACCGCGTCGTTCGTTTTCTTCACACTGATGAAAAAACTCATATGTCGGTCTTCAGCACCACTGATCACCTCATCATCAGAGATTTCCATTACTGTCAGAAAGCCAGCTTTGATTCCGACTTGCCAATGATCTTCTTTAGGCGTCATCGTCGTTTGCCCGACTTCAAAGCCCAAACGTTTCACCAATCGATTCCGTAACCCCATCAAGCCATTCACCCACAGAGGTAAGTAATTAAAAATGCGATATTGTAGTTGGCTCGCCACCAGCTCTGGTTGCTTCAGCGATGCCGAGAGCATGTCACGGAAGTAGGGCGCTTGTGCCAAGGAGGACAAACGATCCCCCTCCGGAATTGGCATCGATTTTATTTGCGAGAAAAGAAACGACATACACTAACTCCTTTAGTTAACTCGTACATACAATACTGTATGGTATGTACGAATGATGCAAGAAAAATATTAACCAGAGTAGAGCTACTGATTAATCAATCAGCTTTTTACTTGGAACACTAATACGTTCCAAAACTTCCATTAACCGAATCTTACGCTTATGCTCAGTTTGTAGTTTAACGATATGCTCATGCCATTCGTTTAAAAGACCATGTTTCTCTAACACTGCTCGCATTTTGCGTAGCTGCTTACCCGCTTCTTGGTAGGCTGTTTTATGCCCCCTATTAATCTCTTTTTCTGCCAACTTTTGATAGTAGTTGGCGACCGCATCACTAATACGCTCTTCATACAAGGCAATATCCATCATCAAGGAAGCCCTTTAAATGCTGTATTAACAACGCAAAGCGAGCCTTTTCTCAGCAGTTTACTCAAAGAATCAAATAGCCACGACTCACGATACATTGGGCAATGGCTAAGTGATCTTTATGAAGGATTAAACTCAGGTATCAGGTACTAAGCTGATCCACTAGATACACTATCGATTGATACTCAATCCCCGAATGCTCGGTTAGGCCTATCTCGCAGGTACGGGAGTTGGAGTAGCCAACCTCACAGTCTTGTACGGCGTTTTTCAAAGTCTTCAGGGCGCTTTGGTTGAGTTCTGGTGTGCTGAATCCTTTGTCCCCGGCAAAGCCACAGCAGGTGATGTCTGGGGGGATAACCACCTCGTCGGCCAGTTGTTCTGCTAAGTTCACAAAGGTGTTTCCCAAGCCCATTCGCGTGGTGCTGCAGGTAATGTGCAGTGCCATTTTCGGAATCTTCTGCTCGATCTTAAGATTCGCCATGGCGAACTCGGATAGGAACTGCACTTGCTCGTATAGCTTCAAAGCAGGGTCCAAGGATTCTTTCATCCGCAGCAAACATGGGCTGGTATCACAGACAACGGGCAGTGCGCCTTGCTGGCTAGCCTTCATCAGTAACGTGTTGAGATCCTTAGACTTTTGCTCCGCGGCGGCGAATTGCCCTTTGGATTGGAAGGCCATGCCACAGCATTGGCTTTCAATACCATTAGGTACAATCACGTTGTAGCCCGCTTTTTCCAGTACAGATAGCATCACATCCATCACCGGACGTTTGTCCTCGGCATTTGGCCCTGCGCCCATGACTCGGGTAGCACAGCTCGGCACGTAGACCACCGTTGGGCGGCCTGCTTGGGTGATGGCAATACGCTGCTTTGGCATGGACGCAGCGCTTGGCATTTGTGGGTGCCATTTTGGAACCACACCGCCCGTTAAACTATTGGCAACGCCAGTCACGGCTTTCATACCACCGTTACCCAAGATATTACGCATGCCGCCAGCCACCGCAAGGCCAGCACGAGCAGTCTTAGTGACACCTTCAAAGTGATCCGCCACCCAGTAGCCGACTTTGGTGTCATCATAGCGATCATGACGCAGTTCACGGGTCAGATCGCCGGTATTGATACCAACGGGGCATTGCATCGAACATAGACCGCAAGCGGCGCAGGTGTCGATACCTTGGTAAGCGTATTCTTCGCGTAGCTCTGCCAGACGTTCTGGCGATTCACCTGAGCGCTCCAAACGCTGAATTTCACGCCACAATACAATACGCTGGCGCGGCGTTAAGGTCAGTGCTCTGGAAGGACATGCATGCTCACAGAAGCCACATTCGATACAAGTATCCACTTTATCGTTTGCCTGTGGCATTGGCTTAAGGTTCTCAACGTGAATGTTGGCGTTGTGTGTCAAGATAACATCAGGGTTGAGTAAGCCTTTAGGATCAAAGGCTTTTTTCAATTGCCACATAATGTCGTAGGCTTGTTGCCCCCACTCAAGCAACACATACGGCGCCATATTGCGGCCAGTGCCGTGTTCCGCTTTCAAGGAGCCGTTGTATTTCACCGCGACTAACTGGGCGACTTCGTCCATTAGGGCTTCGTAGCGTTTTACTTCCGCAGGATCGTCAAACCCTTGAGTAAAGACAAAATGCAGGTTGCCTTCTAATGCATGGCCAAACAAGATGGCTTCGCTGTAGCCGTATTTTTGGAACACACCTTGAAGCTCCAATACGCCTTCCGCCAATTGTTCCACGGGAAACGCCACATCCTCGATAATCACCGTAGTGCCGACTTTACGTACCGCACCGACAGCTGGGAACATGCCTTTTCGGATCTTCCAATAGGTGTCGTATAAGCCTTTTTCTTGAGTAAATTCAATCTCATACAGTGCATTCATCCCCTGTAGAGACCGTGTTATCTCAGTCACTTTTTGCTCTAGCTCTGCCGCTGTTGAGCCACGTACATCCACCAGTAACCCCGCTACCTCATCGCCAAGGTCTTTGAGCATCTCTGGCATGCCAGGTTTGCCTTCTACGGTACGAAGGCCAGCACGGTCGATCAGCTCCACTGCGGATACGGGCGTACTTTTCAACACAGTCACCGCACGACACGTGGTTTCCATATCGGGGAAGTAGATCAGAGCTGCCGCCTTGATCGGATGCTCTTCCACCGTGTGGTAGGTCACTTCACTGATAAAGCCCAAAGTCCCCTCTGAGCCGATCATTAAGTGCATCAGAATATCGAATGGATCGGTAAAATCCACCAAACTGTTAAGACTGTACCCAGTGGTGTTTTTAAGCCTATATTTGTGTCTGATTTTATCTGCTAAATCGCTGTTATTTTGCACACCATAAGCAAGTGTTTCTAATTCTGATAGCAAATCTGCGTGGCTTTCTCGAAATGCTGCACAACTGTTCTCATCCGCCGTATCGAGCAATGTGCCATCTTCAAAGATAATGCGCATGCTTTTCACAGTGTGATAGCTGTTTTGCGAGGTACCACAACACATGCCACTGGCGTTATTCGCCGCAATACCGCCGATCATGCAGGCATTAATCGACGCTGGATCAGGGCCGATCTTGCGCTGATAAGGCGCCAGTAATTGATTGGCACGAGCGCCGATGATGCCGGGCTGTAACGATACGGCATGACCATGATCGTGAATGCGGTAGCCTTTCCATTGATCTGATAGCTGAATCAGCACCGAATCCGTCACCGCTTGACCTGATAAGCTCGTCCCTCCTGCACGAAACGTGACTGGGATATCCAGCGCTCGGGTACATTGCAGTACGAAGCGAACCTCATCTTCGTTGTGCACGCGCACCACCAATTGCGGCACCATACGATAAAAGCTGGCATCGGTTCCGTAGGCAAGGGTACGCAAAGGGTCATGGATCAAACGCTCTTCGTCGATGCGTTGAGCGAGTTGGGTGTACAAGGCTTGATATTGCGATTTCATAGAAGCATCCGTCATAAGATAAGGGTTGGCATTCCTTATCAAATAAATTGGTAATACCAATTTACCTTTGTTATTTTGCATGACAATAGAAAGCTTTTTATAAATTGTCAAACTCCATATTTATAAGAAATTAGCGACTTTTAGGCTATATTTTTACTGGTTTTACCAATTTTATGGTTATTAACAAAATCCTATTTCCCTGTTGATAAACTTAATATTGGTCATACCAATAATGATTTTATCTTTTAAAACAATACGTCTAGTAAGAGAAAAATATGACTCAGCGCCCCTTTCAGCGAGCAAAACAGACCAAAATATCCGATCTCATCATGCAAGAGCTAGAAAGTATGATTTTGGACGGTACGTTTAAAGCAGGGCAAAAATTACCGCCAGAACGAGAATTAGCAGAACGCTTTGAGGTGTCACGCCCATCGTTAAGAGAAGCAATACAAAAACTGGCTGCTCGCGGCGTGGTGGCCACCAAGCACGGTGGAGGGACTTACGTATCCGACCAGATCGGTTCTTCGTTTACCGACCCGCTGCAAGCCCTGTTAAGTTCACATGATGAGTTTTTGTATGATCAATTAGAGTTTCGCGATGCTTTGGAAGGGTTATCGGCTTACTATGCGGCGCTGCGTGCGACCGATGCGGACAAGGCGATGCTCACTCAGCGTTATGAAGCCTTATTAGAAGCAAACCGCCAGCAGGATGCTCAGCAAGAATCCAAGCTAGACGCTGAATTTCATATGGCGATCGCAGAATGCGCCCACAATGTCGTGTTATTGCACACCCTACGCAGCTTATTCGCGATTTTAGAGAACAGTATTTCCGCCAATTTAAGCAATTTGTTTGAGAAGAAAGCGGCTCGCGGGCAAGTCATGACACAACACAAAGCGCTTTATGAAGCGATCATGGCAGGTAAACCTGAAGAAGCCCGCGCTGCCGTGCACTCGCATTTAGTCTTTGTCGAAGACCATTTATTGAAGATGCGCCGCGAGGAATCGCGGATACAACGCTCCCTGCGACGCAGTGAAAACGCTAATCGCTGAACCACAAGCCTTTTATAAGGTTACAACGATAACACCACCACAGTGTCGCGGCGCGGGCAATAAAGAACAGTGCCATGCTGAGCCATAAGCCATGGTTACCCAGCCCTTGGGTGATAAACCATAATGGGAAGAAGATCCCTAACACGCTGATAATCATGGTGTTTTGCATCTGCTTCACACTAGTGGTGCCGATGAAAATGCCATCGAGCATGTAGGACCAAATACCCAACAGAGGAAAAGCAATCAACCAAGGTAGGTACAGTTTTGCTTGCGCTCGAACCGACTCCACGCTGGTCAGCAAATCAATGATTAAACCGCCAAAGGCAGTGAAGATCAGCATCAGAAATACGGCTGCGACGACTGCCCAATAGGTTGATAAGCGGATAACTTTTTGAAACAGATCGCGGTTTTTACGGCCAAGATATTCGCCACATAGGGCTTCCACGGAAAAGGCAAAACCATCCAAGGCATTGGAAATAATCATTAAAAAGGTCATCAGCACTGCGTTGGCCGCAAGTATGGCGTCCCCTTGACGTGCACCCTGAGCAGTAAAAAAAGTCATTACTATCAGTAGCAGGACCGTTCTCACAAACAAGTAACGATTTACCTGTACCAATTCGATATAAGTCAGCCACTTCGAAAGATCAACTAGTGGTACATGACCATCAAAACGCTGTAACTGCTTCGCAGCCAATACCAGCGCAAACACCACACCCAAATAGTGCGACACGACAGTCGCCCAGGCAACACCAACACTGGCCATTTCCCATTGATATACCGCCACATAATCGAGCACCATGTTGGCTAAGTTAATCACCAATAGCATCCAAAGAGGGCCTTTGGAGTATTGCACGCCAAAGAACCACCCCATCAAGGCATAACCCGCCAGCACAGCAGGAGCACTGTAAATACGAGCTTCGCAATAAGCGCGTGCCCAAGGCTCTAATTCTGCACTCGGCGCCATAAAGTAGATCGCCAATTCGATAATGGGGGCTTGGAACACAATCAGCAGCAAACCAATCCCAATCCCCATCGCAAGGGACTGCAATAACAAGGCTCGCACTTGTTGGCCATCTTCACGGCCCAGCGCTTGAGCCGTTAGTCCAGTAGAGCCCATGCGCAAAAAACCAAATGCCCAAAACAAGAAACTAAAGATGCTCGCACCAATCGCAACCGCACCAAGATGAATTGCGGTACCTAAATGCCCCACCACCGCAGTGTCGACTAAACCCAATAAAGGCGTAGTGATGTTAGACACCATTGGTGGCCACGCCATATGCCAGATCTTGCGGTTCAATTCACCGTCTCGTTTAAAGCGTTTTACAAGCTGTTGAAAACTCAAGCTAAGCCTCGAAAATTGCTAATCTGTGAATACCCACTAATTGTGGATAACTAATTTTCTCTATTCGCCACTAACACAACAATCAGCCTGTGGACATTATCGCCTGTTATACACAAAATCGCTTATATTAGACAGTTTTCAACTGCTAATAGAATAACTTCGTGGTTTTATATCCACAAAAGCGCCCTTATCCACAAACACGCAGAAAAAATTTCGTCTGTATCAAAATGTATTGACATCTGGATAACTGAGCGTTTTTTCCACAATTTGCTTTAAAATGGTCGGTATTTTGCTAAACTCGGCGGCGAAAATTTTGGGGAATGGTTATGAAAAAAACATTAAAGCCGATTTTAGAAGGCCTTGCAGTAGGCTGTGTCTTTATCAGTATTACCATGCTGTTTGAGATTCCATTTTACATGAGCTTAATCATCGGTGCATTGGCGGCGCTCGGTGGCTACCGTAACTCGATTAAAATGGATAAAGAAAAGTCAGAAAAAGCAGCGGCGAACAAACAAGATGACTGAGGCTTCAACTCAGCCGGCATTCGGTGAGGGCGATGCGACTCTGCAAGCAGTAGGGGGCATGGAAGGCTTAACGAAGCTGGTGCATAACTTTTACCGCATCATGGCGGAAACATCAGACTACCGTCCGTTATTTGATATGCACCCACAGCCTATCGATACCTCTATTGATAAATTGGTGTTGTTTCTGCACGGCTGGATGGGCGGTGAGCGAATGTACGCTCAAAAATACGGTCAAATCGCTTTGCCACGGGCCCACGCCCATTTAAAGGTGAACGATAAAGAGCGCCTGATGTGGCTTAACTGCATGTCCGATGCCATCAGTGATCTAGGCTATCCGGAAGCGTTACGAGCTTATTTAATCTCAGCGTTTAGCGTACCGGCAGGTCGTATTCAACAGGTTAGCCAAGCGATGCACGGCCAAGGGCCTGAATAAGCGCGCTAGTGTTATGAGTTACGTTGTTTCGTGACTTCAATGCCTAAACGTTTGGCCAAACGAACCAAGTTCGCGCGATCCATCGCCAGCGATCGTGCAGCTTGAGCCCAATTCAGCCCCGCCTGATCCAACGCCTGTTGGATGGTTTGACGTTGAAAATCTTCTGTTGCCTGTTTTAGATCTTGAATCTCAGCTGTATCTAACCTTACTTTGTCGGGTAGCTCTTGAAAGGGTTCTTTTGGCACCTCAAACGCATCCACTAGCCCTGTTAAGTGCATGGGCTCAATTCTTGTAATCCCTTGATTAGTATTATTTTTTGCCAATAGCGCCGCACGAGACAAGACATGTTCTAGCTCGCGAACATTGCCTGGCCAACGATACACTTTCAGCCACTCACTGGCTTTAGGGGAAAGGGTTAATTGCTGCAGGCCGAACTTACGACGCAATTGTTCTGCGAAAAATCCCGCCAATAGAAGCACATCTCCATTGCGTTCGCGCAACGGCGGCACAGCAATCGGAAACACACTCAAGCGATGATACAGGTCGGCACGAAAGCGCTTTTCCGCCACTTCTTGTTTGAGATCTCGGTTAGTGGCAGCGATGATGCGCACGTCCACGTATTCGACCTTGTCTTTGCCTACTGCCTGGATTTCTTGGTTTTGAATCGCCCTTAACAGGCTGCCTTGGGCTTCCAAAGGCAGCTCACCAATTTCGTCAAGAAACAAAGTGCCACCGTGAGCTAAGGTGAACTTACCAACACGGTCACGATCCGCGCCAGTAAACGCCCCTTTAACATGACCAAACAGCTCACTCTCAATCAGGTTTTCTGGTATCGCAGCGCAGTTTACGTACACCATGGGGGCTTGAGCGCGTTTCGAAGCACGATGCAGGGTACGCGCGACCAACTCTTTACCCACACCGGTTTCGCCTTCGATCAATACTGCCAAATCCGCAGGAGCGACCAGCTCCAAGTGCTGCTTCAAAGTCAGCATGGCTTGACTTTGGCCGATCATTTCCGTGGCTTCTTTGTTCAAGGCGTCTTCACTGAGCTCAACAAGCAACTCTTCGGCATGTTTCGACTTACGCTCCAAACGCGCCAATAACATGGCGGTATTTAAGCTCATCGCAGCCATGGTACCGACGATTTCCAACGCTCGGGCATCAATCGAATCAAACGCTCCAGGCGTCATACTGTCGAGCGTCACCACCCCAAGCATATTGCCTTGCACGTACAAAGGAATGCCCATGCAGGCATGGACGGGCAGGCCATCATCAAAACCCGACACCATGCCATCGTAGGGATCGGGAAGGGTGCAGCCAGTCGGAAAGCGTACCGGTTGATACGCATCGCAGATCTCAGTAAAACGTGGATGCTCGCTAATGTTAAAGCGACGCCCCATCACATCGTCCATCAAGCCCTGCTGGGCCAGTGGCAATAGCAAATCACCTTTACGCTCTAACAAGACCACCGCATCACAATCAACAGCTGCGCGTATAGCGCGAATCAGTCGCTCAAAGCGATCTTCTAGGGTAACAGCGCTGGCCAAATCCAGAGCAAAACGCAGCAAAGCATCCGTGGAAATCATGACATTACTCGTATTTATCAGATAAGAGTCATTATGACTCGAAAGATTTGAAATGACACTTTATAAAAAATGTCAATTTGACATAAATCAGACTTTAAAAAAACATTAAATATATGATTTTTATAGGTTTTATTTTTTGGCATTAAATTCGCTATAAGTAAATCAAATAGCTCATGTTTAGAGCCCTTGAAGCACCTACTTACAGTGGAGACGTTAAATGCTTTCTCAAACTCATATCGATACCGTTAAGGCAACCATTCCTGTTCTAGCATCCGCTGGCACCGCCATTACTGAACACTTTTACAACCGTATGTTTACCCATAACCCTGAGCTAAAAGACGTGTTCAACATGTCACACCAAGCCACAGGCCGCCAGCCAGCCGCGCTATTTAATGCTATTGCCGCTTACGCTACTCATATCGATAACCTAGAAGTGCTCACTGGCGCGGTGATGCGCATTGCTCATAAACACACCAGCTTTAACATTCAAGCGGATCAATACGCTATCGTCGGCCACCATCTGATTGAAACCCTACGTGAGCTACTAGGCGACGCCTTCACCCCAGCGATTGAAGAAGCATGGGGCGCGGCCTACCAACAACTGGCTGATATATTTATCCAAATCGAAGGCGACCTGTACAAAGCCAATGCTGCGAAAAACGGTGGCTGGGAGGGCTTCCGAAAATTCCGCGTTGCCAAAAAGCAAACTGAATCTGAATTGGTCACAAGCTTTACTTTTGTACCCGTTGACGGTGGTAATGTGGTGGACTTCCTGCCTGGTCAGTACTTAGGTATCAAGGTTCACCCGAACAACCATGAGTTTGATGAGATCCGCCAGTACAGTCTTTCTACGGCTGCAAATGGTCAAAGCTACCGCATCAGCGTCAAACGTGAGCTAGGAGACGTAAAAAATGGCGTGGTTTCCAACTACCTACACGACAGCATCGAAGAGGGCGATGAAGTAGAACTCATGCCACCAGCGGGTGACTTCCATTACCAAGAACGCCAGCGCCCAGTGGTTTTAATCTCCGCAGGCGTTGGTTTAACTCCAATGAATGCCATGCTTGATACCTTAAGTCAAGGTAGCCAGAACTCAATTTTCTACCTACACGCTTGCCGTAACCCACAGCAACACTCGTTTGCAGAGCATGTGGCAGGTTTGACTGAGACGCTGAACCTCACGCACTACACTTGGTTGGAACACGGCGCACCAGAGAACGCAGAGCGTGTCTTGGCGGGCCAAATGCAGCTAGGACAGATCTCTGAAATCCTGCCATTGGCGGAGGGTGATTTCTACTTGTGTGGCCCAGTAGGCTTTATGATGTTTATCAAAGAGCAGCTGCTAGGTCTTGGTGTCAGCGATGATCGTATCCATTACGAAGTCTTTGGCCCACATCAAAGTTTTTAAAGCAAAAAAACTTACTGTAGGACCGCGGTTCCCGCGGGAATGGACTGCGTTTTAATAGCCTTTCTAGTTTGAAAGGCTATTTCTTATCCGCTTCTCATCTAATCTCAAGTTTTACAAAGAAATAGTAAAGACGCCCGTACACAATTGACCTCCCCAGAGCACTCGCTTAGGCTTGCCCATCTAATATATTCGGTTGTTAAATGATCAGTTTAAGTAAAAGGAATTACAGTTGGAAATTTTGTTTATTCATGCCATAGAGCAAAAATTAGCTCTGGTGAGTTAATTAGATTAACGGGCATTATCGAATGCTTATATGGATAAAAATGGTGATATTGCACTCACAGAACAAAACCACCGGCTGTTCGAATACAAGGATCAACGAATCACTGCTGAGCAAGAGCAAGCCATTCTGCGAGCGGACCGTAAAACCTTTTGGACTCTACGTAAGCAAGTTGGAGATCCTATCGCCGATGTTGCGCTTCCCATCCTCAATAATTCCGGTGTAAATGGCAGAGTAGCCAACTTACTAACTGGCTTAAGCAATGATCCGATTAAGCTAAATCAGCTGGGCGTGGATTTAATGATCGAGCATGGTAAGGCGGTCACTAGAGATTATGAAAAGTGCAGTGGCAATGTTCCTGGGTTATTAAATCCAGAGCAAGTCGCTCAATATCACCACGACGTATTTCTGAAACATGGTATTGGTTCCAGTTTACTCGGTTCAGATGGCTCTTGGTTGTTTGGCGGCACGCTTTTTAATCTTCCTGCAAGCTTGTATCGTCCAATTTGGTGCCGTGCCTGTGACTTTACAGGCCCTAAAGTGGGCGCGACGCAGGGAAACTAACTTATGATCCGCACAATACTGAGTAGTGTCGCCATACTATCTGTCACAACCTCTCAACTAGTAGCAAAGGAGTTACACCTTGGCTACGAAACATTTTGCCTTCCTAGCCATTACGACACCTTGGATCTAACGAAGGGATCGCTCTTTACCATGATCGGACTTGACGATGAGCCTCATCGAGGCTCTTTCCAGTTCTTTATCCCAGCTGTCGAAGTCAAACAGGCTATCAAATCTTATAATGCGAAGAATGGTGAGTTTGAGGCGAATTTAAAAGTCAATGTGATGATGTCCAATAGTTTCGAGCAAGAGCGTGTCACCAGTCCAAATTACCATGCAGATGTTTTAAGACTTTCTGAGTCTTACAGCGAAGCATCTATTGAGCATGATGAAGAGCTTGGCGTTTACAGAGTAAGCTCATTTAGCTCCCCCCCTCCTTTCATCATTTGGCATACGCTATCGCAACAGCCTTTTCTCACTAGAGCTATTCCAGATAAACTGGATGACTATTATCTAGGTTATTGCAGTAGTTCGCAGGCAGTACCTGGAGGCTCTTCGGGCACCTCTTGCGATTACAATATCGCAGATGGGGACTTCCTCATAGAAGTAGGTACATCTGAGGAAAATCTTCTTCTTCAGAATGAGCTTACCTCTTTTGTCAAAAGGCGACTGAACGAGTTAAAGCACGAGTGTTAGACACTTTTTTTAAACGGCAATAGTTCGTGGGTATCTTGATGGTACTCACGCACGGCTTCGGCTTCTTCTTTGCAGAAATTGCCGATCGCATCACGAAAGCCGGGGTTGTCGATATAGTGTACGCTGTGGCTAAACACAGGTTCAAAGCCACGGGCAATTTTGTGTTCCCCTTGAGTGCCTGGATCAAAATGCTGTAACCCTTTTTCGATGCAGAACTCGATGCCTTGGTAGTAGCAGGCTTCGAAGTGCAGGCAGTCAAATTCTTCGATACAACCCCAATATCGGCCGTAAAGTGAGTGATCGTCGAAGAAACACCAAGAAGCTCCTACCGGTTGATCGCCTTTATACGCCAGCACCAATAGGATCTGCTCGGCCATGCTTTTCACCAGTTGTTGGAAGAAGGCTTCGCTTAAATAACCCGTCTGACCGCGTTTGGCATAGGTGCTTTGATAGCAAATATAGAAGAATTGCACTTCTTCAGGCGTTAATTCAGGACCAAGCTTGCGCTCTAAACGAAGGCCCTGCTGAGCGATTTTGTCACGCTCTTTGCGGGCGCTTTTACGCTTACGGCTGGAGAAGTGGCTAAAGTAGTCCTCCATGGACTGATAACCTTTGTTAAACCAATGGAACTGGCAAGAAATACGGTGCAGATACTCATCGGATTGTCCTAGATGCTCGGCCAAGTGCTCGTGGCAAAACAGCAAATGCCAGCTGGAAAACTCTCGCTCTTGGTTGGCTTGAGTCAGCACCGGTGCCAACGCTGCGTACAAAGCGACGTATTCTTCGGAATGCCCGGTAGGATCAAGATGGGTAAATAAGCGTGGGCCCGTCACAGGAGAATAAGGCACCGCCCACACACGCTTAGGATAGTACTGATAACCGTAGCGTTGATAAGCATCGGCCCAGGACCAATCGAACACGAATTCCCCATGGGAATGGGTTTTCAAGAAGGTTGGGGCAATGGCTAATGGCGCGTCATCGTCTTCCATCACCAATAAGTACTCTGGATACCACCCTGTGCCATCGCCTAGACAGGCATGTTCTTCCAAAGCTTGGTAAAACGCATATTGCGCAAAAGGGTATGAGGTCTCGCCAATGGCTTGTTGCCAGCGCTCGTAGCCAATATCGGCTACCGATGCGAACCATTGTGCTTTCATAGTACCTCCGAGAATGACTTTTGCACTCTGTCTTAACAATCATCTACGAGTCGGCTCAACAGCACATCCCTGTGCTGATTAGCCGATGCCGTCATCCTGACGGCGGCTCTACGATTGATTGCTTAAGCCAAAAAGCATTTTATTGGTTCGAGCAGTGTTATAAGCAATGCTGAGATAAGATCATAAACTCATCTGAGCACAGTCGTCAGGATGACGGCTCTGACTGATGGGCACATGGATGTGCCGTTCAGTCAGTACAAAGAGAGTTTGTGATCTAAAAGTCAGCCGACTGCCTTACATCTCAGCACGAAGCTTTTCAATCACTGGTGCTTGAGCTGGGCGCTGGTGCAGCCACATAAAGAAGGCTTCCGCCGCTTGGCCAACCAACATTCCTAAACCGTCGGCACCTTGTGCACCACGAGCAAAGGCCCACTGCATAAATACGGTTGGTTCCGCGCCATAGACCATGTCGTAGACCCAAGTTTTATCGTTCACGAGGCTATCTTGCAAAGGAGGAAGCTCGCCGCCAAGGCTGGCAGAAGAACCATTGATAATAATATCGAAAGGTCCTTTTAGGTCATCAAAGCTTGAAAAGTCGCAGTTGAAAAGCTGTGCCAGTTCTTCGGCTTTCGCGACCGTTCGGTTCGCAATCACTACGACATCAGGGTTTTGTGCCATCACTGGACCTAACACGCCGCGCACAGCCCCACCGGCACCGATTACCAAAATGCGTTTGTCTTTCAGTGGTTGTTCAAGCACTTTGACGATGTCGCGTACCATACCTGCGCCATCCGTGTTATCACCGTAGAGTTCGCCATTTTTACCCATCATCAGGGTATTCACGGCGCCGGCCTGCTCAGCGCGCTTGCTCAGCTTTTCGCACATATCAAAGGCACGCTGCTTGAAAGGAACGGTGACGTTCATGCCCACCCCACCGTCGGCAAAGAAGTCACGCACTTGCTGCTCAAAGCCTTCTAAATCGCCCAAGATTTTACGATAGTTCACCGCCAGCCCCAGCTGCTCAGCAAACGCATGATGGATTTCTGGGGATTTACTGTGTTCGATTGGATTACCAATAACCGCAAGCTGTTGCACTTTAGAACCTCTAACTCAGAATAATATTACTTAGTAAAACCCTTTACGCTGTGTGGCGATTTAGCCAATCACGTCCGGTGAGATAATAATCCGTCAACGCTGCCTCAGGGCTGCCTTCTTCAGGCTCATAACCATATGTCCATTTTACTTCCGGTGGCAACGACATCAGGATCGATTCTGTTCGTCCTGCGCCGCTTTGCAAACCAAAGTGGGTACCACGGTCAAACACCAGATTAAACTCCACGTAACGACCGCGACGGTGCAATTGGAAGTCACGCTCGCGCTCACCAAATGGTGTATCTTTGTGTTTAGCAAGGATTGGCTCGTAAGCTTCGATGTAGCCGTTGCCGACCGCTTGCATCAAGGCAAAGCTCTCTTCGAACGGTAACTCATTGAAATCATCAAAGAAAACCCCGCCGATGCCACGATGCTCTTGGCGATGTTTCAAGAAGAAATACTCGTCACACCAGGCTTTGAAGCGGTCGTAATACTCCTCACCAAATGGTGCGAGAGAGTCAAAGGCTTGCTGGTGCCATTGGATACAGTCTGCATCGTCACCGTAATATGGTGTCAGATCGAAGCCGCCGCCAAACCACCATACGGGATCGAGACCTTCTTTGTGAACCACAAACAAGCGCACGTTAGCGTGAGAGGTTGGGGCATAAGGGTTATTCGGATGAATGACTAAAGAAACGCCCATGGCTTCAAAACTGCCACCAGCTAATTCTGGACGATCTGCTGTAGCAGACGGTGGCAAACGGTCGCCTCGGACGTGGGAGAAGTTGACCCCACCTTTCTCGATCACATCACCCGCTAACACGCGTGTACGCCCCATGCCACCGTTATCACGTTGCCAAGCGTCTTCATGAAAGCGAGCCTCCGGCTCAAACGCTTCAAGACGCTGACAGATTCGATCTTGTAATCCCATCAAATAGGTTTTGACGGCAGCAATTTTATCCTCAGTTAATACACTCACACTGGGCTCCAATCCGTTCATACAAAGTCTCAGCATTCTAGCATTCTTACCGGGCAACACAGAATGACTGAAATGCAATAAGCTTAAATACGATCCACCAAGGTACGCCAAGGAGCAACCGCTAATTCAAACTCTTCAACCTTCCCAGTCGCGCACGCCACAACTGTCGCACCATGTAAGCTGGCAAGAATTTGGCTAGCGAAGGCGCGCGCTTCTTCGGTCGGCATCCAGTCTTTTTTCATGTACGACACCACGGTAGATAACCAATCCATTTTTAGTTCATAGAAAGCCATTAGCTCCGCTTTGGTTGCTTTATCTAACAAGCTTTTCTCTGCCGTCAGAACCGTTGATAGACCTAAGACATCTTGCTTGACCGTTTCTTTTGCCATGGCATCAATAAACTTATTGAGCGCTTTTTGCGCCGCTTGTCGTTTTTTCTTAGGCTGCTTTAAACCTTGTTCAAAGGTTTCTCTATGACGACGCATCACGGCAGCAGCCAGGTCACCTTTAGTTGGAAAGTGGTAGTGAACACTTGCACTCTTGATCCCCACCGCAGCTGCCACATCGCGAAAGCTCATCGACTTATAGCCATGTTGAATGATCGCTTGTTCGGCCACATCCAGAATCTTAACTCTTGTCGGGTTCTCTGGTTTTGTAGGGGCATCTAAGGTGGACTGCATATCCATTTCACTCGCTCCTTATGCTGTGCTTAATCATTTTTTAACCATTAAAACCCTATCAGAAGATAGAGAAATAATCCTACTTTCTAGGCTAAATGATTAATTTTTCAGACTTTCCTACAGATAAATACCCCATTTAAAAGACGACCTTGTTACTCAACTTTGCCTATTTTTAATTTTTTCGGACAACATTATTGACTCTGATATGACTGAAGCGTAATTTTGGATACAAAATACATAATTACTTTTCCCTTGAGGATGCCTCCATGAACAAAGACGTATTCAATGGCGTAATGCCAGCTCTAATGACACCTTGCAAAGCAGACCGCACACCAGATTACGATGCATTGGTTAAAAAAGGTCATGAAATGATCGCTGCGGGTATGTCAGCCGTTGTTTACTGCGGCTCCATGGGGGATTGGCCTCTATTGACTGATGAAGAGCGTATGGAAGGAGTGGAGCGTCTAGTCAAAGCAGGCATTCCAGTAGTTGTGGGTACAGGGGCGATCAACACGAAATCTGCCGTGGCGCATGCTGCACATGCTCAGAAAGTAGGCGCAGCCGGCTTGATGGTGATTCCTCGCGTATTGTCTCGCGGTTCCGTGATTGCAGCTCAACGTCATCACTTCAAAGCGATCCTAGACGCCGCGCCAGATGTGCCAGCCATTATTTACAACAGCCCAGTATACGGCTTTGCAACACGCGCAGACCTATTCTTCAGCCTTCGTTCTGAGCATCCAAACCTCATCGGTTTCAAGGAATTTGGTGGCGACGCAGATTTGCGTTACGCAGCAGAAAACATTACCTCGAAAGACGATGAAGTCTTGTTGATGGTGGGTGTGGATACGGCCGTGTTCCATGGTTTCGTTAACTGTGGTGCGGTGGGTGCTATCACGGGTATCGGTACGGCATTACCAAAAGAGGTGTTGCTACTGGCAAATCTTTCTCGCCTAGCAGCAAAAGGCAACGCTGAAGCTCGTGTTCGCGCGAAGGAATTAGAAGAAGCATTCAGCGTATTAGCAAGCTTCGACGAAGGCCCTGAATTGGTGTTGTTCTTCAAATATCTACTTGTGCTAAACGGTGAAGAAGAGTATCGCTTACACTTCAACGAAACGGATGAACTGAACGATGCTCAGCGTCACTACTGTGAGCAACAGTACTCGCTGTTCAAAGCTTGGTTTGCCGATTGGTCTAAACAAGGTGGAGTGATCGCTGAATGCTAACAGTTGTCGATAGCCATACAGAAGGTGAACCGACCCGAGTTATTTTAGAAGGAGGCCCTGATCTTGGATCAGGGCCTTTGTCTGATCGGGCGAAACGTCTTGCAACAGAACATAAGGATTTTTACCGTTCCTTAGTAGTAGAGCCCTACGGACAAGAAGCCATGGTTGGCGCGCTATTGGTAGAGCCTACCGATCCGAGCTGTGTCACCGGCGTGATTTACTTTGATGCCGCGGCCGTTATTGGTATGTGTGGTCACGGCACCATTGGCCTAGCCGCAACGCTAGCTCATATTGGCAAGATCGGTGTCGGCACCCACAAGATCGAGACGCCAGTAGGCATTGTCGAAGTCACGTTAAGCGACAAAAACACCGTTACTGTGCAAAACATCGAAAGTTACCGCTTTAAGAAAGGCATCGAGCTGGAGGTAGAAGGCGTGGGAAAAGTAGTAGGGGACATTGCCTACGGTGGCAACTGGTTCTTTATTGTCGATGACAGTCCAACCCCTGTTCTGCCCAACAATATCCGCACCCTCACAGAAGTCGGTATCAAAGTTCGTGAAACCATCTATGCCAACGGCATCGAAGGGGAACATGGCGGCATTATTGACCATATTGTGTTCTATGGACCGGCGTTAACGGATAAGGGTCACACCCGTAACTTCGTATTGTGTCCAGATGATGCCTATGACCGCTCGCCTTGTGGTACGGGTAGTTCAGCGCGCTTGTCCTGTTTGGCGGCCGATAACCGTTTAGCGCCTGGCGAGGAAATTTACCAAGAAAGCACCATTGGCAGTGGCTACACCTTATGTTACCAACCAGGCAGCAAAGTGGGCGGTATTATCCCTTCCATCACTGGCCAAGCGTTTATTACTCGTGAGGCGAAAATGGTCGTGAACCCCACCGATCCACTGCGCCATGGAGTGACATTAACCGTGTGATGGCACGCGGTTAATCGTTTTTATATCGGATTTTTCTCGTTGAGGTGGGCTGTGAGTGATTTTCCTATGTATGACGTGATCGTCATTGGTGCCGGCATTATCGGCATTAGTAGTGCGTTAAAATTACAACAAGAAGGCAAGCGAGTTCTGGTGTTAGACAGCAAAGGTGTCGCCGCTGAAACCTCCGCAGGCAATGCAGGTGCGTTTGCCTTTGCCGATGTCATTCCATTAGCGACACCGGGGATTATGCGCAAAGCCCCAAAATGGTTACTCGACCCACTTGGGCCTTTGTCGATTCGCCCAGCCTATGCTTTTAAAATCTTACCTTGGATGCTGCATTTTTGGCGTGCTAGCTGGAAGGACCGTTATGCCGCGGCGCTCAAAGCCCAAGCCGACTTGATGGAACTGTCAAAAGCCGCCTTAGAACGTCAAATTAAAGCGGTTGATGGGGAACACCTCATTCGCAGAGAAGGCCAGCTACAGCTATATGAAGGCGCAGCCGAGTTTCAAGCCGCTTGGCCAAGCTGGCAAACGCGCAAGGCTCATGGTGTCAAATTTGAGCTACTCGAGAGCCCAGAAGCCATCGCCAAGATTCAACCCGGCATTGATCCACGCTTTACTCATGCGGGTTTTACCCCAGAGTGGAAAAACGTTGTCCATCCAAAAACTTGGACCGAGCATCTTGCTAACGCTTTTAAAGAGAAAGGTGGTGAGATCCAGTGTCATAAGGTTAACGCCATCGCACCTCAAACCGATCACGTAGTGGTATTTACCGAAGGCCACTGCTTCCAAGGACATCAACTGGTGGTCGCTGCGGGCGCTTGGTCAAAGCAACTCGCTTCGCAATTAGGTGACAATGTGCCCCTTGATACAGAAAGAGGGTACAACACAACTTTGCCAGCGGGTGCTTTTGAGCTGAAGACCCACATTACCTTTAGTAATCATGGCTTTGTGGTGACCAAAGCAGGAGACGGTGTCCGTATTGGTGGGGCAGTGGAGTTAGGTGGACTCTCTCTCTCGCCCAATTACCAACGTTCTAAGGTCCTACTGGATAAAGCGGCGAAATTTTTGCCAGGGCTCAAAACAGAGCAGGGCGAACAATGGATGGGCTTTCGTCCCTCAATGCCAGACAGCTTGCCAGTGATCGGCTTCGCCAAAGACTGTTCGAGGGTTATCTATGCTTTTGGCCATGGGCATTTGGGCCTGACTCAAGCAGCAGGCACCGCAGAATTGGTTTACGACTTAGCCATGGGACAAAATCCCAGTATTTCGATGTCTGCGTACTCCGCACAACGCTTTTCGTAAACTTTGTATCCAGTATACGTAGTATGCTTTAATCCTATAACAACACCCTGTGACGGACGGAGATTCCATGAGCGAGAACATTACCCTTAGCTTGGCGGAAGTACGCAAGCTAAGTGAGTCTGTACTAACCAGCAATGGCTTCAATGAAGCTCATGCTCAAGCCATTACCGACATCATCTACACGAACCAACTTGGCGATTGTCATTCCCACGGTTTGTATCGTTTATTTATGTGTATAGAAAGCATTCGTTCCGGACGTGCCAGCGGTACAGCAGAACCGACCATTACCGATGCTGGCCCCGCAGTGGTTCGAGCCGACGCGAATGACGCAATTTCATTACTGGCAATGAAAGCCGCGATGCCTATGTTGATTGAAAAAGCGAAGAAAAACGGCGTCGCAGCTCTGGCCATCAATCGCTGCTTCCACTTTTCTGCGCTTTGGCCCGAAGTGGAAATGCTCTCCGCAGCAGGCTTAGCCGGCATGGCCATGCTGCCAAGTCACGCTTGGGTGGCTCCAGCTGGCGGCACACGCGGCTTATTGGGTACAAATCCGTTTGCATTCAGTTGGCCACGCCAAGGTAAAGCACCGTTTACATTCGATTTTGCTACCAGTCAGTTCGCACGAGGTGAAATTGAGTTATATCGACGCGCCGGTAAGCCATTACCAGAAGGTGTCGCAATAGATAAAGACGGACAACCAACCACCGATGCCGAGGCTGCAATGGACGGTGCCATGTTGACCTTTGGTGGCCATAAAGGCTCTGCGCTTTCACTGATGATTGAATTGATGGCTGGCCCATTGATCGATGACCTCACCAGCAAAGAAAGTATGGAAGCTGCTGGCGGCAAACCAGAAGCACCTTATCATGGTGAAATCATCCTTGCCTTCGATCCATATTTATTGAGTGGCGGTCGAGTGGCCGAAAACAATGACCGAGCGGAACGCTTATTTGCGGACGTCATCGACCAAGGGGCACGTCTACCTTCTCAGCGTCGCCAAGCCGCACAGGCGTTTAACACGGAACGTGACGCAGTGGAAATCCCCAAAGCGCTTTACGACGATTTAGTCGCGCTCAAGGCTTAAATCCATCGACTTAAGCAGGATACCAGGTTCGTTGCTCCGACAGGTAGGAATGGAAGGGGCAACCAAAAAGCGGTGTAGGACATCCCACACCGCTTTTCTTTTACTTAATGATGGCTTTAACCAATACAGAGGTGTCCATTCGACCCAAGCCTTCTTGTTGTAAAGAAGCGTAGTGCTGATCCACCTCTTTCACCATTTTCAGATCAAGGCCATAACGGGCCGCTTGATCCAAACAAATCCCCAAGTCTTTACGCATCCAATCAATGGCAAAACCAAAATCAAACTCATCTTTGGCCATGGTTTCCATGCGGTTAACCATTTGCCACGAGCCTGCTGCGCCATGCTGCAATGTATCCACTACTTTCCTGATATCCAAATCGGCTTTCTGAGCCACCGCTAGGGCTTCGCTTAAGCCATTTAAAATCCCAGCAATGCAAATTTGGTTAACCATTTTACAACGCTGCCCTTGACCAACCGGCCCCATGCGCTCAACTTTTTGCGCATAACTGCTGATAACTGGAGCCGCTGTATCAAAAACAGCTGCCTGAGCACCACACATGGCTGTCAATACGCCGTTTTCAGCACCAGCCTGTCCACCCGAAACAGGTGCATCCATGAAATGAACGCCTGCGGTTTCACACGCTTTGTCTAGCTCTTCTGCCAATACTGCAGAGGTCGTCGTATGGTCGATGACAATAGCATTAGCTTTTACTCCGGCTAAAACACCATCGTCGCCCAATACGACACTTCGAACATCATTATCATTGCCCACACAAATACAGACAATGTCAGCATTATGGACGGCTTCCGCAGGAGTCTTAGCAGCATGACCGTTGTACTCTTCTGTCCAACGTTCTGCTTTGCTGAAAGTACGATTATAAACCGTCACATTGTATCCAGCCTTTGCCAAGTGGCCCGCCATGGGGAATCCCATCACTCCTAATCCTAAAAATGCGACCTGCTGTTTGCTCATAGTGGACTCCTTTACTAAATATCACGTTGATAATGACAAAGGTTAATTCAATTAAATGACATATGTCAATTTAGTTTTTTGAAAAATTTTATCTCGACCTAAAGCCTAGTTCACATCATTGCTTTATTATGATCACACTCATCTTTAACTCTGTGGAGCTTTTATGGCAAAGGCTAAGTATCTGGAAATTGCAGATGCCATCATTCATCAAATTGACATAGGTCACTACCATGAAGGGCATAAACTTCCTGCCCATCGGGCACTCGCAGAAGAATACAGCACCACCGCAGTCACCGTCGCGAAGGCTTACTCATACCTTGCAGAGCAGGGACATATCGAGTCATTTGTCGGCCGTGGTAGCTTTGTCAAAAGCCGCTCGACACTGAAACAGGCAATACAGTCGCAACTGGTCGAAGATGAATGGAATTTTTCGATTCTCCAACCGTGCTTGGGCAGCGCAATGGAGCAGATACACAATGCGATGAGTCAATGCTTCCGCGAAGCATTAAAGCCAGAACTCTTTGGTTACATTGAAAATACGGGCTGCAGCGCCCATAAGCAAGCAGGTATGAAGTGGTTACAACAATCCAGTGGTTTGCAAATCCGCTCAGCAGAACATGTCTTACTAACCAATGGTGCACAGCATGCGTTATCGACACTGATTGAGCTTTATTCCAAGCCGGGTGACAGTATTGCCGTAGAAGCACAAACCTACCCTGGTATCTTATCGATCATCAACATGCTTGGACGCACAGCGGTTGGCGTAGAACTAGACGAACAAGGAATGTCACCTAGTCACTTACAAGCTGTCTGCGCGCAACATCAACCCAGCTTGGTGGTGATTGTGCCATCACACCAAAACCCAACGACTAGAACGCTGTCTCTGGAGCGACGTAAAGCCATTGCTAGTGTGATCCAACGACATCATACATGGCTAGTAGAAGACGACATTTACAGTTTTCTCAATACCGAAGTGATTGCTCCAATCACGAATTTCATCCCTGAGAAAAGCTTCTATATCAGCAGTTTATCAAAGGCGATTAGTCCTGGGTTGCGAACTGGTTTCGTCAAAGCGCCACAAAGCCAAGTCGATAAGTTGGCCGCTCATATCCGCTCTATGGTATGGCTGGCTTCACCGATGACTTTCGAAGTTGCCGCACAACTGATTAGCTCAGGTGTCGCCTTTGAGTTGGCAAAAGATCAAAAGAAAATTGCTGAACAAAGGCAAGTCATTGCTCGTACTATTCTTGAGGGAGAGCGACTAGAAAGCCAATACAACAGCTTTCACATTTGGCTGACGCTACCAGAGCACGTCAATACGGATGAGTTTGTGAACACTGCCAAAGAACGAGGCATGTTTCTGAGTAACGGGCGCTTCTTCTGTTACAACGAAAGCTACAGCCAAAGCATTCGGCTGTCGCTCATGTCGATCCCAGATCAAACACACTTTGAAATAGGGTTACGGCATTTGAAGACCCTGTTAGATCAGTATCAATCGTCAATCTAACGTCTAAGTGATGGAAAAGGCGCTGTCACAGTATGACGGCGCCTTATCAAGCACTTACCTCTGACCTATTTTAAGTCTTCCGGTAAGAGTGCCGCAGGAATATCTTGGAAACACACAGGACGAAGGAAGCGACGAATCGCCATCGAACCAACAGACGTTGCTCCAAAGTTAGTAGAGGCAGGGTAAGGTCCGCCATGAACCATGCTGTCACACACCTCTACACCTGTCGGGAACGCATTCGCCAGAACACGGCCAGCCTTACGCTCTAGGATTGGCATAAAGCGTTTTGCGGCATCAATGTCGGCATCATCTAAATGCACTGTGCAGGTGAGCTGCCCTTCTAAGTTTGACGCGATGGCCAGCATTTCTGCTTGGTCTTCGGCGATTACGATCATTCCCAATGGGCCAAACACTTCTTCCGCTAAGGCTTCATTTGCGAGCCATTCTTTTGCAGTGGTTTGATACAAGTAGGGCGTTGCATCACGCAAATCACAACTAGTAGACAGAACTTCACGTACACCAGCGCTTGCGGCAATGCGCTTTTGACCGGAACGGTAAGCGTCGGCGATACCGTCAGTCAGCATGGTTTGAGCAGGTACAGATGCTAATGCCTCTTTTGCAGTAGTAACAAACTTATCCGCCGCCTCACCTTTGACCAACACCGCAACACCAGGATTGGTACAGAACTGACCCGCGCCCATGGTTAATGACCCCGCCCAGCCTTTGGCCAGAGTTTCACCTCGATTTGAGATGGCATTCTCGAACAAAAACATAGGGTTAACAGAGCCCAGCTCACCAAAGAATGGAATTGGTTCAGGTCGTGCGGCACATAAATCAAATAAAGCACGGCCACCACGCAGCGATCCGGTAAAACCAACTGCTTTAATGAGTGGATGCTCTACGAGAGCCTTACCGACATCGAAACTTTCACCACTGTCTTGAACCACACTGATCACCCCAGCAGGTATGGCACAACGTTCCACCGCAGCATGAAGCGCTTCGGCAATGATTTCTGTTGTCCCAGGGTGTGCAGGGTGTCCTTTTACGACGACCGGACAACCCGCCGCCAACGCAGAAGCGGTATCCCCCCCCGCCGTTGAAAAGGCAAGAGGAAAGTTCGAGGCACCGAATACAGCAACAGGGCCAACCGGACGCTGGATTAGACGAAGGTCCGCTCGCGGTAACGGCTGACGCTCCGGCAAGGCTTGGTCATGACGACGATCCAAGTACTCACCATCAAGAATATGCTGCGCAAACAATCTCAGTTGACCACAGGTTCGACCACGCTCACCTTCTAGTCGCGCCACAGGTAACCCCGTTTCCGATGTACCGATTTCAGTCACCGCTTCCGCACGAGCTTCGATCTCATCGGCAATAGTATTTAAAAATACTGCACGTTGCGCTCTAGACGTGGCACTGTATTCGTAAAAGGCACTTTCAGCGGCTTGTACAGCCTGACCGACAAGGTCAACAGACCCAACAGAGAATGAGAAAGCGTCTCCATTGGCTGGGGTTGAGTTAAATTGTTGCGCTGAGCTGACCCATTGGCCGGCGATTAGATGTTTTCCATGGGGCGTGAACGACATGAGTTTTCACTCCAATTTTTAATGTATTTTGTATCCAATTAAATTGTTCACTATTTTGCCATGCCTGACAAGCCTTATTCACACAGTACAGGTGGCAAGTAAATCGAAAGGAGAAGAGCTTCTCAGCGCGGGCCGTCTCAGAAGCTCATTTGTAAGAAATTAATAAAGCGGGTTAATCGTTTTGGCGAGTCTGCGTGATCAGTTCGATCACTTGGTTTTTAGTATTCACCAAATGCGTACGTAGTAACGCAGTAGCACCCAAAATATCACCTTGGCGAGCCAGTTTGAGCAATGAATGGTGGTCATGACTTGCATTATCGCGCTTATCAAGCTTACCGATGTGCATACTCACATAGCGGTTTGCTTGTAATGTCACACGCTCTAACAGCTGCTCTGTTAAATGACGGCCCGCCGCTTCGTACAATTTGCCATGATACTCAGCATTTAATGGCCCCCAGTCGGCGACATTTCCCGTTTTATAAGAATCATCCATTTCTTTAAGTATGGCTTCACATTCAGAGAAGTGTGTTTCAGTCATTGCTGGAATGGCACGGGCAAACAAGTCCACTTCAAGTAGGGTTCGAACATCGAAGATTTCTGCGATTTCTTCGAGGGTGTGTTTGGTTACTGTAGCGCCGCGGTTATTTTTGAACACCAATAGACCTTCTGCATCCAAACGTTTTAGAGCTTCACGAATGGGCATGCGTGATACATCGTATTCTTCAGCAAGTAATTCCTGTCGAATCAGAGCGCCTTCTTCTAACTCGCCAGAGAGAATACGTTTACGCAAATCGGCAACGATCACATCGGGTAAACTTTGACGAACAACAGCTCTCTTTTGGGCCAACTTAACTCACCTCTTAATTTAAACTCTCAATACGATAACGCTGTCCGGCCGCTACTCCCTCTCAACCTATCGCACAGTATTATTCGTGGCAGTATATCAAAATACAGATTAGATAACTCCAACCTTGAAGATTCTGTGTAAAAGTTTGAACAACACCAAACAAAGCATTGATAGCTTCACATTTTCCAACCAAGGTGGATCTCCTACTATCAATCCATTACGAACTGTAAAGGTTCGAACACTGACATCTCATTATGAGTCTGGAGTTATTATGCAAGTAACATTAGCTCAACCAAACCTACTGAAAAACCAATCGTACGTAAACGGTGAGTGGGTAGCGGCTGATTCTGGTAAAACGTTCGCGGTGATCAACCCTGCAACAGGTGAGCACATTGTTGACGTGGCTGATATCGCAGCGGACGAAACAACTCGTGCTGTCGAAGCGGCGAATGCGGCACAAAAAGCTTGGCAAGGCAAAACGGCGAAAGAGCGTGCAACGCTTCTACGTAAGTGGAACCAGCTGATTCTTGATAACCAAGAAGATCTAGCAAAGCTAATGACTCTAGAGCAAGGTAAACCGTTCGCTGAAGCGAAAGGCGAAGTGCTGTACGGCGCGTCTTTCATCGACTGGTTTGCTGACGAAGCACGCCGTTTGTACGGAGATGTGATCCCAACTTTCGCAAACGACAAGCGCGTTTTGACGGTTAAGCAAGCTGTTGGCGTTGTTGCAGCGATCACACCTTGGAACTTCCCAATTGCCATGATCACTCGTAAAGCAGGTCCAGCGCTAGCTGCGGGCTGTACGATCGTCATCAAGCCATCTGAAGAAACACCTCTTTGTGCGCTTGCACTGGCTGAACTTGCGCACCAAGCGGGCATCCCAGCAGGTGTTCTAAACGTCGTGGTAGGTACTGATGCAAAGTCAATTGGTGGCGTCCTAACCGGCAACCCAATCGTGCGTAAATTGAGCTTCACTGGTTCAACGCCAGTGGGCAAATTGTTGCTATCTCAGTGTGCACAAACGGTTAAACGTACGTCAATGGAGCTGGGCGGTAACGCACCATTCATCGTATTCGACGACGCAGACCTTGATGCCGCTGTAGAAGGCGCTATCGCATCAAAATACCGCAACGCAGGCCAAACATGTGTTTGTGCGAACCGTATCCTTGTACAAGACGGCGTTTACGATGCCTTTGCTGAGAAACTGGCGAAGCGCGTAGCCGAATTCAAAACAGGTAACGGTTTCACTGAAGGCGTAAACATCGGTCCTTTGATCAATAAAGCGGCGGTTAACAAGGTTGAAGAGCTTGTGAACGATGCCGTTAGCAAAGGTGCGAAAGCATTGGTTGGTGGCGCGAAAGCAGAGCAAGCGGGCGAGCAATTCTTCGAGCCAACGATCCTAACGGGTGTGACACCAGACATGACGATCTTCTCTAGTGAGATCTTTGGTCCTGTGGCTCCGTTGTTCCGCTTTAGCACAGAAGAAGAAGCAGTTGAGATGGCAAACAATACCCCATTTGGTTTGGCATCTTACTTCTATTCCCAAAATATCGGTCGTATCTGGCGTGTTTCTGAAGGTTTGGAATACGGCATGGTCGGTATTAACGAAGGCATTATTTCCAGCGAAGTTGCGCCATTTGGTGGTGTGAAAGAGTCTGGCAGTGGCCGTGAAGGTTCCAAGTACGGTATCGACGAGTACGTGGAAGTGAAATATCTATGCATGGGCGGCATTAACTAAGCCGACTTTTTCGCAACAGAAGACACATCTAAAGGCCAGTTGTACGGCAAGATGTGTCTGCTTTCTAATGTAGAGAGAACAAGACAAATGAACAACGCTAGCTTACAAGAACGCAAAGTAAACGCCATTGCACGTGGCCAAGGTAACATGGCTCCTGTGTACGTAGACCGTGCTCAGAACGCTGAGATTTGGGACGTTGAAGGCAACCGTCACATCGACTTCGGTGCAGGTATTGCCGTGGTGAACACGGGCCACAACCACCCAAAAGTTAAAGCGGCTGTACAGGCACAACTTGAGCGTTTCACACACACTTGTGTCATGGTTAGCCCTTATGAGTCTGCTGTTGCACTAGCGGAAAAACTAAACGCTGCGGCACCTGGTAACACGCCGAAGAAATCTATCTTCGTCACAACAGGTGCAGAAGCGGTTGAGAACTGTGTGAAAATCGCACGTGCTTACACTGGCCGTCCAGGTATCATCGCATTCAACGGTGGCTTCCACGGTCGTACGAACATGACTATGGGTCTAACGGGTAAAGTAAACCCTTACAAGATCGGTTTTGGTCCGTTCCCAAGCGACATTTTCCACGTGCCATACCCAAATGAATACCTAGGTATCACTGAAGAGCAAGCGCTTGCTGACCTTCAAATGCGCTTCACTTGTGACATCGAGCCATCTCGCGTTGCGGCAATCATCATCGAGCCTGTACAAGGTGAGGGTGGTTTCTACATGGCTTCTGCAAGCTTCCTACAGAAACTACGTAAGCTATGTGACGAGCACGGCATCCTATTGATCGCTGACGAAATCCAAGCAGGTTTCGCACGTACCGGTACCATGTTCTGCCACGAGCAAGCTGGTATCGAAGCTGACCTTATGACCGCAGCAAAAGGTATCGCGGGTGGTTTCCCAATCGCAGCTGTGGTTGGTAAAGCAGAGATCATGGACGCACCCATCCCTGGTGGTCTAGGCGGTACTTACGGTGGTTCTCCAGTAGGTTGTGCAGCAGGTCTTGCAGTATTCGACGTTATCGAAGAAGAAAACCTATGCGAACGTGCTAAGCAAGTTGGCGCGCGTTTCGTTGAGCACCTAAAAGGTCTGCAAGCTGAATACCCACAAATCATTGGCGACGTGCGTAATGCTGGTGCCATGATCGCGGTTGAATTTGTACACGACGGTGACGTAAGCAAGCCATACCCAGAACTAGCGAAAAACCTATCTGCAAAAGCGGCAGAAAACGGTCTAGTGCTACTGTCTTGTGGTATCCGCGGTAACGTTATCCGCTTCCTACCAGCATTGACGATTGAAATGGAAATCATCGATGAAGGTATGGAAATCTTCAAGCGCATCTTCAAAGAGCTTGTTTAAGATTCCAGTTTTAACGGCCTAGTCCACCTAAGACTTCCGTTCACAAGACAAGTCCTCCAGAAAGTCTGTCTTGTTGTTTGAGCCCTCATCCTCATGGATGGGGGCTTTTTTAATGGGCTTAACAAAAATAATCAGACGTGGTTTTAATACGGTGCAGCTTCAGCTTTGTCATGGGCGACAGCAAGCTGCTCGCGTAACACCTGCAGGAACAGTTCTCGAGGCTTATTAGGCTGAGCGGTTTTCTTGTAGATAACGGCCATGCCCAATGTGTAATGGCGCTGTTTGGTTGCCACGGCGACAATATCACCTCGATCAACGTGCTCTGATGCGTATTCTTCGGGTAAGAAACCGATGTAGCGACCAGATAAAATCAAGGCTAGACGCGTATCGTAGAAGTACGAAATCGCCGACAAGTTCATGTTAGAAATCTGCTCACTGACGCCTTCGTGTGGTTTCAAGCCCGCGTGGGAAGCAGGGTAGCTGTCCACTTCGGCTACTTGCTCAGTTTCACTGAGTTTGGCAATCGGGTGATCTTTGGCAACATAGATATAGCAGTTGTCACTGTATAGATGGATGTACTCTAAGCCATCCAATTTACGGTGATAGGGGATAAAGCCCACATCGGCTTCATCGTTGAGAATGGTGCGTTCTATTTTGGCCATAGACGCCACATTAGTATACAAAGTGACTTCGGGAGCGCGATCGGTGAAATGCCTAATCAGCTCAGGCATACGACAGCGAGAGTCCAAGCTCACCGAATCCGATAAGGTAATACGCAGTCGCCCGGTTAAACTGGCATTCAGGTTGTTGACCGTAATCCGAAAAGCGTCCAATGACTCCAACAAGGTCTCGGTCATGCGGTAGATAATTTCCCCTTCTTCAGTCAGGGAAAAGCCTCCACGGCCACGCTTACACAACGTTAGATTCAGGCGAGACTCCAGGTTAGAGATATGCAAACTAATGGTCGAACGCCCGATATTCAGCATGGTTTCAGCAGCTGAGAAGCCACCACAATCCACCACGGTCTTAAATACTTTTAGCTGTTTGATCTCATAATCGCCAACTTGGCCCAGCGAATAATTGTTTGCACTCATCACACCTCCTAACTGCAGCGTCAGATGTTTTGACCAGTATATCCGATACCAACCCTTACGACATGGCTATATTAAGCTTCCTGAAGCTACCCATTGTGCCTAAGTGCATTGTTTGGTCAACGCCTAACTTTAGATTTAAAGAAGAGCGTTTCAATCAACCTCAAGCTTCTCTAAGGTGGAATGACTGGCTTAGATGAATTAAATCACCCTTATTGATCGTTGCCAGTGGCTCTATAGAAGTGTCTTCACACTTCTTTAATTGAGAATCTTCGTACTTACTTTTTAGCCCGCGCACCCGCTCGGGCTTTTTTTTAAGACGCGCTGAGTCAGTAGTTCAGCCTCACGCTAATAGCACTACACTATTTCAGGAGTTGTTCGTGTCGATATCACTTTCTGTGCGACAAAAATTGATCGCCACCTTAGTTCTAGTTTGCTTGGGGTTTGCTGGCTTTGGCTTTTATGCCGTCATCAACTTTCAGCAAATGCAACAAGCCGGCTTAAAAGCCAATAAAATCGCTGACAGTTACGCTAACTTGAGTAATCTTGAAATTACGTTGCTTAAGTTTGAGCGTCATGCCGCAAGCCCTTCTGCTTCTACAATGGACAGTTTGTACGAAGAGCTGGATCACTTAGCAGAACAAACAGTGCTTGAAGAAGCACAAGCTAACCCTTTCTTAGACACACAAGCGAAACAGAATATCGCAGCCCTAGCAAACAGCCTTCCAGAGTACTTTTCTGGGCTCAAACAGTCTCTAAACACGGTACAAATGTTAGGTACGGATAATCAAAGCGGTGCACTGCTCACATTAAATGAAAAAGCGAGCCAAGCAGAACAGCAGCTAGCGATGTTGGCTCAGTTTGCCGCCACCTTTAAAGAAGTTCGAGCCAAAGAAAAAGACTTTCTCGCCTACTCAACGTCCGATAACCTAACAGTATGGCAAGACAGTATTGATCGCTTAATGAAGCAAGTAAACGATATAGGCTTTGGCGATGATTTTAATCCGCTGATTGAGTCATACCGAGACGCTGGTAAACACGTCGCAGAATTAGCGATGTCATTGAAATCATTAACTCAACGCTTGGATGCCGCACGTGAACAAAACTCTGCAACGCTTGGTCAAACAACAGAGTACTTAAAAAGCCCTCTTTTAGAAAGCGCTCAATCCCAAGCACATACAACAGCCAATGAAGCACGTCGCGATCTAATTATTGGCAGCATTGTGCTAACACTTCTAATTGGAGCGTTAATCTCAACCGTTATCTTTACTCTAAACCGTAAGATTCAGCTGATCTTAAAACGCCTTCAAGAAGTCGCCGCTGGTAAGCTGAAACGTCATCAGTCTCAGTCGCTCAACCAGCATGACGAACTCGATCAAATATTAATCACATCAAATGTGATGACTGATAACTTAAGCCAATTGGTAGAGCAACTTCAGCAAAGTAATAGAGCACTGGAACAGACGGCGGACCATTTAAGTGACAATGCGCTGACTATTGTGTCTGGCAGTGAGCAAATTCGTGATCGAAGCAACACTTTGGCGACAGCAACAGAAGAGATCTCTCAAACGGCGGCAGACGTAAGCAATATGACTCAGCATGTCAATGATGCAGCGAACCATGCGCACCAGTCGGCACAGACTGGTGCCCAAGTCATCGGAGATGCGATTCACTCGATTCAATCTGTGGCTGGCTCCATCGAACATACCCACAGCATTGTGGCCAAATTAGGCGAACGCTCGAAAGAAATAGACTCTGTGATTGATCTGATCGTCGGCGTAGCTGAACAAACAAACCTGCTCGCACTGAATGCCGCGATTGAGGCTGCTCGTGCAGGGGAGGCTGGTCGTGGATTTGCCGTAGTTGCCGATGAGGTACGCACCCTTGCCGAACAAACTGTTCAAGCAACAACGAATATCACAGGTAAAATTGAAGGTATCCAGCAAGAAACACAACAAGTGATTCAGGCCATGCAGATCAGTCTACAGCAAGTGGCAGCAGGACGAGAAAAAGGTGAAAGCGCCGTAACTACCATAAAAGAAGTGGAAACGTTAACAATGGCTGCCGCACAACAAACCCATACCATTGCTTCAGCAATTCAAGAAGTCGTTTTAACCACACAAACTATGGCAAAAGACATGGATGACATTGCTCAAAGCATCGAACACAACTACCAAGCAACGCAAAATATCAATGCTTCTGGCAAAGAAATCAATCAGCATGTTGCAAGCTTAAGTGGGCAAATGCAGCATTTCGATCTAAATTAGATATTCATTTTTTAGAATCGTAAAAAAAAGAAAGGGGAGCTAAGCTCCTCTTTTTTTATGCCGAAACGAAAACAAACGCACCATTTTAGTGCTAAATTATGTCAATTTTATGTCATCTGCATTTCAATCGAACTTCCATCTAATATAATTTAGAAAATGCTTTAATTATCAAACCACTAGATTAGGGGACTAGTCGTTAAGCATAAGGGGTTCAGGAGCACCATTTTGGAGCATTTGTGTGCTGTACGAATAACTATACGACTGATTTATAAGGGCTTTTAAAAACATGCCTATTGTTTGGTCAAAACAAAACTTTAGGGTGATTTTGCACGGTTTAATTTGTGCAAGCTTTTTGAAAGTATCGAATTAAGCCGCCATTGTCGGGGAGGACATGGCTAAATTAGCAACTCTCATTAAGAGGTTACTCATGTTAAAGACACTACTAAAAGTAAAAAAACAGTTAGTTGCGAGTTCTCTTGCTGTCGCATTGGGCGCTGGCGCAGTAGCAACTTCCGCTCACGCAGCTGACCAAAACTGGCGATTTGCAAACCTTTACGGTCGTGGTACCGCTTTCGGCGAAATCTACGAAAACCTAGCGAAGAACATCGAAACAAACACTGATGGTGCAGTGAAAGTACAAGTTCTTTACTCTGGTGAAGGTGTTGGTACAACGGGTATCCTTGGCGCAGTAAAATCTGGTCTAGTAACCATGGGCGCACCATTCCAATCTATGCATGCTGGTGAACTTCCAGCGGGTGTAGTGGAAATCGGTCTACCAGGTGGTACGGATGACACTGACGAGCTACATGAGTTGTTCTATGACAAAGGCTGGGGTGAAATCCTAACAGAAGCTTACGGTTCACAAGGTCTAGTATGGCTTGACCCGTACATCCAACCACCGGTTTACATCATCACAAAAGAGCCAATCAACTCTGTTGAAGATTTCAAAGGCTTGAAGATCCGTGCGCCAGGCGCATACGGTAAGTTCCTACGTAACCTAGGCGCTTCTCCAGTTTCTCTAGCTTGGTCTGAGATCTACACGTCTCTATCAACTGGCGTAATCGACGGTTCTATCGGTTCTAACATGATCGACCACCGTGACGGTAACCACGTTGAAGTAGCGAAATACATGTACCGTCTACCTCTTGCAGGCGCACAAGTACTGCCAATCGTTGTTAACCGCAACGCTTGGAACAAGCTGACTGACGAACAGAAAGAAGAAGTTCGTGCGGCGACTAAAACTCACGCAGAAGAGCAGCTGACTAAGTCTAAGAAATGGGAATCTGAAGCCGTTGCAGAAATGGAAGCGAAAGGTCTGAAATGGTCTCCAGAGCCATCTGAAGCAGACAAAAAAGCTTGGGCTGCAGCAGGTGCAGGTCTATGGGACGAATACGCTGCCTCTGATGAGTACAGCAAGCGTCTAATCGACGTACTTCGCGCTGAACAGAAGTAATCGATACTCCCTCTAGAGGCGAGCGCTTATGCGCTCGCCTTTTTCGTTTCTAATCGAGGTACATTTCCATGTTATTGACTGCGATGAGGCTATATTGCGCCGTGGTTCACCGAGTGGTGGAATTCGTCGGCAAATCTGTTTCTTATGTCATGCCAGCCTTGGCGTTTGTCGTAGCTTTCGAAGTATTTTCTCGCTACTTCCTAAATAAGCCAACTATTTGGGCTTATGACTTATCGTTGTTTATGTTTGGCTACATTGCCGCACTAGGCGGTGCCTACGCACAACAGCGCCGCGGCCATATCAACGTAGATATTCTTTATAACAAAGTGTCACCACGCGTACGTAGCTTGTTCAACATGTTCTCGTTTGCATTGGGGATTTTCTTCTTGGTGATCGTTTGCAAAATGAGCATCGGCAAGTTCGAAGAAGCACTTGAATTTAACTACCGCCGTCAAAGCGAATGGGCACCACACATGCACCACTTCTGGGTCATGATTGCCATCGCCAGCACACTACTCATCGCTCAGCTATCAAGCGACTGGTTAGATGATGCGGTGCATTTATTTACTGGTAAACGTCTATTGCCAGAGCGTAATTTTGACGACGAGGACGACGCGTAATGATGAGTATCGAAGTGTTAACCGGCGTTTTGCTGGTCTGTATATTAGTAAGCTTCGCACTTGGCGCTCCTGTTGGTCTTGCGCTAGGCGGCATTGCCATGGGTGTGGGTTACATCACATGGGGTGATGCACTGTTTAACGTGATTCCAACCACGTTAGAAGGCACTTACTTCAGCTTTATCCTATTGGCCATTCCACTGTACATCTACATGGGGCAATTACTGACACGTTCCGGTATCGGTGATGCCATGTTCAGTGCCAGCCAGTTGATCATCGGTAAAGTACGTGGCTCCCTAGCCATTAGCGTTATCATCGTTTGTTCAATGATCGGTGCCATGGTCGGTATCATCGGTGCCGGCATCATGACTTCAGGTAGTATCGCGCTGCGTCCAATGCTTGAACGTGGTTACGATAAGCGCCTGGCCCTAGGTGTCATCATGGCCGGTGGTGGTCTAGGTATCTTGATCCCACCAAGTATCCCAATGATCATGTTTGCATCGTCTACACAAAACTCCGTGGGTCGTATGTTCATTGGTGCTTTGGTACCTGCTTTGATCACGATTATCCTACTGATCGCATACGTAGTGATTTCTTGTAAGCTAAACCCAAAGAAAGCACCGCTGGATAAAGTGCCAGAAGTACCTCAAACACCGAAGCAGAAGCTGCTAACGATGCGTGACGGTGGCTTGTCATTGCTACTAATTGTTGCGGTACTGGGCAGTATCATCATGGGTATTGCCACACCAACAGAATCCGGCGCTATCGGGGTTGTGGGTGCGATCATCCTAGCGATCTTCTTCAAACGCTTTAAGCCTAAAATGGTACAAAGCGCAGGCCTTCGCGCTGCCGTCCTTGTGAGTGTGGCAATGTGGATCATCTTCGGTGCTACAGTGTTCAGTAACTTCCACCTATTGATGGGCGTTCAGAACATGGTGGCAGGCTTTACTGAAGACCTTGGTTTGCCACCAATGATGGTCATCGTGCTGTTCCAGGTAATCATGCTATTGCTAGGGTTCATCATCGACGAGTTCATCATCGTTTTGATGTGTGCACCGATCTTCACACCGATTGCTGTATCACTTGGCTTTGACCCGATCTGGTTTGGTATCTTGATGATCCTGAACATCGAAATCGCGGTACAAACACCACCATACGGTTTCGCACTGTTCTACCTAAAAGGTATCGCGCCTCCAGGCATCACCATGTTGGACATCTACCGTTCGGTGACACCGTTCGTATTGATCAAGCTATTGGTATTGATCATAGTAATGTTCAACCCAGAGCTCGTGACTTGGTTGCCTAACAAGCTAATGAATTAGCGACTCTCAGCACAGCTGCAAACAAAAAAACCGCCTAAGGTAACCCTTAGGCGGTTTTTTTGATTGCTATACTCTTAACTTCCAAGCAGGAAATACACAACATAAAGTACCTGCCAATAACCCATAAATCACCCACTCATACCCATTCTGTCCGCCGTACATGGCGCATCTTTCTAGCAAAACAACAGCAGCAGCACCAAAAGCCGCACCAAGCATTGTCATGGTGCGGGAAAGTGAACTGGCATCAGCAACCTTCTCTGTTGGTACATCGTGATAAGCATGGGTCATGGCTAAAAGTGTCAAAATGCCAAGTCCACCTCCTCGAATAAACATACAAACTGCCAATACAATGAGAGTGTTAAACGTTGTGAGCGGAAATAACAAAGGAATAGTACCCACAATAGCAAGGGTAATGCCTAAATAGGCCGTCCAAGAAGTGCCTAATTTACTCACGAGTTTAGCGATATAAGAACGAGAAAAAAGTGCACCGATACCACTAACACTAATCATAACGCTTGCTAAAAAAGGGGACAGTGCCACTTTTTCAATAAGAAACAGGGGCAAAATAAACAAGCTGCCATAAAACACACTGCTTGATATTAAGAGCAACCCACACGACGAAAAGAAGCTTGAGATAGAAAAGAGCCGAATATCTACAATGGGGGCAGACTTACTCGATAACGCATGTCTAATAAAGGCTATAGATGCCATTAAACAAACTACCAGCATTATGACGCTGAATTCGAGAGAGGACGCACTAGAAGCAGCCTGACTAACATTAGACAGCAGATACAATATTAAACCAATGCTAATGGAAAACAGTAACCAGCCTTGCCAGTCCAACGCTTCTTTTGTTGTCTTGGTTCCTTGGGTTAACAAAACCTTTGCCAGCACTAACGCAAGTGTCGCGATGGGCAGATTGATGAGAAAAACCCAACGCCAACTGCCAAATTCCATTAACCAGCCAGCTAAAACAGGCCCTAATATTGGAGCAATGACTGCCGGAACCGCCACGGCAGCCATTGCTGCTTTAAAGTGACCGCGTCCAACTTCAAATAGCAATACAGACTGCATCACAGGGGTAAGAATTCCTGCACCTACGCCTTGAATAATTCGAGATAAAATTAATGTTGTAGGAGAGTCTGATATACCACATAGTAAAGACCCTAAAAGAAAAACGCTGAGCCCTAAGAGCCAGATATTTTTACTGCCAAAACATCTTGTTAGCCAAGCTGTTAGCGGAATGGTACAGGCCGCGGCCAATGCATATAATGTTGCTACCCATTGTAATTCACTAAGCGAAGTCGAAAACTCTTGTGCTAATACTGGTAGCATCACTCCGACAACCGTCGCATCTAACAAGGGTAAGACACTGCCAACAATTAAACACAAAATGACTCGATGATAGTGCTGCCTTGTTAAGCCAGTATCATTTATTAACTCATGAGTTACATTCATATCAACTCCTTTACCCTAGTATTCCCAATACTGTTTTCATTAAATTTGGGTAAAGCATCAAATGTTAGCAAAAGAGAATTAGGTCCTCTTGTATATAAACCGCTTTCAGAAAAGTGATATTCTTCTGATATTTTTAAATTTTTAAGCGAGTCTAATATGACATTAGCTGTTATTTCTATTTGTCGAAGAGAGAATTCTGCTCCCAAACAAGCATGCATACCAGTACCAAATGCCAGATGACGTTTTTTGCAGAAACCTTCTTTATTCTTGGCTCTTCTATCTAAGATAAATAAGTTAGGATCATGAAATACTTTAGGATCACGGTTAGCTGCTCCAATCATATTGAAAATAATAGAGCCTTTCTTTATAGAAATACCGCCAACAATACAATCCTCAGAAGCTTCTCTAGGAATGAGTTGAACAGGGGAATTAAGCCTTAATGTCTCCTCAATAGCGGCTCTTATTTTTGTTCTATCATTATAAACATCATCAAAAACTTCAGGCTGTTCTAGCAGATTTTTAAAAAGCATAGCCAGACTTTTATCTGCTGGCTCAGTTGCAGCTAATAATATATTTAAACATAAAGCGATAATCTCACTATCTGTCATAATATTTTCGCTGTTATTAAGGTTGCATAATAGTGAAATTAAATCGTCTCTTGGATCTATTTTTCTTAGATCTATTATAGGCAAGAGAAAATCACTTAGATTTTTACTATATTGTAAACTTGTATTTTTTTCTTCTTCGGAAAGATTTAATTTTGTAATATAATCAGCAACACCTTTATGCCATAGGGCTATTTCCTTATAGTTATCTTTTGGTAAGCCTAATATTCCCAAGGTGACTAATATAGCATAATCCTTCCCAAACTCATTTACCAAGTCAAAAGAGCCTTTATATAAATAAGGGTTAATTAACTCTTGACTGATATTTTTAATTAACGGGTGGTACTGTTTTTTAAAATATTGGCCACTTAGTCCATGTAATACCGCTCTACGCTTTTCCGAATGCTCTTTACCTTCCATCTGAGCGAGTACTCGATCTCTCATGACTGGTTGAGCCCTTACGGATAAAGGCGCAGTGGTAAATGAGGGATCTTTTAAAATACGCTCCACTTCTGCATATTCGCCAACAAAATATGCGCCTGTTGCCTTGTCACAATATATAAGATCTTCATTATGAAGTGCTTGGTAAAAAGGATATGGGTTCTTTTGAAAAATAGGATCAAGAACATCAAAGAAACATAATTTAGACATGTTATTTCTCCCTATCAAAATAAATTAGAAGTGGGAGTGACTAGGCCGTAGCTTTGTTTATCACTTACTTTTAATAAATAACTGCCTGAGAATAACCCTTCGCCAATAGGCCATGATCTATGATAAATAAGAGTAGATTTACTCACATCAAGAATTGATGGGGTATTAAGATAAAAAGGTAGTTCGGCAAAAATATAAGGCAGTGCTAAATCTATGTTGTCTTCTTCTAAATGGTTTTCATCTTGACCAACACCTCTTAAACGGCCAAGAATCGCTTGGCGGGACATATCTAAACATGATCTTCTAAATAAAGCGTCATTTTGGTAAGCCTCTTCAACCTCTTTTCTTACATTTATATAATCTTCTGATTCATAGAAATCAGAAAATTTAATAACCCTTATGGAATGATATTTAATAGGAGATGACGATAAAATCTCATCTAAATTTTTAAGATGCCTTTTTATCTCTCTGTTGGTTTTTTTTAACGCTTTATGTTCGGAGTATCCACTTGCAATTAATAGTCTAGAGGCCTCTTTTTCACAAGGAATGAGGACATCCACTTGATTAAATTTAGTTAATGACCAGTTGATTAAAGCGCCAACATATTCTTTTGAAAATCTAGAGTTAAATGGGCTTATTCCAACAAAAACATGCTCTCCCGCTTTAATAATTTCATCACATCGAACGGTTTCACCTTCAATTGAAAATAAATCGTTTATATTCACTTTCCAGCCAGAGTGGTTAACATACGTATTATTACTTGCATATACACTTTCCATTAGCATTATTTCCCTTACAGTATTTGAGATTAATATGAATGAGTTAGAAACTATGAATAGTCGTCATTCTCAAGTATATTTGTACCAAATTTCGAAATGAGCGAATTACGAAGGAATGTCAAAAACTATCGGGAAGCCATCAAGTATGGATACAAGAGTTGTTTCTTCCATTGAAGAAAGAAGTTTGCAGCCCAGTCAGTTAATGCCAATTAGGGCGATATCACGACATATGACGACAACAACTAAGGTAATCTCCCATCATCATCACTGGGCTCAAGTGGTTTTTTCAAATACGGGCGTTGTTAAAGTTAGCAGTACCAACGGGATTCATATTGTGCCACCTAGACACGCTGTCTGGATTCCGCCCAATGTTGAGCATGCGGCAACCTTACTGGAAAATGCTCAACTGTTATCTGTCTATATAGATGTTTCGATCAAACATTTAGCAAATTGGCATCAATGCCAAGTTTTCAAAGTAAGTTCACTTCTACATGAATTAGTGGTTGCTTTAGGACTGTTGCATGGACATGAAAAAACACCGAGATATCATGCATTATGTGAGGTTATTTGCAGTGAGTTTGAGCATTTAAAAGCGCTTTCAATAGGAATTGTCATGCCAAAGGAGCGACGTCTAAAAGCCATATGTGAAGCATTTTTAGAAGCGCCAAAACAGGCGACTACACTCAAATATTTATGCTCGCGCTCAGGGGCCAGTTTAAGTACGGCAACTCGGCTTTTTGACAAACATCTTGGTATGAATTTTAACCAATGGAGGCAGCAAGTGCTTTTATCCCAAGCCGTAGCATTAGCCGCCCAGAAAATGCCTATCCAGCAAATTGCCTATGAACTAGGGTACACTTCTCCTAGTGCCTTTACCGCGATGGTGACCAATGCTGTTGGTATTCCGCCCAAACAATTTTTATACCAACAGACTGATCGATAAGCGAGATAATAGGTTGGCTATCTTCTTTTCTATTACTCCGAGTAACGTTTTAAAATCAACGCTGCATTAACACCTCCGAAACCAAAGCCGTTACACAGCACATAGTCGACTGATTGTTGGCGAGCATGCTTAGGGATAAGGTCAAGGTCTCCCATGCTTTCATCCGGTTGCTCTAGGTTCAAGGTCGCGGGTAGGGTAGACGTACGTAACGCTTGCGCACTGAAGATCGTTTCTACACCGCCAGCGGCTCCTAGCAAATGACCTGTCGAAGACTTCGTCGAGGAAATCGCAACGGTGTTGATCGCCTCAGCAAATACTGAGCGTAGGGCGTTAATTTCCCCTCGATCGCCAACAGGCGTCGACGTTGCGTGGGCATTCACATAACCAATATCCGAGGCTTTAACACCCGCCATGTTGATCGCTTGTTGCATGGCTCTGGCGGCACCTTCACCTGACTCAGGGCCAGCAGTGAGATGGTAAGCATCGCTGCTGGTACCGTAGCCGACAATTTCTACCAACGGCGTCGCTCCACGCTCTAATGCATGCTCTAAGGTTTCTAACACTACTAAGCCTGCACCTTCTCCCATCACAAACCCTTCACGGTCTTGGTCAAACGGACGCGAAGCTTTCTCTGGTGCATCATTTCGAGTAGAGAGCGCTTTCAATGCGCCAAAGCCCGCTAACGATAAAGGATCGATACAGGCTTCTGTACCGCCTGCTAAAGCGACCTTGGCTTCACCAGTTTTAAGCAAGCGAAGGGCATCGCCAATGGCTTGAACGCCCGCCGCACAGGCAGTAACAGGTGTGCCTAACGGCCCTTTAAAACCAAAGCGAATCGAAAGGTTACCAGCAGCCAAATTAGCTAAAAAAGCCGGTACCGTAAACGGCGACACACGCCTTGCGCCTTGTGCTTTTCGTACCTCTTCAGCATGAGTGATAACGGGTAAGCCGCCAATGCCTGTGGCGATGATGGTTGCCGTCGCCTGTTTGTCTGCTTCAGACTCAGGATGCCAATTTGCCTGCTGCAGCGCTTCTTCAGCGGCTGCGATGGCAAATAAGGTAAACAGATCAATGCGCTTACGATCTTTTGGTGACAGATAGTCCGCTTCATTTAAGCCGTTTTCCAGCTCCTGATGGCTTGGAACTTGACCAGCAATCTGTGTCGTAACGCCTTCGCATAAGTTGGCAGGTAACGGACGTATGCCCGACTCACCTCGAATCAAACGTTCCCATACAGCTTCGACACCTATGCCCAAAGGCGACACCATACCCATTCCGGTGATGACATAACGTTGGCTTGCTAACATCGAGTTCTCCACATTTGTTTGCGAATTTATATAAACTCGTATGCTAAAGTTGAGCTATTTATGATCAAGATAATATTTTGCAGGGGGCAATATGCCTTATTCGCCGAAACATAAAGAACAGACTCGTCAGCGTATTTTGCAGGCTGCGGCAAAGTTATTTTGTTCAAAAGGGTTTGATCGGGTCACACTGAATCAAATCATGAAACAGGCCAATATGACCCATGGGGCTTTTTACGCGCACTTTTCCGGTAAGAGCTCTTTATACGAGGCGGCGCTAAAGTTTGCTACGGCGAAAGGATTTTGGGCGCGTGCTGCGAAGCAAACCGAAGACAAAGAAACGCATTTAAAAGCGCTGATAGCGCGCTACCTTAGCTGGAGCGATCCTAACCCTGATTCACCCTCTCCATTAGAGTTCTTAGTCACCGATGCAGCGCATCAAGATGAAACGGTACGTCAAACTTATCAGGAATGCTTTGACAGTCTTGTCGATCGATTGGCAAACATTTTAGAAAAGCGTGGTGTGAAGCAAGCCAAATGCCTCGCTGAAGAGACGGTAGTATCTTTGGTGGGGACTGTATCGATCGCACGTTCAGTTACCCAACCGCTACGACAGGATTTTATCAAACGCGCCCAAGGTAGGATTCTGACGCGTTTGAATCAGGGCTTAGCCTGCAGGACGATGGTCAGTGACGTTACTTAGTCATCTTCTCGTTGTTGGTACCAATCAAGAATCACGGGCGCGACTTCAGGTCCCGCCACGATAAAGTGACCATTTAGCAGTGTATCCCGTTGGTTATAACGGAATGGCTTGCCACTCGGCGCTACTAACATCCCACCAGCGGCTTCGATAATGGCTTGCTGGGCAGCAGTGTCCCATTCGCTTGTTGGGCCACGACGCAGGTGCAGGTCTGCAATCCCCTCGGCAATACGACAACCTTTGATCGAACTCCCCTTAGGTAATTCACGTACCTGCTCATAGGCTTCTTTGAGAGTGTCTTTCAAGTCTTGTGGCAAGGCAGGACCATGACTTCGACTGGTCATCGCCACGAGCGGCTCACGGGGCTCACGTACAGAAATATTCTCGATGTCATCGTCATGCCACTTGATGGCACAAGGCTCAATGCCTTGCCACTCAGTCGTTACGCCAAAATAGCCTTCTCGCGTAGTTGGCAAAAAGACGATACCAAGAATCGGGGCTCCATCTTCCACAAGGGCAATGTTGATACTAAATTCACCATTCCGTTTAATAAACTCTTTCGTACCATCCAGAGGATCAACAACCCAAAGCTGCTGCCAGTCTTTGCGTTCTTCGAAGTCCACAACCGCTTCTTCCGATAAAATCGGAATATCCGGTGTCAGGGCTTTCAGACCAGCCATGATAATGCGATTAGCAGCAATGTCCGCAGCGGTTACAGGACTGTCATCCGACTTATGCTCTACGCCTAAGTCAGCTTTCTGATAAATCTCCATGATCGCATCGGATGCATCGTGTATGATTTGTTGCAGTGCTAGAAAAGTAGGGTGGCGACTTACATCCATCATAATAGTACTGTTTTCTTTCGTTTCATTTTTTCGTGTGTTCAATTTATGAGTAAAGCAGAAAAACAGCCAGATTCACAAGCAGTAAGATTAGATAAATGGCTCTGGGCGGCCCGTTTTTTCAAAACCCGTACACTTTGCAAAGAAGCCATCGACGGTGGCAAGGTAATGTACAACGGCGCCAAAGGCAAAGCCGCTCGTAATGTTGAGCTTGGCGCACTAATTACCATTCGTAAAGGCTGGGACGAAGTCACAGTAGAAGTGAAGGGCCTAAGTGAGCAGCGCAAAGGCGCACCAGAAGCCCAAAAGCTTTACAGCGAAACATCCGAGTCCGTCGAGAAGCGAGAACGACGTGCTCTTGAGCACAAGTCGTTTGGTGGTCGCATCATGGCAGATCACAAGCCAAACAAGAAAGAACGTCGTGATATCAAACAACTCAAGCGCGATATTTTTGACTCATTTTAATATCGAATACAAATACTGATTACGTGGTGGGGGTATATTGATAGTGCCCCTGCGCATTAATCACTTGGCCAGACAATTCAAGCTCCATCAATATCTGTGCTAACTCCGACGCCCCCATTCCTGTTTTACGAATCAAGGCATCAAAGTCCAAACTAATTCGCTCTTGCCAAAAAATCTGTAGCAGGGAAGAGGCTTGTCCAGATAAACCGCCTGTTTGTAATGTAGATTGACGAGTTTGACGATCGGTTAGGGGGACTTTTTTACGGGAGGGTGTCGTCGTCTCTTTAGACAGACTCGACATCAGACGAGATTCCCGAGGAAGCTCTTCAATCATCTCATCTATAGAACGGACTAAAGTTGCCCCTTGCCGAATTAAGTGATTGGTACCACTAGACTGCGGATCACCAACGCGTCCTGGAATGGCAAACACCTCGCGGTTTTCTTCCAACGCATAGCGCGCACTGATCAAAGATCCACTTTTTTCAGACGCTTCAACAACCAATACACCATGGCTCATACCACTGATAATACGATTTCGAGGGGGGAATAGATTAGGCCTTGGCTGTGTCGTTAATGGGTACTCACTTATCAACGCACCTTCTTGTTCGATAATACGCTCGAATAGGCCATAGTTCTGACGTGGATACCAATTCAAAAGACCCGCTCCCATAACGGCAACAGTGCTTGACTGAGCTGTTAAAGCACCTTGGTGAGCATAGGTATCAATACCTTTTGCACCACCACTACAAACAGCGTAACCATGACTTGCTAACCTCTCACTCCATTCTTGCGCTAAGCTGCGTCCATAGCCTGATGCATTACGCGAGCCGACTACCCCTATACATGGCCGAGCCCAAGCATTAGAGGTTCCCTTGACAAACAAGCATAGGGGAGGAACGGCAATTTGTTTGAGTAATTCAGGGTAATTGGCTTCGTCACGAAATACGATTGACTGGCCAATATCACTGAGCCAGCGCTCAGTCTGTTCTAAACGCTCTTCGACCTCGTATGGCAACCTACCGTTTTGGAGATACACATCAGCGGCTTTCGCAACATGCTCAGACCAGCCTAACGCTCTCAGTACTTGGAAATCCACTGACTGAGCTGCGCATTCAAAACTTGAATCACTAGAACAAGCCTCTAGTATGAGACTTTCAGTGTCTTGATCAGACGAACTCCAAGCAGATAGATAAGTCCATAAGCTAGCAAGGCGATTTGCGCCAATACTAGGTAATAAGCTCAATGCCAGCCAATCTCTCTGGCTAAATCCATGGTGTAGGGTATTCATGCGGCAATCCTTGCAGACACAGTATACAAACGAATGTTTGTACTTATTCCATTAGCGTAGGGGCGCTAAAAATTGCGACGTATTTAATCACATTGCATAAAATTTGGCCAGTTCATATGCAGGCATTTTGGTCTGAATGCGTTACAATAGAAATAATGAAATCAGCCCTACAGAACTTAATTGTAATGGGCACTAAACGAACACATTATTGGAAATCCTTATGGCTGTACTACCCATTTTAGAATATCCAGATCCACGTTTGCGCAAAGTAGCAGAGCCGGTCACAGAATTTACCGACGCCTTGCAGACAAAGATCGACGACATGATTGATACCATGTATGACGAGCAAGGCGTTGGCCTTGCTGCAACACAGGTAGACTACCACTACCGCATCGTTGTTATGGACTTCTCTGAAGAACGCAATGAACCTATCGTGTTCATTAACCCAGAGTTCGACGTGCTAGACGAAGAGCCAAACGAATTCCAAGAAGGCTGCTTATCCGTACCAGGTTTCTACGAACATATTTACCGTGCAGCAAAAGTAAGAGTGAAAGCACTAGACCGACATGGTAAGCCGTTTGAAATGGACACGGATGAGTTGATGGCAGTGTGTGTACAACACGAGATTGACCACCTAGACGGCAAGCTCATGGTGGATTACTTATCACCACTGAAGCGCAACCGTATCAAAACTAAGCTGCAAAAAGCACAGAAGAAACGTGCCTAAAGGCATATCGTATAGCGTCGTGAACGCTTGCGACTAACTTGTATTGAATAGTTACAACCATCTTCTTTTTAAAAATCAGGCTACGGCCTGATTTTTCGTTACATGAAACTGTTTCGTTACATGAGGGCATTAGACGCACCATGACAGATACTACTCAAACGCCTCTACGTATTGTTTTCGCTGGCACACCGGATTTTGCTGCTGCCAGTCTACAAGCTGTACTTGATCACACCGCACAGAACCAATACGAAGTCATCGCGGTTTACACTCAGCCAGATCGCCCAGCGGGTCGTGGTCAGAAATTGGTGGCAAGTCCAGTAAAGCAGCTTGCCCTGACGCACGATATTCCCGTTTATCAGCCGCTGAACTTTAAAGACGAAGCCGATCGCCAAGCGCTAGCAGATTTGAATGCTGACATTATGATTGTCGCCGCTTACGGTCTGATTTTGCCGAAAGCCGTTTTGAACACACCTAAGCTTGGATGCATTAACGTACATGCGTCATTGCTACCCCGTTGGCGAGGTGCCGCGCCGATCCATCGTGCTGTCATTGCAGGCGATACATTAACCGGTATTACCATTATGCAAATGGACGTAGGGCTTGATACAGGCGACATGTTGCATAAGAAAGAATGCGATATCAAACCGGAGGACACATCAGGTTCATTACATGACCGTCTGGCAGTGTTAGGTGGCGAAGCCCTGATCGAAGGTTTAGAAGCTATTAAATCAGGACAAGTGACACCTGAAAAACAGGATGACTCACTGACTTGCTATGCAGATAAATTGACGAAACAAGAAGGGGAAGTGGATTGGACTCAAGACGCTTCGGTGATCAGTCTTCGCATTCGTGGTTTATTACCATGGCCAGGCGCTTATACTCAAACCCCAGCAGGAGTAATGAAGATCCATGCAGCAAAGCTGCTTAACACCGAAGACCAAGACTTCGAATGCGGTGAAATTACCATGGTCAGCAAAGAAGGGATCGTTGTGAACACAGGCAAAGGCTCTATTCTTATTACTGAACTACAATTCCCTGGCGGTAAACGTATGGCAGTGCAAGATGCACTGAATGGCAAATTTAAGGATCAACTGCAATTAGGCAAACGACTTGGGAGCCAAGCATGAGCCAATCCGCTCGCTTAGTCAGTGCGAAAATTCTCGAGCAAGTGCTTCTACAGCGCGGCTCTTTGTCCACACAGATTAATAAGCAAATCAGCCATGTCGAATACGACGAACAAGGGTTAGCTAAAGAACTGTGCTTTGGTGTGTGTCGCTTCTATCCGCAGCTGAACACCGTCGCTCTGAGTTTGTTAAGCAAACCGTTTGAAGAAAAAGACTTTGATCTGTATGCCGCATTGCTGATGGGGCTCTATCAAATTGAACATATGAGTACCCCTGATCATGCTGCGGTACATGAGTCAGTTGAGCTCTGTCGTCAGTTAGATAAAGAGTGGGCCACAAAGTTGATGAATGCCGTCTTGCGTCGCTATCAGCGAGAGCGTGAGGACATTCTTGAGAACTTATCTTCTCAACCTTCCATGGCACACAACTTGCCTAAGTGGCTAGTGAAGCGATTTAAGAAGCATTGGGATGCGGAGCTGGACTCAATTATTGAAGCCACCAATGCTCATCCACCGATGTGTATCCGAGTCAACGAAGCACATGTTTCACGTGAAACGTACAAACAAAAATTAGCAGAACAGGGCATTGTTTCACGTGAAACGTCCTTTTCAGTATCAGGTTTGTACCTAGAATCCGCTGTACCGGTCACTATGTTACCTGATTTTGAAAACGGTCATGTCAGCATCCAAGATGAATCTGCTCAATTGGCAGCAAGCTTATTGGCTCCCCAAACAGGCGAGCGAGTGCTCGATGCTTGCGCAGCGCCAGGAGGTAAAACAGGTCACTTACTGGAACTCGCACCTGACTTAGATTTAACGGCAGTCGAATTAGAGCCTTGGCGATTAGCCCGCATTGAATCAAACCTAGAACGGATAGGTGGATCGGCGGCGTTAATCTGTGGCGATGCCAGTCAGCCAGACCAGTGGTGGGATAAGACCCCGTTCGACAAAATCCTATTGGATGCTCCTTGTTCTGCAACAGGTGTCATCCGCCGTAACCCAGATATTAAGATCAACCGCAAGCCAGATGATATTGCTGCGCTCTGCGACATCCAAGCCAGTATTTTGGATGCCACTTGGCAAACCTTGAAGCAGGGTGGTTACTTGCTTTATGCGACGTGCTCTTTGATGCCAGAAGAAAACGAGCAGCAAATCACAAGCTTTTTGGCTCGTACCGAAGACGCAAAAGAATGTCCTCTGAATCTACTTAATGACAAGTTAGCACTTGGCTTTGGTAAGGCTGTTACCCATGGGGTGCAGGTCTTTCCAACTTTGGATGGCCAAGACGGCTTTTACTACTGTCTGATCAAAAAAGGCTAACCCTCTCCTCAATGCGCCCCTTCTCATGAAATAAGAAGGGGCGCATTGCTCAAAATATATAGATTATTCATCTAAACAACGTTAAATATTTCTTCAATCGCGTTTAAAATGTGTACGCAATGGACTCTTATTTTAAGACGCTCTTTCACATGCGATGAGCAATACGCTCTAAGGCTGACCATGAAGATCATAATTATTGGCGCGGGCCAAGTTGGCGCAACGCTGGCGGAGAACTTGGCAAACGAAGACAACGACATTACAGTCATCGATACCGATCATAATCGTTTGCGCGAGCTACAAGACCGCCTAGACATTCAAACAGTTCATGGCAGCGGTTCCCACCCAGACGTATTGGACCAAGCAGGTTGTAACGATGCCGATTTGTTAATCGCCGTCAGCAACCAAGACGAAACCAATATGATTGCCTGTCAGGTCGCCTACACGTTATTTAAGACCCCGACGAAAATTGGCCGTATTCGTTCTAATGCTTACTCTAAATACCCGAAGATTTTCGCCGACACGGCTTTGCCAATGGACGTTCGTATCAGTCCGGAGAAGGAAGTAACGAAACATTTGACTCGTTTGATTCGTTATCCTGGTGCATTACAAGTGATGGAGTTTGCTGAAGGTAAAGTTCAATTAGTGGTGGTCAAAGCGGAAAAGGGCGGTCCTCTGATTGATCGTCCAATTAGCTTTTTGCGCGAACACATGCCGTCCATTCAAACTCGTATTGCGGCTATTTATCGAAATGGCCAGTCCATCAAGCCGGATGGCAATACCCATATTCATGCTAACGATGAAGTGTTTTTCTTGGCCGCGCAGCGCGATGTAATGGATGTGATGAGTGAGCTGCGTCCACTGGATACACCTTATCGTCGTATCATTATTGCCGGAGGCGGTAATATTGGTGAGCGTCTGGCACAAAGTCTTGAGAAAGAGTACAGGGTGAAAATCATTGAGCGTGACCCAGAACGTTGTCGCGTACTTTCCGAAACCCTAGATAACACCATTGTGTTAAATGGCGATGCTTCAAAACAAGAGCTACTGCTGGAAGAAAACATTGAGTCCACAGATGTGTTTTGTGCCATCACCAATAACGATGAAGCCAACATTATGTCATCGATGTTGGCCAAAGTGCTTGGTGTACGCACGGTAATGACCATCATCAATAACCCAGCCTATGTCGACATTGTTCAAGAAGGCATGATTGATATCGCCATTTCTCCGCAGCACACGACGATCAGTTCGCTATTGAGTTTTATCCGTCGTGGTGACGTGGTCAATGTACACACCATGCGTAAAGGTGCAGCGGAAGCACTCGAGGCGGTCGCTCACGGTGACCATCGTTCTTCTAAAGTAGTAGGGCGTTCGATTGCCAATATTCCACTACCGGAAGGAGCCACCATCGGCGCCATCGTGCGAGAAGACGAAGTAATCTTAGCCACTGGTGAAGTCGTCGTTCAGGCAGAAGACCATGTGATTATTTTTGTCTCGAATAAGAAGCAGATCCCGGCAGTAGAGCAACTGTTCCAAGTTGGCTTAAGCTTCTTTTAACATGCAAACTAACTTCTTTTTACTAACGTCCCACGCTTCGGCTGGGACATTTTTTTCATAAGGCCAAGACATGCACATTCAGGTAATCCTGCGCGTTATCGGTTTGCTTATTATGATCTTCAGTTTGACGCTGTTACCACCGATCATCGTTTCATTGATCTATCAGGACGGCGCACTGCAGGCATTTCTGTATGCCTTGCTTATCAACTTAGCAAGTGGTTTGGTCATTTGGTTTCCGTTTCGAAACCATCGTGGTGATTTAAAAATTCGCGACGGGTTCTTAGTAACCGTCTTGTTCTGGACGACTCTAGGGCTGTTCGGTTCGGTACCATTCTTTCTCGCAACCGATCCACATCTAAGCTTCACTGACTCTTTGTTTGAGTCCCTGTCTGGGCTAACGACTACCGGTGCCACCATTTTAACGGCCATCGATGATTTGCCGCAGTCCATCTTATTTTACCGTCAGTGGCTACAATGGTTAGGTGGTATGGGTATCATAGTATTGGCCGTTGCCATCATGCCGATGCTGGGCGTTGGAGGCATGCAGCTTTATCGAGCCGAAACACCTGGACCGGTAAAAGACTCAAAATTGACGCCACGTATTGCAGAGACGGCTAAAGCGCTTTGGTATATTTATGCGTCTTTAACCATCGTCTGTACGCTAAGCTATTGGGTGGCGGGGATGAGCTTCTTTGATGCCTTGTGTCATAGTTTCTCCACTGTAGCGATTGGTGGTTTCTCGACCCACGATGCCAGTATTGGCTACTTTAACAGCGTCACCATTGAGATCATTTGTACGGTATTTATGGTGATCGCCGCACTGAACTTTGGCTTGCACTTTTACGCTTGGCGTACGCGCAGTGTTTGGCATTACTTCAAAGACCCTGAGGCGCGCTTCTTTTTCTTTCTATTGGGTTCTGCCATTTCTTTATCTACCTTGGTGCTGATTTTAACATCCACATTCGATTGGCAAACGTCATTACGCTATGCGGTTTTTGAAAGTGTTTCTATTGCCACAACAGCAGGATTTGGTACTTCTGATTTCTCAGTATGGCCACACTTCTTACCGTTCCTGTTGATCGTCACGTCCTTCGCTGGCGGCTGTGCTAGCTCAACCGGTGGTGGTATGAAAGTGATTCGTATCCTACTGATCTTGAAACAGGGCTTCCGTGAAATTCAACGTCTGGTACACCCAAACGCCGTCATCCCCGTTAAGGTAGGCGGTAAAGCAATTCAAGAGCGAGTGGTTTCAGCGGTATGGGGGTTCTTCTCTGCCTACTTGCTTGTGTATGTCATTCTAATGATTGGTTTGATGGCCACAGGCATAGACCAAGTCACCGCCTGGTCCGCCGTGGCGGCGACGCTAAACAACCTAGGCCCAGGTTTAGGGGAAGTGGCTGCAAACTTTGCGTCCATTAATGATCCGTCGAAATGGATGCTGTGTTTCGCCATGCTGCTTGGTCGTTTAGAAGTCTTCACTTTACTGGTCTTGTTTACCCCGATGTTTTGGCAGAAGTAGCAAAGGAATAACCCATGACACCCGCAACGCAAATGCTAAAAAAGCGTAAGATCCCTTTTACCCAACACGAATATGAGCATGATCCTAGCTGCCAAAACTTCGGTCAGGAAGCCGCAGACAAACTTGGCTTGGCTCCAGAACAGGTCTTTAAGACGTTACTGGTTACGGATGACAGAGACGTTTTCGTGGCCATTGTACCGGTGACTGGTAAGTTGAATTTAAAACGCACTGCGGCAGCGCTGAAAGTCAAAAAACTGCGCATGACTGAGCCAAAAGACGCAGAACGCTTAACGGGATATATCGTCGGGGGGATCAGTCCAGTAGGGCAAAAGAAAGCATTAGTCACCGTCATCGACAGTAGTTCTGAAGCATTTGATAAAATCTATGTGAGTGGTGGTAAGCGTGGCTTTGATATTGGTTTGGCCCCCAAAGACCTAGCCAGTGTTTGTCGACAAACCGTTTTCTCAGATATCGCTGAGCATTGATACGATAAGTTATTGTCAGTGACAAAGATATGATCTTAAAAAGAAGGGGCTAATAATTAGCCCCTTCTTTTTGTTTACTGGTCACATGTTCGTTAAACGTGTTGATGTTCCTTATATGGATTTAACGCGCCATGAGGCTGTAATTTGAAGCGCTTGTATTCCCATTGATATTGACTCGGAGCACGTTCCACCAGCTTTTCAATCGAAGCATTCAACCCCGTTAAAGAGGTCACTGTGTCCTCATCGTAAAAACGGCTGTCCACTTCGAATGCATTTACTTCAAACCCTTTATCCGTTTGAATACATCCAACTACAAATGCTTTGGCACCGGTCTTTTGCGCTAGCTGACCCGCTAACGTCATGGTGTAAGCTTGATGGCCATAAAATGGAGCAAAGTCACCGCTGCCTTGTTGTGGTACCTGGTCAGGTAACATACCCACCACACCATCAGCATTAAGCGCTTTCACAATCTGCATCACCCCGCGTCGATTGGTGGGAACCAATTCACCACCCACTCGGTTACGAGCTTCGAGAATAAAGGCATCTAAGCTTTCATCTTTGTTAGGGCGATACATCGCTGTCATAGGACGAATGGCACTGACAAAGACATTCACTGCTTCCCAGTTACCAATATGAGGCGCTAAAACAATCACGCCACCTTCGCCTTCCACCGCTTGTTTTAGCTCAGCTGCGCCATCACCTTCATAGCAACGATCAAGGATGTATGATACATCACGGGTCCATAGATGGCCCATTTCAGCAAAGGTCTGTCCCATGTGCTGTAGGCGGCTGTTACGCAGTCGAATACGCTGTTCTTTATCCAAATGCGGTAAGCAAAGCTCAAGGTTACGATCAATCGCTCGGCGAGTGCGACGATCAAAGCGAAGCACTAACAACCCCACCATACGCCCAATACGACGAACAAATGGAAACGGTAACTTCCCCATGGCTTTTATCAGCTTTGTCATTGGAGAGGAGGTAATTTGCTCGGACATAACACCCACTTAATTTGATCAATCTATAACTTTGGTCGAAGGACTGAAGCTCTTCACTAAAAATTGTTTCACGTGAAAACTCTCACCCAAGCCAATCTGAAACCATTATACTACCACTTAATGCAATTCATTAATCTGAGGTAGGCACATTTATGGCGAATAACAAGCCCGTCATCATTCTCGACCGTGATGGCGTCATCAACCAAGATTCCGATGCGTACGTTAAATCCGTTGATGAATGGATTCCGCTACCAGGTAGTATTAAAGCCATGGCAGCATTAAGCAAAGCTGGTTTTCAGATCTTCATAGCAACGAACCAATCAGGCATCGCAAGGGGCTACTACAATGAAGCCACCTTGCATGGCATGCATGAAAAGATGCTCAGGCTTTTAGAAGCAGAGGGCGGTCATGTGGAAGGCATCGAATATTGCCCACACGGGCCCGATGATGCGTGTCACTGCCGTAAGCCTAAGAGCGGTATGATCGAAGCCATCGAAGCGCAGCTAGGCGTAGACTTTACCAAAACACCTGCCATCATGGTGGGGGATTCATTGCGTGATCTTCAAGCCGGCCACGCTCGAGGCTGTTCACCTGTATTGGTATTAACTGGGAAAGGCCGTGATACCCAATACAAAGAAATCGATTTCTACTTTGATATCTACACTGATCTAGCTGCCTTTGCGATCGCAACGCTGCATAAATATCAGTAAGGCAAAGCTCAACTCACTATGATTTTGCTGCTGACTTATATAGCAAAATCATAGTGCTAACGCAGAATCTTGCTGTTGATCGAGAATCTCGTGCAAGTTATCTTCCAACCAACCGATTAAACTCATCACCCGTTGACCAAACTCGATCCCAAGTGGCGTTAATTGATATTCCACATGAGGTGGCACAACCGGATACACAATACGCTTAACAAACCCGTCGCCTTCTAAATGCTGCAATGTTTGCGCAAGCATTTTTTCACTAACGCCTTTGATAGTGCGACGCAACTCACTAAAACGCTTGGCTTTACCGTCCTGCAACGCAAAGAACACCAACATGCCCCATCGCCCCGTGACGTGGCGCAAAATCTCCCGCGAGGGACACTTATCAGAGAATACATCTCCTCGATCAAATGACAACTCAGTGCCCTCAGGAGCATTTAATTCATGTTTTTTCATACTTACCTTTTTGTACGTACTTACTAAAAGTTAGCTAATAGTCTAGCCTATCTCTTATTCACTCACCATCCTTATAGGAGAACAGTATGATTTTAGTCACCGGTGCATCAGGCCAGCTAGGTAATTTAGTCATTAACAGCCTTTTAGCAAAAGGGGTCGCAGCAGACCAAATCGTCGCAGCCGTTCGTAGTCCAGAAAAAGCGACTGCACTGCAAGAGCGAGGCGTTGTTGTGCGCGAAGCCGACTACACAGACCCAGCCTCTCTTAAAGCAGCCATGAACGGCGTTAAGCGCGTCGTCTTAGTATCTTCAAGCGAAGTCGGCCAACGTGCCGCTCAGCATCAAAACGTGATCGACGCAGCTCAAGCAACAGGCGTAGAGCTACTGGCTTACACCAGCATCCTACACGCAGACACATCACCACTTGCTCTAGCAGAAGAGCACGTAACCACCGAAGCAGCGTTAAAAGCCTCCAACGTGCCACATGTAGTGCTACGCAACGGCTGGTATTCAGAGAACTACACCATGAGTGCAAGCATGGCAGTGGAACACGGTGCGGTACTGGGCAGCGCAGGCGAAGGTAAATACTCAACCGCAGCCAGAGCAGACTACGCCGATGCAGCAGCGACCGTGATCACTTCAGAGGATCAAGCAGGGAAGGTATACGAGCTTGCCGGAGATGAAGCGTTCACCCTAACGCAATACGCGGCCTACATTGCAAACATCAGCGGCAAAGAAGTAGTTTACCAAGACCTTCCAGAAGCCGAGTACGCTAAAGTATTAGTGGAAATGGGTTTACCTGAAGGCTTTGCAGCCGTACTAGCGGACTCCGATGTCGGTGCATCAAAAGGAGGTTTATTCGATGATGGCCATACGCTCTCGAAACTAATTGGCCGCCCAACTACGCCAATTCAAGATAGCATCAAAGTGGCCTTATCGTAGGATAACTCTTATCACTCAAAATACACACTGTAACGAAAAAATATATTATATTAATGCAAGTACTCACTAACTTTACAGAGTCTATTTTTAAATACTTTCTACTGATCATTCAGATGAATGCTCAGTAGCTAAGTAATGATAACCCCATAAAAAAAGCCAGTGTCGAGACACTGGCTTTTGATAGTTTTGATACGCTAAATAAGCTTAAGGCTTATACGTCTAAGTTAGCTACCGATAGAGCGTTGTCTTGGATAAAGTTACGACGTGGTTCTACCTCGTCGCCCATCAATGTGGTGAACATCTGATCCGCTGCAACAGCGTCATCGATGGTCACGCGCAACATACGACGCGCATCTGGGTCCATGGTGGTTTCCCAAAGTTGCTCAGGGTTCATCTCACCTAGACCTTTGTATCGCTGGATCGTAAGGCCGCGAGATGCTTCCTTCATCAACCAAGCTTTCATACCTTCGATGGTTGTCACAGGTTCACGACGCTCGCCACGCTGGATGAATGAACATTCTTCAAACAATTCATCGATGGTTTGCGCCATCGCGACAATGCGTTTGTAATCCGCAGAGGTGAAGAACGCAGACTCGAAGCGGTAACGGGTGCTCACACCGTGAGACATGATGTCTACGACTGGTAGGAACTGGTTACGCTCAGCGTCTTTCTCAACACCAAAGTCAAAACGGAAACCGGTACGAACGTCTACTGGCATTTGTGCGCTTAGACTTTCAACCCAAGTATTGACCGTTGCTTCGTCAGAAAGCTGCTCAACCGTTAGCTCTTTGCAGTACAGAAGCTTGTTCATTACATCTTTCGGGTACACACGAGACATACGATCGATGTCTTCTTCGATACGGATGTAATCACGAATCAGCTTCGATAACGCTTCGCCTTGGATGCCTGGTACGTCTTCGTTGACGAAAAATTGCGCGCCATCTAGAGCCACTTCGATCAAGTGCTGATCCAGTGCCGCTTCGTCTTTAATGTACTGCTCTTGCTTACCGCGTTTGATCTTAAACAGTGGTGGCTGAGCGATAAAGATGTGACCACGCTCGATAATTTCCGGCATTTGACGGAAGAAGAACGTTAATAACAGCGTACGAATGTGCGAACCGTCCACGTCGGCATCGGTCATGATAACGATGCTGTGATAGCGCAATTTGTCCGCGTTGAATTCGTCACGACCGATACCACAGCCAAGCGCTGTGATTAGGGTGCCGACTTCAGCTGACGACAGCATTTTGTCGAAACGTGCTTTTTCAACGTTCAGGATCTTACCTTTAAGCGGTAGGATCGCTTGCGTACGACGGTCACGACCTTGCTTTGCAGAACCACCCGCAGAGTCACCCTCCACTAGGTAGATTTCAGAAAGCGCTGGATCTTTCTCCTGACAGTCCGCCAATTTACCTGGCAGACCGGCGATGTCTAGAGCACCTTTACGGCGGGTCATATCACGGGCACGACGAGCCGCTTCACGGGCACGGGCCGCGTCTAGCATCTTGTTAACGATGGTTTTCGCTTCGTTTGGTTTTTCCAATAGGAATTCAGAGAAGCGCTTACTCATCTCTTGCTCAACCGCAGTTTTTACTTCTGAAGACACCAGTTTGTCTTTGGTCTGAGAAGAGAACTTTGGATCAGGTACTTTTACCGAAACGATCGCGGTTAAACCTTCACGGCAGTCATCGCCCGTAGTCGCCACTTTTTGCTTCTTCGCTAGGCCTTCAGCCTCGATGAAGTTGTTAAGCGTACGAGTCAACGCACCACGGAAGCCTGCTAAGTGGGTACCGCCATCGCGCTGTGGGATGTTGTTGGTGTAACAGTAGATGTTTTCTTGGAAGCCTTCGTTCCACTGCAATGCCACTTCAACCGCGATGCCGTCTTCAAGGTCATCACGTTGGCAAATGAAATGGAAGATATCGTTGATTGGCTGCTTGTTGGTGTTCAAGTGCTCTACGAACGACTTCAAACCGCCTTCGTAGTTAAAGAATTCTTCTTTACCAGAACGCTCGTCTTTAAGGTGAATCGCGACACCAGAGTTTAGGAACGATAGCTCACGAAGACGTTTCGCTAGGATATCGTAGACAAATAGGATGTTAGAGAAGGTTTCCGCCGACGGTTTGAAGTGTACCGTTGTACCGGCACCATCAGATTCACCGACAACCGCCAAAGGCGCCTGTGGCACACCATGAGCGTAGTTCTGCTCATACACTTTGCCATTCTTACGAATTGTCAAAGTCACGGTTTCAGAAAGGGCGTTTACTACCGAAACACCTACACCGTGCAAACCACCAGAAACTTTGTATGAGTTATCGTCGAACTTACCACCGGCGTGCAATACCGTCATGATAACTTCGGCTGCTGACACACCTTCTTCTGGGTGCATTTCAACCGGAATACCACGACCATTGTCCGACACGGAAATGGATTCGTCAGGGTGAATGATGACTTTGATGGTGTCACAGTGACCGGCCAATGCTTCATCAATGGAGTTGTCCACCACCTCAAAGACCATGTGGTGTAGACCGGTACCATCGTCTGTATCACCAATGTACATACCAGGGCGCTTACGAACAGCGTCTAGCCCCTTGAGCACCTTGATACTGGACGAATCATAACTATTTTCACTCATTTAACTCTCCTGTGCGTTTAGGGACAATTCGCCTTGTTTCATGGAAAAGTGACGAACATCTATCTGATCAGACCAAGTAAAGTCCATACTATCTGGCCCAACGCTAGTAATAAAAATTTGGCTGTCCAATGATTCCAACAGCTGACACAACTTGCGGCGATGATTGGCGTCCAGTTCGGCAGGTAAATCGTCCACCAAGAACACCAATTGTCGACCACGTTCAATCAGTAATTGCCCTTGAGCAATTTTCAGAGCCGACACGACAAGCTTCTGCTGCCCGCGAGATAAGGTATCCAGAGCATCCCCAGTTGGAGTTTTAACGCGCAAATCGGCCCGCTGTGGGCCAGTATTGGTGTAACCTACATCAATGTCGCGCTGATAACTGTGCTCAATGGCTTCGCTTAACGTTCTCTGAGCATCCCAACCTTGGAAAAAACCAAGTTGTACCTCAAGGCCCGGCGCCAACTGCTGTAACACGGATTCAAAGTGCGGCGTTAAGGCTGCCACATAGGCTTTTCGAGCTTGATTAACTTGCTCGCCTAAGCGGATCAACTCTTGATCAAACGCCGCCAGTAAATTGGGCAATATTTTACCACGTCTGAGCAAGCTATTCCGCTGTTTTAATGCTTTTTGCCAACCTCGCCACGCACTAATAAATTGTTCGTCATAGTGGAATACGCCCCAGTCAACAAATTGGCGGCGAATCTTTGGCGAACCTTCTAATAATCGAAACGCATCAGGGTTGATCAGCTGCACCGGTAAGCATTCGGCAAGCTCGACCGCAGACTGAGCGGCACGGCCTTGTATACGCACTTCTACCGCGCCATCGCGGGTACGTTTGATGCCTATCGGGAGTTGCTGAGTGCCTTGGTCCACTTGCGAGAACACGACACATTCAGGCTGTTCATATTGGATATAGGTTTTGTGTTTGTGACTTCGGAACGAACGACCAAACGACAGCAAATAGATAGCTTCCAACACCGAGGTCTTACCGCTGCCATTTTCGCCAACGATGATGTTGACCTGAGGCGAGGGTTCAAAACGGACATGGGTGAGGTTGCGCAGACGGGAAATGTCGAGGCGAGCCAGTGGCATATATAAGGCTTATAAGGGCAAGAGGGTGCCGAAACACCCTCTTAGACACAATTACAGGCGCATTGGCATCACAACGTACTGAGACGCGTGGCCTTGGCCTTCTTCGATCAAGGCACTGCTGTTGGAATCGTTCAAAGAAATACGAACTTCTTGTGAGTCGATTACACCCAACACATCTAGTAGGTAGCCTACGTTGAAGCCAACTTCTAGATTGTCGCCTTGGTACTGAACCAATACCGATTCTTCCGCTTCTTCTTGTTCTGGGTTGTTAGCAAATACTTGCAACATACCGTTCGACAAGATTAGGCGCACACCGCGGTACTTCTCGTTCGATAGAATCGATGCACGAAGGAAAACTTGGCGTAGTTCCAAACGATCCGCTGCAACCACTTTTTCGTTATTACGAGGGATGACGCGGTGATAATCTGGGAATTTGCCGTCCACTAGCTTAGAAGTGAAAGTGTAGTCCGCTACTTTGGCACGAATGTGGTTCGAGCCAATGGTTAGCTCTACTTCATCTTCAGAGTCATTCAATAAACGGTTCAGCTCTAACACACCTTTACGTGGTACGATCACTTGCGTTAGATCGCCTTTGACGTGCGCGTCTTCGATAGCCGTCGCCAGACGGTGACCATCGGTTGCCACCACACGTAATTGACCATCCGCCACTTCAAACAGCATACCGTTTAGGTAGTAACGTACGTCTTGGTTGGCCATGGCAAAGCCGGTACGGTCAATCAGTTTACGCACACTGCCTTGAGCAATGTTCACAACCAAGTCGCCTTGCATGTCCTGAATGTTCGGGAACTCTTCGGCCGGCAACGTCGATAAAGTGAAACGTGAACGACCTGAGCGAATCACGGCTTTTTGATCGTCTAATGAGAACTCAATCACTGCGCTATCCGGTAAGCTTTTGCAGATGTCCATTAGCTTACGAGCAGGCACAGTAATACGGCCTTCTTGGCATTCATCGAGTGGCGCACGACCCACCAATTCCACTTCTAGATCAGAACCTGTCAAAGTGAGAGTTTGGTCTTTTACTTCTACCAAAACATTGGCCAACACTGGCATCGTTTGTTTACGCTCAACGACACCGGCAACCAGTTGCAGTGGCTTTAGTAACGTTTCGCGGACGACTGAAAATTTCATTCTTTTCCTCGTTAATTCAATGTCTTAGACCAATTAGGTGGTCAATATGCGCATCAGTTGTTTGTAGTCTTCTCGGATATCCGAATCGGTATCCTGCAACTCTTTGATTTTACGAATCGCGTGCAACGCCGTGGTATGGTCTCGACCACCAAAGGCATCACCAATCTCCGGCAAGCTATGGTTGGTCAACTCTTTCGCCAGTGACATGGCCACCTGACGTGGACGTGCGACCGAGCGACTGCGGCGCTTCGATAGTAAATCACTGATCTTAATCTTGTAATATTCAGCAACTATTCGCTGGATATTATCAATGTTCACCAACTTGTCCTGCAAGGCCAATAAGTCTTTTAATGACTCTCTGACAAAATCAGGTGTGATAGAACGACCTGTAAAGTGAGAGTTGGCGATGACTCGTTTTAATGCTCCTTCTAACTCACGAACATTAGAACGAATCTTTTGTGCGATAAAGAATGCCGAATCATAAGACAATTTCACACCGCTTTCTTCAGCTTTGCGCATCAAGATGGCGACACGAGTTTCCAATTCAGGTGGCTCAATGGCAACAGTTAAACCCCAACCAAATCGTGACTTAAGGCGATCTTCCAAACCTTGAATCTCTTTTGGATAGCGATCACAGGTCAAAATCATCTGCTGGCCACCCTCTAACAGGGCGTTAAAGGTGTGGAAGAACTCTTCTTGAGTTCGATCTTTCCCAGCAAAGAATTGAATATCATCAATCAGCAAGGCATCCACAGAACGATAGTAACGTTTAAAATCGTTAATCGCGTTCAGCTGCAAAGCTTTGACCATATCTGCTACAAAACGCTCCGAGTGCAGGTATACCACCTTAGCATTTGGGTTATGGCGCATTAACTCGGTACCAACAGCTTGCATTAAGTGGGTTTTACCAAGGCCAACCCCACCATAGATAAACAGTGGGTTGTAAGCACCACCTGGGTTTTCCGCTACTTGTTGCGCAGCCGCATGGGCCAATTGGTTCGATTTACCTTCGACAAAGTTTTCGAAGGTAAAGGAATTATTCAGATTGGCGCCATGGTTGATACCACCTTCTACTTCGACCTTACGGTTTGGCGGTGTAAGCGGTAACTGACCTTGTTCATAAGGCTCTGGCTCAGGGCGCACATAGTGATCACCTAAACTTAATGGTGCTTCGAACTCTATTTCAGGTCCGTCTCTATCATCGTCCATTAAGCTAAAGCCTGGGCTATAGCCCGATTCGAACTTAGGCTCAGCGGCAGGTGTCGTACGAGGCGTCGGCTCAGGTGCTTTTTGCACTGGCGGTGGTGGAGGCGGAGGAGTGGGCTTTGAGAAGCCCGCTTGGCGCACAGCAAGCACTAAATTTGGAGCAGGCTCATCTCCTGCAAATTCTGATAACAGCTCTTTAATACGTACTTGATATTTATTGGTGACCCAATCAAGAACGAAACGATTGGGAGCATAGAGGCACAGATCGCCATTGGACCCGATCTCCGCTTGCAGCGGACGAATCCATGTATTGAATTGCGATGAGGAAAACTCTTCCTGCAAAGTAACAAGACAGCGTTCCCAATACTGCAAAGACACGATAAACGCTCTCCCTGATTAAGTTTCTAATTCAGTAAATTTTAAGCAAGAGGGGGATTCTAACGTGAGGGTTGACAGTTATCCACAAAAATATGGGTTATCCACGTTATTTTGTTTGAAAAGAAATTTTGTTAATAACAGACAGAGTTACCCACAGCGGTGAATGAATGACAACCGATGTGCATAAAAAGCTAGGTTATCAACATATTAACAAGCTAATTGGAAATATATTATGCACAGATAAATATTACATCAAGCATTTGTTGATAAAAGATTTTTTAGACTTTACACAACCTAATGTGAATAACTTTCAAGGCATAATATTTTTGTTATTCACATTAGTTGTAGAAGTCTGTTAATAAATTATGGAGGGATTTGTTGGTTAAATTTTTCACAGAAAAGCACCACAGGCAGATTGAATTGTTGCAGCAAACCCTCTAAAATCCGCGCCCTGATTTTGTAATCAAAACCAAGAGGCTTGGCGAACGCTAACCCTCACACTCAGACACTGATTCAGTGAGATATAGAAATGAAAAGAACTTTCCAACCTAGCGTACTTAAACGTAAACGCGTTCACGGTTTCCGTGCTCGCATGGCAACTAAAAACGGTCGTAAAGTATTGGCGGCTCGCCGTGCTCGCGGTCGTAAGGTTCTAAGCGCGTAATCTTTGATGTCACGCTTTATGTTTCCCCGGCAGGTCAGACTCCTGAATGCCGGGGACTACCAATCCGTCTTTAACGACACCTCTACTAAAGTCTTCGCAGGCGAATTTCTTCTATTAGCGCGCAAACATGCTGATAGTGGACGTCTTGGGCTAATTGTCTCAAAGAAAACAGACAAACGAGCAGTAGGCCGTAATCGCATTAAACGTGTTGTTCGTGATTCGTTCCGTCATCATCAAGAGTTATTAAATGGTCTCGATATCGTCTTCCTTGCCCGTCAAGGTATTCGCGATGTGGAAAACCCTGAGCTGCACAAACGCTTAGAAAAAGCTTGGAAACAACTCGCGAAGAAGGCCCAAAAGCCAATTTTTGAACAAAAACAACGCAAGTCAAAGCAGAAATAGGCTGAAAAATCAGCTAAAGGCTGGTTTAATACGGCGTGATTTTTAAAAGGGTGTTTTCACCTCCATTGTCCAACCAAACAAACTAGTTGAATACCATGGATTTCAGACGTTACTTTTTATGGGGAGCGCTGTTTGTCAGTGGCTACCTGCTGTTCCTGCAGTGGAACCAAGACTACGGCACAGCTGCAACAGCTCAAACTGCCAGCACAACCAGCGAAAGCTCAGTTGTTACCAATGCAGATTCCGATCTTCCAAGCGCTAGCTCTACGACTCTAGCGTCGAGCGACGCCGATATTCCAGATCAAGCAACAAAAGTTGCCAAAGGTCAGCTGATCCACGTTAAAACAGATACGCTTGATGTTGCCATCAACCCTGTTGGCGGTGATTTAGTGGAAGCTTCTTTGCTGCAATATTACAAAACGCTAGAAGGCAAAGAGCCTTTTGTGATTTTGGATAATGGTGGCGAACGTATCTACGTGACTCAAAGTGGTTTGATTGGCCGTGACGGCCCAGATGCGAGTGGCGAACGTCCAGTCTACAGTACTGAACAGACGTCATACACCATGACAGAAGGTCAAGACACGCTAGATGTAAACTTATACTTCACCGATGCTAAGGGTGTGAGCTACACGAAAACGTTCCAATTCACTAAAGGTGAGTACAGTATTCGTCAGTTGATCACCGTAAACAACGCGAGCAACGATACTTGGCGTGGTAACTTGTTTGCGCAGATCAAACGTGACAGTTCAGAAGACCCAAGCACAGCGACTAACATGGGCTTACAGCCTTACCTAGGCGGTGCGGTGTCTGATGAAAACAACAAATACCGTAAGGTGTCGTTTGACGACATGGAAGAAGAGCCAGTTAAAGAAACCTCAACTAGAGGTTGGGTAGCGTTACTACAACACTATTTCGTGTCGGCTTGGATCCCAGAGCAGGGCCAGAAAGTAACCCTACAAGCACGTACGAATAACGGCTTTAACCTAATTGGCTTCACAGGCCAAGCGGTTGAAATCCCAGCAGGTCAACAAGGCACTTTGAGCTCTACGTTCTACGTGGGTCCAAAGCTACAAGACAAACTTGAAGCAACCGCTGAAAACTTAGACCTAACCGTAGACTACGGCTGGTTATGGTGGTTAGCGAAGCCTCTGTTCTGGTTGCTAACAGCGATCCAATCGTTTGTCGTGAACTGGGGTGTTGCCATTATCTTGATCGTAGTCTGTGTGAAGGCGCTATTCTTCAAACTGTCTGCAGCAAGCTACCGTTCAATGGCGAAAATGCGTAAGTTCGCACCAGAGTTAGCACGTCTTCGTGAGCAACACGGCGATGACCGTCAAGCCATGTCACAAGCGATGATGAGCCTTTACAAGAAAGAGAAGATCAACCCATTGGGTGGCTGTCTTCCAATCTTGGTACAAATGCCAGTGTTCCTATCGCTGTACTGGGTATTGATGGAATCTGTTGAATTGCGTCATGCGCCATTTATGCTATGGATCAACGACCTTTCAGCGATGGACCCTTACTTTGTACTACCGATCCTAATGGGTCTAAGTATGCTAGGTCAGCAAGCGTTGAACCCAACTCCGCCAGACCCAATGCAAGCCCGCATTATGAAGATTATGCCAATCGCATTTACCTTCTTCTTCTTGTGGTTCCCTGCAGGTCTAGTACTTTACTGGGTAGTGAACAACACATTGTCGATCATCCAGCAGTACGTCATTACGAAGAACATCGAGAAAGGCGAAGGTTAATACAGCCTACTCTCTGGTTCGAAAAAGGCTTCCTACGGGAGGCCTTTTTGCTATGAACGTCTTACACTTAGCTTAATTCTTAATTGATTGCACAGGTCACCATGTCAGATTTTCAACAGCTCATTGACCAAGATACCATCGTTGCTCAAGCCACTGCGCCCGGTCGCGGCGGCGTTGGCATCGTGCGTCTTTCCGGCGCAAAAAGTCTTGAGATAGCCAAGGCTATTATCGGTTTTGAACCCACACCGCGTCATGCTCACTATGTCCCTTTTAAGGATACCGAAGGAGAGCAGCTGGATATGGGGATCGCGTTGTACTTCCCAGGCCCGAACTCCTTTACGGGTGAGGATGTATTCGAACTACAAGGCCACGGTGGCCCAGTTATCATCGATATGCTGCTAAGCCGCTGTATGGCGCTCGGCGCACGTCTAGCACGTCCTGGTGAGTTCTCAGAACGTGCTTTCTTAAACGATAAGATGGACCTTACCCAAGCCGAAGCCATTGCCGATTTGATCGACTCATCGTCAGAGCAAGCCGCTAAATGCGCGCTGCGTTCCTTGCAAGGTGCTTTCTCAAAACGCATAGATGAGCTGGTGGAAGCGTTGATTCATCTGCGTATTTATGTGGAAGCCGCCATCGACTTTCCGGAAGAAGAAATCGACTTTATCGGTGATGGTAAAGTGGCCGCAGACCTTGAAGACATTCGCCATAAACTGCATGGCGTGATGAAAGAAGCCAACCAAGGGGCTTTGCTTCGCGAAGGTATGAGTGTGGTGATTGCAGGGCGCCCCAATGCCGGTAAATCCAGCCTTTTGAACGCTTTGTCAGGTAAAGAGTCCGCCATTGTTACCTCCATTGAAGGCACCACACGAGATGTCTTGCGTGAGCACATTCATATCGATGGCATGCCACTGCATATCATCGATACTGCAGGTTTGCGTGATAGCCCAGACGAAGTAGAACGCATTGGTATTCAGCGTGCTTGGGAAGAAATTCATAAAGCAGATCGCATTCTATTGATGGTTGATAGTCAATCTGTCGACTCCAATGACCCGAACGAAATCTGGCCTGAATTTATGGGGCAGCTGAAGTCACGTGATCACTTAACCTTGGTGCGTAACAAAGTCGATCTGACGCAAGAAAACACAGGCTATGAAGATATCAACGGCCTACCTGTCATTTCACTTTCCGCTAAAACCAATGATGGCGTTGAAGCATTAAAAACCCACCTAAAAAGCATCATGGGCTTTGACAGCACCACAGAAGGGGGCTTTATCGCTCGTCGTCGTCATATTGAAGCGTTGCAAAAAGCCAACCGTTTCTTGGACGCAGGCTTTGAGCAACTTCATGGTTATGGCGCAGGGGAGCTACTGGCCGAAGATTTGAAAGAAGCCCAAGAAGCCTTGAGTGAAATCACAGGTGCGTTTACCAGTGATGATTTGCTTGGACGCATCTTTGGATCGTTCTGTATCGGTAAATAATCGATAATCAGCAAAATATCTGCAAAACGCCCGCATAACGCGGGCGTTTTTGTAGCAAATGAATGACGTAAAAAGCGACTAGATCTTTACAATCACACGACCACGTACAGAACCATCCAGTAGCTTTTCTGCATAATCTAAACTGTCTGCAAGGCTAATCGTCGCGCCAATTTGGTCTAAGTCTTCCGACGACAACAGTTCTGCTAAGCGTTGCCACGCCGTTTCTCGGTCTGCAAGTGGGCGCATGACACTGTCAATGCCATACAAGGTAATACCGCGAAGAATGAAGGGCATCACGGTAGCAGGGAAGTCCATGCCTTGGGCGAGACCACAGCTCGTCACAGCACCACCGTAACGAGTGCTAGCGCAAGCATTCACCAAGGTATGACTGCCAACACAGTCCACCACGCCAGCCCAACGCTCTTTCTGTAATGGACGACCAGACTCACTAAGTTCAGACCGATCAATGATGTCACTCGCGCCAAGACTTTTAAGATAATCAGACTCTTCTGGACGCCCCGTGCTCGCCACCACATCAAAGCCTAATTTACTTAGGATACGCACTGCATAGCTACCCACGCCGCCATTCGCCCCCGTCACTAAAATAGGGCCGCGAGCAGGGGTTAAGCCATGCTTTTCCAGTGCTAATACGCTTAGCATAGCCGTGTAACCCGCGGTACCAATGGCCATCGCTTGTTCCGGTGTAAATGCGGTCGGTAAAGCAATCAGCCAATCGCTTTTTAAGCTGGCACGCTCCGCCAAACCGCCCCAATGGGTTTCACCTACGCCAAATCCATTTAGCAAGACTTGATCACCCGCTTGGAAGCGATCACTGTCCGAGGACAACACTTCTCCAACTAAGTCGATACCTGGCACCATCGGAAATTGTCGAACCACTGGTGACTTACCTGTAATAGCAAGCGCGTCTTTATAGTTTAGAGTGCTTGCAGTGACAGCAATTTGTACATCACCTTCCGGCAAATCCTGCTCCGACACCTTGCTCAAGGTAGCTTGATAGTTCTGTTCGCTTTTATTAATCAGTATTGCGTTAAACATTGACCTCTCCTAATTAGACCAAGTGTCTAGAAATAGACAAATGCGTTAGCGGGGTAAGCCCGCTAAGTAAAATTTTTCAAACTGTAGCAATGGGCTACTCGATCTGGTTAATCGAGCCCGCGCCACGGCGCCTTCCCAACCTACCCAAAACACGTGAGCGAGGGCGTTTACATCAGCATGTTCATCAATCAAACCTTGCTCTTGCGCCAGTGTTAAGCAATCCGCAACTTTGCTTTGCCAACTTTGGTACGTGTCTAATACCGCTTGGCGAATCGATTCAGGTAGAACGGTTGCTTCCTGTTCTAAGTTGCCCACTAAGCAGCCTCGCTTAAAGGCATACTTTTCCATTCCAGCTTTCGCTGATTCAATAAAATTACGTAGACGCGTTAACGGCGGAAGTGTTTCATCCAGTAAATAGCAATCAAGCTTCGCCTCAAAAAACGACCGATATCGCTGTAGAACAGCTAAGGCAAATAACTCCTTACTCTCAAAGTAATGGTAAAAAGAGCCTTTCGGCACTTGCACAGAACGCAACATCGGCTCAAGTCCAGTGCCTTGAAAACCTGACTGAGTTAGCCAAACCACGCCTGCCTGTAACAGTGCTTCTTGAGTGTCTTGATAACTGAGATCTGTCGCTTTAGGCCTTCCTCTGCGGTTTTTTACGCTGTCCATTCTATCTCCAAAATTTAGACTAACCGTCTAAAAATAGAATCTTACTCACAGATTCGCAAGTGTAGTAATCAATTAAACTATCCACAGTAGCCATAAAATTGAATGTCTAGATTTGTTCACATTCGGTTATGTTTTTGAGAAATCACTGTCAAGAAGTTTTATTCACAATTTTTTTAAAGAGAAAAGCGGCTAGATGAAAATTTTTCTAGTCATATCACCTGTGGATACTTTTCATAAAAAAAGACTGTATATATCACCAAAAAATATAAAAAAGCTCATTTAAAACAGATACTTACTAACATAAATTGTGAATACAATGGTTGTTAATAAAAAAGGGGGTAAGTGGATAAGAAGTTTTGCACAGGTTGGTACTAATCCACTGCTAAAAAAGCAGCTTGTATAACTCACACTTTTATCAACAGCATTCTTTTATCCACATCACAGGGTTGATCACGGAACCTTAACAAGTTTTAAACCATGTAAATATATGAATTAAAAGAATTTAATTAAGTTGTTAACAGAAATATGGCTTCTATATAAATACATTAAACATAAGAAAACACTATATATACTTCTTTTATATTATTTTTGATGACCGGGAAAGTCTGCGGTGTTCTCTTTCAATTTGTGATTTAACAGATATACTTAGCGCCCTGTTAATTCTACTGTTCGTTTTTTATTCATTACCGAGGTTTGTGTGGATTTCCCAACTCGCTTTGATGTGATTGTTGTTGGTGGTGGCCATGCGGGTACAGAAGCCGCACTTGCAGCAGCACGTATGGGTGTAAAAACCCTTCTTTTAACTCATAACATTGAAACGCTAGGGCAGATGTCTTGTAACCCAGCGATTGGTGGTATCGGGAAGTCCCACCTTGTTAAGGAAATTGATGCTTTAGACGGTGCCATGGCATTGGCAACGGATATGGCGGGTATTCAGTTTCGAACATTAAATAGTCGTAAAGGCCCTGCAGTCAGAGCAACACGTGCTCAAGCTGACCGTATCTTATACAAGGCTGCTGTCCGTCATATGCTGGAAAACCAAGAAAACCTTTGGTTGTTCCAACAATCTTGTGAAGATTTGATTGTTGAAGAAGGTGCTGCACGTGGTGTTGTCACGCAAAGTGGTATCCGCTTCTTAAGTAAAACGGTTGTCTTAACGACAGGTACATTTTTAGGCGGTGTTATTCATGTTGGCATGCAAAACTACTCGGGTGGACGAGCTGGAGATCCTGCTTCAATTGGTTTAGCACAGAAGCTTCGTGCTTTGCCATTTCGTATTGATCGTCTAAAAACAGGCACACCACCACGTATTGATGCACGATCAGTAGACTTTTCTATGATGCAAGCGCAACCTGGTGATGACATCACACCTGTGATGTCTTATATGGGCAGCCGAGCACTACATCCTGAGCAAATTAATTGCTTTATCACTCATACTAATGAAAAAACCCACGACATTATTCGTGCGGGGATGGATCGTTCTCCAATGTACTCTGGAGTGATTGAAGGGGTTGGTCCGCGTTACTGTCCTTCTATCGAAGATAAAATTGTGCGTTTTGCAGACAAAAATTCGCATCAGGTGTTTATTGAGCCTGAGGGCTTAACAACCCATGAACTGTATCCAAATGGTGTCTCCACTTCTTTGCCATTTGATGTTCAGTTGAATTTGATTCGCTCTATGAAAGGTCTGGAGAATGCGCACATCACGCGTCCGGGATATGCTATTGAATACGATTACTTCAACCCTCAGGATTTGAAGCACTCTTTAGAAACCAAACATATGGAAAGTCTGTTCTTCGCTGGGCAAATTAACGGTACCACAGGCTATGAAGAAGCCGGTGCCCAAGGCTTGTTAGCGGGGATGAACGCTGCACTACAAGCGCAAGGCAAAGACGCTTGGGCTCCTCGTCGTGATGAGGCTTATCTTGGCGTCTTGGTAGATGACTTAATTACGATGGGAACGAAAGAGCCATATCGTATGTTTACTAGCCGAGCGGAATACCGCTTGATCTTGCGTGAAGACAATGCCGATATGCGTTTGACTGAAAAGGGCCATGAGCTTGGTTTAGTCAGCGAAGAACGTTGGGCTGCATTCTGTGAAAAACGTGAAGCGATCGAACAAGAAACCCAACGCATGAAGTCTTCATGGATTGTGCCTAATACACCTGAAGCGGAACTGATTAATCCGAAGCTAGAAACACCGATTTCTCACGAGTACAGCTTATTAGATCTATTAAAACGTCCTGGTGTTGAATATGCAGACGTGGCGAATTTGAAGAACGCCCCTGAGCATCCTGTGTCAGAGCAAGTTTCCGAGCAGGTACAAATTTCGGTGAAATATGCAGGCTACATTTCTCGTCAAGCTGAAGACATTGAACGTTTGCGTCGACAAGAAAACACGCCACTGCCAGAGAATATGGATTATTCGGTGATTGACGGTTTGTCGAATGAGGTAAAACAAAAGCTTTCAGAAGCTCGTCCTGCAACTCTTGCGGCCGCTTCTCGTATCCAAGGTGTAACACCTGCTGCGGTGTCTTTACTATTGGTTCACTTGAAAAAACGTGCCATAAGCAGCAAAAGTGCCTAGAATCAGCAACCAATAGAATTGCACTCTAGGAACGATTGTGAGTTATTTTGATACCCTCAAGCGAGGTGCCAACGACATGGGCATCTCGCTTTCTGATGAGACCGTTGAGCGTCTTGTTCAATACTTAGGCTTACTGCAAAAGTGGAACAAAGCCTACAACCTGACGGCTATTCGTGATGCTGACAAAATGGTGTCGCTGCACCTTCTAGACAGTTTGGCGACCTTGCCATTTATTACGGGTAAAAAAGTCATTGATGTGGGCACTGGTCCTGGTTTACCTGGGATGATTTTAGCCATCTGCTTACCTGATCATGATTTCACTTTATTAGACAGTAATGGCAAGAAGACGCGTTTTCTTACACAAGTGAAGATGGAGATGGGGCTGGACAATGTTACCGTTGCCAATGAACGAGTGGAAAAGCACGTTCACCAAGGCATATACGATCATGTGACATCCCGTGCCTTTGCTTCACTTGAAGACATGATTAATTGGTGCTTACCATTACCGTCCGCAAATGGTAATTTCTTAGCTATGAAAGGTGTCTACCCAGATGATGAACTGGCCCAACTGCCAGACACCGTGGTAGTACAAGAGATCAAACCATTGAGCGTTCCTACCATTGATGCTGAGCGTCATATGGTGATTATGACTCGCAAAGGATAGTTAGCTATGGCGCGTATCATCGCAGTGACCAATCAAAAAGGTGGTGTTGGCAAAACGACAACTTGTGTCAACTTGGCCGCTTCCTTGAGTGCCATGAAACGACGAGTATTGCTGATTGACTTAGATCCTCAGGGCAATGCCACCACTGGCAGCGGCTTGCAGAAAGACGATCTTGAAAAAACTGTATTCGATGTCTTGGTGGGTACTCATGGTGTAAAAGAGGCGATGACCTATAGCGAAACGGCTGGTTATACCGTTTTGCCTGCAAACGGTGATTTAACGGGTGCAGAAGTTGTGCTGTTGGATTTGCCAAGTAAAGAGACTCGCTTGCGGGCTAGCTTATACGAAGTTGAAAACGACTTTGATTATGTGCTACTGGATTGTCCTCCATCGTTGAATATGTTGACGGTGAATGCGCTAGCGGCCGCCCAAGGAGTGTTGATTCCGGTACAATGTGAATATTACGCATTGGAAGGCTTAACAGCTTTGTTGCAAACCATTGAAACGATCTCGACAGCATTAAATCCAGCTTTGGCTATCGAGGGAATCCTAAGAACCATGTACGATCCTCGTCCAAGTTTGACCCATGATGTCTCGACGCAACTGGTGGAGTACTTTGGCGATAAAGTGTTCGATACGGTGATTCCAAGAAATATTCGACTCGCCGAAGCGCCAAGTTACGGTTTGCCTGTCCTACATTATGAAAAACAGTCCCGTGGCGCGGTTGCTTACCTCGCTTTGGCGGGAGAGTTTATTCGCAAACGCGCAGTGGCTGCATAGTCACCATTCTTAATAAAGGTTGATTAGAATGACGATGAAAAAACGCGGCTTAGGTCGTGGCTTAGATGCTCTGTTAGCACCCAAAGCGGCTCCTGCTCAAGATGAAAATACCACAGCAACAAATGATCAAACCATTCAAGGTTTGACTTACTTACCTGTTGAGTGGCTGAGCAAAGGTAAATTTCAGCCGCGCCGAGACATGAATCCTAATCAGCTTGATGAGCTGGCTAACTCGATTCGCAATCAAGGTATCATGCAGCCGATCGTCGTTCGCCCTTTAGAAGAACAGCGCTACGAAATCATTGCAGGTGAGCGTCGCTGGCGTGCGGCTAAGATTGCTGGACTTGATAAAGTGCCAGTTATTATTCGTCATGTAGAAGATTCGGATGCAGTGGTGCTGGCGCTGATTGAAAACATCCAGCGCGAAGACCTGAATCCCATTGAAGAAGCCGTCGCATTACAACGTTTGGTTGAAGAGTTTAGTCTAACTCAACAGCAAGTGGCTGATACGGTTGGTAAATCACGTTCTGCCGTGGCCAACTTACTGCGCTTACTTAACTTAACCCCTGATGTACGTCGTTTGGTTGAGCACGGTGATATTGAAATGGGGCATGCTAGAGCCTTACTAGGCCTTGAAACCGAATATCAAGCTCAGGCTGCTTCAATTGTTATTACGAAATCTTTGTCGGTTCGCGAAACGGAAAAGTTGGTCAAATCATTCCAGCAGCCTAAGGATGAACATGAAAAACCGTCCTTACCGGACTACAGCGAGCACGCAGCGCGCATCGCAGATAAAATTCATTCTCAAGTAAAAATTCAAGCCAATGCTAAAGGTAAAGGAAAGTTGGTGATTGAGTACCGCGACCAAGCACATTTAGAGTCCATGATGAGCGAACTTTTCGGCCTTTAAACACAACTTTGGTGCGAGAACGCATCAATATGGTAGACATTAGGCTAATAGTGCACTTTCTGTGCCGTGTTTGTATTGAACCGCCTGAATATAACCCATATAATGCGTCGGATTTTAAAATTGATCACATTGTGTGCTTATTTCAGTGCATTACAATGGTGCATCGAGCTAGGGAAAAAATAATGGCTCATAACAAGCCGCTTAAGGCGAGTGCTTTATTAGCCGCTAAAAAACGAGCTGTGTTTCGCTTTATTGCAACTCAGATCGTGCTAGTTTTTTGTCTTAGTGTTGGAATTTTTACGATTTATGGTGGTCTACACGCGTACTCATTTTTAGCGGGTGCTTTGGCTAGCATAATTCCAAGTTTATATATGGCGTGGCGTGTGTTTGGCCACTCCGGGACTCGCCCAGCCAAAGATGTGGTGAAGTCATTTTATCGAGGTGAAGCAGGCAAGTTGGTGCTCACGGCAATACTGTTATCTGCCGTGTTTATTTTTATTCAGCCCATTGCCCCTGGCGCATTGTTTGCCGGCTTCGGTATCGCAATTTTGAGCCATTGGCTCAGTCCCCTGTTGTTAAAGTACTAACAACAGGCAGGAAAACGGTTTTAATCATTGAAAGAGTGTGGATGTAAATATGGCAAGTGAAAATCTCACAGCGTCAAGCTACATACAGCACCACCTTCAGAATTTGACCTTTGGTCAACATCCTGATGGTTCGTGGGGTATTGCTCACGGTGCTGAAGAAGCTGCGGCAATGGGGTTCTGGGCGATTCACCTGGACACAATGTTGTTCTCAATCGGCCTAGGTATCCTGTTCCTATGGTTATTCCGTAAAGCGGCGAAGAAAGTGTCTGTAGACACGCCTTCAGGCTTACAGAACTTCGTTGAGCTAATGGTGGAATTCGTTGACAAGAGCGTCAAAGAAACTTTCCATGGCAAAAACAAGGTGATTGCGCCATTGGCGTTGACGATCTTTGTTTGGGTGTTCTTGATGAACACAATGGACTTAGTGCCTGTAGACTTCTTGCCTCATCTAGCGTCTTTATTGGGTGTGCCATATTTCCGAGTGGTGCCTACTACAGATCTAAACGCAACGCTTGGTATGTCTATTTCTGTTTTTGCTTTGATCATTTACTACAGCATCAAAGTAAAAGGTGTAAGCGGTTTTGTTGGCGAGTTAACGCTACAGCCTTTCGGTAAGTGGATGATTCCTTTCAACTTATTGTTGGAAGGTGTAGGTCTTCTTGCTAAGCCAGTTTCTCTAGCATTACGACTTTTCGGTAACTTGTATGCTGGTGAATTGATCTTCATCTTGATCGCGATCTTGCCTTGGGGCATTCAATGGGCTCTGTCTGTGCCTTGGGCGATCTTCCACATTCTAGTAATCGTATTGCAAGCATTCATCTTCATGATGCTAACAATCGTGTACTTGAGTATGGCGCACGAAGATCACTAAGATCGCGTTAAATAACGATTTTTTTAAACCTTGTAATCTTAAAAAACTGTGAAAATTAGGAGTTAAAATGGAAACTGTAGTTGGTCTAACCGCTGTTGCTGTAGCCCTTCTTATCGGTCTAGGTGCCCTAGGTACTGCGATTGGTTTCGGTCTACTTGGTGGTAAATTCTTGGAAGGCGCTGCGCGTCAACCAGAAATGGTTCCAATGCTTCAAGTTAAAATGTTCATCGTAGCGGGTCTTCTTGACGCCGTAACAATGATCGGTGTTGGTATTGCATTGTTCTTCACTTTCGCAAACCCATTCATTGCTCAGGTTGCTGGCTAATATTTCGCTTTGACGAAAAGTGAATTATTAATTTTGAACGACTAGAGCGAGGATATTTGCGTGAATATTAATCTCACACTAATAGGCCAAGCTATCTCGTTTGCGATTTTTGTGTGGTTCTGCATGAAGTATGTATGGCCACCAGTGATTGCTGCGCTCGATGAGCGTAGCAAGAAAATCGCGGACGGTTTGGAAGCAGCTAACCGTGCTTCACGTGACCTAGAGCTAGCTCAAGAAAAAGCTACTCAAACGCTACGTGAAAGCAAGGAACAAGCGGCCGAGATTATTGAACAAGCCAACAAACGTGCTAACCAAATCATTGATGAAGCGAAAGAGCAAGCGCTAGCAGACGGCAAACGCCTACGTGATGCGGCTCAAGCAGAGATTGAACAAGATGTTGTACGTGCTAAAGAAGCACTACGTACTCAAGTTTCAGCTCTAGCTCTTACCGGTGCAGAGAAGATTTTGGGCGCCAGCGTTGACGAAAAAGCACACAGCGAGATCGTTGAACAACTCGCCAAAGAGCTATAAGCGAGGGTCCTATGGCTGAATTAAAAACAGTCGCGCGACCATACGCCAAAGCCGCTTTTGAAGTCGCTCGTGAGCAAGGCCAAGTAGCTGAGTGGGCCAATATGCTAAGCATATTGGCTACTGCTACAGAAGAGGCAAAGCTAAACGTAGCGCTTCAGAACCCAGCTTTTAGTGCGCAAGAGAAGGCAACAGCTCTAGCGGAAGTGTGCAACGAAGTAGTCACTGATGCAGGTAAAGCATATTTGCTAAGCCTTGCAGAGAATAAGCGTCTAACGCTTATTCCAGCGATTTCTGAGTTATTTGAACAGTTCAAACTGAATTACGAAAAAGCGGTTGACGTTGTAGTCACTTCAGCTTTTGCGTTATCAGCAGAACAAGAGCAAACACTGGCCGCTTCACTTGGTAAAAAATTGGACCGTAACGTCAATTTAACCAGTGAAACAGACGCAAGCCTTATTGGTGGCGTGGTAATCCGTACCGGTGATTTAATCATCGACGGTTCAGTACGCGGAAAACTGGCGAAACTGGCCGAAGCGATAAACTCCTAAGGTTTCATCTGTGAAACCAGGGTTGAGGAATTTAGCATGCAGCAACTGAATCCATCTGAGATCAGCGAGATCATTAAGAAGCGCATCGAATCACTTGATGTGTCTTCAGATGCCCAGAATGAGGGCACAATTGTCAGCGTTGCAGACGGTATCGTATTGATCCACGGTCTAGCTGACGTAATGTACGGGGAAATGATTGAATTCCCTGGTGGTGTCTATGGTATGGCATTGAACCTAGAGCGTGACTCTGTAGGTGCCGTAGTACTAGGTAACTACCAAGACCTTGTAGAAGGTCAAAAAGCAAAATGTACTGGTCGTATCCTTGAAGTACCAGTCGGTCCTGAGCTACTAGGTCGCGTTGTTGACGCACTAGGTAACCCAGTTGACGGTAAAGGCCCAGTAGAAGCGAAAATGACTGATGCAGTTGAAAAAGTTGCACCAGGCGTAATCGCTCGTCAAGGCGTTGATCAGCCAGTTCAAACTGGTTACAAAGCGATTGACTCAATGGTGCCAATCGGTCGTGGTCAGCGTGAGTTGATCATCGGTGACCGTCAGATCGGTAAAACCGCTCTAGCAATCGACACTATCATTGCTCAGAAAAGCTCTGGCATTAAGTGTGTGTACGTTGCGATCGGTCAGAAGCAATCTACTATCGCAAACGTAGTACGTAAGCTTGAAGAAAACGGCGCAATGGAATACACCACTGTTGTCGTAGCGGGTGCCGCTGATCCTGCAGCAATGCAGTTCTTGGCTCCTTACTCTGGCTGTACTATGGGCGAATACTTCCGTGACCGCGGTGAAGACGCATTGATCGTATTCGATGACTTGACGAAACAAGCTTGGGCTTACCGTCAAATCTCATTGCTACTACGTCGTCCACCAGGTCGTGAAGCTTACCCAGGTGACGTTTTCTACTTGCACTCTCGTCTTCTAGAGCGTGCGTCTCGCGTAAGCGCAGAATACGTAGAGAAGTTCACTAACGGTGAAGTAAAAGGTCAAACAGGCTCTTTGACTGCTCTACCTATCATCGAAACCCAAGGTGGTGACGTATCTGCGTTCGTACCAACGAACGTAATCTCTATCACTGACGGTCAGATCTTCCTTGAAACGAGTGCTTTCAACGCGGGTATCCGTCCTGCAATGAACGCTGGTATCTCGGTATCTCGTGTAGGTGGTGCAGCACAAACGAAAATCATCAAGAAGCTAGGTGGTGGTATCCGTCTTGCTCTTGCTCAGTACCGTGAATTGGCAGCATTTGCTCAGTTCGCTTCTGACCTTGATGATGCGACTCGTAAGCAACTTGAGCACGGTAAGCAAGTAACTGAACTAATGAAACAAGCACAGTTCAGTCCGATGGCTGTAGGTGACATGGGCGTAATCCTTTACGCTGCCAACGAAGGCTACCTTGCGGATGTTGAAACAAGCAAAATTGCTAGCTTTGAAAATGCATTGTTGAGCTACATGAACAGCGAACACAGTGCGATGATGCAAGACATCAACAAGTCTGGTAATTACAACGACGAAATCGCTGGTACATTTAAGTCAGCGATTGAGAAGTTTAAAGCGACACAAACTTGGTAATGACTTGGTGGCTGGTTCGCCAGCCACCAATCATCTCTGCAGTTTGTGAATTAACATTCTCACAAGGGCAGGTCTAATATGGCAGTCGGAAAAGAGATACGCGCTCAGATTGGGAGCATTAACAATACGCGAAAAATTACTCGCGCAATGGAAAAAGTTGCGGCAAGTAAAACGCGTAAAGCTCAGGATCGTATGGCCTCTTCTCGTCCGTATGCAGATCGCATTCGTCAAGTGATTGGTCACTTGGCAAACGCGAATCCTGAGTATAAGCACCGTTACCTAACCGAGCGTGAAATCAAGCGAGTTGGTTACGTCATCGTATCCAGTGATCGTGGTTTGTGTGGTGGCTTGAACGTAAACGTGTTCAAAGCCGCGATTAAAGATATGAAACAGTATGCTGAAGCAGGGGTCGAAGTTGAGATCTGTGCAGTTGGCTCAAAAGCTGTATCTTTCTTCAAAAACTACGGTGGTAATGTAACTGCGGCAGTAACTGGCCTAGGTGATGCACCAGAAGCATCACGTTTGGTTGGTAGTGTTAAAGTTATGTTGGATGCGTTTGATGAAGGTCGCATCGACCGTCTAGTTTTGGTGTCTAACGAATTTGTTAACACCATGACTCAGAAACCAGGTGTCGAGCAACTTTTGCCGCTACAAGCAGAAGAAAATGCAGAACTGAAGCACCACTGGGACTACATCTACGAGCCTGACGCAGTCGAGATCTTAAACGATCTTTTGGTTCGTTACATTGAGTCTCAGGTATACCAAGCCGTTGTTGAAAACATTGCGTGTGAACAAGCCGCTCGAATGCTGGCTATGAAGAACGCAACGGACAACGCGGGCGAAATCATTAATGAATTGCAGTTGGTGTACAACAAGGCACGTCAGGCAGCCATTACTCAGGAAATTTCTGAGATTGTTGGCGGCGCGGCAGCGGTTTAAGGTATTTAGGTATTAAGAGGATCCGAACATGAGTAGCGGACAAATCGTACAGATTATCGGTGCGGTTATCGATGTGGAATTCCCACGTGATAACGTGCCAAAAGTATACGACGCCCTCACTATCGAGGGTAAAGAGCTAGTGTTGGAAGTTCAACAACAGCTAGGCGACGGTATCGTACGTACTATCGCCATGGGTTCTACTGAAGGTCTAAAACGTCACCTAGAAGTTCAAAATACTGGTAAGCCAGTATCTGTACCAGTTGGTACTCAAACTCTAGGTCGTATCATGGACGTTCTAGGTAACCCAATTGACGAGAAAGGCGCAATCGGTGAAGAAGAGCGTTGGTCTATCCACCGTTCAGCTCCATCTTACGCTGATCAGTCAAACAGCAGTGAATTGCTAGAAACAGGTATCAAGGTAATCGACCTTGTATGTCCGTTCGCGAAGGGTGGTAAAGTTGGTCTGTTTGGTGGTGCCGGTGTAGGTAAAACCGTAAACATGATGGAGCTTATCCGTAACATCGCGATCGAGCACAGCGGTTACTCTGTATTCGCAGGTGTAGGTGAGCGTACTCGTGAGGGTAACGACTTCTACCACGAGATGACTGAGTCGAACGTAATCGACAAAGTATCTCTAGTATACGGTCAGATGAACGAGCCACCAGGCAACCGTCTACGTGTAGCACTAACAGGTCTTACTATGGCGGAAAAATTCCGTGATGAAGGCCGTGACGTACTATTCTTCGTCGACAACATCTACCGTTACACACTAGCGGGTACTGAAGTATCAGCCCTACTAGGCCGTATGCCTTCTGCGGTAGGTTACCAGCCAACTCTTGCAGAAGAGATGGGTGTACTTCAAGAGCGTATCACGTCTACTAAGACGGGTTCTATCACGTCTGTACAAGCGGTATACGTACCTGCGGATGACTTGACTGACCCATCTCCAGCGACAACGTTCTCGCACTTGGATGCAACAGTTGTATTGTCTCGTGACATCGCTTCTTTGGGTATCTACCCAGCGATTGACCCACTAGACTCTACTTCTCGTCAGCTTGATCCACTAGTAATTGGTCAAGAACACTACGACGTAGCGCGTGGCGTTCAGATGGTTCTTCAGCGTTACAAAGAGCTGAAAGACATCATCGCGATCCTAGGTATGGACGAGCTATCTGAAGAAGATAAGCAGACAGTAAACCGTGCTCGTAAGATCCAGCGTTTCTTGTCTCAGCCTTTCTTCGTAGCAGAAGTATTCACTGGTGCTCCAGGTAAATACGTTTCTTTGAAAGACACTATCCGTGGCTTCCAAGGCATCCTAAACGGCGAATTCGACGAGCTTCCAGAGCAAGCGTTCTACATGATCGGTAGCATCGAAGAAGCGGTTGAGAAAGCTAAGAAACTTTAATCCACGCAGTGCCAGCGAGTTACGACTCGCTGGCAACGCCTGACTTGAAAGAGGCAACTTATGGCTATCACGGTACAATGCGATATCGTAAGCGCTGAACAAGAGATCTTCTCAGGTTCTGTTGAGACTCTTGTGGCTGCAGGTAGTTATGGCGACCTAGGTATCTACCCAGGTCACGCGCCTTTGTTGACTACGTTGCAACCAGGCCCTGTTCGTGTGATTAAGCAAAACGGTGAACAAGAAGTTATCTTCGTTTCTGGCGGCTTCCTAGAAGTTCAGCCACACCGTGTAACTGTCTTAGCAGATACCGCTATTCGCGCGGACGATCTTGATGAGGCAGCAGCACTTGAAGCACAGAAACACGCTCAAGATCTGTTGAATCAGCAACAATCTGATTTGGACTACAGTCGTGCAACGGCTGAATTGGCGGAAGCCGTAGCTCGTCTACGTACTATCCAACAATACCGTCACGTAAAATAATCGCGACGCTTCAGTCCTAAAAAAGCAGCCATTGGCTGCTTTTTTTATACCCACACATTTTATAATCCTTTTAATGATCACAATTTTTCTTCGAATTTGGAGTACATTGACCAAACTTGGAAGGGTTTGTGCATTCCAATTTAGCCTCAGTAAACCCAATTAAAGGGAATTTTTATGAACCGTACTATTTTATGTGACATCGTCAGTGTAGAGCGCACATTATTTTCAAGCCCCGTTAAATATATCGTAGTGCAAGCTGATCAAGGGGAGGTGGGGATTTTCCCTGGTCACGCACCATTATTAACCTTACTAAAAGCCGGAAGCGCTCGATTAATGAAAGAAGACGGCTCTGAAGAAATGATGTTTATTTCTGGTGGCTTTATGGAAGTGCAGCCTCACAAAGTAATTCTATTAGCCGACTTCGCTGAACGTGCTGGCGAGCTAGACATGGAAGAAGCACTTGCTGCTAAGCAGCATGCAGAAGAGCATCTAGGAGCTTCGAGTAATGACTTGGACCATACCCGTGCCTTGAAAGAATTAAACGAAGCAACTGCACGTATTAAAGTCATTGAGCAAAGTCGAAAAATTGGCCATTTTGTCGACAAAAAAATAAAAAATACACAATATTAGCCTTTAGTATTAGATTTTTTGGCTAAATATTAGTCTATATTTGATTTTGACGTTCCGGATTGTCAACAATCTGGGCTTGGCAAAGAATAAGCATAAAAGGTCTGCCTGCATGTCATATCAAATAGAATATCAAAACGCCTGTATCGAGCCTGAGACGTTTTGGCGTGAAAAAGCACAAGCTTTAGAATGGTTCAAATTCCCGAAAACCATATTGTCTCAGGATGAACATGGGATGGACCGATGGTTTGCCGATGGTGAGCTTAACACCTGTTATCTTGCTCTAGATCATCATGTGGCCAATGGTCGAGCTGATCAGGCAGCCTTGATCTACGACTCTCCTGTCACGGGGACTAAGCAAACTTACAGCTATCGAGAACTGCTCGACGCAGTGTCTCTATTTGCGGGTGCCTTAGAGCAGCAAGGGGTAGAGAAGGGCGATACCGTTGTTATCTACATGCCCATGATCCCGCAAGCCTTAATAGCCATGCTAGCGGTGGCGCGTCTTGGGGCCATTCATTCCGTGGTATTTGGGGGCTTTGCCGCCCACGAACTGGCAGTGCGCATTGATGATGCCAAACCCAAAGTGATTGTCACCGCTTCATGTGGCATTGAAATCTGCCGTATCATTGCTTATAAACCGCTGCTCGATGAAGCCTTAAAACAGGCAAAGCACTCACCCAATGCCTGTATTGTTTATCAGCGAGAACAACAACTTGCAGAGTTACAACAAGGCCGAGATGTTGATTGGAGCAGTGCCGTCGAACAAGCCTATCCTGCAGACTGTACCCCTGTTAAAGCTACAGATCCGCTTTATATCCTCTATACCTCTGGTACGACAGGTAAGCCAAAAGGTGTGGTGCGTGATAACGGCGGCCATGCCGTAGCACTCAATTATTCTATGCAAGCGATCTACAATATGAGCCCAGGCGAAGTGTTCTGGGCTGCGTCGGATGTGGGCTGGGTAGTGGGTCACTCATACATTGTTTATGGCCCATTGATCTATGGCTGCACGACAGTGATGTACGAAGGCAAGCCAATCATGACACCGAATGCGGGTGAGTTCTGGCGTGTCTGCAAAGAGTACGATGTGAAAACACTTTTCGCAGCGCCAACCGCCTTCCGTGCCATTCGTAAAGAAGATCCTGATGCCGAGTTGCTTAATAAAGAAGACCTTGCTGGTCTTCGAGTGATCTTTATGGCGGGTGAGCGCTTAGACCCGCCAACTTACGAGTGGACTAAAGCGGTGACTGGTAAGTGCATTGTTGATCACTGGTGGCAAACAGAAACCGGCTGGGCAATCTGCGCGAATCCAATAGGCCTTGAAATGAAAATCGCTAAACCAGGTTCTTCTACAGTGCCTTCTCCTGGTTTCCAAGTTCAGGTACTGGATGATCAGGGGGAGTCGTTACCGCCCATGGAGCAGGGCAGTATTGCACTCAAGCGACCACTGCCACCAAGCTGTTTACCAACCATTTGGGGCGATATGGAGCGTTTTAAATCTGGCTACTTAGAAGTTTACCCAGGTTACTACACTTCGGGCGATGGCGGTTACATCGATGAAGACGGTTATGTCTTTATTATGGGGCGTACTGACGATGTGATTAACGTCGCGGGTCACCGCTTATCAACTGGTGAAATGGAAGAAGTAGTCGCCATGCACGATGCCGTGGCGGAGTGCTGTGTTATTGGGATTAACGACGATCTCAAAGGTCAGTTACCACTAGGTTTGGTGTTATTAAAAAACGGCTACGAAGACCAAGCAGACAGTGTCCAAGAAGAACTGGTTGCCTTGGTGCGCCAAGAAATCGGTGCTTTAGCGTGCTTTAAGATTGCCATGGTGGTGCCGCGTTTACCGAAAACCCGCTCGGGTAAAATTCTACGTAAGCTACTGCGTCAGATCGCCTCCGGTGAAGAGTTTACTATCCCATCGACTATTGACGATCCCAACAGCATCTACGATATCCAAGAGCTGATGGCTGAACGGGGTTTAATTGTCGAACAGCTCGCTGGCTGAAAAACAAAGCGCTTTTTAAGCAAGCCAACATGGCCTAGCCATGTTATTCCACTGTTGCCCGAGTGAATGCTCGGGCTTTTTTATGGCTTATTACAGCAAGCGCCATAGAGTATCAAAAATGATCTGCTGGGCCTTGGCGATATCGTTTGACTCGAGTACGACAGCTGAAGGGAAGTTATCTCGCGCAAGAGAAATAATGGCACACTTAGGTGGATAGATAGCAATGTAGCTGGCGTCGACACTGTCTTCGGTTTTGATCCATTTACGTTCCGATAGCTCCGCATCTTCACCACCGTCCCCAAGCGCAATGACATTTACTTTGATGCCCAGCTTAATGCGTTGCTTAGTGTAGGTCGGAAACGGTCGATATAGATAAGGGCGGATCGGTTTCGAGGAAAATACGCTGTATTCCTTATGGTCTTGCTGAGACACCACGTTTAAAATATCGCGCAATACCCATTCGATGCCATCATCGCCTTCATAGTAACGTACATCGGTATGATGGAAAGTCGGCTGGGACTGTACCAAGCTTGGAATAATAGTGTGCTTGAGCGAGTCGATGGTTTTTTCGATGTTTTGCTTACGCTCTTCGGCGAGATTTAGCAAAATCTCAGGGTTCTCCGCCATAAAGAAACGGCGTTTACCCTTCGGGAAATAGCTGACGACTCCTTTGCTTTGCAGCTGCTTCAATGACTCGTAGGCAGAACCCCGGTTGACCCCGGATTGCTCGGCGATATCGCGAATCGAAGCAGGCCCTAATTTCAGCAAGGTTTGATAAAGAATGGTCTCACGTTCGGTAAGGCCAAGTTGTTCTAAGACTTGATGCAGCATAAACCCTAATTAATCGTATAGATGTAGAACCCACCCAAAAGAGTGGTGAAGTGTAGACCTCAGTGTGTGCTCGCCTAGATATGACAGCACCGCCCTACGGACGTCCATGTCCGCGAAGGGCGGACACGCCCATCCTTGGGCGTTGGCTTGCCATATCTAGACTCTGCCTAACTAAGCCAACATTTTGCCTTATTGGTGAGATTCTGCAAGGAGTTCAAGAGTGAGTGATGATCAGCGTTTTGGCGGTATTAGCCGCCTTTACGGCCAAACAGCCTATGAGTTTTTCCAGCAAGCCCACGTTTGTGTGATTGGTATTGGTGGGGTTGGCTCATGGTGCGCGGAAGCGTTAGCGCGCTCGGGCATTGGTCAGATCACCTTGATCGATATGGACGATGTCTGTGTCACCAACATCAACCGCCAAATTCACGCCCTAGATGGCACCATTGGCAAAGCCAAAGTCGATGCCATGGCCGAGCGCATTAAGTTGATCAACCCAAACTGCCAAGTAAACTGCGTGGAAGACTTCATCACCACTGATAACGTGCCTGAGCTGCTGGATCAGCCGTTTGACTACATCATTGATGCGATTGATAGCCTAAAGCCAAAAGCGGCCATGATCGCGTGGTGTAAGCGCAATAAACGTAAGCTGATTACTGTAGGCGGCGCTGGTGGTCAGATCGATCCAACTAAAGTGCAGATCGCTGACTTGTCTCGTACCGAGCAAGACCCGCTGGCGGCTAAGCTGCGTAACTTCTTGCGTCGAAACTATAACTTCCCTCGCGATACCAAAAAACGCTTCGAAATTGAATGTGTGTACTCATTGGAGCAACTGAAATACCCACAGACAGATGGTACAGTGTGCGAAACTCGTGAGAAAGGGGATACAGAAACCAAGATGAACTGCGAAACTGGCTTCGGCTCCAGCACCGTGGTCACGGCTACCTTTGGTTTTGTGGCAGTAGGGCGAGTGCTTGAGAAGCTGGCGCTAAAGGCTAACCAAGCCTAAGCAATTTTTTACAAGAGTGTTCTCTACTAAGCTGGTAGTGTGGTACTAACACCACGCTATCTTGGAGGCTGGATGCACACCAACGAATACTGCAATGTTTCTACTAGCCAAACTTTAGGCGGATTGGAAATGATTGAAGCGCAGTTTACCGAGACGGTCTTCGGTAAACATGCCCACGCAGGCTTTGTTATTTCTGTGGTGGATGCAGGCGTGATGCATTTTAGTCATCGTGGCGCGAGCCATAATGCCTTGCCGGGGCAGCTTTCAATCGTTGCCCCAGACGAATTGCATACCGGCTCTAAGGGCAAAGGTGAAGGCTGGCGCTATCGTGCGTTGTATCCTTCTGAAGAGCGTGTGAGTTCGCTAAACCAATCCTTGTTCGGTGTTTATAAAGCGCCGCACTTTCGTCAAAGTGTCATCAACGATGGGCGTTTAAGTCTGCAAATGCAGGGCTTGCTAGATAAGATCCGTCATAATGCGAGCGCATTAGAGATCGAAGAGCAATGGGAGTTGCTACTGGTGAACTTGTTATTACAAGAAAGCCAACACAGCAGTATGCCGACATTCAGCAAAGCACAATCGAATATCGAGTCCGTGCGAGACCTTTTAGCAGATTGCTACCAGCAAAAGCTTTCTCTAGAGGCTGTTGCAGAGCAGGCTGGTATCAGTAAGTTTCATCTAATCAAAGAGTTCAAACGCTGCTATCAGCTAACGCCTCATCAATACCAAATCCAACAACGCTTAAACCATGCCAGAGCACAACTTAAACGTGGTATCAGTGCGGTTGATGTGGCGCTGAATTGCGGCTTTCACGATCAAAGTCACTTCAGCAAAGCCTTTGTCAGTGCCATGGGCATTTCGCCAAGTGCTTACCAACAGCAATTTTTTACAAGATAAGAGTGTGCAATCGGCTTAACCTAATGATCTTAATCGATCAATGAGAGCGTTATGGAAAGTCAGTTAGCCTTTTTAGCCGTTTGTTTGGCGTCTGCTGCCTCCCCTGGTCCAGGTGGTTTGGCGGTGGTGAGCAACAGCATTAATCATAATTTGCGTCGTACCCTGCCTGTGATCTTTGGTATTGCGACAGGGTTAATATTGGCTTCGGTATTGGCGAATACTTGGTTACTGGCGGTGATTCACTCGAGTGAGTGGGCCTTTCAAATCATGACATGGTTATGCAGTGGTTATATTGCTTATTTAGGATGTAAGGCGCTGTATTACGCCAAAAGTGAAATAACCATTGCCGCACAGGGTTACAGCTTTAAAAATGGCGTACTGATTTCATTATTGAACCCGAAAACCTTAGTATTCTTCGGGGCTCTCTTTCCAATGTTTATTCCCTCAAATGAGCATTTCGCGGCATATGCGGTTATGCTCACCATCGAGCTGGTAGCGATAACCTTGATTATTCATGTATTGATATCATTGGCGATTGATAAGGTGTCTCATCTATTGAAACACCATATCGTACTGATTAACCGCATTACCGGATTGTTATTTATCGGACTTGGAATCAGTGGTTTTCTGCTTCAGAAATAAAATAATAGAAATTTAAATATAAAAAAGAGAAGTAATAAAATTAACGATTAAAGTAT
>NZ_JAEMUH010000011.1 GCF_016461785.1 Marinomonas ostreistagni | reverse complement strand
TCCCTCGCACAGCGAGGTCCTACAAAAGCTTAGTCCTCGCGGGAATTGGTTTGGGATTAAGATGATGTTTCAGCAATTGTAGGACCGCGGTTTCCGCGGGAACTTCATATGGGCATGCAAGGTTGATCCCTCGCGCAGCGAGGTCCTACAGTAGCAAATCACTTAAAAATGTTCGCCATTCTCGTAATAATCACGCCCTTGGATATCATGAAACAGGGTGGTGATATCTTGTCCGGCTTCAATCATCGGGCGCAGCAGATCATCAATGGCCTGTGCCACTTTAGTTTTCACCTCAGCACCACGATCAAACCATAAAATTTCGATAAACGGGTAAGCAGGAGAAGCACCGCCCACCGCGAGGAAAATAGAAGACTGATACTCTAGAGTGAAATGCGAGTTAGGGGTATCGGTAAGTTCTGCTAACGTTTCAACTAACGTATCAGACACAGATTCTAAATCTTCAAATGGCAAACCACGAACGCGAATATGAGGCATCAGAGTAGACCTTTTATTAGTAAACGTTGCTGCAGTTTACCATTCATCGACATAGTCAAACGAGCGACTTTCTAGTACTTCGCCATCTTTAACAATATCGACCGACCATTTGCCATCGAAACCTGGCATTAGACGTTTGCTCGACCAAACACGCCAGCGATCACCACCAATATCAAAAGGAATTTCAGCTTCAATCACACCGTCTAACTTCCAAACGTGTGTTACTTGGTCGCCTTCCATATCACGCAGATCAGTAAAAAAGTAGACGCGCTGGATTTCACCATATTCGACCTTGATCACATCCCCTAATTCATCGATGGGTTCACGATCTAATACTTCCGAAGCAAATAGAGCACGCGCAACCGTACCCTCAGCCATCGCTAATGGCACAGATAAGGTTGCAATACACAGCAGAATGGAGCGGATAAACGTGTGGTACATAGGAATTCCTACTCAGTCTATTAGATAAAATACCCTAACTCTGTGAGAGTATCGCTTCAAGCTTATTAAGTTAGCCTAAATTCCGCAGGACCACGCGTTATTTTATGTAGCAATATGCAATGTCCGAGCGAGGGCGCGATTCTATCGAAATGCCCCCCTATAACTCAAAGACCTTTACAATAATTAGCCCTTCTGACGATCGGCAAGTGGCGTTGAGAAAGTGTATTCCATATCCCACGGAAAGCGAATCCAAGTGTCTTGGCTCACTTCTGTTATAAACGTATCCACCAATGGCTTACCGGCAGGCTTCGCGTAAATCGTCGCGAAATGGGCTTTTGGTAGCATCTTACGGATCTCACGCGCGGTTTTGCCTGTGTCCACTAGATCATCAATCAGGATGTAGCCTTCGCCATCCCCTTCCACACCCTTTAGGATACGAAGATCGCCCTGTACATTGGCTGCACCGCCCTCTTCTGAAGAGTCATAGCTCACCACACAAATCGTATCGATCAAGCGAATATCCATCTCACGACATAAAATAGCCGCAGGAACAAGGCCGCCTCGAGTGATCGCGATAATGCCTTTCCAAGGCCCTTGCTCAAGCAAACGCCAAGACAAAGCGCGAGCGTCGCGATGTAATTCATGCCAAGAGACAGGGAAATCTTTTGAGTAGGGGGTCATGGTGTGCTCCTCAGCTATCTAGTCAGCTAACTTTATGAGCAAAAATAATGCCCAAAAAGCAGTCAAGATCGGTTAAGCGGCGTATTTTAGACCAATCGGTTAAGATTTTTCCATATAAAAACACCTGAAATCTGTGTAAATGATCGAAAACTTGATATTTACGACTTCAATGCCATCGGTAGGCCGGCCGTCACCAAGGTCACTTGGTCGCAACAAGCCGCCAACCGCTGATTAAGAACTCCTATTTCATCACCAAAGCGCCGAGCCAACGCATTCATCGGCATGATGCCTAAGCCCACTTCGGCTGTGACCAAAATGATCGGTAGAGGATAGCGTTCAAGCACGTCTAAAAACAGCTCTCGTTCCCTCTCCAACAAAGGCTCATCTTCGGCACAAAGTAAGTTCGTTAACCATAGCGAGCAACATTCAACAATCACACCAGCGTTAGGTTGCTCATTCGCCACACGCTGCATTGTCTCTGCAAGCTTGATAGGCTCTTCAATTGTCTGCCAATGATCGGGGCGATAGGACTGATGTTTGGCAACGCGATCCGCCATGCCCTCGTCCCACACTTGAGAGGTTGCAATGTAGACAATTTGCTCACGTTGCTCCGCGATCCAGCGCTCTGCAAACTGACTTTTACCGCTGCGAACACCACCTAGTACCAAATGCTTCATCCCAGCTCCTTAAGTTGATGTCCTTGCAATAATCTCACCAAGCCATGATTTAAGCGTTGCATCTCATGACCTGCAGGTAACGATAATCGCACCCACCCTTGCCCAAGGCGAATATGGATGCCCACACTATGCAGTGCTTGAACGGCTTTTAACGCCTGATCCTGTTCTAGTTGCCAAGTGTAAAATAAAGGCGTGTGTATCATGACCTGAGAGTCAAATAAGGTGTTCAACTTAGGAACCATATTTGCCTCAAAATAGGCATGACGCTCAGCTAGCGATGCAAGCGCTTCTGCTTGCCAATCTCTATCTTTGAGCGCTTGAGTGACTAAGTGCAGCGCTGGGGTGGCCACTGGCCATGGACCTATAAGCGATTGTATCGACGCTTGAAATGTCGAATCGCCAAAGATAAAGCCCACTCGAGCACCGGCTAAGCCAAAAAATTTCCCCACCGAACGCAGCACAAAACAGCCGCTTGGCAATGGCGCATTTAGCCAGCTCGCCTCAGGTGTCGCATCCAAAAAGGCTTCATCCAACACCAAATAACGCTCAGAGGTTTCTAATAGCACTTTTAACTGCTCAGATTGATCTGTCGTTAAGTATTGCCCAGAGGGGTTATTCGGTGAGATCACTACTGCAATATCCCATTCGTTAGTCAAAAGCTCACTAACATCTTGGTATTCACTTACCTCATAATCCCATTTGCGCCAGCTATAGCCATGTTCTTGATAACCAACGGCTGGAACCCACACTTTTTTGCGTTTAACCCTTTCAACTAACAACGCGGGCAATATTTCAATAAACTGCTGCGTGCCCGTGCCAATGGCAAGTGGGGTTAAGCCAAAGTAGTCGTTCGCCGCCTCCTGTAATGCAAATGCATCCGGTAATTCATACCAAAGCTTGGCACTGTTTTCTAAAAAAGACTCAGGAATTGGCCAAGGTTCACGATTGCAAGCAGACGACAGATCTAGCCAATGATCAGCACTATTCGGATCAAGGTTTTCACTGCGTAAAAAAGCTGCTAAATCACCACCATGCTTAGGTGGCTCTAATTCAAAATTCATAAGTTATATTAATACCAAAATCAATAACGCCCATAGGTAGACGCCTTTATCCACCAGCTCTACTGCTCGATCCAAGTCCCCTGCTTTAGGATCTGGCCCTTCCCCTAAGGCAGGGCGCTGTTGGGCTTCGCCAAAATAGATCGCCGTGCCGCCAAGAGAGACTTGCAAAGCGCCCGCGCCCGCGGCCATCACAGGCCCAGCATTGGGACTTTTCCAACCACGGCCTTGATGCCAAGCACAATGCAACGCACGCTTGCTGTTACCAAACAATGCATAGGTCAGCACCACCAAACGAGCGGGGATAAAGTTCAGTACATCGTCTATGCGCGCTGCACACCAACCAAAATGCAACAGATCAGGCTTTTTATAACCCCACATTGCATCCAGTGTGTTGGATAAACGATATAAAATGGCACCAAAAGGCCCTAACACTAAGAACCAAAAAATCGGGGCAAATACCGCATCGCTGCCATTTTCAAGCACGGATTCCATGCTCGCCTTCGCAATCTGAGTTTCGTCGAGCTCTGATGTATCACGGCTAACGATGCGCCCCACAGCTGCACGTGCTTTAGGTAAATCTTGATCATGTAGTGGCTTAGCAATGGCAAGGGCGTGCTCGCGCAAGCTTTGCCAACCGATGGTGAAATACAACACCACCGTGCCGAGCAGCCATTCGAGCCAACTTGGTAGCATCCACAAGATCAGAGTCAGCACCATGGCACAGGGTAACACCGCCAGACTCCATGCCATGACGCCATTTAAGCGTTGTAGCGATGAACTGGCCGATAGGGACACCTGCCAAGTTCGACGATAATAATTCGCCCAATTACCAAACCAAATCAAAGGATGCCATGACTGCGGTTCCCCAAGCCAGCGATCTAAAATCAACGCCCCAAGCAACGCCAACGCCGTGCTTGAGAAAAACTCAAAAAGAAAATCCATCAGCTTGTCCGCAGTATCATTCAATTAACATTCGTTTTATTAATCCGTACGCTAATGCGCTAGAATTTCACCTTATTGTAAACAATCGAACGGACAAACCCACATGCGTTTTTTTAATCTTATGGTGCAAGGTACTACTTCAGATGCAGGAAAAAGCACCTTGGTAACGGCTTTATGTCGCTTGATAAAAGAACGCGGACTGAATGTGGCACCGTTTAAACCGCAAAACATGGCGTTAAACAGCGCTGTCACCGCCGATGGTAAAGAAATTGGCCGTGCTCAAGCGGTGCAGGCTTATGCCGCAGGCCTTGAGCCCGATGTGCATATGAACCCTATTTTGCTTAAGCCCAATACCGATATTGGTGCTCAGGTGATTATTCAAGGTCACTCAGTCGGTAATATGAATGCCGTGGGGTATCACGAATACAAAACCATCGCCATGACTGCCGCGCTCGACTCATACCAGCGCTTAGCGGATCAATACGACTGCGTGGTGATCGAAGGCGCAGGCAGCCCTGCCGAAATTAATCTTCGTGCCCGTGATATCGCCAATATGGGCTTTGCCGAAAGCATCGATTGCCCGGTGATTATCATTGCTGATATCGACAAGGGCGGTGTCTTTGCGCACTTAGTCGGCACTTTAGAACTGCTTTCACAGAGTGAACAAGATCGCGTGATTGGCTTTGTGATTAACCGCTTTCGTGGTGATATTGCCTTACTGCAATCTGGCCTTGATTGGCTTGCAGAGCACACCGGCAAACCGGTTCTTGGGGTGTTACCTTACTTGATGGGCTTCCATTTGGAATCCGAAGATGCCGTCGCCGCCAGCCCAACCAAACAAGACTCAGAGACTAAATTGCACGTAGTGATTCCGGTGTTGCCACGCACCAGCAACCATACAGATTGGGACGCTTTGCGCTTACACCCTAACGTTCAAGTTACCTTGGTGCGTAAAAACGAGGCCATTCCTCCTGCCGATTTGGTGATTTTACCTGGTAGCAAAAGCGTTCAAAGCGATTTGGCTTTCCTACGTGAACTGGGTTGGGAAGACTACATTGCCCGCCACCTTCGTTACGGAGGTAAAGTGTTGGGGATTTGTGGCGGCTTCCAAATGCTTGGGGAATACCTAGATGACCCGCTTGGTATGGAAAACGCCGAACCCTCCTGTGCCAAAGGCCTTGGTTACATCCCCATGCGCACTGAGCTAAAAGACGGCAAGCAACTGAAACAACGCACTGGCGTCATTTCATCACTCGGCGATGCTGATATCAAAGGCTATGAAATCCACAGCGGCGTCTCAGAGTTTCACCAACATGTGCAACACTTCGCCACCCTCGAAAACGGCGAGTTAGAAGGCTACCTATCCGAAGATAAACAAATTATAGGTACTTACCTACACGGTTTATTCGATGATAAACAGGCTTTAAAAGCCCTGCTCGACTGGGCCGGAGCCATCGACAGCCAGGACTTCGACTACGAAGCCTACCGCGAACAAGAAGTCGCCCGCCTTGCAAAAAGCTGCGATGAACACATGGATATCGATGGATTAATAGAACAATGTCGAGTCTTTCAAGAAAAGCGTTTGTAGAACCGTTTCCTGTGCGACTTCGCTGTGCGAGGGAATAAACTCGCATGCCCGTATGCTGTTCCCACGGGAACCGCGGTCCTACAATTGCCGAAAGCTCCCACGTTGGCAAGCCTTGTACGACCTCGCTGTGCGAGGGAACAAACTCGCATGCCCGTATGCCGTTCCCGCGGGGACCGCGGTCCTACAATTGCCCAAAGCTCCCACGGTGGCAAGCCTTGTACGACCTCGCTGTGCGAGGGAACCAACTCGCATTCCCATATGCCGTTCCCGCGGGAACCGCGGTCCTACAATTGCCGAAACAGCATCACATGTCGTATGCCGCTCCTACGCAACTTCCTCTGGGTGAGGCAGTTTCTTATTGTGGAATTTTTTTAGCGTCATTCGATAACGCGCCAACAAAATCATTGCCAAAATGGTTAAGCCAACCCCTAAACCAACGTATAAGCCGCGCACATTTAACGTATCTGACCACGGGCTTAAGTGGGCTAACCAATAACCTAAAGGAATGCTTAGGCCAAATAACGAGACCGCCATGGCAATCATGCTGGAGCGGGTATCTCTGAAGCCACGCAATGCTCCAGTGAAGACGGTTTGTACCATGTCAGGAAATTGGTAGGTTGAGGAAATCAGCAGTATGCCCGCTGCCATGGCTGCGACGACTTCATTAGAACTGAACAAGAATGGAATGCGATCATGCAAGCCTTGCGTGACGATGAAGCAGATCGACACATAGCCAAATCCTAGCGCGAGAATAATACGAACTCTTTTTTGTACGGCGTCGATGCCATCGGTCGCCATAGCCTTTGCTACTACAATCGCAGTCACCGCACTCATTGCCATCAATGGTGTAAATAGAATCGTACAGTAAGACATAACGATTTGCCCTGCACCTAGCGCGAGATCACCAAATGCTGAGATAAGCCAAGTTAGTGATGAAAACAAACCAATTTCAAAAGAAAATGCAAAGCCAGCTGGCAGACCAACACCGAAGAGAATACCGGGGTTACGCACATAGTACCAATCAATACGGCTAAACAAAGTATCCCTGTTGACTCGCAAGTCATAGAACACAAACACTAATAGCGATAGCCATACAGATGCTGCGGAGGCAATGGCCGCTCCACTCGCCCCCATTTCAGGGAAGCCAAAGTTTCCATAAATCAGCAGGTAATTAAACGTTATGTTGAGGATCAAACTTAGCGTTGCCACCAGCAATGGAATACGTGGCTTACCTGCTGCTTCAAATAAATTTTTATACGATGTCATCAATGCCAACGCCATAAACGTCGGTGAGAAAAAATATAAATACTGCGCCGTAACACGTTGTGTTTCCGCTTCACTGGCCATCATCTGAGCTACCATGGGTAGTAATGTGACGCTTAAGATAGCGCCAATTACACCCAATATAAGTGATAAACCAAATGCTTGTGACATATATAGGTTCACCAGTTTTCGTTGACGTCCATGAAGGTGTCGAGTAATCAAAGGTGTTAGGCCAAATGTCACGCCAATCATAAAACAAGCAACAGGCCCCCATAGACTGGACGCGAGGCCAACCGCGGCCAAATGCAGCGAATCGTAGTGACCCAACATAATTGTATCCACAAGACTGATGGATAATTCCAAAGTCATGGTAAGAATCATTGGAAACAATAAATGAAGGATTTCACTTAATGCGGGGTAGCGCTTAGCAAACGTGGTCAACATGATTTTCAGATCTATGAAAGGAATTCAATTAAGTGTGCGGCGAATTTATCACCAAGTGGTCAACTTTGCACGACAAGTCAGTATAATTGCACCAATTGTGTGCTTTTCAACGTCCTTAATGATGGTTATAAGCCTACCCTTTAGTTTTCAAAATCGATTTAGGATCAATCAATTATGACCATTCTATCCACTCTTGGACCATTACTCGCCGCGTTACTGTTTGGTTATTGGGTGAAGGTTCCTTTAGCCACTCCTGAGCGTGTCGCGAAAGGTTTGTCGCAGCTTACTTATCTTATCCTTGGGTTAATTGGTTACAGCATAGGCGCACTGGATAATTTAGCCAGTAAAGTGGCGATTGCTGGCTACCAGGCAGTTGTTTTCTTTTTCGCTATTACCGTACTGCCTTTATTGGCATTGTGGATAAGCGGTCAAGTTTTCCACGCTGGCGCCAGCAAGGTCATGCATGTGGATAATAATTCATCAACAAAGCATGCCTTAGTGGATGCAGCGAAAACATTGAGCTGGGTTTTAGGCGGTGTTTTGGTTGGATGGCTACTAAAAAGTTGGATTCCAAGCGTGGATGAACTAGTCACTTGGCTACTGTATTTATTGCTGTTTTTGGTCGGCTGTCAACTGCGTCAGGGTAACTTCCGTTTACGTAAACTATTTCTAAACACTCAAGGGGTCGCTATTGCATGCACCACCGTCTTCGTAACGCTCTTAGCAGGATTAATAGCAGGCTCTCTAATTGGTTTAGAATGGAATAAAAGTTTAGCCGTGGTTTCAGGATTTGGATGGTACAGCTTATCTGGCATCTTGATTACAGGTCTTGGTGACCCAGTACTCGGCACGACCGCTTTCTTACTCGATCTTGGCCGAGAAATCATCGCTTTAATGCTTATTCCTGCTTTAGCTCGTATCAATAGCCACCTTTCGGTTGGTATTTCAGGGGCCACAGCTATGGACTTTACTTTACCATTACTGGGCAAAGTCCATGGCGCTGAAATCGTCCCAGTTTGCATCGCTAGTGGCTTTATTATGAGCTTCTTGGTACCTGTATTAATCCCGCTGTTTATGGGGATGTAAGCATTTTTGTAGGACCTCGCTGCGTGAGGGAACAAACTCGCATTCCCCTATGCTGCTCCCGCGGAAACCGCGGTCCTACAATTGCTGAAAATAGCATTACAAAACCAAATCCAACGGGAGCAAAGCCATGTAGGGGCTCGCTATGCGAGGGAATAAACTCGCATTCCCCTATACTGCTCCCGCGGAAACCGCGGTCCTACAATTGCTGAAAACAGCATTACAAAACCCAATCCAACGGGAGCAAAGCCATGTAGGGACTCGCTATGCGAGGGAACAAACTCGCATTCCCCTATGCTGCTCCCGCGGAAACCGCGGTCCTACAATTGCTGAAAACAGCATTACAAAACCAAATCCAGCGGGAACAAAGCCATGTAGGGACTCGCTTTGCGAGGGAACAAACTCGCATTCCCCTATGCCGTTCCCGCGGAAACCGCGGTCCTACAATTGCTGAAAACAGCATTAAAAAACCAAATCCAACAGGAGCAAAGCCATGTAGGACCTCGCTGCACGAGGGAACAAACTCTCATTCCCCTATGCTGCTCCCGCGGGAACCGCGGTCCTACAATTGCTGAAAACAGCATTGCAAAACCAAATCCAACGGGAGCAAAGCCATGTAGGACCTCGCTGCGCGAGGGAACAAACTCTCATTTCCCTATGCTATTCCCGCGGGAACCGCGATCCTACAATTGCTAAAAACAGCATTACAAAACCAAATCCAACGGGAGCAAAGCCATGTAGGACCTCGCTTCGCGAGGGAACAAACTCGCATTCCCATATGCCGTTCCCGCGGAAACCGCGGTCCTACAATTGCTGAAAAAAGCATTAAAAAACCAAATCCAACGGGAGCAAAGCCATGTAGGACCTCGCTTTGCGAGGGAACATACTCGCATTCCCATATGCCGTTCCCGCGGAAACCGCGGTCCTATAAAACCAAGGGAACAGCATGGCAGCCCTAAAATTATTTAGTCACTTTCTGCCAAAGCTCTAAGATCGCGTCTTGGTCTTTGCCTGTCACACCTTCTGCTGTTAACGTCGCTTTAAGCTCTGTTTCGAAATAAGCATCAAATTCTTCTGTTCCTTCGCCTTCAGCGGCGCTGTGCAAACCAAGTAACCCTAATAAGTAGGCGCAGTAAAACAGTTGGTCGCCATCATCGGCTTGGTGCTCTAGCTCTCTTAGTTGTTCTGATAAAGCATCGGAGCGTTCTGCGAAAGTGATCATAATTTCCTCTCTGGCAATAGAAGAAAAGCCGAGTTCACGTGAATGAACTCGGCTTTAGTAAGGTAATGCATGTAAGCTTAAGGTTTAAGCTTCAATGTCTCAAGCGTTCGCGAGCGAATCTCAAGTAATAGATCCGTGTTTTCTACGAGAGATTGACCGTAGGAAGGCACCATTTCTTTCATCTTCGATTGCCACTCATCTGACTTCATTCGGTCAGCAAAGCTTCGTTCTAGGATGTTGATCATGGTATTCACTGTTGTCGATGCACCTGGTGATGCACCCAGTAAAGCCGCAATAGAACCGTCTTCCGATACAATCGCTTCTGTACCAAACTCAAGTTTACCAGCACCATCTGGGCCTTTTTTAATGATCTGCACACGCTGCCCCGCGTACGCCAACGACCAATCTTTATCTTGAGCATCTGGGAAGAAGTTACGCAATGAATCACAACGATCCTTGTGAGACTGACGTACTTCACTGATCAAGTACTTAGTTAGATCCATGTTGTTTTTACCAACACTCAGCATGTTACCAAGGTTGTCAGAACGAACACTTTTCACTAAATCAAACACCGAGCCTTGTTTCAAGAACTTGGTCGTAAAGCCTGCAAATGGACCAAATAGAATGGCTTTTTTGCCATCGATGATACGTGTATCCAAATGCGGTACAGACATCGGTGGTGCACCAATTGGTGCTGCACCGTATACCTTAGCGTGATGTTGCTCAACTAGCTCTGGCTTCTCACACACCAACCACTGACCACTCACAGGAAAGCCGCCGTAGCCTTTGCCTTCTTTGATACCGGACTTCTGTAACAATGGTAACGCACCGCCACCCGCACCTAGGAAAACAAACTTGGCTTGTATATCGCGACGTTTACCCTTTTGATCAACGGTTACCTGCCAAGTGCCATCAGGTAGTTGTTTTAGTCCTTCGACTTCTGCATTTAATTCGATGTTGACGCTGTCTTGCGTCTCAAGGAACTTCGCCATATTTCGTGCAATAGCACCGAAATTCACATCCGAACCGTGTTCAATACGAGTCGCAGCGATTGGTTCATCACTGGTACGGTTTTGCATGATCAATGGCATCCACTCTGTCATGGTTGCCTTATCTTCAGTGTATTGCATTTCGCGGAATGCTGGATGCGCACTCATCGCTTCAAAACGGGATTTCAGTTTTTTCACATTGTCCGCGCCCCACACAAAGCTTTGGTGTGGCACACGATTAATAAACTGTGCTGGCTCAGGTAGTAGGCCTTTCTCAACAAGGTAAGACCAAAACTGAAGGCTTACTTCAAAGGCAGCATTAATGTTAACTGCTTTATCGATGTTAGTGGAACCATCAGGATTTGGTGAAGTGTAGTTTAGCTCACAGTATGCCGCGTGCCCGGTACCTGCGTTATTCCAACCATCGGTACTTTCTTGCGCTACTTTTTCCAAACGCTCAACCATTGTTATGGATAATGAAGGGTCAAGTTGTTTAAGTAGCATGCCTAGGGTAGTGCTCATGGCACCGCCGCCTACGAGTAGTACGTCTACAATGTTTGAGGTCATATGAGTTCGCCGTATCATAGCCAGTTGTAGTTTGAGAGTAATAAGGAAAAGGGCTGTAAACCATCTATAAAGGAAGGTGCGAATACGAACCACTACAGACGCATTCGGACTGTCCCTCTGCAATCTGGGTAAAGATCATTGCACTTCCTCATTACTCCCCTGAGAACGCTGTTCGTTACGGAAATACGCCGTTAAGAACGTATGCGATCAACCATGCAAGGGTTTTGAGCAGGTGTGTCGCAGATTATACGGATTTTGACGGCAATGTCTTGATACCTTGGTATTAGATTAGCAATCTTTCGTAATAAATAGCACACCCCCTTTGTTCACTTATAAAGTTCATAAGCAGCTGTTTATTCTATTTTTTTTGGAAAATCAAACAGAGCAAATAACAAAAAAGCAGGCTCATTTAGGCCTGCTTTATAAACTTACGAAATACCCGACATCAACCAGAGCTGCGTCGGATTTAGTCATATTGATTCTTACAAACTAACTAAATGTGAAGGTATAACCTGCAAAACTTAGATAATCCGCCTCGCTCTGTAAGTTAGCAGCGGTCAAAGGCCTTGCATCCAACCAACCAGGTAGGAATTCAGCATGTAAAGATTTATCGCTCGCTTTTAATGTAAAGATCGGCATATCACCTTCTTTACGATCAATATGTAATAGAATTGCCAAACGAAGCAAAATCGCTAAGCGGTCTAAATCCTGCTGATCGCCTTTAGTAAAACGATACTCCAATGACTGAGTAAATTTACGACGATGACGTAACACCAAGTTTGCGAGTGCCTGTTGCTCTTGTTGGGAGAAGCCAGGCATATCCGATTCGCTAATAATATATGCACCATGCTTGTGATAACGGCTATGGGAAATGCCTAAACCACATTCATGTAATAAGCTTGCCCAACGTAAAATGTCTTCACTTGAAAGTGAGGCAATCCCCCAATCTGATCTTACCTGTTCCAGCATTGATAAAGAGGTATGTGTTACCAACTTAGCTTGCTCGGTATCGATATGATATTGGTTGAGCATGTAGTTAACCGTACGTTCACGAATATCGCTGTCAGCATAACGCCCCATGATGTCGTACAGAACACCTTCACGCAGTGCTCCATTCGAAAAATCCATTTGCTTAATGCCGAAACATTCAAATACAGCAGTCAAAATGGCAATACCCGCTGCAATGGTGGTCTTTCGCTCAGGCTTCAGGCCAAGTAGGTTGATATTGTCTGCATGACCCGCATCGAATAATGCCTTTTGAATCTGTTTCAAGACTTTAGGTGTGACGCCTTTTTTGCTCCACCCCATTTCCAAAGCGATGTTATACGCTGCTTTGATCGTGCCCGATGAGCCAATGGCAACATCCCACCCTTCATCTAAATAATCGTCTTGAATACTTAATAGCTCCAAACGAGCAGCTGTCACGGCTTTTTGGAAATTCGACTTGGTAATCGTGCCATCAGCAAAAAATCGTTGTCGATAGCTAACACAACCCATGTGAAGACTTTCAGTTAAAATAGGTTCGAGTTGCTGACCGATGATGAATTCCGTCGAGCCACCACCGATATCAACGACAATGCGCTTTTGCTCACCATGATCCATGGTACGCGCCACACCGACATAAATTAAGCGCGCTTCTTCTCGACCTGCGATGATTTCAACGGGGTGACTAATGACATCCATAGCCTTGGAAATAAAGTCATACCGGTTTTTGGCAGCACGCAATGCATTAGTGCCAACGATACGTACGGAGCCAAGTGGAAAATCATCAATCACTTGGGCAAACTGGGCAATGCAATCAATACCACGTTGTTGAGAAGCTTCGTCAAGCGTGTCGTCTTCTTGTAGGCCAGCCGCTAGTTGGACTTTATCACCATATTGACCAGTGATACGCAATTGGCCATGAGTGACTTGCGCAACCACCATATGAAAGCTGTTTGAGCCTAGGTCGATTGCGGCAATTTTTTCAAATGGGAAGTCATGGGATTGTTGCACTAACAGTGATTGCATCCATTATCGCCTTTTTGAGATTTCTGTTAATTAGCGGAAGATTAACTGGTTTAAACTCTCGTGTCATGAGTAAATTCTGTGGTCTTTTTTCGCTTCCGACTCGATCCAAAGCAAAAGTTTTACGAAAAATGATCAAAAAACTAACAAAAAAGACGCTTTTAGACCTTTTAAACTATAGACCTAAAGAAATTGTCGCACTATAGTTAAGCAGTCTTATGGATATCAGAGGCAAAATGCCTTTGTATGCATGACTCCAATCAGGTAATACACGCTGTTCGACTTCGCCCATCGCGAACAATCAGAACTCCAGCCATGGTCATACCCGTAGCCGGTCTTCGGTGTCGAAAAGCATTTACATTTAATACTTCCGACACTGATCATTATTGCTGTGTTATTACACCCAGATGGTCCCGTCTTTTTCTCAATATGAGCTAACTACAAACATTCGTTTATGAACCTTACCGAACTAAAAAAGAAATCAGTCCCTGAACTATTAGATATCGCAGCGGAAATGGGGTTAGATAACCTTGCCCGCTCCCGAAAACAAGATGTTATCTTCGCGATCCTAAAGCGCCACGCGAAAAGTGGTGAAGATATCTACGGCGATGGCATCCTTGAGATTCTACAAGACGGCTTTGGCTTCTTACGCTCTCCTGATAGCTCATACTTAGCTGGCCCAGACGACATTTACGTCTCGCCAAGCCAAATTCGACGTTTTAACTTGCGTACAGGCGATACGATTGCCGGCAAGATCCGTCCACCGAAAGATGGCGAACGTTACTTCGCACTATTAAAAGTCAACGAAATCAACTTTGATAAACCTGACAGTGTTCGTAACAAAATCCTTTTTGAAAACTTAACACCTCTGTTTGCCGACGAGCGCTTGGTGATGGAGGCCGGTAATGGCTCCACAGAAGACGTTACTTCTCGAATCATCGACTTGGTCGCACCAATGGGTAAAGGTCAACGTGCCTTGGTGGTTTCTCCACCAAAAGCTGGTAAGACCTTCATGTTGCAGAACATCGCTAATGCGATTACTCGTAACAACCCTGAATGTCACATGATCGTACTCCTAATTGACGAGCGTCCTGAGGAAGTAACTGAGATGTCTCGTACCGTTCGTGGTGAAGTGGTCGCGTCTACATTCGATGAGCCACCAGCACGTCACGTACAAGTAGCTGAAATGGTAATCGAAAAAGCGAAGCGTCTTGTTGAACACAAAAAAGACGTGGTTATCCTATTGGATTCGATCACACGTCTAGCTCGTGCTTACAACACGGTTATACCATCTTCTGGTAAAGTTCTAACCGGTGGTGTGGATGCTAACGCGCTTGAACGCCCTAAGCGTTTCTTCGGTGCAGCACGTAACGTTGAAGAAGGCGGTAGCTTGACCATCATCGCTACAGCGCTTGTGGACACAGGCTCTAAGATGGACGAAGTTATTTTCGAAGAATTTAAAGGTACGGGTAACTCTGAGTTACACCTTGATCGTAAGATTGCTGAGAAACGTACTTTCCCTGCGATCAACATTCGTCGTTCAGGTACACGTCGTGAAGACTTGCTAACCACCGAAGATGAGCTACAACGTATGTGGATCCTACGTAAGCTTTTGAACCCGATGGAAGACATTGCTGCGACGGAGTTCTTAATTGACCGCTTAAAAGTCACTAAGACAAACGACGAGTTCTTCGAGTCAATGAAAGGCAAGAACAAGTAACAGAATTCAATTTGCTCTAAGAATAAAAGCCACTTCCACACTTCATGGGTGAAAGTGGCTTTTTTTTGCGACGAGCAACGATATAATGCGCTAAATAGCAACCATTCTTATAACAATCATTAAGCTGCCTAAGCAGCATCCAGAGAACACAACGGAGTTATCTAGGTGAAAGACGTTAACGCTACCGTCATTCGAGTCGAATCACTCAATGACACAGTGTACAAAGTAGATTTAGAAATCAAAGACAGCCCGTTTATCGCTGGGCAATACTTAATGATCGTTCTACCAACTGGGGAGAAAGTCCCTTATTCCATTGGCAGCGCGCCACATGAACTGCCTCACTTAAGTTTGTACATCTTAGTATCTGACCAAGAATCCCTAGCTTATAAAGTGGTCGAACACCTGAAGCACAGTCCAAGCGTAGATCTAGTGCTACCTGGTGGTGACGCACACATTGAAAAAGCACCTGCCGAACTTGGCGCTCCCTTGCTATTGATTGCTGGCGGAACAGGGTTCGCGCAAATGAAAAGTATCTTTGATGACCTCGTTCACAAAAGCTACCAAGGTCCTGTCCACTTTTACTGGGGCCTACGCACCTCGGCTGATACCTTTGTGATGGACTGGATTAAAGACCATCAGTCACCAGAAAACTTTCATATCCACGTGGTGGTTAATGAAAAGAGTGATGACTGGGATGGTCGCACTGGCTGGCTTTACGAAGCCATCCTAGAAGATCACCTAGAACTGGCTGACAGCCACGCTTTCATCAGTGGTTCAGTGGGAATGGTGTATGGCACGCTTGATCAACTAGAAGCTCGTGGTATTCAAGAAGCAAACTGCCATTCAGATGTGTTTGCCTACGCGCCACGTCCAAAAAAATAAAAGAAGCGCCAAGTGCTTTGAAGCACTTGGCTAATTTTATGCGATCGATTCACTGGTATCAGAATAGTGAATCGTCTCAATCCCGATAAGCGTTGCCGCAAAGTTTTCACCAATAATATGATAACCGTCATCGTCCAAATAACGCGATACGCTGTCGTATTCGACGTCTAACACGACCGAATCTAAACCGTCACCACCATCCACTTGATCATAACCACCTTCACCAAGGTAAATCGTATCGTTTCCAAGACCTGTGAATATAAGGTTGTTTACAGAGTTGTCGTTAACGAAATCGTCGCCTTGCCCAGTAATAACGTTTTCGATCACTACACCATATGCAATCCCTAGATTATTCTGGTTCAAAAAAGCTTCTTCGCCTAAGGATTCGATAAATTCTTCAATGTAACTGACGGCCCCTGATCCAGATAGACCAGCCGCTCTTCCAACTTCAAGCGCCTCTTCATAAGCCGTTCTTTGCGAAACTGAAGATACCGAGTAATCATCTAGATTAATAATACTGCCATACGTTGCATCACTTACATCAATTGTATCAGTACCACCTGCGTCCCAAATGGTCATATAATAACCCGAAGCGTCTTCGAACATACGCGTGCTTTCATCGTATATATAGACGTTATCTTCTGTATTTGTTGTCAAATCAGCGCCATACAAAGCTTGTAACGCAGCCACATCAATGATTCCCAAATCATCTCGATAAGCCCCTACGGTATAAGCACTATAGCTACGACCAGAAAGCTCCGCTTCTACAGCGTAACCACCATAAATTGTGTAGCTCATTACACTGTAATAAAGGCTATCATATTCAGAATCTAGCACTGTGCCTTCAAAGGTATGATCTAAGCCCATAGCATGACCCAACTCATGGGCCATTGTGTAAAGTCCATAGCCACCGACCGAGTAATAACTCGAATCATCGTCTAAAGCTGAAGCATTCAAAAATATATCACCGCCGATACCATCACCAGGGTAATACGCAAACGCTTCCGCATCCGTTTGCTCTACCGCAACCACTTGAATATCCGCTTGCGAACTAACGCTCGCTTCAACTAAGTCAACATCAGTGAACTCATTCTGTCGTGCGACTATACTCTCAAACGCGGCTTGTTCTTCTGAATTCAAGGCTCGCCAGCCTGAGGAGGTATCAGTTCCTTCATCTTCATGAGCGGCAGGAATAGAAGTAGGAAAGCTATAACTAATCGTATCGCCTGTCCAACTCTCTCCCCCAAGAACGGAATCAACATAAGCCGTTGACTCATCCGCTAACGCTGCCACAGTTGAGATGGTTGAGCTATAGGCAGCAAGAGCTAATGCTAAATTTGGGCTATAAGAAATCTCTGTAATTGGCTTACTGCTACTGGTATCAAACCCAAGGTAAGAAAAGAACGCTTTCACCTCCGTTTCCGTGACACTTTGCCCATATAACTCAGCCAACATCTCAAAGGTAACACCGTAATTACCGGCCACTTCATAAATGACGCTTGGGGTAGATAGATTGCTGTAAATAAAGCTTTTTGCCTCGTCAAAAGAAATGCCATAAGAGGCCAGTAGCGTCGTCACATTACTCATAAATACTCCTCTGACAAGACATCAGACACATAGCTAATAACCTATTAATAATAAGCCAAAACACTTTATTGACAATAAAAATTACACTCCAAAAAAATGGCTGGAAGTGCGGTGAGCACTTCCAGCCATTTCTTTTTACAGCACAGACTAGGGTATCAACGAGCGTTATCCGCTAAGTCATTGAGTAAAGCTCGCTGTGCGCTGCGGTACTCCCCTTTACGAGGCTTCGACAACTGATACGAGCCGTCACTTTGCAGTAACCAACTTTGAGTATTATCTTTTAAGTAATACTCTAACTCTTTCTTCACTCGACGAGCTAGCTTGTAATCTTGGATCGGGAACGCCACTTCAATACGGTTATTCAAGTTACGATCCATACCGTCAGCACTCGACAAATACACCAAAGGCGTACGGTTATTATAGAAGTAATAAACGCGCGTATGCTCTAAGAATCGACCAATAATACTGCGTACTCGGATGTTAGATGAAACGCCTTTGATTCCTGGGCGTAAGGTACAAATACCACGCACGATTAGATCAATCTTCACACCCGCTTGAGAGGCTTTATATAGGGCCTGTACTAGGCGCTGTTCGGTTAGTGAGTTCACCTTAATAATGATGCGTGCAGGCTCACCGTTTTTGGCATTTTCAGCTTCGTTGGCAATCATATCCAATAATCGATCACGCAATGTAAACGGCGCATGCAAAAGCTTCTTCACCTTAAGCTCTTTACTCATGCCGGTTAGCTGCTGAAACACGCGGTGAACATCATCACCGATTTCTTTATCACAAGTTAAGAAACTGTAGTCAGTGTACAAACGTGCGTTGCCGGCATGATAGTTACCCGTCCCTAGGTGAACATATCGAGTTAATTCCGCCCCTTCACGACGAACGATTAGAATCATTTTCGCGTGAGTCTTATGACGTACCACACCATATACCACAATTGCCCCAGCATCTTGTAAGCGGCTCGCCAAGGCCAAGTTTTCGGCTTCATCAAAGCGTGCGCGTAACTCAATAACAACCGTTACTTCTTTACCATTTCGCGCAGCTTCTACCAAAGCATTAGCAATCGGCGAACGCGCTCCAGTCCGATATAGCGTCTGACGAATTGCAATGACGTTAGGGTCTTTTGCCGCTTCGCTCAACATATCAATAACTGGAGAAAAGGTCTCAAAAGGGTGCATCAACAAGTAATCACGCTGACGGATCGCCTCGAAGATATTACTCGATTTTGCTAATTTATTCGGCAAGCCTGGTGAAAACGGGGCGTACATCAGATCTGGGCGATTAACCAGCTCCAATACTGCCAATAAACGGCTTAAGTTCACTGGTCCATCTATTTTGTATAAGTCTTTATCAGACAATTCAAACTGCACCAATAAAGAATCTACAATATGAGGTGGGCAATTATCGGCAATCTCCAAACGTACAGAGCTACCGTAATGACGACTCTGCAGCTCAGTTCGAAGCGCCCCAGCTAAGTCTAAACCAATGTCATCGGAGTCGACTTCTAAGTCAGCGTTACGGGTTAAGCGGAATTGGAAACAGCCTTTCACAGTCATGCCAGGGAACAACTGATCAGCGTGGGCGTGAATAATAGAAGACAAGAACACCATATTGTCCCCGCCTTCACACACATCGTCTGGCAACTTCACCAAACGCGGCAATGAGCTCGGAGCAGGCACGATGGCAAGGCCATTTTCACGACCAAAAGCATCACGGCCTTCGAGTTCCACGACAAAGTTAAACGTCTTGTTTGCCAAACGAGGGAATGGGTGCGCTGGGTCTAGTCCCACAGGGCTAATGATCGGCAGCACGTTGTCGCGAAAATAGCGCTTGACCCAAGCCGCTTGTTTCTCGGTCCATAACGTTCGACGAATAAAGTGAATATTCTCTTCTGCTAATTTTGGGAAAATGATGTCATTTAAAATACGATACTGACGTCGCACCAATTGGTGGGCATGCTCGCTGATTAGGTCTAACACCTTCGCTGGGTGCATGCCATCTGGACCATTTTTCTCACGACTGTATTCGATTTGACTCTTCAGACCCGCAACACGGATCTCGAAAAACTCATCCATGTTGGAGCTAAAAATACACAGAAACATCAACCGGTTTAGAATCGGATGATTTTCATCCATGGCTTGCTCAAGCACACGAGCATTGAACTGAAGATGACTGAGTTCACGGTTAAAATAGAGTTCAGGATCCGACAGATCGATGTCTTCCGGTAAGCGCTCCTCAATCGCCAAACGAGTAGGTTCAATTGGCTGTTCAGGAATAGGCTCTAAAATAAGCTCTTCAGTCGCCTCTGCAATTTGTTTTTGCAGATCTTGAGACGATTTTGCTTCACCAGCAGAAGCGGTGTTTTGAGACCCTTTTTTTTCGTTTACAGGCTGTTCAGACATTTCGAGTCAGCTCCAATAGCGTGCCATCATGAGTTCCATGTTGCTTCTCACAAAAAGTAAGAAGCAACTTTAAAATTTATACCAACGTTGCCGCTGGGTCACGACTTCTGAGCTGAATTTTCGTTATCCAAACATAAAATTAGACAGATCGTGATGTATTTTGCAAAAGTAAGGCTGCATCTTTAGCGAAATAGGTCAAAATACCGTCAGCACCAGCTCGTTTGAACGCTAGCAATGACTCCATCATCACCTGATCCTTGTCTAACCAGCCATTTTGAAACGCTGCCATCTGCATCGCGTATTCGCCACTTACTTGGTATGCGTATGTCGGTACACCCAGCTCGGATTTCACTCGACGCACTACATCTAGGTACGGCATGCCAGGTTTTACCATTACCATATCCGCGCCCTCTTCAATATCGAGTAAAACTTCGCGGATCGCTTCATCGGTATTCGCAGGGTCCATCTGGTAAGTAAACTTATTACCTTTACCTAGATTACCTGAAGAACCAACCGCATCGCGGAATGGACCGTAATAAGCCGAAGCATATTTGGCTGAGTAGGCCATAATGCGAGTGTTAATAAAGCCTTCTAACTCCAAGGCTTCGCGGATCGCACCAATACGCCCATCCATCATATCGGATGGTGCAACGACCTGTGCACCGGCTGCGGCGTGAGACAAGGCTTGCTTAACCAACACCTCAGTGGTGATGTCGTTTAGCACATAACCGTCATCGTCGATGATGCCGTCTTGACCGTGTGTCGTGAATGGGTCCAATGCCACATCTGTCATCACCCCCAACTCAGGGAAATGCTGGCGTAGTGCGCGAATAGCACGTTGCGCTAAACCATCTGGATTGTAAGCCTCTTCGGCCTGCAGTGACTTTTTACCTTCCCCCACGACAGGGAAAAGCGCCACCATCGGAATGCCTAATGCCACCAGTTCTTCTGCTTCTTTTAACAGCACATCAATCGTGACGCGCTCAACCCCAGGCATTGATGGCACTACTTCACGGGTGTTTTGCCCTTCAATGATAAACATAGGGTAGATCAGATCGTCTGCACTCAAGCGATGCTCACGCATTAAACGACGAGAGAAATCATCTTTACGCATACGGCGCATACGAACAAATGGAAAGGTCATGACCAGCTCCTTACATTACGGGTCGTAAACTATAAACAAATTATGACAATTAGATTACAGTCAGAAAAATTATCCAATAAAACAAGGGAAAGCCCATTAGTAACGGCTTTCCTCAACTGTCGATCGGATCATTCTAGAGCAAAAGAAAGAAGAATATCTTGATGTTATTCAGGAAATTTATAGAAAGTGATTTAAATCGTTGCTTTGTACGACCTCGCTGCACGAGGGAACCAGCTAGCATTCCCAAACACTGTTCCCGCGGGAACCGCGCTCCTACAATTTATTGTTTCTGTGGTGATAAAACCGCGTAGGACCTCGCTGCGCGATGGAACAACCTTGTATTCCCAAACACTGTTCCCGCGGGAACCGCGGTCCTACAACTTATCGTTTCTGTGTTGATAAAACCCTGTGGGACCTCGCTGCGCGAGGGAAAAGCATTGCATTCCCAAACGCATTTCCCGCGGGGACCGCGGTCCTACAATTGCTGGGAACAACCTCGCACTCCCAAACACTGTTCCCGCGGAAACCGCGGTCCTACATTTTTGGTTTAAAGCGCTGCTTCGGCCTGTTCTAATTCATCTTGCGCTTCAAACCAAGCTTCTTCCGCTTCTTCAAGGGACTTTTTCCATTTGGCTTCGTCTGCAAGCAGAGCTTGAAGTTTGTCTTTATTCGCCGCTTCGTACAGGCTGTTGTCAGACATCGCTTCGCTGATGGTATCTAAATGGGATTGTGCGGTTTGCATGGTTTTCTCGTGTTTTTCAATCGCTTTACGCAGCGGACGCAGCTTTTCACGCAGCTCCGCGGCTTTACGGCGCTCTTCCTTACGATCCACTTTATCGGCTTTTGCTTCATTCGCTACCGCGCGCTCTGCTTGATTCGCTTGTTGCTGGCGCGCTTGAAGCCATTGATGATAAGAATGCAAATCCCCATCAAAGGCTTCGATTTTATGGTCCGCCACCAAGAAGAACTCATCCACAGTACTGTTTAATAAGTGACGATCGTGGGATACCACCAAGATCGCACCGTTAAATTCTTGTAGCGCCTCCGTCAGGGCTTGACGCATTTCGATGTCCAAGTGGTTAGTTGGCTCATCAAGAACCAACAGGTTTGGCTTACGCCATGCAATCAAAGACAACGCTAGACGAGCCTTTTCACCACCGGAGAAGCCTTTTACCGCACGCAGCGCATCATCGCCAATAAAACCAAAGCCACCCAGGTATTTACGCACATCTGCTTCCAATGCCGTCGGCGTGATACGTTGAATGTGTAATACTGGTGATGCCTCTAAATCTAGGGCGCTCAGCTGATGCTGAGAGAAGTAACCGATTTTCGTGTTTTCACCGTATACACGCTCGCCATTAAGCAAATCTAACTCCTGCACCAAAGATTTAATCAACGTTGATTTACCCGCACCGTTTGGCCCAAGTAAACCAATACGTTGGCCATCACGGATCGAAAAATTAGATTGCGGCAACTGCACCTTATGCGAGCCGTCTTCCAGCACATAGCCTAGATCCGCTTGAATCAGACTAACCAACTGCGCGGATGTTTTCTCCGCCATTGGAATTGAGAATTCAAACTGAGAATCAATGTGTGCAGGACCAATCTGCTCCATTTTCTCCAGCATTTTCAAACGACTTTGCGCTTGCTTGGCTTTCGTTGCTTTGTAACGGAAACGATCTACGTATTCTTGCAAGTGGGCGCGCTTACGTTGCTGTTGCTCAAACATCGATTGCTGTTGCGCTAAGTGCTCAGCACGCTGGCGTTCGTAATCGCTGTAGTTACCTTTGTAGAGGTTCAATTTCTTCTGATATAGGTGAACAATATGGCTACAAATTCCATCAAGGAAATCACGGTCGTGGGAGATCAACAATAATGTGCCAGGGTAATTACGTAGCCAGTTTTCCAGCCACATCACCGCATCCAAGTCCAAGTGGTTGGTTGGCTCGTCCAATAGCAGAATATCTGATGGACACATCAGCGCTCGGGCAAGGTTCAAACGAATGCGCCAACCACCTGAGAAGTCTGCTACTTTTTTCTGCATATCGGCCATTTTAAAACCCAAACCTTGCAGCAAGGTTTCACCACGGGCTTGTGCCGTGTAACCGTGAGCATTTTCGTATTCGCTTAACCAATGGGCATGGCCATGATCATCGCCTTTGGCTTGAGATTCTTCGATTTTCGCTTCGATCATGCGTAAACGGTCATCACCATCAAGACAATATTCCAAAGCGGTACGATCAACGTCCTCTACCTCCTGCGCCATAAACGAAATACGACGCTGGCCCGGTAAAATCACCTCCCCCGTATCGGCGTGTAGCTGACCGCGCACCAAGGCAAACAGAGACGACTTACCCGCGCCGTTCGCACCAATCAAACCCACCTTTTGACCTTCAAAAATGGTCATATCGGCCTGTTCAAGCAAAAACTGCGTGCCACGTTGCAAACTGACTTCGGAAAACTGGATCATGAAAACGTCTCTGATTGTGTAGATAAATAAAGCGAAAGGCGCATTTTAGAGGATATTGCACACAGCTAACAGAGGGGAATTCCAAGCAATTGTAGGACCGCGGTTACCGCGAGAACATCGTTTGGGAATTCAAGTTTATTCCCGGCAATTGTAGGACCGCGGTCCCCGCGGGAACAGCATTTGGGATGACAAAGCTTTTCCCTCGCACAGCGAGGTCCTACAGAGCATTGTTCCCGAAAATTGTAGGACCGCGGTCCCCGCGGGAACGGTATATGGGAATGCAAGGTTGTTCCCTCGCACAGCGAGGTCCTACAGAAGCTTTTTTCAGTTCGGGGAAAGAAAGGTCAAATAAGGCGTAGAATCGATCTAGTGAATAAAACCTAGATGCAAAACGAACGCTCAAGTTTTAAAATAAGCACATATTTAATTTAACGGTGATCCTTGTGAACAACATCAATGAAATCCAGCGTTTCTCCTTCGACAACACCAATGTCCGAGGTGAACGTGTCCTACTTAGTGACGCTTACCAAAACATCATTTCACGTAAGAACTACCCTGAATCTCTAGAAAAGTTACTGGGCGAATTCGTGGCTGCCATTGCGCTATTGCGTGACATCGTTAAGGTCGATGGCGTGCTATCCCTTCAGTGCAAAGGTGAAGGGCCACTTAAGACTCTGATGGCAGAGTGTGATGAGCACCAAAACCTACGCGCCATTGCCCAATGGGATGAGGAACAAGCGTTCCCAGAAGAAGTATCGCTTAAAGAACTGCTTGCTGGCGGCTACCTAGTCATCACTATTTCGCCACGCCAAGGAAATCGTTACCAAGGTATCGTAGAAATCGCTGGCGATTCTTTAGCCGCTTGTCTGGAGCAATACTTCTTACAATCTGAGCAGCTACCCAGCCGCGTATGGTTGGCGGCTGACGGCTCCCAAGCAGCAGGTCTGTTCCTCCAGCGCCTCCCCGCAGAACAAGCGAAAGAAGGTGATGAAGACGCTTGGGAACGTTTTGTACACCTAGCAGCAACGGTAAAAGACGAAGAACTACTTGGCCTGGAAACTGAAGTGCTACTGCACCGCTTATACCACGAAGAAGAGCTACGCTTGTACGATGTGAAAGGCATGCAGTTTGGCTGTTCTTGTAATCGCCAACGTTTCTACGATGCCATTGTGTCGATGGGTGCAGAAGAAATCCGTGAGATCATCAGCGAACAAGGCAGCATCAAAGCAGAATGCCAGTTCTGTGCCGAGCAATATGAGTTCTTTAAAGAAGACCTAGACAGCGACTTAGGCGATCAAGCCCAAACGCACTAACTTCTGGGCTAACGTTTCACAAAAGCCCGTCACGGGCTTTTGTTTTGTCCATACTGCACAAAAATCGTCAGGCATATGTAAAGACTCTTGTCGACACCAGATCTCAGGCATAAATTCTGATCTCGCCTTGTGCTTGGCATATCACTCCAAGACTTAACAAGGTGTGCAGGTGAAGGGGTCACTTTGGTAAAGTGTCAAACATGGGATTAGCACTGGATAGCTATCTTATGGTAGAACGATACCTTGGATCGATTTGCGAGGCACAAGGCGTATCTCATCTCTTTTAAGTCATAAGCTTGAATTTTGCCAATCGCCCCCCAGTTCATATAAAGAACCACAACTAATAACGGAACATGTTCACATGAAAAAAACATTAGTCGCAGCACTGGTTATGTCTTCCATTTCTATGGCGCAGGCTGCAGAAGTAGAGCTTGATAGTAAAGAACAAAAGCTTGGCTACTCTATCGGTACAATGTTCGGTAGCCGAATGGTCAATGACTTTGAAGGCATGGACTTAGAAGCATTCAAAGCGGGCTTTGAAGATGCCTTTACTGGTGAAGAGCCACAAATGTCCATGGAAGACGTTCAAGCGACCGTACAAGCTTTCCAACAAGAGCAAATGGAAAAAGCACAACGTGAACAAGCTAAACTAGCCGAAGAAGCCCAAGCTAAATCACAAGCTTGGTTAGATGAAAAAGCCAAAGAAGACGGTGTCATCACAACTGATTCAGGCCTGATGTACAAAGTCATCACTAAAGGTGATGGCAAAATGCCAGCTGAAACTGACACAGTAAAAGTGAACTATGAAGGTAAACTGGTTGACGGTACCGTATTCGACAGCTCATACGAGCGCGGCGAGCCGATCTCTTTCCCACTTAACCAAGTGATTCCTGGTTGGACGGAAGGCGTACAACTGATGCCTATTGGCTCCACCTACGAATTCTACATTCCTTCTGACCTTGCTTACGGCCCAGGCGGAACAGGTCCTATCCCACCTCATGCTGCACTACAATTCAAAGTTGAATTGTTGGATATCGAAGCCGCAGAGTAAGATCTAGTAGCATTTCATTGCTTAAAACGCCCTCTCAATGAGGGCGTTTTTGTTTATGCTATACTCGGCTTTTTCCAAGAAATACCCTTATGATCGTTCCCCTTATTCTAGCTGGTGGAATAGGTTCACGCCTAAAACCTATCTCAACACCTGAACAGCCCAAACCATTCCATGACTTTCTCGGCGATGGCAAGACGCTATTTGAATCAACCGTGATTCGTGCGCAACATGTCTCATCAGTCACGCCAATTGTGGTGGTATCAGAACACCATTTAAATTGGGTGAAAGCCTCCCTTGAGAAACTGTCTATTGCAGCGCATATTTTGCTCGAACCCTGCGGACGTAATACCGCACCAGCTATTACCTGTGCAGCATTAATGGCACGGGAGCTTTATGGTGAAGCCCCTACATTGCTGACATTAGCTGCGGATCATCATATTGGTGAGATTGATTACTTTGCCCGTAAAATCCGTGAAGCTCATTCACAAGAGCAAAACAAAAAGCTGACCCTTTTTGGCGTTCAGCCAACATATCCTGAAACAGGGTATGGTTACATTCAAACAGATGAAAGTAATCATATTGTTGCCTTTCATGAAAAGCCAGATCTTCGCACAGCTCAATGCTATCTGGATTCAGGTGATTATCTATGGAACAGTGGCTTCTTTTTGTTTCCCATTTCGACGTTGCTGCATGAATTACAACACCACGCGCCAGAACTGATGGAAGTTTGCATGGCCTCGTACACCGCTCGCCAGTCAATTTCTATGCACATTCAAATGCTTGCAAACTCATTTCAAGACGCGGCTAACATTTCGATTGATCATGCACTACTGGAACGCAGTAAAAATCTAACCATTTGTCGCTATCAAGGTATCTGGAGCGATCTTGGTACATGGAAAAGTCTTTACCATTTATGGCCGAAAAAGTGTAATGGCAACGCCATAAACAAAGCTCTTAACCTAGAAGTCATCCCATGCAGCAAAAGCTTTAAACTACTGAAGAATGGGAGCTGTATCGCAGATGTACCGCGATAAAACACCGTTATCTCTATGTCGAAATAGTCAAGTAAAGTTCGGTACTAGTGGGGTTCGAGGCCCCGTTAGCGAACTAACTCAAGAACGTTGTGGTGCTTTTATCGAAGCCTTTTTGAAAGAGCTTTGCCAAACATCAAACATAGTGTGTATTGGTCAAGACCTGCGACCAAGTAGCCCGATGATCAAGCAGTGGATTAGCGAATGCGCCAGACAATTTGGCTATACCGTCTGGGATTGCGGATCACTGGCAACCCCTAGCCTCGCCCACTATTCAATGGCACATCAAGTACCAGCCATTATGGTCACTGGCAGCCATATTCCATTTGACCGAAATGGGATCAAATTTTACTTACCTGGGGGAGAGATCAGTAAACAAGATGAGTCGCGTATTCTAAATGCTCAGTTAAATACGTGCTTTCGAGTTAGCTCAGACACGACCATAGAGGATCATCACGACCTTGCACTGGCCTTTTACAGAAAGCGTTATCAACACGCTTTTACAGCGCTTGATCTATCTGGAAAACGGGTTGGAGTATACCAACATAGTAGCGTTATTCGTGATCAGTTAACCATGATCCTCAAGGCTTTTGGAGCCAAGGTCATTCCTCTCGGAAGAACAAATGCATTTGTCGCTTTGGATACCGAAGCAGTTTCAAAAGAGGATCAAATACAAGCAAATCAGTGGTCAAGAGAATACAACTTAGATGCCATCGTCAGCACGGATGGTGATGGAGACCGTCCTCTGATTGCTGATGAAAAAGGGCAGTGGTTACGCGGCGATCAAGTAGGAATGATTTGCTGCCAATACCTAAAGGCAAATCACATCGTCACCCCAATCAATAGTAATACGGGGCTGGAAGCATTATTGCCAAAGGCAACTGTCATACGTACGAAGATTGGCTCTCCCTATGTACTGGCAGCCATGGAGACAGCGAAACCTTCGGAAATTAGTGTCGGGTATGAAGCAAACGGAGGTGTGTTACTTGGTAGTCATGCTGAGGGATTAACAGCCTTACCGACTCGTGATGCCGTGTTACCTATACTCATAATCCTAGCACACATCTCACATCAGCCACTCAGCTCGGTCATTAGCGCTCTATCAAAACGACACACCAGCAGCGAACGACTACAGGATATAACCGTATCAGAAAGCCAATCTATCGTTGAATATTTGTCCGATACCCAACACTGGCCCCCACTTTTAAGTAAGATATATACAGATGAAACAGTTTCTATTTCAGCACTAGATACTCAAGATGGAGCAAGGGTATGGCTGTCAAATAACGACATTCTTCACATTAGAGCATCCGGTAATGCAAACGAGCTTCGTATTTATGTCGAATCAAGTGATTCGATATATTCTGAAATTTTATGTGCTCATACCAAACAAGCTATTTCATCCTTATTTTTTGACATATGACAGTAAAATGACGCGATTTCGGTGCAACATTAACCATCTCTCGATATAGTGGTTTCAGGACAAGGGGCAAGGATAGCTCATCTTCTAGGACGGAAGACTTGTCTTGGAATCGCACACCACGGACGGTGTTTGTTTCAGGAGAAACGCGATTTAGATTGAAACAGAAAACTAGGATGGTTTGTAGGCTCATGAAGAGCCTCTGTTTCACCTAAACAAGATAGGAAGTCATAGACGACTTTTGCTCCCAAGGATGGGAGCCCTATCTTACTTCAGGATGATTAAGGAGCTGCAAGGATGCAGCGAAGAAACACCATGTCACTCAGCAGTTAATCACACGTTACCGTTACTAGCAGTAAAGTAACGCTCTTGCCAACGCAATGCAGCCCAGAAAAAAAGAATTGGAAAGGCATACATCATCACACCAACATTGTGACTGAACATCGCCTGTGTTAACGCAAAATCCATATAACACATTGGAATTAAAGCGCCCGCTAACGCGTACGGCTTAACTTCCCAATTATCGGAATAAAGCCTTACCTTCTTCATAAACAATCGTAGCGGTACTAAATACACCAACAATAACACTACCAAACCGACAATGCCTTGGAACCCTAACGACGTCAGGTATTCATTATGTAAATGATCAAATTTGGCTGCATTGGGATGTATGATATTTTTTTCGGCAAGCTCTTCCCTTATTGTTCGACTACCATACTGACCTTCGCCAAAGACAGGCGACTCCGCAGCCAAGTAAAAAGCGGATTTCCACATATCCAAGCGCAGTCCTACAGATGTATTACTATTACCTTGATGATACTTTTCTAGATCAATAAACGCCGCATGAATTCGTTGTTGTATTCCGGTTTGCGGTATCGCAATGCTCAACGCTAAAGCAAACAACGCCGCACTAACACCGCTGATCAATACCTTTCTTGAAAATAACTCACGACTTTGCCAAATAATGAAAAAAGCAATCAGCGGCGCTGCAATCCAACCACCTCTGGAGCCTGATAAAAACGAAGCGCTGACGCCAGACAACACACCTAATAAGCTCAATACACACAAAACACGCTGTTGCTTTGCGTAGAAGTACGTTAACCCAGCACAACTCATGAAACCTAGCATCATTGCCGTATCACCAAACATGATTGCATTTTCTCCACCTTGAGCCCTTGGCAAACCAAGCCAAAAACGATCATAGAGAGCAACCATTAAACTTGCACAGGCTCCGCTGATAACCCCATAAAATAAAAAAGGAGATTTAGGTAGCGGGAGCCTCATCAGCACTAGCAAGATAGGTACAGCCAGTAGAAAGCGTGAAGGTCTATCAAGCTCACGCGAATGCCAGCCATCTAGAAACACAAACCATGCCATAAGCAGCGTAAAGCCGCACCATGTGTATATAAGGTAACGATCTTGTCGTGTTTTGCTAAGACCGTTATCTAAAAAGAATAGACCGGCTAATGAAAAGAGAAACAATGCACCAATGGGAACAGAATATCCGCCGTATACCCCTAGACTCATGGTGAATGTTAATGATGCGATCAACCAGACCAGCTGAGAAAGACGCTGCACAACCATTTCCTTTAAATGTTCAGTGACCTTGTCGACCTAACACCACGACGACCGTTCGAAGAATCGTCTCTAATTCTAGCCAAACACTCCAATGCTTAATGTAATACAGATCATACATTAGCTTTTGACGTGCATCCTCTAGGTTAGCACCGTATGGATAACACACTTGTGCCCACCCAGAAATTCCAGGCCTGACAAGATGACGCTCATGATAATAAGGAATTTCTTTTTCGTAGTTTTCAACCAGTATATCCCATTCTGTTCGAGGACCAACCAGATGCATCTCACCTCGTGCCACATTCCAAAGCTGAGGTATTTCATCAATACGGAACTTACGCATCACATTACCAAAAGGAAAAATGCGTGGATCTTCTTTTTGCGTATACGGATTAAAGTGAGCGTTCTCATGCATACTTCGAAACTTTAATGCGACAAAGTTCTGCCCACCTAGGCCGACTCGACACTGTCGAAAAAGCACACTTCCTGGTGACTGCCAACGAACCTTAACTACGGCGTAAAGAATCAGTGGTGAGCAGATTAAGCCAATACCTATCACTGCCGCCCAATCAATAGCCCTTTTTAGCAGATAGTTTTTAAGAGAGTAGGAACGAATTTTCTCCAAATAACTAAGGTCTTCGCCATCATATGGTATGTAGCATTTACGCAGAAAAGCTTCCATAAAACGGTGCAACACAATCAACCGGATACCTTTCAAATCAAGGTGAGTCAGCTCCTTGATTAACTGACTCGTTGCTGGTGCTTCCAAGTTAAGTAATAAATAATCAGGCGCCATCTTAAGGATGTTTTCTTCAATATCCACGCTATCACTGAGACTAAAATAAGTCAGCTCTATACCTTGAAACTCAAGCATCGCATATTCCAACTCATTGAATTCATAGTGACGACCAAGGACCGCCACTTGAATTTTTGCTTGAGCAAAGCCGCGTGAATAACGCTGGATCATCACTTTGGTGAACATAACGGCAAACGGTGTAATAACTACCCAAGCAGAAACAATCCAGCGATCAAATTTTAAACTCGAGAGATAAAAGAACAGTAAAACCAATAGGAAAAATACATTTAAAAACCAAGTTTTAAACGTTACTTCTAATTTCTTAGCAAAAGCCCGCTCATTATATCGACTGTAGCCACCTTGGATGCCAATACACGTCGCAAAGAATATGCCGCTTAATACGGTCATCCATTGATATTCACTTCCCCATACCCCCGTCCCAAAAGCGATATGTAATAGAGAAAGCAAAACACCAGGCAGAAAGATATCTACGAAAGCATAAGAGAAAGGAACTCTACGATCTTGATAGCGCTTTATCGAACTCTTTCTTACCAAAGAACTAAGCAAACGATCACCTATCAACATCAGATCAATAAATAGACAATAGAAACATAATCAGCAACGCAAAGCGATCGCGTAATCGTCTTCTACACTGTAAAGCATGACGCAGCCGAAAACGGTAACTCCTAACGTTCGTCACTAATTCTGGAGCCAGAATTGTGGCCAACGCTTCGACCTGTTTACGATACGACTTTTTCGCAACTTTATGAAGCCTGCTAAGGTATGCTCTTGCACCTTGGTTCACACCAATTTGATTAGAGGCATGTTGCCGATACATCAGTGATGCATGTTCATCAATATACCAAGGAATACCTTGTTCGCGACAATAAGCATATGCAAACCAATCATGCAGCTCAACCTGTTGCATTAACGCTTTATTCGCCCGAATAAAACGCTGCAAACGCACTGCAACAGATTGATGAAAAACATATGTGCAACCGGGTCCAGCTGCTTCAAAGTAGTGATCATAGCGTCTTTGGGGATACGCTTTACGTACTAACAATTCTCGGCCATCAGGCCAAAACGCCATGACATTAGATGAGTACGCTAAACATTTACCAGAACTGATTTCACGCCAAGCACGCTTAAGTTTGTCACTTAGCCAAATATCGTCTTGATCGGCGAAAGACACTGCATCAAACTCGGAAAAATCAACGTCTTCTAATAACCGAAAAAAGTTCGCTCCAGCACCACCAAAGCGTTCACCAAATGGCAGAACCACAACATTATCGCGAGCATCAGACAGGTGCTGACACCAAGCCAACGTACCGTCATCTTGAGCAGCGTCAGAACAGGCATCAACGCTGATAAATAGAGATACCTGAACAGCCTCTTGAGCAAGAATGCTATCGACCTGCTGCTCTATCCACTTCATGCCTTGATAGGCTGCAAGCAGCACGGCAATACGTGGTGTGCTACTCACCAGAGAATTCCGCTGACAAAGTATCCAAGACCTTATCGAGTGAGAACAGCCACATAGAAGGCCGTAGCGATAAAGCTTCTAATGTACTGGTATTGAGCACCGAGTACTCGGGGCGTTTCGCTGGCGTCGGATACTGCTCGGAACTGATCGCTGTTAATTTAGGCACTTTCGATAAGAGCCCTCGCTCATAAGCTTTGGCAAAAATTGTACGTGCAAAGCCATGCCAACTTGTTGGCATATCACCAGAATAGTGATGTATCCCCCACGCTAACTCTTTGGTTGCCTGATAATGATCGCACAAGCAAACAATAGATTGCGCCAAATCACCGGCGTACGTTGGGCAACCATATTGATCAGAAACAACACTCAAAGCATCACGCTCTTGGCCAAGTCGTAGCATCGTTTTAACAAAGTTATTGCCGTACTCACTAAATACCCAAGCAGTTCGCAACACAATATAGCGCGTACAGATGGATGCTAACGCTTGCTCGCCGGCTAACTTCGACGCGCCATAAACACCTTGTGGAGCAGTGATATCACTCGGTTTGTATGGCTCAACCGAAAAACCATCGAACACGTAATCGGTCGAGACATGAATCACCGGAATACCTAGTGCCTGCGCAGATTTGGCTAGATTAGCCACACCCTGCTCGTTTACGGCATAGGCTTTTGCTTGATCTTGCTCTGCTTTGTCCACGGCCGTATACGCCGCTGCATTAACAATTATATCGGGCTGTACCTTTGCAACACTGGACGCCACTTGATCAGCATCGCTGATGTCTAACTCATCTGAACCAAAGGCAAATAGTGTATGGGTTGAGCTAGAAATAACTTCTTGGAGACAACACCCTAATTGACCATTTTTACCAGTCAGTAAAATACGCATGGATCAGCCCCACAATTGTGCCAAAGTTAATCCAACGAGATCTTTAGCAGAAAGTTGAGGTTCAAAGTCAATCGGCCACTCAATTCCCACCTCTGGGTCATTCCAAATTAAGCACCCTTCATCTGAAGGGTCATAATAATCCGTACACTTGTATTCAAAATCAGCAACATCCGACAACACAACAAAACCATGAGCGAGGCCTGGTGGCACCCAGAACTGACGCTTATTTTCTTCACTCAACAAAACCCCAGCCCATTGCCCAAAGGTTGGCGAGTCTTTACGAATATCGACCGCCACATCAAACACTTCTCCGCGAACCACACGAACCAATTTTCCTTGAGGTTTTGACTTTTGAAAGTGCAGCCCTCTCAATACACCCTTAGACGATCGCGAATGGTTATCCTGAACAAATGGAAGCTCAATACCAGCAAGTGTTTTATAACGCTCAGCCTGAAATGTTTCTAAAAAGAAGCCTCGCTCATCACCAAATACCTTTGGTTCAATAATTACAACGTCCTCGATATTGGTTTTGATTACATTCATGCCATTTATCCTGTCATTAGACACTTAACGACAGCTCCTTATTGGTAGCCGTCAGCAACTTTAAGTAAATACTGTCCATACCCTGTTTTTTTAAGGGTTGTACCAGCATTTATTAACTGATCTTTTGAGATCCATTTTTGTCGATACGCGATTTCTTCTAAACAAGCGACCTTCAACCCTTGTCGATGCTCAACGGTTTGCACAAACTGCCCCGCTTCCAACAAAGAATCGTGTGTGCCTGTGTCTAACCAAGCAAAACCACGCCCTAACAGTGACGTATGCAAATCACCACGCTTAAGGTACGCTAAATTTACATCAGTTATTTCCAGCTCACCTCTAGGTGATGGCTGAATGTTTTTAGCAATTTCCACCACATCATTGTCATAAAAATACAGCCCAGTCACCGCGTAATTAGAACGTGGGGATTGAGGTTTTTCTTCGATGCTAACGGCTTTACCCTGTTCATCAAACTCCACCACACCAAAGCGTTCAGGGTCCATGACATGATAACCAAAAACCGTCGCACCAGAAGTTTGTTCCGCCGCTTGTTTAAGCTTGTCAGAGAAATGCTGGCCAAAGAAAATATTATCGCCTAGCACTAAAGCAACACTATCGTTACCTATAAACTCTTCCCCAATGATAAAAGCTTGTGCCAAGCCATCTGGTGAAGGTTGTACCGCATAAGATAACTCGACCCCAAATGCACTGCCATCGCCTAACAGTTTTTGGAAACTTTCCTGATCTTCTGGTGTGGTGATGATCAATACTTCGCGAATGCCCGCCAACATCAGCACCGATAGCGGATAGTAAATCATCGGTTTATCGTAAATCGGCATCAATTGCTTGGAGATACCTAACGTCAATGGGTGCAAACGTGTCCCACTGCCGCCAGCCAAAATAATTCCCTTTCGCTTAGTCATCATACTATCCCTGGTCACCAATACGGTTTAATTGGTAATCACCACTTAACACTCGTTGCCACCAACTTTGATTAGACAGATACCATTCAACAGTTTTACGCATTCCAGAAACAAATGTTTCTTCAGGTTCCCAACCCAACTCATCTGCGATCTTGCTCGAATCGATGGCATAACGCACATCGTGGCCAGGACGATCCTTCACAAACGTAATCAGGTCTCGGTAAGACTGCACACCTTCAGGTTTGGTTGGCACAAGCTCTTCCAACAAATCACACAATGTATGCACAACCTCTAGATTACGCTTTTCGTTATGGCCGCCAATATTATAGGTTTCCCCTACTTCACCTTCGCATACCACTTTTACTAAGGCGCGAGCATGGTCTTCAACGTACAACCAATCGCGAATTTGCGATCCATCACCATACACAGGCAATGCTTTCCCCGCTAACGCATTCAAAATCATGTGCGGAATGAGCTTTTCAGGGAAATGATAAGGGCCATAGTTGTTTGAGCAATTCGTTACAATGGTGGGTAAACCGTAAGTACGACGCCAAGCACGAACTAAATGGTCAGAGCTTGCTTTACTTGCAGAATAGGGAGAGCTCGGCGCATAAGACGTGGTTTCAGTGAATAAAGGCAAAGCCTCACCTTCAGCAACCTCATCAGGGTGCGGTAAATCGCCATATACTTCATCGGTTGAAATATGATGAAAACGGAACGCCGTTTTCTTATTGTCCGATAGCGTCTGCCAGTAGACTCTAGCCGCTTCAAGAAGCGTGTAAGTACCGACTATATTTGTTTGAATAAAGTCACCAGGACCATCTATAGAGCGGTCAACATGGCTTTCCGCCGCCAAATGCATCACAGCATCAGGTTGATGCTGTTCGAAAATACGCTTCAGCTCAGCCATATCACAGATATCAACTTGCTCAAATACATAGCGGGAATCCATCAAATTTTCAGGGATCGATTCCAAATTCCCAGCATACGTCAGCTTATCTAAATTCACTACCTCATGCGTTGTGTTTTGCAACACATGACGTACCACGGCACTGCCAATAAAGCCTGCGCCACCTGTAATTAATAATTTCATACTCTATCCAATACAAAGAGCTTGCTGATACCATTTATGCATTCAGAGTGTTTCAAGAAAAATGGGCTAATGTAACGATGCACCCACACTAGAAGAGGCATTTTGCTCGGGTAACAGCCAGTCAGGAATCTCTTTTGGCCATTCAGACGCCTGCAAACATCTAGTTTGAGCAAGTAAAAACTGTCGCAGTTGCTGATAAGACATTTGCACATCCAGTCGCAATGTCTCATTGACACCAAACATCATCATTGTTAGCGAATTCTTTTTGAAAGCGAACTCAACTTTTGCACAAAGCATTGGCTCAGATAATTGCGTATCAACGGTCGCCTGCAGACTTTCTTCCGCACCTGAAGACGAAGTCTTCTCTTGTTGGGCACGATTTGTCTCTTTCATAAGAACCTCATCTGCCTTTTGTTGCGCTAAATTTTGATAAAATTCAGTCGCAGCAGCACTTGAAGTAACGACTTGTTTTTCCAAGCATTGAACCAATACAGGAAAAGCTCGTTGCCAAAGCCTAAGGGTCCACCATGTCGGGTACATGCCCTCATCAGACTGACAGCGCAATAGTAAACGGTCCTCTTCAGGAGAATAACGCAAGGTGACGCTTTTAATTGATACGCAAGTAGCCATATTCAGTTTTACTACTATTTAGCAGCAGCTTTAGAGCGAGTAGAAGTTTTTGCAGCGGTAGAACGTTTCGCAGCAGGCTTAGCGGCAGATTTCGCAGTCGTGGAGCGCTTACGTGTCGTCGTCTTTTTGGCAGGAGTTTTTTCTTCACTTGGAAGCGCTTTCACTAATTCTGACACGTAGAAAGCACGTGCTGCACGAGCCATCATCAGCTCTTGCTCAAGCTGTTTAATTTTCGTGTCTGTAAAAGTGATGGCATTTGCATTTGCTTTAGCCTCAACTGACAAAGAATCTAGATCGTATTGTTTTCCTTCCACTGTTAGTGTTGCCATTGTTACCCCTTATTATGGATCATTTAAAAAGTTGCCAAAATGTAACACATATCCACACCTAAAACAGGCTCTTCACTACGGATTGTGTACAAAAGGCGATAGTCTACTGCACACGAAGTTACAAAGAAGTGCGTGTGGTCACATTCTTGAAGAGGCTGTCTGCTAGAATGCCGCCATCAAAATTTTATAGTCACGCCGCAGGATTGGAGTATTAGCATGGCATACGTTTTAATTAAACGCTCAGAACATGGAGCATCTGGCTACAAACCCACGCAAAATTTATCATTTGCACAAAACTTGCCTGTTGCCAATATTGTTTGGGAAGAGATTCCAAACATTTCTCAACACCTACCCGTTGCATTTAGACTTGGTGAATCACAAGGTAAGAAATTCCTTGACCTTGTTGCCATTCAGTCACTAGATAACGATCGCAACTTAATGGTGCTTCCAAACGGCCGATGGTTAGGCGGCTACATGCCCGCCATCTACCGCAGCGAACCGTTCGCCATTCTACCCGACCCAGCTGAGCCTCAAAAACTACAACTTAACATTCGTGAAGAGCACATAGTTGATGCTTCTGAAGACGGTGCAATTCCTTTCTTTGACGAAAAAGGGGAACTCGGTAAACAGCTGAATACTGCTTTACATTTTCTTGGCGAATTAACCAAAGGCCACCGTAAAACGCAAACCATGATTATGAAATTGCAAAAATACGGTGTACTTGAACACTGGAACCTTGCTAAAGAGCTTAAGCTGGATAAAGATACCCCTTTCACGAATCTCCCTCAGAACCTTTTTAGAGCCAATCTAAATAAAATCAATCAGCTCAAGGATGAGGAAATTGCAGACTTGCAGCGTTCAGGGGCCCTACATTTGGCCAGTTTGCAATACAGCTCACAATTTAGATTAAAAGGTTTAATGTCACTGACTCGTATTTACGATGAAATGCTAGAGCAGGTAAACACCTCTCAAGAACAACCTAATATTGATGAACTATTCGGTGAAGGTGACGACGTTTTCTCATTTTAGTAACGTCAAAACTACTTTGGATGGGGTTGTAATATTATGTTACGGCCTCATAACCCTGAAACATTCCTGTGACCACACAGCAATACAACTAACACAGAGACAGTTTTACTAATGAAAAATTCACAAGCCGTAGACGACTTATCCAGTGCATTTAAGGCAAGTAAAAAAGGCTTTATGGCAGCAGGTTTCTTTAGTTTGTTTATCAACATACTAATGCTGACAGGTCCATTTTATATGCTGCAAGTCTATGACAGAGCTGTAACGTCAAGGAGTTTAGAGACACTCTTTTTCCTTACCTTGATCATGGTTTTCCTATTTGGTGTTCTCGGGGTTTTGGAATGGGTTCGTTCGCGTATTTTGGTTCGAGTATCGAATCAGATCGACCAATTCCTAAGCCACCGCGTTTATACATCCATGTTTAAAGCTGGCGTTAAGATACCAGGACGTCGAACAGCACAACCACTAAATGATCTAACTAGTATTCGCCAGTTTATGACAGGTAATGGTTTGTTTGCTTTTTTTGATGCCCCATGGTTCCCAATCTACATCGGGCTACTTTTCTTATTCCATCCTGCTTTTGGCTGGTTTGCCCTAGGCGCAGGCGCAATCCTGCTCTGCATTGCAGTTTTGAACGAGAAGCTGACCAAAAAAATGTTGTTGGAAGCAAACGGTGAAAACATCAAAGCCCAGAACCTCGCAACCAGCAACTTGCGCAATGCGGAAGTACTTCATGCGATGGGAATGCTGCCAAATATCATGGGACGCTGGAGAGACCAACACAAAGCATTCCTTGCTAAGCAAACCGATGCAAGTGACCGAGCTGGCGTGTTTGCTAACCTAAGTAAAGTGCTACGTATGATATTCCAATCCTCTATTTTGGGATTAGGTGCATATTTTGTTGTTAAAAATGAAATGTCACCAGGTATGATGATCGCAGGTTCTATTCTATTGGGGCGTGCATTAGCGCCACTAGATCTACTTATTAATAGCTGGTCAGGCTTTAATAATGCTCGTGCTGCACGGGGTCGTTTGGATGAACTGCTATCGGAATTTCCACAAGAAGACCGCAACATGACACTGCCAAAACCAGCAGGTGAAGTGCAGGCGGAAAACTTATTTATCGCACCACCAGGCTCAAAAACTGCAACCGTTAAATCTTTGTCCTTTAAAGTGCTTCCAGGGGAGTCCGTAGGTATCATCGGGCCTAGCGCAGCCGGTAAATCAACCCTTGCTAAAGCTATCTTGGGTATCTGGCCAACGATTAATGGTTCATTGCGTATAGACGGTGCTGAGGTACAACATTACAACCGTGACGAGATTGGTCCACATATTGGCTATTTACCTCAAGATATCGAGCTGTTCAACGGAACTGTCAGTGAAAACATTGCCCGCTTCACAAATGTTGATCCGGACAAAGTCGTCGCCGCTGCTAAAAAAGCAGGTGTTCATGAACTGATTCTACAACTACCTGAGGCCTACGATACTAAGATCGGTGTCGATTCAGGTGCCTTATCAGGTGGTCAACGTCAGCGCATTGGTCTGGCTCGTGCATTGTACGACAACCCACAAATTGTTGTTTTGGATGAACCGAACTCAAACCTTGATGAGCAAGGTGAATTTGCCCTAAGTCTAACCATCAACATATTGAAGCAAGAGAAAATCACCACGTTTGTCATCAGTCATCGAACTTCCATCTTGAAGAGCATCGATAAACTTATGGTCTTACGCGAAGGTCAACTGCAACTATTTGGCCCGAAAGACGAAGTGATGCAGAAACTTGTAAGTCAAAAGGCGGCGGAAGATAACGCCAAACGCGCTTAGCCACGACATTAACGACTGACAGAATTGAGTAATTAAGCATGACAAAACATGACAGTAAAAGTGGCGAGACAAATCAGGCGCCACAATCTGCTCCAACAGATAAAGCACAAGCCAAACCTGACAACGCAACAACTAGTCGCACGGATACCAGCAAAACGGCCTCTGCAAAGACAGTAGCGAGCTCAGATAAGAGTACTGCAAATACGGATAAGGCAAAATCATCTGCAAAACCAGCAGAAAATAAACAAGCACTAGCAGCTATTACACCCGTTAAAAAACCGGCGTCCGAAGCAAAACCAGGCACACCACCGAATAACACAAAAGATAAGCCGTCTGCACCTCAGATGGCGGCACCAGGCCCAGATGTTCCAACCAATGACAAACGCTACATCAAGTTTGGACTTTGGTTCCTACTACTAACCTTAGGTACATTTACCGCATGGGGAACACTAGCGCCTTTAAGCAGTGCCCTGATTGCACCAGGTGAAGTCATGGTGGACAGTTACCGAAAAACCATACAGCACTTCGAAGGTGGTATCGTGCAAGAGATCTTTGTGCGTAACGGCGACCTAGTTGAAAAAGGTGAACCACTTATTCAGTTAGAGAACGCACAGTTCCAAGCTCAACTAGAAAACAGTTTTACTCGCCTGCAAATTTTCAAGGCAGAGCTTGAGCGTTTAACGGCAGAACAGTCTTTCTCGGAATCAGTGACCTTCTCAGATGAGTTGCTTGAGGCTGCGAAAACAGATAAAGACATCGCCAATGCACTGAAACAGCAAAATGCACTTTTGTCAGCGCGCATGTCTGCCTATAAGCAAGAAAGTGAAGCGCTACAAACCCGTCTTGAGCAAACCGATGCGCAAGTCCAAGGCATCAATGCTCAAATTTCAGGGCTTGAGAAGCAGCTAGCGCTACTTGCGGAAGAAGAAGAAGCCTACACCACACTTTACAATGAAGGTCTAGGCGATAATAAACGTGCTCGCGAACTAAATCGCTCAATTATCTCAACACAGAATGAGATCAATTCTTCACAAGCTGAAGTGGCACGTTTAAAGATTCAAAACACGGAAACGCAACTTCAAATCGCAACACGTAAACAGGATTACCTGAAAGATGTTGGTGAGCGTCTGAAACAAACTCAGGGGAACTACTTTGATATTCTTGAGAAGTACCAGGTAGCAAAAGATCGTGTTGAGCGTTCAGTTATCCGCGCACCTGAGGACGGCACCATCGTCGATATGAAAATACACACTATCGGCAGTGTGGCAAACCCAGGCCAACCATTATTGGATCTTGTCCCTTCTGATGACAACTTCGTTGTAGAAAGTAAAGTGTCACCTCGTGACATCAATGACTTGTACATCGGACAAAAAGCAGACATTCGCTTCTCGGCATTTGACGCGCGCACAACTAAAGTTATAGAAGGTAAGGTGATCAACGTGTCAGCTGACCGACTGTTGGAACAACAAGACCAAGCTCCTTACTACCTCGCACGCATTCAAGTTACTGAGCACGGGCGCTCTAATATGTCTGAAGACATGAAACTAAAAGCAGGCATGCCGGCAGAAGTTATGATTCAACGCGGTGAGCGTTCGCTGTTTAACTACCTATTTAAACCTGTGGAAGATAGTTTCGCACGCAGCCTTAAGGAGAAATAAATGCCGTTTCCTTTCAAACCGCAGCTTATCGCTCTAGTCGTCAGTGCATCAGTTTCCTCAGCGACATTCGCTGAGGAAACTACCATGCCTCAGACGATGGGATTTGCTGAAGCATTAGAGTCGGCTCGACAACATGACTCTGAGCTTCAGTACGCCTATTACAACTATCTAGGCGAACAAGAAGCGGATGACATCAGCATGTCGGCGCTTTTGCCCACAGTAAGCTTATCCTCTAGCTACCGCTATCAGTATGTTAGAGATATTTATACAGACAAATTTTCAAGTGCATACAGCGAATCTTTGGCGCGTTCGGAAAAAGACCAAGATGACTACAACTTTCAGTTGCGCATGCAACAAAGTCTGGTCAACGTAGCGGCTTGGAAAGATTACAGCAGTAGCAAACAGGCCGTACGTAAGTCTGAATTTACCTACCAACGTGCTGAGCAAGAACTGATTTACCGTTTAAGCCAAGCGTACTTAAAAGCACTATTAGCCAGTCAGCAGGTTTATATTAACCAAGATAAACTGGCGGCATTACAACTAAAACTTGAGCAGACCCAACGCATGGAAGAACTCGGTGTTGGCGATCGACTGAGTGTATTGAAAGTTGCTTCCACTCGAGACATTGCGCGTAGTGACCTTCTGCAGGCTCAAAGTGAATACGAAGATGCTCAAACGAAACTAAACGTCATTGCTGGCACCGAAGTGGTTTTACCTGAGAACTGGGTACAACATGGTCATCAAGTGATTCCTGATCTACAGACAGGTACACAGCAGGACTGGATCAATAAAGTCCCTGACAATACGGAACTGTTAGCTGAGATGGCCAATGTAAGAGGCCAAGAACTGCAAGCAGAATCACGACAAGCGGCGCATTTACCCACACTGGATTTATCATTAAGAGCCATAGACAGTAAGTCTGACGACATTTATGTGGACAGTACAAACTACATTGCCTCGATTGATCTAACCATACCGCTCTATACCGGCGGCAAAACCTCGTCTCGCTACCGCCAAGCGGAAGCGACCTATAATGCCGCTCAAGCACGTTATGAGAAAACGCTTTCCGACATTACACAAACAGTAAAACTGGCCTACGCACAGCTCAACTCTTACCGTGGTCGCCTTGAAGCTTTGGACGAATCGCGCAAGTCTAGCCAAGCGTTTCTTGAAGCGGCAGAACGACAAGCCGATTTAAGCCTAAGCAGCCAAGTGGATGTACTAGAAGCCCGTACTGATCTCTATGATGTACGCCTTAAATTCGCTCGTACTTTGGCGGACTATCTGTTATCCGACCTTAACTTACTGCTTGAGACTGGTCAGCTGACCGAGCACACTCTCGAACAATACGACGAGCTATTCAGCCGCACAACGCTATAACACTCACTTAAGAGAGACTCAAAGGCCAACATTTGTTGGCCTTTTTTTGTGCAAAAACTTCGCAAAGCTAAAAGATTGATCTAGACTTTTGCTCCTAACAAGTCCATTCAAGGAGCAACAACCCATGCCTGCGGAACAGCATCTTGCTAAATTTGGTGTCACCGTTGATCAAGCCCATCAGTTTATTCAAGGAAACCTCGATTCACCAGAAACCATCTACCAAGTCGCGGCACAATACGAAGTCACCTTTGATATGCTAGCTGAAATCTATAGTGATGACATTGACGGCGATATTGTCAGAAGTTTTTTCAGTGATTTAGGCATGGTCACTTCCGATGATGCGCCGCTTTGGGATGATGATTATGAAGACGGCGATTATGACGTTATGTTTGGTCGCCTTGACTTAGACCTTGATGATCTATTGGAGTTAGAGGACGAAGACATCGCTGCCAGCGATTGGGACAGCTTGTTCGATGACTACTTAGAAGCGCTGAGTAATTTTGACTGGGATGCATGGGGTGACAGCATCGCCGAAGCGCTGGCGAACTTCGACTGGTCTTCTTGGACGACCCAGATGACCACTCTAGCCAATACCTACGCCTCAGACACCAGCTGGCTGACAACGTTGGATAATCTAACGGATTCCTGGATTGATTTTGAATTAGACTCTTTGTTTGATGATATGGACTGGAGTTGGGACGACTGGGAGGAAGAATCAGAAGATGACGATGACGACTTTGATTTTGGAAACTTCGACTATTCTGAATACCTAGCTGCGCTTGGGCTAACAGAAGACTACTTCACCACCCTATTCAGTGCCGTGGACTGGGAGTCCTACCTCGATCAAGTCATGCTCATGCTACAAAATCTAGACCTAAGCAGTTTTGGATTGGACAGCATTGATTATGACGAGTTTTATGAAAACATCGCTAGCATGGCAGAATACTATGAGGTATCCGCCAACTCAGCCTCTTCAGCTCCGGAGTTTCCTATTGCAGAAATTATTGGCGTTGAACAAGGTGTCGACTTTACCTAATGCGATCTAGTTAATACTCCTCCCTATAAAAACGCTTTACGCTTAGTGAAGCGTTTTTATATCAATATGCCGTGAACTACGGTTTGCTATGAAACTCGACGCGCAAATCTTGCCATGTACGATTTACCTTTAAAGCCTGTTGAATCACTCGATCTCGAATGAGCGAATCCTCATGCATCTTTCGCTCGCGGGCACGACGACAAGAATCGACAGCGGTTTGCTTCGCCTCGTCCGCACTCTCTGCAAGACCAGATGCTGCCCAACCCTGGCGCCGAAATGTTTGAAATAACGAGTCAGGGAAAGATAGTCCGACAATAGCGTCTTCGCTAAGACGAAAACCGCTTTGTCTTGTCAGTGCGATCATATAATCAAAAAGGCCTTGTAACTGCGGCCCAGCATTAGGCTGTAACACAATCATTGGAAAGTGGTGAGCCAGTTCAGGGAACACAATATTTGGTAAACACACCGCCTGCCAGTAACGCTTAGCGATCACGGCAAAATGGGCAAAGTTTTGAATGGGGCGTAAACCAGACTCTGAAAACGGCAAGATCTCGACGGAAGGTTTATTGACATCCACCGTGTCGTTGGCCACATCCACATACCAGCTTCCTAGTATAAAAGCGTTCTGAAAGTACTCGCCACGCAAATCCCCCCACACTTGGCGAAACTCTCCTCCTGCTGCCAGAAAAGCTTGGATAGCTTGAAACGCTGTCACATGTTCAGAAGAGCTTAATTGTGATGGTTCTAAATGAGCAAACGCCGCTTCAAACGCCTGCGAGATTTCAAGACACTGACCGAGAGGGTAAGTCTTGCCAAGCTTATTAGGCTTAGCGTTTCGCAGATGAACATCTAACTGGTTACGCAGATCAGTAAACAATTGCTCAATTTGGGTCAGATATTCACTTAGATATTTACGGGTTAACTGCCCTTGTATTTCTGGGTCTATAATTCGCGGCTCATTTGGCAAACAAGGGGACATTGGCACCTCTACATCAAACTTTAGAAAAAACTGCCGAACACAATAGGCCCGGCATATGACCCTTGTTGTAAGAGAACACTAACTTATTAGCCTTATGAAAATCCTTTGGCAGTGAATAAACAACGGGCGTGGTAAGGCCGTTCTCGTACTCTTTTATAACAAGTTCATCACATAATTGTATGTGTGTGAATAAACATGGTACCCATTTGGGATTCATATATTCTGGAACAATTAATGTTTCAGCCGTCATAAGATCACTGTTTGAGTCTGCCGCCAGTAGCGAATTTCGGTTCATGCTGAACACAAGACCTAAGCAAAGCCTATCTTTTATCATTTCTTGCTGATCAAACTCCGTTTCAGGGTCAACAAAACACAATGAAATATCTATTTTCTCTGGAATTAAAATAGCATCTGGCGCTTGCTTTAACAGATGCTCATTGATGGCTACATGCCCTTCCTTTTCTAATCCCGCCAACAGTAATTCAGAGACAATTAAGTCAGGCATTTGAGCCTCTGGAATTTGATATTCTAAAGCATCCCCCACACTAGATTGAATGCGGTCCTCCAGATCAAAAACATGCACTATCTGTTTTAAACAACGAATTGAAGCTGCATGAAAATCAATCACATCTACAATCAGTTGCTTAGCCGAAAATAAGACCAGCAAAGGTGAAACCAATATGCCGTAAGGACCACAACCGGGATAAAGCACTCGCACAGGCAGGTTGTCGGGCTGATCCCGTAACAACGCAGACACTCTTTGATAAACTGCTGTGAGATAGCGTCGAGTGCGAGTTAAACCAAATGCACAATTTCCAGCCATGTTAGGCGATAATATTAATCCCGATTGAGCATATTGAAACGCTTCATGACTTGTCTCGAAACCAGCTAGATCTCTCCAGTATTGAACTAACTCAAGGCATATTTGATCTGCTCGTTCATCATCCTTTTCCGCTAACATTAAGTGAAACAAATCCACCAGCACTCTCTTATTTGGCGCTTCCAACATCGTTCATCCCATACCCAACGAATCATTTATCCATTAAAGCTCAAATTCTATTGCAGCGCATAATGTCCTCTATCTATTATGAACAAACTGGATCAGGATGGATAAGGAATGGACTCGCATGCAAGCACGACTAAAACAAATTGTTCAGTACATACTAAACTCATCTAATAGTGAGTTAAATGGCAATAAACCGATCATTGATCAGCTGGTTAAAATTCTCTGCGACACAACCGAATTAGACATCCATCCTGAAATTTTTATCGATAACAAATTCTCCGCAACGGCTCGGGGCAAAGCCGTATCCATGATTACGGCCGCCCAATGCGCGGAAGAGTTTATGCGTACTCAGGTATTTCTAAGAGGTGTGCATCAAGCTTTACAAGAGCAACTTGAACATAAAGAACATATCCGAGTTTTATATGCTGGAACAGGGCCATTTGGACTTCTGTTACTGCCTTTATTACCTTTGTTTTCACCGGAAAAAATAAGCGTCACCTTACTAGATATCCATCAAGAGTCGTTAGATGCATTACAAAAAGTACAGCATTTACTAAACGTAAACGATCATATTGAACGCATAGACTGTGTTGATATCTTGCAGTGGCAACCACAGCCAGATCAGACGTTCGACATTATTATTTCTGAAACCATGAAAGCGATGCTGGATCATGAACCTCAAGTGTCGATTTTTGCCCATCTAAGCCCTTGGCTTGCAAAAGATGGCTGTTTAGTACCTGAATCCATTCGCATAGACGCTTGGTTAACACAGCAAAATAGAGCAACATATTTTGGTAATGTGTTTACCTTAAACCATGAATCTGCGCTCCAATTGAGCCGACAAACAGAACCGTCCATTCAGCAAGCACTCACCATCCCAAGCTACCCAATCGATGCTTCATCAAATTTGAAATTTACGACCGATATTACCGTATATAGACAACATAAACTGAGCGAAAACCAGTGTTCTTTAAATCTGCCGTATAGGATTAGAGAAGCCAATCCTAAACCAAACTCTACGCTGAACTGTTTTTATGAATTTGGTGTTCATCCAAAGTTCAAATTTGAGTTTGAACGGCTGGCTTCGTTTACAGAGCAGTGTCTGCCTTCTGCCAACAATCAAGACCTACTTAATCTGCCCTATCTAAATCGAATTTGGCATAAACATCACCAACAACGACACAACAAACTGCCGCCCCATATTCAACAACAAGAATGGGCATTGGATATAAAAGTCTTTGATATTCTAAAACTAGGCCTAGAACGAGCGATTCAATCCCTATATCAAAGCGACAACCCTGACCAATGGGCACACTGCATACTTGAGCATAACCAAGGCCAAGTCACCGGCCAACAAAGCCAGCAACTTCAAGACTGCGTCGCCAGCTACTTCGCTAAAGACACAGACAAAATTGAGACGATCCCATCACCTCTGACCAAGGAACAGCTAAACTTTTGGCAACAAAATGGTTATCTGGTCATACCCAAGGCCATAACCGATCAAGAATGCCAAGCATTGTTGGCAGACATTTGTCAACATATGCAAATCTCACTAACTGAGCCGGAGTCTTGGTATCAACACACGGCATCACAGCACCAAATAATGGTTCAGTTGTTTGATAGTCCTGCTCAAGAACATATACGCCAGAAACAAAGTATTAAAGACATCTTTGCTCAGCTTTGGCAAACCAACGACCTGACTCCATCCTATGACCGGGTCAGTTTTAATCCACCAGAGACAAACGCTTGGCGTTTCCCCGGCCCTGTTATGCATTGGGATATAAAAGCCTTTGAAGCGCCACTACCCTTTGCTACGCAGGGGCTGATTTACTTGACGGACACAGCGGAGAATCAAGGCGCTTTTTGTTGTGTGCCCGGATTTCATAGGGAATTTGACGCTTGGGCACAGCAGCTACCCGAGGGAAAAGACCCGCAGCAGCAAGACTGGGACAACTTTAATGTCACACCGATTGCCGCCCAAGCGGGAGATCTGATTATCTGGCATCATGCCCTGCCCCATGGCAGCAGTCCAAATCGCGCTCAGCACCCTAGGATTGTGCAATACTTGAACATGACACCATCTAGCAGAGCAGAGTTTTAAAGGAAGTGAACCAATGCGAGAGCGACTAGCCTGTGAAATACAGCATCTCGAACGATTTGTTTCAGCTCATGAAAGCTTGGCATTTCAGCAATGGATATATGATAACTATGACCTTACCGACTTTGAAGAAGTCCACTTTGCGACGGGGCAGACCTATCTTATCCAACCCTGGAAAATGATGTTTGTAGACACGCGACTTACGGACTTCAATATTTTCCCCAAAGAACACGGTCGACGAGCCCCTTTGCCACCACTACTAGAGAAAATAAGAGACAGAGTCAACCAGCATATAGGACTGCAATTCGACGTTTGCGTCTGTTTGTTCTATCCAAATGGCCAAGAACACATGGGGTTCCACTATGATCCGCCAGCCTTTGGCTCTACTAATATCATTCCTTCAATAAGCCTTGGGACGACAAGAGAGTTTCAGCTTAGAAGAAAAAGCGATCACACGGAGCTACATCGTTTTCAGTTAAACGACGGCAGTCTTTTTGTAATGGGGGAAGGATGCCAAGACGAGTATGAACACGCTGTGCCAGCGATGCCTGAGTGCACCCAACCGAGATTCAATCTTACCTTTAGGCAATTTGGTAGACATAACAATGCATCGAAACGATTATTCAGCAAACCTTAAAGAAAGGCGTTACACAGTGGTTGCAAACCGATTAGGTTTCGGTCAAGAAGTTGACACTGGGATAAAGTTTATAGGTTCAAGCCTAGTTGTTAGTCCGAATAAACAGACATTAGTTCAAGCCACTAACAAACCCTAACTGACATAGAAATTATAAATGATTCATTCTTAGATATGGGGATATGCACTATGACTGATGCTTTCCATAAGCTTCCTTTGACATTTGACATCCAGCGTTTAAAGCAAGATTTAAGATGTCTACAAAAGCAATCTTGGATAGAGCATATCAATCGACATGCACACGATGGTGGCTGGTCATCATTGCCGCTCAGAGCTGTTGACGGTCAAGTAGACAACGCAACGGTAGTAGAAACCAATCCAGGTCGTTATCAAAGCACACTCTACCTGAAACAAAGTGAATACTTGCAAGAGGTACTGTCCAGCTTTCAATGCACTATCGTCTCTGCCAGGTTAATGTCCCTCCAAGCTGGACAAGAAATACGCCGTCATACAGATCAAGACCTTAGATTTGAGGACGGCTGCGCGCGTTTACACATCCCCATACAAACTCACGCTGATGTCGAGTTCAAAATCAATGATCAGCCAGTTCATTTTGCCGAAGGGGAATGTTGGTATATGAACGCTAACTACCCTCATCAGGTCGTAAATGGTAGCGATACAAACCGAGTCCACCTGGTCATTGACTGCATCGTTAACGACTGGCTAAGCGCGCTATTTTCAGGCTCAGGCTATCAAACGATGATTGTTGAATACAAATATGGCTGTGCCAGCATTACCGATGAAAACGTACAACAGGTTATTGAACAATTAGAATATTTGGGAAGTGAGACAGCGTTAGAGTTGGCAAACCACTATCGAGCTATATGGCAAACATCTAAGGAACAGTAACTTTGCGCCCTAATAATATTAACGCGAATCCTAAAACCACCTACCTAAAACCACCTAGATAGTGCAAACATATTAATAAGTAAAAAAATTTATTCATATTGATATATCTCTATTGAAATAACCATCAATTTAGACTAACAATGTGGTAAGGCTGATACGGAGGAGCTAGCACCTCTTCTCTATAAGGAAGTAGTGAGATACCTAAGCTCAATAAAAATCACTTTAATGGAATAAGAATGAAACCTAAAAATGCCCCCTCCTCTCCAGTGTCTTTCGCTGATCCAAAGCTACAGGAAATCTGTAATCAGCATTTGCGTAAACAATTAAATAGCTTGCTGAATCAATTACCTAAAAATGAAGCTCAGCAAGCACTCCAGTTATCTTTAGAAAACCTTGTCACAAAAATATTAGACACCCAGTTGCCCCACGATCAATTGGTTGAATTATTTGCCACGGCTTATGAGAATTTACTCACCAGTTACCAAACAGCAGAATTAACCGAATCTGAACAAACCACTTCATACCTTAATGCAACGGGGTTAGTGATGTCTGTGGAGCATGCTTTGCACACTTTTCAAGATATTTATCGTGTTCAAGCTTTTATCCGTGGCATTCACCAAGCATTAGAAAGCAAGCAAGGCAGCCAGAAAATACACATTGTTTACCCTGCCTGCGGTCCCTTTGCTCCACTGTTATTGCCATTGATACGCCACTATGCCGCGAGTGATACCGCTCGTCATCAGCTAAAAGTCACCTTAATTGATATCCAACCCGGAGCGATAAAAGCGCTCAATAAATTGATCTCTGATCTGGATATTTCTGACTATATCCACGAAGTACTCTGCTGCGATGTGATGAATTACCACCCAAACCATCCAATAGATGTACTTGTTATGGAGGCGTTACAACATGGCTTTACGAGGGAAGGACACCTTGCTTTTGCTCGACACCTAGCGCCATATCTTACCGCTGATGCCATCATGTTACCTGAAAAGATTGTGGTTACGGCCTCTCTGAATGTTGGACAAAGAGAGTTTGTCGACCAATGGAAGGACAATAAACGGACTCATTCAAGTCTAGTTGATGAAACTATCCAAAGTGAGCGAGTCTGCCTGGGTGAAGTGTTTTCTTTGACGCTTGAATCGTTGCGTAAACTTACCGTAATACCTCTTGGGGATGGAATGGAGCTAATTGAATGCAATCAAGTCCAAGTCCCTAAAAGCATAGAGAATATTGATAAGACGAACCTGCTGCTCTGTGTCACTGTAACCACATTTGGCCAAGAAAAGATCAGTGAATACGATTCAGGGATTACTCATCCCCTATGTGACATGTCCGTTTGTATCGACTTTGTTCCCAAAGTCGCTGAGCCTGACGATCTACTCGTCAAAAGTGGTGATCGACTCAAGTTTTACTATAAATTATCAGGGGCGCCAGGATTTTTACCTACAATAGCTTAAGGGATTTAGCGATGTATAAGTTAGAAGATTTAAAAGTCACAGTTCTCACGACTGGCGCATCATCGCTCGGACTCATTAGCTATTTAGCTCAAATAAACAAACTCGCTGGCGTACTGATTTTTGGGCAATTAGACCAAGAGAAAGCCATCCTGGCGCAACAATTAAACCAAGCCAATATTGCCACACAGCATTGTCCAACAAATGATATCGATACTCCTATCACTGCACTGGCCACCTGGAACAGCCAACTAGGTATCGTTTTTTGTTGTCGTGAGAAAATCCCTATGCAGATTGCTCACGCACCGGTTCATGGTCTCATTAATTTGCATGGATCTGCGCTACCAAACTATCGCGGGGCGGACCCTGTGTATTGGCAAATACGTAATGGCGAGACTCAATCTGCGCTGACAGCTCATAGGCTCACGGAACAGTTTGATCAGGGAGCAATCATTGCTCAGGAAACCATCAGCATTGGCTCATACGATACCGCCAACCGTTTATTTAGTAACTTGATTCAAAGCATACCTGCTCTGCTAGAAACTGTCTTCGAACAAATTAAGCAATTTGGGCAATTGCAAGAAAGCCCCCAACAAGGCAAATGTTTGCTAACAGCGGCAAGATTAACAGAGCAAGACCTAGTCATTGATTGGCATAACACGACTGCGAAACAACTATGTGACCAAGTGAGAGCTGGCAACCCTCAGCATGGTGGTGCGAGGTTAAGTATGGGACAGAGTCAGGCCCAGCTATTGCAAGCAACGCCTTCATCGTTACCTACCTATGGCGCACCTCCTGGTACCATCATCCACCTTTCCCCTGAGCAGGGGCTGATCGTTGCTCTAAAAGAGGAAAGTATCCGACTCGATATTATCGCGAACAACGATGGCGTTTTAGATGGCTATCGTTTTGCTAAAGCCTGTTACCTATCATCCGGAATTAAGTTTACATAACAAACTAATTGGGAGTGAACTAAACGAGATAACACGTGTTAGATAGCAAGTAAATAAAACAGCTTAATAAGGAGACATAAGATGGACGGTTACTACTATGGAACCACGCTGCAATTTGCAGGTAACTTCCCCCCTCACCGTTGGGCATTTTGCAATGGAAATCTGCTTGCCATTGCACAGAACCAAGCATTATTTGCAATTCTCGGCACTTTATGGGGAGGTAATGGCCGAACAGACTTTGCACTACCCGAATTACAAGGGCGAACGCCTGTAGGATACGGCACAGGGCCTGGACTCCCCCCCAATATGATTGGCCAACGTTTCGGTAGCGATATACACACATTAATACTCAACGAGATGCCATCACATACTCATACCGCCATTTTCACACCTATGGGAGGTGGATCGAGTTCCAGCATTAGCGCCATGGCTACCGTCAACGCAGGTATTGGCTCCGACGCCTCAGACCCTACAGGAAAATATTGGGGTGTTACTAAAAATGGGCTGGCAGCATTGAATGGGTATAGCAGCTCTGCTGGGGTGACAATGGCTACTGACGCCATAAACATCTCCATTAGTGGAGGCGGTGGTATCACAGGGGGCACTGTAACTGTTGGCAATACTGGCGCTTCACAAGCATTTGAATTGTACCAGCCCAGTACCGTGATTCCATTTATTGTTTGTGTCGATGGATTATTTCCATCCAGGAACTAAACCATAAATATCGTATATCGCCCCCCATAATATAGCAGGAGAAGCATTATGGAAAACTACTACTACGGAACTACTCTACAATTTGCCGGATCATTCGCCCCAGCGAATTGGTCCTTTTGCCATGGACAACAATTCTCTATTTCACAAAATACTGCCTTATACGCAATTCTCGGGACTTTATGGGGAGGAGATGGCCGTACGACCTTTTCACTACCTGACATGCGTGGCCGCACCCCAGTAGGATATGGCAACGGCCCTGGGCTAGCACCAGCAATCATTGGCCAAAGATTCGGTCTACCAACACACGAATTAACGGAAGCGCAACTCCCAAGCCATACTCACGCTGCGGTCTTTGAACCGGAATATCAAGGGGGAGGTACAGGCCAGATAACAGCAACAGCTACGGTTAACGCTGGAACAGGGTCTGATTCATCTGAGCCTACCGATAAATATTGGGGGGTAACAAAAAATGGGCTTGCCGAGCTAAATGGCTACTCCAATTCAGCTAGCGTAGTAATGGCTGCGGATGCCATTGATATAAATGTGTTTGGTGGAGGAGGCATTACTGGTGGTACAGTCTCAGTAGGTTATACAGGAGCCTCGCAAGCATTCAGCTTGTATCAACCTAGCACAGTGATTCCATTTATTATCTGTATTGAAGGGCTTTTCCCATCTCGAAATTAAGTTCAAAAATATACCCAATCGCCTTGTAGATTCTATTATAAGGTGTTTGGGTAGATTAAAGATTCGTTATTAAGCGTCGATAAACAAATGTTTAAGGGCAGTTTTCGCCTAACTAAATTATTACTTCATCAGGCAAATTTGTTAAAAAAGGACATCGTTATGAGCGCAGCTTACACTCAGCTTATATTTATTGATCCAACGGTTTCTGATCGGGACTTACTGATTAAAGATATCCCAAAGCATATCAAAGCTGTTTTTTTAGAAGCTGATAGCGATGCCATCTCACAGATCACCACCATACTGCAACAATATAAAAACCTAGATGCCCTACATATCGTTACCCACGGTGCACCGGGGCAGCTGATCTTTAGTAATAGCATATTAAATGCCCTGACACTGGAACAATATCAAGCGCAATTAGCTAGCTGGTCAAAAGCTATGTCCGCAGAAGCGGATATCCTACTGTACGGTTGTGAAACAGGTAAAGGAGCAGAGGGACAGCAATTCTTACAGAAGCTAAACTACTTTACCTCCTGTAATGTCGCCGCATCATCAACACCAGTTGGGTACGCACACGATGGGGAGCAATGGTCGCTAGAGCAAACTTCAGGCTATATATCAACATCTGTTTTTGTCGCCCCACAAGCGCAGCAAGATTGGTTTCACACATTAGCGACTCCGTCCGATCAAGATTTTGATTCAGAAGCTACAAGTGTCGTCGGTAACTCATATACCTTAAATGGTATTACCTACACCACAACATCACCCGCAACAAATAGCTATACTTCTATTCAACCTCTCTCCGCTAACTATGCTATTTCAGGATCACCATCAGATAAAATTTTAATCTTCAATAATGATGGCGGAAATATAGATATAGGAGCAGCGGACTTTCGAATCGCCTCCAGTGACGGCAGTGAATTTAAGATCGTATCAATGGAAGCTGATGCAGGTATAGGACAAGGAGCAGGGACAAGCTATACAGTTAAAGGTTATCGAGATGGAGTAGAAGTTGCTAGTGATACGATTGATTTCACTTCAAATGATGTAACAGGGAGTGTTAGCTATACAAACAATGGACTAGGAGGGAATGGTGGTTCACTCACCTTTGACTCTGACTGGGAAAACATTGACGAAATTCGCTTCACTGGAACAAACGTTGCGTTAGGAATTGATGTACTGGACTTCTCTGCCGCAGTTATATCTAACACCTCCCCTAGTCTAGGCGGTACGCCTGCTGACGTGACGGCCACGGAAGACGTTGCCACAGCGATCAATTTATCTGCTTATAACATCTCTGATGCTGAATCTGATGATCCTATTACTCTGACCCTAAGCGTAGATCGCGGTACCCTTGCAGCGTTGGGTGGCAATGGCACCGCCAGTGGTGTCACAGTAGCTGGCTCAGGCACCAGCAGCATGACATTGTCTGGCGCGGAAGCAGATTTAAATACCTTCCTCGATAATACCAGCAATATCCTATTTACATCAGATACCAATGACACAACCGCTGCCACACTGACAGTCACACCAAACGATGGCACGACAAATGGAACAGCCGATACCGTCACCATTAACATCACTGCCGTGAACGACGATCCGACGGTGACAGGGCTGGCGAGCGACATTACATTTACGGAGGATACTCAGGGTAATGTCGATCTGTCTGCGGCTACCTTCGCGGATGTTGACAGCGGCAACATCACCGTCACCATCACCGCCAGCGAAGGTACCTTCGCTAGCCCCGCTGACGGTGCCGGTGTTGGCAGTGGTGTCGTAGAAACCTTGGTCAACGCTACGACGATTACGCTCGTCGGCACAGCTTCGGATATCAACACCTATCTAGACACTGCCAGCAATATCCAGTGGACAGGAGTTGCCAACGATACTGGTAACGACACCTCTACCTTCACCGTTACCGCGAACGATGGCGACGGCTCGGGGGATGTCGCCCTTGGCACTATCAACGCCGACATCACCGCTGTCAACGATGACCCTACGGCGACAGGGTTACCGTCTGATCTTACATTTACTGAAGATACCCAAGGAAATGTTGACCTATCGACTGTTTCTTCTGCCGATGTGGACAGTGCGACTCTCACTGTGACGCTTACCGCGAGCGAGGGTTCGTTTGCCGCCCCCGCCGATGGTGCAGGCGTTGGCGCAGGTGTCACAGAAACACTGGTCAACTCTACTACCATTACTTTGGTAGGGACAGCCGCGGACATCAACACCTATCTGGGCACCGCCAGTAACATCCAGTGGACGGGGGCCAGCAACGACAGTGGTAACGACGCCTCGACCTTCTCCATCACCGCCAATGATGGAGACGGTTCAGGTAACGTTGCCCTCGGTAGCGTCAATGCTGACATCACTGCCGCAAACGATGCGCCAACTCTGGATGCAGGTCAGTCTCCGGTATTAACCGCTATCGACGAAGACGCTGGTGACGACGATGGCTCTGGTGCTGATAACGATGACGACGGCACTAACAACGCAAATAACCCCGGCACCAGCGTGGCGGACATGGTGGTCGATGGCTCGATTGGCGACGTTGATGGTGGAGCAGTAGAAGCCATTGCTGTAACACAGGTCGATAACACCAATGGTATTTGGCAATATAGTATCGATAACGGTTCCAGCTGGAGCAATTTTTCTGCTACCACTGGCAGCACTGTCGACATAACTGCCTCAGCAAGGCTTCTTGATGGCAGCTTGAGTGGCGCCAGCACTCAGCTTGTACGTTTTGTGCCTAACGCTAATTACAACGGTACAGCCAACATCACCTTCCATGCGTGGGACAAGTCTTCTGGGAGTGCTGGCAGCACTGCTAGTGCCTCTGCGACCGGTGGCGCTACGCCATTTTCTAGCGCTTCAGATACCGCCAGTGTGACCATTAATGCCGTGAACGATGCACCAATATTTACTGGACTAGATGGCACACCAAGCTATTCAGAAGGTGCAGCAGCAGTGCAGCTAGATGCCGATGCCAGCATTAGTGATCTAGAGTTGGATGCTTTAAACGGTGGTAATGGCGATTATTCCGGTGCAAGTTTAACTATAGTACGCAATGGCGGTGCCGATGCAGCGGATTTGTTCAGCGTACTCACTGGAGGTAACTTGACCATAGCTGGTGGCCCCAATGGTGGTGGCACGGTCACCGCTGGCGGTAACGTGATCGCTACCATCGCTAATACTGGCGATGGCCAGTTACAACTAAGTTTTGCCGATAACGGTACCACACCCTCTACAGCGCTGGTAAACGAAGTATTGCAAGCTATTCGCTACAGTAACAACAGCGATGATCTACCAGCTAACGTTCAGCTAGACTTTACTGTCAGCGATGGAGGAGCGAATGACACTGGGTCCATTACGGTGAACCTCACCGATGTCAACGATGCTCCCAGCATGACCGCCACGGGTGGCAACCCCACCTTTATTGAAGGAGGCAGTGCGCAGGATCTGTTTAATACCGTCAGCACAGATACGATTGAAACTGGACAAACATTCTCAGCGTTGACCCTCACAGTCACCAATGTTTCAGATGGTTCTGCCGAAATTCTCTCGTTCGATGGTTCTGACGTAGCGTTAACACACGGCAACTCGGTCACTACAGCCGCCAATAGTCTGAGTGTAAGCGTCTCGGTTGCAGGCAGTACTGCCACGGTCTCATTTAGTGGGGCCACATTAACAGAAGCACAGCTGCAAACTCTGGTCGATAGCCTGACTTACCGCAACAGCTCAGATAACCCCACCACCGCCGGCAATCGTGTCGTCACCATCACCAGCGTTACCGACAGTGGCGACACAGCCAATGGCGGCAACAACGCAGCCACGCCAAACCTCACCTCCACAGTGTCGTTGACCGGTGTAAACGATGCGCCGGTAGTGAGCAATGTGTATACCGAAACTAGTCAAGTGGTGGCGGGCAATGGTGCCCAGACGTTGAGCGGCTTTGCCAACGCCTCCGTCGCTAACGTGGATAGTGCTGACTACAGCGGCGGATTTATCACGTTGACACAAACAACAGGCACCACCAACGGCAATTGGTCTGTCGATGGCACTACCGTCACATCTGGCGGGGATGCTGTGATCAGCGCGAACGAAACCATTTCCGTTTCAGGTACAGATATCGGTACTGTAGATATAACCAACGATGGTCAAGGTGGAAATACTTTGACCATCAATTTCGGTGCGAATGCCTCCAGTACACTTGTGCAAACCTTCTTGCAAAACTTGCTCTACGATGCACCATCTGCATTGGGCAATCGCGATTTTACCTTGACACTCAACGATGCCGACGGTACCGCTAATGGTGGTGATGCTGATGACAGTGGCAGTTTTACGATTAGCGTCACCCCTAACCCACCAGTCATTAGTAACCTGAATAGTGATAGTGTCAACGCAACCGAAGGCGCTGGTGCTGTACTACTGGATGCAGGCTCCAATGCCATGCTAACGGATGCCGACTCCGTAGATCTTAATGGCGGCACCGTAACCGTGAGCGTGACCGCCAGCGCAGATGCCGCAAGCGACGTATTGTCGGTGGATACTAATGGTGTGGTTAGCCTAGCTGGTACGACCGCAGGCTCCAATGTATCTGTCTCTGGGACCGTGATTGGTACCTTGGTCAATAATATTGCAGCAGGTAATGACTTTGCCATTAATTTGGGTGCGCTCTCGACCCCTGCCTTGGTTCAGTCGTTGCTACGAGCGTTAACCTTTGAAGTGACTGGAGATACCCCAGCAGAGTCCACCCGTACTGTCAGCATTACTATATCCGATGGTCAGGGAAGCGATAGTGCTGACGTCAGTGTTGTCGTGACAGCGGTTAACGATGCACCACAATTGAGTGGGCTCATAAGCGATGCCAGTTTTACCGAAGACACAGCGGCCAACTTAGATTTATCTGCCGTAACGCTGTCAGATGTTGATACCTCAGGTAATGTTACTCTGACGTTGACTGCGAGCGCTGGCACGTTATCCGCTAGCAGTGGCGGCGGAGTGACGATCGGAGGCAGTACATCGGCGGCGCTCACTTTGACTGGAACCATCGCTGATATAGATTCTTATCTCAATGGAGCCAACATCACCCATACACCTGGCGCAAACCTAGCAGGCAACGACGCTGCCAACGTGAGCTTAAGCGTAAACGATGGTGGCATTAACACCGCCTTGGGCAGCGTCAATATCGATATCACCCCTGTGAATGATGCTCCGACTGCCGCGGATACTACGGAATCAGTAGCCTACAATGGCACTTACACTTTCCAAGAATCGGATTTTGGTTTTAGCGATGTGGATACTGGCGATACTTTAGATCATATCACCATCGTAAGCTTACCAACGGATGGCGTGCTTCAATATCAAGGTCAAGATGTTAATGCCAATGATCAGATTGATGCCTTAAACATTGGCGACCTGACTTTTACGCCTGATAGTGGCGGTACCGGAGCAGGCTATGCATCGTTTACCTTTACCGTCAGCGATGGCACCGATGACTCCGCTCTAGCATACACGGTAACGATGGATGTCGGCGCACGCCCTTCTACACCGACAACCCCAACAACACCGACAACCACTTCGGAACAAGTCGACGGTGTGGATGTGACGACGACTGAAGAGCAAGATGAGGATGGTAATACCATTCAAACCGTGACGGTCACACCAGTCACCTCTACCCGAGAAGACTCCGATGACACCACTGATGATGCGGATATTCCTCTGCACTATGCCAACGGTAATACCAACCAAGTGGTGACAACGGTGAGTTTGCCTACGGGTGTAGGGGTGACGACTCGTTCGAATACCACGGCCAGCACGCAGAACAAATTGGAGAACCTGATTGCTCTGATTGATGACAGTGCTGAAGACGAAGAAGATTTGAACGAGATGGAAAACTCGGGGAATACCTTCCTCGAAGCGCTTGAAAGCACTGAGAACCTATGGGTGAATCAGATTGAGCTAACCAGCGATGGTACGTCTTCAACGTCGGAAGCGATTAAGATCACTGGTTCTTCAGATAGCACCTACCAAGAAGCGCTGGTCATTGACACGCGTAACCTGCCAGCCGGCACGGTGTTGGACCTTAATGACATCGAGTTTGCGGTCATTGTCGGTACCAACGTGACGATTCGAGGCGGTGAAGGGGCCAATATTGTCTACGCCGGTGCCAATGCGCAAAACATTGTACTGGGAGCTGAAGACGATGAACTCCACGGTGGTGCCGGTGATGATGTGGTCGGTTCTAAAGGTGGCGATGACTTACTTTACGGCGACAGCGGTAATGATACCGTGATCGGCGGGGTCGGCAACGATACCCTAAGTGGCGGTGTCGGCGACGATTTACTGCAAGGCTCGCAGCAAGACAATGGTCAATTAGTATTCAGTCTCAACAGTGCGGGGGAAATCACCACACTGTACACGCCGGAGGAATTGGACTTGTCCGACTCAGCGTTGGACACCATTGAATTCACAGGAGACTGGTACAGCCAAGCGTCTTATGTCTACGAAGGCCAAGCGTTTGCACAAGATATGTCTGCGTCAATTGACAGTCTGTTGCAAGCCAGTGATGACTTTGCCTTGGTTGGGGTAGACAGCACGCGTCTGAAAACCTTAGCGATTTTGAAGAAAGTCTTCGACGGCGAGTTGTACACGGTTGACGCATTAAACGAAGCGGCCACCTCCGACACCACACTACTGGAATACGCCACTCAAGCTGTGATCGACTGGCGTGAGCAAGCCAATATCAGTGCAACGGATGCAACAGAAGACCAAGTGTGGTCTTTACTAAAAACCTTCTGGCGCTTCTTAGACATTAATCGAGACGATATCAACGAGGCCGTTAGCTACATTGATGATGGCGGCTCATGGGAGGCTTTACTGCTAGATGTGATTGCCGACGATAACAGTAACTACCTACTCTACGGTGGTACTGGTGTGATGCAATTAGCGCAAGCGACCGATGTCAGTAACTCAGGTCTGCAAGAAGACATTGGTGACGATGATCTGGCAGGTGGAGCCGGTAATGATACATTGGTCGGTGGTCATGGTAGCGACCGTTTAGACGGGGGCGATGGCGATGATCTGGCAATTCAATCTCGTAGCACTGAGGATTACCAATTCACACTCACCAGCGCAGGGGAATTGGCACTGCTGTATCAAGACGATGCTTACATTGAAACCGACACTTTGGTGGATATAGAGCAAGTTAAATTTAGCGATGCGACTCTCGACTTCTTTGCTTCCAACCTATCCAGCAGCACCTTAATGCAACTGGGAACCTTGGGGCAATTGATGACGGGCAATGCGCCAAGCCTTGAGCAGTTAAACGCTTACCAAAGCGATCAACTCAGCCTGACTGGGCTGGCCAGTGCTCTGATGCAAACCGAGGCCTACCAAGAACAATGGCAAGCTCTTGACGATGCGAGCTTTATCACCACGCTGGCAGCGCAAGTGGTCGACGAACCGTTCACACAGAACGACATCGACTACTGGGTGGATCGCCTTGACACAGACCTAAATCGAGAAGATGTCTTCATCCTCGCAGCAGGGGTTGAAAGCTATCAAACCGAAGCACTCGAAAATGGGCTTGTCTTGATGTAAGACCTTTCGTCAAAACTTCCCATTGGTACTTCCTTCCAAATAAAGCTCCGTTTGCTCAGTAAGCGGAGCTTTTTTGCTCATGAAAGCTACCTTGCTTTCTATCACACAACCGATAATGCAGCCAGTGCTGCATTATCGCAGGGGAATACTGACTTTATTATTGGTTAAGTGCTCTCGTGGAAGCCGTCATGACGGCTTCCACTACTCCTCTGAAATTTGTCTTACGCCTTGCCTAGCAGCCTGCTAAAATCCCATGCAAACGGATTTAAGTGAGGCACTCATTGGTTATTCTATTCATTCATCAAAACTTCCCGGCGCAGTTCCGCCATATTGCAGAATGGTTAGGCGCCAATACCGAGCATCAAGTATTTGGCCTCGGAGACGTTAAAAATATTCCCAAAGGCTATTCACCCAAAGGCGTGACCGTATTAGGTTATGCAACCCCTAAGGGCGCGGGGGATAACACCCATCACTATCTTAAAGCTCATGAAGAGCACATTCGCCGTGGCCAACAGGTCGTCAGGGCAGCACAGAGCTTACAAAAAAAAGGGATTCGCCCCGATGTAATTGTGACGCATTCGGGCTGGGGAGAAGCCCTGTTTCTCAAACCTATTTTCCCTAATGCAAAACACATTCAATATTGTGAGTTTTATTATCGAGCTGAAAACTCAGATGTCGACTTTGATCCTGAGTTCCCGGCAAATCCAGAGAGTCCATTTCGAGTTCTTTGCCGCAATAGCACACAGCTGTTAAGTCTGACACAGGCGGATTCCGCTATCTCACCCACACATTGGCAGAAGTCGCTTTACCCGTCAGAGTTTCATTCCAAAATCGAGGTGCTCCACGAAGGCGTCAATACTCAGCGTATGCAGCCCGATGACCATGCAAACTTCAGCTGGCAAGGAATCACCTACACAAAACAAGACAAAATCTTAACCTATGTTGCGCGTAATTTAGAGCCTTACCGAGGCTTTCATAGTTTTATGCGCAGCTTGCCAAGTATTCAAGCTCGGCACCCTGATGCTACAATCTTTGTGGTAGGTGGTGACGATGTCAGCTATGGCTCGCGTTTAGCAAATGGCGAGAACTTCCGCGAGCATTATATTAGAGAACTTGGAAACAGAGTGGACTGGCAAAATGTTCATTTCACTGGCAAATTGCCCTATGGGCAGTATCGAAGTGTTTTACAGATCTCCTCTGCGCATATATACCTCACCTACCCATTTGTACTCAGCTGGTCACTCGTTGAAGCGATGTCGGTCGGTTGTACTTTGATTACCTCAGATACCGCCCCACTACAAGAAGTCATAGAGGACAACGTAAACGGCCTCATGGTGAATTTTTTTGATATCGAACAGATCGCCAACACGGTCAGTGGTGTTCTCGACGCCCCAGAGCAATATCGACACCTAGGCCAAGCGGCAAGAAACAAAGCTGTTGCCGAATTCGACTTAGAAACCATTACTTTGCCAAAGTGGGTCAACTATTTGTTAAGCAACCGCCAGCACTCCTAGCTTTAATAAATTTGCGATTCCCCGCAAAATCCGAGGTTGCTCATTTTTAGCGAAATGGGCCACTACCTCTTGCGCCGATTTTGGCTCACTCTGTAAACAATAAGCAATCGCATCTGCTTCCTTGGTACTAAGCGTCACCGATTCAGCAAAATTCACCATAGACAAGTCACGAAAGCGCAACGCCTTGGGATCTCGTAAAATAAGCATCGTCGCCCCATCTAATACCTGACTCGGGTAGTGAGAAAATGCCTCAAACGGATCTAATCTTGCTGGCCAAATGGTTTGATTCTGTGCAGTACAGTTCTTACGGATACATTCCAGCTCTCCCCAAAGTGCTTCGTATTGGGGAATAATGACAGACCAATCGTACACATCTAGTGCTCTTTTACGACCGGCTTCCCCCATTTTCTTTCTCTGCTCTGGGTGATCGGCTAATAAACGAATAGCGGCCGCAGTCTGATCAATATCAATTGCAACAAGCGAAGAAGTATAACCGATATATCGATCATACGAATCCACTCCCAGTGCATGCTTTATCGCAAGATCCTTACCCAATCCAGGGCATGGCTGGATCGATGGAATACAGTACCCTGTTTCGCCATCAATCACCGATTCCTTATAACCATCCCAATCCGACACAATAGCAGGGAGACCGGCTGCCATTGCCTCAATAGGCGTAATACCAAATGACTCTTGTATATTGTCCGCAAGAGAACAAAACAGGTCGGCAGATGACCAGGCTAAAGTGAAGTTTTCTTTCTTCACACCATCTAGCACAATACGCCTAACACTCGGCGCGGCTGCCATAAAAGCTTCTTCAAATGCTTTCTTAATATGCTCACTGGCATAACTGCCTAGTTCAAGCAAAACTATATTCTTAGCTGTGGTCTGTTGCGCCAACTCCAAAGCTTGATACATAGCTAATGGGTGAGCCTTTGAATGGAAGGACAAACGCCCCACAAACAAAACCGCAACATCGTTCTTATCAAGACCTAGTATCGAGCGCGAATTAACAACCACTTGATCGCTAAAATTAAAATCTTGGCAGTGAATACCCAATGGAATCACAGGCAGTTGTGGTAGAGGAAACTGCTTGGCACCAAAACGCTCCGAGAAAAATTGCATTTGTGACTGCAATATATTTAAGACATTCTTCTTGACGGAGTGAGAGGTACAAATGAGAGCATCCCAAGGTTGAACAGGTGAGCTAATTAGCTCAGTAATTTCATCCATCGCCCCCTTAGTGCATACCGTATGAGTAATCCCCACTAAACTCCATAAATTGGCACCCAATACATTTCGCTGCCAAGCGGAAGCACTTAAATTTGGCCCAGGTAGATACAGCATGCCTGCTCGCTCAAGTAACCCGAAACGGTCCGTCGTTAATGCTCGATATTGTTTATGTGGTGCTAGCCGCTGCCCCTCCGCAAAAAATGACTTTGCTTGGTGTGATTGATCAACATAAGCCCAAATTTCTTCGGCGCTCGCATATTGAAAAACCGCCCGTAAAAACGATTCACCAGCGGCATTGCGTCCCATCAGTTTAGGCCCACTCGTCGAATAAGCTTCTTGATGAAAATAAATAGTAGGGATCAAAACGAGTTCCTTATATATCTTGCGATACACATACCTTTATGCAGACATTCTAAGCTAAGCCAAATGTTAGCGATAGCATAAAGAAATAGATAACTACCCTCCCCTAGGCAGAATACAAACAATAAACTGAGTCAGAAAAGTGTAAACGTCTCTCATTCTCTATCTTCTCCATAATCTTGTGGTATAGACTCATTGCCACGGCCTAATAGGCCGTGTATGGACAAAAATCGGCTTTTTGCATTGGATTAAGAAAGCCTAGGAAGAAATATTTATGGAGAGAACGATGACTCAGTCTGATACCCACCTGTTCAAACTCACCACCTTACTTTTTAATGCCGCCTTAGGTGAGACCTACTACCGCCAAAGCAGTCAAGCTTTAGCAAACAGTGATATCGCAACGCTGGCAGCAAGCTGGGGGCAAAGCGATTTAGCGTCTACCTATTTAGGTAACACAAACGAAGAGCAAGCACGCAATCTAACCCTCAACCTTGGCTTGAATCCAGACAGCGACGATACTGACAGTGCCGATTCAATCGCGTATCAGTATTTTTTAAGCCATTTGGAGGACGGCATGGAGGTTGGCACCCTAGCCTTAACAGCGATTGAGTATTTAGAGCAAGACGACATTCTGGACGCGTTTCAAAGCACACGCTCTTACCTTGCTAACCGTGCAGAAGCCGCTTATCAATACTCCACACAATTAGGCTTAGGGAATACAGATATCAGCACCCTTCAGTCTGTACTGGAAGGTGTCGACGCAGACGAAGGATCGATTTCAGAAGCCCTCGCCCAAGCCAGCCAAGCGACACTAACGGATATAGAAAGCACTACTACGCCACTCACTGACACCAGTGCGAGTGAAAGCATCACTGGCTCGGATGACAGCAGTAACATCATCGAAGCTGGGCTTGGTGATGACACCATTATCGGCGGCAGTCAGTCGGATATCCTGTCTGGCGGTTTAGGCGCTGACAAGATCTATGGCGGGAAAGGACAAGACTCTATTAACGGTGGTGGCGGTTCAGACTACCTTGAGGCTGGTTTTTACCTTGAACAAGATGATGCGGGTAACACATCGGTTGATGCATTCTACGAGATTCTCAATGGCGGCAATGGTAACGATACGGTATATGGCGGCCTAGGCAGCGACAGCATCAGCGGTGGCGATGGCATGGATTATCTCTACGGCGAGGAATACGAACTGACCAGCAGCCAGCGAGAAGGCATTGATGCCGATGTGTATAACCTGATTATGAATGATACAATCGATGGCGGTGCCGGCTCTGACTTCATCCAAGCAGGTGAAGGCAATGACCTGATCTACGGCGGCACCGGCAGCGATACCATCAATGCAAGCACCGGTAATGACGTCGCTTATGGTGGCGCAGGTCATGATGTCATGTTGCTCGGTACGGGAGATGACTACGCAGAGGGCGGTGACGGCAATGATGTCATCACACTGTACACGGGTAATGATACAGCTTTTGGCGGCGCAGGGGACGACACCATCTCAGGCACCAGCAATGACTCGATTGATGCCGGTGACGACAACGATACGATCTCAATTAACCGCTCAGAGAACAGCGCTGACTCAGCAACGATTGTTGCAGGAGAAGGCAAAGACAACCTGTTCGTCTATTCCGCAATACTTGAAGCTGACAACTCATCACTGACCATTGACCTTAGCGAAACCCGAGCGGCACAAGATACAGTGACTATGTATCTTATGGGTGACATCTCCAGCGCCATCACCATCGATGGATTCGATCTCGCCATTGATCAGTTAGACTTAAATGAATATCTGAAGCTATACGGTGACAATTCGTTTCAACTAAACCAAGGTATGAAAATTTATTCAGACCTAGGTGAAATCTTAGAAGACCGTGTTCAAATCGTGACGGATATCCAAACCGACTGGCAATCCGTCAGCACAGCTCCAAGCGATGTCGACGAATACGGTAAATCTTACTTTGTTATCCAAGGAGCGACCGCCGCCAGCGATAGCGTCGACGATGTGGCAGCATTGTTAGACGACTATGGTAACAATGCAACATACACTTATACCGATAATTTAGTGTTCTTAGTGAATGTGAATGAGACGGACATGGGCGTGTATCTCTTCAACAATAGCGAGGACTCTGACAGCACGATTAGTGCCGACGAACTAACCCCCGTTGCGATCCTAACAGGGCTCTCAACCGAGCTCATCACACAAAGCAACGCCGATTTTATTATCGGCTAACCGTGATATGTTTACCGACAGCCACATCCACTGTCGGTAAACTTTATTACTTTTCTGCTTAACGGGCTACACTGTTCTGGTTGAGAAACGCTGAACAGAAAACATCTCTGTCACTTTACGCCAAAACAGCAATACAACCACAGCTCCAATTGAGACCGTTGCTAAGTACATTAATATATAGCTTGTCTGCTCCCAAGAACTAGAACGCTCATTAACATGCCAATGCAAAATATTCAGGGTGAATATAGAGAACAGCGTCGAGGATACAGAGTGGGATAAAAACAAGATAAAGGAATAGGGAGAAAGTTTGCCAAGCAATTTGCCAAAAGGTGTGTCCTTACTGTTCACTAAACACACTAATATTGCCGGCGCAGCGCAGACAAATAGCCCACCCAGTAACATGCGCCACTGTACATATACCTCGGGAGCAGGGTTTAAACCCGATAAAGCCATGCTAAACAACAGCCCTAAGACCCCTAGTAGAATGCCATAGACCAACGCACTATAACGACTCACCTTAGGACAGTCTATTTGCTTCACAGCCAAGAAATATCCCAAGGCAAAGAACAGCACCATATCCATACGAAATGTCAGCGGAATGACCCAATCCAATATTCGTAGTGTAATACCCGGATCATTCCAGAAATACACCAAGTAGTAACCAGCCGCCAATACAAACAACCACGACTTTTGGCAGATCAGATGGATCACCGGCAAAATCAGCATGATCATAAATAAGTCACGTAAGAAGTACGTAGGCGCATTAACAGGCAAACGATAAATGCCTAATAATGCTTTGCAAGTCTCCCAAAAGGAATCAATGCTCGTAACATCTGCGTATTGCAAACCAAACGCCTTATACAGTCCTAGAAAGAAACATAAGGCAATAATATTCCATACAAAAAATGGTATTAGCAATCGCTTAATCTTCGTGTTTAACATGCCTAAATAGGCACGTTTCTGGTAGGAGTAATAAGCAAGATAGCCCGAAATCACGGTTAAAATTGGGACAGCACCTCTGGCCAGAAAATCCTTAATATAAACAGCAAACAAAGTACTAATTTGATTGTATTGGTCATAATCCGACTCATAGCTGTTAATACCAGGTAAATGGGCCACACAGATAAATAAGATCAGTAGCGGCCTCGCTAACCGAATCCCTTCAAACAATTCACTTCTAGATAACGTCACAAAACTACTTCCGAGCCTATCAATTCAGCCCACCATACTAGCAGTTTTCGGAGCGACTGACGTGATAGCCCTCACACGCTTTGCAATTTATTCTTATTTGGCTCCAATATCAAAGTAGAACCACTGTCTGGGGACAGATGCTCAGGCATCTGCCACACACTTGGCTTACTCACACAACGGGCAAGAGGCTGATAATTAGGCAACTTCATTTGACGATAAGAAACCGATGTATGCCATCTTGGGGCGGTAACAGCGCACGGCACACCTTGTTTGAGTACATGGCAATGCCGCGGAGCCAGTGTCAGATGTCGGTACAATGGCAGTCGATCTTGATAATGAATGATGCCCAGTGGGTTATGTCGAATGGCCAGCATATCTGGTGTTAGCCAAGGCTCATGGCAAGCCACTTGCTGTTGATACACTGACTGCTGTAATTGCGTTTCTAGCCAACGCATCAAAACGGTCAAGCTAATATCTGCTAAGCCATCGTAGCGATAACCACCCCCAATATCAGAGTGAACGCCCGCGAGCCAGACTTCTTCAACCCTCTCATCGTGATTCATCAAGGTTGGGCGAAACGCTAAGCGCTGTTCATCCAACGCCACCAAATGCAGAGCGTTACGGACACAGGATGGTAATGTACCGCCATATTCGAACACCACCTCATGGGCTGGACGCTGCGCTTTATCTAAGTTAGGTAAACCAATCGACGCGACCGTGTCCATCACCGCCTCGATCACGATTGGTCGCTGTAACAAGCCATCCAGTAGTGCCGCAAAGCGCCGAGCTAAAGCGGCCCCTCGACTAAAACCAATTAACACAATTAGAGAAATACGATCATGGAAGTAACTTTGGAAATCAAACAGCGCCTGATTCAAGATACTCGCCACATCCCCCTGCTCTATCGCCAAGCCCGCGTTAATATAACGCGCCGCACTGGAACCGTATGTCCCAACACCTGAGTAATAAAAACTGACCGCGCCAGAGGGTAAACGACTCGCCGTCGAGGCCGCAGACAGCGTTCCCCCAAGCCATAAATGAGACTTTAGAACATTAGTAATACTGATATCTTGCTGCTGATAATGCTCCGCATCGGTGGGATCGTTACAAGTACCATCGAAATGAAAAAATAGAATCGTCATAAAGCCTCCTTGTTATCTACCCACCACCTCCTGCGGCAGGGATTAACATAACAAAGTACTCATCGACTTACGCTGAGCTAACTCAAAACTTATGGATGAACCAAACCACCATTGTGGGATCCCGCTGTGCGGGTGAACATTTGCCTCCCTTGGGGGATGAATATTGGTCGCTCGCACAGCAAGCTCCTACAAAACACCCATCATTACAAAATACTGATGTGCGGGTGAACAAACCAACATTGTAGGAACCCGCTGCGCGGGTGAACATTTGCCTCCCTTGTTTGATGCATATTGGTCGCTCGCGCAGCAAGCTCCTACAAACACCCATCATTGCAAAATACTGATGTGCGGGTGAACAAACCAACATTGTTGGATCCCGCTGCGCGGGTGATCCTGCTTCCTTGTCGCTCGCACAGCAAGCTCCTACAAAACACCCATCATTGCGATCATTGCGAAATACTGATGTGCGGGTCAACCAAACCAGCCATTGTAGGAACCCGCTGTGCGGGTGAACCTGCTTGCTTGTCGCTCGCGCAGCAAGCGCCTATAAAACAAAGCTCCTACACTTTATGCCAATATTTCTGCGACGCTCATTTCACCAAAGTCATAGCTTCCAATTAAGTTCGCTTTAGAAAAGTCACTTTCGCCGACATCAGCAAGCAACTGGAAGGCTTTAAACTCATTGGAATCGCTGTTTTCTACAATCAGCAGGTATTCTCGGTTAGCGTCATCATAATCCCCTGTACTTTGGCTGCTCAGGTCAGCCTCAGTCACAGATGCATCAAGGGATTGATCGGATAACTCACCGATTTCAGTTAAGCCATTGAATACTTCGATTAAGCTCGTTTCGGTTAATAACTCATACACCTCACTATCAACATCAAACGAGACAATACTGTTAGCTGCAATCTCATTTTCTCCACTCGCCTCTAGCACAACATAAGACGAAGCCAAAGCAGTATGATCCTTGTCATCTGCTTGATAAGTCGTCAAGTAAGCTGAAAAATCCAGCTCAATTTGATCGGCTATCACACCGGTTAAATACAGTTTACCTAAATCAAACACCTGTCCTGCTAAGCTTGTAACCGTTAAGGTTCCAGCAAAGTCAGTGGCAAACCAGACCTTATCATTACCTTGTTGAGTATCGACAATCCAATGCAGATCTTCATTTTGCTGTAACGATTCGTCTAGATAAATGTATAATCTATCAGCACCATTAGACATTTGATAAGTAAAGTCTGTTTCAGCTATCGAGTATTTCTCTAAGCTCGCCTCAGTTAAGGTGGCCGTCATAAATGTATAATCAATACCACCGCTGACCGTAAATGAGGCAATATCGTCGAGGCCATTTAGCGTTAACCTAGCAGAGCTTTCACTTGTTACGGAAACAGAGTTCAAAGCATTGTTCGTAGAAGCAATATTTTCGAGACGGTTTATACCAATCAGGTCTAGGTTTAGGTAGTTAATGCCTGCGATATCTTGTTCGTTGTTTTCGGCACCGATGAGTATATCGACACTTTCACCATTGGCTCCTACCTGGTTGAGTGTTAGGTTGGCTATCGCTTGCCCATCTAATTCAGGCTGGTAAATCGCCGTATGAACATCTCCCCAAGGTAAGATTCCATCTGCCAGCCACTGTGGGTTTAAAAGCTCGCCTGATGTGCTGGTTAGAATAATCTCAGGCGCGACATACGTTTCACCATTGTCACTGGAGATCTTTGAAAACTGTGAGCCGTAGCTCACCTTTAGCTGTTCTTCCAACCCTTGTTCTTGAATCGCATCTTGCAAAATCTGCAATAGCTCGGCATGACTTTGAAACGGCGCATCACCCACAAGCTCGTAAGTAATACCATTTAATGAGATGGCCAAACCAATGTAGCCATTGTTGAGCCATTGCCCTGTTGGGCTATCAAAATCAAGTACTTCTATGACTAGCGCTGATCCGGTTTGCACTGACGCGGCAATGCCATGCTGCTGTGTAACCGCATTGCTGTCGAAGGTAATCTCTACGCTTTCTTGGGTCAACTCTGCGGTCAGCTGCAACTCAGATGAAGGTGCCATCAGGTTGACAGCCGATAATTCCCCAACACTTGCTAAAGTCAATGATTCCAATGTTGTGTCAATCGTTGTGGCATCAAACGCAATATTTTCGCCAGACGCGTTAACCAGCGTAATGTGCTCTAAGCCATGACTACCAAGCCCAACAAGTGACTCAAGCTCAATGACTAGCTCGTCCGTCCCCTCACCCGCTTCTATTGTTAAGTTATTGTTTAACTCGGTCGCGTTAGCTAACACAATAGAAAAGGCATCATTGGCATCCGTACCGTAAATCACATCTTGCTCGTTTATTTCTGCGGTGATGCTGGACTCGCCATCGAGAGAACGCGAAGTAATAATTTGTCGCAGCTGATGTAGACTCGGATTATCAATAGGACTGGTGCGGGCAAACGTATCGCCTAAGGCCACACTGTCATCGAAATACAGCTTTAATGTCCCCCACACAGGGTCTGTGTTGGAGAAGCTTATTAGGCTCTCAATCACACTGTAAACCACTTCTGCTCGACTAGCGCCCTGCTCTAGTTGAGCCACCATATACTCTATCCCTAGTGGGAGCAGATCTTCCCTTAAGGATAAAGGTAACTGCGCAGTCAGAAATGCCGAAGCAAATTGTGCATGGCTAAGTGTATCTGGGTAGAAGGTATCAAACTCTGAAGTGGCCACGAGCTCGGTAGTTAAGTCACTCAGTGATTGGCCATTTTCAACTTGGGCGATAAAGCGCTCTAGAAGAGAAGCAGTGGGGGCGCCAGAGAAAGTTCCGACGATAATCGAAAGTACATCATTGCGAGTCGACATGTCACATCCTTATTAATAATGATTCCTAATATATTCAATTATATAATGCTTATTTTGCGATGAAACAGTTTGGCAGAAGTTGAGAGTGTAAAGTTTGAGTAACGTGTGGGGTTGAATAAGGTGTAGCAAGAAAAAAGTCCCCATCATTGCGAAATATGGATGTGAGGGTGAACAAACCAACATTGTAGGAACCCGTTTTGCGGGTGAACATTTGCTTCCCTTGGGAGATGAATATTGGTCGCTCGCGCAGCAAGCTCCTACAAAACACCCATCATTGCGAAATACTGATGTGTGGGTGAACAAACCAACATTGTTGGAACCCGCTTTACGGGTGAACATTTGCTTCCTTTATGTGATGCATATTGGTCACTCACGCAGCAAGCTCCTACAAAACACCCATCATTGCGAAATACTGATGTGTGGGTGAACAAACCAACATTGTAGGAACCCGCTTTACGGGTGAACACTTGCTACCCTTATGTGATGCATATTGGTCGCTCGCGCAGCAAGCTCCTACAAACCATAGGCATAAAAAAACCCCCATCCCGAAGGATGAGGGTTTTTAGCTTTACGCTTAACTACCCGAAGGTAATTAAGAGATATTAAGCAACGACAGTAGTGTTGTCGATTGACTCACCGAAGTCTACAGTACCTAGTAGAGTTACAGTAGATACAGTATCAGTTGTGCCAACAGTTGAAGTTACTTCAAACACTTTGTACTCACCGTCGTTATCATCGTTTTCAATCATGATGATAGAGTCTTGAGTTGAACCAACTAGATCAGTTGCTTCTGTGTGTGTTGCAGTAGAGATGTTAGCGTAGTCGTCAGTACCAGTACCATCATCGTTAAGAGCAGCCTTCAAGCTAGCAGCAGTCAAGTTCGCCCAAGTTTCAGTAGTAGAACCACCGTCAGCGAAGTCATTTACTACAACTACAAGGTTTGCAGTTAAGTCGATGTTAGCTGCTTCTGCATCAGTATCGTTACCAGAATCTAGGATTGAAGTAGCGATTGTCTGTTGAGATGCAGTTGAACCAGAAGCGCTAGATAGGTTCTCTAGGTATGCAGTGAAATCTAGAGTGTCTTCAGCTAGAGCGAAGTTCAAGATATCGTTGTTACCGATATCAGTACCAGTGAATACGATTGTTTCTGCAGAATCGTCGTTAGTGCTTAGCGCAAGAACGTCGTTACCAGAACCTAGGTTGATCGTATTGTTGTTAGCTTCTTCATCAGAAGCTACACCTACTAGAGTTGCACCAGCCGCTAGACCATCAGTAGTTGTATCAACATCTACTAGGGCAGCCAACGCAGCTTCATCAACACCACCAGCGTCTACGTTATTACCTACAACTTGAGCTGTAGCTAAGTTCGTTCCAGCATTTGCAGCAACAGCTTCGATAGTTACAACAGTGCCTGAAGCAGATGCAGTGTAGTTCGCATCAAGGTCAATCACTGCAGCCACAGCAGAAGCAACGCCAGCTGCAGTAGCACCATCACCTGCGGCAGCTGTGTAAGTGAACACGTCAGAACCGATAGTTACAGTGTATGTAGCAGTATCATCAGCAGTTACGCCAGCAAAGTTCAATGTTTGAACTTCGTTTACTGCGTCACCTTGAGTAGCTTGTACTGATGTACCAGTAGTTGTACCCGCAGCGTTTACAGTGCTGTAACCTGAGTTAGTAGATGATGCTTTGATGTTAGCTAATTGAGTATCTAGATCTGTATCTAGAATATCAGCGATAGCAGAGTTTTCGTTGTAAGCTTCCCATGCTGCTTGAACTGTTGTGTAAGCAGTAGATGGGTTAGTCGGCAGTGCAGCTTGGTCGATAGTAACAAGTAGATCGTCAGCATCGTAAACACCATCAACAAGCGCTGTAACGATTACAGAATCGTTTGGACCATCTGTCGCCACCAACCACTGGCTTAGAGTTGCGTCGTTGTTGATCGCTTCTTTAAGAGCTTGATTGATGTCAGCCATATCTGCAACGTAATCAGAAACGTCGATAGATACAGAAGAAGATTCGAAACCGTTATCATCTTCAGCAGCTGTGCCTGAAGAAACACCAGCAGCCGCAGCACCAGCAGAGAAAGTTACCGTTACAGTAGCGTTGTAAAGGAAGAAACTTTCGCTGTTATCAGAACCTTCTAGGTCATCGATATCAGTGTTTTCTGCGTTGAACAACCAAGTTGCTGCCTGTGAATCAAGACCAGAGTTGTCAGAGTAAACAACGTCGTTGCCCGCACCAGTTGTGATAGTCACTTCACCGTCGCCAAGAGCGCGAACAGTATCGTTACCCGCACCAGTAGAGATTACGATGTTATCAAGATCTTCTTGGTCTTCGTTCCAGTTAGCATCTAGGCTGTCTGTAGCTGTACCTTCAACTTCGAAGATTACTTCGTCGTTACCAGCACCTGTATCGATTGTTAGTTCGAAGTCTTCGTAAGAAACCGCTTCTTCAGAAACTGTAAGCATTACAGTGTCGTCACCAGAACCAGTAGAATATTCGAACTGGATGTTATCAGTTTCGTAATCGTTGGCAGTATCTTCTTTGTCGAAGTACTTAGCAATTACTGCATCTTCTAGAGCTGCTTCAAGATCAACGTCACCTGTCATTGCAGACGCGTCGAATACACGAACGTTCTCAAGACCGTTGTAACCGTCGTCATGACCGTTGTCACCGATAGTTAGGTCACCGTTAGTGCCTTCGTCTAGTAGCTCAGTGCTGTTTACAACGTAAACTTCTTCTAGGTCGTCGTTAGTCGTAGACAAAGAAGTGATCCAGCTAGAATCATGTACAGTCACGTTGAACTGTTGGATACCAGCAGAACCAGAGTCACCAGTAGACATGTTTCCGGCACGTAGGTCACCAGACTCAGAACCACGACCAACGTTGTCTAGCTCGATGTCAGTTTGAGTTAGGTAAGTTGTTACAGCTGGGTCTTCGTTCGTGATGTTTGTGTGAACGTTTGTTTCAGCTGGTACTGCACCGTCTGCAACCCAACCAACAGAACCTAGCTCTTCAGAACCAGAGTTAGTTAGTACGATAGTTGTACCAGAGTATAGCTCACCATCATCAGAGCTGTACTTGCTGAACTGATCACCTAGAGACGCAGTGATCGTAGTGTAACCAGCTGCTTCTAGAGCTGCGTTTAGGGCATCAACGATGTCTTGGTAAGTAGGCTCAGCACCTAGGTTTTCAGCATTGATCGCTTCGTCAGCTACTAGCTCAACTTCAACGCCATCAACAGTGATTACTACACCTTTGTATGGGTTGTTTGTTAGAGGGCCAGTACCATCAGCCATACCTTGAAGGTCAAGGATCTCTAGGTATAAAGAAGAACCTGCAGTTGTACCGTCTGGTGCAGTGATGTGTTGAGTATCGAAGTAAACCGCGTAGTCAACGTCACCCGCATCAGTGTCTTGCATAACGATTGTCGTTTCATCAGAATCGTTACGTACGTCTTCGATTACTAGGTCAGCACGAGAGTTTACAGACCAGAACTCAACTGTTCCGTCCATGTCTTGCGCGTCAACTTGTGCGTAAGCGTTAGAATCGCCAGCAACTAGGTCAGAAGCAACTTCGTTGTCTGAATTATCAGTAACTGTAGATTGAGCTTGGAATTTCGCTACTTCAACAGAAGATGTTTCAACGTTGATTGCGAAATCAGCAGAGTTACCGATCTTAGCGTAAAGCGTATCAGTGCCAGCGCCACCGTCGATTTCGTCACCAGACTGTAGAGTGTTCTGGTTGTCGAAGTAAGTCGCTTTGAAGAAGTCAGATAGAGACGTGCCTTCTAGGAAGTCTTGACCAGTTGTTAGACGCTGAGTTTGAGCGTCTGCATCTAGGATGCCTGCTTGGATAAGCGCTTTCTTATCTGTTACAGAATCTTCAGAAGCGTCAACGTCTGCTGTTACAGAACGTAGTTCTTCTAGAGAAAGACCAGAGAAGTCAGTTGTTAGTGCGAAAGTCGTTGCTACGTCAACTTTGTTGTTAAGTTGAGTTGCAGCTTGACCCCAAGTCGCGTCGTCTTCAGAAACTGAAGCAAGCGCTTGGATTGCAGTGTACATAGCTTCACCGCGAGAAGAACCGCCGTTGATAAGACCAGCAACGAACTCTTCACCTAGTGCTAGAGTGTCAGCGTCAACGTTGTCACCTAGTAGGTTACCAACGAAAGACTCTGCGAATTCTTCAGCAGTTAGGTAAGTTGGGTAGATAGTCGCAAGCTCTTCTGTTTCACCTAGCTCGTCAGCTAGTTCTGCAACAGTTGCACCGTCTTCGATACGTTCTACTAGAGAAGTAAGAAGGTCTAGAGTTGGTGCACCGTCAAACATACCAACGATAGCCGTTAGTAGATCTTGGCGAACTTCATAAGTAATAGCCATTTATAAACTCCTTGATCAAGGTTTAGTTACTAAACTTCGCGTTCGGTCTGAATACTTCATATTGACCTCACTTGAATTAGTTTTAGTGTTTACTTGCGCATCCGCGCTAGTACCGGTTGCTTTAAGTGCTGTAAAAGCCGCTTGCACGGTTAAATGTGTGTGCAACATTGTGCGTACTTTTTGTGACACTTTGGTGAAGTCATCCGAGCCTCACCTAGCATGTTTACGAGAATAATAGAGTCTCCGTCAAATTGGTGTGACGGGCATCACACGAGGTGAACTTTTCTCTTATCGCTCGCGTCTCGTTTTTCTTGAGATAAAAATCGCAACAAAAACAAAGATATTAGTGCCCGTAGAGTCTCATAAAGGGCGGCGATAGTTCAACGGGTTTATTTCGTTCGTGCGTTTTTTTTGATTTTTTTACAGATAAATGTCATTCAAAACAAAAGTGAATAACAGTTCATATGGTTTAAATCGATTTGTTAACCTGCAGAGGGGCTTTTGTTCACCCGCGCAGCGGGTTCCTACAGGGTGGTTTGGTTGTCTTAACCGCATGGCGAAGCTTACAGTTTGCTGCGTAGCCAACGTAAGGGTTGGGTGATGCGCCAAGATAAGGTTTGGTGTGTTTGGTGGAGCATGTGTTCCAGCTCTTGTATGCGTTGTTGCATTTGTTCTGTTTGTTGCTGCTGTTGTTGTGCCTGCTTTTCTGCGTGTCTGAGCGTTAGGGTGGTTTGATCTGGTTGGTGTTGTTCGGTAAAGCCAGCCAGTTCTTCTTTCTCTAAAATGTAGAACGCTTCGGCGTAATGAACATCTAGCCCTAGGGTGTAGGAGCGAAAGGTGTTTAACCCTCGCATTTGCTCGGCGTAGTGTTGCCCTTCTAATTGGGAAGGAAAGTTATGCATGGCTTGCCATTTACGTTCTTGGTAAGCGGTGATGTCTTCCAGACAGTTTGGGGTCATGGGCATCCCCACTTCATAGAAGGCAAGTCGCTCTATCGTCGGCAGCTGTTTCGCCAAAGATAGCCCTAGTTGTGCGGTCGCTCGGTGATCTCGATGCATTTCCCATATGGAAGGCACCACCAAAGTCGTTGGTTGCCATTCGATCAAACGCTCAAGTAGCGCAGCTTCGATGGTTTGGTCATCTAATAATGCCGCATCTTGCCGCTCAAAGAACTCAGGCTCTGGTAAGCCTAAAGTTTGCGCTGCAGTGCGGGATTCGTCGGCGCGAAGCTTGGCTTTTTCCGCACGTTTGATTTCCGCCTCAGGGGTATCACCAAATTCTCCAGAAACTACTCCAGCAGTAATGATAAACGCTTGAACCTGTTTCCCCTGCTCGGCCCATTTGCAGGCACTGCCACCGCAGCCAAATACTTCATCGTCTGGATGGGGCGCTAAAATGGCGATGCGTTCACCGCAGACCGCTGAGGTTGTTTGATAAGGAGTAAAGTATCGTTCAAGCACAAGCAATCATCCTGATAGGGAAACCCGTTATTTTGGCGGGAGAGTCATGATAGAACAAGCCCCAATTTAGAGTTTGTTCGCCTGCACTGCGGGATTCTACAGGAGGTTTTGTAGGAGCTTGCTGCGCAAGCGAACAATATTCATCACACAATGGATGAGTTGGTTCACCCGCGCAGCGGTTTTGTTCACCCGCACTGCGGGTTCCTACAAGACCATTTCGTCCTGTTGGGCTGTTATCCCAACTAGTTGGATATCTAGCGCAGCTATTGGCTCGGCAGTTACTTGCTCCGGCTGTAGTGCGCCGTAGCCTGTCTCGACATCCATTAAGCTTTCTAACAATTTACCGTAGTAGGATTCCCAGTTTACATCTGGGGTGTCCAGTGCAAATTCTAAGTCGTTTTCATCTAAGTTCAGCACTGATATAAAAGTGGCTTCATCAACGCCCCATTCCTCTAGAGGCAGCAAGGTTGACCAAGATTCTTCATATTCTTCGCCGTCCAAATCATCCCAGGCATCGAGGTTTATCAAGTTATCAAGCCATTGATTTACGTAAGTCATCCACTCGGAATTTTCGCCATAGGCCGCTTCGTACCCTTCGAGCACTTCTGCAAAGGAGTACCAATTTACTTCTTTTTCCACTTCGGCAAAGCTAGTTCCTTGAGACCCCCAGTCTAAGCCAGCCATTTTAGCGCGGTAGTTATTCAGTAAATCGCCCCATTTCTGCATCAGTTCTGATTGATTGGCTTGGTACATAGAAGAAAAATCGCCTTCTAAATATCCACCATTCCAGTGTGGTGCATCCCCACTGTTCACAAAACCTTGATTGCCAAAAAATTCTTTTACGACCTCTCCGGTGGCACCTTGTCCATAAATTTCAGCCAACATATCAAATGTGATTCCGTATTGGGCAGCGGCAGAGTAGATGTTTTGTGGGCTGGCAATGTTTGCATTGATGAATTCACGAGCTTCTTGCATCGTTATTTCGTAGTACGACAATAGTTGATTAGCACTGGTCATGTGCAACTCCTGATTTAAATAGTCCTTGTTATCCTTTTATGCCCCAATTTGGGGCGAACGCAAACCTTAACCAAGCGTTCAACATTTAGTCAAGCTTTTATCTTGATGACCAAAAGAGATTTTCCCGCAAGCGATGGGGGTTCAACCGCGCAGCGTTGTTTGTTTAACCGCATGGAGGTTTGGTTCACCCGCAAAGCGGGTTCCTACATTGGGTATCTGTTTTTTGTAGGAGCTTGCTGTGCGAGCGATGGTGGGGTCAACCGGATGGCGTTATTTGTTCAACCGCATGGTGGTTTGGTTCACCCGCAAAGCGGGTTCCTACATTGGGTATCTGTTTTTTGTAGGAGCTTGCTGTGCGAGCGATGGGGGGTTCAACCGCGCAGCGTTGTTTGTTTAACCGCATGGCGGTTTGGTTCACCCGCACAGCGGGTTCCTACAGGAAGATGCAGTCCCAATGTGGGTAATCGGTAACGCTTGTGACGAGCCCTGCTCTTTTGGGGTTTGCGATGATGTATCGAGCGATATCTATGCTCTCCTGTTCACTGCGCATGGCGCGGTCATAGAAGCCTTTTTGCCAGTGTACTTGGAGCTTTTTTCTAGATCGTTCTTTGACTATTCGAACTAGCTCTGAAATGTTTTTGTTTTTCGGTTGCAGTAACCAGTGGATATGGTCAGGCATTACAACAAAGGCGATGGTTTTGGACCAGTTTTGTAAATCACAATATTGCATGTAGGTGATGATTGTCCGAGCCGTGCGGAAGTTTGCAAAGTAAATTACCCGTTTATCCGTTGCGAAGGTTAGGTGGTAGACAATATCTGGGGCGGATGAGCGCCCTTTGCGTAGTTGCGAGTATCCTTTCATTTAAACCGTCCTTGGTTTATGGTTTTGTTCACCCGCATGGCGGTTTGGTTCACCCGCGCAGCGGGTTCCTACATGCGAGATTTGGGTTGGCTCACCCGCGCAGTGGGTTCCTGCAAGGGGTGGTTATCGGAAGTCGCTGTCGCCGCCCATGAGCCACCAGTTGCCTTTGGATTCGGCTAGGTGTTCTGGGTTGTCGAGGGCGTTGCCGGGGACAAAGACTTCGGTTGGTTCAACGCTGGCTTCGTCGGTTTCAAGCCATGCGTAAACGTTTCCTGATAACCATGTTTGTATGCGCTGTCGTCCGTTTTGGGCAGCCAGTTGTTGTGCGGCGGCAAGCAGTATATGACTGTTTTCGGGGGTACCGATAAAGTCTAGTAGCTCCATGTGATCGGCTTCAGGGTGATCTTTTAGTACCACGACACCTATGAATGTTTGCGGTTGTTCTGGCTGGCTGACAAACCAGATTTGGTAATGATCCATGGGTTTTTCTAGGAAGCGGAAACGCATCCATTCTTGATCTCGAATGCCAACCAAGTAGCTATTCAGGTGCGGCACCATTTGTTGCCATAGGTGATCGATAACTTGGCCTTGTTGAGGCTCCCCTGTCCAAGGTGTCAGCAGTAGCTCGTTTGCTTTGGCTGGCCATTGGGCTTCCAGAATACGGTCAGTCGCGGCATAGAGGTTCTGGCGCTCCCCGACGCGTAGGTGTCGTCGATTGGGAAAACCAAAACCGTATGGGAAGTCTCGACCTTGGCCGATTTTCTCGGTCAGGAAGCCGTAGACACTGCGATAAAACGGTCCCGTTTTAGTCAATACACCGCGCTGACGACGATCAACCATGACATCGCCTAGTTGCGCTAACGTCGCAGGCGTCCCTTTGACCATGCCTCGACGTGGTGCGCCACCACAGAAACCGACTACTTCATCACCTTCCGAAACCATGTAACCTGGACTGCTGGCATAACGGTATTTCCAATGCCAGACGTCTTCGTGAAGTGGTTGCTTAAAGGTGTCTTGGAACAGGCGCTTGATGTTTTCAAAATCCGCGACGGCATCGGCTTCACGAACACTCCAGCGGCCGCTGGGTTTTCGTTCGGTGACGATGGCGTCTTCTTTAAGTCGCTTTGCTGGTCCCGGTTGTTGCCATGAATGAGGCAGCATGACCAAGCCACGCTCTTGATTGGGTTGGGTGACATGTAGCGTTACCACTGGGTCCGCTTCATCGTGCAAGAACAAGCCTCGCTCACAAAACAGTAACACGCCTATATAGTAGGTGCCCTTTAGCAGCGGCATTTTCGGAAAGGTCACCGAGATACGGCCAATGCCATCCGCATCAACACTGGGCTGCACACCCGCTACCCAAGCACCACAGCTGGTAATCAGTTGTCCAGCAGCATTGTGCACGGCTAAGGCCACTTGTGGTATTTCGTCTTTTAGGGTGGATTTAAACGATATATGTAATGTGACGTCTGTTTGACCACTTACGATATTGAGCACATCGCCTTTTTCAGTATCCGTGTGGGCCTCAACCTTTTGTATGCGAGCGTATTGGCCTTTTGGTGGTGTGTTCCCTGAAGGTGTTTGTTCAGTATTTGCTTCTGTCTCAGTTTTGCTTTCTTCTGCAGGCAGTAAGTCAGAAGCTGTTGTTGAAGAAACCACTCGTGCTTGGACATCTGCCGGCGTTGCCTCTGGATTATCTGCTAAGCAGTCTAAGAAAGCTTGGTATTCCGGCACGATATCAGCGGGAGCACCTTGCTTGACCAGCTGGCCTTTCTCGATCCAAATCGCCTGTGAGCATAGCACTTCGATTTGATACAAGGAGTGAGAACAAAATAAGATCGTGGCGCCACGCTCTTTCATGGCCATGATGCGCTCAAAAGAACGTCGAGCAAAGTCTCCATCACCAACAGATAACGCCTCATCAATGATAAGAATATCTGGCTCCACACTGGTGGCGACTGAAAAAGCAAGACGCACATACATACCACTTGAGTAAGTAGACACTGGTTGATCAATGAAGTTACGCACGCCAGCAAAGTCAATGATGTCTTCGACTTTGCTGTCGATTTCTTGTCGTGAGATGCCCATGATTGAGGCAGATAAATAGATGTTCTCTCGACCGGTAAACTGAGGATTAAAACCTGCGCCAAGTTCCAGCAGTGCGGCGATACGGCCGTTAACATTGACGTGGCCCGTTGTTGGCGTCAAGGTGCCACAGATTAACTGTAAGAGGGTAGATTTCCCCGCACCATTACGTCCAACGACCCCTAGCACTTCTCCTTTCGGTAGAAAGAAAGAGACTGGCTGCAGCGCTTGATACTCGCGAAAGAACTGCTTACGACCACGAAATAGCATCTGCTTTAGGCGGTCTTTCGGGGCATCGTATAAGTGATAGGTTTTCGATACATTATCAATGTGCAAGGCAATATTAGAGGACATCTGCAAACCCCTTTTTCAATTTATGAAAGCCTGCCGCTCCCAATGCCATAATAAACCCTGCCACCATTAGGTATGCGAGTAATGCCATGCCTTGTTGCGGCCATTGACCTTGCATCACGATATCTCGTAACAGTTCAATTGGGATCACCAATGGGTTAATCACCATAAAACCTTGAACAAACTCGGGTAAGGCCGCAGTCGGATAAAAGATGGGCGATAAAAACATTAAAGGCGTTAACACCAAGGTAATCACTTGTGTTAGATCTCTTAGGTACACACCTAACGCAGACAGTCCCCAACTTAGCCCTAGCAATAAAGGCAGAAGTAGGATCAACAATATGGGGGTTGCTAATAAATGAATGCTGAGCTCACCACGCATAAGCCATGCACCAACCAGTAACACTAAGAAGCTCACCAAAGCAAAAAACAAGGCAGACAGTACGTTTACCCACGCTAAAATGGGCAGTGGAAAGATGACTTTCTTTACCATATTTGGCTGCTCTGTGACCAAGCTGGCTGCACGACTTAGCACTTCGGCAAATAGGTTAAAAATCAGTAACCCCGAAAAGATCTGCAAGGCAAATTCGATGTTATTGGCGTCTTCATTTCCCGGCCATTTCGCTTTTAAGACAGATTTGAAAACAAAGGTGTAAACCGCCAACATCAGTATTGGGGTAATAAACACCCATGCGGCACCTAGCATAGAGCCTTTAAAGCGCTGCTGTATCTGACGTTTCGTCAGCTGTAAAATAAGCTGACGCTGTTGAACAGGCAGTGCGTATTGCCAAAACCAGCGAATAGGGATCATGGACAGCCTTAACTTAATGGATCACTGAAATGGCGGCTAAGATACCACCATCCCTATAGGTTGGCAAAACGAGACACGTCAAGCTGACGTAAAGCAAGAGAGTCATGGTTAGCTTACTACTGGGGAGTAAAATGACTTATCAAACGGTATCCGTCTTTTGGGAAGACATAGATATAACCGCTTGTTTAAGGTATCGTGCTCTATCTACTTTTTATGGCATGAAAGAACCTATTATAACTATATGTCGCATACATCTTTATCTACTACTGATTTGTCCTCCACTGACCTTTCTCACACTAAGTGCCTTGTTTCGGTTATTGTCCGCACCAAAGATCGCCCAGACTTATTAAAGGAGACGATTCTTTCTATTGTGGAACAAACCTATCGCCCTCTTGAAGTCGTTTTAGTAAACGATGGTGGGGGCGATGTTGAAACGCTGGCGGCTGATTTACTGAAGGTGGAAGACGAACTGTATCTGCAATACCTTGCTAGCGACACAGCCACAGGACGTTCAGCCGCAGCTAATCGTGGGTTAAATGCGGCCAAAGGCACTTTTAGCTTATTTTTAGATGACGACGATTTACTAGACCCTGCTCATATTAGTAGTTTGGTGATAGCGCACGAAAACACCTATTCTTCTGGTCAATTAGGCGCAGTACATTGTGTCGCCAAAGCGATGCTTATTGACGAACAAGGCTCGAGAAAACTCTTGTCTTACCAAGGTGAAGCCTTCACTAAAGAGCGCCTGTTATACCAGAACTGTTTACCTATTATGACGGTTCTATTTAACACTCAAATACGAGAGTTTGCTCAGTTCGACGAACAATTCGATTTATTTGAAGACTGGGACTTCTGGTTGCAAGTCAACCAACATTGCGAGTTTCAATTCCTTGATGAGCAAAGCTGTATCTATCGTATGCATAACAATGCATCCAATGTACGCGCGGAGCAAAACGCCAGCATTGCGTATCAGCAAGTTTACCAAAAATGGCTACCACACTGTGACACTGAAACACTAAGTCTAATGTTAAGCGCTTCGCACAGCCTTCATGAGACAAACGTTGCAGCCTTACAGACACTGAACCAGAATGAGCTAAGCCGCATTGGATCATTGCATGAACACGCTTTGAGTACTATTCAACAGAAAGATCAAAATATAGAGCAACTTGAACGCGATTATCAGCACGCTATCAGCACCATCGCAGAAAAAGACGCCAGCATCGAGAAATTGTCCTCCTTACATCAGCAAGCACTTGATGTCATTGCCAAAAAAGACGAAGATGTTGCGCATTTGTCGACGCTACACTCGAATGCTCTTAATGTCATCGCTGAAAAGGACCATAATGCGGAACAACTAGCTTCACTGTACAACGAAGCAGTTGAATACATCGCGAAGTTAGAACAAACATTGACCGACGAACGATCTGTTTTAAAGCAAGTGCATTCAGAGCTCTCTTCTCTACAAGAACGTACTCAAGCATTAGAGCAATCTAAGCAGCAGCTAGAAATCGAGAACCAGCATCAGCAAGAATTATTACTCAAGCCTTGGTATTGGCATTTTTACCAAGGTATGAAGCGCAAAAAACATTGAGAATTTACATGAATCGCCCGATTGACATTATCATTCCTGTATACCGCGGACTGAAGGACGTGCAGGATTGCCTTAATAGTGTATACGAAGCTAAACAACAAACGCCTTATGAACTGATCGTCATTGATGACAGCTCACCTGAGCCAGAAGTAAGTGCTTACCTTAAAGAAGAAGCTAAAAAAGGGCTGTTTACGCTACTCATTAACGAAGTCAATCTAGGCTTTGTTGCAACGGTCAATCGTGGCATGCAACTGCATGAAGATAGAGACGTTTTACTGTTAAATAGCGATACCATTGTTGCGAATGACTGGCTCGATCGTATTTATGCTGCAGCGTATGCTGATGAGCGAATTGGTACCGTGACACCTTTTTCCAATAACGCCACCATTTGTAGCTACCCTACGTTTTGCCAAGACAATCAACTCCCTAGCAACACCTCACTTGCCCATTTAGACACTTTATTTGCATCAAGCAACCGCGGCCAAGCGGTCGATATTCCAACTGGCGTTGGCTTCTGCATGTACATTACACGTGGTTGTTTAGAAGAAGTAGGCTACTTTGATGTGGATACGTTTGGCAAAGGCTATGGCGAAGAAAATGATTTCTGCCAACGGGCGATCAAAGCTGGCTGGAAAAATCGCTTCGCTCTAGACACCTTTGTCCAGCACACGGGCAATGTCAGCTTTGGTGATGAGCACAATGAACTGAAGCACGGTGCATTAGGGAAATTAGTTAAACGACATCCACATTATGAGCGTGATGTACATTTGCACATCGCAGAAGACCCCGCTAAAAGTGCTCGTGTTGCGGTTTGGTTAGCGTCTTTACTTCACAGCGAACAACCGATAGTCGTTCATGTCACCCATAACCGAGGTGGTGGCACACTTCGCTTTGTTGAGGAACTAAGCAAGGACATCAAGCAAGCAGCGTACTCGTTGATGCTGATGCCTAGTACCCAAAAGCCTGGTTATTTAGTATTGACGCCTGTCCGCGTTAGCAATGAGGGGTTAACCCCTCAAGAATCAGAGTACTCGCTTTATTTCGAAGCACAAAACCAGCAGCGCTTATTACTCAGCATCTTAAAGCAATTACCCCTTGGTGCTTTCCATTTTCATCATATGCTGGGATTACCAGACTGGTTGATGGACGTTCCCAAGCAGCTGGATTTACCTTGGTTTATTGCGCTACATGATTTCTATTTTGCCTGCGATTCTATCTCACTGACCGATCGTGATGATAAATTCAAAGGTCAAAGCACAGAAGCGGTCTTGCTAGAAAGCGGAGCGGCTTTGGACGATACCCCTGACCGTCAACAATGGCGTCAACGTTTTACAACGCTTCTAGACGGCGCGACTCGATGTTTTGCGCCAAGCCGAGATGCCGCTTGCCGTCTACAGTACTATTTCCCTAAAGCCAATATTGTTACCCAATATCATCAGCAGGCTCGTCACTTTAGCTCTGAGTTCTACCCATCTCCGATTCAGGCCAAGCAAGAAAACGACACACTGAATGTGATCGTTGTTGGTGCACTTAGTCGCATAAAGGGTGCTGATCTTCTTGAGAAAACAGCTCTGCTCTGTAAACAGAACAATATCAATGTTGATTTTGAACTGATTGGCTATGGCTACAGGGATCTGATTACCAAAGGTAGAAGCAATTTACATGTTCATGGCCGATACCAAGAATCTGAACTATTAAGCCTATTGGAAAGTCGTAAAGCCGAAGGCAAAGCTGATTTAGTATGGTTTACAGCATTGTGGCCAGAAACCTACAGCTATACATTGAGCAGCGCAATCGAAGCAAAACTACCTGTCCTTGCTCCGAATGTAGGGGCGTTTTCTGAGCGACTTTATGGACGCCCACAGAGCTGGATTATTCCTTGGACATGGACAGCTGAAGAAGCGGCTGAATTGCTAAATGGCATCAGTAAAGAAGGCTCTGAATTCAGCCAGCTTGATGACCTGAAAAGCACTATCGAGCCCGCTAAGCAGGACTTTGCTTACCAATCGAATTACATGCCACTTTGTAAAAAGCCAGCCATTCGCCCTATTGCACCGCAGAAGTTGGCAAATTGGCTACAGAAAACCCACCCTCTTTTAGATGGCAAACCGACATTTAAACAAGCCTTGCGGACCCATTTATTAAATACGCTTTACTACCTAAGAAGCACCCCCATTTTACGCCCCATTGCGCGCTGCATCCCACAGCAATTGCAACGTCGAGTGAAAGACCGCCTTTCAAAATAATTATCACCCGCACAGCGGGTTCCTACAAAGGGTAGATTGGCTTTTGTAGGAGCTCGCTGTGCGAGCGATCAGTTTTGTTCACCCGCGCAGCGGTTTGCCAAAAAGATAAAGTGCAGCTTACGAATCACCAGCTTCGAACTGCTGCTTCAATGCGGGTTCATTAAGGATCAATAGTTTGCTGGTGCCGTCTCGTCGTACAATTTCTTCAGACTGAAGAGTTTGGAAGACTCGAGTAACCGTTTCTCGACTCAGGTTAAGCATGATACCAAGTTCTTGATGGGTTGGCGGGTTCAGTATTACGCCTTCCTTGCGATTCAAAGGCTCTTGATCTTGTAACATCATCCATAATTGCCCACATACGCGAGCCGATGTGCTGGATAACCCCAATAATGCTCTCTGCGCTGAAAGGCGTCTCACACGTGTTGCCATGCGTGTAAACAGACGCTCAACCAGAAGGTGGCTGTTCTGCATAACATTGCGTAAAGCCGACGCGGGGATCAACACCACCTGAGACTTTGACAAGGCAATCACACTTTCAGGCTGCCCTTCTCCATCAAACAAGCCTAGCTCGCCACAAAACCCTCCAGGTTCAACGAAGTATAATCCAACTTCACGACCATCAAGAGTGAAGTCCACACCTTGTAGCCGGCCTTCGAACAAAAAGCAGAGGTTGTCCGTCGGATGACCACCATTAATCAATACTGCGCGACGACTGGCCATTTTCAAGGATGATTGTGAGGCGAGTTGATCAAGGCTTTCATCTGGGAGCGATGCCAGCACTTCGAAACGCTTAAGCAGCTCTTTTGTTACAGCCATGACCGTTTCCGATACATTTTAATAGCGTTTTTTCCTAGAGATAACATAGTCATTCAAACGGCAAAAAGATTCCTCAAGAGGCGAAAATACACCTTTCAAACTGACGATCCATGCCTTTCCTCAAGCAATGAGGTTGCGGTTATGGTAGCCAAATCCTGTGCCTTAAAAAACTCTTTAAAGGTAAATTAAAGTTTTTTTCAGAGATGTGACCACAATCACCTTGCTAAAGACTCATCTGTTTATTATTGGTTTCCTATATATTTTAAATTTCTTTTGGATTAATAGTGAAAACTAGGTCCAAGGCAGAGAAAGATGAAAACGACCCGTATTAGTTTTAAAAGTGTTCAGCGCTCAATCAAAAAACGTGCCACTCTTGTTCAGGAGCCTTTTGCTCGTGTCTTCAGCATGTTTGCGATTTGTATCTCTTTAGTGAGTGCTAATGTGTATGCTGAAAATCATGCGGCGGGTGTCGTCTCAATGACTATAGGTAAAGCTTACTTAAACAATGACACGCTTATTAAAGTCGGGACTGAACTTAATGAAGGCGACAAAATCGAGACATTGTCAAATGGCCATGTCTATATTCGATTTGTTGATAACGGCCTAGTTAGCATTCGTCCTGATAGTAAATTACTGATTGAGCATTACCAGTATAATCCTGACGCTCCGTCAGATTCTGTGATTAAATTTGATCTCACTGAAGGGGTGATGCGATCTATCTCTGGTACAGGCGCAAAAGCGGCCCGAGACAAGTTCAGATTAAATACACCTATTGCCGCTATCGGTGTTCGTGGTACCGATTTCGTGGTGAAAGCATCCTCAAGTCTTATTCAGGCAGTTGTAAATGAAGGGGCGATTGTCGTAGCACCGTTTTCTGATGCTTGTGCCGCCGAGGCGTTAGGGCCTTGTTCGGAAAACTCGGTAGAGCTGACTGGTCAAGCAAAACAACTGCTTGAAATTAGTGCCTTGGCATCCTCTCCTCGCCTAATCCCGCTTTCTGAAACCTTTGCCGCCGAATTAAAAAATAGTCTAACTGAGGAAAGCTCGGACGCGGATTCAAGTGAAGCATCTAATGCAGATGAAAGTACTGAAGATCAAGAAGCAACGAACAGCGATGAAGAAGTATCTGACGAGCCAACGCCTTCTACGACCAACCAAAAGTCGTCCCTTTTGAAGAGTGATGTCTCTGCGGCATCAAATATCTCATCGGACAACTCATTAGCTTCCGTCAATACTAATACGACAAACAGTAGTGTTGATAAAGACTTAAAAAACACATCGGAAGATAGAAGCGAGATCGAATCCCTCGTTTCCGCTTACGTGTCAGACAGCAGCCTTGCGACGGCAGACAATCGGATTATCCCAGATAATTATGTGCCTGAGAGCGTCGTTGATTCCGACTCTTTATCAGATAGAAAACTAACATGGGGCCGTTGGGGCAATGCCCTGACAACGGACCGCATTGTGACTACAGCTGATGTCGCTCGCTTTGGTAAAGAAATAGCGCTTACTACAGTTGACCCTGAGTCAGGCGATATATCGATGCTCTACAGAGCGCCTTCTGGTTTCAATGAACTGGACCCGACTTTGGCTGGAAGCATGTCCTTTAATTTAGTCGATGCACAGGCGACCTTAACCACACTAGAAGGTGAGAGCTCTTTGATGGAGGTCACCAGTGGCACTCTGGATATTGACTTTTCACAAGGCACATTTGGCACCACTCTGGTTACAAATCATGATTTATTGAGCTCCGATCTCACCCTTTCTGCTGAAGGCAGTATTGATAGTAACGGAATTCTAAAAAGCACTTCCTCAGACGGATATTTGAAGGGTGCCACGACATTAGAAGGCGATGCAGCCTCTTATATTTTACATAAGGATATTGATCTAGGCTCTGTTGACGCCGCTGCGTATTTTGATAGGTAAGTAAGTACCATGTCCTTGTTCTTTGGCCCAAAACAACATAACAATGCAAAGCATGCCGACGCACCTAATTTTGTGCGTTTTAAACTTGCTTTAGCGGTTGTGTCTCTGCTGGTGGCGTTTTTTATCAGTACGGTATTTGATGCGCTCAAGTATCGCTCTGAAGAAACGTTAGGCGGTTTTTTTTGGACCCTACTCAGTGACAGTACACCTGAAGAACGCATTACTATCGTTGCGATTGATGAAGAAAGCCTTTCTCAGGTTGGGCCATGGCCTTGGCCTAGAGAGACCATGGCAAAATTATCCGATCAGCTTGCAGCGTATGGCGCCAGTATGCAGCTTTTTGACGTTGTGTTTCCGGAAGAAAAACCTGGGGACGCGTTATTTGCCAACCGTTTATCAAATAATAACGCTGTCATTGCACAAGTACCGGTGCTAGACAACGGTTACTCTGTTCGCAGTGGAGTATTATCAGGTGCTCTTGATAAAGCGCGTTGCCAACTGCCTATTCCTGCGACGCAAAACTATTTAGCCAATGCAGCACCCTACAAAGCCATTCCAAAAGGACATATTACTCCGATCATTGATGCGGACGGGCAAATTAGAAAGCAACCTCCACTGATTTGTATTGATGGCGAGGTGTACCCATCCCTTGCTTTGCAAAGTCTACTTCATAGCCTACAGCAAGGCTCAGATAAGTCAGTCGCAAATGTCGCGATTGAAGCGGGATCAGGCTTACTTTCCTCTGAATGGAAGCTTTCTATTGGGACTTACTTTGGCCTCAACATCCCCCTTGATCACCAGGGCAATATGCGCATTTCTTATAAGCAGGCTCCAGAAGCTTTTCAGGTAGTTTCCGCTGCAAAAGTACTGGATGGCACTGCGCCAAAAGCGTTATTAGAGGGCTCTTGGGCATTGATCGGTGCCACGGCATTTGGTTTGGGGGATGTGGTGCCTACTCCATATAACGGTATTGCACCGGGTGTTGAGCTACAAGCCAGACTGATCAGTAGTTTGATTGATGGCGCAGTCCCTTACACCCCAGCGATATCCAAATACATTTTGATTCTCGAAGGGCTATTGGCTACGCTGGTTTTGTTTGCTCTGGGCTACCGCAGTCACCGCTCTAGTGCTTATTCCCTGCCGATTGCGACGATACTGTTACCTTTAAGTGTTATTAGTGTACATGCCTACTTAATGTCTTTTGACGTCTGGATCGGCTGGTTTAATGTAGCGGTATATAGCTTGACTCTTGGTCTGCTCTTTACGTTGTTTGAACATGCTGTCATTCGTGATGAGAGACATCGTATTTTAGGACATTTAAGTAGCTATTTACCTAAAACCGTTGCGCAGCGCTTGATGCGCTCCGTGCCGACGGGGGCGATTGAAGCTTATCGTAGTGATTTAGTGGTAATGTCTGCGGATTTGCGTAATTTCTCTGCTTACGAAGAAAGCCGCTCACCTGAAGAAGCCGCTGCTTTATTACACTGCTTCTTTGTCAAAGCCACTGAAATTGTTGAATCTCATGGCGGTCAAATCGAAGAATATACTGGTGATGCCGTATTATCCAGCTGGTCAACCCAAAGCTCTAATCAAGCGACTTCTCAAGCCGTTGATGCAGCGAATGAATTGCAACGTGCCATGCAGGAAATTTTACCTACTCGTGCACCTAAAGGATTAGAGCCCTTAGCCTTAGGAATAGGCATTGAACGCGGTCCAACGCTGATTGGCTCTATTGGTCCTGCGCATCGCCGCACACATACTCTTTTAGGGGATACGGTTACAATTGCTTTACGCATCCAAGAAATGACTCAAGACCTTGCCCAACCCGTGCTAGTCGGTGAATGTGCTGCACGCGACTTAAGCGGTAACGTTTTGGTTTCTCAAGGCTCTTTCTTACTTGATGGTTTGCGTACTCCTCATGTATTATTCGCCCTTAATACAAGTTTTATCGAAAATGAGCAATCTACTAGAGAACATCCAAATACGATAAGGATCGTCAAGACTGGTTGATGTTGATTCTTGCTATGGCTTGAATCAAGGATTTTACTCTAGCCAAATATTTAGGAACGGCGCGTTAATACGACAATGAAGTACCATTTATACCTTGCCGTTGCGCTGTACTTTTCCCACATTAGTGTTTCTGCGGCTGACACACATTCCGAGTGCGTTCTTCCTACTAATGTTCCGACTGTCCCCAATGCAAGTGAGTGGACGGATTTACGCTTACAACTGGAACCCGAATTACCAAACTGTCTGAATGATTCAGGATATTTCGCCTTGTACGGGGCTTCACTGCTTAATACAGGGAGTATCGATTCGGCTCTGGAGATGCTTGAAAGAGCTCTGTTAATTGACCCTCTCAATGGATCAGCTCAAATAGATTATGCGCAAGCTCTGTTTCAAAACGGCCAGCTGTTAGCAGCTCTGCAAATCAATCAATCGATTCTTGACCGACAAGACTTACCTGAATCTCTCGCTCATTTTTTACAGAGCCGACAAGATAGTTGGGATCAATTTCGCTTTCAAAATCGCTTCCAACTGACGGCTATTCAAGGTTATAGCAGCAACCTAAATAACGCGACGTTGACGCGAGAACATTTAGTGACACTAGATGATAGCGATGCGATCTTATCTCTCGACGACGATGATTTAGCAACGCCGGGGAGTTACTCTAATTTGGGGGTTAGTGCTCGTTTTTACGAATTAAACGATCAAAGCACTGATGTTATTAAATTTGACCTAAAAAGTCGTATCAGTGACTTGTCTGAGTTTGATACCGATGAATTAAGCATCGGTTTCGAGAAAGAAATCGAAGCGCGAACCTACCGAGATACTTGGGAAGTTTCCGCAGAGCATGTGCAGTTAGGCGACAGCGCTCTTTATTCAAGTCTAGAAAGTGACTATGAGCGTTATTGGACAGCACATAGCGTTATGCCTTACCTTAAGTCGGAAATACGTTATGCGGACTTCCACTCAAATAGTCGACTTGATGAAACATCCCTGGGCTTTATCACTGGTTTGGGATTCGGCCCAGTAGATAATCGCTTAGGAATGGAAATAGAGTTCAATCAAAACTTTGCTTTAAAGGACCGTTATGGTGGCGACAAAACCACTATAGAAGGCCAGCTTTATTGGGATGCGGCATTATGGAACGGACGCTTAGTAAGTCGAGTAGGCTATAGCAATGCGGATGACCATGAAAGTTACCCACTATTAGACAGTGACCAGAAGCGTAAAATATACTCCAAGAGCGCGAGTGTGCAGTACTTTTACCCCATCAGTAGTACGTTTATCATTCATGCTGGCTATAATTACAAAGATCAGAATAGCAACCTAAGCATTTTTGACATTCAAACTGAGAATGTCGACTTGGGTTTAACTTATCGCTTCTAAGCCTTACTCTAAGCGGATCTATTTTCATCAATACTCAATGCGATGATGACGGAGTATCGTTAAGGTTGAGCAGATTACGACAGAGCACTCATGATCTATTCTATTCACATACTGCGTGGCCTCTGCGCTTGGATGGTGGTTGTTCACCATTTCTGCTATAGCTATTTTGACGGCATCAGCAATCCATTGCCCGACTCCATTCAAACGCTTTCCTTTATTCTAGGTATTGGTGTGGATGTATTTTTCGTCATTAGCGGCTATGTTATGTCGTTGCTACTAGAAAAACACTCTCAATCCCCCATACCTGCGTCTCAATTTCTCAAGCGCCGCTTACTGCGTATTATACCGGGTTGGTGGTTTTATCTAGGTTTGTTTGCACTGCTCTCTCTGACAATAGAGGGGCTGCCTTATACAATAGAATGGAGTTGGCAAACACTCTTACAATCCGCTTTACTACTTCCTCATAGCAATCTTAATGGCTCCGGCTTTTACCCTATTCTGTATGTGGGCTGGTCTTTAACATTCGAACTGTTCTTTTATGGTTTGATTTTTTTATTCATCGCTCTATCCATCAAACACCTACCGTTTATGATTGCTATGGTGCTGTTTTCGTTAGCGATAATTTTCCCTGATCAGGCAACTTTGGGCCATGCAAACTTTTTCTTTATGGAGTTTTTGATGGGCTTTGTATTCAGAAGAAAATCGGAATTTGTTGGGGCTCTATTTCTGTGGTCCGCTTTCTCGATCTGGGTACTATATGGGCAATTTGAGGCAGCACGTTTCACTCTCGCTAGTACAATTTTTGTTCTTGCGATGAACGCCAATATCACTAGAGAAAGCCTATTGAATCGCTGGCTAGGATCTTCAGGCAATTACTCGTATTCAATTTATTTAAGTCATTTGATTGCGATAGGACTCGTACATATCGCCCTACCACCAAGTGAGCATACATTTAAGAATATAGCGGCTTTTTGTGCTGTTCTATTGATGACTTACTTAATGTCTAAATTGTCATTCAGATGGGTTGAGCAATCGTTTCAGAAATGGGGCTAACCTATTGCTTAATGTCCACACGTCTATTTAAATAGCGCCCATTTTCCGTGCTGTTGTCGGCAACCGGGTCGGTTTCACCTTTCGAAATTTTGACTAGGTTGTAAGGCGCATTTGGATGCTTGGCCATGTAGCTTGAAACAGCCACTGCCCGATTGGCACCGAGGGTAAAGTTATACTTTTTGCCGCCTACGTTATCCGTATGACCTTCTACAACCACTTTATTAGCGTACTGAAGGCGCTCTAACAAGCTATCAAGAATGTAACGAGACTGTTCTGTCAGCTCACTACTATTAAACGCAAAGTGCACCCTTGCCATCACACCATCTTTTGAAAAAGCTCGATCCCCTTTCGTCATTAGAAATTCAGCGCATTCTTCGGACAACTCTCCCTGACCGACTAATTGATCTTGGATAAATTGAAAAGAAGGCTCAATAGGTAATGAGTCAGGTATGTAGGAGTATGTGCCTTGATTAACATAAATTCGAGTTCCTTGCCCTACATGAACAGATTGTTGAAACTCCAATGCCCCGTTACTACAGTAAATATCTAACTGACTAGCGTCGCTAGCGGCAAATGATAACGCGCTTAACACAATCCCTGAAAAACCTAAGACGCCTAGCCCAACTACTTTCATTAATCACAGTTCCTAAATTTCTAACGCACCAAGCTACCTACTTCTTCAGAAATAAGGCTCAAAATTTTGTTTTTTATATCTTCTGTGTTTTGAGCCGCATATACACGCCCTTCACCAACACAATTTTTCATTTGAGGATTCGCATCGACATCATAATCAAATCCAATTGCAGCCAACTCAGCACGAACACTTTTACCATCGACGGTTAGGCTCTCAAGGTGGTTTACAATTGAGGAACATAAACCATTATTAATTAGCTTATCCGTAATTGAACTATATGAATCAACCCCATCAGACAAAATAATAATTAAACGTCTTGGATTCGAACCAGCCTCAGCCATTTGAGCTGCTCTTATAATACCAGCATAAGAAGATGTCCCACTCCCTCCACTCTTAGAAATATCAAAACGATTACTATCATTCACTTTATTAGTAACGGCTTCAAAATCACTGCTAGGAGAAATATCTTCAAAGACTGAAATATTAGTAACTTCTGACTCGCTCAATCTATATCGATTCGATGCATGACTTTGATTAAATACATTATCAACGGTAGCCGAAGCATCGATATAATTATGCGCTCTATCACTTGCTATCGCCCACTCTTGAAATGCCCCGTCCAAATTACTGTAACAATCATCAGTCAAAGACGTTTCATAGTCATAACGCCCATAGCTCTGCCAGTAGGTATTATCATTACACACTAGATGGTGTGAAAAAGATCTTGTAATTTCTTCAACAAGCTGTTTTTCCGTAACATCTTCACAAACGTAACGCCACTTCCCTTTCCTTCGCTCCCAATAACATTCCTCTCCAACTTTAACGTCTTTCTCTACGTAATTAGTTGTAACCTGAGATGTATAAAAATCAAAACCAACAACAGCAAGTGTGTTTATTAATGTTGGATTTTGTTCATTATAATGTTCCAATTCATCTGCAATATCATTAGTTATATCATTCAGGTCTTTGAATTTCCTTTGGTTTCCCCCAGACCAAGTTTCAAACATGGAAGCAGAGTAATCGGCAACAAGCACAACATCAACTGCTTCAGATAACCCCTTCCTTGCTTGTGATGTTCTGCCCATGTTAAAAGAATTGCCGTAGGATAGACTGGTATTATTGTCATTAAATAAAGTTTCTCTATTTATAGATACCGTTAAGCTGTACTCGAAAAACCTTACCTGCTCATCTCCACTTCCCTCAGTTTTAGGCTGCTTACTAGATGTAACCGTAATGTTCGCATTATCGACATCGGGAAAGTAGCCTGCCACGAAACGCTGCGCAATCGCTTGGCGCTCCGTATCTTCATCCGAAGCCCCAGCTGCAACCGCTAATACGGCGACTTCCATTGCATCGGTTAGACGAGCATCACTTTGTAGCATGCGCGCTCCATCTGTTGCCCAGATGAACATCCCAAATAAAACAGGGAAGATCATGGCAAACATAAGGCCCGCATGACCAGATAAGCGTTTTCTAGAACGATATGCAACCATCTAAAGTATTTACTCGTAAAAAAGACTGATATTCACTGTTTATATTTTGAACTAAAAACCCAATAAAGGCTAATTAATAGGCACTATAAAAGGGTTAATTTAGCGCCCTATCATCAACGCGTCACTTCGAACAACCGTGTCATCATTTGTTACAAAACGACCAAACCAGTTGGGGGTTTCATAACACAAAGTGATTCGATAAAGAGAAGCTTCTCTTCCCCAAGACGTCATCACAGATAGGTCAGAGCTTAAATCTAAATCGCTTTGGGTACAGGTTATTTGACCTCTGTCTCTAGAGGAATATCCGGCGTCAGGATCCCATGTTTCCAAACGGATACCGTATTTCGTTGTATCAAAACTAGACAGCATTCGTGTTAGTGAATTTTGCAAAATGGTATCAAGTTGCTGGAATTCAGCATCAGATACCGTTAACTGATTAGAGCCAAACAGTGCCGTTCTTTCTTTTAGCAAACCCACACCTGAATACGCTAAACGGTCCAGTTTGCCTTTAACAGAAAAGCTAATCATGGTATCGCTGGCAAATGATAACGCCGCAGCAAATACCAAACCTACAATAGAAAACTCAACTAAAAAGTTTCCCTTTAGTCGATGTGGTCTTCTATGACTATAACGTTGCACCTGTTTCATACATTAACCACGCTGATACTCCTGTACAACGATCATCTCCCTTGAAAACACATCGGTACGAGTACCAAAGAATGCCGAGAAAATAGGTTGATAGTCGTATTCAATTCGATATATTGCAATTGGCGCACCAATGGCGGTACCACATTGATTGCCATCAGCGGTCGTGGCACAGGTTGCCGTAAGGTTGGCTAGCTCGTCATAACTTTGCACAAACTGAATACTTGTTTTGAACGCATTTGCGGATACGAAGTTACTCCAGACGCTATCATTCTGATTAATAATGGTCTGAAAATCTTGGTTGAAGTTAGCTTGGTTTGCATCTGTTAAGTCATTTGGATTTAGCTTGGCATAGTGACTTGCATTGGAGATCAGCACATCGCCCAAAGCTGACACATAAGAAACGTAACTCATTTCAGCCCATAGGAGACACATCCCCCAAAATGCGCCAAAGCCCATAACAAATTCAAGTGCCGCCACACCGCGCTTTCTCTTTGGTGAAGTAGGCGCTCTTTTTTGAAGGCGGCCAGACATTTTCAATAGCCCCATGTTAACCCCCACTATTCCACATTTATCATGTTACCTTGCTCATCAAACGTCACGTCAATGAGATACCCTCGATGACGAAACTGGGCAACAGGAATTTCCGAAACACCATCAGATACGAGTGAATAAGTGGCTAATTTCACGAAATCATGTTCTGCACTGGCATTGTTACTTACTTCAGGTTTAGACCATATTTTAGCACCTTCTGGTGCAGTGGGTTCATCGGTATCCTCAAGGCTGCTTGTTTGTAAACTTGTCTCGACAGATTGTGGTGCAGCAGAAGCATAGCGTCTTTCAATCCCCATTAGGCTACTGAACTCCGATTCCTTGGTTGCTTGCTCATCTTTGCTCTGTTCATTAAACGTACTGTTTACAACTGGCTGAAGTTTCTGAGGTGGTACTAAAGGATTCACCTCAACCTCGGATAACGGCTCGACAGTCGTTTCGTAGCGTCGGGAAATACCTGTCAATTCAGTAAAGCTACGACGCTCTTCTTTCCTAGTAACGTCTGTATTTGGCATTAATGCTTGTGAGCCTGGTAACACCATAGATTCCTCGAAAGTAGGCGTTACTAGCTCCGATAAGAGCACACTACTAGGTCGTTCAATCTCTGTATTTAACTCACTGTCTATCGCTTCATCAATAGCAGGTAACTTAAGCATACTACCATCCGTTTGTTTTTCAGAAGACACACTCGCTTGTCTAGCTGGCATTGATGAAAGAGAGTTCGACGCAACTGAAGCCATAGGTTGAACCCTATCAGTCTGCGAGGATGGTTGCGGTTGGGCATCGCTAGATGAAGCCATTTCAGATTGTGCGGCAACTGTCGACTCAAACTGAGGCTGAATCACTGACTGAGATGACTTTATTGGTTGGCTTACATTTGTCTTACTAGAAATAGCTTTGGTGGATGTTCTGGTCGCAGGCTCGCTAGCGCGCAGATTCTGAAAGATTTCAAATAATTCAGCTTCACTGTATTTCCCAGAGTAAATGGACTTCAATGACTCGAAGCTTCCCAGCTTAGACACGATGATGGCTAAATTAGCTTTCACTTGGGCATCCACTTTTGCAGGGTTCGCTATGTAAATTGGCATTAAACGGGCTGCCGCTTGCTTAAAATCCCCTTCAATCATGTCTAGTAAAGCTAAATTATTTTTAACCGTGATATCGTCATACATGAGCCCACGAGCAGAAAGAAAAGACTGACGAGCATCGACTAAATCCCCCTGTTCCGCTTGTACAACACCTAACATATTCACCGTTTTGGCGTCATCTGGTGCTCTTTTCACCGCGATTAATAATGACTGCTGTGCTTGCTCTAATTTGCCTACGCCGTACAAGGAAACTCCCTGTAAATAAAATACTGAAGCAGGAGCGTCGGCATCTCTGATCATCGGCATCAGCGTAAAGAGAGCAGATTCAAAGTCCTTAGTGTCGACATATATTTGAGCTAATTTTAGGCGAGTATCAGCGTTCTCCTTTTGCTTAAGCTGCTCCTTATATAAGTCAATCAGACGAGGATAGTTTTTGGACTGCTCAAGGAACGCTTCATTTAACCTTGAGTTATCTGATAATGGCGCTGAACTAGTATTTGCATTAGGCGTCATCGCACACCCACTAAGTAGAAGAATGCCAATACTAAAACCGATAACTTTAACCATTCATCATCCTCATTATTCCAGGTGCTGCGATCAATATAACAATCGGAAACATTACAAAAAGTATCAATGGAACAGACATTTTAGCCGCCAATTTACCGATTTTCTCTTCTAGACCCAGCATTTGCACTTCGCGTATTTCAGAAGATAAAGTCGTTAACACCGTGTAAATAGAAGAGCCGTACTGCAAGCTCTGGTTTAATGTCATGACAAAGCTTCGCATCTCATTTGTGGGGACTCGACTATGAAGTTCTGATAACGCTTGCTCAATACCTACGATTTGGATGCGATCATTCGTCTTGTTAAGCATGTGGCCAAGGTCTTTATCAAAAGACATCATTTCCTTGCTCAGGTATGCCATAGAAGCTTCGATTGTCATCCCTGTTTGTACACAAACAGCCAATAGGTCAATCATGTAAGGCAGCTTAATAGAGATATTAGTTTGCAGGTTTTTGGTACGCCTAGCCAAATAGGCATCAGGAACAATCAGCACCACAACCAACCAAACACCAAGATAAATGAATAAGTTCTTTAATGCCCAGTTTTGCTCGATCGAAAGCCAATAGATAATCCCTGCACCTAGACACAAACCAAGATATTTAGCTGGCATATAGTACACAGCAATTTGTTGATTATAAAATCCTGCCGCTAGAAACTTTTTCTGCATCTCCTGCTCTGACGCAGAGAAGGCAGAGCGAAGCCCTTTCATCAACTTACGTAACATTCGAAAGCGGCTTTTGGGTTCATCTTGAAGGCGGTAGCTCATTAACCACTGCATTCCCTTACTGCGTTGCTTGCTCGAACCCAGTATAAGAACAATGAACACTGTATAAAATGCGACCAACAAAGAGACAAAAATCGTATCTGAGAAGAGATCAACGAACACTTTTCATTAACCCCCATATAATCGCAATACCAATGGCTTCACTTGAGAGCATGTAATAAAGCAGTTTTCGACCTTCTGAATCGTTCATTACAAAGTCAAAGTTTTCAGGGCTCAAAAAACGCATCATGATCAAAAATATAAAGGGGATGGCGCCAACAATCTTCGCAGAGGTCCTCGCCTCTGATGTCAGGGCATATTTCTTTTTCTCGATCGCACGAATATTAAACATTAAGCGGTTTAAGCGCTGAATAATATCTTTTAACTGACCGCCCCGCTCCATATTGGCTTGAATGGTAATAACGAAGAAATAGAACGTAGGGTATGGGAAGCGGACACAGGCTTTTCGAAAGACTTCTTCAGGTGCTTCGCCTAACTGAAGTCGCTTTCCCATGATTCGAAATTCATCTGCAACACGCCCATCTAATGACTCGCCCACATAGCTGATCGCTTGTGTGATACTTTCCCCTGCAGAAACAGCACTGGTCAGCATATTTAGGGCAACCGGAAAGACTTCCTCAAATGACTTATGTTGTTTCGACTGAAGCCATGTATAACCCACAAAACTCCCGAATACGAGAAAGGCCGCCAAAATTAGGTAGTAGTTACTTTGAACAAAGTTGTCGTTAAACAGCTTAGCAACCAGCGCAAGCACAACGTAAAACAAAGTTAGCTTTAATGTGCCTTGTTTTCCAAGTAGGTTTAATAAATTCAGCCAACGGTTCTTTAGCTTATCAAAAAAAGTACGCCCAGAGAGACTCTTTAAATCGACTACCTGCTGGCTGCTCTTTGACAATTTCGGCATTTCAGAGCGAGAGTATTCATTCAAATAATCAATGTGCTTTGAACGCTTCAATTGATGACTGAAGTAAAAATAGCCGACCAAACCTAATAGCGTTAAAAAAGCGAAAAAGCCTAACATTACTTTTTCTCCTTTTGCTCCAAGCTTTTGAAAGCCCCTACTAGACGTTCTTCTAAGCCAAAGAAGCGAGCTTTTTCAAACAGGACTGAGCGCTTCATTAAACCAGTAGTTTCAAAGCTGCCTTCAAGTTTGCCTTGCTCATTTTGATTATAGCTTGGCTGAAAACGGAAGATTTCTTCTAGAATAACACTACTTCCTTCCAGGCCAACGACTTCCGTAATGCTCATCACTTTACGTGAGCCATCATGTAATCGGCTGATTTGGATAATAAGGTCTACTGCGCTGACAATGGTTCGACGAATCGCCTCCAGTGGTAGATTACTGGTTGCCATCATCACCATGGACTCTACACGAGCCAAAGCGTCACGGGGGGTGTTGGCGTGCAATGTGGACATAGACCCATCGTGGCCTGTATTCATTGCCTGCAACATTTCAAAGGCCTCTGCACCACGACACTCACCAACAATGATGCGATCAGGACGCATACGTAATGAGTTAATCACCAAGTCTCGCTGAGATACCATACCTGTATTTTCAATACCGGCTGTTCGAGTTTCAAGACGAACCACATGCGGTTGCTGAAGTCTTAATTCTGCCGCATCCTCTATGGTCACAATACGCTCATTCTCAGAGATATATTGGGACAGGGCATTGAGCATGGTGGTTTTACCTGAACCCGTACCACCAGAAATCAATATATTCAAACGACACCGGGCGGCAACCATCATCACTTGTGCCATTTCGACACTCATGGCGCCAAATTCGCATAGCTTTTGAAAATCAATACTTTGCTTTTTGAACTTACGAATCGAAATGGATGTGCCATCAATCGCAATCGGTGGGATAACAATGTTGACACGGCTACCATCCGCTAGACGCGCATCACAGGTTGGCGAGGAGTCATCCACCCTCCTACCAACGCGAGAGGCTATACGTTTCGCTATCTCAAGCAGTTGCTTCTCATCAATAAAGTCAACATGTGTGCGCTCTACCAAACCATTACGCTCGATAAAAACGTTCTCATGACCATTGATCATGATATCGCTGATCGATTCATCTTCCATCAAGCCTTGCAGTGGTCCTAAACCAACCAGTTCGTTGACCAAATTCTTCACAAAGTCTTGGCGTATTGCCTTAGGGACTGATAGACCTTCACGACTAATAAGTAAGTCAATAGCGTCTGTTAGCTGCTTACTAAGCTGCTCTTTGTTTAGGCTTGAAATCACATCGGGATCAAGCGCATCAAATATTTGCTTTCTTAATCCAACATATATTGCCTTTGCACCGATCATGGTAAACCTCTACTTGTTATCTCGCTTACCAAAAGAGAAAAGTGAGCGTTTTTGCTTTTTCTCCTCTGTGCTTTCCCCTAATACAACGGACGCTAACTCTTTCAGAGGTTTGGCTGGTTTTAGTGACGTTTTAGCGATTCTTTTGTCGTCTAGAATATAAAACGACAATTGTTCACAGTAAGGAATTTCAATATCAATTTTGTGTTTTAAGAAGGCTTCGGCATCCGCCAAGGTGAGAGTTTGAGCTTTCTTCGGTAAGGTATTATTCATAACCAAGATCAGGCGCAACGAATCACTGTGATTGATTTTTTGGATCTTATCCCGCATTCGAGCAGCATCTCGAACAGAAGAAACAGTAGGAGCCATGACCAGAACAATACAGTCACATTGGCCAATAAACTTATCCGACTCAATGCCAAACCCTACTGAAGAAGAGCAATCCTCTAAAACAAAGTTCACTTCACTGGCGAGTAAATCCACTACTGCATTCGAATAATCCAGTAATGATGTACTGTCTAGTGTTTCCGATGTGAGCGACAAAACAGATAATAAACTGTTTTGGCGAAACATTAATGATTGTGCAAATGACTCATCTAATGACGCCAAGTCACCCTGTTGAACTTTCCGTCTTTCATAATCGCGTATGCCCATCATGATATCTAGGTCACCCGTACTATAGTTCTGATCGACAACTAGGCACGATGATTTCTTATGGGCACTTAGTAAGTACGATAGCTCGGCACAAATAAACGTTGCACCTACACCGCCTTTTGAGCCAATGACGCTAATGTATTTCGCTCTCCTATTTTGCCCAGGCCCACGGCTACTATTACGCTTACGGTTATCGTTAACACTTCTAACAAAGTCAATCAGTTCCTGCTTCGTGATGGGCCAAAATAGGTAATAAAATCCCATTGCCTTTAAATTACGAATCGTCGAAATAGCGTCTTCACTTCCGATTACAATAACCGATGCATGGTTAGGCAATAGATGGCTAATAAATTCTGCTTCTTGGCTAACATTCGAGCTGTTATTAAGCTCTACAATCACAATTTCGATATCAGACTTACGTACATAATCCGTAATTTCATCTTTGGTATTTTTCGCAACAGTAGGCGGAGCAACACCTTCAAAACGATAAGCTTCTTCAACTAGCTTTTTACATTCGTCTGTTTGATAAAATAAAACTGTACCGATCTTTTCTTGATCGATTTGTACGTCACTTTTCTTGCTCTTCTTTAACGAGTCAACTAAGTCAAACATCGCATATTACTCCTGAACTCGTTGAAGGCTAGGAAACATACGTTCAGGTGCAACCATGCTTTTCCATCGAGCATTCTCAGTAAAACATCCGTCATCCGCTAAAAAATAGTCTTGTGAGATTACTTCTTCACAAGTTCGATCACTCACCTGATACTGAATAACCTGTATTTCAAAGTTAAACCGATTTTTTGCAGCAGATGGGGTTGAGCTCTCTAATATTCGGTAGGGTGGTACACCTAAATCAAGTAGATGACTTTTTGCGAATTGAAACAGAGTTTTAGCGCTGTTGTCTCGCCAATCTAACTTTACGGTTTGAGTCAGCAAAATTTGCTTGTTTTGGTGTATAAACAACGCCAGTTGCTTTTTAGCCGCTTCTAAGTTTGTCGATGACACTTTAATCGATAAGTTATGTTCAACTGGAAAAATATCTATGGCAGGCCCATTTCTACTTGGTTCAACAGAACTACAGCCCACTAAAGAAATGCTCAAAGCACTTAACAAAATCAATAGTGTTTTCATTGTTTAAAGCCCCCCTGAGACAGAATATCTTCACTTATCTGCTTAGTTTCAGGTTTTGAGCTGAAATAAGTCTTCTCAGGAATGACAAAGAAGCGATCTAGATTACTCGTTCTTTGGAACGTTGGCAGCTGAATATCTTCTGCAGAAATTGGTTTTACCAGATTGACTGTGGCAATAATCAGCAACTCGGTTTTGTTACGCTCTGTCTCAGTATATCGAAACAAAGAGCCTAATATTGGTATGTCGCCAATGTAAGGAATTTTACGTAGTAGTTCACGCTCTTCATTATTCAGCAAGCCACCTAAAACAAAGCTTTGGCCGTCCGCCAACTCAACGGTTGTTCGCGCTCGACGAGTTTTAAACGCTGGAATATTGTAAGTTGAGTCGCCGTATTGCGTATCAATCGAACTCACTTCGGGCTGTAATGAAACGCGTATTTTGTCGTCTCTCATTACCTTTGCCATCATTTCTAAACGAATACCGAACTCTTTGTAGGTAATTTGAACTTCATCGTCGTAAGCGGTTGCAATAGGCAACTCTCCACCCACTAGGAAGCTCGCCGTTTCTCCAGAAATCACCGACAAATTTGGCTCAGCCAAGACTTGTCCAATTTCGTCATCGTTAATCGCTGTGATCGCTCGAATGATGGTGTCACTTGAGAAACTACCTAAGGCATTAACAAACACCCCAGAAGACTGTGAGCTGGTAGCAAACTCTAAACCAAAGTTTTGCATCAGTGAGTGCGACACTTCTGCCACTGAGATTTTGACGTTAATCTGCTTGGTCGACGCCACTTCGATATTATTCACAACACCGGTAAAGATTCGCTTACGCATGAAATCCATCGTCAGCGATTGGTTGTCATTCAGTTTCCATTCTATGTCTTGGTTTTCAGAGGGTTTGCCTAATAACTCACCTACTAATATGTATATGCCGTCTTTTTCTTCTTCGGTCGCAACCGTACCGCTCAAAACAACCTTATCACCTAAATTGAAAATTGAGACATCGGCATTTGGATAGCGCATTTCAATATTTTGCTGTATATGCACCATACTCTGATTGACAACGAGCTGACGTTGAAAAATGGTCTCGCCATCATCGTCAAAAATTAACAATGCTGCTTTACCTACGCCGCGACCAAAAACAACAATTTTATTTTTGTCTATGACCTGATAGTCGGCAATTGCTGGATCGGTAATAAAAACCGAACCAATTTCTTGTTTGGTAGAGATTGGGCGCGCATCTCCTTCGGCAAGATTGAGGAGCTCTTGAGCCCAAATAAACGGGCTACTAAAAATGAGAGTTACTAAAACGAGTAAATACTTTGCCACACGTAAGCCCTTATTGAAGAATCTGCGATTGAGAGCGTAATTCACGAACCGCCTTATAATCGGAAAGAATATCTCCGGAATCGGCAGTTAAATCAGACACTAAGCTTTCCCCTGTTGAGAGGTGCACTTCAAGTTGCGCAATCGTCTTTGCAATAGTCAGCTTAGCGACTTGCTTTCTGGTCAATTGAAGCACTAGCGAAATTTCAGAAGAAGTAGCTTCGGTGTTAGGTGAACTAGAAAGCTTACTGGTCACCGTAGGATCCTGTTTTGGTAAATTAACCTGAAGAACCTTAATTCCAGTAAACAAAGGAGCTAGCGATACGCTATCTAAATCGACAATTTTAGGTCTTCCTGACAGGTTTTGGGTGGATGATGTTAACACTAATAAATCAATGGTCGACCCTTCAGTAATACCACCACCAACGACAGAAGTCTTGGGAACCGAAATAGAAACAGGCACATAGCCTGGCTCAATAATAAGCTCAACGTAACCGCTTTGCCCAGGGTAAGAAATGTCTTCGGGATAAATAGGTTGCGACTCAGAAACTTCTCTTTTAGCTACCATGCCATCGACAAATTCCATAGAAGTATCTTGCTTGATACCGAACTCTAGTGCTTTGGCCTCTGACATTTTCTCTAAACGGAGAGCTTGACGTGTAATAGGCTCCCCTATCGATAGTTCCTTCTTGGCTACCCACACAAGGAAAGTTTTCTCTTGCACGACAGGTGCTGAGGCAGCAGATTGATTTGACGTAGTCGAAGAGGTAGATGTCGCCTTTAAAACCAAGATCCCAATTAGACCGATGCCTAAGATAATTAGAGACACTATCATCAAGAACCTTGAACGCATAAATACTTCCTAGCTGTGAAGATCAAACCAACTTAAATACGAAAAAAAAATTGCCAGAGAACCAGACATGCAAATGGGTACAGCAAAAGGTAAGCCTTTATCACGTACTTTAGACATTCCAACGACAAGACCGTACGCCAAAAACACAAGAACAAGACATCCGCCAAAGAAAGCCGTGCCATATAACATTATTGGCATCATCTCAGGAGATACTCCTAGTGTTAAGACGACAATAAGCTTGGTATCTCCCGCACCTAGCACACCAAAACAGTGCAAGACAAAGCCTATACCTAGAAGCACCAGACTGGTCGTCAGAATTTGATAATTGGGCTGATAAATCCATGACAATAACAAAAGAACTGTCAAGCAGCTTAAATCAAAGTGCTTAACAGTTCTTGAAACACAATCACTTATCGATATTTTTACTAGAAAAAACAGTACAAAAAAGTACAAGATTCCCCAGAAAAACATCTAAATGTCGTACTTTAATACAGAATTATGAGCCAGTAGTGCCAGTAACAAACCCAGATAGAGTTGTCATAGCTGTTGTTAGTGCAGTTTGAAGACCTCCATCTGAACCAAACACTGCCGCAGCAATGCCTGCGATAGCAACCGCAACAACTGCGTATTCGATTGCTGTAACACCTTCACGAGACCCCATGAAGGCTTGCGCTTTAGCAAAAAGTTTAGTCAACATTTTGACACTCCATTATTTAATTTATCAAATAAGACAACGATACGCTGACTTAGTAAAAATACACATTACAGAATTGGTGTTATGCAAATATTACACCAGCACCAAACTCTAACACTTGATTTAATTATAGAGTAAAAACAGATATTTTTACTTAATAATCCACTGACTTCCCTACCAAATGGCAACAATGGAATTCAATACTTTTATGAAGACATATCTTCAATACTACCTTGTTTCTGACCAAGGTCAACGAACAAAAAACCATCAAAGCCGCCACTTTTGTTACACAATGTAAACGAAAACACTCCGACAGTAAATTTTCTTTCAGAAATCGCTTACTTTTAACAGCCACTACATTATGTAAGATACACTTTGCAACAAAGCTAACACTCTTTCTACAAAAAAAGCCAATGCGTTGGATGCATTGGCTTTTTCATGATAAGAATCAATTTGGCTCTAAGATTACTGGTTGTAATGAATCCCTAACGAATCTAATGATTCAAACGTTATCGCGCCCACTGCCAACCCGTTTTCCCCCTGAAACACTTGCAATGCTTGGATCGTCTTTTCGCCTAGCATACCATCCACAGGTCCAGGCTGATAGCCAATGTCAGACAGTCGCTGCTGCAAACTTAAAATTAGGTTTGAGCTTAGGTCATCATTACAAACAGCACGACGCATTACCATCTTAGGCTTACCCGAATAGGATTTAAGTTGCATCTGACGAGTTTGAGCTGGCACTTGACGTGGGTTAGCACTAGCAGGCTTAACGACCTCATCCACAGGCACTTCCTCCAATTTTGGAGCAAGCGACACTTCAACTACTCGAGCCGGCTGATCAACCACCCACTTTGTGACAGTTTCATACTTAGCAGGTACAACCTCTACCTTACTTTGTTCTGGCTGAACCAAAACCTGCACTTTTACCCACTGCTCTTTGGCTGGAATTTCTTTCGCACAAAAAGCTGCTGCACCACCAAATGAACTACACTGCTCAATAACAGTGCGGGCTTCTTCTACTACAACACGTTTCTGACGCTCTTCGTAAACAGCAGGCACTTTAACAAAGCGAGTAGTTTCAGGGCGGACCAATACTTGTTCGGTTACGCGCTTGTATGTTGCAGGCTGCAGGCGATAAGTTACTGTGCCCTCACGGGTAACAACTTGCTTATATCCGCGTTTAATCTCTGCTGGCGTCACTTCTATGGTGGTGTGAGAATCTTTTACCGTAACTGCGACCGTTTTTTCGATCGCACGAGGTTTAATCTGACCATACACCCAACATTCGCCAGGGTTCACTTCCAAATCTGCTGGAGATGGAATAGAGACAGGTTGCTCCATTGTAGAATTACTCGAAGCAGTCGCTGTCTGGGCCATGGAATAAGGCAAATGAAGCGCTAAGGCGGTTAGCACGGAGCCTAGTAACAATCGTTTTTTCTTCGTACTCACTGACAATTTCCTACTAATCGAACTGTAGCGTCCCAAGACATAAATATTTGTTAAGTCGTATACTTTAGACTTAAACCACTGGGCGGTATTATCGCCATCCAATCTTAATAACTCAAGAAGCCGTTGATGCTTCGTAGATTTCAATCTCCACTCTACGGTTTGGAGCAAGGCACTCAATTAATGCCTTATCTTCTCTTTCACTGGCACATTCAACAATCGGGGCACTTTCCCCTAAACCTTTTATTAACACTTGTGATTGAGGTAAACCTTTTGCCAAAAAGCGCTTACCCACTTCTCTTGCTCGCCATTTTGAAAGTCTTAAATTCGCTTCAGGTGAACCGATACTGTCTGTGTACCCTGTAATTGTTACCACAGGTGATTGGTAACGAGATAAGATTTTTTCAACAAAGGCATCCAGTGAGCGAACTCCTTGCTGACTTAATTGATACTGATTAAAACTAAACAATACATCACTGAGTAAAGAAAAGGTTTCCACTCTTTGCTCTTGATCAGCCTTTAATCCAGAGTTGATATTTTGTCGATAAAGCAAATCACAAACGCTCTTTCGCCAGTCAGCGGATCGTAGGACATCTTTTTCATCAAATTCGAGTCGGTATTGGCACCCCATAAAAGCATCCGAGGACGTTGGCACACTAATATTGTAGTCCCATCGGGTACCATCCAAAATATGCTCTACACTGTAAGGCGTACCTAATAAAGCATCGATATCCGTTTTAGAGTCACCCACACGGATACTCGATAAATACATTGCTAATTCCTGTCCTTCAGATGAATCGAGCAACTGTTGATCAAACTGGGTAACAGAAGTAATGGCATCATCATGATTCACTTCATGAGTATCAGACCAAGCAAATGATAGAGAAAAGCTCGCCAATACCGCAAAGGAGCACATCCTCAATTTATGAAACATCCATCCTCTCTTCATGTGCTAGTGCATTACTCAAAGTTACAAAATTAGTTTTTACCAAAAGCTGACGCAAAAAGTAAGAGTGATTCTATTTTATATTCATTAAATTAGGGCTTAAATCATGGCTTTAACCAACGCTTTCTTAGTCAAATTAGGCCCTAACAAGGAAGGTAAGCATCTCTCTATTAACTAGATTTTGTATCTTTTGAATGGGCCAACTGATCTATATCAAGCACTTCATGAAGCAAGACTGACATCAATTCAACGCGTGATTTAACGTCTAATTTTCGGAAAATCGAAGTCGTCTGAGCTTTAACAGTTCCTACGGTAGTGCCTCTGATTTCCCCTATTTCTGCTGGCGACAGGCCTTTGAGTATAAAAAGAGTTACTTCTTGCTCTGCATTCGTAAGTTTCACTGCTGAAAACTTCTCATAGAGTAGTGCATCTGCGCCTCTCTGATATACCGACACCGTAGTTTCGGCCTTCGTCGCTCTCACCTCTAAAGATCTTTTGTGTTGGTAAGCCGAGCGTAAAGCCGATATCAGCGCAATAAAAGCCAATATTTCAAACGTAAGATGGGCAATTTGGCTTCCTTTATAAGGCAAATTATCAAAAGCATGCGTCCAGAAATCAAAAACTATATCGAAACCAAAGAATAGAATGCTGACACCTAGTAAGCACATATAAATACTCAGCTTCTCACGAAAGAACAAGTAAGCTTTATTTATCATGCAGTTAACCTCATATTACTTTAGTCATATGACCATATATTACCGTCTTAAAACGCTCTCTTACTCTACTAGTCCTATGTCCACAAGAACATGACATTACATAGACTTGAAAACATGAAGAGGTTATCCAACCCTATCACTAGGCGACCTCAGACCGACAATAAAATTAAAAGAGAGGATTGCACTCATGTCTAGTAACGATTTATTTAGATTCTCTATAGAAGGCTCTTTAGTGGTTGCTATCGAGGAATTTGACGATGGCCGCTGGAAGAATGAGGGGATCGACTCTGATGAAACATATTCAATTAATGGCAATACCATCGTAAAAACTGAATTCGAAGATGGAAGGCAGGAGATCACAACTTACAGCGATTTAGACGCAGACGGTATCTATACAGAGTCTTCTAAGTATTACTTAGATTCTACAGAGCAAATCTTTGCAGAAGATGATGACGAGTCAGAGGAAAATCACTTAGTCTCAAGCGAATACAATGATTCTGATGAAAGCAGAGATGACCTTGATAACGCAGGATACACCACAAAAAGCAATCTAGAATCTAACGACAGCGACGACAGTATCATTATTGAAGCCCTAAGCAACGAATACCAAAACAATAAAGATGGATATCATATTCTTTTTGACGATGCAGGTAATTTCGTAAGCTTGTTTGAATACAATCACTTTGGCGAACTTGAAGACGAGACAGAAGCCGATTCAAAATATACTTTTGTTGATGGAGTACTGTATGAGACCGAACTCAAAAGTCATGGCGTGGAAATCAGTCTCTATGCCGATTTAGACAGTGACGGCGTCTACACAAAAGTCTCAAGCGAATACAAGGCCAGCTCCGACACCAGCTTATCAGATTTCGGGTATGCAGATGCGCTTAGCATTTATGGATCCGATGAGGATGATTGGATCCTTTTATCCAACGCTGTAAAAAGCAAAGGAGGAGCGGGAAGCGATTCGTTTGTCATGCGTGACTTATCTAATGCTACCATCAATGATTTCAATGCTATTGAGGGTGATCAGATTGTATTTGACACTGGGTATGGCCTGGAAAGCATCGAAGAACTGGCTCAGTTTATCTCTGATATTTCGTACAATGCCAACACGCAAACACTTTCAATTGACTTCAATGGCCTTGCTTCCATAGAAATCATAGGTATCGCAGATCATGAAATATCTTGGGATATAGTCAATGTTTTGAGCTAATCCTTACTAGCCACTCTCCTAAAATAGATACGTTCTGACTACTGTTGCCATATCAGCATTACAGTAGTCAGAACTTACTGGTTTTAATCACAAGCAACCAGCAAAGAACTTACTCTACGGTCACACTCTTCGCTAAATTGCGCGGCTGATCCACATCGGTCCCTTTTACGACCGCCACATGATACGACAATAGCTGCAAAGGAATCGTATGTACGATCGGTTCAAGAACCTCTTCTACCCATGGCACTTCGTTGTAATAAATGCCTTCGGCTTCTTCAAAGCCAGTTTCTTTGGCGCCAAAGACATACAATTCACCACCGCGGGCGCGTACTTCTTGAAGGTTAGATTTTAACTTATCCAACATCTGGTTATTCGGAGCGACTGTGATGATTGGCATGGTTTCATCTACCAACGCCAATGGACCGTGCTTTAGCTCTCCTGCTGGGTAGGCTTCAGCGTGGATATAGCTGATCTCTTTCAGCTTCAGCGCACCTTCTAGAGCAATAGGAAACATGGGGCCACGGCCTAGGAATAAAGCATTGTGCTTGTTTGCAAACTGCTCCGAGACCAGCTTAATCGCTTCGTCTTGTTTGATTGCTGCATCCACATATGCCGGCAGTGAGCGTAATGCCGTGACCAACCCTGCTTGTTTTTTCTCGTTTAACTCTCCCTTTTCTGAAGCAATCGCAATCGAAGTAATCAATAACGCCGTTAGCTGGGTAGTAAAAGCCTTCGTTGATGCCACACCAATCTCAGCTCCAGCATTGGTCAACAATGTAAGATCCGACTCACGTACTAATGTCGAAGACGGTACATTACAGATTGCCAGCGTCGTTAGGTAGTTCAACTCTTTTGCCATACGCAGCGCGGCAAGGGTATCTGCCGTTTCACCCGACTGAGAAAGCGTTAGGAAGAGTGTGTTTTTGGGTACCGCCACTTTGCGATAGCGATACTCACTGGCTACTTCCACCGTACAAGGAATGTTCGCTAACTCTTCAATCCAGTATTTTGCCACCATGCCTGCATGATAGCTGGTACCACACGCCACGATATGAATATTATCAATGTCTTTAAGAAAGGCTGAATCCGCACCAAAGCAACTCGTCAGCACTTTTGTTTCACTGATACGGCCCTCTAGACAAGCAGCGATCACTTTTGGCTGTTCGTATATTTCTTTAAGCATGTAGTGACGGAACTCGCCTTTGTCAGTCGCATCTACGTTATGGTTAAAAACGCTGATGGGGCGCTCTTGCACTTGATCGTTGGCATCATAGATGGTCACACCCTCACGGGTTAACTCTACGACATCCCCTTCTTCTAAGAAGATAAACTGGTCGGTTACATGCAGTAAGGCTAACTGGTCTGAAGCAACAAAATTCTCTTCAATACCCACACCAACCACTAATGGGCTACCTTTACGCGCAGCAATTAGACGCTCATTTTCGTCGTTTAGCGTCACTGCGATTGCAAAGGCTCCGTGTAGGCGTTTCAACGCACTTTTTACTGCCTTAAGAAAATCAGGCTCTGTTTTCAAAGCATGGTGAATCAAGTGAACGATCACCTCGGTATCGGTTTGCGAGCGGAACTCGTAGCCAAATTCAATCAGTTCACGACGCAATACTTCATGGTTTTCAATGATACCATTGTGAACAAGCGCTAAGTCTTCTCCAGAAAAATGTGGGTGAGCGTTTACTTCTGTTGGTTTACCATGAGTCGCCCAACGAGTGTGGGCAATACCAAGCTTTCCGTCTAACGGCATGGCTTCGAACTTATCTTTCAGTGCTTGAACCTTACCTACGGCACGATGTGCACGCACGCCAGTTTCGTTATTGATCGCCACACCAGACGAGTCGTAACCACGGTATTCAAGACGTGAAAGGCCTTCTAAAAGGATTTTCGCTACATTACGTTGAGCGATTGCACCGACGATTCCACACATATGTCATGTCCTTTAATATTTTCAGTAGAAGTTCATAGGCCGGAATGTGTCATCGGCTCTTCGTTCGCTCGGGAAGCGAGCTCCTACATTTTTTTCGTTTCTTGTTCGTTAAGAGACCGTGCTCCTACAAAAGAGCGCTTACAGTTTTGTAGGGCGAGACCAACCGTTTTTGTTGATTTGTTTTGCTCTACCAAAGGCGAGCTGGTTTTCAGCCACGGTTTTGGTAATGGTCGAACCGGCTGCTATGGTTGCGCCCGCCTGAATTTCCACTGGCGCCACCAGAGCGGAGTTAGAGCCGACAAATACGCCGTCCCCGATAATGGTTTGGAATTTGTTCACACCATCGTAATTACAGGTAATGGTGCCCGCGCCCACATTGACGCCTGCGCCCATTTGCGTGTCGCCGACGTAGCTTAAGTGGTTCACTTTACTGCCTTCACCAATGTGCGCTTTTTTGGTCTCGACAAAGTTGCCGATCTTTGCCTTGTTAGCCAGTACCGTACCTGGACGCAGACGAGCAAACGGCCCCAAGTCACAGCTTGTACCCACTTGGCTGTCTTCAATCATGGTATTGGCTTTGATAATCGTGTTATCGGCCACAGCACAGTTTTTCAACACACAATTTGGACCGATTTCAACGTTTTCACCGAGTGTTACCTTGCCTTCAAACACGCAGTTCACATCGATCACACAATCTTGGCCAGTAATCAACTCACCACGTATATCAATGCGGCTTGGGTCCATAAGGGTGGCACCGTTACGCATCAATGATTCTGCTTGTTGCTGTTGCCAAACGCGCTCTAGCGCCGCCAATTGCACGCGATCGTTAACGCCGCTTACTTCCCATTCCTGCTCAGGATGTACCGTTACAATTTCGACACCCTGCTCGGCTGCCATAGCAATGATGTCCGTTAGGTAGTATTCCCCTTGGGCATTATTATTCGTTAGTGCGTCTAACCACCCCTTAAGCTTACTGTTAGGCGCAAGCAGAATACCGGTATTCACTTCGTTGATCAGCCGCTGCTCTGTATTAGCGTCTTTTTGCTCGACAATAGCGATTACCGCACCTTGATCATTACGTACAATTCGACCGTAACCAAATGGGTTATCTAATTTAATGGTCAGTAATACTAAAGTGTTGTCATTAGAGAGGGACAACATACGTTCCAGAGTGGAGCGTTGAATGAGTGGCACATCCCCGTATAGCGTTAGAGTACTTCCGCTATCACTCAAAGAAGGCGCTGCTCGTCGCAATGCATCTCCCGTTCCTTGCGGGTTATTTTGCCAAACGATATTGGCAGAAAAATCCTGACAAGCCTGCTCTACTTGTTCACCTTGGTGACCGACAACTAAATGTAACTGAGCATTCTTTAAGCCTGATGCTGTTGCCAAAACGCGGCGAACCATTGCGACCCCACCAATTTTATGTAAAACCTTTGAAAAGGCCGACTTCATTCGACTTCCCTTACCAGCGGCAAGGATCACGATGTCCTGTGTCATAGTCTTCTGTCCCAATATGTATGCATGATTCTGATTTATGCGGTATTAGACCTTTTGTTCAGCTTTGTCGCAATTTCTTTTGTCACAAAAAAATTGACAAGTAATACAGATAAATCGACTCTGCATTCTTTGCTATACATCAGATCGCCCCACGAATCGCCTGTGCTAAGGTAACTTTTAGAATCATTCAGTCACATAAGGATATGGTATGTATGAAATCAGACATCATGGCGCCTACAATGGTGTTACTGGGTCTTGTCATGAACTTGTGATCAATACCGAGAACCGTATTTTAGTCGATTGCGGTTTATTTCAAGGCGCTGAAGCCTCTGATCGCGGCGCGTCGTCAGCCCAGTTAGAAATTGAGTTTGATATCCGCAACGTTCGAGCGCTAATCGTGACTCATGTTCATATTGACCATGTGGGACGCATTCCCTATTTATTAGCAGCGGGCTTTAGTGGGCCGATTATTTGCTCTCAACCCAGCGCCAAATTGTTGCCTCTTGTGATCGAGGATGCATTAAAAGTAGGCGTCACTCGCAATCGACAGATTATCGATGCTTGCCTAGAGCGGCTTGCAGCGCAAATTGTTCCTTTGGATTATCAAGTGTGGTTTGAACTGCCGCTTTCAACCCCTTCACATCGATGCCATGTCAAACTGTCTCCCGCTGGACATATCTTAGGCTCAGCTTACGCGACCTTTCGTTTAGAGCCGGAACAAACAGGTAAAAGCTGGGACGTGGTCTTTTCTGGTGATTTAGGCGCTCCGTATGCGCCTCTGCTCACCGCGCCTAAGTCACCTTATAAAGCGGACCAACTAGTACTGGAAAGCACTTATGGAGACAAAAACCACGAAGACCGCCATCATCGTCGCCAACGGCTGCAAGCTTCTATGGAAAAGGCCTTAGCAGACGGTGGCGTGGTATTGATCCCCGCATTTTCTATCGGGCGAACCCAAGAGCTACTCTATGAAATAGAAAGCATCATTCACGATCATGCCGAGCAAACGGTGAGCCATACCGCAACCCAGCAAACATTAGCTTGGCAAGATGTCGATATCATCATTGACTCCCCTTTAGCGAGCCAATTTACGGAAGTCTATAGGGACCTAAAACCTTATTGGGACAAGGAAGCCATTGAACGAGTTGAGAGTGGGCGCCATCCATTAAGCTTTGAGCAACTGACCACTATCGACAGCCACGCATTGCATGAACAAACCGTAGCTTATTTAACGAAACAGAAGCGTCCTGCTGTCGTAATCGCCGCATCAGGGATGTGTGCCGGTGGGCGGATCGTCAATTACTTGAAAGCCTTGTTAGGGGATCAGCGCAATGACGTGATTTTCGTTGGTTATCAGGCTCAGGGGACGCCAGGGCGTGAGATCTTGACCTATCACCACAAGGACAATGGCTACGTAATACTGGATGGTGAACGCTATCCGATTCGCGCAAAGATTTGGCAAATCGGTGGCTACTCCGCCCATGCAGGTCAAACGGACTTAGTGCATTTCGTGTCACGCATGCGTTACCCACCAAGTAAAATCCACCTCGTTCATGGGGAGTATGAGGCAAAGCAAGCCTTAGCGCAGGCCCTGCAAACACAGTGCCCAGAGGTTAGTGAGATTATCCGCTGAGGTAGGACCGCGGTTTCCGCGGGATTTGGTTTGGGATTGCGATGCTGTTCCCTCGCGCAGCGAGGTCCTACTTAACCGCAACCCCAAACATGGATATTAAACTTATACCGCTGCTGCAATTTTTTCTTTCGCATCCGTGAAGGCTTTCTCACCGTCAGGGCCCATTGCTTGTCCACCGGCAACAAATGAGTCTTTCACTGTTAAACCAATAAAGTTAAGGAACGTCTTAACATAAGGTAGTTGATGATCGTACGGCGTATTTTCTAAGAAGCTACCGCTTGCAGAGAATACGTATGCGTCTTTATTTACTAAACCAACTGGACCAGTTTCTGTATATTTAAATGTACGGCCAGCACGTGCCACGTAGTCAAAGTACGATTTCAGTGTTGATGGAATACTGAAGTTGTAGATTGGCGCACTGATAGCAACCACATCTGCGGCTTCTAACTCCTCGATCAATTCATCACCGATTGCAACAATGGCTTGTTGCTCAGCAGTTCGATCTTCTTCTTGAGTAAACAGAGCACCTAATGTTTCGCTGGTAAAGTGTGGTAGCGGATTAGCATTTACATCGCGCGTTACCACCTTACCCTCAGGATTTTTTGCTACCCATTGAGCAACAAAAGCATCAGCCAGTTGACGTGACTTTGAGTTGTCGCCTGATGCACTAGAATCAATACGTAATAATGTAGCCATGATTTTGCTCCTAATATTTTAATGAAGGCTCGCTTCAAATTTGTTCAATAGAGCCATATTAAAACCAGATTTTTCGATAAAAAAGCGTAACTTTTCGACGATAACAATCGAATTTTGTGATGATTCACGCCATAATTGATTTATCTCCCCCAAGGATTAAGGTTTATGAAAGCTCCAAGAGTGACACTCGAACAGTGGCGAGTATTGCAAGCTGTGGTCGACAAAGGTGGATTTGCTCAAGCAGCGGAAGCACTGCATAAGAGCCAGTCCTCTATTAGCTACACCGTCGCAAAGCTACAAGAACAATTAGGCTACCCTCTTTTGACGATCGAAGGTCGCAAGGCAAGGTTAACTGAAAGAGGTGAAGTGCTGCTTAGACGCTCAAGACACCTTTTACAAGAAGCCGTCGACCTCGAAGAACTAGCGCATACACTTGGACAAGGATGGGAGCCTGAAATTGAACTTGTTGTTGATGAAGCCTTCCCAACTCCCGCCCTGTTGAGAGCACTAAAAGCTTTCGAACCCCAGAGTCAGGGCACACAAGTGCAACTTCGTGAAGAAGTTTTGAGCGGTACGGTTGAAATGTTGGCAGAAGGTTCACCTGACTTGGTGCTTAGTGGCATTGTGCCTAAGGGGTATTTAGCAGATCCCATTGTGGACGTTGAAATGATTGCTGTTGCAGCGACCAGCCATAGCTTATGTCTTGAACAAGCTCCGATTAGCAACGAGCGCCTGAAGCAGGAGCTACAAGTGGTTATTCGAGACTCAGGCAGTAACTCAAGAGATGAAGGTTGGTTAGGAGCAGATCGACGCTGGACGGTTTCCAGCGTTCAATCGGCCTTAGAAGTCGTTGCGTCCGGCATTGGTTTCGCTTGGCTTCCCAAAGCTGACCTGATGCAAGATTTAGAGAATGGTCGACTAACACGACTGGAGCTGGAGTCGGGCGGAGAAAGAAGCTTTCATATGTACGCCATCTTTGGCAAAGGCGAACGCACTGGGCCTGCAACACGCTTGTTTGTTGAGCTATTACAACAATCCTGCGCACAATGCAGCGCCCATAAATAACCAAAATTTTAGGACCGCAGTTTCCGCGGGATTTGGTTTGGGAATGCAGGCGGCTCCGTCGCGCTGCGGGCCCCCAACAAAAGTGTTACGCTAGGAAAGTCGTTTTAAGCCGATACGTTTTCGCTTGGCATCTACTTCTAATACTTTCACTTTCACTACTTCCCCAACACGGACTTCATCACGAGGGTCTTTCACAAAGCGATCGGCCAGCTGTGAAATATGGATTAAACCATCTTGATGTACGCCGATGTCGACGAAGGCACCAAATGCTGCCACATTTGTAACAACCCCTTCTAAAATCATGTCTTCGTCAAGATCTTCGATCTTTTCCACCGTGTCATCAAAACGAGCATATTTGAATTCTGGACGAGGATCTCGGCCAGGTTTGGCAAGCTCTTGAATAATATCTTGCACGGTATAGCTTTGATGAGCTTCAACTGCGGCTGTTTTTAACAACCCTTGGGCCGATGGGTTGCCAATTAGGTTAGACAATTCTAGCTTCACTGACCGGGCTAGCTCTTTGACTAGTGCGTAGGATTCAGGGTGCACGGCAGAAGCATCTAAAGGCTCGTCACCATTGCGAATTCTTAGAAAGCCAGCACATTGCTCAAATGCTTTATCACCAATTCCTTTAACCTGTTTAAGCTGGTTTCGGTTTTTAAAGCCCCCTAGCTGGTCTCGCAGAGTCACGATATGTTGCGCTAAACGTTCCGATAATCCTGAAACGTACGTTAGCAATGCAACAGAAGCTAAATTGACATCAACCCCCACGGCGTTCACACAGTCTTCCACCACAGATTTTAATGCATCACTTAATCGATTAGATTTCAGGTCATGCTGATATTGACCCACACCAATCGCTTGAGGGTCAATTTTCACCAGTTCCGCCAGAGGATCTTGAAAACGACGAGCAATCGAAATGGCCCCTCGAATCGTTACATCCAAATCTGGGAATTCTTGAATGGCGATAGGTGAGGCCGAATAGACTGACGCCCCCGCTTCAGAGACAATTACAGAACGACATGCAAGCTGATCGTCAAATATTAGCTTTTTTATAAACACTTCTGTTTCTCTAGAAGCAGTACCATTACCTATAACTGCCCATTCGATTTTATGCCGCTTTATAACCTTGACTAAAACAGAGGCTGCCTCTGCGTTCTTGTTTAATGGTGCATGTGGATAAACAACACCGTAATCAAGCAATTGCCCATATTCATCTATAGCCGCCCACTTAACCCCATTTTTAAAACCTGGATCTAAACCAATGGTTCGTTTCGCACCAGCCGGAGCGGCCATTAATAAGTCTTTTAAATTTGCTTGAAAAACATCAATAGCACCCTCTTCGGCAAATTCTTTAAGCTCATTAAGCAAGTCACTTTCTACTTTGGCTAGAATTTTTTCTTGCCATGCTTTGACTAACCAATTTTGTTTTTCTTTACTAGGCGTCCTTTCTTTTAATGCTGGAAAACCAAATGGGGTTAAATAGTCATTGCCATTAAGGCTTACAGGGAACTCCCCTTCCAAAACAATGGATAATTTAAGAATGCTTTCTTTCTTACCTCGAAATAATGCTAGTAACCGATGAGGTGGACACTTTTTAATCGGCTCTTGATACTCAAAGTAATCCTGATATTTTTCGCCCTGTTCTTTCTTACCACGCATCACTCTACTAGTAAGCAATCCCCCTCTTCTAAGAAGTTGTTTAGAATGTTGGATTGTGGCAACGTTTTTAGCTAGACGCTCTAAGATAATTTCTCCCGCTCCAGCTATAGCTTCTGGGAGACTCATTGCAGTGTTTAAAGATGCTTGAAAGTTCGCAAACTGTTTTTCAGCTTGTTTTTGTCCCTCCTGCCAAAGGAACACTGCAAAATCCAAAAGCCCGGATTCTTCCGCTAAATCCGCTTTTGTTTTTCGGGATTTTTTGAATGGAGCATAGAGATCTTCCAGTTCACTTTTTGTGGCCGCTTTTCTGAGAGCGTGTAGTAAAGTTATTGGTATATCCCTATTACCTTTTAACTGCTCAATAATACTCTCACGACGTTTCTCCAGCTCTTCTAAATAACGCAAGCGATCATGGAAGCTACGAATCCTCTCATCTGACATGTCGCCGGTTACTTCTTTTCGATACCGCGCGACAAACGGAACGGTTGCCCCCTCTTCAAATAAGGTTATTATGTTTTGAGCTGTTTTAGAGGATATTGAGTACTCTTTAGACAAGGCACTTAAAATAGTATCTATAGAAATCGTCATATTATTTACTTAAAACTTTAAGAGTATTAGCGCAATAAGGATATTTAAATTAAAATACTTGCTCTAGATTGATATGAATAGTTAGTTTAATGCTATTCTTAGATTATATGGGTATGTTGGAGTGAAAGCTTACCTTTTTATGTCACTAAGCAAAACACAGTTTTAGATGGATTTCTGTCTGTGTTCGCGTTCTAAATGCGTTTCAGATTAATAGGGGAAACCATGAGTTTATTAGCAGAGCTAGCAGGAAACAAAGCTAAAGCACGTGCTGCAGCAAAAGAGCTAAATATTGCACAATTAGAAAACCTTATCGAAGGCTTAAACAACGCCCTTGTTAAGATGCAAGAAGATGAGCAAGCACGCCAAGCAGAAGTAGAGGCAAAAGCCCGTCAAGCTGCTCAAATTGCAAAAATGATTGAAGAAAGTGGTCTGACAATTGATGAGATTGCTTCACTAGGCGGTACTCGCTCAAACCCTACAAAGGGCAAAACTGTTAAGCCGAAGTATCGTATTGAGTGGAACGGTGAAACTATCGAGTGGAGCGGTCGAGGCCGAACACCTAAAGCGTTCCAAGCATACTTTGATGCAGGCAACTCTCGCGAGTCAGCAGAGATCAAATAAGCATCGTTACAGATAGCTTATCCTTGCTTTCAACTAAAAACCGACGCACATCGCGTCGGTTTTTTTATGATATGAATTTTTATTCAAATGTTAAGCAAGCTTAGAATAAATCAAATCCCACACGCCGTGACCTAGGCGCTCACCACGCTGTTCGAACTTGGTCAGTGGACGCCATTCAGGACGAGGATGGTAAGTATTTTTACCGGCAACGTTCTCATACTGAGTCTGAGCTTCCATTACTTCTAGCATGTGCTCCGCATACGGTTCCCAATCCGTTGCCATGTGGAAAACACCACCTACTTTCAACACGTTTGCTACTTGCTGTGCAAACAGTGGCTGAACAATGCGACGTTTGTTGTGCTTCTTCTTGTGCCATGGATCAGGGAAGAACAGTTGGAAAGTCGATGCTTGACCTTGTGGTAAGCAATCCGCCATAACTTCGATAGCATCGTGACAGTAGACACGAATGTTTTGAATTCCCGCTTCCGCTGCCAGCATCATTAACTTCGCAACACCGGGTGGGTGAACCTCGATACCAATAAAGTCTTTCTCTGGGGCATTCTTCGCCATTTCAACCAGTGATGCACCCATGCCAAAACCCACTTCAATCACGACATCCGACTCGCGACCAAACACTTCTTGGTAATCAATTCGGCCTTGGTCTGCTTCCAAACCATAGGTCTTCCAGTTTGCATCGTATGCGCGTTGCTGACCTTCGGTCATGCGTCCACCACGGACCACAAAGCTTCGAATGGTTCGCTTTTTGATTTCAGGATTTGTCGGTTGTTGTTCGTCTTGCATGAAATTGCCAATCTCGAGTTCAAATTTAAGGCGCGTATAGTACTAAAATCGAAAAAGAATGTCTGTTAATTCGCCACTTTCTTATTCCAGCTCAGAAACCTTTTTGCCAAAAAAGCCCACCCAGACAAGTACAGCACTCCACCTAATGGAGTGATAGCCCCAAGCCAGCGTACATCAGTCAATGTCATTATCATTAAAGAGCCCGCGAACAACACATTACCCAATGTGAATAAGCGAACCACAAGCAAGCAACGAAGGCCAATCATGGTTAATATTATCGCGGCCAAGCTCGCCAAGCTGTGATACATAAGGTACTGACAAGCTGTTTGCCACCACTCTAATGCGGGTGGTGCCACAATATTTTTCAGCCCATGAGCCCCAAAAGCGCCAGCAGCAACGGATAAAAATGCCTGGAAGGAAGCTGCAGCCCCCCAACGCTGTATCGGTTCTGACAAAGACTTCATTTAGTATCCATTTTAAACATGTGCTTACTGCAATACATTAAGGTAGCCATTACTGCCAATTGCGTAATAAGTACTGCCATTCCCAAACGCCAAGGCCAATACCGCGGCGCCCGTTGGACGAAGAGTATCTTTAAGATGCAAGTCCCAAGAGCGAGTAACTTCTCCGGTTGTCACATTGAGCAAATTGACACGGCGGTTTTGCTGACCGATTAAAAGCGAACGATTTGAACTTGAAAAGACTGCTTGGCTGATCGTTACATTACGAGATTGTAATGCCCCTGTGTCAATATGACTCACTTCAACCCCTGTCACAGATGACCAAATCTTTGCATCACCCAACTGGGCAGCGGCAAACACATAGGCACCATCATCCGACAGCTTAACCGTTGAAATATTGTTATCTAATTGCCAGCGCTGTCGCACTTCACCAGTATTCAAATCCCACAGTATGACCTGATACAGATCATCTCCGGTCAGTGCATAACGACCATCGGGAGTAACATCAACGCTTCTTACAATGGCACCGGTTCTAAGTGTCTGCTTAATACCGCCATTTTTAACGTCAAAAAATCGAGCGGTTTGATCGTCCATGCCGACCAGAGCAAAGTCACCATTTCGAGTCAGTTTTAGAGATCGAATGGAACCAGGGGTATTCCAAAAACCAAGAGATTCACCCGTGACAGCGCTCCAGAGGACCATCGTACGCTCGCCACCAGTGACAGCAAAATTTCCACTTGGATCAATGTCGACACTGATTAAAGGAGTTGCTTGCCCAGCAGTATGATTCCAGTTGTAGAGACGTTGAGAAGGCGCATTTTTCCAGAAACTTCCACCATGCTGGATCGAGCCGACAAGAGAGCTTGAGCCGCTATCACTTAAAGCGGCTGAGTAAAGGCCTTGCACAGCCATTGAACTGGTTTTAACCGGTTCATCAGCTGAACAAGCAATTAGTAGTGTGGTGCTAAAGCCAATCAGAGCAAAGCGATTAAGCGCTATGCTCGCTATGCGCCTCGTGCAGTTCCTCAATGAGCTTATTCTCATAAGTAAAACGTTCATCCATCAATACAGCTAATGCTTGCAGAGCAAACGGCAAATCAACAAGCTGTTTATTGCAATGCTCTTTAGTATCGTATTTGTCATTAAATTCTAGCACGATACTCGTATTGGCGTTGATTTCTGGCATAAGTTTGTGAAGACATTGTAGGGCCGAGTCATCATGGAACTCTTTCGCTTCTAACGCCAACTGCTCATACACCTCAAAGTGTCCAGTTGACACATAGTCAACCAACATTTCACAGAAAACCAATACTTTGGGTGTATCTGTCGGCGTGTATTCACCTATGTTACGCAAGCTCACAAAAGTCTCTACTAACGCTTTTCTATGCTGCAACCAACGATCGATGATTTCATGAACTCCCCCCCATCGTTCCTGCGCAGTTTTGCAACGTTCTAACATAACTTGCCTCCTCACTACGTTCTTATTTTCGTGGTTAGCAAAGTGCTAACAATGACACTACTTCATTCCCTGAGATCATACTTATCTTACCCATTATTGATGTTTTTTAGCATATTCCGATCTCATAGCCCCTGCAAGATCTTCACTGACGTGTTTTGTTAACAACTTTATACCTTGTGTAACCGACATCAAAAAAATGAACTCACTTTTTCAAAGCAATCACTAAATTTACCAGCGCCATACCAACAAAGACGACCAATGTCCAACCAGGGATACTGAGACCTAAGAAAGTCCATACTACATCACCACACTCTCCGGTTCCCATGACCATGGCTTCCAGAATCTCCTGCCAAGGAAACACTTCGAACATATAGCTCAAGCCAGGTAAGCAAGCCGGTAGCTCTTCGGCAGGCAGGTTTTGTAGATAAAGATGACGAATCGCTAAGCCAGCCCCAAACAGAGATAACACGACAATCGGCCAAGCCAGTTTTTTGTGCCAAGTCACACTGTTTCCTATTGCAGAGATCAAAGACACGATACCAATACAAAAAAATGCAATTCGCTGAAACATACAAAGTGGGCAAGGTTCTAGCCCCATTTGATATTCCATGTAAAACGCAACACCTAATAAAGCGAACGCAGCAAATGCTACCAAGCCATGAAAACGACGTGCAGATAAGAACGCAACCATAGTGGAAAGATCCTTTTATTAATACTTAACAGTGACCAGTTCAAAGCTAGACCGTAAAATCGTCAGAAAGTGCCTTGTACTACTGCCATATAAACAAGATGAGGGGTAGTATACTCACTAATGCTGTGAATTCGAGAGAGGAACTATGAAGCACATCACGAAATTAGGACTAAGACCGTTGCTGGCCACACTGGCATGTCTGTTGGCTTTCATGACGCAACCTGCGTTAGCTGAGGACGAAGCGGCCCCCGTGATGCCAAGCTATATTGAGCTAACGCCAGACTTTATTGTCAACTACAACGCTTCAGGGTCACGCTTACATTACATCAAAACTAAGATCAGCCTACGTACGGACAGCACTCGCGAGGGAGTGATCCTTGCGAATATGCCATTAGTTAGAGATGCTCTAGTAATGTTTTTAAGCGCTCGCACAAAAGAACAAGTGACTGGTGCAATTGCTCGAGAAGAAACTCGAGAGCAAGCAAAAGTGGCAGTGAATGAAGCGCTAAAAGAGGAAACGGGCACGGAACCTGTTATGGACGTTTTATTTGCCAGCTTCGTCACGCAATAATATTGTTTGCCCCCCGGCTTCGCGGGGGGACAAGCATTTAATCGCGGGTTCAACCTGCTCAAAGATTCGGCTTTTCTTAAAGTTCTTGGATATCATTCGGGTCAACATAACCCTGTAAACGATCAGTCGGTTCGTTGTTGAAAAATTTATCCATCTGCTCTAGCAAATATTTACGCGTATCCGGTTGCATCAAATTTAAGTGCTTTTCATTGATGATCATGGTTTGCAGAGCTTGCCACTCAAGCCAGGCTTGCTTTGAAACATGCGCTAAGATCTCTTGACCTTTAGCACCTGGAAGCGGCGCACGCTCTAGGCCCTCTAATTCTTTCTGATACTTTTTACAAAATACGATATTCGCCATGCCTCTCTCTCATTCGTTTAATAGCTGATTCTATTACTAGCTTAATGGCGCTAACCTTACAGATTTCAAGCGACTAGAACAATGCGCTAACCACGCCGCCTACAACAAAGACAGTAACCACTTGCCAAATAGCGGGTTGTTTTGCTCGTAGCCATGCGAACGCAAGTAGCACGATGATAGCTTGCCAAATCCCAGTCACACTAGCAGGCAAAATTGGGAAAATTAATGTCGCGGCTAATAGTCCCACAACGGCAGCATTGATCGCGTTCACGGCACCTTGCACCCGTGGATAATACCCTACTCGTTGCCAAAAATGCTGACCTACTAGCATGAGCAATAAGCCCGGTAAGAAAATTGCCAAGGTCGCCAGCACTGCCCATAGCACTAAGCCACCGTCAGGGGCGAGTATCGCACCAATATAAGTTGCCAAGGTAAACATTGGACCTGGAACAGCCTGCGCAGCGGAGTAAGCCGTTAACAAATGAGTGGTTGAGACAAAGTTGGCCAGTTGCTCTGACATCAAGGGCAACACCACATGACCACCACCAAACACAAGACTTCCAGCCTGGAATAGTTGCGCCATAAGCGCTGCAGCGCCGTTACCGTTTATTAATGCTGCCATAACAAACAGAGCAACAAAGAGCCCTAAACTCGCATAAGCAATAGATCGTGACACAGGTGTAGTGAAGGTTTTGGTCGGCGTATCAGCAAGCCAAACAGCGCCCACAGCTCCCGCTATTAATACCAACAGCAAACCACTCAAGCCAAGAGGCCAAAGTAAAACAAACACCATACCAAGCAAAGCGACTAGGCGAGTACGGTAGCTTTGACAAAACGAACGCCCCATGCCCCAAATGGCATCTAAAATCACAACGACTGCCATCAGTTTTAATGCGGCCAATATTCCTTGAAACACCACATCATCGGCAAATTGACTGTCCAGCGCGGCAAATAAGCACATCAAGACAACGGAAGGTAAGGTAAAGCCAACAAATGCCGCCACGGCACCCAAAATACCACCTCGGTGATAGCCCATGGCAAATCCGACTTGGCTGGAACCTGGCCCTGGCATAATCTGACTCAGCGCCACCCACTGAGCGTATTCCGTCTCAGTTGCCCAACCGAGGCGCTCGACAAACTCTTTTCGGAAATAGCCAATATGGGCTGCTGGCCCACCAAAGCTGGTGCAACCAAGCAAAAAGAATTTCCAAAATACGCTGAAAAACATGGTCGCTTGATGTCTCTATTTAATTTGCATTGAATTAAGTTAAGCTAAATTAACTGGCGCATGCTTTGGTGAGTTTCCAGTATCGTCCTGACGGGCGCTGGCAGCCCGAGCGCCAAAGCTTGATCGCGAGAAAACCACTGATACTTACTTTGCTCTTGAATTGTAGTAGAAGCCGTTACCCAAAGTTCTGATGGCACGATATCTAAATGATAGTGGCTAAAGGTATGACGGAACGATGACAGACTGATGACATCCTTCACGCTTACCTTGAGCCGCTGCTCCGCTGCTTGAATAATGTCCTCGTCCTGAGCGACTTCCGGCAGGCTCCATAAACCACCCCAAATACCAGTAGCTGGGCGCTTCTCAAGCAATACTTGATCGTCTGCTAATAACACCAGCATCTGGGTCGTTTTTACAGGCTTCGCTGCTTTTTTCGGTTTAGATTTCGGGAAGTCTGTGGGCACGCCAGTTGCCAAGCCATCACAATCTTCCTGCAGGGGACATTCACCACAACGGGGTTTAGAACGAGTACAAAGCGTCGCTCCCAAGTCCATCATCGCTTGGGTATATTCACCGCAACGATCATCGGGCATGTAATGCTCAGCCAGTTCCCACATGGCGGCTTCCGTTTTACGTTCGCCAGGCCAAGTGGGCACTGCATGATAACGCGCCAATACACGCTTTACGTTGCCATCTAAAATCGCCAATGACTCGTTTCGAGAAATCGATAAGATCGCTGCTGCCGTTGAACGACCAATGCCTGGTAACTCGCATACACCCTCTTGGGTCATGGGAAACTCACCTTGCCAATCGTCCACTAGTTTTTGCGCCGCTTTGTGCATATTACGGGCGCGGGCGTAGTACCCAAGCCCACTCCAATGAGACAGCACTTCGTCTTGAGGTGCTTTGGCCAACGCGTACACATCAGGGAAGGATTCCATAAAACGCTCGTAATAGGGAATCACAGTAGTGACTTGGGTTTGCTGAAGCATGATTTCAGAAATCCAGACACGGTATGGGGTTTTATTTTGTTGCCAAGGAAGGTGTTTGCGCCCGTGCTGGTCAAACCACTCCAGCACTCTTGGCGCAAAGTTTTGTTTCGGAATCATCGACTACCGTTAATTAAAGAAGTTATTAAGTTTGTTCTTTAGCTTATCCTCAAGCTCTTGTTTTGCTTCCTGCTTTTTCTCATCCAATTTCTCTTGAGCACGCGCTTTTTCTGCGTCCAGTTTTTCTTGGGCGCGAGCTTTTTCTGCTTCAAGCTTAGCCTTCGCTTTGGCAATGTCTTCTGCTGCAAACGCTTTTACAAAGCCTTTCACATCTGGTCGACAAAGACTCGCTGCATCCTCAAAATAGTTGCCTTCACAAACAATCGGGAATTTAACATTGGCGATGCTTTCACTCACAGCACAGCTTTCATCCAGACCACTGCCAACCAGCGCCACGTACGTTTCATACTTCAGACTGTTTGTCGGTAGCGAGATAGTACCATCGCCCGTCACTCCTAGGGTCAGCGACTGCATGGTGAGTCCTGGTGTCGACACTTGACCATTGACGATTTTCGCTGGAATACGCATGGTTTCAAAAGGCGTATCGTCTTGGAATGAGTCGTCATTCAAAGATTCAGTACGAGCCAATGCAATGCCTTTACATACCATCTGGGTGTAGTTAGTACCGATCAAAGCACCGTCAGCAATGTTCACTAACAAGTCGCCATTCAAGTTGCTGATCAGGTCATCAATACGGTTACCTTTAGTGGTCAGATCACCACTTAGATTGGTCGCACCACGTATTTTCTCAAGCGCCATAAAGTCGTTAAGCAGCGGCAGAATTTGCACGCTATCAATGCTTGGTGACACGTTAATCCGAGGCGTTTTCCCCGTTACATCTAACAGGGCTTGCACAGTCGCTTGACCATCATAAAGACTCACTCGGGCTGGCGCGACGCGTACTTTACCATTGGCTTGGGTAGAGTCCAGCTCCAGTTTATCTAACTGTAGATTCTTTATTTTGATGTTATCAAACGCCACACCAATGTGGCCGTTTAATGAGCGTACCAATTCCACTGGAATCAGATCTTGCTCAGTGCCAGTCGACGCGTCCGCTGGCGCAGTGGCTTCTTCTGCATTTTGCTCAGGGTCTTTAATAGGTGGTAAATAGCGGTCTACATCTAAGTTTTTACCCGCTATGGCAATGTCCCAATTAAGTGGGTCAAGATTCACTAACGCATTGGCTTCTATGGCCGTGTCATCAAACATAATCGAGATTGGCTGCGCCTTAATTCGTTGTGCCGTGCCTTCCGCGACAATATTTAAGCTAGCTTTCTCAAGCACGGAATCGTCAGCCATCTCAGGTAGCGAAATCTTTAACTTCGACAGCACCGCTTTTGGTGAAAACTGCTCCACATCCACCACTGCATTAAACTCTGGAGCGCTAAGCACTTGGTAAGCATTCACTTGCCCTGTGATGTTCATGCCCAGTGTATTGATTGCCAGCCCTTCAATGGACGCGTTTTCTTGTGGCAAATCAAAATCCAGTTGTGCCACATTCAGTTTCATATCCAATGGTGATACTGGCAGAGTGGCTCCACTGACAGAGCCGTTAAGCGCTAGATTGGCCAATGAGACACTTTGACGCTCTGCAAAAAGAGTGAAGTCTGCACCGAAATCCACTTCTGCAGTCAAAGGATTAGAACCATCCAAGTTAGACTGCGTGATTTTAGCATCAAACTCCATCGGCCAAGACTCATCCAAGCGTACGTTTTTGAAGGTCACATTCGACACCACATCAGAGCGCATGCCAGTACGTTCATCTTCATAGATGATGTGTGCATTGACCAAAGCCAGTTCATCCAATGCGATCTCAGGCATGGTAAAACTACTGTCGCCACTGCTGTCAGCAGCGGTGTCACTTGAAGCGTCTGCTGTGCTGGTTCCAGCAGTTTCCACTTGCCAATTTGGATGGCCGTTTTTGTCGACTTTTAGGTTAGCGGTGAGGTTTTCAAGGCGTACCGTATCCACTTCAATTTTCTGTTGAAATAGAGGCATTAACTGAACGCCAAATTCTGCTTTAGAAAAGCTCATTAATTCAGGGTCATTACCTAGTGCGACACCAAAATTTTCAAGACTAAGCCCTACTCGCGGATAGATTGACCAATCAATATCGCCATCCATCCGTAACGTCATATTGGCTTTTTCTTTAGCGATGGTTTTCAGCTCATCTTTGAACTGATTCGGATCGACAAACACAAGTACATAGACAATGGCCGCCACGATCAGTACAACGAGCGCCGCCAGCAACAAACCTAAACGCTTAACCCAAACCATATTGATTCCCACCCTTGGTAATCGAGAATTTGATAACTTTTCAAATCATAGCATCTTAATTGTCTTTTTCGATCCACCTAATAGGTAGGAAAAGCATAGAAGCAAAGCCGTGCACGTTTTATAATAGCGTTCAAATCACATTCACTGGGTTGAAAACCTGATTTAAAAAGCGGAGAGTTCCCTACATGTCCAACCGGATTGCAACCGTCGAACGCAATACGCTTGAAACGCAAATTAAAGTCACTGTGAACCTTGATGGCACAGGTAAGTTTAACTGCGAAACTGGCGTTCCTTTTCTTGATCACATGCTAGATCAAGTTGCTCGTCATGGCCTTATAGACCTTGATATTCATGCTGTTGGCGACCTACATATCGACGCACACCATACGGTTGAAGATTTAGGGATTACCCTCGGTCAGGCCTTCGATAAAGCAGTGGGCGACAAGAAAGGCATTCGCCGTTACGGCCATGCTTATGTACCACTAGATGAAGCCCTTTCACGCGTAGTAATCGACTTCTCTGGTCGTCCAGGCCTTGAGATGCACGTCCCCTTCACTCGTGCTTCTGTTGGCGGTTTTGACGTTGATCTATTTTCAGAGTTTTTCCACGGTTTCATTAACCATGCAAAGGTAACTTTACACTTAGATAACCTGCGCGGAAAAAACACTCACCACCAAGCAGAAACGATTTTTAAAGCGTTCGGTCGTGCTTTACGTATGGCACTAGAATTGGATGAGCGTATGGCAGGCCAAATGCCATCGACTAAAGGCTGCTTGTAATAGGATCCACCTACTCATGAGTACACAAACAAAGTCTATTGTTGCTGTGATTGATTATGGCATGGGCAACCTTCACTCTGTTGCCAAAGCCCTTGAGCACGCAGCAGATGAAAATACTGAAATCGTTGTCACCAGCGACCCCGCCGTGATTGATGCGGCTGACCGTGTTTTGCTGCCTGGCGTTGGCGCGATTCGTGACTGTATCGCTGAAATGAAAGCACAAGGTCTGGTGCCAGCGATTCAAAAAGCCATGGCGGAAAAGCCCTTTATGGCGATCTGTGTTGGCATTCAATCTTTGATGGCACACAGTGAAGAAAACGGCGGCGTGGATTGTTTAAACCACTTTGATGGCAATGCTCTATTCTTTGGCAACAACCACAAAGACGTGGACGGTACGAAATTAAAAGTACCGCACATGGGCTGGAACCAAGTAACACAAACGATGAACCACCCTCTTTGGGAAGGCATCGAAAGCGGCGCGCGCTTCTACTTTGTACACAGCTACTATGTGGTAGCGGGTAACAAAGACGAAGTAGCAGGCACATGTAACTACGGCCATGACTTCTGTGTGGCACTGGCACGCGATAACGTATTTGCCGTGCAATTCCACCCTGAGAAGAGCCACAAAGACGGTTTGCAACTGTATAAAAACTTCATCCACTGGGATGGCAAGCCTTAGTCCACTGCATAGGAAAGTAAAATGGGATTAGCTAAACGTATTATTCCGTGCCTAGACGTGGACAATGGCCGCGTTGTTAAAGGTGTTCAATTCGTTGATATCCGTGATGCTGGCGACCCGGTTGAGGTTGCTAAGCGCTACAACGAGCAAGGCGCTGACGAGATCACGTTCTTGGACATCACGGCAAGCTCTGATGACCGCGAAACAACGGTACACATGGTAGAAGCCATTGCTGCTGAGGTATTTATTCCTCTGACAGTAGGTGGCGGTATCCGTACCTGCGAAGACATTCGTCGCATGCTAAACGCTGGCGCAGACAAAGTGGGCATCAATACCGCTGCGGTTTTTAATCCTGAGTTTGTTCGTGAAGCCGCAGAACGTTTTGGTTCACAATGTATCGTTGTGGCAATTGATGCGAAGAAAGTGAGCGCTGAAGGCGAGCCTGACAAATGGGAAATCTTTACCCATGGCGGTCGTAAGCCAACCGGTTTAGACGCGGTTGAATGGGCGAAGAAAATGGTTGATCTAGGCGCAGGTGAAATCCTGCTGACCAGTATGGACCGTGACGGTACTAAAAACGGCTTCGATCTTGGCGTAACACGCGCCATCAGTGAAGCGGTTCACGTGCCTGTCATCGCATCCGGTGGTGTAGGTAACCTACAACACTTAGTAGAGGGTGTTACTGAAGGTAAAGCTGACGCAGTATTGGCGGCGAGTATCTTCCACTTTGGCGAATACTCGATCCAAGAAGCGAAAGAAACCATGCAAGCTGCAGGTATTGAGATGCGCCTTTAAGCTTCAGCTTTCTACAAAAATGGCCGCATAATGCGGCCATTTTTATTTCTACTGTAGGACCGCGGTTTCCGCGGGAAATAGACTTTCCGTGCCAGCAAAAGCTTGTTCCTGCGCACAGCGCAGTCCTACAAAACTCGGTTTTAACAAATCGTAGGACCGCGGTTTCCGCGGGAAATAGACTTACCCTATAAAAGCTGCTTTTTAATGGCTTCGGCGATTTCTTCGGATTTCGAGTCGTGGTAAAGATATTGCTTAATCTCGTTATCTTTGCCAATCACGTATAGACGCGCACTGTGGCTGACTGTGTAGTTTTTCGCATCACCCTTTTCAATACGGTAGAACGCGCCATACTGACGTACCACCCGGTCAATCTCTTCTTTTGTGCCTGTTAGACCGACAAAGCTTGGATCAAAGAAGTGGACATACTCTTCTAGGTGATCTGGCGTGTCACGCTCAGGGTCAACACTGACAAATACTACTTGAACCTGTTGTTTCAGTTCTTCAGGTAGTTGTTTTAGACCGACTTTGACGTTGGCCAAGGTGAGCGGGCACACATCTGGACAGTGAGTGTAGCCAAAAAACAACAGTTTCAACTTGCCTTCGTAATCACTTAAGGAAGCTGCTCCCGTTGCCGAAGACAAAGTAAAGTCTCCACCTATTTTTCCTGGTGTTGGATTGGAGTCATTGCTTTTTTGGAAAGCTAATAAGGTTCCAACAACTGCCAGAATGGCCAACATAGCAAACAGCACTATGGGTTTTAGCTTCATAACGAAATCCTAAGGTTGCATGAGAGTAAATTGATAATGTAATGGCTCAACGTCAGCATCAGGCACAGAGATCGCTAATTGCCATGACATCGCTGAGGTAGTGCAAACGGGTATACGCAATTCACCTTGATAAAGACTCGTTTGAGCAACGCGTTCTAATTGGATTTGCGTTATCCCCATATACATTTCTTGTCCGGTCAATGTCGCATTAAAATACGGCACTTGCTGCTGCGCATTTTCAGGTAAACGAAAGCTCACCAGCAAGGGCTTATTTGCAACAATCGCAGATTCAAACATCAGTTCAATGTCGGCAATTTTATCGCAAGCCCCCGTATTCACGTCACATTGTATGGCATCTGAAGAAGCAGCGTCATCGACGGAGTACCAGCTGAAGGCAACCAAACCGGCCAAAAGAAAGGCAATGCTAAACAATTTGATTAATGGAGTATGCATACACCAAAAAGTTCCTTTGTATTTGACGGGCTATGATGCCACATAACGTCAATTCTGTAATCTTTGCGCAACTGTTCTGTGGTTTTCTTGCCGTGTGAAAGAAATGCCTTGTACAATCCAATCATCTTATCATTCGAATTAGGACAATTCCTCTTGTTGCGCAACATACATGACGCTCTGGCAAAACTTGACCAGAGCATGACTCAAAGTGGCGATCTGTCCGCTATCACTTTTCATCGAGGCGTAGAACGTGAAGCACTTCGCGTGTCACGACAGGATGGAAAAATCTCTCAGTTGCCACACCCTACTGCATTGGGGTCACCTCTTACACATTCTTCAATCACGACAGATTACTCTGAAGCATTGATGGAGTTTATTACTGGCGTTCATGACTCAGTAGAAGGTGTGATCAGCGAGCTACGAGATATTCATTTAATGACCAATCGCGTGCTGGACCAGCAAGACGAATGCCTATGGCCTGGTAGTATGCCTTGTGCTTTATCAAGCAACGCCGAAGTGCCAATTGCTTATTACGGTGAGTCAAATTCGGGCAAGCTTAAGCGGGTTTACCGAGAAGGCCTGTCTAATCGTTATGGCCGCATCATGCAGTGCATCGCAGGCATGCATTACAACTTTTCTTTCAGCGATAGCTTTTGGACATTTTTAGCAGATTATCGCGGCGTCGACATTAGCAGCGAAAAAGCATTAAAAGAGTTTAAGTCGCAACAGTACTTCGCGTTAATTCGAAACTTCCGCCGCAAGTCATGGGTGCTGTCTTTGCTATTTGGGGCCTCTCCTGCGATTGACTCCAGCTTTCTACCTCATAAACCAGAAAAGTTAACCACGCTAGGTGATCGGACTTGGGCGGGACTTAACGCCACATCACTACGAATGAGTGATATTGGCTATCAAAATAAAGCCCAAGACGGTTTATTCGTGTGTTACAACGAAGTTGATACCTATATCAACACGATCAAAGGGGCCCTAAAAACCCCTTATCCGGCTTATGAAAAGATTGGCGTAAAAGTAGACGGCGATTACAAACAACTGAGCCACAATATTCTGCAGATAGAGAACGAATACTACAGTGACATTCGCCCAAAACGAGTCACGCAATCCGGTGAACATCCTAGTGCAGCCTTACAAAAGCGTGGGGTTGAATACATCGAAGTCCGCATTATGGACCTTGATCCAACGTCACCGATTGGCATGAAGCCCGAAACATTATATTTCTTGGATACGTTTTTAATGTGTTGCATGCTACATGGAGACGACCGTCTTGGGATGGATGAGTGTCAGCAGCTACGTAAGACACAACAAGAAATTGCTACTCATGGCCGTGAGTTGGACACACCGTTTGATTTTGGTTTTGGTCCGATTCCACTACGCGATAAGGCGTCTGAGCTTCTATCTCACATGCACGAGATCGCCAAGTTCTTAAGTGATCAAACCGGAAATTCTGCCTACCTAGACAGCTTGGTGCATCAACAAAATAAGCTAGCCAATCTAGATACCTTACCGGCAGCACAAGTTTTACAACAGTGTGAGCAATACGGCAGCTACCAAGAAGCCATGCTGTCAATCGGTAAAGCTCAGCAGCAAGCATGGCTCGCACAAGAAGTGTCGCCAGAATTACAGCAGAAATTTAAACAATGGGCGGAACACTCCATCGCGGAACAAGCTAAAATCGAAAGCAGCGATCAAGTGGATTTTGATACCTTCCTAAAGCAGTACATGCAGCCGCAGTAAGGCACATTTGCACTCGTATTTAGCGATTAAAACGGCATAAAAAAAATGGCTTCCCTACCTTAGGTACGGAAGCCATTTTCATATTTAGGTAAAGCCTAAAATAGTGATGTTATAGATTCACAGGAATTTCTGTCGGGTTCTCAAGGTCCAACCACTCGGCAAGTTTCAGTCGCAATTCATCCACACCATCGTTATTAAGGCCTGAGAATGTCTGCGCCGATCCTTCTACACCCCGCTTTTTCATTTCCTGTCTAACCTTCAACATGGTTGATTTTGCTGGTCCACGTTTAAGCTTATCGGATTTGGTTAACAGTGCGTGTACCTTAACGCCATTGGCCGCTGCCCACTCCAACATCATGTCATCGAACTCTTTAAGTGGATGGCGAATATCCATGACCAACACCACGCCCACCAACGAGCGGCGGTTCATAAGGTAGTCCTGCATGTGTGCTTGCCAATTTTCTTTCATGGCAACAGGAACTTTAGCAAAGCCATAACCTGGTAAATCCACCAAGCGACGGTCTTCTACATTAAGTCCAAAGCAGTTGATTAACTGAGTGCGACCAGGGGTTTTTGAAGTACGTGCAAGTTTACGCTGGTTTGCCAGAGTATTAAGCGATGTAGATTTACCGGCGTTTGAACGGCCAGCAAAAGCCACCTCTAAACCTTGGTCTAAAGGACATTGAGAAAGCTTTTCCGCACTTTTAATAAAGTAAGCGGATTGAAATACGGAGTCGAATGGCGTCATAGATTGATATCAGTCAATGAGAAATTGTATCGCGTTATAAGTTTTTGCACAGTTGTATATAATGCGAGCCATTCTGCTTACTGGCTCAACGAGGCTGTGCCCGGTTCATACTGGTAAGCATAACAGAAATCGAAACATCTTGATGCCAGAAATAAGATGTTCAGTTACTTCAGTTTAAGCACATTCAGAGGCAGCGAATGAAAAAAGTTCTTATCGGTCTGTTAGTAACAGTTGGAGCAACATCCGTTGCGATTGCTGAAGGCAACCCTGATGCAGGAAAACCACTCACTGCGGTGTGTAGCGCCTGCCATGGAGCGGATGGTAACAGTTTAGCCCCAACTTGGCCCAAGCTTGCAGGACAAAACGAATCCTACTTACTCAAACAAATGTCTGATATCAAATCAGGGGCCCGCAATGTAGCGCAAATGACGGGGCTATTAGACGGCTTGTCAGATCAAAATATGGCAGACATTGCTGCCTATTTTGCAAGTCAGAATGTTATGGTCGGCCAAGCGGATGCAGAACTCGTTGAAGCAGGTAAAAGTTTATACCGTAATGGTAACCCTGCGACAGGTGTTCCAGCTTGCATGGCGTGTCATGGACCAGCAGGTAAAGGACTTAATTCTGCGAGCTTCCCGCAACTTAGCGGGCAACACGCAGACTACACTGCAACGCAGCTAAGAACTTTCCAATCTGGTGAACGTAATAACGACGCAGCTAAAATCATGCAAAACATTGCTTTCAAAATGAATGAGCGCGAAATCCAAGCGGTATCAAGCTACATTCAGGGCTTGTATTAATTAACGATACAAATGTTTGCTTTTAGTTGAAATAAAATCCTCCTTTTAGGGGGATTTTTGTTGTTTATTACATGTAAACTTATGCTGTAAATCGAACTTTATGTGTACTGAAGCATCCTACCTTTATCCATTCCCAGTGGGTGCACAGAAGTCATCACAATTTTAGGAGCATTAGATGAAAAAGCTTTTTACAGCCTTAATGGTCACGTTATTATTACCCTTCGCAAGTGCTTGGGCACAGGAATACAGCGATGGCAATGGCTACACTACAATCAAAAATCCAGTTCGTACCGCTAACCCAGATAAAGTCGAAGTCGTTGAAATTTTCTGGTATGGATGCCCGCACTGTTACAGTCTAGACCCAATTACTCAAGCTTGGAAAAAAACCATCGCTGATGATGTTGACTTCAAATACATGCCAGCGGTATTTGGTCGTAACTGGCTTGCTCATGCGAAAGCATTCCATGTTGCAGATATCCTTGGAGTCGAAGAAAAACTTCATGCAGATCTTTTCAACGCCATACACCAAGACCATAAGCCTATGAACAGCGAAGATGCATTGGCTGAATTCTTCACGAATTACGGCGTTTCAGAAGATGAATTTCGAAAACAATACAATTCTTTTGCTGTAAACAGCCGTCTTTCTCAAGCAGATGCTAAAATAAGAGCCTATGGTGCTCGTGGCGTCCCAGGATTGATCGTCAACGGTAAGTACTTAGTCACCGCTGCAACGGCAGGCGGCAATAATAACATTTACTCTGTGGTTGATTACTTGATCGAACAAGAACGCCAAGCAAAGCAGTAAGAATGATTTAGGATATATTCATGGCTCCAGCTCAGGACATAGTAATTGAAAGCTTATTAAAAGCGATTTCCCGAACCAGTATGTTGGCAGAGGGTAATGATCCAGAGCTGGATGCCACGCTGCAAAGCATTCGCGCTAATCTTGGTAAATCACAAGAGCCAGAAGTACTCCAGCAAACCTTGCAAACCTTAGAACCTCTGGTTTTAAAATACGATGAGGAGCGCCTAGCCCGAGCCCAAGTGTTTCGAGCACAACTTTTGCAACTTATTGATACAGTTGAAGAGTTACCGAGTACGCAATTTTCGGTACTGCTAAAAAAAGAATTAGAGACCGAGATACGAAGACACTGGCAGACCACATCTACATGGCCAGAACTTCTCAAAAAAGTGGTTCAAGCTGTCTCTGAAACCTTACAAAACCCGACAGCATCTCCCAAAAGCAAATCTTTGCTAGGACGTTTGTTTCGTCGAAAGTCTGGTGATGAAAAGCCGGCCAGTTCTCACTCTGAAATCATGTCTCATGTTAGTCATACACTGGCGGCACTATTAACCAACATTACTTTGCCGGATGTATACCGAGATCAACTCCTTGATATCCAAAAAGCGCTCACAGGTAACAGTGATTTAAACCATCTACCAGCTCTACTAGACGAAGTTATCAATCTGATAATGGTTGCCGTTGGCAAAACCCAAGAAGATTTAACCTCTTATCTAAGTCAGCTCAATCAGCAATTGGCAAGCATTAACGCTTCGATACTTACCAATTATAAAGCGCAAAAAAACATGTCCTCCAGCAGAAAGGACTTCAGTGATACATTTAAGCAGCATGTTGATAACACACAAACTGACGTTCGTAATGCAACGGATTTGAACTCTCTTAAAACGTTGATTGATGAGCGCATGCATACCATTACCGAAGCAATGGCAACATTCCAGGACAAGATGCATGCTCAAGAAAAGCAAGCAGCTCAATCCATTACTCAGCTTAAAAATAAAGTTAGTAGAATGGAGCAAGACGCCAACCAGTTACGCTCAAATATGCAGGATAAAATTGCCCAAGCCTTATCCGATGCCTTAACAGGCTTACCCAACCGGGCAGCTTATCAAGAGACAATCTTTCCCCTTCTGACATCCTCAGCGCAAACGGGTAGCCCTTTGTGTATCGCCATTTGTGATGTCGATCATTTCAAAAAAATCAATGATACTTGGGGCCACTTAGCGGGTGATAAAGTTCTTAAGCTGATCCCAAAACAGATGCACAGCGTCCTAAAGAAAGAGCATTTAATGTTCCGGTATGGTGGTGAAGAGTTTCTGATTGTCTTCCCAATGACCTCATTGGATCAGGCATTCGATTACTGCCAAAAAGTTCGCGAAATTGTAGCGAAAACACCTTTTAATATGAGTGGCGACCCTGTTTCCGTCACCATATCCATTGGTGTTAGTATTTTTAATGGCAAAGAGTCTCATGACGAACTCTTTGCTCGTACGGATAAGCTTTTATACCAAGCAAAAGAAAAAGGGCGAAATACTGTTATTCGAGATAATTAGTTGGCTTTATCGTGCAACCTATGACCGGACACGGTTACAATACCAAACTAATGATTATTTAATTTGCCCGCCTAAAGATGTATTAGGAACGAACTGTTATGCAAGATAAAGACAACACCACCCATTTTGGCTTTAAAGAAATCCCAACGGATCAAAAAGTGGACGCTGTGGCCCAAGTTTTCCACTCAGTGGCTGCAAAATACGACATTATGAATGATCTGATGTCTGGAGGCATTCACCGTTTATGGAAGCGACATACTATTAGCCAATCTGGTGTGCGAGCAGGCCAAAAAGTACTAGATATTGCTGGTGGTACAGGAGATCTAACCGCGAAGTTTTCTCGTCTTGTTGGAGCGTCTGGTCAAGTCATTTTAGCTGACATTAATGACTCTATGTTAAAAGTTGGACGCGATAAGCTAGCAAACTTAGGGGTTGTTGGTAACGTACAATATGTCCAAGCAAACGCGGAAGAGTTACCATTTCCGGATAACACCTTTGACTGCATCACCATTGCCTTTGGTCTTCGAAATGTCACCGATAAGTCAAAAGCGTTGGCGTCTATGCAGCGAGTTTTGAAGCCTGGCGGTCGTCTTTTAGTACTTGAGTTTTCAAAACCTGAGACAGAATGCCTGAGTACTATTTACGATCAGTATTCTTTCCGATTACTACCCTTTATGGGCAAAATCATTGCTAATGACTCAGAAAGTTATCGCTACTTAGCCGAGTCAATCCGCATGCACCCTGACCAAGAAACACTTAAAGGCATGATGGAAGAAGTTGGATTTGAACGAGTAAGCTATCAGAATTTGACAGGCGGGATTGTCGCCTTACACAAAGGGTTTAAATTTTAATCATGTGGAACAGTAGCATTCGTTTCTTGCGTATCGTTACCACCGTATTGCGTTATCGTTTAGATACTTTCATCCCGATTCATTTGTTGCCTTGGTATCTTAAATATACCGTCGGCATATTATTGTCTATTGGCCGAAAAGGTCGTGAACGTAATCGCGGTGAGCGCCTGCGCTTAGCGCTGGAATCTCTTGGACCTATTTTTGTTAAATTCGGTCAAATTCTATCCACCCGAAGAGATCTCTTGCCAGATGATATCGCTGATGAGCTGGCACGACTACAAGATCGAGTTCCGCCGTTCTCGGGTGATATTGCCTGTCAAATTATTGAAAAAGACTTGGGTGAAAGTGTCGATACGATTTTCAATGAGTTTGATCGCAAACCTTTAGCTTCAGCTTCTATTGCCCAAGTTCATACTGCAACGCTCAAAACAGGTGAAAGCGTTGTAGTGAAAGTTATTCGCCCAAACATTGAAAAAACCATCAAGCAAGATATTCGTCTGCTCTACATGTTGGCATATTTTATCGCCAAAACCAGTACTGATGGGCGTCGCTTACGCCCAGTCGAGGTGGTTCAGGACTACGAGTACACCATCCTTGATGAGTTAGACCTTGCCAAAGAAGCCGCTAATACTGGCCTTTTACAGCGTAATTTCGACAACTCTGATTTACTGTATGTGCCGCAAATCTATTGGGATTATAGCCGCCGCAACGTAATGGTGATGGAACGCATTTCAGGTATTCCTGTTGCCGACATAGCGGCATTGCGCGCCCAGAACGTCAATATGAAAGTACTGGCAGAACGTGGCGTTGAGATTTTTTTCACCCAAGTGTTCTCACACAGTTTCTTTCATGCGGACATGCACCCAGGCAATATTTTTGTCGACCCTTCCAATCCTGAGAAGCCCAAGTACATAGCCATTGACTGTGCCATCATGGGTAGTTTGGATGATGCCGACAAAAACTACTTAGCTCGCAATCTACTCGCATTCTTTAAACGTGATTACCGCATGGTAGCGGAACTGCATGTTGAAAGTGGCTGGGTCCCTAAAGGCACGCCTGTTCATGCCTTTGAGTCTGCAATTCGCAGTGTTTGTGAACCCATGTTTGCCAAGCCGCTGAAGGAGATTTCTTTCGGGCAGGTACTGCTTGGGCTGTTCCAAACGGCGCGACGCTTTAATATGGAAGTTCAGCCGCAGCTTGTGCTGCTTGAAAAAACACTGCTTAACATCGAAGGTCTAGGGCGCCAACTTTACCCTGACCTGGATTTATGGATCACAGCGAAGCCATTCTTAGAGCGATGGATGAGCGAACAAGTAGGACCACGACGCTTATTAGACGAGGTTAAGAAACAAGCACCTGAGTGGGCTGGACATCTGCCACAGATACCTAACCTAGTGTTTTCGACAATGACCCATTTGTCACAACAAGAAAACCGAATTCAAGAGCAAACAGAAGCACTCAATCAGATTCGCAAAGAGCTTCGACGTTCGCGCCATAATCAGCCATTCAAATTACTTGGCTTATTAGCTTTAGGCGCGGCTTGGGTAACAACTGATAACATTGCTCTGGAGCATCTAGCTGATGCTGATATTTTAAGTTTAGCTCTGTTTTTAGGCGGCATATACCTGCTAGTATTAAAACCGTAACATTTGAGAGATTATAATGAAAATTGATGTTTTGGCCGAATTAGCCACAACGTTAGAAGAACGAAAGTCTGCTACTGCTGATTCGTCTTATGTTGCCAGCTTACATGCGAAAGGATTAAATAAAATCCTTGAGAAAGTTGGTGAGGAAAGTGTTGAAACGATTCTTGCTGCGAAAGATGCAATGATATCCGGAGACAAAAAAGACGTAATCTACGAAACGGCAGACCTTTGGTTCCATACACTTGTAATGCTCTCTCATCTGGAACTTGAACCCCAAGATATTTTAGATGAGTTAGCTCGCCGTTTTAATTTGTCTGGCTTAGAAGAAAAAGCCAACCGAACGAAGTAGGAGTTCCACACATGGGTGGCATCAGTATTTGGCAGTTATTAATCGTCCTAGCTATTCTTATCTTAATTTTTGGCACTAAAAAGCTAAAAAGCTTAGGTTCAGATCTGGGTGGTGCAGTTAAAGGCTTCAAAGAAGCTGTTAACAATGATGAGGAAGCAAAGGATAGCCAAAACCAAGCTAAGGCCATCCAAGACGACAAGAAGCAAGACGATAAGAGCGCCTAACCTGTGTTCGACATCGGCTTTTCTGAATTACTGGTTGTTTTCGTCGTAGGGTTGCTCATTCTGGGACCAGAAAGACTTCCTACTGCAGCGAAAACAGCTGGCTTATGGATTCGTAAAATTCGTCGAAGCATCCAGTCTGTACAGAGAGAAATTAATGCTCAGCTGGATCAAGAAGAGTTACAACGCTCTATCAAAGAAACCAACGAACGAATTATGCGCGAAACGGCTCAATTTGAGCAACAAACTCAAGCGCCAAACAATACTGAATCCAGCTCCTCATCTGGCGCAGCTAACGCTTCTAGCGAAACGCCTAAAGCTGCTCCGAATGAGCCTGTCGTCACGAAATCTACGGACGAGACAGCGTCTCGCACTTAGTTTTACATTGGGAATCCCCAAATGAGTCACGAAGAACCTACGCAAGCCCCTTTGGTAACACACCTTATTGAGCTTAGAAATCGCTTACTAAAATCTGTTTTAGTTGTACTGATCATTTTTGCAGGTCTTTACTCTCTTGCAAATGAACTGTATTTGTTTATTTCTGAGCCATTAAGAGCTTTATTGCCTGAAGGAAGCTCACTGATTGCGACCGAAGTTGCTTCTCCGTTCTTAGCTCCGTTGAAGTTGACCTTTGCGCTTGCTGTACTAGTCGGCATCCCCTACATTCTTTATCAAGCTTGGTCTTTTATCGCCCCAGCTTTATATAAAGAAGAAAAAACCGTCGCAATCCCTTTGCTTATCTCTAGTGTGATCTTGTTTTACTGCGGTATCGCCTTTGCCTACTTCATAGTGCTGCCTTTAATTTTTGGCTTCTTCACATCTGTTGGTCCTGGCGAAGTCACAGTCATGACAGATATAAACAACTACTTAAACTTTGTTCTTAAGCTATTCTTTGCATTTGGCGTGACATTTGAAATTCCAGTGGCAACTTATCTACTGATCAAAGCAGGTGTCACAACAGTTGCCAGCCTATCAAAAAAACGTCCTTATGTGTTTTTAGGCTGTTTTGTTGTAGGTATGTTGATCACACCACCAGACATCTTCTCTCAGACATTATTGGCAATCCCTATGTGGCTACTATTCGAAGTGGGTCTATTTGCAGGACGAAGTGTACCAGTCGAGGAAGACGAAGAAGAAACAGAGGCAAGTAAGGCTTAAATTTCCCGCGGGAACCGCGGTCCTACAAGAACCAAGCTTCTGTAGGACCTCGCTGCGCGAGGGAGCAGCACTGCAAACACAAACCAAAACCCGCTGGAACCGCGGCCCTACAAAAACTTTAATCCAACATAAAGGTCACAGGCCCATCGTTGGTAAACTGCACTTTCATATCCGCACCAAAGCGCCCTGTTGCAACCTTGTCATATTGAGCGCGCACTTTCGCAACAAAATCATTAAATAGGCGCTCGCCTTCTTCTGGAATAGCAGCCGTAGAGAAGCCCGGACGCAGGCCTTTTTTGGTTTCTGCAGCTAGGGTAAATTGCGAAACCAATAAAACCCCACCACCTACTTGCTGAACATTTAGGTTCATTTTGCCATCATCGTCACTGAACATTCGATACTTTAGAAGCTTGTCCGCTAGGCGCTGAGTATCGGCTTCCGTATCCCCTTTCTCGATTCCAACCAACACCACTTGCCCATGATCGATTGCACCAACGATCTCGCCATCTACTTCGACTTTCGCAGCTGAAGAGCGCTGCACTAAGACTTTCATCCATTTGCTCCTATTATGTGTTCAGTGATTTTGTTCTACACAAATCGCAGACAAAATAAAAGCGCCCTAAGGCGCTTTCATTCCGCTCAAGACCTTGCGGTCTATTTGCTGCTGCTCGATAACGTATTAGCGGCTAGCGCGCTTACGCTCGTTTTCAGTCAACAACTTCTTACGTAGACGGATGCTTTCTGGTGTTACTTCCACTAGCTCGTCATCTTCGATGAACTCAAGCGCTTGCTCAAGCGTGTGACGAATTGGTGGAGTAAGCGTCAACGCTTCGTCTGTACCAGAAGCACGAACGTTAGTTAGCTGCTTCGCCTTAGTTGGGTTCACTGTTAGGTCATTTGAACGTGAGTGAATACCGATGATTTGACCTTCGTATACTTCTTCACCGTGACCTTTAAATAGACGACCACGATCTTGAAGGTTGAAGAGACCGTAAGACAATGTCTTACCTTTCACCATACTGATCAATACACCGTTCTGACGGCTAGATACTTCGCCATCTTTCACTGGACCGTAGTGATCAAAGACACTTGTCATGATACCAGAACCAGAAGTCAGTGTTAGGAACAGACCACGGAAACCAATCAAACCACGAGAAGGAACGATGAACTCAAGGCGAACACGACCTTTACCATCTGGCTCCATGTTAGTTAGCTCAGCTTTACGCAGACCAAGCTCTTCCATGATTGAACCTTGGTGCTGCTCCTCAACGTCGATAACCACTTGCTCAAATGGTTCTTGAATCACACCGTCGATCTCTTTCTGAACTACTTCAGGACGAGACACACCTAGCTCAAAACCTTCACGACGCATGTTTTCGATCAATACCGATAAGTGAAGCTCACCACGGCCTGATACGATAAATTTGTCTGGAGAATCACCTTGTACCACACGTAGCGCTACGTTATGGATCAATTCTTGGTCTAAACGGTCTTTGATGTTACGAGACGTTACGAACTTACCTTCTTTACCGGCAAAAGGTGAGTCGTTAACCATGAACGTCATGCTTACTGTTGGCTCATCAACCGTTAGTACTGGCAATGCCTCAACGCACTCAGGATCACACAGCGTGTCAGAGATACTTAGACCATCGATACCTGTGATACATACGATATCACCTGCCGCCGCTTGATCAGTATCAACACGTTGTAGACCGTGGTAACCCTTAACGTTAAGCACTTTACCTTTACGCTCTTTACCGTCAGCAGATTTAACGACTACTTGCTGGTTTGGAGACAGTTTACCGCGTGTAATACGACCAATACCGATAACACCTACGTAGCTGTCGTAATCCAATGCTGATACCTGCATTTGGAACGGTGCTTCTGGGTCAACTTCAGGCACAGGCACGTTATCAACGATCATTTGGTAAAGTGGTTCCATGCTGTCTTCTAGCGCTTCTGGATCGTTACCAGACAAACCGTTCAATGCTGACGCATAGATAACAGGGAAATCTAACTGCTCTTCTGTCGCACCAAGAGAGTCAAATAGGTCAAATACTTGATCCATTACCCAATCAGGGCGCGAACCTGGGCGATCAATCTTGTTGATAACAACGATTGGCTTAAGACCACGCTCGAAGGCTTTAGAAGTTACGAAGCGAGTTTGAGGCATAGGGCCATCTACTGCGTCAACCAATAGCAATACAGAGTCAACCATCGACATTACACGCTCTACTTCACCACCGAAGTCGGCGTGTCCAGGTGTGTCCACGATGTTGATGCGGTAATCATTCCATTTAATAGCGGTGTTTTTCGCTAAGATGGTGATACCACGCTCTTTTTCTTGGTCGTTTGAGTCCATGATACGCTCAGAACCCATTTCTTTACGGTCTAGCGTACCGGATTGACTAAGAAGCTGGTCAACCAGCGTTGTTTTACCATGGTCAACGTGCGCGATGATCGCGACGTTACGTAACTTACTGATATCAATAGACATTAAAATTTCTCTGCATTATGCGACAGGGAATGAGGGCGAACGAGGCTTAGCGGGAACGGTGCGCTACAATGCGGCCTCGAATCTTCATTCGGAGTAAAATTCGCGCAATTGTACCCTTATCTTTGTGAACTTCCTATGAAGTTCCCGAAAAAATACAAAAAAAGTCCAAATCGCTTCATCAGCCTCGATTGTCCATAACTAGTTTTTAGGAACGGTGACCTGACGCCAAAATTGCTGAGCTATACTTTCCATATTCTCAGACAATTGATGGAGTTCATCGCAAGCCCCAGAATTTTCGCGACAAGTCTCTACGATACCAGCGGCGACCGTCACTGCATTCGCGATGCGCTGATTAATTTGTACCGCGGCTTCGCTTTGTTGATTCATGGCTTCGGCAGTTTGCAAGGCTTGATGATGGATCTGTTCCAAGCCTTCTCTTACTTCAGACACAGCAGAATCCGCTCGCGTGGACTCTTCGTAATGACGCTCAACCGAAGTCACTGCCGCATCCATTTTTTCACAGGCCGATAGAGACCCACTTTGAACACGAGCAATGGCCTGAATAATATCTTCGGTAGACTGATAAGTACGCGTAGCCAAACTTCTAACTTCATCTGCGACCACCGCAAAGCCTCGGCCTTGCTCACCGGCCCGCGCGGCCTCAATCGCAGCATTCAATGCTAATAAATTGGTTTGTTCAGCCACTTCTTGAATGACTTCAACCACTGAGCTAATGGCTTCGCTGTCATTACGCAATTGCGCCAGCTCATGATTTGCTTGACGAATATGTTCACGAACAGAATCCATCGCATGACGCGCGGTGGAAATTGCCTGCTGTCCATTAGACATAGTTGTAAACGCTTTCTCAGTAACACGACTACCATCTTGTGTCGTTTGCGCCACTTGCTCTACTGCAGCGACCATTTCATCCGTAGCTTGTTCAATAGAACGAAAGTCTAAAGACAGTTCTTGCAACGCTTGCTCACTTGACTGAACACTGCTAAAGACATCGCTCTGTTTATCACGTAATAAATTAGAGAAATTACTAATGCGCCCCACAACAGCAGCTGTCTCCCCCCTCAATTTGGCAAAAGCCAGACGAATGAAACCTGCTTCATCAGTTCGCCCTGTGTACACGTAAGCAGCTAAGTCAGAGTCACAAATATCGTGGGCCTGTTTGATGGCTTGCTCCAAAGGTCTAAAGCTCCACCACAGCACACTGATCATGACAATGAACAGAGCAGTGTTTAACAACAAAGCTAAACTGCCTGAAATCTGCCAAGAAATCAGATTAAATAAAATGAAAGACAGTACTAAGATCATCAGACAACGCACCAAAAAAGACAATCTTGGTCTTTTCGGAAGTTTCTTTTCAGGGGATTCTGAGCGGTTCAAAGAGTCATACAACCTTTCTGCTCTTTGCTTCACTACTGGATCTGGTGAACGGCGCACAGATTGATATTCAACCACTGCGCCATCTCGAGTCACTGGGCTTGCATAGGCATCGACCCAATAATAGCTACCATCTTTACAATGATTTTTTACAACCCCCATCCATGACTGGTTTGACTGTAAGTGCTGCCACATGTCGGCAAAAGCAAGCTTGGGCATATCTGGGTGACGAATGACATTATGAGGGTGGTTTGTTAATTCCACGCTCGAATAACCGCTAATGCACTCAAACTCTTCGTTAACATATGTAATGGTACTATCTAACTTTGTGAGCGATAGTATATTTGAAGATTTATCTAAGAGACGCTCTGTTCCATTTTGCGTGTAAGCCATACCCTCTCCACCCTTTAGAATTTAAGACGAGGAGTGTATCGCTTCATAAAGACGTAAATTTGATAAACATCATAGTTTGATCAATAGATACATAACATTACATTCCCAAACTACTTGATCGGATCAATTAGTTCTAGATTTCTTCTACTAAATATGAGTTATTAATAGACCCCGCTTTTGTCTGATGAGTGATGAAGTGTTCTATTAGACATGCATAAAGTTGTTACGGAATCGCATATGGATTCAAACTTATTTTTCACTGCGAATAAATACGCAAAGTTTTACCGAGTAAAGTCGACTAATAAAACTCGTTTTTATAAGCAATTAACACATCTTCAGCATGGCCTCCCACTACTAGAAGCTCTAAGGCACGAGCACATCTTGCTGAATCGTATACGCCACCCCTTTATTGAAAAAGCTATTGGCATCACAAGCATAGATAACATTACTTTATTAGAACTCGAGTATTTCGAAGGGGAGCCATTAGATGCCTGGATTCAATCTAAGCAAATTCCATTAAACGAGGCACTAAACGCAGCGATTCAAATCACCGAAGCAGTAAACTTCATACACAACTCGGGCTATATTCATTATAACCTATCGACCGATTCCATATTACTTTCGTTACAACCAACACAAGTTCGTATTTGTCGCCTTAGCTACGCCGTAGCGCATAACGACAGACTTGTTAAGAACCAAAGAACTTTCCCATCTCAAAATAGTGACTTTTTAGCACCAGAGACAAAAGTCGGAGAGTCCGTCTTTGCAAACGAACAAATTGATATATATGCATTAGGGCAGGTATTCGATCGTTTAATCAAATCCTCTCGCGATATCTTGCAAGGCCAGCAAGGCACTTCGATCTCCACAGATAAGATTTTGGAGAAACTGGGGAATATTACAGCTCGTATGAAGGCAAACACACAGAGTGAACGTTACCAAGATCTAAGCTCTGTCATGGTCGATTTAAAAATTTGTTATGAAGCTCTCCAAGATAGCACCCCATTACCTGACTTTGAAATTGATCAATGTAGCTTCTCGACTAAGGTGTTTCATTATTTGTTAGCTGACAGACAACCACAGCTAAATGAGCTCTGCCAACTCCTTGAAATGGATAAAGGCACTCACAATAGTCAATATATTTACGTTCACGGGCCATCTGGTATAGGGAAATCAAGCTTTATCAAAACAGCGCTAAGCACCCAATCGCAAAAGCTGTTATATGCTTCTATAAAGTTTGACCAGTATCAGTCTGTTATTCCACTTGAGCCATTTTTCTCTTTGTTAAGAACGTTAATTAAACATGTCTTATTGCAAACACCAGACAGTTTATTTGAAATAAAACAATACCTTAACAGAGAATTGAGTGTTTACTCTGGGCTTCTTGCGCAACGAATTCCAGAACTTAGTTTCCTTATTGACGTAAGCAACTCAACCTCTCAGCTTCAGGCAAAAGAGTCTAAAGCTTTCTTTCAGCGCTCAATTATCATCATCCTAAATGCCATCACCAAATTCTCTAAGCCTGTTTGCTTATTTCTAGACGATATTCAATGGGCAGATAACAGTACCTTTGCTTGGCTTGAAGAAAGTTACGATCAGCTACAACGCTGTAGTATCATTTTTGCTTATCGTGACACGTCTTCTGATTTATCAGACCGTCATAAGCAACATATCGTCTCCCTAAAAGGCTTACCTATTCAGCAAAACACGATTCAGCTGGACCCTATTTCAAAAGGCACCCTATTCAATACGATTGAAAAACAAGGGCAACTGTCTGCTAATCTTGCTGAGAAATGGACACAAGATATTCTATTAAAAACACAAGGTAACCCCTTTTTTGTTCAAGAATATTTAAAACAGGCTCAAGATAAAGGGTTCATTTACTTAAATTTAAAGAATGGCGATTGGCTATTCGAAAGTAATCAGCTTAAACAAATTCCAATTTCAAATAATGTCTTTGAAGTTCTATCGCAACGTTTTAATGAGCTAGCAGCCGACCAGCAAGAGCTACTTTCTATTGCATCTTGCATTGGCGCCATCATTCCAACCCAGATTTTGGAAGCATTACTCCCCCAAGTCGATATGTCGAACCTCATTGAGCGCAGTATTAACTCAGGATGGTTAGTACCAATCGATTCGGAGACCGAGTCAGTTCGCTTCGCCCACGATAGGCTTCAACAAGCAGCACATAATGCGTTAAGTAATGCCTCCGCTCAGCAGCATCACTTTGATATCGCTCAATACTACGCCAAAATCACCCTGTCTAATGAAGCTCTATTAAAATGTGTGCACCATTTTCATTTATCCATGCCATTAGTTAAAACAGATAAATTGAAAGCGGACATTGCCAAACTCAATATGCTGGCAGCAAAGGAAGCCAAACAGCGAGGAGATTTTGAATTAGCGTATCAATGCGTTAAACGTGCATCCAAACTTTTCTCTGTAGCAGCCCCCCATTTACTAAACAGCCAAGTGCATCAAGAACTCGGTGAGTGCTGTCATTTGTTTGGTCTGACTGAAGAGGCTGAGCAACATCTAAAAAACGCATTAAAAGCTTCAGAAGACCTGCTTGAACGCACTGTTATATTCGACCTTCTAATCAAGCTGAATACTGACATTGGTCAGTATAACGAAGCTTACGCTGTTGGCCGGGATGCACTAGAAGAACTGGGTGTAAAAATTCCTGCGACCTTTACCCCACCTTTATTAATCCCAACACTTGCTAAGTTAACTTGGCAACTGAAAGGTAAAAGCACTGTCGACTTGTTCGAGCTCCCTCGAGCTGAAGACCAAAAGATCATTGCGATTATTAGTCTCCTATCGGCCATGCAAAAGGCGGCCTATCAAATTAGGCCAGAACTATGCGTCTACTTAGCTGCAAGACAGGTCGGTCTTTCTATTCAATATGGCAATACGCCAGAAGCGGCCATTGGTTATATGGTATTTGGTGTCATTTTCCAATGCGGCATCTTAGGGCGCAGACAAGCTGGTGTCGATTATGGGCAATTATCTTTAGCTCTATTAGAAAAATACGAAGCCAAAAGACTCGTATCGGAAGTCAGTTTCGTTTACGGCTATTTTGGTCACTCTTGGAGTTTTCCCACCCTTGAGACGGAAGGTCTATGGAAAAACGCTGTAAGCCAAGGAACACTGGTAGGAGACTGGTTCCACGTTGCTTGTGCAAGAGTTGGATTGATCCAACATAAGTTAATGAGAGGTGCATCTCTGGATGAATGCCTAGCCGACTGCCATCTTGCAATTAACGACCTACAGCGCCATAACGCGCATTATCATAAGGAACTATTGCTGGCGATTAAACAGCTGATTTTGCGCATAAAGTTCCGCCCAGAGTGTCATCAGGAACTGTGGTCAGAAGACTCTCTAATTGAGCATGAAAACCGTTTATTAACACAAGGCGCTAAGCATTTTGCGCACATGTACTTTATCAACAAAATGGCATTGGGCTTTCTACAAGATAACCTTGCAATCGCTGAAGACGCTCTTGTCAAGGCAAAGTCATGCCTCAAAGACTCTAAAGGACTGCTGCATAGTTCCGAGCATTTATTTCTTGAAACACTGATTACTTTACGCAAAGCCGCTAAGAAACAAGTAACGGTTTCCAAAGCAATACATAAACTTCGCCAAGCGATTAAGCGGTTTGAGCGCTTTAATGCACGTTGCTCTGATAACTTTCTTGATCGGTTGTTATTTTTAAAAGCCGAATTATCTTATTTACTCGGCGAGTCACCCAAAGCGTTTAAGCTTTATCAAGATTCATCTCACATTGCAGGGTTACAAGGTCATCTCAACATTCAGTTCCTAATTCACATTCAATTATCAAGAAAATACGAAGACAGCAACCAGCGAATTGCGGCGCACAGTCATCAAAACCGAGCCTATGAGCTGGGGTGTAAATGGGGGATATTTGGCGAAGAGCAAGATTGGGCAAGCATCTTACTACCAAATGCCTCTCTCAACCAATCCATTACGAAATTAGCTCAATCGACCGAGGTCATTGCACAAACTCGACGCTTAGATCAATTAATGGAACAAGTCATTCAAATTATGAAGGCTAGCACTGGGGCCAAACGCGTAGTATTACTTATCGAAGAACAACATGAGTTGAAAATAGCAGCAGACTCCAACCTTGAGGAACACTCTCATCATCCGGTTCTAAACACTCCGGCGCCCTTTAAAGGAAAACTGCCTGCTCCAATTATTCATTACATATATTCCGCAAAAGAAGCTCAGATAATCGAAAATGCTACTATTGACTCTCTTTTCCAAGCTGATGATTATATTTCAGAACATAATGTTCTATCTGTCCTTTGCGCACCACTCATGCTTCAAGGACAACTCAAAGGCGCTATTTACCTTGAAAACAACGACACTCCAGGGGCTTTCAACCATCAGCATTTAGACTTCATTTATTTTTTGCGTGGGCAAATTGCCATCTCAATTGAAAATACGCGTGTCTACCAGACACTGGAAGACCGAGTAGCGAAGAGGACTCAAGATATCGAAGAGCAAAAACAGGCTCTACAAAATCAAAACCAGACCATCCAGCACCTTAATCAAGAGCTAGAGCGAGAGAATCTAGACCGACGCCAGATTCAAGAAGAGCTTTATCGAGCCAACCAACAATTGGAAAAGCTAGCATTGACAGATGTCCTGACCCAATTACCCAACCGCCGTTACTTCGATAGCTTTTTTGATACACAAAAACTTATTTGCCAACAAAACAACCAACCTCTCGCTATTATCTTGTGTGATGTGGATTACTTTAAACGTTATAACGACCGCTATGGTCACGAGTCTGGCGACCTCTGTTTAAAAGACGTTGCAGCCTGTTTTCAATCTCAGCTCCTGTCTGAACGAGATCTTGCTGCAAGGATAGGGGGTGAAGAATTCATTGTGGTTCTAGCAAACCATTCACAGGAAGAAGTAAAACGGCTTACAGATGAAATTCACCACACATTGGCCGCCAAACAAATCACACATGAGTCTTCTGATGTGAAACCATTTGTCACTATGAGCATTGGTGTCAGTTACTGTAAAAACAGTGACACATTTAACTCACTATTTAAACAGGCGGATGAAGCTCTATATCAAGCCAAACACCAAGGCAGAAACCAAACTGTCATGTATTCAGAAATATCAGAAACAGCCAGTTAAACATCAATCAGGAATCGGGGCGTATATGAGATATCAAAAATGGATTTATTCAAGTTTATTAATTATATCAAGCAGCGTTCTCGCTAACGAGACAATAGACCCGTACGCCATAAATAATGGTTTAATCCCACCCAAATCAATCTATGACGGCCCTCTTTTTAAGCTAAATGTTGACTACCCCACATCACTTCCTGAAGTTGTAACAGTCCCTGGTCGAGAAGTTCTTAATGGTCAGCCAATCAGTAAAGCCAATGCCCTCCAATACGTTTATGCTTTGAAGTCATTTGTCGAGTCCCCCATGAAAACACTAGTAGAAGATCCAGAGAAATGGAATAACTCTTCTCAAAAAGGCTGGTACAGTATGCTCTGGGCAGGGGAAGACATTGAAGCAACAGGCTGGGAAGGAAGAGAAGCGGTTTATGGCACATACACAGGGCAAATACAACCAGCATCCGTTTATGCGGATTCTCACCTTACAACGAATCTGCGAAATTATGCTGCGATTTACTTTAATGAAGTGGCAGCAACTACCCTACACAAGGTCTGGCAAAAGTGTCACCCAGGTTCAAACGACTGCCCGCCTTCACTTGAAAACAATGAAGCTCAATTTCCAGAAGGATCAGTGATTATAAAAGCTGCTTCGGCCTCAGCATCGCCTGAAGAGTGGCCTGTTTTGGAAGGCGCCGCTAAATGGCAAATCTACCGCAAACCCTTCGATCTAAATGGCACTATCAAATATGCTGAGCCAGAATTAATAGATACTTACGTCACCATCTTTGACATTATTGTCAAAGATTATTCTGCCTCACCTGAAACTGGCTGGGTATTTACAACACTTGTTTATGATAAGAACGCACCCGGCTCAAGTCCATGGGAAAAAATGGTGCCTCTAGGAGCCATGTGGGGGAATGACCCTGATATTAACTCTACCTACTATCCTAACGCCACATTAGAAGAAACCTATGTCAACCCTAATGCTCCCAAATATGCAACGGTGACATTGGGTTATGGGGGACGCCTGTCTGGTCCGTTTGATATTTCAGTCAAAGATGATGTCTACATTGGTGAACAGCTGGTTAATCGCTTGCCTAGCTCCTCCTGTATGTCTTGTCATGGCACAGTGTCATACGTAAAAAATGACAAAGGTATGCCAACCTACCTATACCCAGCCAAAACACCTATTACAGAACCACTAAGGATGTTTAAACCGGGATCTGATGCTTGGAATAGATGGTTTCAGAACCGCCCAGGCACACAGCCCCAATCTACTAGGTCTGGCGCTATTGCTTTGGATTACAGCACCGCTCTCGAAATGTCACTGATGAATTACACATCGCAAAAACCACTTAGCGAAACAAATATGTCTCCTGTCGAGTACGAACAGTTTTGGGATGCTTGGCGAGTATTACAAAAGGAATTTAGACATTAAAACCTAAAAAATAGCGCACCAATGTGGTGCGCTATTTTATTTTACATACCCTAACAATGTCTACGGCAGATACACGCCTACGTTTTCATTGCCCTTCGAAAGCAGGTGAGATGCGTGAATGCGACTCATCACACCTTTGCCACAATACAGTAGGTAGGTGGCATCTTGGTCTAGGGTTGACCACTTGGTACTCAGAGTAAAAAACGGCACATTAAGTACTGGACGCCCCGATACCTTAACTGGGTTACGCTCAACTTCATCTGGATGGCGAATATCAATAATGATCTCGTCACCTACAGGCATGCGAACAACGGGTACTTCACCTTGGTATTGCTTGTTCACATCCTCAATAACATCTTGAATCGACATCACTCGAGCATTGTTGACAGCATTGTCCAATACGTCGAAATTGAACTTCGCTTCCTCACGCTCTACTCGGTGCATTTTCGCACGTGTGGTTGGCTTCACAGAGATAACACCACAAAATTCCGGCATACTTGCCGCAAATGGCGCAGTACCGATTTCTTTGGCTTTATCGATGATCTCTTGCTTATTCATGGTTACTAGAGGACGAATCACCAAATCATCCGTTACATTGTCGATGACTTTTAGGTTAACCAATGTCTGACTAGACACTTGAGCAATGCTTTCACCGGTTACCAATGCCTTAGCGCTAACCCCTTCCATCACTTTTGATGCCGCACGCAACATCATTCGCTTAAGGATAACACCCATCTCTGAGTTATCGACGTTGTTTAGGATCTCCCCCACCACATCCTCAAAAGGAATCGTGATGAATTTCACTCCTAAATTAGAGCCGTACTTTTCCCATAAGAAGTGTGACACTTGCTTAACGCCAATCTCGTGTGCATCGCCACCTAGGTTAAAGAAACAAAAGTGTGTTTTAAGTCCACGACTCATGGTCATGAATGAACTAACTGTTGAATCATAGCCACCGGAAATCAGCGATAGCACCGCATCCTGAGATCCTAATGGGTAACCACCCAAACCTTCGATACGTTGTTCGATCATCCATACACGATCATCACGGATATCAATAGGAACCAACACTTCTGGATTTTTTAAACGTACAGCTAAAGCGCCACTACGAGCCTTAAGAGACCCGCCAATGTGTCGCTCTGCTTCCACAGAACTAAAGTCATGCTGACCGACACGTTTCACACGCACTGCAAACACAGAATCTTTCAGTACTTCACCGTAAGAAACCATAGCCTCATCAACGATGCCATCCAAAGTCGTCAACGGGAACTCACGAACGTACTGAAAATGCGCAATACCTGCGATGTTACGTAGCGATTCAATAAACGCTTCTCGCTGAGATTCGTGATCAGAAAGAACTTCTATATAGTCCCAGTTGCCTGCCACCGTCACATCTTCATCATGATCACGTAACACGTGACGAATATTTTGGCGCAGTTGCTTGATGAATGCTTTGCGAACAGGACGGCTCTTTATGGTGATTTCTGGAAAGAATTTAACAATAAATTTCATTGGGTGTGTGTTTTTCGTACAGTCAGTCTTGAAGGGCGCACAGTATAAAGCATATCTCAGTGAAACCAACCCCAATCTTTGCACCAAAAAAACACAAAACCCTACACAATTGCACCACAATAGGTCATTGGCTTTTTTATTTCGGATCAATAAAGTGCAGAAGTATGTTCTAAAAATCATCAATCAAATATAAGCTATTGATATTATTAAGCTTTAATGTGCGCCCAAAATTCTGGCACAACTTGTGCTTTGTATTTCCGCAACAACGCTTCATTGTGAAGCAGTATTGAATGCCGAAAGAAATTTCGTTTACACAACATTGGAGAACAATTATGTCAAACAAGACTCTTGGTTTGATCGCTGAGCACGACGTAAAGTGGATTGACCTACGTTTCACTGACTTCAAAGGTAAAGAACAACACGTAACTATCCCAGCTGCTGGTGTTGACGAAGAATTCTTCGAAACTGGTCAAATGTTTGACGGTTCTTCTATCGCAGGTTGGAAAGGCATCAACGAATCTGACATGATCATGATGCCACAGGACGACACAGCTCTTCTTGACCCATTCACAGAAGAATCTACACTGATCATCCGTTGTAACATCATCGAGCCTTCAACTATGCAAGGTTACGATCGCGACCCACGTTCTGTAGCACTTCGCGCTGAAGAGTTCCTTAAGTCTACTGGTCTTGGCGACACTGCATTCTTCGGTCCAGAGCCAGAATTCTTCATCTTTGACGATGTTAAATGGCACGCAGACATGTCTGGCTGTAGCGTTCAGATCAACTCTGAAGAAGCAGCTTGGTCTACTAACAAATCTTTCGAAGGCGGTAACACTGGTCACCGTCCACGCGTTAAAGGCGGCTACTTCCCAGTACCACCAGTTGATTCTCACCATGAGATCCGTACTGCAATGTGTGCTGCTATCGAAGCAATGGGCCAAGAAGTTGAAGTACACCACCACGAAGTTGCGACCGCTGGTCAGAACGAAATCGGTGTTAAATTCAACACTCTAGTTAAGAAAGCTGACGAAGTTCAGGTAATGAAGTACTGCGTACACAACGTTGCTCACGCATACGGCAAAACTGCTACTTTCATGCCTAAGCCAATCGTTGGTGACAACGGTTCAGGTATGCACGTTCACCAATCTTTCTGGAAAGATGGCGAAAACCAATTCGCAGGCGATCAGTACGCTGGCCTATCTGACATGGCGTTGTACTACATCGGCGGTATCATCAAGCACGCTAAAGCAATCAACGCTTTCGCAAACGCTTCTACTAACTCTTACAAGCGTCTTGTACCAGGTTTCGAAGCACCAGTTATGCTTGCTTACTCTGCTCGTAACCGTTCTGCATCTATCCGTATCCCATACGTTGCGTCTCCTAAAGGCAAGCGTATCGAAGCACGTTTCGCGGATCCAACCGCTAACCCATACCTATGTTTCGCAGCAATGTTGATGGCTGGTATCGACGGTATCAAGAACAAGATCCACCCAGGGGATGCAGCTGACAAAGATCTATACGATCTACCAGCTGAAGAAGCATTGGCTATCCCTACAGTTGCAGGTAGCCTTGAAGAAGCTCTTAACTGCCTAAGCGAAGATCGCGCATTCCTAACAGAAGGCGGCGTATTCTCTGATGACATGATCGATGCTTACATCGCACTTAAGTCTCAAGAAGTTGAGCTAGTAAACATGACAACTCACCCAATCGAGTTCGATCTTTACTACAGCGTATAATTTTTTGTAACGCTTTAAACCGAAAGCCCCGACCCATGTTGGGGCTTTTTTTTGCTCCAAATTGTTGCCACCAAACAAAAGCGCACTATATTAGAGCAAAGCAAGAAGCCAATTACTTAATTAAACAAGAGAAATAAAGGCCTCTAGAAACGCCCAATGTTGGTTCGTTTTTTGCAATATAAACATTAACAATGTGATCGCAATGACTAGAGCGACAACTTCTTCACACTCACATGCATCACTTATAGCGATTTAAAGAGGCCATACTGGTGTACAGTTTACTGATCGACCACTTATCGACCGCCGTTTTACAGTTAAATAGAGAGCTTTGTATCGAGTATCTCAACCCATCTGCGGAAATGATGCTGGAAGTGAGCCGTCGCCGTATTTACGGTCAGGACTTGTCTTCGGCTCTTAGCGAAGACGAGAGCAGCAGAAATGCGTTATTAGCAGCCATTGAATCTGGGCATGCTTTCACTAAACGAGAAGCCGAAATCACTCTCACAACAGGCAAAACACTGTTATGCGACTATAACGTTACACCAGTTATGGGAGCTCTTAATATCACTGACAGTTTGTTGATTGAATTACATCCTCGTGATCGCATGAAGCGCATCTCAAAAGAAGATGAACTAATTTCAAATCACCAAACCAGTAAAGAGTTGGTACGCGGCCTGGCTCATGAGATTAAAAACCCTTTAGGTGGTATTCGTGGAGCAGCACAGTTAATCAGCAAAGTGTTCGACGATGAAGGTCTGAAAGACTACACACAAGTCATTATCGAAGAGTCCGATCGTTTACGTGACTTAGTTGATCGTTTACTTGGGCCTCGTCAACTTCCCCAATATAAGCCACTCAATATTCACCGAGTAATAGAGCGGGTGAATCAACTTATTTCCGTTGAATCAGAAGGCCAAATAAAATTAATCAGGGATTATGACCCAAGCATTCCAGACATTATTGGCGATGAAGCTCAATTAATACAATCTGTCCTAAATGTCATGCGTAATGCGATGCAGGCACTGATATCGCAAGAAGAGAACCAACAGAAACAAATAACCATCACGACTCGAACCCTACGTCAATTCACCATTGGCGCTAAACGGCATAGATTAGTTTGCCGCTTAAGTATCGTCGATAACGGTCCAGGAATACCTGAAAATATTATGAAAACGCTGTTTTACCCCATGGTAAGTGGACGAGCAGATGGCACAGGCTTAGGTCTTTCCATCGCACAATCCGTAATCCATCAACACAATGGCATCATCGAATGCAACAGCCAACCACAGCGCACAGAATTTAACATCCTAATACCGATCGAAAAATCGGTGACGGGCTAGGAGGAGCACATGTCACAACAAGAAACCGTTTGGATCGTCGACGATGATCGTTCAATTCGTTGGGTATTAGAGAAAACCCTAGAGCAAGAAGGTATTCAATGCCGCCTATTTGAATCTGCCGAAGCGCTAGCAAGTATGATTGGCAAAGAACAACCTACTGTGATTATCAGTGATATTCGTATGCCAGGTATGGATGGCTTGGAACTGCTAGGTCAACTACAAAAAGATCACCCTTACATCCCGGTGATTATTATGACTGCGCACTCAGATCTAGAAAGCGCAGTAGCTTCATATCAGGGTGGGGCATTTGAATACCTTCCTAAGCCATTCGATGTAGAAGAAGCGGTTAGTTTAATAAAGCGCGCTATTTTACACCATAATAAATCTAAGCCTGAAGTTTCTGCTGTCGATGACAACGAAGAGCAATTGGCTCAAAAAGAAATTATCGGTGAAGCGCCAGCGATGCAGGAAGTATTTCGCGCCATTGGCCGTCTAGCTAACTCAAATATCACCGTGTTAATCAATGGTGAATCAGGCACAGGTAAAGAGCTGGTTGCGCAAGCCCTTCATCGCCATAGCCCAAGAGCAGCTAACCCTTTCATTGCACTGAACATGGCAGCTATTCCTCATGATCTTATTGAATCTGAATTGTTTGGTCATGAAAAAGGAGCATTCACAGGGGCTAACACACAGCGTCGCGGTCGATTCGAGCAAGCGAATGGCGGCACCCTATTTCTAGATGAAATTGGTGATATGCCAGCGGAAACTCAGACACGCTTATTACGTGTCTTAGCCGATGGAGAGTTTTATCGTGTCGGTGGTCATACACCGGTTAAAGTGGATGTACGTATCATTGCTGCAACCCACCAAGATCTTGAAGGACTGGTGACAAAAGGCTCCTTCCGTGAAGACTTATTCCACCGCCTAAATGTCATCCGAATTCATCTACCAAAACTTGCAGAGCGTCGTGAAGACATTCCTAAGCTAGCACGTCACTTCTTAAGTCGTGCCGCTGAAGAGCTTCATGTTGAGCCGAAAGTGCTCACAAAAGAGACTGAGAACTATATGAGTCGCCTAGATTGGCCGGGGAACGTTCGTCAATTAGAGAATACATGTCGCTGGCTCATTGTGATGGCTTCCGGCCGTGAAGTGCTTATTGAAGACTTACCACCCGAGCTTCTCAATACTCCTCCGGCTGAGCGGCCTTTTGGTTCTTGGGAAGATGCTCTTAAGAACTGGGTCGATAGCGCTCTTGCAAGCGGTCAAAAAGGCATTCTTGAACAAGCTGTGCCAAAGTTTGAGAGAATCATGATTGAAACAGCATTAACCCATACCGCAGGTCGACGCCGAGACGCGTCCTTACTCTTAGGCTGGGGACGCAACACTCTGACACGTAAAATCAAAGAATTGGGTATTGATAACTCAGACAGTGATGACGATTAATTTCGCTACTGTTCACCATTAAGCGCTGATTGGCGCTGCCCTCTAAACGACACCCCGCTCTAGCGCATAGAAGGGTGTCGTTTATAGACTTTTCCTATCGTTTTTTCTTGCATTTCTAGCGACAATCCCCTTACATAAAGAGTACTGAAACGACATCAAAAATAAGGATTTACTTATGTACCCAACTCTTGAGTCTATGGGCATTAACAGCTTTGAAAATATCGAGAAGTACACGCTGCGCTATGAAGGCGGATTCGATGTTTTAAAAATCTATTACCGTCGTGAAAAAGGCTCTTTATTGCCAAAAAGCAAGAAATTTAAATTTGGACGAGCAACGCGTACTGTTCTAGCGGATGGCGGTCAACAACAATACCGTGAGGTTAGTGAACCTTCATTAGTTGTACTTCGTGCCGTGGATGAACTAGGACGTTTACTAGGACAAGAGTTCGAAGACAAACTAACTAAAGAAGATTTGGTTAAAGAGCTGGATCACCTAGAACGCGTTGTAGGCAGCAAAATTGCTGAGCTAAAAGAAAAAATTGAGCAACTGTCATAATTCTTTTACAACGACCATCTGAATGACTGGTCGTATATGCAAGTTAGAAGTAAACTCCGTGTTAAATTTTCACGGAGTTTACCATGCTGATCTCATCAAATCCTGACGACATTGCTTCAATACTTCGCGAAGGAGGTGTTGTTGCTTACCCTACTGAAGCTGTCTGGGGCTTAGGCTGCGACCCATATAATGAAGCAGCAGTTCATAAAATACTTGCACTAAAATCACGCCCCATAGAGAAAGGCCTGATTTTGATCACAGGTCACCCTACACATCTAGAACCTTGGAAAGAGTGTCTTTCAAATGACGCTTTTGAACGCCTAATTTCGATTACTGAAACCCCGACTTCTTGGGTCGTACCTGACGTTAAAATTGCTCCTTTTTGGGTACGAGGTGAGCATCAGAGTGTTGCCATTCGCCTGAGTCAACACACTCCTGTCGCTAATCTTTGTCGAAGCTATGGTGGTGCTATTGTATCAACGTCCGCAAACCCGGCGGGGCTTGAACCCGCTAAAACCAAAGAAGAAGTCATTGCTTATTTCAGTGATCAATGTGACGCGATATTTGATCAAAACATCGGTACTGCCAGCAAACCCTCTCAAGTATTGGACATTTTAACCGGCACAAAATTCCGAGCATAAAAAAACCGAGCCAGTGAGCTGGCTCGGTTTTTGGTCCCCTTTATAATATTTTTAGGTAGTACTTAGTATTAAATTAATGGCCGCCTAGGTATGCTTCTCGAACCTCTGGATTGACCAAAAGCTCTTCACCAGTACCTGTCAATCGAATTTCACCATTCACCATAACATAGCCTCGATCGGCCAGTTTCAAAGCATGGTTCGCATTCTGTTCCACTAAGAAAATAGTCATCCCAGTGCTAGCAACATCTTCTAATATTTTAAAGATTTGTTTCACGATGATAGGAGCCAAACCTAAGCTTGGTTCATCAAGTAGAAGCAGCTTGGGGCGACTCATCAAAGCTCGCGCAATGGCTAACATCTGCTGCTCACCACCAGACATCGTCGAAGCACGCTGATTCCTACGTTCTTTCAGACGTGGGAACAATTCAAACATATGTTGCATATCTTCATCACAATGCTCCATACCAATTGGAATAGTTCCCATCAAAAGATTTTCTTCGACAGACATACTAGGGAAAATACGACGACCTTCTGGTGATTGGGCTAATCCATTAGAAGCCACATAATGTGCCGACTTTTGTGAAATATCTTCGCCACGATAGATAATTTGACCACCTGAAATTCTTGGCTGACCAAATATAGACATCAGTAACGTTGACTTACCGGCACCATTTGAGCCAATCATGGTGGCGATTTCGCCCTCTTTTACTTCCAAGCTCACCTTTTTAAGCGCTTGAATAGGTCCATAGTGGACATCAACATCTTTAAACTCTAAAAGGTTGGTCATAGAGTCACCTCTTCACCTTCTTCAGCACCTAAATATGCAGCGATAACTTTAGGATTTGACTTAATATCATCTGGGCCACCTTTAGCAATCACTTCACCGTGGTCCAGTACTACTATGTAATCGGAAATGTTCATAACCATCCCCATATCGTGCTCGATCAAAAGCACAGTTGTATTGTGCTCATCTCTTAATACACGAATCATCGAAGCCAGAGCTTCTGTTTCAGAGGGGTTAAGACCTGCTGCCGGTTCATCTAAGCATACGATTTCCGGGTTCGTACACATAGCGCGAGCAATTTCCAAACGGCGTTGTTGGCCGTATGAAAGCTCACCTGCCAAACGGTTTGCAAATTCCGTTAAATGCACAACTTCAAGCCAATAAAAAGCCCTTTGAAGCGCTTCTTCTTCAGATTTTCGGAAGGCTTTAGTATTTAGAATACCAGACATCATGCCACGGTTTGCACGCATATGCTGTGCAACCAGAAGGTTTTCAACCACTGACATTTCTTTAAACAAACGAATATTCTGAAAAGTACGTGCTAAACCTGCGCGGTTCACTAAATGGGATCCGCCAAACATCTTATACTTCACACGCTCAAAGAAAGACGCTGGCGACGTGAAATCACTGCTTTTAAACTTCTCACCTAGCACCTTTACAACACTGGTTTCCTTACCACCAGCACTCAACATAATGCTGCCACCTGTGGCTTTATAGAAGCCAGTCAGGCAGTTAAACACGGTTGTTTTACCTGCACCATTTGGACCAATCAACGCAGACACAGAGCCACGCTTAATATCAAAGGTAACGTCGTTTAGCGCTTTGATACCACCAAAGTGCATCACCAAGTTTTCAACTTTTAAAATGTTATCTTGGCTCATTTAACTGTCCCCTTTCTCGTTGCAAAACCAGTACGAGTCACACGTACTAGGCCGCGAGGCTTCCAAATCATCATTACAACCATCAATACACCGAACATCAACACTCGGTAATCAGCAAACTCACGTAGCATCTCAGGCATCACCGTCAAGACAAAGGCCGCGATAACAACACCAACAGTTGACCCCATACCCCCCAATACCACGATGGCAAGAATCAATGCCGACTCGAAAAAGGTAAATGAAGACGGGTTAACAAAACCTTGGTAAGTCGCAAAGAACACACCAGCAAGACCACCTGTTGAGGCACCAAGCATGAACGCAGACAATTTCACCAATACGTGGTTAAGACCTAGAGAGCGACAAGCGATCTCATCTTCACGTAATGCTTCCCATGCGCGCCCAATTGGCATGCGAGTAAGACGGTGTTTAACGTACAGAACCGCCAACACCACTAGGAATAATACAATATAAATGAAGATGTACTTGTAAGCCGAATCGTAAGGAAGTCCAAAGAACTCATGGAATGGCGTACCATCCGATGAGCGACGTTTAAACTCTAATCCGAACAAAGTTGGCAATGGCGCTGACACACCATTTGGACCATGAGTGAATTCTGTCCAGTTAGTAAGCACCAAACGAATAATTTCACCAAATCCTAAGGTTACAATCGCCAGATAATCGCCATGCATTCGAAGCACAGGGAAACCAAGAATGGCACCTGCTATAGCAGCCATAATCGCAGCAAGAGGCAACATTGACCAAAAGCCAAGTCCAAGGTTTTCATAACCTAATGCCAAGCCGTATGCACCAATCGCGTAGAAGCCAACAAAACCTAGATCAAGTAGTCCTGCTAAACCCACTACGATATTGAGCCCCAGCCCCAACAATACATAAATTAAACCTAGAATTACGATTGTTAAAACGTACTTCGAAGCAATAAATGGCGCAATCAAACCAATCACGATCACGATCGGCAAGATGTAAGTCATCTTGCTTTTATAATCTGGAGACGTAACCACTACACCATCATCTTTGGTCGATTGACGATATAAAAACGCCTTACCAAAATCTGTCTGAGTAAAAACAGACAAGACGAAGCGTCCTGCCATTACGACAGCAACAATTGCGGCAACATCACCTGAACGAGTACTAAATTCATAACCATCTAGCAAAACCCCCACAACAGGGCCGAAGACGATTAAGGCTAATAAGCCGGCAACGATGGTATCTTTTATCGCTGCACCAATATTGATTCCATTTGTTTGTTGGCTCATTACACTTTCTCCACTTCAGGTTTACCCAGAAGACCACTTGGACGGAATATCAAAATGATCACCAACAAAGAGAAGGAGAATACGTCTTTGTAATCTGACGATATAAGACCTGCGAACAACGCTTCAGAAAGACCTAGAATAACGCCGCCTAGCATCGCTCCTGGCAACGACCCAATCCCCCCTAGCACGGCTGCAGTGAAGGCTTTGATACCAATAATAAAACCAACATAGAAATCGAACGCGCCATAATCTAAGGTAATCAGTACACCTGCCAAAGCCGCCATGGCAGCACCAATCACAAACACCGATGAAATAATGCGGTCCGTGTTGATACCTAAAATTGACGCCATTTTGCGATCTTGTTGTGTCGCACGACACATACGACCCAGCTTAGTTTTCTGGATAACGTACGTTAAAACCCCCATACCCAAGAACGCAGCAAACAAAATAAACAGTTTCATGTAAGTAATTTGAACAAAGCCATCACCTACATCAAAGCGAATCGCGCCTGTCAAAAGTGTTGGCACACCTTGCTGACGAGCACCTTGAGATATTTGTACATAGTTTTGCAAAATTAAAGACATACCGATTGCAGAAATCAGTACTGATAGTCGACTAGAGTTGCGAAGAGGTCGGTAAGCAACTCGCTCGATAACCCATCCATAGGCGCCGGTGACGACAATTGTAAAAATAAGCGTTCCGAAAATAATTATTGGGAACGACTCCATACCAAAAAAAGTAAGTAAAGCTATCGCAATAGCGGTTAAGTAACTGGACACCATGTAAACATCACCATGGGCGAAGTTAATCATGCCGATGATGCCATAAACCATGGTATATCCAATTGCGATTAGCCCGTAAACAGAGCCAAGTGTTAGGCCGTTTACTAACTGCTGAAGAACGATATCCATCGAAGAAACCTCTAGGGAATTGGAACAGGGGGAGTTAGAGGCGCCATCATAGCGCCCCTAATAATCAATCGATGGTGATGATTAGTTATCCATCATTGAGTATTTACCGTTAGCATCCCACTCGTACATTACGTAGTCAGATACCATCAAGTCACCTTTATCATCAAACTGCTTTGTCCCCATTACAGTGTCGACTTTGTTGCCATGCAACCAATCAGAAGCCTTCACTGGATCAAGGTCATTAGCTTCTAGAGCTGAAGCAACAACTTGCATTGCAGTGTATGAGTACATGACATAGCCTTCTGGCTCAATACCCTCAGAACGGAATTGCTCAACGACTTCTTTACCTGCTGGGTAAGAGGTTGGATCCGCACCAAATGTCATCAATACGCCATCTACGTATTCTGGAGAACCTGCAACAGAAACAAATTCGTCAGATACAATGCCATCACCAGAAATGAATTTCGCAGTTAGGCCTTGCTCACGCATCTGGCGAACCAATGGACCCGCTTCAGAGTGTAAACCACCGAAGTACACGACATCCGCATCCACTGAACGAATCTTGGTTACTAGTGCGTTGAAGTCTTTCTCACCACGAGTCAAACCTTCGTACAACACCTCTTCTAGGCCATAGGCGTTCATCGTAGCTTTCATTGCGTCAGCTAGACCCTTACCGTATGTGTCTTTATCGTGAATGATGGCAACTTTCTTAGCACCCAAATCACCTACAATGTAGCTTGCCGCTACGTCACCTTGCTGATCATCACGACCACAAACACGGAAAACATTTGGAAGACCACGATCGGTCAAAGTAGGGTTTGTTGATGCAGGTGTTACCATAAGAACGCCTGCTTCCTCGTAAATTGAAGAGGCTGGGATTGAAGAAGATGAACAGAAGTGACCAACAACTGCAACGGCCTCATCAGAGTCTACTAGACGGTTCGCAATCGAAACGGCCTGTTTTGGCTCACATGCATCGTCCGCTTTTACAAGCTTGATCATTTCACCATTGATACCACCTTTAGCATTGATATCCATAGCGGCTTTTTCTGCACCACGCCATAGTTGCTCACCAAACGCCGCGTAAGCGCCTGTGTGAGGACCCGCAACACCAATTACCACATCCGCTTGTGCAACAGCAGCCGCGCTTGCGACGGCTAAAGAAATAAGCGTTTTTTTAACAACTGCTTTAGACATGCTATGAACTCCTACTCATTTTGGTTTTATCGTTATTTTAGAATTAGCAAGAAGCGTTCCAGAATTTTGCACTCCTAGAAAATGCCAGAAAAATGCAAAAAACACGGAAATAGTTTTTAAATTGTGCACTACCAGTGAACACAAACCATACCCTTTGAATAAAAACCGGTCAATAAGTGGGCACAAAAATGAGAACGAAGATTTAACAAAAAAATGAAGAAAAGCAGAGAAAAAGTCTAACAAGCACCATTCGCATGATATTTTTAACTTATATCAATACAAAAATGCAGTCGAAAACTATTTGGATACAAAATGATGATTTGCTATCGCACTGAACTAGTTAATTAAGAAGAAGGTTTATGTTCACTAACTGTGCAGATATAGAAGAGTTTAACCTTCGCTGTAAATACTGAGTGGTTTCGGGATATGGGTGTCCGATTGCAACCGCAACACCATTTTCATGCGCTCGCTTTAACAGGCGTTTAAACTGCTTATCAATTGCCGCCTGTGTACGGACATTATCAAGAAAAACGTCTCTAGTCACAGTAAGAACCCCTCTCTCACTGGCAATCACATGAGCCACACTTTGAGGACTGGTCAAACTATCGACAAAAAATAGAGATCGTTCTTGCATCACATCCATGACCCACTCCATATGCTGCCTATGGGTGGTGAGCAAGCTTCCCATATGATTGTTCACACCTTTGACCCCAGGGACACTGTCTATATCAGCCCTAAGCATTGTCTTAAAGGCTTGCTCATCCATTTCGACATAAAGTCCTCCAGGACCGAGCTTTAGCTCACGCTCATTTTCCATTGGAGCATGCAAAATAGTTGTACGCTCTTGTAAACGCGCTTTTTCAGCGGCCTTCTTTGCATAAGGTGTTTCCGGAAGAATGGCCAAGACAACAGGTAGAGGCAACGATAACGACTCTTCCATACCTCTTCGGTTATAACCTACATCGTCAATAATAACGACTATTTTAGGTGGCTCAGGTAACGCATCCATTTCTGACATAGGACTAGGGGTAGAACGAGCTATTAAGCCTGATACAGGGGGACTCAAAACGTTTTGCATCGCTGGTTTTTTAAGTAAAGATGGCCAAGATTGGGGAGCATCTTTGGCGGGCAACATCAAAGGAAACATCTCTCTGCTACGATCGTCAGAGGAGACTTGATCTAACTTTGGAAAGGGCAGCAAATCTTTTTGTGCCACATCCACGCTCTCCTCGCTACTCCATCCCCAAGAAGAAAAGCCCACCAATACACTAAAAACAATACAGCGTTTAAACATTAATTCGCCAAAAACTGCTGAGCGCTTTGCAGCACTGAAAACGCTTGGAAAAGTTGAAAATCATTAGTAGCCAGTTCGTTTAGCTTGCTGTCTACATCTGAACTAGTGCGCTCTTCCCCTCCTGTACCATTACTGAGGTGACCTTTTAGCTCGGCCTCTTTTATGAAAAAGCGACCTTTTTCAACTTCAATTTTAGCTTGAGGAATAACCATATCAGGCATAATCCCTTGAGCTTGAATAGAGCGACCTTTTGGCGTGAAATACAAAGCCGTTGTCAACTTCACTGCGGCGCCATTAGATAAAGGCACGACAGTTTGTACAGAGCCTTTACCAAACGTTTCCGTACCTAAAACAAGCCCTCTCTTATGATCTTGAATAGCCCCCGCTAACACCTCAGATGCCGATGCTGATCCTTCATTAACTAAAACGACTAAAGGCGCTTTTGGTAACAATGTAGACTCTTTAGTGGCTTTAAACTCCGTTCTAGAGTAATTATGACGTCCATCGGTGTAGACAATCATACCGTCATCAATAAGAGTATCTACAATCCCCACAGCACTTTGCAGAACCCCTCCGGGGTTGTTTCTAAGATCAATAATCAAGCCCTTGATCGCATGGTCAGATTGAAGCGATGTAAGCTCTTTTCTAAAATCTTTAGCTGAATTACCTAGAAACTGACTCACCCGAATATACGCAATATCACTTCCAAGCCACTCACTTGTCAGACTGCTATCTTCTATTTCAGCACGTTTGACAGAGAACTGTTTAATTTCACCATCTCGATCAATATCAAGCAGTACCGCCGTACCTTTTTTCCCTCGCATTAAGGTGATGATGTCTTGAAGGTTTGTACCTGAAACCAATTGGTCATCAATACGAATGATGACATCTCCTGCCTGAATACCAGCCTTCGCTGCAGGTGAATTGTCAATTGGCGACACCACCGTTAACTGACCGTCAACCATCTCCACTTCAACTCCGATACCAGCATAGTTACCAGATGTTTCTTCATCGAATGTTTCTACCTCATCTTTCGTCAGATATTCTGAATGTGGGTCTAGGGAAGAAACCATACCTTTTAAGGCTTTATTCAGGATAGCTTCATCGTCCAGTGCTTCAACATACCCAGCACTGATGGTTTCAAACGTCTCAACAAATGCTTGAATTTGCGTCAGAGGAATCGGCGCCACCTCTGCTTCGGATGCTGCCCATACCGAATTTAGACATACTGCTCCAACCAACCCAACTAGAAGGCGACGAGTGTAAACAACCATAATTTATCCTTATGTGTTTTTGTGCTAGCCTTTTCTAAGCCAAGACAAAGCATTAATCGGTTCACCGTTATGACGAATCGCAAAAAATAATCCCGGTGTGTTTCGACCACCTGAACTGCCCGCTGTGGCAATCACATCATTCGCATTGACCCACTCACCAACATCTTTGAGTAAGCTTTGGTTGTAACCATACAAAGACATATAACCACTGCCATGATCCAAAATGATCAAAAAGCCAAACCCTCGCATCCAATCTGAAAACACAACCCGCCCGTGATGTACCGCACGCACTTGGTCTCCAGTCTCTGCCGCAAGAGTAGCCCCTCCTAAATTGATTTGTGAATTATCTGGTAAGCGCTTAATAACGTTAAGTGGCGGAATCAATTTTCCTTTTTGTCTTCCAAATGGCGTCTCAAGGTCAGGAATTTGTATATCCGCAAGGGCTTGCTCTAGTTGTTTCAGTAGCGACTGCATTTGAGCTTGATCTTGCTGCAAGCGCTTGGCTTTTTGATCGCCAGAACTTAAATCAGTTTCAATTTTAGCTAAGATTTTTTTTCGTTGCGCTTGTTCGTCTTGAATACGAGCTTGCTGCTTTTCTAAGTCAGACTGCTCTTGCACCATTTGAGCTCGTTGACTACGAATGCTTTTTTCAACCAAGTTCAAGTCATCCACTTCTGAACTAAAGCCATTAATAAGGGATTGGCGCGCTGTGGAAAAATAGCGGTTGTAGTGAATCAAGCGCATGGATTCATCGACTGGAAGATCTTCGAGTAAGAAGCGAATGCCCTCACTACTACCAGAACGATAAACCGCCCGAAGTTGGGCGGCTATCTGTTGGTATTGTTGTTGAATGCTTTGTTGCAAACTACGCTGCTGCGTTTGCAGATTCTGTAACTGCTCTGCGCCCTTTTCTAAGCTTTTCTGCAAATCTAATATGCGTTTTGAGAGGTCATGTATCGTTTTCTCTTTACTCTCAAGCTGTTGCTCAACGTTAGAGCGTTCACTTTTTAGATCTTTCAGCCAATCATTCAGCTTAACCAGGTCTTGCTGCAATGCCTGAATTTGCTGGCGTGCCTCTTCAGGTGTTTGTGGTTCTGCTGCCCAGCTTATGCTGGACAACAAAAACATGAGCATCAACAAACAGGATTTGAACCCCATGATGATTCCCTTTTTCAATAATTAAGAGCGTACCAAAAGGCTGTGGCCGGTCATCTCTGTTGGGACATCCATGCCCATCATCTCTAGCAATGTTGGTGCAATATCACATAACGCACCGTCGCTTAAAGACCAACTCGATTCAGGTGTCACTAGAACTAAAGGTACTGGCTCAAGCGTGTGTGAAGTTAACGGCTGAGTACCATCATCACTTAACATCTGTTCTACGTTACCATGGTCGGCAGTAATCAAACATTGACCACCGTTTTTCTCTAGTGCCACAAGAATACGGCCTAAACATGCATCCACAGCTTCCACCGCAGCAACAGCCGCTTCAAAGATACCACTGTGACCAACCATGTCGCCGTTGGCAAAGTTACAGATGATGGTGTCGTATTTGCCTGCTTCAATAACTTCTACCAGCTTATCTGTTACTTCTGGCGCGCTCATTTCCGGTTTCAGATCGTAAGTCGCGACATCAGGAGATGGGATTAACTCACGTTCTTCGCCATCAAAAACCGCTTCTTCACCACCATTAAAGAAGAAGGTTACGTGAGCGTACTTCTCTGTCTCAGCGATACGAAGTTGCTTTTTGCCTGTTTTCGACAGTACTTCACCTAGAGTGTTACTCAACGCCACTGGCGGGTAAGCCACCGATGCATTGATGTCTGAGGCATATTCAGTAAACGTCACAAAACCTGCAAGCGTTGGCACAGCTTTGCGTTCAAAGCCAGAAAAGTCAGCGTCAGTAAAGGCTCGAGTTAATTGACGCGCTCGGTCAGGTCGGAAGTTAGCAAAAATGACCGCATCGCCATCTTCAATCGCAGCCGACTCACCAATCACAGTGGCTTTTACGAATTCATCGTTTTCATCACGCTCGTACGCCGCATCAATAGCAGCTTTTGCAGACTCAGCTTGGTACTCCGCTTGGCCGAGTACAATAGCGTTGTAAGCCTGCTCCACACGCTCCCAACGATTATCACGGTCCATCGCAAAGTAACGTCCCGTTAGCGAAGCAATACGACCTACCCCAAGATCTGCCAATTTAGCTTCGATCTCTGCAAGCGGGCCTTGAGCGGAACGCGGTGGTGTGTCGCGACCGTCGGTAAAGCCATGAATGTAAATGGCTTTCGCCCCTTGGCGCGCAGCCAATTCACTCATTGCCATAATTTGTTCGTGGTGACTGTGTACACCACCAGGAGAAACAAGACCCAGAATATGGACGGCTTTGCCCGCCGCCACAGCTTTATTGACGGCCTCAAGCAGCGCTTCGTTTTCGAAGAAGCTGCCATCATCAATAGCTTTACCAATACGCGTAAAGTTTTGATATACCACACGCCCTGCACCTAGGTTCATATGACCTACTTCAGAGTTACCCATTTGACCTTCAGGTAGACCTACCGCCATACCTGATGTTTTAATCAAGGTATGTGGTCGCTCGCCCCAAAGCTTATCCCAGTTAGGCGTGTTCGCAGCTGCAATCGCATTTGATGTTGAGGTTTCGCTGTAACCCCATCCGTCTAAAATAAATAATGCCGTGGTTTTCTTGTTCATAATTACGTATCCCGATCTGTAATTTGGCCATTACATCGATACTACCATAGGCGTCCTAGCGCTTTACAGCCAAGGACTACCTATAGACGTAATTAATTCTGACTAACACCTGCTACGCTATTAAGTAGCCAATCGCGAAAGGTCACGACCTGCTCTAAGTCCGCTTTGTCACCGGGGTAAGATAAGAGGTATTCATGAGGGGTATCGATCGGCGCTCCAAAAGGTGCCACTAGGCTACCATCTAAGAGGCTTTGCTCAGCAATAATAGTCGGTAAAATCGCGACGCCCATACCATGTTTGGCGGCTTCTAATACCATATGAAAATGTGCGAACGCGGGACCAGCCAAAGAGTCACTTTCCAGATCATGCGCTGCCAGCCAATCCGGCCAACCATTAATTCGCGATGATAAATGCAAAAGAGGGTATTCAAGGGCATGTTCTGCGGCAAGGCTAGTATCGCCAGCCCCCTTCAACACACTCGGTGAACAAACGGCGACAACTTGCTCACTTAGTAAATGATGACTGACAGCTCTTGGCCAATGGTCGCCACCATAGTGCAAGATTATATCGATGCTTTCAGGGTCGATTTTTGCCGCATCATCAAGGGAACGCACTTTGATCTGAAACTGTGGATGCAACTTTTGGAAAGCCACCAGTTTAGGCATCAACCAGTAAGATGCAAAAGTCGGTAGAGCGGAAATAGTTAACGTTGTTTTTTCATCTTCTCGATGCAACATTCGCAAACTTGCGTTTTCCATACTATCCAGTAACGGCACGACCTCTTTGTAGTAGGCGGCACCGGTGCTCGTCAAAACAAGACGCTTATTCAGACGAATAAACAAATCACGGGACAAAAACTCTTCCAAGTTACGTATCTGTCGACTGACCGCACTTTGAGTTAAATGAAGCTCCTGCGCTGCACGGGTAAAGCTAAGGTGTCTAACAGACGCTTCAAAACATTTCAGCGCTGTGGAAGAGGGAATGTATCTCCGCATTCGTTTGCCATCATTACATTGAGGTTAGGGGAAGGCTGCAACTGTACAACAAGCCTCAGCATTCGCCTATTATGACTGGAAAGGAATGCATTGTAATTATGCATTCCTTTGTTTTTATTGCGAAATCATCCGGCTAGACTACTAGTCTAAAACATGAGTTCGCTGACCCACATGATAAGTATGAGCCCCTACTTCGTAAAACATACGTTTCACTTCACGTAACGGGATATCACGTAGTGTGGTCATTGGCGCAGACAAACTATCACGTCGACCTGTGAACCACTCAGCAAGCTCTTTGCCCATGATCGTTCCAGGACCAATACCGCGGCCACTATAACCAGCAACACTAAACAGACCACGCTGCAGCTGCTGACAATGAGGCAGGTGATCCTCGCTGTAGGCAATTTTGCCTGTCCAGCTGAATTCCCACTCCACTTTACTAAGGACTGGCCATAACTCTTTTACGCGCTGTGACGCCCAGCTCGCATGATAATGTTTTTCACCACCCATACCACCAAACACTAAACGCCCTTGCTGGTCCATACGGAAGGAACTCATGACCGTACAGGTATCCCAACAGCCCTCTTTGTTTGGCAAAACCACTTTCAGTTGCTCTTCCGTTAAAGGCTTAGTCGCTAACTGACTGTAAAAAATTGGCACAAACTTACGTGCTTCATTTTTGACACCATACTCACCGTATGCGTTGGTGGCTAAGATAACACGTTCTGCTTTTAAACTGCCTTTCGCCGTTTTAACGACCCAACTTTCGCCATCAGGAGTAATGTTTTCGACCGGAGACTGATCAAATAGCTGCGCACCTTCTTTCACAGCAGCATGAGCCAGTCCGCGTGCATAACCTAGCGGTTGAATCGTTCCAGCGCGAGGGTCAAACAGAGCTGAATTAAACTTATCAGAACCGATTCGAGCTTGTGCATCCGCTGTATTCAACAGCTCCACCGGCGCGCCTCGTTGCTGCATTTGCTCACATCGACGCTTCAGCTGAGTTAAACCTGCTTTGCCAACACCACAGTGTAAAGTACCATTGCGGGTTGCTTCGCACTCGATATTGTATTCTTCGATCAATCCAAAGACATAATCAGGGGCAACCGCTAAGGCATCGTATAATGCGCGCCCTGCTTCAGGCCCTAATTGACGATCCAAATCATTTGGTTCTAACCAAAGGCCGGCGTTAGCTAACCCAACATTTCGTCCAGAGCCACCAAAACCCACTTCAGCAGCTTCAACTAACGCAACCGAAACACCAAATTTAGCCAAGTGAAGCGCCGCCGATAAGCCAGTAAAACCACCCCCAACAATCGCAACGTCCACTTCTAAATCTTGCTCTAAAGCAGTAAGAGTTGGTGCTGCAGGTGCACTTGCACGCCACAAAGAGTCACAAGGTTGCAAAGACATAGAGATGACCTCTTAATCAAAACTGGTAAAAAAAGACCCAAACCAAAATAGGCGAGCAAAGACTCGCCTATTTCAAAACTGGCTAGATGTTTCGATTACTCAAAAACGATACCTTGAGCCAGTGGTAGATCACCACCGTAGTTAATCGTATTCGTTGTACGGCGCATGTAGTTACGCCATGCATCAGAACCCGACTCACGACCACCACCAGTCTCTTTCTCACCACCGAAGGCACCACCAATTTCCGCACCTGAAGTACCGATGTTGACGTTAGCAATACCACAGTCAGAACCTGCAGGAGACATGAACAGTTCCGCTTCACGCATGCTCTCAGTGAATACCGCAGAAGATAGACCTTGTGGTACTTCGTTTTGAATTTCAAGCGCTTCTTCGAAGTTGCTGTACGTTAGAACGTACATGATTGGCGCAAATGTTTCTTCATGAACGATTGGCGCGTCATGAGCGATACGAACGATCGCTGGCTTCACATAGAAACCACCTGCAGGAACGCCTTCCGTCACACGCTCACCACCACAAACGATTTCACCGCCTTGTGCTTTGGCTTCTTCAAGTGCACTTTGCATACGTGCGAAGCTACCTTCGTCGATTAGAGGTCCAACCAACTTGCCTTCTTCTAATGGGTTACCAATGCGTAATGTACTGTATGCCTTCGCAACTCGCTCAACTAAACCGTCAACAACTGATTCGTGAGCAATTAGACGACGTAGCGTTGTACAACGCTGACCCGCTGTACCCGCCGCAGCGAATACAATTGCACGCAGTGCAAGATCAAGGTCTGCTGTATCAGACACGATCATTGCATTGTTACCACCAAGTTCTAGTAGAGAACGACCTAGACGCTTCGCAACAGTCTCTGCTACTGCACGACCCATTGCAGTTGAACCCGTTGCAGAAACAAGTGGGTAAACAGGGCTTGAAGAAATCGCTTCACCTAGATCACGGCCACCAATCATCACACTGACAGAAGCTTTTGGAATGTCTGGCATATCAGCAATCACGTTCTGCGCGATTTGGTACATAGCTAGAGCACAAAGCGGTGCTTTTTCAGATGGCTTCAATAGGATTGGGTCACCACATACTAGACCTAGCATTGCGTTCCACGCCCAAACCGCCATTGGGAAGTTAAAAGCTGTGATTACAGCAACTGGACCCAGTGGGTGCCATTGCTCCATCATACGGTGTCCAGGACGCTCTGATACGATAGATAGACCATGTAGCATACGTGATTGACCGACAGCGAAGTCACATACATCGATCCACTCCTGAACCTCACCCAATGCTTCAGGTAAGATTTTACCCGCTTCAAGCGCGATGACTTGTGCAAGCTCGTTTTTGTACTTACGAGCTTCCTCACCGATGCGACGAACCAACTCACCACGACGTGGTGCTGGGATAACGCGCAAAGCTTTGAATGCGTCTTGAAGCTCAGCATTCACTGCATCAAGCTGTGCAGGTGTTGCATTGTTAAATTGTGATAACTTAGCACCATCAATTGGGCTGTGTGCTGAGAAGGCTGAGCCTTGACCCAACGCTACTTGATTTCCCGTTAGGACGCTGTAAAAAGTATCGCCTTGTTTTAGCGTGTTAACGCCCAAAGTTTCTAAACAAGCTAATGTCATGGTTAAACCTCATTAAGTGCATTTTCGTTTCAATGAGATTCACAGTACTCCCATGACCTATCGATGAGAAATATTGATTTTATACCTTAGGTCTAGCTTTTTCCTATATCAGAGACCATACTTGAGTAAAACATTGATTCATTAGGGGATAAATCATGGACATTCGCTCCTTACGCTATTTTATAGCCGTTTTCGAAGAGCGCAGTTTAAGTGGCGCTGCAAAACGTTGCTTTGTTGCCCAGCCTTCTATCTCAGCAACCCTTGCGCAACTAGAAGACGATCTAGGCACGCAATTGTTTGTTCGTCACTCAAAAGGGGTTACCGCCACTGATAGTGGTGCCCAGCTTTACCCGCAAGCCTGTAAAATGGTCAATGACATGAATGCTCTACGTAGCATGTTCTCTGATTCAAGCGCGCCGTTGGAACTTTCCATTTCACTGGCTCCATTTCTTTCAGGAGCACTGATCTCCCAAGTTTTAAAAACACTCTTGGATGAAATTCCTGGACTGACATTTAACTTAGTGGATGAATCAGAAAAGGCTGATTTACGTTTTACTTGCAACAGCTACACCAGTGAAGACGACGTCTTTTACCCACTATGGGAAGATAACTATGTCATTGCTATGAACAATGACCACTGGCTGACAGAGTTCCCCTCTTTATCTATCAAACAAATCGATAAGCTGACTTTTATTTCGAGGAAGCCTTGTGACATTCAAGAATCGTGGAATTACTTAATGCAAAAGCAAGGCGTCATGATGGATGTTCGCGCACAAGTGAAAACTGAAGAATACGCCTTAGACCTCGTTGCGGCTGGTCTTGGAATTTCCCTCATCCCAGAGCACTCTTTACGAGAAAGGAAAGACGTTACGATACGCCCAATTAATGATGTTTCCTTAAAACGTGTTGTGGGTATCGCACATTCTAAACAAACTAGCTTTCCCGCCCACTTAATCAACACTATTTTAGGTGTTAAACAACAACTACTTAGCAATCATATATAGCCACACAAGTCTGCGTAAAACGCAGTCATCATTACCATTGCATGATTTTTTGGTATGACAAAATGCTTTTTTACCTTTTGCACGGAAGCAAATGGCGGCCTAAAGTGACGTCATCGGCCAGTCGCCAAATTTAATAAAAACAGGAGAGCATCATGCAAGTTAATCAATTTTTCGCTTCACTTTGGAATACCTATACTGATATAGCTCCACAAGCTGAGCGCATCCAAGCATTGTTTAAAAGCCACGGCGAAGAAGTAATCAACGACCACATTGCGTTTCGTACTTTTGCCCACTCTCCAGTATCTCTAGAGAAACTTCAGCCTATCTTTGAAGAAATGGGCTACGAAGCTTACGGTGCATTCCGTTTTGAATCAAAACACCTTAAGGCACGTTGCTACAAACACACATCAGAAGCTGATGCTCCAAAAATCTTCTTGTCAGAGCTACTAACCGAAGAACTACCACAAGAGTGCCAAGACATCATCGCCAAACTGGTTGCGCAAATCCCAGAAGATGCTGCATCTGACCCAGCAGTATTCTGGAAGAAGCGTCTATGGGATGTACCTTCACTAGAAGACTACATGACACTTGTTGAACACAGTGAATACGCAGCTTGGTTAAGCACAATGGGCATGCAGGCAAACCATTTCACGGTCAGCATCAACCACCTGAAAAAGTTCCCAACCATTGAAGAAGTAAACCAATTGCTTCAAGACGAAGGTTACACTCTAAACAACACAGGCGGCCTAATTAAAGGCTCACCAGAGTTGTTCCTGCAACAGTCTTCTACTATGGCAGATAAGATTGATGTGACGTTTGCGGGTGGTGAAACACGCACTATTCCAAGCTGTTTCTATGAATTCGCTTTACGTCATAAACAACCTGATGGCACATTGTTTGACAGCTTTATCGAAGGTAATGCTGACAAAATCTTTGACTCAACTAACGCTAAATAAAATACGTTACTCCGTATTTTAGCCTCCCTTAATACGACCCAAACGGGTCGTATTTTTTTATAAGCGAGGGACCGTGACTTGCAAGGTAAAAGCAAATGAAGCCTGCGCTAACACTTGATCGCCATAATAGAAAATTTCAACGACACTCGGAATTTCTGAAGAAGTAGAAGAAAGCAGAGCAACCTCTTGCCCTTCTATATAAAGCGCTCCCGTCTCATTCCAAATAACGGTCAAAGGCACTACTTCGCCAGTAACGGCTTCCAGCAACCACTCCTTCTGCTCAGCCCTAAACAACGTAATCCTAGAAGCTTTATACTTTTGATGCTGATTATCAGTGATGTCAGAAAGTGTCAGCTCTACAACATCTCCTGTTTGCGGCATTAGCTTTCGTTCTGATACTCGTGTATCTAACTCGTCGAGCAAAGCACGTGCTCGCTGAATATTACTGATATTCTGCTGAGAAATAGCCTCTTGTCCTGCTCTTGCCGTACTAACAAGTGGTGCGCCTTGCGCAAGTTGAGGAAGAATATGTGCTCGCAACCAAAGCTGGTCTAAGAGCTCTGCTAATTCTAATTGCTGCTGCTCACGGAGCTTTTTAAATGGCTCCTGTGTTGGCAATGTTTGACAAGCAGTCAGCGCTCCCATCAAAAGAATGCAACAAACCTTTTTTAAACTCTTTGCTAAGAAGTAACGACCCCAATGAAATCGATTAACAAGCAATGATAAACGCATCTCAAAACTTACCCTGATCGTAGCTAGAAATGGCTTTAGTATGTACCCAATACACGCACCGTGTATAATGCTTTGCAGTTTTTTTAAAGGCTTAATTACAAATGATGAACCAACTAATTGAATTTTCTATTAACCATTGGGAAATGGTCGCGGTATTTGTTGTCATCGCAGCGACATTGATCTTTGTTGAGACTCGTGGCGGCGCTCGCAGCCTTACGACGGCCTCTGCAACAAACTTAATTAATGACAAAGATGCTGTGGTAATCGATATCCGTCCAGCGAATGAATTCCGCACTGGCCACTTAACAGGATCGGTCAACATCCCATCAGCGAAATTAAAAGATTCTGCTGGCACCCTAGAAAAATACAAATCATCCCCCATTATCTTAGTTTGTAAAACTGGTATGACGGCAGGCTCTAGTGCGAAAGAGCTTATTAAGTCAGGGTTTGATGTGTACAAGCTGCAAGGCGGCATCACCGAATGGCAAAATGCTGGTCTGCCACTGGTTAAAAAATAATTTAAGGGGTCCGCAATGGCGAATGTAACCATCTATTCAAGTAACTACTGTCCTTTTTGTGTTCGCGCAAAACAGTTGTTACAGCACAAACAAGCGGACTTTAATGAGATTCTAGTTGACGGCAATCATTCTTTACGTCAAGAAATGATGCAAAAAAGCGGCCGTCACACAGTACCGCAAATCTGGATTGGAGACCGTCATGTAGGTGGTTGTGACGACCTATTTGCGCTCGAAAGTGCAGGCGAGCTTGATGCTCTGCTTGCCTCTAATTAAAACACCAAGGAACTATCATGGCTGAAGAAAACAACCAAGCTCAACCACAACTACAAATTCAACGTATCTTCCTAAAAGACGTGTCTTTCGAATCGCCACGTTCTCCTCTTATCTTCCAAGAAGAGTGGAAGCCAGAAGTAGGCCTTGAGCTAAACACTAAAAGCCGTCAAGTTGGTGAGAACCTATACGAAGTGGTTCTAGACATCACTGTTAACGTTAAAAACAACGACGAGCCAGCTTACCTAGTTCAAGTTCAGCAAGGTGGTCTATTCACCATCGCTGGTTTTGAAGAGCGTCAACTTCACCATGCACTGGGTGCATTCTGCCCAGGCACATTGTTCCCATACGCTCGTGAAGCAATCGACTCTGTGATCGCAAAAGGCAGCTTCAACCCAGTGATGCTTGCACCGATCAATTTCGATGCACTTTACCTAGAAAACCTACAGCAACAACAGCAAGCGACTGAAACCGCTCAGTAATCGCTACTGCTTTAAGGTTTAATAAAAAATCCGATTGAGGCGACTCAATCGGATTTTTTTGTGGGTGTTTGTTAGGGGCTGTACGACCCGACTCCGATCGAGGAAGCTGCCTATCTGTCTTGAGGCATCGATGTTACTGCGTCCCTTGTACGACCGCGCTGCGCGCGGGAACGGCTTCTCAGCTCGAATGCGCCAGCGCCTTAACCTTCATAGCCTTTTCAAAATGGTCTAACTGATGTGTTCTAATCCACCACTCCGCGGCTTCCATCAGTAACTCAGGATCGTCGTTCTTATTTTTGAAGAATGCATAGAACGAAATGCCAACGCCCTCGCCTTTGGTAGCGATTTTCTTGTCGCAGACTTCAATGATTTTAGATTTTAAGATTGGGGTCATGGTGTTTTTTGTTAGTGAATTAGTGGTTTTCTTATGGTTGAAATGCACAAAAGAATTCATTCCTGCTCTTCCAGTGGTATTTTTCCTTGCAAGACTAAAAAATGACAACCTTTTACACTCGACGCCCTGCTGACAGCCCAGGACGTATATCCGTGCTTATGTTCTTCGATGGTATGTGAAGTTATTTATTGGTTGCTAATGCCGCGCTCACCGGCTTGTCCGTTGCAATGGATTGTTAGGTTTATCCTCGTTGCATTGCTGAATTTCATTTGAAAAATTAAGTAAGAACGACCTAATTTTTGACTCATGCTCTGAAAGAGTTAGCAATGTTTCAACTTCATTCGGCGACTTTCCAATGAGAGGAATACGCAAAAACAGATGCTCAAGAAAATTGTTACTTACTGTCGAAAGGACCAGCCTAAGAGAAGTCAGCATATCATCACCTCGGTGAGATGCATGTACCAAAGTGATGGGTTTACCTATTATTTCAAAGCGAGAGACCATCCAGTCAATTGCATTTTTGAGGCCACCGGGGATGGCGCGAACATATTCAGGGCTTGAAATTATGATCCCATCACTTTCAGAGACTGATTTTAGGAATTTGTTCACTGCAAGTGGTGTTGACTCTCCTTCAAAATCTGGCGAAAAAACAGGAAGTGAACTTAGGTTATGAATAACCACCAACTCGACGCCTTCGGGGGCAAAATTTTTCATGGCGTTCAGCAAAGCTGTATTTGTGGATGCTTCGCGTGAGCTGCCCGAAACGGCTAATATTTTCATATTGTTCTCTTTTACAGCCTAACGCTTCAATCAGCCGACGCGTTAGCGGTCGGCTGAATTGACTTGTTAGGTGGATTTGTAGAAAAGGAGGCTAGTATTTTCATAATGTAGCTATCTAACTCAAGCCATTCTTGTATAGATACTTCTTTTGAATAGACGTAGTCTATTTCTCTATCAGCTCCAGCATTTCTGTATACACGTAAGTTAAGCTCCCCAGCCTGTCGAATAGTAATTTGATTTCCGTGAAGTTCGGTTAAATAGCTAGTCACTTCAGTACGGCCATTTTTACCAATATATTCTTTATAGACATTAAAAAACCCATCTTTTCTGATGAGCTCACCATCTCTTAAAATATTTTTGGCTGTATATTCAGCGCGGTGTTTTTCATGGATGACTCTAATACGCAAAGAATTACTAGGCGTTGGGCCCACTTTGGTCAGGTGGAAACCTTTATTCGGAAAATTTAAAAAAAATGTAAAACTACTATCACCATCGTGATAACTGGAGTGATATTTGTCAGGAATTGTATAAAAATATTTTTCAATACTGCTGTTTTTTGAAAAATTATACTGTTTTGGCTTCTTGCCAGCATGAAAATCGTGTGCAAATGAAGAGGTAACTAGTATTTGCAGAGAGATAATAAGTAGAAGCTTGGTAATCATTTAATACACCTAACGCCCAAATCAGCCGCGCGTTTTTTGCGTCGGCTGAATTTGATTGTTATGCGATTCGTTGCTTGGTGCTAAATCTAGCAGCACCGGTAGTTTAATTATTCCAGATTGAACAATCGCCACAAAAGCTATAAGTATAGTAAGTGACACCATCTTCTTTTGTAGTTTTACAGCTTCTGTATGCCTTCTCTCTTCTTCTTCGTACTTTTCAATCGTACTTATGGCTTTACCAGTAACCACGTACTCTGTGTTTACTTTTCTCAGTTCACCGGACTCAACCAGAGAGTCAAGATATAGCTCTAGCCTGTTCTGTTGCTCATCGGCTGATGGATGCAAAACCCACTTAATAGAATACAGCTTGGTCATCAAATCGATGACACCAATTCCGTTATATTCGCGATCTAATTGATCATTCATCATAAATTGAATCAGCTCCATTCGCTTTTTAGTAACGAGTTTCTTCTTGTTAAAGAAATACTGATGAGCGGAGCTAATGTAGCGGTAAAGATGTATTCTTAGATAAACGGCTTTTGACAGATAATTCCAAGCCAAATCATATACGCTAGAGTAGATAACTTCAGAAAGACCGTAATAGTGAGTTATTCTTAAGTTGCCATCATTAAGGTCATCAATTGAAACGGTATGCTCTTCGGCATATCGTTCGCCATTCCACCTCAATCCAGTCAGAAGACCTTTTTCAAATCCGGTGGCAACAAAAAAAGGCTCGTTGTCGCGATCTAACGCTAAAACAAAGCAGTTTACTTTTTCACCTTCTTCTCCCGACCTTGGGATTCGAGATTCGCATGACCTTGAAATCACTTTCGGAAGGAGCCACTTTGAAACTAAATTTTTCAGCAATTGCTTCTCCTTAGCTCACGCA
>NZ_JAEMUH010000010.1 GCF_016461785.1 Marinomonas ostreistagni | reverse complement strand
GGGCTCAGCCATGTGCAAAGGGGGTCCTAAGCTAAAAAGAGCAGGGCATTGCCTTACAAAAACGTTATAATGCGAACAGTTTATTGATATGCGTTTACTAGAGGTTTTACATGGCTAAGTCCTTACAAGAACAGCTTTTAGGAGCTGGTATTGTTGATAAGAAAAAGGCTAAGAAGATCAAGGCTGAGAAACTGCAGACCAAGCAAAAAATGAAGAAAGGTCAGCTGGACAATTCGGCAGAGGAAGCTCGTCAAGCTGAGCTGAAGCGTCAGAAAGAAGAGAAAGCAGCGCGTGATAAAGAGCTGAATTTAAAGCGTCAGGCTGAAATTGAGTACAAAGCCATTCTTGGTCAGATTCGTCAAATTATTATTCAAAACCGTGTTGTAAAAGAAGACGGTGAGATCGCCTATAATTTCACGGACGATAAGAAAGTTAAAAAGCTTTATGTGTCTGAAAAAATGCATAAAGATTTGTCTGAAGGTCGTCTAGCGATCGCTAAGCTTGAAGGTCAATATGAGATCATCCCTAAAGGCATTGCTGAAAAGGTTCAAGAGAAAGAGCCTGATATGATTCTAGTATTGAATACATCTTCTAAAGTGGAAGAGGTGGATGAAGACGATCCTTATGCTGAATTCCAAATCCCTGATGATTTGATGTGGTAAAGATCTATAAGGGCCCTAGTGGCCCTTTATAGTTTCTATTGTTCATTTATTTCTATGCCTAACTGCTTACGGGCAGCTTTGACAACGGCTGGATCAACGGGTGGCGGGCTTAAATCCACTTCTTTTGATAGCGCCTCGATTACAGTGTTAAGTACTTCTATACGAGCAAACCACTTTTTATTACCTGGAATGATCGTCCAAGGTGCTGAAATAGTAGAAGTACGTTGGAACATCTCATCTGTTGCACCTTCGTAGTCATCCCATTTTGCACGGTTACGAATATCTTCTTCGGTCAGTTTCCATTGCTTCATTGGGTTATTGAGACGTTCTTCAAAGCGCTTTAATTGCTCACCTTTAGAGATATGCATAAATATCTTGATAATGCGTACACCATCATCCGTTAGCATGCGTTCAAACTCATTGATTTCTTGGTAAGCACGTTGCCACTCGTTTGGAGAAGCAAACGCCTCAATACGTTCAACCAATACTCGCTCATACCAAGAGCGGTCAAAGATAGCGATGGAACCAGGCTTAGGTAAGCGCGTTTGAAATCGATATAGGTAATGTCTGCCTTGCTCGTCTTTTGTTGGTGATGCGATTGGATGCACTCGATAGCCGCGCGGGTCGAGTTTCTCTGTGACTCTTCTAATCGCACCGCCTTTACCGGCGGCATCCCAGCCTTGGAAAACAATGATCGCACGTTTGCCTTGATGGTAATAAGCTTGCTGTACTTGAAGCATTAGGTCTTGAGCTTTTTTTAGCTTCTTGTGGTAATGATCTTTGTCTTTCAGGGCATATTCTTTGCGCTCAATATCATAATCACTGAGTCGAGGTGGGTTAGCGACCAGTGTGATTGTACTTGGAGAGAACATTCCTTGCTCCATATGATGTATCTGAAAATAAGGCTCATAGGGAAAATCCTATGAGCCTTATTAGCATACTCTCGCCCAGTTTCGATGAACAGGTTTGAAGTGTTACTGCTGGTTGAATTCCGCTAGGATCTCATCGTAGCGACCAGAACTTTGGATTGCGATTAAACCTTTGTTAAATGCATCGCGGATCTCTTCAGCGTTTGGAATAGACTTAGAGATCAATAGGTATAGGTCGTTTTCTTCAAGTGGTGGAAGAAGGATTTGTAGTTGAGAACCGTCAATACCTTCTGCTTTTGCAGCTTCTTTTGCTACAGCCAAGCTGTCCGCATACAAAGCAAGCTCGCCTGAATTCAATGCTTTTACGGCATCTGAAACTTCAGGGTATTCACGTAGGTCGTTGAATGGGAAGTTATCAAAAGACTCACCAATAACTGAGCCTTTTAGTTTGCCAATACTGTATGCGTTAAGTGCTTCAAACGAGTCGTAATTGTTAAGTGGAAAGTCTGGTTTTTTGATTAGACCCGCTAGTACGGTGTAGATTGGAATAGAGAAGTAATATTCTTGCGCACGTGCTTCAGAGTAGTAACCACCTACAATTGCATCTTTCTCGCCACTTTTAACGGTGTCTAGAGCTGTTTGCCAAGCAGTGAATTCCATTGTTGTGTCATAGCCAGATTCTGATAGAGCTTCATCAACAATTGCAGTAATGAAACCACCACGATCTAGGCTGTCGCCATAAAATGGTGGCCAATTCATTGTTGTTAGGTCGACGGTTTGAGCTTGGGCTGCCAAAGGGAGAGCGAAAGCAATTGCTGAAAAGAACTTCTTAAATTTCTTCATAGGGTAATCCTCTGTGTTGTGATATTCCTGTACAATTTACGCATTCTATGAACATTGTTACCTAATCAATAGATAAGGTGTCGTAACTGGACAGACATAAGTCGTATTGGTTTACCAGTAGAGAAACTAGTAAAGCTTATATCGTCTAAACCTGTATATTTATATTAGTTTTTATAATTCATTGATCTCGGAGAGACTCTTGCCTGCAACTTTATACAGCTTTCGCCGTTGTCCTTATGCAATGAGAGCTCGCTATGCGTTAGTAACACTTGGAATAACTGTTGAACTCCGTGAAGTAGTGCTTAAAAGTAAACCAGAAGCTTTGCTTCAGTTAGGTGGCCGTTCAACCGTTCCTCAGCTAATAGATGGTGAACAACGTTTTCCTGAAAGCTTAGACATAATGTTTTGGACGCTTGAGAACACTATCGATACAAAGTCTGCAGAGCAGTTATGGCCAAGAGATGCTGGAAAACAAGCTAAGATATTAGCCTGGATACGCTTTAATGATCATTGCTTTAAGCAATGGCTAGATCGATATAAATATGCAGACCGCCATCCAGAATGTTCCGAAGAATTTTACCGGGCAAAAGGCGAGCGCTTTCTGAAACGTTTGAATAAGCGGTTATCATCTTCTGAATATTTGCTGGGAGACGTTCTGACATTGGCTGATATCGCAGTCTTTCCCTTTATACGCCAATTTGCTGGAGTAAACCGCAAGTGGTTTGAGGGGAGTGAATATTCACATCTAAAAAAGTGGCTTAATACCTTTCTTGATAGTGATTGCTTCAAAGTAGTCATGAAAAAGTATGAGCCTTGGGAAGACGGACAAGCGATTATTAACTTTCCTGAGCCACTTTAAAAGTGACTCAGGAAGTGCTTACGCGACGTTGAGCTGGTTTGGCAGCTGAAGCATTTTTGCTAGCGCTTTGTGGCTTAGGTAACCACACAACTCCTTATTCTTATCGATAACTGGCAGTGGTTGGCTGCTTTCTAGCATTGTCGGCAGAATATCTTGTAGTAGTTGGTTGCGACTTAAACTATGAACAGGTAGCCAAACAGCACCACTATTAGGGCTTACCTCTGTACATGCTTCAAACATTCCTTCGTCTGTTATTCTGTAGGCAACACCATGCTCATCAATCAATCCTTCCAGCTCATCTAAACTGTCCGATGCATAAACCGGTAGTGCAGGCGACATAACATTTTTAACGAATAACGCTCTAGCTCGGTTAACGTCTTTTGCGAATGCTCTGACGTAGTCATCAGCTGGATTCAATATGATATCAACTGGTTTACCAACTTGAACTAATTTACCATCCTTGAGAACAGCAATACGATCACCTAATCTGAGTGCTTCGTCTAGATCATGGGTGATAAAGATGATTGTCTTGTGAAGCGTTTCTTGAAGCTCAATTAACTGACTTTGCATGTCATATCTAATGAGAGGATCAAGTGCTGAAAATGCTTCGTCCATTAACAGAATCTCAGCATCGGTACAAAGAGCTCGCGCAAGGCCTACACGCTGTTGCTGGCCACCTGATAACTGAGAAGGGTACTGCTCTTCATATCCTGCTAGACCAACAGTTTCTAACCACTCTTTAGCTTGGCCCTCCCACTCACTTTTCTTTTGTCCTTTAACAGATAATCCATAGCCAACATTTTCAACTACCGTTCTGTGTGGAAAGAGACCAAAGTGTTGAAACACCATAGACATTTTATGTCGCCTGAAGTCAGTTAGGTCTTTCATCGAAAGCTGCATAATGTCGTCGCCATTTACTTTAATCTTACCAGCAGTAGGATCTATTAGGCGGTTAAAATGTCTGATTAACGTGGATTTTCCAGATCCAGATAACCCCATGATGACGAATATTTCTCCACGATCGATGGTGAGATTGATATCGCGTAGACCAACGGTGTGACCTGTTTCAGCTAACACATCATCTTTGCTTGCTCCAGCCTTGACTTTGGGAAGAACTTGTTCAGCATCTGGGCCAAAGATCTGATACAAACCTTCAATTTGAATTAGAGTTTGTTCATCCATTTTCTCGCCCTTCTAAATGTCGTTGACTTCGTTTTGCATAGCTTTGTGAAACCCTATCAAACATGATGGCAAGTGCTACAATCGCGAGACCATTTAATAAACCTAAAGTGAAATATTGGTTAGTGATAGATTTTAGAACAGGCTGTCCAAGCCCTTTTACACCGATCATGGAGGCAATCACGACCATTGCTAAGGCCATCATGATAGTTTGGTTAATACCCGCCATAATGGTTGGCATAGCTAGGGGTAACTGTACTCCGAATAAGCGTTGCGTAGGTGTCGCTCCGTAAGCCGTAGCCGCTTCTAAAGTTTCTTTACTAACAAGTCGAATTCCCAAGTTGGTTAATCGAATAACAGGAGGAATCGCATAGATGACGACTGCAATCACTCCCGGTATTTTGCCAATACCGAGCAACATGACTACTGGAATTAAGTACACGAATGCAGGCATGGTTTGCATGACATCTAGCAGTGGCGTAACAATCGACTGAGCTCTATCTGAGCGAGACATTAATATGCCAATTGGTATACCTAAAATAATCGACATCAAGGTACAAACGGTGATGATGCTAAGGGTACGCATAGTATCCTCCCACATACCGAAGTAGCCAATTAGCAACATGGAAATAATTACGCCAACACTTAGCTTCCAGGAACGGGTTGCTAAAAAAACGATTCCAGTCACGGCAGCGAGGATAATCCACCAAGGAGTTTCAATGAGAAGGTGTTCAAACCAAACTAGGAAGTTTAATAATGGGTCAAAAAGGGATTCGATGGTATCGCCGTATTCGCGAGAAAAGTCACGATAAGCACCATCTAAAGTTTTTCGAATCGTCAATAAATCGCGACGACTCATATCTGGAAATTCAGTTAACCAGGAAGCGTCAGCCATAAGAGATGTACTCGTTAAGCAAGATAAGGAACAGAAAAACTCTGTCCCTTATGTTTAGTCAAAGTAAGGTTTACAAGTTGTCTAGTGCAGTCATCAATTTGGCTTTAACGTCAGCGCTAACCCATTGAGACCAAATGTCTTCATGCTCAAACATAAAGTTTTCCGCCGCATAGGCGCCATCGGCTTGGTTATCTTCCATCCACGCCAATAGACCATTCATTTCATCATTTGTGAAAGATCGGCTCTCAATATATGAATAAGCTTCAGGAGCACGGCTTGCAAATTCAGACGTTGTGACAGTATAAACAGGGGAAGGGGGATACATGGTTACTTTTGGCTCTAGACAAGTATCTTTCGAAATACAATCCAAGTAATGCTGTTCATCAACGCCACTGCCAAAATCAACTTTAACCATATTATACTTACCTAGAATGGCGGTAGGAGCCCAGTAATAGCCGAACCAAGGCTCTTGACGCTCATATGCACGTGCAATGGAACCAGATAGGCCGGCACCTGAGCCTGGATCAATAAGTTCAAATCCTGCTTCGTCTAGATTCAAAGCATTGAATAAGTTACGTGCAGTTATTTGACAGTTCCAGCCAGCTGGGCAGCCGTACATACCTGATTTAGAAGGATCTTCAGGATGTTGGAATTCTTTTGCATGTTTAATGACACCTTCGATGGTTGCCAGCTCAGGTGCTTCATCAACCATATATTGTGGTACCCAAAAACCTTCTTCACCGCCATCAGATAACGATTTGACTGCAATTTTTAGACGACCTTCCTCAACGCCACGATCTAAAGCTGCTTTCATAGAGTTGGTCCACAACTCTGGTGCAATGTCCGGTTCTCCTTTCTCAATCATAGAAGTACCCGTTGGCATCGTATCACCCGGTACCACTTCTGCATCACAATCGAAACCATGCTCTAAGATGAACTTATCTACGTTTGCCATGAGTGTCGCTGAGTTCCAGTTCATATCAGCGATGGTGACCTTACCGCAGTCAGCAGCGAATGAGGAGCAAGCAAACAGTGCTCCAGCAGAAGTGATTAATGCTTTTCTGATCATGTCTAGTTCCTTTGAGATATTTTAAAAATAGGTAAGATTTTTAATTATTTTGTCTATTAATTTACACATCAAATTATTAGTAATCAAATAAGTTATTAGCATAGAAACATTATTCATCAATGTCGAAGTGAATAATGTTGTGGTTTGTTATGAAGAGAAGGGGTTATGTAAAGGGCGGCGCCGCACTAGGAGTGAGTGCGGCGATTGTTTGATAAGTAGACAATTATGGTGTGTTCTGAGTCCATTTATAGCGGTTAAGCCAGTTATCTAAGAGATAAGCCGCGATAAGTACACAAAACATTGCTACCAGAACAGAACTAAACCGATATAAAGCACTAAAGAGAATATCTCCCTGTGGCGTTAAATACTGGCCGTACAGTATCCCAATGGTTGTTAAGGCGCCAAAGCCAATACCTGATCCAGAGCGTTCTACTAGATGAAAGTAGGCTGTAATCATTACAGTCATAAACAAAGATAGAGTGACTAGAAGAAAGTGAGAGATTAGGTCATACAATAAAACTTGCGCACACAGTGCTAAAACACATCCGTAGGCCACACCTTTCGCTCGTTTTTTAGCGCTTATAACAGAGCCTTGATACGTCATGGGGAAGAGAATAAGCATCGTCGCGACTTGCGCTGAAAGCGAGTCTTTTAAGTCTGCAATTTGAAACACGGCAAAAGAAATCGTTGCCAGTAAAGCCCCTAGAATCGTCCTATGGTTAATTTGAGAAGCGGAAGGTTTTACAGGTGGTGAGCCTTGAAAGGGCTCAGTGTCGGGAATGAGCCAATATAAAAGGTAGGCACTCACTACAGAAATTAGGGCCGCTAATACCGTTGCAACGACCATGTCCGTCGCTTGTCCTGCGTCGTAGCTGCCAAAATTCAATAAAGTGGAAAGCGTGATCAACCCTGAGGCCCACATTAGGAAGTAGCGGCTAGTGAGCATAAAGCGAAAGTGGTAGCCAAAAATAAAGAAAACCGCGAGTAGCATGGCAAATGGGAAAGGCTTTAAAAACGTTTGTAGTACCCACATCTCAAGGGCGCTAATCACTGCACCTACGATGAACTCTAATGCTAATGTGCGGTTAAATGTCGGCACCATGCCCAATAGCAACATAGGAAAAACAGTAAAGAAAACGCCATAAGGCCAATCCATGATTTTACACACAGAAAAGCCAATGGTGGTGCCAAACGCAATACGAAGTAAGCGCTTTTTCTCCGTAGGTTTCATCTCAGTAAACATAGTGAAGCCAGCTTACGATGCGCATTTGTACATGGCCAATTAAGCGTAGCAAGCTAGAGTCGCTTGATTCCACCATGACGGTTGCTTTAGAACCACTGACTAATGATGCGGGGATTTGACCTGTTTGGTTAACATACACGCGAATACGCTGTGCATCTCTGACCCAGCGGTCACTGTCATCTGGGGTTGCGAGAATACCATTTGCAGTGTTTTGTCCTTGAGAAATACCGGAGTCTCGGCTGGTTAAAACGCCTTCAAACAATTTTCCAGGAAAGGCATCGTAGACGATCAGCGCTGGGGTTCCTGGTGTAACACTGGCGATACTTTTTTCTCGAAAATCTGCCGTAATACGATCTTGTCCACTGATAACTAAAGACAAAAGAGACTGGCCGCTTTGGGTGACCATGCCTGGAACCAATTGCATATTGGAAATGACGCCATTTTGTGGCGCCAGAATCGTTGTGCGCGAAAGATTAAGTTGTGCATCAGCAACGGCGCTTCGAGCATTGTTCACCGCTATGTTATTACTCTCGTCGTCACCTAATGCAATGGCAATGGCGTTTTTACGTGCATCGATGGCGTGAAGGTTTGCTTTGTTAGACGCGACTTGAGCCGTGGCTTGATCTACTTGCTGTTCACTGACTAGATGTTGCGTTTGCAGTGATTTTAAACGTTTGAGCTCTCTTTCACTTTCTTGCAATGCGACGTTGGCAACGGCCCATTCGGCCTTAGCTTCAGCGATGTTTGCTTTTAATGTAGCGTTGTTCTGATAGGCCTGTTGCAAGCTCAGCTCTGCTTTCTCTAAGGCGATTTTATAGTCAGTGTCTTCGAGTCGAAACAGCACATCACCACGCTTAACTTCTTGGTTGTTATGGACGGCAACTTCAGTCACTTTCCCCGATACTTGTGGCGCAATGGTGAGAACGGGTCGCTGAACGGTTGAGTAACTGGTCATTGGAATCGTGGTGTCGGCAATCACTAGATAAGCGAAGATGACCAAAAAAAGTACAATGGAGCGCTTCATCCATCGATTAAAGTGTAGATCAGGTGTCATGTTAGTGTTTACTACTCATTTTCTGCGCGTTTGTAATAATGCTAAGTAAGGCATCATTTAATAGTTTGCGCTGCTCTTCACTCAGTCCATCTAGTAATGCAAGGCGGCCTTGATCCGCTATCGTTTGCATTTCCTGTAAGACTTCTTTGCCTTTACTTGTGAGCCAAAGTGTCTTGCAGCGAGCGTCGTGTTCAGACTCTTTACGTTGCAAGTAGCCTGCCTCGCAAAGCTGATTTAACGTGCGGATTAAAGAGGGTTGTTCTATGCCAATGTTGTTGGCTAGCTCGCTTTGAGTGCAGCCTTCTCCTATTCGCTTTAAATGTAGCATTGCAATCCAACGAGATTGTGTGAAGCCGAGATCTGACATGTAGAGATCGACCACGTGGCGCCAGCTCAGTGCAGCACGACTTAAGTTCCAACCTATGTTTTGCTCCATTTGAGCTTCCTGATTTAGTTAGCATGCTAGGTATTATGGATTTACCTAGCTTGCTAGGCAATTGAACATGGTTGACTTACTCAATCTTTATCAACTACAACGAATTAAGCAGCGATTTAGGCTTTTAGAGTGAATAGGTAATACAAGTTGGTTTGCTTAAAAGGGGGGATCTTCTACATCAGTAGAAGATCACAATATGGATAACACCCCGAATGACAATGCCAAGTAAACAGCCGTAGGCAGCATAGCGAATAACCGAACTGACGCGCTTTCCTGCAGCGGCAAAGATGGCAAGACCGGCTACATCAAAAGGGTTCGTGGCAAACCCTGCCATCATATTCATCTCACGAACACTGATGGATCCTGCCTGAATCATATCGAACATAATACCCATGTAGGCAGTGCCGCCAGCGATGTATTTCGTCACTAAAGGTAAGACGGCTGTTTCAGGTAGGTGTATAAATGCAAGCACAGGACCAAGCAGACTGGTAAGTAAATCAATGAAGCCTATTTCCTGCAATACTCTTACAAGAAATAGCGCAAGGATAAGCATAGGGATCATATTAAAAGCGATCTTCATCCCTTCTTGACCACCTTCAGCCAAGATTTCAACTACGGTTTTAGACTTGCTTTGTGTCGGCGCTGATATGACTTCATTGGCCGACTCATCAGTCGTTTGATCGAGGCGTTTTGTTAATATGAAATAGGTAAACGCTGCGGACGCTAAACCGCCAACAACTGAGCTGATCAGCAAGACAGGCAGATTTAACCCTAAAGCCAACATTGGAAAAGTAGCGTTGCCTTGAGACATGGTGAAGATCATGGCTAATGTTGCTGCAATATGGCGCCTGTTAAAGCGCTGGCTGTCCATAATGCTCAGGGAAGCTATCGGTGCGGCAAAGCTCACAAATGTGAGCTTGAGCGCAGCAAAGACCCCTAAGCCAGGAATGCCAAATAGGGTCGAAAGTGGGGCGACCTTGTTACACAACCATGTCAGAACCCCTTTAGCGTCTAAGAGCTTCATCAATGCCAGCATGATGACCATGATGGGAAGCAAAATATACAATGCCATGTTCAAGCCAGATTTACCGGCTTCTAACATCATCGATATAAGCAATTCCATGAAACTCTTCCTTGTTATGATTGTGCTTGTCTTGCTACAAGTTTACGGTTGATACCAAGCAAAATCAGAGCCGATAGGGATAACACTGCTGCGGTAGCAGGAATCCAAGCATAACCTAAGCCTACGGTAATCACTGCACCACCTAGCGCCGCGCCCAACGCATTACCTAGGTTGAATGCACCAATATTGATAGAAGAAGCTAGGCCAGGCGCTTTGTCAGCAATGGTCATCACTTTCATTTGTAATGGTGGGCCAATCATGAAGTTCACAATTCCCCAAATGAACACAGTGACAATCGCTGTGACCATGTTGACGGTGATGAAACTAAAAGAAAGCAAAATAATGACTTGTCCAATCAGTGCAACGGTAAGTGATAAATCAGGCGAGCGATCTGCCAACCTACCACTCGCGAAATTACCGATGGTGAAGCCAATACCAGCAATCATCAGCAAGTAGGCAATGTTGGTCTCTGGAATTTTTGCAAGCGTTTGAAGAATAGGGGTCACGTAAGTGTAAAGGGTAAACATCGACCCTGCGCACAAAATGGTGGTGAAGAATGTTCTCAATGCTGCAGGCTGCATAATCGCTTGCAGTTCTTGTTTTACGTTCGGACGGGTTGGTGTTTCCATATGAGGCAATGTGCGCAACAGGCCGATCATAGCTACCAAACCAAGTGCGGAGGTGGCGGCAAAAGCGATACGCCAATGAATGCTTTGCCCTAACCATGTAGCAATTGGGACACCAATGATGTTGGCAATAGTCAGCCCTAAAAACATAGACGCCACGGCAGATCCTTGCTTACCGACTGGCGCAAGCTTCATAGCAACGAGAGCACCAATACCAAAGAAAGCACCGTGAGACATGCTAGTGACAACACGAGACACCAGCAAGGTGGTGTAGTCAAATGAAACTGCTGACAGTAAATTGCCGACAAAGAATACAGCCATCAGTGCGATCAATGAGGCTTTATGGCTAAAGCGAGTCATATATAACGTGACAAGTGGTGCGCCAAACATGACACCAACAGCATAGGCACTTATTAGCAAGCCTGCTGTTGGTATAGAAACATCGACGCCTTCAGCAATCGTTGGTAGCAGGCCCATGGGGAAAAACTCTGTGGTGCCGATGCCGAAGGCACCCAAAGCAAGAGCAAAAACGCCCCATTGATAAGCTTGCATGACGAGTCCTTAAAATAATTCTTAAGCAAATAAAGTTGAATAACGATCTAGAGCGTAAAAAGAAGGTGGAAACTACGCGTAAACACCCCCTTTAACAATGAAGGCAGGTATATTGACGTATTATTACAAAACTTTTGCCAAAAGAAGGAAGGCAAATTGATAATTCGTATTGCTTACTTAATGTTGGGTGCCGTTGCGCTTATTAGCACTTGGTTTTCTCTAGGGCAACCTGGTGTGTTTGATCAAGCGGGTTTATTGCTATTTAGAAACGATTCTTTAAATCTTATTGGTCCACATTGGTTACCCGTAATCGTCAGAGACATCACGGCATTGGGGAGTAACTGGGTATTGTTGTACATCATGGTCAGCCTTTCAGCTATTTTGTGGTTCTCTCAGCAACGATTGGAAGCGACGAAAATACTAATGATGACTGTTGGCGGCGTTGTCCTCAGTATGGGATTGAAGTATGTATTTGAACGACCCAGACCAGACCTTGTCCCACATTTGATTGAAGTTTACTCGCCTAGCTTTCCTTCAGGGCATGCCAGTATGTCGATGATATGCTTTCTGGGGATGGCTGTCGTATTGTCACACGGTTGGGCTTTTGCTAGGGCAAGGCGAATATTTATTCTGATTGCTATTGTCAGTGCCGTGTTGGTTGGCGTCAGCAGAATAATGCTTGGCGTGCATTGGCCCACTGACGTTATTGCTGGTTGGGCAATAGGTGCACTATGGGTTCTTTATATAAACCAATATGGCTCACGCTTTGAAAGCATGAGCCAAGCTAAAACTAGGATTTAAACTGGTTAATGGTCTGATCAAGAGACTGAGATATATTCGCGATATCTTCGCTTTGACGCAGGATTTTATGGGACCCTGCACCAGTTTGCTCAGAGATAGCGCTGATAGCGTGAATATTATTGTTTATTTCATTAACCACCGCACTTTGTTCTGAGGCAGCAGCGGCAATCATCGTGTTCATTTCACGTATTTGGTCGACACTTAAAGCTATATCTTCAAGGGCATGTGCTGCCTTGTTTGCGTCATCAACGCTATCGTCGGCTTGGGCTTTACTAATTTCCATTGCTTCTACAGCTTGATTAGAAATTTTTGAGAGACTTTCAATAATGTTACGTATCTCTTCTGTCGAAAGTTGTGTTCTGCTTGCCAAGCTTCGAACCTCATCTGCAACGACTGCAAATCCACGGCCCTGTTCTCCTGCGCGCGCTGCTTCAATTGCAGCATTGAGAGCTAAAAGGTTTGTCTGCTCAGCTATGTCACTGATTTCTTGAGAAACGCGTCCAATTCCTTGAGCGCCTTCTGCTAACTTCTTCACAACATCTGTTGCGGCGTCAACTTTTTGGGCTAATTCAGCGTTTGTTTTAGCCACGTGAAGTACCATGCTCTTACCGCCGTCCGCTAACTCTTTAGTATCGCTAGCACTTATTTCGGCATTTGCAGCATTGCGAGCAACCTCTTCTGCGGCATTCGAGAGTTCTTGGATAGATTGGGCCAACAGTTCGCTTTCATTCTTTTGTTTGTCGACACCTTGGCTTGTTTCTCGAGTCACCTCTGCTAATTGGTCTGCAGATTCACTCAAATTATCCATGGTTTTCGTTAGGCTATGTATAGTTGGTTGGAAGCGGTCAAGCATATTATTAGTTGCTTGACCTACCATGCGAAATTCATCATTTGCCCCAAGAGTTATTCTGGGTCTTAAGTCAGCATTTTCTCCAATAATAGCCATGGTGTCTTTCAGGCGATTTAAGGGCTGAATCAGAACTTTAAGCATGATCATATATATCACCATGAGCCCAACCAAAATCGCAATAAAATTAATTGTAGAATTTTTGATGATGGCGCTCTCAATATTTTGATCTCGCTGTGCCATTGAATAGGTAATGCGAGCTGCACCAAGAATAGTTCCTTCTGCAACAGGGTGGCAGGTTAAGCAATTGGTACCGTGTCGATCTTGTGTCGCTTCAAAAGGGAGGATTAAAGTGATATGTCGTTCACCATCAACTTCACTAACATCAATGATGGTTTCTCCAGCCAATCCTTTCCGGTCTAAATCATCTTGTGGTTTTTCATGATCAAAACCTGGTCCATAAATATTACTAACGGCTTCTCCGCGCAACATACGAACGCTGGCAATGCCTTCACGTTGGGAAATTTTATCTCGTAGAATTTCTCGGCTTGCCATGGCGCCCGTGAACATCAACGCATTCATGCTATCCATGTAGCCATTTGCTATATCAAGTAACTGGTGTTCAGTGAGATCTAATAACTGATCTTTTTGTTGATGAGAAGAATATAGATTCAATGCAGCAATAATTAAAAATAGTATGCCTGCCATTGGCAGTAGAATTTTCCAACGTACAGATATGTATTGGTGCATAGACTATTAGCCTCTTCGATAGTATAGAATGTGCAAAAAAAGTACACGTACTGGCAGTGTATGATTGTTTGTCTATGAATTGTATTGATCTAGCTCTATGTTTATCGAGTTTATCGATGTGGCAAGATTGGATTTGGGGGTAATGAAAATGATTCGCTTAATAAATCAAACTGATTGGCCTGCGATTATGGAAATTCAAGAAGAGGCTTATCAGGAAATTACGCCAGAAGCGTTAAATGTGTTGCAAGGTAAATGGCGCCATTCACCCGATCTTTGTTTTGTTTATGAGCAAGAAGGCACGATCCGTGCTTATTTGCTGGCGCACACTTGGGCAGGGGATTTATTACCGAAATTAGACGCTCCATTACCGAACGAAATGGGTTGTGAGTATGTTTTTCTTCATGATTTAGCAGTGTCGAATCAAGCTCAAGGAATGGGGATTGGACCAAGCCTAGTCAAGCAGCTTTATCAAAGCTCTACTAAGATTAGCTTGAACTCATTCCGTTTAGTGGCTGTACAAGGCAGTGTTAGCTATTGGCAACAATTTGGCTTCTGTCCAATACCACAAATCGTTTCATCAGGTTATGGAGAAGATGCTGTGGTCATGGAAAGGTCGCAGAGGGGAAATGAATGTCATTTTATGAAGCACTGATTGAGTATGTGGAATCAAAGCCGGAAGCGGTTTCTGAGTATCCCTTTGGTCCAGATGCGCTGGTTTACAAAGTACATGGTAAAATGTTTGCACTGTTTACTGAGGTGGATGGCTGTGTTCGTGTAAATCTTAAATGTGAACCAAATCATGCAATCGAACTACGCAGTATCTTCGATGCGGTGAAGCCTGGTTATCATATGAACAAAAAGCATTGGAACAGTGTATTTTTAGATGGCTCCCTACCCATCGGAGAAGTTAGCCGAATGGTGGACCATTCTTATGAAATGGTTTTTCAAGGATTAACGAAGCGTCAGAAACAGAATTTGATGCTTCGTTATGATCATTGCCAGTTATTTGGCACAACAGATAAAACAAATGCCTAATTGGACTGAAATACTTTTCCAAGTGCCCCCATATTTCGCCCTGTGTTTCCTTCAGTTAATTCAGAAAGTGTTTGGGTACTGCTACTAGCAACAATCCCTTGTGAAGAGAGTATTTCCATCACTTCCTGTTCACTATGATGCGAGAGCTCAGCCAACACCGCTATAGGTTGGTTTGATAAAGCATTAATTGGCGCAATAAAAGGTGGCGCTGAACCTGAGCTATCACCAAATGGAATGAGGGATGCAATAGTCGTTATACTTAAAAGGATGAAAAGGGCAGCCCCTATTTTTGTTGTGATTTGCAGTTTTAGTGGACGCCAATTGAGTATTGCGTGTGCAATAGCAAAAATAATTAGGGCCATTCCTAGCCACTCATGTGACCATTTAGCAAAGCTAGTTGAGACATGGAAGAATAAAACTACACCTGTTACAGCTATTAATAGAAAGCCGCCCGCCATTATCGGACTTATCCACGTACGTTCCAATTTCATTGAATCCTCCAAAGATAGAGCTGATTTAGTAGAGGTTGCACCGACATCAATACCATAGTTGACAAAAGCAATCAGATTTTAGGGTACTTTGGAGGGAAGCGGTTGGATTAAGATCATGTTTTACGTAAAAACATGATCTTTTGATTTTTACCCGTTTGCTAGTGCAACGCGTATGGTGTTGATTAAGTTGATGTCGTCAAGAGGTGTATTTGGTGCAAATCGACCTAATACTTGCCCTGAACGACTTACAACGAACTTTTCAAAGTTCCAAACTACTTCAGGCTCTGGTGTAGGTGTGATGTCATAGCCTTTAAGCTTTTCTTCCATCTCTTGTCGGTTGACAGCGATCGGAGCTTGTTCAGTTAGGTAGTCATAAAGTGAATGTTTACTATCACCAGTTACCTTGATTTTGCTGAACATTGGGAAGGAGACATTGTAGTTTGTTTGGCAAAAGCTCTTAATGTCATTTTCTGTTCCTGGCTCTTGTCCCGCGAAATCATTGGCTGGGAAACCAAGTACCTCAAAACCAAGGTCCTTGGTTTGCTCGTACAGTGATTGAAGTCCTTCGTACTGTGGTGTTAGTCCACATTTAGATGCCACATTAACGATAAGTAGAACCTTATCGCAGTAGGGCGCAAGCGTGGTTTCATTTCCGTCGATATCCGTTACGTTGATGTCGTAAATATCAGTCATTGCAATACCCCTTTGTCATCATGAATAAACTTGGTGGTTTATTTTTGTAATAAGTTCCCTTGACCATTCTGTCGTACAGATAATGACCAATACGTGACAGCGAAGTTTCAGTGTAACTGGGAATGAGAATAGGTCAAATGACAAGCGCTAAAAAAATGGGCCGCACAGCGGCCCAACGCGGGGGGAATTGATCACTCTTGTGGAGTATTGATCATCCGCAGAAAGCGGGTTAAGCGAATTGGTTCATCGTGTTATCTTTACCAGACGCTTTTAAGGCAGCATCGCCAGAGAAGTATTCTTTGTGATCATCGCCCATATCTGAGCCAGCCATGTTTTGGTGGCGAACACAGGCGATCTTCTGGCGAATCTCTTCACGTTGAACATTCTTAACGTAGCCAAGCATGCCTTCTTCACCGAAGTACTCTTTCGCTAGGTTGTCTGTAGACAAGGCAGCTGTATGGTAAGTCGGCAATGTGATCAAGTGGTGGAAGATACCTGCTTCACGAGCGGCGTCTGCCTGGAAGTTACGAATACGGGCGTCTGCTTCTTTTGCCAGTTCACTGTTATCGTATTCCACGCTCATTAGTTGAGTGCGATCATATGCTGAAACATTGCGACCTTCCTCTTGCCATGCATCAAATACCTGCTGACGGAAGTTTAATGTCCAGTTGAAAGAAGGCGAGTTGTTGTACACAAGTTTCGCATTAGGCACGGCTTCACGAATGCGATCTACCATGCCTTTGATTTGGCCAACGTGAGGCTTTTCAGTTTCGATCCAAAGTAGATCGGCGCCGTTTTGCAAAGAAGTGATACAGTCTAGTACCACACGGTCTTCACCAGAACCTTTACGGAATTGGAACAAGTTACTTGCCAGACGTTTTGGTCGAACCAGTTTGCCATCACGAATCATTAGAACATCGCTCTCGTTCGCGCTATTCATATCCACTTCTTCAACGTCTAAGAATGCGTTGTACTGAGCTCCTAGGTCGCCTGCACTTGAGGACACTGCAATTTGCTTGGTTAAGCCTGCACCCAGAGAGTCTGTGCGGGCAACGATGACACCGTCATCGACACCAAGTTCTAGAAAGGCGTATCGCACTGCACGGATTTTCGCCAGGAAATCTTCATGTGGCACGGTTACTTTACCATCTTGGTGACCACATTGTTTTTCGTCGGATACTTGGTTCTCAATCTGAATACAGCAAGCACCGGCTTCGATCATTTTTTTCGCCAGTAGGTAAGTGGCTTCTTCGTTACCAAAGCCTGCGTCAATATCGGCAATGATTGGCACAATGTGTGTTTGGTATTCATCAATTTGTTTTTGAATTGCTGCTGCTTTGACTTCATCACCGGCTTCGCAAGCGGAATCCATATCGCGGAACAAACCGCCCATTTCACGTGCATCGGCTTGGCGTAAGAAGGTGTACAGCTCTTCAATAAGAGATGCTACCGATGTTTTTTCATGCATTGATTGATCTGGAAGTGGACCAAACTCAGAGCGCAGTGCTGCGACCATCCAGCCTGAAAGGTACAAGTAACGGCGATCAGTAGAGTTAAAGTGCTTTTTAATGGAGATCATTTTTTGCTGGCCGATGAAACCGTGCCAGCAACCTAGAGATTGAGTGTATTGGCTAGGATCACGATCGTAACGCTCCATGTCGGCACGCATGATTTTTGCTGTGTAGCGAGCAATATCTAGACCTGTTTTGAAGCGGTTCTGAGCACGCATGCGGGCCGCGTATTCAGGGTTGATGGCTGCCCAAGGCGAGCCATGCTGAGCGATTAGGGTAGCAGTTGCGTCGATATCGTTTTTGTAATGTGACATTGCAGATTCCTCTTTATGGTTTGGTCGCTTCACCGCTTTCTACGGTCGTGCAGTTCTTGATCACCATTTCAGTCTGCGATGTTTTTTATAATTTATCTAATCTATGTTTGTTATTGTGATCATATTTTTTGTGAATGTGTTTTTTTGTTTTAATGGGTTCATAGTGAGTCTCATATCACTTTAAATGCACATTTTGTAAGAAATTTACCAAAAGGTAATCAAGTTTCGAAATAAAAGTTTATTCATGGTTTTTATATGTGTATTTACTTTGTGAATGTGGTTTTCTGTATTTGACGTGATTTAGTACAGTTATTAACAATAAATAATCTGGCACGAGTAAGCTGGTATAAGAAAGGAAAGCGCTATGAAAGAACGAGTTCAACAAGGCGGTCTACAGATCGCATCAAGCCTATTTACACTAGTGAATGAACGCATCGCACCAGGAACGGGTATTGATCCAAAGGTCTTTTGGCAACGCTTTGAGGAAATTGTCACGGACTTAGCGCCTAAAAATAAAGCGTTACTGGCAAAGCGCGATGAAATTCAACAACAGATTGATGATTTTCATCGCGCACGTCATGGGCAACAGCATGATGCCGCAGCATATAAACACTTTTTATCAGAAATAGGGTATTTATTACCTGAAGGCGAGGATTTCAAAGTATCGACAAAGAATGTAGATGCTGAGATTGCCTTACAAGCTGGTCCTCAGTTAGTGGTGCCTGTAAAAAATGCGCGTTTCGCTCTAAATGCCGCCAATGCACGCTGGGGTAGTTTGTACGACGCGCTCTACGGCACTGATGCAATTCCTGAAGAAGAAGGTGCAGAACGCTCAGGCGGCTACAATCCAGTCCGTGGAACTCGAGTGATTGCATTTGGCCGACAACTGTTAGACCAAGCTGCGCCATTGGTGAGTGGTTCCCATGCTCAAGCATTGCAATACCAGATTGTTGACGGTGAGTTAGCCGTGACCATGAAAAATGGCGACGTAGTACAGTTAAAAGAGACGGAAAAATGCGTTGGTTATCAAGGTAAGTCGGATGCCCCTACTGCAGTGCTGTTAAAAAATAATGAGCTGCATCTCGAAATCCAGATCGATCCAAATGGCTTTATTGGTCAGCACGATCAAGCTGGTGTACAAGATATTTTAGTTGAAGCAGCAGTATCAACCATTATGGATTGTGAAGACTCGATTGCGGCTGTGGATGCGGAAGATAAGGTGGAGGTGTACAGCAACTGGCTTGGTTTGATGCAAGGTACCCTTGAGGAGTCGTTTGATAAAGGCGGGAAAACGGTGACTCGTTCCATGAATCCAGATCGCAAATATCTAGATAAGTCTGGAGAGTCATTTAGCCTTCATGGCCGCAGTCTTTTGTTTATTCGTAATGTCGGTCATTTGATGACGAATCCAGCCATCTTAGATGCAAATGGAAACGAAGTACCTGAAGGTATCATGGATGGCATGATCACAGTGTTAGCTGCAATGCATGACTTACAAGGCAATACGAAGCGCAAAAATAGCCGTGCTGGCAGCGTTAATATTGTAAAGCCAAAAATGCACGGTCCTGAGGAAGTTGCGTTTACAGTTGAATTGTTTGGTCGTATTGAGCAAGCCTTGGGATTGGATCGCAACACCTTGAAGGTCGGTATCATGGATGAAGAGCGTCGTACGACGGTAAACCTAAAAGAATGTATACGCCAAGCGAAAGAGCGAGTGGTATTTATTAATACTGGTTTCCTTGATCGCACCGGAGATGAGATCCATACCTCTATGCTAGCAGGGCCTTTTGTACCGAAGGCCGCTATGAAGCAGCAAGCTTGGATCAAAGCCTATGAAGATTGGAATGTTGATGTAGGCATTGAATGTGGTTTGCCGGGTAAAGCGCAGATTGGTAAAGGAATGTGGGCGATGCCTGATGAGATGGCCGCGATGCTTGAGCAAAAAATCGGCCACCCTATGTCTGGTGCCAGTACCGCATGGGTTCCCTCACCAAATGGTGCAACGTTACATGCTACTCACTACCACACGGTGAATGTGCGTGAACGTCAGGCAGAGCTTGCGACGCGTGAGCGAGCTAGCCTAGATGATATTTTAGACATCCCATTAGTTGACGACCCAACCACATTAACAGATGAGCAGATTCAATTTGAACTGGATAACAATGCTCAAGGGATCTTGGGTTACGTTGTTCGTTGGATCGATCAAGGAGTAGGGTGTTCTAAGGTGCCAGACATTAATAATGTTGGTCTTATGGAAGACCGAGCTACGCTACGGATTTCATCACAGCATATTGCGAACTGGCTAGAGCATGGTATTTGCAGTGCAGAGCAGGTGATGGCATCAATGAAGCGTATGGCGGCAGTGGTCGACGAGCAAAATGCGCAAGATTTGGCTTACACAGCGATGGCGCCTAATTTTGACGGAGTAGCGTTTAAAGCAGCTTGTGATTTGGTGTTCAAAGGAAAAGAGCAGCCAAATGGCTACACAGAGCCACTGTTGCATGCTCGACGTTTAGAGTTTAAAGCACTAAACGCCTAACACAAATTGTTTAGTGATCGCTCGGTTTGCCTTGCATCAGGGGAACCGAGCTTTTTTATTTGTTTCGTAGGGCGATTCTCCCTAATCTATAGCACTAAATTACTCAGGAAGAGTGATTTGATAAATGGATGATGTTTAAGAGAGACAATATGAGACAGCTATTAGGTGTGTTGGGACTGACACTGGCAACCTCCATGGCTTCAGCAGCCACGGAAACCGTTGAAAACAATGTTGGTACTTTGTTGCTTGAAGGAAGTGTGGGCAGTGAATACTCTCAGTTTGGTGTAGGGCTTGGGATTAAGCCAGAAAATAACCGACCAGGTTTTGGTGGGTTGTACTACGAGCAGGTCGATTTAGACCACGGGGTAGGCACTCGAATCCAGTTGTTAGGTTTTCGCGGGTTTAGTGTCGAGGGAACTGGAGACGACCCTCGTGGTGCGGACATTACTCTCGGATTAAGCCGAACTGAGCATGGTGATTACAAGCGAACAGGACTGAGTGGTAAGGCTGCTCTTTTTGTTCCTTTGACGCAGAAGCTGACTTGGACTGTCGGCGGAGACATACGGCCAACCTTTCTTTCCTTTGACTGGAACAATGATGTGCTAACTGAGTTCGCAGTGAAAGTAGGTTTGGATTGGCGATTGATGGAGAATTTAGGTGTGTTTGGTCATTACTATCATGAAGGTATTTTATCCGATAGTTTCGATGAAGAGCGTTTGGGTAATGGAGTTGTAGCTGGATTTAATTTGGTTTGGTAGTACATAAAATGAAAGGCAGCTCGAAGCTGCCTTTGTTATGTATTCATTGCATTAGCTTTTGGCTAACTCGGTCAGCAGCATAGTACGGTTTGCTGCTTCCGCAAGCTCTTTCCCTTTCTTCACGAAGTGGCGCTTGAAGTAGCTTGAGTGCTCATCATGCTCATGGAAATTATGCGGCGTTAGAACAGCTGTCAGAACTGGTACTTCCGTTTCAAGTTGAACCTGCATTAAGCCGTTACAGACTGCTTGCGCAACGAAATCATGACGGTAGATGCCACCGTCTACAACAAGGCCACTTGCTGCAATGGCGTGGTAGTTACCTGTTTTCGCTAGTAACTTAGCCTGAAGAGGAATTTCATAAGCGCCAGGAACGGCAATCAATTCTAAATTATCTTCTGAGTAGCCATGGCTTAACATGACTTCCTTGAAGCCTTCCCAACATTGAAGAACAATGTCGCTGTGCCAAGAAGCGTGTAAAAAAGCCACTCGTTTTGTAGCTGGATTAAATGTAAGAGAATTCGTTGAGCTCTGATTCATAAAGTTGTATTCCACAAAAAAATGCTGAATCAGGGCGAACGGGAGGCAAGGCCTAACCGCTTTGAAAACGATCAAAGTCTAAATTGGTAAATCTTGTCTACGCCGTCCTCTATCTTCCGGACTGTAACCGTCGGCTCTGGATTCACACCAGATCTGCTGTCCCTTCTAAATAAAGAAGGCGCTCGCGGGCTTTGAGATTGCGCTCATTACCGCCGGTGGGGAATTTCACCCCGCCCCGAGAACGAAGTCGCCTGAGCGACGTTTGATACTTTAGAACTATTGCCTGTTAAGTGTCAAAGTGAAAACAGGAAATTCATTGCACAAAAACGAACAATTTATGTCAGATAACACTAACTTATAGGTCCTAATTGATTTAGGACAGCTAATCCTTCACTAACGAGAGTAAAATTAATCGCATTATCGCTTAAGTATCTAACAATGGATGATTGAGGAATCCTGTTATGAAAGTTGGTCAAGCAAAGAATTTAGACCATGAGGTTAAACTCAAGGATGATGATTTAATTGTTAGTAAGACAGACAAAAAAGGAAAGATTCTCTACGCGAATCGAAGCTTTATGAATATATCGGGTTTCTCTGAGCAAATGTTACTGGGGGAACCACACAATATAATTCGGCATTCAGATATGCCAAGAGGGGTTTTCCGCTTAATGTGGAAAATGCTGCAAGATGGGGATGAGTTTTTTGGCTTTGTCAAAAACCGGTGTTTAGACGGTGGGTTTTATTGGGTATTTGCGAATGTTACAGCTGATTTGGATGAGCATGGGGCGCTGCAAGGTTATTTTTCAGTAAGACGTCAACCCTCTTCTGCAGCAGTGTCTTTATGTGAGGGTTTATACAAACAAATGAGAGATATTGAAAGCCAATATCCTGGTAATGAAGGTATCAACCGTTCTGTGGAATGGTTGTTAGACCAAGTCTACACAATGGCCCCAACGTTTAACGAAGCTATGTTTACCTTGTATCAAAAAGGGAAGTGAAGCCATGCAAAAAAATCACATTAGTCGCAGTATCCCGTTTTTGCGTACACAGTTTATTGGGCTTGGGGCATTGGTGTTAACACTATTGGTCGCCATGTTGATTAACCATTTTTCCATAAAAAGCACGACATTTAATTTTATTGCTTCTACTTTAATCGCTTGTTCCTTTGCCTTAGTGATCTTCCAAGGGTTACGTTTAGTTGAAACCCTAAATCGACTTTCATTTACGATTTCTGCCTGTCGAAAAGGGGAGTTACATCACCGTATTACTAGTACTAAAGGGCTTGGCGAACTAGGGATTGTTGCGTGGGAGTTGAATGATTTACTCGATCGTATTGAAACGTATTTCAAAGAGCTTGATACGACGTTTACTTTTGTGGCCAAAGGCGATTTCCACCGCAGGCCGATCGCAGTTGGTTTGCCAGGAAATATGAAGCATTCAATCAATGCCGTTCAAGAGTCCGTTGCTGCGATGCATTCGAATGTTTCTTTAATCAACCGTAATGAATTGTCCTCTAAGCTTCATGAGCTCAATACTGAAAATTTAATCGGAAACTTGCGTGAAGCACAATCAGATTTGATGAGAGTAGATCAAGAGGTTAGAAATATCGGGGAGCAAGCTTCAGAGAACGCCAGTTCCGCTGAGCACAGCCTTGGCGCAGTCGAGCAGATTCGACATTCGATTCATACCGTAAGCGAAACCATCATCAAGGTCTCCGATGTAGTTGAAGCCTTAAGTCGAGACTCAGAAAAAGTATCTTCATCGTTGGTAACTATTAAAGACATCGCAGAGCAGACCAATCTATTGGCGTTAAATGCTTCGATTGAAGCCGCGCGGGCAGGAGAGGCAGGGCGAGGGTTTGCGGTCGTTGCAGATGAAGTCAAGCAGTTAGCGAACAGAACGAAAGAAACGGCAGAGTCTGTGGATCAGGTTTTATCTACTTTGAGTCAGCAGGTAAGTGAAGTCAGTCGTATCACCGAAGAGTCCAAGGAACTGAGCGCAAATATGCAGGAATTAGTTGGAGGATTTGAACAGCAGTTTAATCAACTTGCCCGATCCTCTCGTATTTCAGCGCTTAATGTTGATGGCGTGGCGACGGTCATTTATCACTCACTGATTAAGCTCGATCATGTCATTTATAAGCAAAATGGCTATGTAGCTCTGAATGCTGTGACAGAGTCAAATGAGTATAAGGCAGCGAAGGTCGATCATCACTCATGCCGAATGGGTAAATGGTATTACGGTGAGGCAAGAAACTTGCAAATTTCTAAGTCTTCGTCCTTTAAGCAACTTGAGCAGCCACATAAGCAAGTGCATGACTCAGTTCATGCAGCGATTGCGAAAATGTCGACTGATTGGAGCAGCAAAGTTGAATTACGCAATGAGATTGTTGACTCAATGCGCTCCGCTGAAGAGGGAAGCAGCCAAGTTATTCATTGGGTCAATAAGTTAACCGATGAGCATATGGAAGAATTAGAGATACAAATTAGTCGTGTTTAACGGCTAATTTGTATCTAAGGGAAAATAGCGTTAAGTTATATTCTTACTACTCTTATTGATTGAATGGATTCAACATGAAACAGCATTGGGTTTGCGTCATATTGTTAAATTTACTCACCACATATTCTTTTGCTGAAGATCCTAAGGGGCTACTCAACTACCACTGCCAAGGGTTAAATGTTGCAGTGGGATTTGAACAAGATAAAGCCAGAGTCGTAATTAATCACTACGCTTATATCCTTGAGCGCTCATATTCCGCATCGGGCTCTCTATATTTGGGTGATGTATTAAGCTTTTGGGATAAAGGTCAAAAGGCCACCTTGATTTATAGTGGTGACCGCTCCATCACCTGCAAACTCCTTGCAAATAAATAACTAACCTCTTGAACATTCCTCATTTTTTTACAGGTCGATTTCATGCGTCTTACTTTGGTGGCAGTGTATAATCGCTTCAAAATCAAATGAGAGTGAGAGTATGAGCAAGCTATTTGTAATGGGAATGGGGCCTGGTGATTTAGGTTTAGTTGCACCGAATGCTACCAAGGCTTTAGCGGCTTGCTCTGATTGGGTTGCCTACGGTTATTACTTAGAGCTATTAGGTGAGCTAAGTGAGGGTAAAACCTTTCATGATTTACCTCTCGGAGAAGAAATTGGTCGAGCTCGTTTAGCGCTTGATCTTGCCGCACAAGGGAAAACCACTGCACTCATATCCAGTGGGGATATCGGCATCTATGCCATGGCTACCTTGGTATTTGAACTCTTGGATCAGCAACTTCAAGGTAAAGAAAACCATCCTGAATGGCTGGATGTCGAGATCGAGGTCATCCCTGGTATTTCTGCAATGCAAGCGGGAGCAAGTCGCGTTGGTGCCATGCTTGGTCACGACTTTTGTACTGTGTCTTTAAGCGATTTACTGACCCCATGGGAAACCATTGATAAGCGTATTCATGCCGCTGGCGCAGGCGATTTCGTCATTTCCTTCTACAACCCTGTCTCACGTAAACGGGATTGGCAGCTAAATCATGCTCGTGATGTGTTGCTGCAATATCGACCAGCTTCCACCCCAGTCATGATTGGCCGTCAATTAACGCGTCCAGAAGAAGAGATTACCTTTACGACTTTAGGTGAGTTAGATGCCAAAGATGTGGATATGTTCACCATGGTCAGTGTAGGTAACAGTGAGTCGCGCCATATTGTAAACGGTGAAAAACACTGGATTTACACGCCTCGTGGTTATTCAAAGAAGCTTTAACGACAAATTAAGGGTTTATTCATGACAGTATTCTTTATTGGGGCTGGGCCTGGTGATCCAGACTTGATGACAGTTAAAGCATTGAAGACCATTGAGCGCTGTTCAGTGATCTTGTATGCGGGATCGCTGATCCCTACAGAAGTGATTGATAACGTACGTGACCGTGCTGAAGCGATTTACGACACCGCGTCTTTGAATCTTGATGAAACCACTGAAATCATTCGCCAAGCTGCCGCTGAAGGAAAGCACGTGGCGCGCTTGCAAAGTGGTGATCCTGCTCTTTACGGTGCGATCGGGGAACAAATGCGCCGTCTCGATGCCTTAAACATCGATTATGAAGTGATCCCTGGCGTCAGCGCGGTGGCGGCCTCTGCTGCTATGTTGCAAAAGGAACTGACGTTATCCGGTGTTTCTCAAACGGTGATCATGACCCGCTATGAAGGTAAAACACCTTTTCCTGAACGTGAGCGTTTGCCGACGCTTGCGAAAAGCGGTGCCACATTAGCGATTCACCTTGGCATTACTCGCATACATAAGATTGTCGAAGAACTCCTCCCGCATTATGGTGAGGATTGCCCTGTCGCAGTATGTTATCGCACCAGTTGGCCTGATCAGGACTACGTGACAGGGACATTAAAGGACATCGTAGAGAAAGTGCGTGCGAAGAAATTTACCCGAACCAGTTTAATCTTGGTTGGACATGTATTAGATACAGAAGACTTTGCCGACTCGTACCTATATGACAAGTCACAAGCTCATATTTACCGCAAAATTCACCGTAAAAACGATGGTGAGGCGTAAGGATTGACTATGCAATTAAATAAGATTCCAACAACGGTCGTCACTGGCTTTTTAGGCAGCGGTAAGACCACACTGTTATCAAATGTTCTTAAGCAAGCAGCAGGTAAGCGCATTGCTGTGATTGTGAATGAGTTTGGTGAATTAGACATTGATACGGACCTGCTTCGTTCTTGCCCGCTAGATTGTGAAGATGAGAGCGCAGCACAACGTGGCGAAGACGGCTTTTACGAACTGGCAAACGGTTGTATCTGCTGTACGGTAGAAGAAGAGTTCCTACCCGTGATGCAACAACTCGTGGCGCGTCGAGATGATATTGACCATATTCTGATTGAAACCAGCGGCTTAGCTTTACCAAAGCCATTAGTGCAGGCCTTTAACTGGCCTGGCATCAAAGAGCATTGTACGGTGGATGCTGTGATCACTGTGGTGGACGGACCAGCTGTGGCTGCGGGCCGCTTTGCTCACGATGAAGAAAAAGTCCAAGCGCAACGTCTGGCGGATGAGTCGTTGGATCATGATCCATCTTTACAAGAATTATTGGATGATCAGTTAAGCGCAGCGGATTTGGTGGTTGTCAGTAAGAATGACCTTCTAGATGCTTCACAACGTGAGCGTGTGAAGCAAGTGATCGAAAGTGAGGTGGAATCCAGCGTTAAGATTACTTACATCGAAAACGGTGAAGCGGCTCTAGACGTATTGCTGGGGCTGGAAGCGGCCACTGAAGCTCGTATCGAAGACGTTCACAATCACCACGATCATCATCATGCACACGGACACGATCATGATCATGCCCACGATCATTTTGATTCGTTTGTGGTTAAGTTAGGTGAAGTGGATGCTGACTCTCTGCAAGACACGCTAGAAGAGCTTGTGGAAAATAATAATATATACCGTATCAAAGGCTTTGCTGCCGTGAATGGTAAGCCTATGCGTCAAGTGTTTCAGGTTGTTGGTACGCGTCTTGACCGTTACTTTGATCGCTTATGGCAACCGGATGAGCTACGCCAAACACAGCTTGTGTTTATCGGCAAAGGCATCAGCAAAGACCAGATTGAAGACAAACTCAACGCGGCTCTGACCGCTTAAGCGAGAAACACTGTGCATTTATTGGCAGCCAAACCGGGTGGCTTTGTAGACGATGAAGGTATCATCGATTTAGGTCAAAGCCCTGCTGATATTATTGTCTTAGCGGCTGCCGACTCGCTGTTGAGTGCTCTCGGTCAAGCGCTAGATGCTTGGCAAACGGATCACTCCCCCTCTGTACGTTTGGCCAACTGGATGCAGTTGGTCAAACCTGCCGCTTACGATCTCTACGAAGACGCTGTTTTAGATAAGCCAACGCAAAAAGGGCGTGCGCAAGTTGTCGTGCTGTCTCTCCTAGGAGGGCAGCATTATTGGCCTTATGGCTTTGAGCGTTTACAAGCGTGGGCTAAAGCTAAGCGTAATCGTCACCTGATTATTGTTCCTGGTGATGACAGTGCCGATCCTGAGATTATGCAGGCGTCTTCTGCTGATCAAACTAGCGTACAACGTGTATGGCGTTATCTGCGTGAAGGTGGGCAAGCCAATGCAGAGCATTTGTTTCGTTTTCTCGATCATTATTATTTCTCAGGCCAAGAGAATTGGGTTGAGCCTATTGCCATCCCCAATGCGCTAATGGTGCTTGACGGCAAAGCCACCGATTTATCCTCTTGGCAGTGCCATTATCAAGCTGCGTTAGCGCAAGGTTATCAGGTTGGCTTAGTGCTGTATTACCGCTCTCACTTTCAAAGTGGTAACATACAGGTCTTCACAGATTTATCGAACATCTTGCTTGAGCAGGGCGTGGTGCCATTAGAAATCGCCTTGTCATCGTTAAAAGACTCAATCAGTCTGGAGCTGGTCAATACGCTCATTGAACGTACTCAAGCTACGGTGATTTTGAACTGCACGGGCTTTTCCGCCAATCGTGCCGGCAGTCCTGATTTAGCTTCGGAGCCGACCGACTTTCAATCAGCTTTTGAGCATCCGTTACCCGTATTGCAGCTGATTTTATCGGGCAGTACCGAAGAGGATTGGCAAGCGCAAACTCAGGGGCTTCGCAGTCGCGATGTGGCGATGCAGATCGTTTTACCGGAAATGGATGGCCGAGTGATTACTCGTGCGGTGAGCTTTAAAGCCCTGTCTCATTTTCACGAACAAGCGCAGATCGATTTATTGCGTTATGAATTACACACCGAGCGGGCCACCTTTGTGGCGCAGCTGGCTAAGCGTTATGCCCGTTTACATGCCTTACCTAATGGCGAAAAGCGAATAGCCTTTATCCTCGCCAATTACCCCACCAAAGATGGCCGTATTGGTAATGGCGTGGGCTTAGATACGCCTGCTTCCAGTGTGAATTTATTGCGCGCCTTAGAACAAGCGGGTTACCCAATAGAAGATATTCCCGAAGATGGTAATGCACTGATCGAAGCTTTGTTAGGCGCGGTAACCAATAATCCGAATACCTTGCATCAGCGTGGATGCTGGCAAAGTCTCAGTCTTGATGACTACCTAGAACATTTCTATCAATTACCCATCGAAGCGCAAAATGCCGTGTGGGATCGTTGGGGTCCTCCGGAAGAGGACCATAAATGCCGCGCCGTAGACGGCGAATGGCGCATGATGTTGGCGGGGATTCGCTTGGGTAAAACCTTTGTCGGTATTCAGCCTGCCCGCGGTTTTAACTTGGATTTGGCAGCCAACTACCATGATCCAGATCTGATCCCACCGCACAGCTATTTGGCTTATTACTTTTGGTTGCGACATGTCTATCAAGTGGATGCTATTGTTCATGTGGGCAAGCATGGCAACTTAGAGTGGTTGCCGGGTAAAGGTACAGCCTTGTCAGAACATTGCTGGCCAGACATCGCCATGGGGCCAACACCGCATTTTTATCCGTTTATTGTGAATGATCCTGGGGAGGGCGCACAAGCCAAGCGCCGCACTCAAGCCGTCATCATTGATCACCTCATGCCGCCCATGACCCGCGCTGAAAGCTATGGCGATATGGCGGAGCTGGAAACCTTGGTGGACGAGTATTATCAAGCCCTAGGTATGGATACTCGCCGTGAAGCATGGCTGCGTGACTCAATTTTAGAAAAGGTCAAAAGCAGTCATTTGCTAGAAGAACTCACCGGCGTGCAAGCAGACGATGATGAGTCGGTATTGGAAGAGCTAGATGCTTACCTTTGTGAAATCAAAGAGTCCCAAATTCGTCATGGTTTGCATCGTCTAGGGGAATTGCCTGAGAAGGATAAATTGGCGGATACGCTGGTGGCGTTACTTCGTCTGCCACGTGGTTCCAGTATGACCAGCATGGGCATCTTGCATGCGTTGGTAAAAGACCTAGTACTTCAAGAGCCTGACTTTGATCCGATGGAAGCCACTCGTGATGTTTGGCAAAGTGAAAAGCCAGAGTTGTTGGTACAAGTTTCTGACCAAGTTTGGCGTACCCATGCGGATGCTAAAGAGCGTTTGGAATTGTTAGCGAAAGAGTTAGTACTTACTTCGTTGATTGAGCAACAACCTATCGATCGCCAGCAATTGCCTAATACTGCGGCGCTATTAGCCCATGCTCGACAGACATTGGTGAAGGCTTTGGAGCAAAGTGCTCACGATGAAATTGATGCCTTGTTAAAAGGCTTATCTGGACAGTTTATTCCACCAGGGCCAAGTGGTGCACCGACCCGTGGCAGATTGGATACCTTGCCAACGGGGCGTAACTTCTTTTCCGTGGACAATCGTGCGATCCCATCTCCTGCGGCTTGGGCCATTGGCCAAAAGTCGGCTGAGGCACTGGTGCTACGCCATTTACAAGAGCATGGCGATTACCTTACAAACTTAGGCTTATCTGTATGGGGCACGGCCACCATGCGTACCGGTGGCGATGACATTGCCCAAGCCTTTGCGCTGATGGGCGTTCGTCCTATTTGGGCACCGGGTTCTAATCGTGTGACCGACTTTGAAGTCTTGTCCTGTATGCAACTGGGTCGTCCACGAGTGGATGTGACGTTACGTGTATCAGGCTTTTTCCGTGATGCATTTGCCAATGTAATGCGTTTATACGATGCGGCGGTGCAAGCAATCGCTAACTTCGAAGAGCCTGGCAACGGTAATACCATACGTGCCAATGTTGAGTCGCGTAAGCAAGTGTTAGTCAGTCAAGGCTTTAGCGTAGAAGAGGCTGAGCGCCAAGCCTCTTACCGTGTTTTTGGTAGCAAACCGGGTGCCTATGGCGCAGGTTTACAAGGCTTAATCGATGAGCGCTGTTGGGATACTCAAGCAGACTTGGCCGAGGCCTACTTAAATTGGGGCGGCTACGCGTACGATGGTGATTTACGTGATGGCGTTGAAGCAAAACAAGCGTTTGCTAACCGTCTTAGCCAATTAGAAGCCGTGGTGCAAAACCAAGATAACCGCGAGCACGACCTATTGGATTCGGATGACTATTACCAATTCCAAGGGGGAATGAGCAATGCTGTGGCCCAGTTAAGTGGTCAAGCACCTAGTGTCTATCATAATGACCATTCCAACCCGAGTCAGCCTAAAGTTCGCACTTTAAAAGAAGAGTTGAACCGTGTAATACGCGGCCGCGTATTAAATCCGAAGTGGATTTCGTCTATGCAAGAGCATGGCTATAAAGGGGCATTTGAAATGACCGCGACAGTGGATTATTTGTTTGCCTACGATGCCACGACGGATTTAATAGCAGATTATCAGTACCAACAGGTGACAGAGGCTTTGCTGCTGGATCCTGTTAACCGAGATTTTATGGAACGTAATAATCCGGATGCACAATTAGAAATGGGCGAACGGCTTCTTGAAGCAATCCAGCGTGGTATGTGGTCCGAGCCAGAAGACTATGCAGACAAAATCCAATCGCTATTGCTTGAGATAGATCAGCGTCAGGAAACACAATGCCGTTAACCTTGTCTATACAATTAAACCCTATAAAATATGCGCGAATTGCGTAAATTAACCCAGAGAGAGATATGAGTATTTCAACCCAAGAGACAAAGAAAGGCATTATGATTTGTGGCCATGGAAGCCGCGATAAAGATGCAGAACGTGAGTTTGGCTTGGTGGCCGAAGGGCTAAAAGCCCGTTTTCCTGATCTTCCGGTTGAATACGGCTTTTTGGAGTTCTCTGCACCAAACATCCACATGGGGTTAAATAGCCTGATCAAGCAGGGTGTTAATGATATTTATGCCATTCCAGGTATGCTGTTCGCAGCAACACATGCTAAGAATGATATCCCATCGGTACTGACTACGTATCAAGAAAAAAATGATGGGCTGGATATGCATTACGGCCGTGAGCTGGGGCTGCAGGAAGACATGATCGAGGCATTTCAGGCACGAATCTATGAATCTCTTGGCCTAGACCCAAACAACCCACCTGATGAACTGTACGACACCATGTTAGTTGTGGTGGGGCGTGGCACTTCTGATACCTCTGCCAACGCCGAAGCCGCTAAGCTAACGCGTATTGTAAATGAAAACATGGGCTTTGGTTGGGCCGATACGGTCTATTCAGGGGTAACTTATCCATCTGTGGGTGTTGGCCTTGAGAAGTTAGTCAAACTGGGCTTTAAACGCATCGTAGTGGCACCGTACTTCCTGTTTACGGGGCGTTTGATTAAGCGCATCCAAGGTTACGTGGACAAGGTGGCACAGGAAAATCCGGGCATTGAGTTTATCCAAGCTCATTACCTAAGTGATCACGAGCGCGTCATTGATGCGTTTGAAAACCGCGTTAATGAAATCATGGACGGTTCGCTATTTAATAGCGCAGAAGAGACCTTGATGAGCTCTTTCAAACGACGTTTAGCGGCGGGTGAAGTGGATGTGCATCATCATCATGCTGAGTTCGTGGACCCTGAAGACGATACCCAAGGCCTGTCAGAGTCGGATCAAAAACATGAGATGACCTTTGGCACGATTAAAGCTATTGATCATTCTCATAGCCATGCGCACGAACATTCCCACAGTCACGATCATAGTCATGGCCACCATCATCACGGGCATACACATGGCCATTCTCATGATCATGGGCACCATCACCATGGAGTTTACCAACATATTGGGCATCCAATGGGGCCTCGTACTATGATTGGTGAAGGTATTTGCTGTTGCTTTATGGGGCAGTTTACGGAAGAGATTTTAGAGCAAGAAAAAGATCGTATTGAAGGCGACTGTAGTAAGGCAGCGCAAGCGCATCAGCGTTAATGATAAAAAGCTCTGTGATTACAGAGCTTTTTTTAGCATAAACTCTTAACTTTGTTACATTTAATAATATGACTACGATAAGAGCTATCTAGTATGTTAGCAACATAGGTGATGATTAGTGGAGATGTTTATGGGCTACAGGCCGACAAAATTTAAGCTCTACCTCAATGCTATGTTGCTGTTTGTATTCTTAATGGTTGCTAGTTTGGCAGTTGTCATACTTGAACAGTCTCGTTATGAAAAAGCTTTATTGAAAAGAGACTATTCCGTTGGTTTGGTGGAAGAGTTACGTCAATCCTCTAATGATCTAGCAAAGTTATCTAGAAATTATGTGACAACGCTAGACCCTGTCTATAAGTCTTTATTCATCGAATTGGTGGGAATCCGTAATGGAACATTGCCCAGGCCTAAAAGCTATTCTCTTGTCTACTGGGATCTAAATATATTCACCGCTAGAGACGAAGAAAAATATGGTGAAGCAGTTCCTCTGCTAGATTTGTTACGCGATGCAGGGCTTACAGATGATGAGTGGCGCCGCGTCGTTACGGCAAAATACAATTCTGATGCATTAGTGGGTATTGAGTTACGAGCTATGGAGTTGGTTGACGAAGACACTCCTGTAGATTTTGATAAGCGTAACCTAGCGTTTGATATGTTAGCTGATGATTATTTTGTCAATACAAAAGTTGACATCATGAAGCCGATTTTTGAAGCTGAACAAATGATCATATCTAGAACTCAAGCGAAAGTGGATCTAGTAAAGAGAAATCTATATTTCGCCACGATGTTTTTGCTAGTTGTGAGTGTCCTTCTGACGTGGTGTATCTTTAAAACTGGCCAGCACTTGAAGCAGGTTATTGGCTGCTCTATCCCAGAGTTGCAGCGTATTATTAAACGGTTGGGTAAAGGTGACTTTTTAACAGCGGTTAGTATTGATGACAAAAACCAAGAAAGTGTCCTGGGATGGTTAGCTAAAACACAAAGAAGTTTAGCAACATTAAATCTGGCGCATTTTCGAGCTATTGTCGACTCCTCTGATGACGCAATCATCAGTAAAAATATCCACGGCATCATCGCTAGCTGGAATCAAGGTGCTGTTCGATTATTTGGTTACTCTGCCGAAGAAATGATTGGCAAACCTCTATCCACCATTATTCCGGAAGAGCGCCAACATGAGGAGCCTGAAATTCTTGCAAAAATAGCTCGTGGAGAGAAAGTAGATCACTTTGAGACGCAACGTCTTCACAAAGATGGCAGTTTGATAGACCTTTCTGTAACAATCTCACCAATTTTTAATAGTGAGGGCGAAGTGATTGGTGCTTCCAAAATTGCTCGAGATATCTCAAAAGCAAAAGCTGCTGAGGCTGAAATACATAGACTTGTCTATTTCGATACGTTGACGGGGTTGGCAAATCGTCGCTTCCTATATTCAAAATTACCTGAATCATGTAAAGATGCAGTGATAGATAAAACTCAACTTGCGGTTTTCTTTTTAGATTTGGATAACTTTAAACCATTGAACGATACAAGAGGTCATGAATCTGGAGACGCTTTACTCAAACAAGTTGCGACGCGCATCAATGGTATGATGAATGATTTAGGCTATGCCGCTCGAATAGGTGGAGACGAGTTTATTATTGTTATGCAGGGGCCTAGATGGTCAGATTCTAACTCAAGCAATTGGGTGGAAGAATTTGCTCATTCTATTGCTGAGTCCGTCAACGAACCTTATGATCTCGAAGGTTTATCTTACAATTGCTCAATGAGTATTGGAGGAGCCATTATGGATTCATCCGGTCAAAGCGCAGAGTCACTTATACAACAAGCTGATCATGCGATGTATCAGGCGAAATCCAAAGGCAAAAATCAGTTCGTTCTCTATTCCTCATCAGATCGTTCAATTAGCTAAAAAGGTTTTCTGATTGATTCTAAAGTCATGATTAGAGCCACCATTTGAAATATGCTATTGTCTGCCACAATCCTCTGAATGACCTCAGAGATATGTATATCAGTTTGGGAGAGAAAGGTGTCTGAAATACAGCAAGAGCAGGTTCTGAAACTCGATAAAGTTCGTGATGCGTGGTTACCTGCCGTTGAGTTTTTATTTGGTCCAGCCTACGAAAAAGCTCAGTTTTTGGGATTTGAGGTAAGCTCTGATATTGCCCAACCTGAGTTTATTTTTCCGAATACAAGTCAGCCATTCGATTACAAAGTTATTATGCCTGCTCGCACTTTCACGAACGAAGTGATGTTGCTTGCAGATATTATGCAGGTTTTGGTTAGAGGCCTTTACCCGAAACAATCTGAAGATGAAAAGTATACAGCGTTAAGTGAAGGCGTTGCAGTATATGGTGCAGTCACTGCTATCAAACAAGTATTTGGTGAAGAGACTCTAGATTCATATTTAAATGCGCTGAAAGATAATGGTTTTGCTTATTATGATGCATTTTCTTATGTGGCGGTTTTGTTGACGGAAGACCCAAAAGCGATTGTGAAGCTACGTGAAATTAAGCCGTTACTTTATCAGATAAAACGTGAAGACTTTTCCGCTGTAGGAATTGTTATTGATCGGAAAATAGCTGACATTCTTACGTATACTTTCCGCGCATAAATCCTTTCTGTTCCTTTCTTTATTTTAGGTTGCCTTATGACTAGTAGCGACAGATAATCCTTTATTCTGTCGCTACTAGTTGCTCGAATGAGGCTCTCTATTGTTACAGGTGCTACAATCATTTATAAGTAGAGTGGATACTTATAAATGATGATTTAATCATTTATACACGCACCACGTAGCAAGGACATGCTGTGTTTTGGGTGATGCTGGTTGTGATAGAACAACTAAGTTTTCGACTTAATAGAATAATGGGTATAGCCCAGTAAAACAGTATGAAGAGGTTTCAATGACAGTTCGTGCCAAGATTATGGCGTTAGTCGCTGCGGGAGTAATCTTGCCCGTTTTAATCGTTTCTCTGGTGATCATAAGCAGTATTCGCTCGGATGCAGTGACGAAGTTTGGTGATCAGAGCCGCTCGGAACTGGGGCATATTGATGCCTTATTTTCGATGTATCTTAATAATCTTGCAGAAAATGCAGCGTTTTTTGCACGATCTAATGCTGTTAATGCGATTGAACCTGGCACAATTGAAAGCTATGCCAACAAACCTGTCCAAAAGATGACACCTGAATCTAACTCTCCTCAGGAACAAGCTGCCTTTTCATTATTTGACGACTTTGGTGAAACCCATCCTGATTTGGCTTATATCTGGATCGGAACGGCGGATAAAGGGTATTTACAATGGCCTCGTGGTAATAGTGGCGAAAACTATGATCCGACGCAGAAAGATTGGTTTAAACTATCTGTCAATGCTACTAAGCCTGTTCGTATCCCTGCATACCGAGATACATTCACAGGGGCCCCGTTAGTTGATTATGTTCAGCGGTTTGAAGGAAAAAATGGCGCCTACGGAGTTGTTGGTGTGGATGTGACTCTAAAGAAGTTGACGGAATTACTAGCAACAGTGAAGTTTGGAGGTCAAGGTTATGTCGTAATGGTTGAAGATACTCAAACCATTCTTGCCGATCCTGCTGATCCAGAAAACAACTTCAAAAAGCTGTCAGAGGCCTCCCGCCCTTATTCGGTACTAAACGATGCTGAAGACATTCAAGTGATCACGATTAATGGTGAAGAGTGGTTTGCTCAAGTTTATAAGTCAGAAGCATTAGGATGGAAGTTCATCGGTTTAATTCCGAGTACGGTTGTCTATGCTCAAGCGAATCAGCTGATTGTAAATATTGCCATTATTTCATTGGTTATGATTATTATATTTTTATTAATTGGATCATTCTTATCCAAGGTGGTGGTCAAACCAGTTAAAGTTATGGCAGAAAGCTTGACTGATATTAGTCAAGGTGAAGGCGATCTTACCCAGCGATTAGACACTTCAGCAAAAGATGAATCAGGTCAAATGGCCCAAGCTTTTAATCAGTTTGTTGCCTCAATTGATGGTATTGTCGGACGGACAAAACATTCATGTGATGAAATTGGTAAAGTAGCTCACCATTCAGAGTCATTGTCTGCTGACTTGAGTGGGATTGTGATGAAACAGGCAAATTCGGTTGATCATTTGTCAACAGCCTTCAATGAAATGGTGGCTACGGCTAATGAAGTTGCATCTAATTGTAGTTCTGCTGCTGCTTCTGCTGAGCACAGTGAATCGCAAGTACAGGAAGGTAACCGCCTTATTCAGCAAACTATGGACTCTTTGAATCAATTAGAATCTGAGATCAATAGTTCAAATGAATCCATGAGCACACTTTCTCAAGAATCAAATAACATTGTAGGTATTTTAGATACCATCAAAGCCATTGCTGAACAAACCAATTTATTGGCTTTAAATGCAGCTATTGAGGCTGCGCGAGCGGGTGAACAAGGCCGTGGGTTTGCCGTGGTGGCAGATGAGGTTAGAACATTAGCTGGTCGAACGGCCGAGTCGACAGATGAAATTGATAAGCTATTAACACGCTTACAGCAACAAACAAATACTGTTGCTGATAAAATGCAGAACAGCGTTTCAGTTGCACACAATTCAGTAGAGCTTGCCTCTCAGACTTATCATGTCTTTGAGCAAATTTTGTCTTCTGTGTTGACCATCAAAGATATGATGATTCAAATTAGTGCTTCTGCAGAAGAACAGCATTTAGTTGCTGAAGAAATCAATAATAATGTATTAGTTATTCATGATGGGGCAGGGGAATCTCGAGACTTAGCGTCTCAAGTTTCTCAAACGGCTTCCGCATTGAATAACTTAGCGAGCGACTTACAATCCATGGTTAGCCGTTTCAAATCGAGTCAATAAGGGCTGTATAAAGCTCTAGTAAAGCCTCAGGAAAGTGCTTTCTTGAGGCTTTTTTGTTTGTATTTTGACTGTGTTGTTTTATTTTACTGGAAGTAGTTAGACCTTCTTACTACGAATTATGTAGGGTGTTATCACATTTAATCCAGCTTATGAGGTTACTATTTATGATAGCCAAATCACTCTTTAAGCTTTCCTCTTGTTCTGTGGCACTAATGATATCGTTAATACTTGGGACAAATAGTCATGCGGCAACAATGACGTTTTCTGTGGTTGATTACCCCCCATATATATTAGTTGATGAAAAGAATAATCGTATCAGTGGTATGGATGTCGATATTGTTAAGGCGGCTTTTGCTTCACAGGGGCAGGAAGTTAGCTTCAATGTGCTGCCGTGGAAGCGTATTGTTAAATCAATGGAGTTAGGTCTAATTCTGGGCACAGTTTCATGTTCTAAGCGTGCTTCAAGAGATGCATTCATGCTTTTTAGCGAGCCTCTTTCAAATGTGTCTAGATCTATTGTTAGCCGAACATCTTTAGATACAAGCCAAGTTCAAGAGTTATCAGATTTATCTAAATTTTCTATCGTTACCGTTGATGGTTGGGGCATGCAGAAAAAGTTGATTGAAAATGAGCTTGAGCACCAAAGCGCACCAGATTTAGACAGCGCAATCAAAGCTGTTATGTATCGAGATGTAGACTTGCTTTATATGGCCGAGTATCCTGCGCGTTATTCCATAAAAAAATTAGATATTGAAGAAGACTTAAAAGTAACCTCTTTAATAAATGAGCCGAGCCTACCTTTACATCTTTGCATCAGTCGTGATTTTCCTAATGCAACGGATATTTTGCGGACTGCCAATAAAGGCTTATATACGATTAAAGAAAATGGTCTTTTGGACGAAATTCGAGCTAAATACCTTTCTCATAACTAAGATATAAAGGACATCTACATTGAAATTGGGGCAAAGGATAGCATTTCGACAAGCGAAGATTATCCTCATTACATCGTTTCTAATTGGCGGCTTTTCTGCCCTGTTGCAGTTTTACAACGATCTAACCCATGTACGAGAGAACCTAACCGAGAGCATTGAGCGTTCTGTTAGCCTCTACATGCCTAGCCTACAGCGCTCGATTTACAACTTAGATGACCAACAAGTGCAAAGCACCGCTGAAATAATCCTAGCTGATCCATTATTTTCGGCGGTAGAAGTCTTTGATGATTTCGGAGACCTAAAAGGTCGTGCAACACAAGCAAATTATGCTCCGGTGAATTGGCTGTCTAATTTTAGTTTCAGCTTGCTTGGCATACCTAGGCAACTTTCTCGAACGATAAAAATCCCGAGCATTGTTGAACGTGATGCGAAGTTATTACTTTCAATAGATAAGCAATATGTTGCGAGTGGATTGACCAGTCGCGCGGTGACATTAGCCTTTTCAGGTTTAATTGCGACGCTACTTTTAAGCAGTATTTTGTTTGTCGTATTTTACTTCGCTTTGTCCAAGCCAATACAAGAGATTGCTCGTTGGGTTGCAAATTTAGATCGTGAAGTGCGCAAAGAGCCTATGAACCCTCCTTATACTAAGACGGATGAGTTAGGAGAGTTAGTTCAAAGTGTTGAGCAAATTTGGCATAAAAAAGACCGAGCAAACCGTCAAATTAAAGCCTTAGCTTATTACGATACGTTAACCGATTTGGCTAATCGGAGAATGTTTATTGAGTCTTTAGAAGACCAGCTCAATCAACTAAAGAGTCAAACCAGTTTTGGTGCAGTTATGTATTTGGATATTGATCGCTTTAAAACTATTAATGACTCGTTGGGTCATCAAGTCGGCGATCAACTTTTAATGACGTTCGCGCAGCGTTTGAAAAGAAGTTTACCAAAAGATGCTGTGACAGCTCGCTTTGGTGGCGATGAATTTGTGATTATGCTTCCTGCTCAATATGAACTGGAAGCCCAAGCAGTCACCTCAGCGAAAGAGCTCGCTGCGTCAGTCAATGCATTAGTGTCTGTTCCTGTGCAAGTAGGTCGGCACTTGATTCATTGTACGACCAGTATTGGCCTTACAACATTTCCACAAAAGGATGATAGTAGCGCTCACATACTTCGCCGTGCGGACACCGCATTATACCAAACTAAAGCTGAAGGGCGTCATGGCTATCGATTTTTTGATGTCAGCATGCAGCGTTTGGCTCAAAGTCGTTGGCAGTTGGAGGAGGGGCTTCATAAAGCGATTTCTCAACAAGAACTTGAGTTATGGCTACAACCGCAGGTAACCGTACAAGGGGTTATTTCTGGTGCGGAAGTATTATTACGTTGGCAACACCCAGATAAAGGAATGATTTCACCACTTGACTTTATTTCTGTTGCAGAGGAATCAGGACAAATCAGCGCTATTGAAGAATGGGTATTAGAAGAAACGCTTAAGAAGGTGAAAAGCTGGCAGGAAGCTGGATTACCTAAAACGTTTCGCCACATCTCAATTAACATTAGTCCTTCACATTTTATGCAGGCAGATTTTATCTCGCGAATTGAGCCTATTTTAAAGAAATACCCTTTAGATAATATTGATGTAGAGTTTGAAATTACGGAAAACTTATTAATTGACAACTTTGCCCAAGCTACTAAGTCAATGAAAGTATTGCAGGAACAAGGGATTTCCTTTTCGATAGATGATTTTGGAACGGGCTATTCATCTCTACGCTATTTGAATCAATTACCCATCAATGTATTGAAAATAGACCGTTATTTTATCGCTCCTATTAATACCTTAGAAGATGAGGCTCCTATTGTTGATGTCATTTTACTTATGGCTAAAAAGCTAGGACTTGAGGTGATTGCAGAAGGAGTGGAGACGGAGGTTCAGCGTCAATTTCTTGCCGAGCGCGGTTGTCGTTTGTATCAAGGCTACTATTTTTCAAAACCATTACACCATGGCGAATTTTACGCAATGATTTGTCGCCAGCAGGTCATTGTTCCTTCAGAGTAGAAGAATGATGACTTTTTCATCAATTCCATAGACTTTTCATACATAGGCTTTATAGTACGCCCATCAATCACTAAGCCCCTACATGGGGCTTTATCAATTTCTGGATACCCCCATGATCGTAGCTTCTAACGTTACCATGCAGTTTGGTAGCAAACCTCTTTTTGAAAACATCTCCGTTAAATTCAGTGATGGCAACCGTTATGGCCTAATCGGTGCTAACGGCTGTGGTAAATCCACCTTCATGAAAATCCTTGACGGTAGCTTGATTCCAACATCAGGTAACGTTTCCGTTAGCCCTAACCTGCGGGTAGGCAAGCTAAATCAGGATCAATTTGCTTTTGAAGAATACTCCGTAGTTGACACCGTAATTATGGGTTACAAGGAGCTGTGGGAAGTAAAAAAAGAGCGTGATCGCATCTACAGCTTGCCAGAAATGAGTGAAGAAGATGGTATTAAGGTTGCTGAACTTGAAGGCGAGTTCGCTGAAATGGATGGCTATAGCGCGGAAAGTAAAGCGGGTGAAATTCTGCTGGGTGCTGGTATTGATGAATCGTTACACTTTGGCCCGATGAGTGAAGTCGCACCGGGCTGGAAGTTACGTGTACTTTTGGCGCAAGCGCTATTCTCTGAGCCAGATATTCTGCTTCTAGACGAGCCGACTAACAACTTGGACATCGATTCGATCCGTTGGCTAGAAGAGATGCTTAACCAGTACAAGTCGACCATGGTAATCATTTCCCACGACCGTCACTTCTTAAACTCTGTGTGTACCCACATGGCGGACATCGATTATGGTGAACTACGTGTTTACCCAGGTAACTACGATGACTTCATGTTAGCGTCGGCGCAAGCTCGCGAATCTATGATGGCAGCGAATGCTAAGAAGTCGGCCCAAATTGCGGACCTGAAGCAGTTCGTAGCTCGCTTCTCGGCTAACGCATCGAAAGCAAAACAAGCCACCTCTCGTGCGCGTCAGCTTGAAAAAATCAAATTAGAAGACATCAAGCCTTCTAGCCGTCAGAATCCATTTATCCGCTTCAATCAACAGAAGAAGCTTCACCGCCAAGCATTGATTCTTGAAAATCTAGGCCACGGTTTTGAGGGTGAGAAGTTGTTCAAAGGTGGTAACTTGATTCTTGAGGCAGGCGCCCGCTTAGCAGTTCTGGGTGAAAATGGTGTGGGTAAAACCACCATGCTGCGTTGCTTAATGAACGAAATTGAAGCGCAAGAAGGCACAGTGAAATGGGCGGAAAACGCGACGCTGGGTTATTGTCCTCAAGATAGCAATGATCTGTTTGATAATGATATGACCCTGTTCGAATGGATGACGCAATGGCGCAAACCATCAGATGATGATCAAGTCGTACGTGCGACTCTTGGTCGTATGCTGTTTTCTGCCGATGACTTTAATAAGAAAGCAAAAGTATGCTCTGGTGGTGAAAAGAACCGTCTAATCTTTGGTAAGCTGATTCTTGAAGAAACGAACGTTCTGCTGATGGATGAACCAACAAACCACTTGGATATGGAGTCAATTGAGTCGCTGAACATGGCCTTAGAAATGTACCCAGGTACATTGATTTTCGTAAGTCACGACCGAGAGTTTGTATCCTCTCTTGCGACAGAAATTTTACATATAAAAAATCATAGAATTGAACACTTCCAAGGAACTTATGACGAGTTCTTAGCATCAAGAGAGTTATAACGCTAATATTAAAAGGGCCACTTTGAATGTGGCTCTTTTTTTAATCTTTTCGTTGTGTTGTTTACGTAATTGTAAGACCGACAGAAAAAATAGGTTGGCCAGAGTATGGAATTGTCTTCTCTAAGTGCACGAATCCCTTTATCAGAGTTGGTATTGTCACTTACCACCGCTCTAGATATGACCGAGGGGCAACCACCAGAACATTGTATCCGGTGCTGTTGGATTGGTATGCATATAGGTCAGCGGTTGCAGCTCGATGAGCAACAGTTGCACAATTTATTTTTTACGTTGCTTTTGAAAGATGCCGGCTGCAGTAGTAACGCTGCACGAATCTGTGAGCTTTATCTTACCGATGATCGTTCCTTTAAAAAGGATTTCAAAACGGTGGGGACCAGCCTATCAAGTGTTATCAGTTTCGTTGTTCGTAATGCTGGTAAAGGAGAGAGCTGGATGTCTCGAATTTCGACCACCATTGATATATTGAAAAATGGTGGTGATTACGCGCAAGAGTTGATTCAAACCCGTTGTACTCGTGGTGCTGATGTGGCAAGAGAGCTGCGCTTTGAAGAACCTGTAGCGTTAGGAATTGCAAGCTTAGATGAGCATTGGGATGGTAGTGGTCGACCTAATCAGTTATCAGGTTTATCAATTCCGCTTTACTCAAGAATTGCTTTGCTTTCACAAGTTGTTGATGTTTTCCAGGTTGAGAATAATTTAAAGGCGGCGTTAGAGGAGGTTCAGGAGCGCTCTGGGACTTGGTTTGATCCAGAGCTTGTGCAGATATTTGAGCAACTCATGCAGGACAATGCTTTTATAGAGGGGCTTTCACACCCTGAAATACGCAAGCGAGTTATGGCACTTGGGCCGGCTCAAGCTCATGTACTTTTGGATGAAGAGTACTTTGATTGCATTGTGGCCGCTTTCGGTAAGATCGTTGATGCGAAAAGCCCATATACTTCCGATCATAGCCAACGAGTAGGTGTTTACTCTGTTTTAATCGCTGAAGAGCTTAAACTGAGTGAACTTGAGTGCACCTGGGTTAAACGTGCAGCGCTTTTGCATGATATTGGTAAACTTGGTGTTAGCAATCAGATCTTAGATAAACCTGGGCGTCTAGATAAAGACGAATGGCTTGCCGTGCAACAACATGCGGCAAATACTGAGACGATTTTAGAGCACATAACGCCTCTAAAACCTCTTGCTAGGATCGCTGCCTCACACCATGAGAAACTCGATGGTTCTGGTTATCCGAGAGGTTTAGATAGTTCTGAAATCCCCTTAGTGACGCGTATCATTACAACGGCGGATATCTTCGATGCTATTTCAGCGGAGCGCCCATACAGAGCGGCAATGCCTGTTTCAAAAGTATTATCAATTATGGAGGAAAATCTCCATTCCGCTATTGATGAAAGGTGCTTTATTGCACTGAAAAATGCTCTTGAGCGCATCCCTAAAGATTGGTTTGTATCAGAATAGCATTAGAACGGATTAAGCTTTGCAATATCTCAGTGTTACACTATGAATGAACGTGCCTTCTTTAATGAGATTTCAAGGTGGATCTATCCAATGAAATGCCCAAAGTGCCAAGCTACAGTGACACTTAATCAGCTAATAAAAAGCTTTTTTAAGCCGACTCAATGTCAAGCTTGCGCAAACTCGATCGTCGTTACTTTAAGTATTAAACGCGGCGCCTTACTTTTACTCCCCGTTGCGGCCACCTTATTTTTAGTTAAGCCTTTAGCGTTTCAATGGCAGGTTGACGCAACATTTTTAAATGCCTTTATTCTTTTCTTATACGGAATATCCTGCTTAACGGTACGTTCAGCTTGAATTGATAAGCTTATAAAATATTCTAATGGATTGTGTTTTTTTCTGTAACAAAACAGTCACATAAACTTAATAAAGTCTACAGACTCAATCAGTGTGCTCTTACTTCTGTCTGCTACACTGAGTTAGTAAAGGAAGCTGTCTTATATACCATGCATGGATAGACACTTTTCAATCAGTAGGTAATCCTGTGCAGATCAAGCAGAAGCTTATTCTAAATACCAGCGTTGTCGTGGTATCTCTTGTTATATTAATCATTGCCTTCCTATTTGCAGAAATTCGTTTGAAAGAGTTGATCCAAGGGAAAGAAATGGCTCAACGCCAAGAGTCTGAAATGCTGCTGTTAAGGCGTCATGAAAAAGACTTTTTGGCTCGTGGCGATGAAAAATATGTATCGCGCTTTGAAGACGTAGCGCAGCGAATCATCGAACAGCAATCTGCTCTTGATGCTATGTTTATTAAGAGCGGTGTGGATGTAAAAGCGTTCAGTAATTTAACCTCACTGTTTGGCGATTACCGGAATAAATTTGTAGAGCTGGTAGATGCTAAGAAGGCAATGGGCTTGAGTCCAGACGAAGGGCTTGAAGGGCAACTGCGTTCGGCGGTGCATGATATAGAAACGGCGCTTAAGACATTAGATCAGCCTGCAATTATGGTGACTATGTTGCAACTAAGACGACATGAAAAAGACTTTATGTTGCGACTGGATGCCAAATATTTTGAACGCTTTGAGACAACAATATCGACACTGCTAAGTCAGCTTCAGACTGCTAAGATTAGCAATGGTGAAAAGCAATCTTTGACGAATCTCGCTGAGATATATCACAGTAAGTTTTCAGACTACATAGCACAGCAGCAGCGAATAGGGCTTTCTAGTGAAGAGGGTATCTTAGGCGAAATGCGTCATACGATTCATCAAACTGAAACCAAGCTTGAGGCGATGGTTTCAAGTATGTCACAGCAAACGGAGTCCTTATTAACCAGAGTCGAGTGGTTGATGACTAGTTTATTTTTCGTCATCGCTTTGATCGCAAGTTTGGTCGCTTGGCGAGTGGGGGCTTCGATCAATCGTCCTTTGGCCGCTATTCGTGAGGCCATGCTTGAAATTGATCGATCGAGAGATTTAAGCCTTAGAGTGACCTATCAGGGTAAAGACGAAATTGGTGATGTTGCTCGAAGTATTAATCAGATGCTAGAGGGCTTTCAAAAAGTCGTTGGTTCTGTCAATGAGACCGTGTTGAACATGAAGCAACAAACTCAGCAGCTCTCACAAACCGCTGAACATACGGCGAAAGATGCGGAGCGTCAACGCGATGAAACAGATTTGGTTGCAGCTTCAGTAGCGCAAATGGTCGGCACAATTGAAGACATTTCACGTAACATGGAAGTGGCGGCCGACAAGTCTCAAAATGCTCAGCAAAGTGTTTCTGACGGTCAGACCAGAGTCAATTCAGCTGTAAGTCTTGTGAATAAATTATCAGGGCAATTACAGTCTTCCGTTCTTTCTGCTCAAGAACTTGCTAAAGAAAGTGAAAGTATTGGTACTGTGCTGAACGTCATTCAAGATATCGCAGAGCAAACCAACCTGCTTGCATTAAATGCAGCAATAGAAGCAGCTAGGGCTGGGGAGCAAGGGCGTGGATTTGCGGTCGTTGCTGATGAAGTTCGTGCTTTGGCGAGCCGCACTCACGACGCTACCGTTGAAATATCAGACATCATAAACTCGTTGCAGCAACGTACTCAAAGTATTGTCACCATCATGCAATCTTGTGGTGAGGAAGGACAGCGCAGCCGTGATGAAGCCTCTGTCATCGGTGATGTATTAGAGCGAATTACTCGTGAAGTGAATGAAATCTCTGTAATGGCACAATCGGTGGCGTCGGCTATTGGCCAACAATCGGTCGCAGCGAATGAAATCAATCGTAATGTGGTCATTATTAATGAGATTTCCATGGATACTACCGAAGCGGTTAGATTGAATTCGCGCTCAAGTCACGACATTTCGGAGTTGGCACATCAATTAGAGGATGTTGTATCACGATTTAAGCTTTAATGAATCATTCTGTTTGTCTAAAAGCCACTTTCGGGTGGCTTTTGTGCTTTCAGAGCTTATAGACTCCATATTGTTTTGCCTTTTCTTGCGCACGTCCTAGATCATAGGCTGCTTTAATAAAGCTTATCCGTTTTGTGATTTGGAGGCGACATGTCTAATGTATTTGTAATCGGTGCGACAGGGAAAATCGGTAAACGCTTGAGCCCTATGCTAGTTTCTGCAGGACATAAGGTAACTGGGCTGGTTCGCACTAATAACCATGATGACTGGTGTCAGCAAAACCAAGTAACCGGTGTCTACGGTGATATGATTGATATCAGCATTGAAGAACTGTCTGATTTGATGGCGGGCCATGATGTCGTTGTGTTTTCGGCAGGCGCTGCGGGCAGTGGTTTAGATCGAACTCAAGCGATCGATGGTGACGGTCCTGTAAAAGTCATTGAGGCAATGAAACGAAACAATATTCGTCGTTTGTATTTAGTTTCTGCTTTCCCTGAAGCTGGGAGAAAAAAAGACTTGGGGGAAGGCTTTGAGTTTTACATGGAAGTGAAAAAGCAAGCAGATGCTGAAGTTGCTGCTACAAGTCTTGATTGGGTTATCCTTCGACCCGGTACATTACTCGATGAAGAAGGCGATGGTGCAGTCAGCCTAGGAAAAGCTATCCCTTACGGTACAGTGAAGCGTGGCAATGTGGCGAAGGTCTTAGCGAGTTTGATTGATTTACCTCTGATTAGGCGTGAGATTATAGAGCTGACAGATGGTGAAGAAGCCGTTGATGTTGCCCTTTCAAACTTTGCAAAAACGTAACGAATGATCCTTATTTATCACGTAGCGTTATAGCTTTGGTTACGCTAGGCTATAAAGAGTCGATTAAATAACCAACAGCTCCTCTTTGGAGGTTGATATGGAGACTCACTCATTTTCCTTAGTTCATTTGGTTGAGCAATTAGGGTTAGAGGGCTCAGAGCGTAGCATTGAAATGCTTGTCGCAAATATTGCACCGATTCCAAGTAATTTAGAACTTTGGGAGGCTCCAGAATGGGAAGCCTCTCAAGCTGAAAAAATTAAGGAATGGAAAACCCCTTTATCGCCATGGAACGAAGCGATTGACCAGCTTGATTTGTTACTAAGGGCTTGAAAATAGCAAATGGCGCTCTCTTGAGCGCCATTTAACATCTCCGCCAACAATAAGTATTATCTAAATTCACCTACTTTAAAAAAGAATGTTTCGCCTGTACTGTCATCGACTCCATCGTTATCTGTCACCGCATAACCCATGTTATTGGCATCAATAGTGAACCCTTCAATTTTATCAACAACGATACCATTTTGAGCTTTAAGCTCTGGTAAAAAGTCGTACACTAACTCTTTCTTGACGGTCGGAAGCGGTTTACCTAGCTCTGCTGTTTTAATATTCGAAAGTGCTACTTTGTATAAGCGTTTCACTTGGGCCTTATCAGCAAGTTGATTATCACGTTCAATGATGTAGAAATGACCATTATGAACGGTTATTTCAGACAGTCCGATCCAGCCCTGTTCTACTTTTTCTAATGGGTAATGCGCTGCTGACCATTTCTCAGCTTCTATGTTGTACGCCAATAACTTTGTTTCCGATTTCGCATCATCTTTCCAAGGTCTTTGGATGGCAATCCATAACTGATTATCAATGAGAGTGAGGCCCTCTGCACCAAAGCGCTCTTGGTTTTCAAGCAGCTTGGCTGGGAATGAAATAGTTTGATCAATTTCTCCAGACATAGCTACATGATAAAGAGCATGAGGGACTTCCTTTTTATCATTGCCTTCAGAGGCTAACCAGAAACCACCACTTGGATCTACTACGATACCTTCTAGGTCCAGCTTCTCAGCAGGTTTGCCATCACGTGTCACCACAAGCTTATTGGTAATTTGTGCCGGAGTTTGTGTGGCATCAATGGTAAAAATCGCAGGCTGACTACTGTAGAAACTATCGCTAACAGCATATAGTTTACCGGCTTGCTTAGGATCTGCTGCAAGACCTGATAAAGCTCCCCAGCCAATCGGTGTGCCAGCTTTATCAAGGTTGGAGCGGATCTGCGGGTAACTTGGCGCTTGGTCGTCCAGCTGATATAGCATCACGTGTGAGCGAGGGCCTTTATCTTCGATCAGATCTTTCTCGTTTGCCGTCGCGATCAGGTTACGAGATGGGATAGCGATTGCCGATTCTGGTGCAATACCGGATGGCAACATTTGAACTAACTCTGGAGCTGCTCCAGTGTCTTTGTAAACACCGACAACTGAACCGCGTTCTGACATCACAAAGATATAGGTTTGGCCGTTGAATTGACCCACTTCTAAGCCTTCTGGCTCAGAGCCTTTCTTACCGGAACGTTTTTCTGGGTAATGACCAACACGAACGACTTCATGCTCAAAGCTTGCTCCGCTTTCAAACAGCACTTCGCCTTGTTTATTAAAAATCGTAAAACCTCGGGCGCCGCCTTGATAGTCCCCTTCGTTTGCAATCACGAAACGATCGTTGTCTAACCACTTAACGGCATCAGGCTCACGTTTTACGGCCTCAAGGGTGCCTGTGAATGTCAGAGCACCATCCTTTTTAATATCAATGTTAGACAGATCTACCGTACCAGCGCTGAAGTGGTTGGTTATTTTTGCTGTTTTTGCATCAACAATAACAATATGGTTATTTTCTTGTAGGGTAATGACCACTTCATTGTGCTCATTAAACGCGACAAATTCAGGTTCAGGATCTGTTGGCGCAATATCGGCAAGACCCGTTAGGGATATATTGTGAGCTTTCTTACATTCACCAGAGGCAGGGTCGAACTCAATAATGACTACGTAACCCGCTGGAAGCTGAGGAATTGCACCATCATTTAGGTCCTCATCACGCTCATTCTCAATCGCGACCGCAATGTAGCGGCTATCTTTTGAAACCGCTACGGAGTCTGGTTGACCGCCTAACTCACAGCGTTGAATTACTTTTTGTGAGGCAACGTCTACGATCGCAAGATAGCCACTTGGTTTTGTATAGCTTTCAGAAGTGTTAACCCCCGCTACAACCCATTTACCAATAGTTGCAACCGAAGTCGGTTCGCCATTTAGGTCTAGGAAACCTTTGGCTTTGGGGTGTTTTGCATTTTTGATATCGACAAAACCAATGCCGCCAAGGGGGCTGTCGGAATAGATCAGTGTATTACCGTCTTCGGTAGCGGTGATGATTTCTGCGGATGTCTCGGTCTCCAGGTTATTAGCACCTAGGTTTTTTGCCACAGGGAAACTTGCTATACGGTTGAAGGATTCAGCAGAAGCTGTAATAGCTGTAGTGGAAAGGCAGGCAGCAATCAATGTGCGCTTGAAGGTGCGACGTAACATGAGCGACTCCGTGTTAAGTTATTCATTTTTTTAAATAACCTATCAGTGCATTCTTTCATTTAAATGAGATTTTTATGGCATAAATATGACGTATAGACGTCTATTGAGTGTTTTTGAAAATGCAAAGTTGTATTGGGAAACCACTGATCAGCTTGTAACGTAAAAATGCGAAAACTTTCAAATTACTACATTTAAACAACGGTGGTTTTCGAAAAATACGTCTAAATTGCTCAGACGATCTTAATTCTTTTGGTGAAACCTAATGGTCAAATACCTTAATCAATATGAAGCAATTGTTTCTTCTTCAGATGACGCGATCATAAGCAAAGATCTAAACAGCATTGTTACGAGTTGGAATAAAGGGGCTGAAAAGATCTTTGGTTACACGGCTGAAGAGATGATTGGTAATTCGATTACGGTTTTGTTTCCTGTTGACCTAATTCATGAAGAGGCGATGATTTTAAGCCGAATCTCAAGTGGAGAGTTGGTTGACCACTTTAAAACAAAACGAATTCGCAAAGATGGAGGTGCCATTGATATTTCGGTAACCGTTTCTCCTATTTGTGATGCCAATGGTACCATCATAGGGGCGTCAAAAGTCGCTCGAGATATTACGCAACAGGTCGTTCTTGAGCAGCAAGCGCTTCAATTTCAAGCCATTATTAATTCAACCGAAGATGCGATTGTTAGCAAAACCTTAGATGGTTTCATTCAAACATGGAACCCCGCTGCAGAGATCATGTTTGGATTTTCTGCTGCTGAAGCAATAGGTCAACATATTACTCTTCTATTTCCTGCGGACCGAATTCACGAAGAAGAGAAACTCATGCGAGCCATACGAGAAGGCAAGCAAGTTAAACATTTTCGCACCACTCGGATTAGTAAAGATAACTCTAAAATTTACGTATCCGTTTCTTTGTCGCCAATTTATGACCACAATGGAAACCTAGTAGGTGTTTCTAAAATTGCTCGTGATGTTACACATGAGCTTAATGAGTCGCTTACTCCTATTAGCAATAGTCATGACGGTTTAACGGGGCTTTTGAATCGCTATGGGATGATGCAATGCATGGAAGAATTATTGCATTTATCTAATATAAGAAATAAAAAGTTCGCACTTTTATACCTTAACATTAATCACTTTGCAGCGCTTAATCAGCAATTCGGCTTTGCGTTCGGAGATCAGGTACTCATTGAAATTGCTAACGTTCTTCGAAAAACCGTCAGAAGTTCAGATGAATGTGCTCGTTTAGATAAAGATGAGTTTTTAATTTGTCTAATGGGGCTATCTTCAAACGAAGACCTTTCTATTTCGATTAACAAAGTAGCTGATGCGATTTCTTCGATACACGAGGTCAACAACACAACGATTGACTTGGATATCAGTGTTGGTGTCTCTGTGTTTCCTGATGATGGACATAGTACTCAAGCATTAATGAGCCGTGCTGATCATGCGCAGTACAGTATTAAGGGCCTAAAAGGTCGGAATGTGGCTTTATTTTCGGAGTTGTCAAACAAGACATTCTTAGATGAAGACCAACTGGCTACCAGTCTGAAGCAGGCTATTGATAACAAAGAAATCGATTTACTTTATCAGCCAATTGTCAATATCGATACAGGTATCGTAAAACGGGTCGCGGCACTAGCACATTGGCGACATCCCTCTCATGGTATCATCGAAGCTAGCGTGTTTATTCCTCTAGCTGAGCGATATGGACTCATTAGATCACTTGATGAGCTAGTTTTAGATAAGGCTTTGGCACAGTTATCGAAATGGACGTCTTTATACGGCATGGATTTTCAAATGTCGATTAATCAATCCCAATACGACCTAATTAATAAAGAGTTATGTAGTCAGAATCTATTGAAGAAGCTACATCAGTACGGTCTCAAAGGTGAGAATATTATTATCGAAATTTCTGAAGGTAGCCTAATTCAGCAATCGAAAGTCATGTCTGCGATACTTAAACATTATGAAAGTATAGGCGTTCAGGTCGCGATAGATAACTTTGGTACAGGGTATTCGTCATTAGGGTGTCTAAAAGATTATACGTTTAGTATGTTGAAGTTAGATAGAACGCTGGTCGATGCCATCATGTTTAATCAAATGGATTTTATTTTAGTCGAGGGGATTTTATCTATTGCCAAACAATTAGGCATACAAGTGATAGCAGAAGGGGTCGAAACGCCTGAGCAAGTAGAGGTCTTACATGGACTAGGGTGTAATTTGCAAGAAGGATATTACTTTTGTAAACCGATTCAGTTCAACGATTTTGAAGAATTCATTGTCGCTAACGATGGGTTACATTAAAGTTAGCCCTTAAATACACAGGCTAACTTTAATGTAGGGTTGAGATTATATTTACTCAATCACAAATGTGCCGTGAGGAACAACTGGCAAATATGCTTTATAGAAGTCTAAGTAAGCTTGTTCAGGGTTAAGATCTTGGAAAAGCTCTGGGTAAAGTATTTTTGCGTAAAACTGAATCATTGGCCCATCAAGAATCGATCGTACTGCACCATGATATGCTCCATACATACGATCATTTTGAACCGCCGAAATAGTAGACCACCCCGTGCGCTCTTTGAATCCTGCTAGACGTGATTTGGCTTCGTTTTCGTCAACACCTTGACCCATGATCATGGCATCATCACCTGAGCCAGTTTCATATCCTGTCATTACTATTACATCTGGGTTGGCTGCAATGATTTGCTCGGGGTTTAGTTTTCCCCACCATTCAATATAAGGTGCAGAGATGTTGTCGCCGCCAGCCATAGTGGAAATAGCGCCCCACATGTTTTTACCAAATGTGTAGCCAATCTCATTAACGCCCGCAGCGCCATACTCAGTGTAAACCGTTGGCTTAGGTAGGTTGGCTTGCTCGATACGCGTTTGAATCATGCTAAGATTTTGCGTGTATTCATCTGCAATTTTCTTGGCACGCTCTTCTTGGCCTGTAATGACACCAATAATTTCAGTACTTTTAACATGGCGCTCAAGAGTTTGTGCATTGTAGTCCACTACAATGACCGGAATACCTGCGCTTTCTAGTCGTTCAACATCGCTTCCCAATCCCTTGTATTGCCAATCCGCTAGCATAATTAAATCAGGGTTTAGGCTGATTACTTTTTCCACTGAAAACGTTTTTGTATCTACTCGGCCGATCCCTGGAATTTGATCTAGAGAAGGGCGGTGCTCGAGGTACATTTCCCAGTTCGCTGGGCGCGCTTGCCAAATGTATTTAGACATACCAACCACGTGGTCATAGGCCGCTTCAGTACCAATAGCCATGTAGTCTTCAGGGTAAAAGCCGACAACAACGCGTTTAGCTGGCGCATCAAATGTGACCTGTCGATCAAGAACATCTGTAACAGTGACATCTTGCGCAAAACATATCGACGAAGTTAATAGTAAAGTAGAAAAGGCCGTAATTTTTGGCAACATAGTGCTTTTCCTTAGTTTAAAACTCGAAATCAGCAATTCCATTGATCAGAAATACCATTTATTCCTTGTGACGCATTCTACAGTTATTTAAAATGGTTCTGCAAATCATTATCATTTTATTTATATGTGTAAATAATATGAATTTCGCTTTTTTGTATTTTTTGCTGAGATATATTTTTTCGATCAAATTGACCCTGAAAAAAGATTATAGATACATGCAACACTCTATTATGCTAGCTGAGGCTCTGGATTCGCAGAGGCGTTCTGAAAAGCGTCGTTGGTTCATGCTGGCTGCACTATTTTCTCTATTGTTACTGTCGTTTGTGCTTGATATCGCAACCGGGCCATCTTTGCTTGATTTAGGGGATGTGACCGACGCCTTACTAAATAAACTGGGTGCTCCTATTGAGGTGGCACGTACTACGGAAGTGATTGTCACAAATCTTCGCCTGCCGATTGCGTTAATGGCGATTATTGTCGGTGGTTCCCTCGGTGTTGGGGGGGCAGAAATGCAGACTTTATTAAACAATCCTATGGCTAGCCCATATACGCTAGGAATGGCAGCGGCGGCAGGTTTTGGTGCAGCGTTGATGTTGTACATTGGTTCTCTGGGGTTGAGTTCACAGATAGCTGTACCAATCGGCGCATTTGTATGTTGTATGTTGTCTGCAAGCTTGCTATTTGGTCTGGCTATGATGCGCCATATCACTTCGGGACAGCTTATCCTAGCGGGTATCGCATTGCTGTTTTTGTTCCAGTCATTACTTTCTCTGGTACAGTTTGTCTCTTCTCCTGAACTAAGCCAACAGATTCTGTTCTGGTTATTCGGCAGTTTGACTAAAGCTAACTGGACAAATGTGACCATTACTGCGGTAGTAACCTTTGCTTGCATGTCTGTGCTACTTAAAGACTCCTGGAAGCTGACTGCGCTTCGCTTAGGTGAAGAAAGAGCAAAAAGCTTAGGAGTCAATGTCACCAGACTGCGTCTAAAAACCCTTATCTTAGTTGCAATCATGACAGCGACGGCCACCAGTTTTGTTGGAATTATCGGTTTTATCGGGATTGTTGCACCAAATATTGCTCGTATGTTGGTGGGTGAAGATCAGCGTTATTTTTTACCGCTCTCTTTTTTAGTGGGTGCATTTTTACTCTCTAGCGCGTCGGTATTGTCTAAAGTCATTGTGCCGGGTGCACTATTTCCGATAGGTATTGTTACCGCAATCATTGGTGTACCGTTTTTCTTTTGGTTGATCATCGGTAAGAGGCGATAACGATGTTAAAAGTTGAGAACCTTGATTTATCGTTTGATGACCTGGTGTTAGCAGACGATATGAGCTTCGAATTAGAGCCAAGCAAAACCCATGTCATTATTGGGCCCAATGGCACCGGTAAAAGCACCTTGTTAAAGACGCTATTTGGCGATATTCATCCTCAAAAGGGACTAGTGTCCTTTGCTGGAGCACCTCTTACTAAAGCAACGTTATCTACTTGGCGTACCCAGTTTGGTTATATGCCACAAGACATTCGTTTAGACGTAGGCTTAACGGTTTTAGAAGTTGTTCTGCTCGGTCAGTTAAATGCTTTGTCACTCAAGCTTGGTGATCAGCTGTTAGAGGAAGCATTGCAAGCACTGGATCAAATTGGGTTGCTGCATCTGGCAAACCGTGATGTACGAACTTTGAGTGGCGGTCAATGTCAGATGATTTTATTCGCTCAGGCCTTGATGCGTAAACCCAAGATTCTAATGCTAGATGAGCCTGTAAGTGCTCTGGATCTTCATTTTCAGCAAGTGTTGTTAGACCACTTAGATCAACAGACAAAGCAAAAAGGCTGGGTCTCGCTGATGATTCTTCATGATCTTAATCTTGCGGCGCAATACGCAGATAATTTGTTGGTGCTAAAAGGAGGGAAAGTGGTCGCACAAGGAGCACCGAAAGAGGTCATTACTCCAGCTATGGTGGAAGAAGTTTATGGGGTCAAGGCGGATGTGCAACTAGATAGTCTAGGCGTACCTTTCATTCGTACACAAAGGCGTGGCGCTCACGCCTATGTCAGTATGAAGGAGTCTTTACATGCATCAAAACCGGAATCATCTTATGTTAACTAGATCGCTGTTCTTTGCGGCTGTCACCTCAATAGCTTGCACTTCTGTATTTGCTAAAGACTGGCAAGTACAGATGTTAAGCTATGGGAAGAAAGGACCTATGGTGTTTGAGCCGGATTTCATCCAAGCACAAGTGGGAGATACGGTCACTTTTTTACCTACTCAACCAGGTCACCATGTCGCTTCAGCTTTGACACCAGATCAGCAAAAGGAATGGTCATCAAAGTTAAATGAGACTTATACCGTAGAGCTCACTAAAGAAGGTGTGAATTTGTACTATTGCCCGCCACATTTGATGATGGGGATGGTCGGAGTGATTCAAGTGGGTGAGGCGGTAAATAAAGCATCTCTTGATCAGTTTTATCCTTCTTTTCGTAACAAAATTGCCCTTAATCCTGAGCGTGTCGACGCTATCCTAGAACAGGTTGAATAACCCATAGCATGAACGCTAATCACTTCTTAGCAGACTGGCGCGCATTATCAGCAGCCAGTCGTGTCCTCGTTATCAATGGCTTTACCTTTAATCTTGGCTTTTACATGTTGCTGCCTTATCTGGCAGATCACTTGCAAAGAAACCTTGGCTTGAGTCCTTGGCATGTAGGGGTAGTGATTGGCTTACGGGTGCTAAGCCAGCAAGGCTTATTTTTAGTTGGGGGCACTCTAGGAGATTACTTAGGTTATAAGAAGCTTATTTTGCTAGGCTGCCTTGTTCGAGTTGGTGGGTTTGGGTTATTAGGCTTTGCCGCAAGCTTTCCATTACTACTACTAGGAGCGTTTTTAACCGGCTTTGCTGGTGCATTATTCACCCCTTCGAGTAACGCGTATTTGGCACATGAAGCACCCGATCAAACACGTCGTGACCGCATCTTTGCCATGCAAAATTGGACCAGTGAATCAGGTATGTTTCTTGGTCCTCTGTTGGGGATTGCATTAGTGACCATCGACTTTATGTGGGTCGGTTTTGGCGCTGCATTATTGTTTTTCGGGTTGTTTGTCATCCAGTGGCGTTTTTTACCTGAATTGGCTGACCAAGAAAAGCGCAGCCGCAGCGAGGGTGCGTTTTGGCGGCACTGGTTAAACATGCTTAAAAATACAGCATTTCTTAAGTTTATTGCTTACGCTTGTGCATTCCATTTATTCTTTCATCAATTATATTTAGCATTGCCTAACGAAGTAGAGACACGAGCATTGGACTCAAGCGTGATTACTTGGGTGTTTATGACGTCATCTATTTTAGGAATATGCTTTCAATTACCCATTAGTCGTTTGGTTAGTCGGACGATAGGAAGTGCCAAAGCAATGGGCTTGGGGCTTGCACTGATGGGGAGTTCTTATTTGCTGTTCTTACCAAATATTATGTCACTCCCTGGCGCTAACTTTGTTCTGTACGCTGCTATATTCAGTGTTGGTTCAATGTTAGTTCTCCCATTACTTGGCTCTTATGTACCGAAATTTTGTTCTAAATCTGAGCTGGGCAGCTATTACGGGATGTATTCTTGTGTTGGTGGTTTAGCTGCATTTACAGGTAACGTATTAGTGGGAACGTTACTGTCTTGGCCTACTGTGCCAAGAGAGTTGATTTGGATTGGGTTTGCTGTGATTGGTCTGATCGCAGGCTATCGTTTACATAGTCATGTGAAAAGCATTGCGTAAACGAAAGAAAGCCCATAAAAGGGCTTTCTTTGTTACTTGATAGGTTGCTTAAAAGCGGTATTCAACACCAACACTTGCTTGGTTAAAGTTTGTGTCAAAATCACTGTCTTCATCTAGATCATCTGCACTCAGTTCTGCGTCGTACCAAGTGTATTGGGCATTAAGAAGCAGTTGCTCAGACAGTTTGAAGTTTAAGCCCGCACCTGCAAATAATGCTTCATCATCAGAGCTGCCTGTTACGCCAGCGACAGAATAATCTGTGTCGTACCAAATTTGACCGGCTTTGGCGAAAAACTCAATTGAATCGGTTAATGGCAGAATACCTTTAAGAGCTGCGCTGTAACCATCTGTTTCAGCATTTGCAAGACTGCCACCGTAAGAACCGAAGTCAGTGTAGCTACCTTCCAGAGCAAAGAACTCGCTAAAACGATAGCCAATAAGACCTTGCCATACATCATTATTGTCATCAAAGTCGTCGTCGCTATCGACTTTTAAATAGCCGTAGTTACCACCAATATAGAGGCCGCTTTCGTTTGTGCTCCAATCTTCTGCGTGAGCAATTCCCGCAAATGATGAAAGGGCAATAGTACTAGCAATGATTGGCATAACTTTTTTCATGGTGTTACTCCTTGTGACCAATTTTTAAGAACGAGATCAGTGTTGATCGGATTGGTTATGGAGTAAATATGAATAGCGTCAACTTCAAATTTGCTGTGCGGTTTGTTCTGCTTAGCTGCAATAAGTTGTCAATTGAGGGCGAGGTTTTGGGGATTCTTGACGTTTTAAAACATGAAAGTCTCGATCTATGAGCGAGACTTTCAAGAGGAAATCTTAGACTAGATGATTAAAACTTGTAACCAACGCTGGCCATGAAAGCAAGCGGGTCGATATCTAGTTCAGCAGATTTAACACCGTCTAGTTTAACATCGGTACTAATGTCCATGTACCAAATTGAAGCGTTTACGAATAGGTTTTCAGATAGGCTGTAATCAAGACCAGCTTGAACAGCAAGACCAAATGAATCATCAAGTTCTAGATCCGTGCCAGCGATAGCGCCTTCCGTTTTCTCATCAAAGAATACCGTGTAGTTAAGACCTGCACCAACATATGGGCGTACTGCACTGTCAGCTTGACCAAAGTAATATTGAGCCATCAATGATGGTGGTAGATGAGATACTTCACCAATTTTTCCTGCACCTGCTAGTGTCACATCGTGTGTAAACGGTGTGGCAGCAAGTAGCTCGATACCAACGTTATCTGAATACATATACGTTGCAGTTAAGCCTATCTGTACATTGCTTTCAACGCCTAGGTCTAGACCTGTGCTGCTTTCATTTGGTACGACATCGACCAAACCGCCACGAATAAACATGTCACCCGCTTCGTGTGCCATAGCCAGAGGGGCACTTACAAGTGCAGCGGAAATTAAGGCGAATTTAGTTACAGATTTCATATCCATGTCTCCTGGTGGGTGCAAATCAAATAAGATGTGCTCACCATACTCTTGTACGCAAAAAAGAAATTGATCTAGATTAATTTTTGAGAGATGTGTGCGAGTGACGAGAGATTTCTATTAATCTATGTCATGAAAATGGTCATGCTAGAACGCTTTGCGCGTAAAAGTATTGGATCATGCTCGATTGAATAGTCAGCCACCACTAGGTGGCTGACTGGTATTTATGCAGATTGGCGAGCGTTTTGAGATGCTTCTGGTAGAAACTTCTGTAAGCTCAAAAATACAGAGCGGTACTTGAGAATTGACAGTAGCTCTTGTTCATTCAGATGTTCGTAAAGCTCATCAATAGAGTCACTGTGCTCGATTTGCCATGCAGCACAGACCTTATGTCGATCAAACTGTTTGTTTTCAAGCTCTGGGAGTTGAGCTAAGTGCCAATAGTAAAACTCTCTGTTATCGACATAGTCTTTGAGAGTATTAGAGCTGCTTGCGTGATGCTCGAGTCTCGCAATATGTTGCTCTAGTAAACTTACGATTTTACTTGGTCTACGTTCCTCTGGGCCTTTTAAGAGGCCCAATCTAGCGAGTACATTGCCTCGTTTAGAGCCGCCACTTAACCAAGAAAGAGGAATTGAGAAAATCAACCCAAATGAAATGGGCAGCGACCAATAAAATAGTTGTGGGCTCAAAAAGTAGGCGCTGGCCGCAAGTAACATACCAAACAATGTATGGTAAATGTGTGCACGTGCAGCCTCAGACCAGCGGTTCGCCCCGTCATCTCGTGACTGCGGCTTCCAGCCGCTGTCTCGGCCCTTTAACACGTCCACGACCACTAAGAATTGCGAGAACATCAAAATAGGTGCGTAAAGGGCCGAAATGAGTACTTCCAGTAGAGTATCTATGGTTAGCATAATTGGCCCGCCAAACTGACGGCAAACACGCCAATGCAGCATTACATTAATCCAGCCATAAAACTTAGGGGCTAACACTAACGCCATGGAGACGACGAATAGCGAGCGTGCCCTCTCAAAGTCAAATACTGGCCAAGTTGGAAAAAGCGATAGATTATTAAAATACTCAGGTCTGACAAAGTGAGCTTGAATTGCAAGAGCAAAACCGACGGCGATCAGTGCAAACCAAAAAACAGCACTGAAGTAGGAGAATATGCCCGTCATCAAGTGCATTCGAGAAACGAAATGCAGGCCTTTAGCTGGAACAAATGCTTTGTGCTGCAAGTTCCCCTGACACCAACGACGGTCACGAACCATGACGTCAATCAGTGATGGCGGTGCCTCTTCATATGAGGCCTGCAAATCGGTATCAAAGCGTACGCCCCATCCAGCTCGGCGCAAGAGTGCCGCTTCTATAAAGTCGTGACTCATGACATGACCGCCAAATGGTGCTTTACCAGGAAGGATTGGCAAACCACAAGCTTCAGCAAAAGCGCGAGTTCGGATAATAGCGTTATGACCCCAGAAATTTGAAGCATTACCATGCCAAGTGGTTAACCCTGCTGCATAAATGGGGCCGAAGCATTGATTGGCGAACTGCTGAATTCGGCTATAAAGCGTATCGGCACGTATAATCGTTGGAAGTGTTTGGATTAAACCTAAGGTGGGTTCTGCCGCCATACGACGAGCCATCGACATCAAGCACTCTGCACTCATCAAGCTGTCTGCATCAAGTACAATCATGCAGTCATATTCAGCGCCAAAACGGGTTACCCAGTCTGAAACATTGCCCGCTTTTCGCTCAGCATTATTAAAGCGGCGACGATAGTAAATAGGGCAACCAGTCTGATCATCATTGAGAATGGGATGAAAAGCCTGTTTCTCGCGAATGCTATTTTCAGCTCGATTGGTATCACTCAGAATGAAAAAGGCAAACTTACCTGGCGCATTCTCCAAAAGATCTTCCTGCATGGCTTCAATGCTGGCTCGAATCCGCATGGGGTCTTCATTGTAAACTGGTAATAAGATTGCGGTAACGCCGTCGGGTTCTGCTTCCAAGCGCTTTTTGCGAAATGGTGACAACTTGAATAGCAGGCCGAGGGTTGCTTGACTAAAAGCGAACGAAATCCATGTAAAATTAATGCAGAAAAGAGCAAGAAATAACCACTGTAACCAAGTAATATGGTTGGTACTCAATACCTCATACATTTCTTTCGCGCCGTAAACAGAGAGCCCTACGGTACAAATTAGTACGAAAAACCTAGAAAGTAAGGTGGTGAAAAAAAAGCGTTGCTGCTGCTTTTTTGTCTCTTTTCTCTGCTCATTAATGGCATGTCTCGGCATGTCGAGTACGGCATCTTTGGGTAAAGCGTAATTTGTTGAGTATTTCATCTTATGATCCATCATTCTCCCGTCCATCGATATAACCACGTCTCTGCAAGTGGTTTATCGTCTTGTTTTAGCTGTAGTCTAATTTCAGCCGTATCGGCTTCTTCAGGGTCAAAAGTGACAAAGGCTCGAACACCTTGCTGATAAGGGTTGGCAACTAATTTAGTGTCAACAATTCTGCCTTGGCTGATGCTGGCGTCTACTTGAAGGCTTTCAAGAATGGATACCTTCACGTCCTCGTAATCAATAACTAACTGTGGCTCAGATGACGACTCGTTCACCGCACTACGGACAATATGTGGTTGTCCAGATAATACTGGTGTGTCATTAGTGAGAGTTAAGCGGTATGAATATTCAAAAGGCTGACCCTTTTTAAGGGGAGCTTCTGGTTGCCAGTAAGCAACAATATTGTCGTTACTTTCAGACTGAGAAGGAATTTCAACCAGCTCAATATGGCCTTTGCCCCAGTCATTCATTGGTTTCACCCAGATAGAAGGGCGGCGCTGATAAAGGGCTTCTAAATCTTGATAGGCACTAAATTGGCGCTGGCGCTGAATCAAGCCGAAACCTTGTGGTGATTCATCCATAAACGCACTGATTTGTAGATTGTCTGGGTTAGACAATGGACGCCATAGCATTTCCCCTTGACCTGTTTGAATCTGCAGGCCTTCTGAGTTGTGCACTGCTGCTCGGTGGTCTGCTGATGGGGATTCGTCCATTGTCTTATTAAACATGTACATCGATGTTAAAGGTGCTAAACCAACATGATCTAAATCTTTTCGCGGGAACAGCGTGGATTCCACTTCGATTCGTGTTGGTGATCCTGGGAAGATGCCAAATCGATAAGCTCCGGTAACACTTTTGCTGTCAAGCAAAGCGTGCACAACAATCGCTTGCTGTGAGCTTGAAGGTCGCTCTATCCAAAAGTGGCGGAACATAGGAAATTCTTCCCCTTTAGGCTGTGCGACATCAACCGCGAGGCCTCTAGCCGAAACGCCATACTTTTGGCCTTTGGAAATGGCGCGAAAGTAGCTGGCACCTTGAAAGACAATAAATTCATCCTTCTTATCATCGGTGTTGATGGGGTAGTGCAAACGTAATCCTGCGAACTTACCTAGATCAGCGATCAGCTTACTGATATTTTCATTAGGAGTAATAAAAGATTCGGATGTGGCATTGATAGGATAAGCTCGCCCACTCTCAACTGCATCGATTTCCACTAGATCTTGATATAAAAAGCCTGGTGCGAATAACTGGATCGAAAACTGTGTTGGCGCATCTCCCCAGACAGCTTGATTTTGCTGAAAGTTGATCTGACGATACGTATCGTAGTCCAAATTAATTAATTCAGGATCTGCTTTCTGCGGCGCTTTCATAGGCTCTGCAGCAAGTGCTTTCGCTAAATCGATAACGGTTTGGCGAGAGAAGCTGTAGCCTGTCCGCTCAGGTTTCATCACGCTAGAGGTTTGTGCTTTGTTTTCATTAGTGCTTGGCAAGCTTTCTTCTGCCCAAGATGCATTTGATAATGCTAAGCTCGCGATCACAGGTAATGTTAACGTTGAAAGTTTCAGCATATAAGTTCGTTATTCGCTTAATTAAATAGAGTTCTAAGAGGATTGGTAAGAACCACTTATCTGACCATGGTTATTAATCATAATGATAAATTGGCTTGATAATGTGATTATGGTGTCGGGAAATTGCAAAGAAAACGAAATGTGAGATAGTCGCATCCGGAAAATGTAAAGACTGTATAATCGCTTGAATAATATAGGAAATATGACTTCAAACATGGCGGGTTATGCACTCAATTTTGCTGCTCTGCACTCTGTTTGATAAATGTTTTAGAAGTTTTTTTAGCTTGATTTGGAGAGGACGATGGCGTTATTGCTCGTAGGGTTAGTTTTATTCATAGGAATTCATTCGATACGGTTATTCGCACCAGAGTGGCGTCAATTTATGATGGAGCAGCTGGGCACAAAAAATTGGAAATTGATGCATTCTGCTGTGGCTGTAACGGGGTTGCTGACGATAATTATGGGCTATGGCTATGCCCGCTACAGTGCTGAGTGGCTTTGGTATCCTCCAGTTTGGACCCGTCATATTGCAGCGCTATTAGTCTTGGTTGCATTTTTCTACGTGATTGTAGCGGCCATGCCATACAGTAAAACGAAGTCCCGAATTGGCGTACCAATGGTCGTGGGCGTTAAGCTATGGGCTTTTGCTCACTTGATTAGCAATGGTACTACTGCTGATGTGGTCTTATTTGGCAGCTTTCTGGCGTGGGCGGTCATAAATTTCGTAATCTCAAAGCGCCGTATTAGAAGTGAAAAAGTAGTATATCAAGCGCCTGACTTTAAATACGACATTCTTGCTTTAGTACTAAGCTTAGTCGCGTATTACATTGTCGCTTTTCATCTTCATGCATGGCTGATTGGGGTTGCGCCATTTGCCTAGCCAAATAAAGCAGGGTTGATGCTGGCAACCCTGCTTCGATGATGAGTTAACAATATTAACTTTTAAAGTAATGGATGTTTTCGTTGAGCTCTTTGGTTAAGTCAGCTAACTGGTTAGCTGTGGCTTCATTTTTCTCTGCAAAGGTCACCATCTCACGCGCTCCCTCATCAACTTCGGATGTGTTTTCGCTAATACCTTTTGTAACACTTGTTTGTTCCTCTGTTGCACTGGCTATCTGAGTTGCTCGATCGCTTATACTGGTTATTAGCTGTTTGATTTGGTCAAAGCTTGCACGTGCTGTATGAATATCCGTTACACTTTTCTCTGCTTGTTCGTAACTCTTTTGTATTTGAGTGACGGCCTGACGACTACTAACTTGTAAGTTTTCAATCATCTTTTGAATTTCTTCGATTGAACTATAGGTTCGTTGACTCAGAACGCGTACTTCGTCAGCTACTACAGCGAAGCCGCGGCCTTGCTCTCCGGCTCGAGCTGCCTCAATTGCTGCATTGAGGGCAAGTAAATTCGTTTGCTCGGCAATGTCAGATATAGTGTTCAGGATAGAATTAATACTCTCAGCATCTTCACTAACTTTTTGAATGACCTCTGAGACATTACCAACCTCTTGGGCAAGTTGTTGGATGCTGGTTTGACTAGTGTCTATCTGAGATTGTCCCGATGCACTTGTAGAGACTGCGTTATCTGCATTACGAGCCGTTTCAAGTGCATTGTCTGCGATTTCTTGAGTAGCTTGGGCCATTTCATGAACGGCTGTTGCTACCATCGTAATACTGTTTTGTTGGGCAATTAATCTGGTGTGGCTGTGTTCTGAAGTATCGTTAATAGCACTGGTTTGTAATGCAATTTTACCTTCAATAGACTTGATATTATTGATAGTACTCTGCAGCCTTTCCACAAACTGATTAAAAGCGGTGACCAACGCCGCAACTTCATCTTGGCTGTTAACTGAGATACGAGCGGTTAAATCTGCGTCTCCGTTAGAAATATCCTGAAGCTTTGTAGTAACAGTTCTAAGGTCTTTTAATAGCCACTGCACCAATTTAAAAATAATCAAGGAGATAACAATCAGTGATATCAGAACGGAAATGATGGCAGAGGAAGCAAAATTATGGATAGGGGTCATTAATGTTGCTTTATCCATCACTAATGCAACAGACCAATTGGCTTTAGCAAGTTTCTGGATATAAACAAACTTTGGAACGCCAGCTACCTCAAGCTCTTTGTAAATAGGGGAATGTTGAGAGGCTTCAATCTCTTCATTAGTAAGTTGATAGTCTAGTTCATCAATATTCTTTTGTATGAGGGACTTATCCTGATGTGCGATGACTTGCCCTGATTGCCCCAAAAGAATGAGTTCACCATTGCCCAAAACTTTCAGTTCCAATATACGATCCAGTAAATCTTCAAGGAATACTAACCCTCCAATTGCTCCGATAAAACGTCCGTTGACAATAATTGGTTCAACGAAAGTCATGGACAACTTTTTGGTTGAGGCTGAAATATAGGGGGCAGTAACATACGCCGTTTTACTTGCTTTTGCTTCTTTGTACCAAGAGCGCACTCGAGGGTCATAACCTGCACCGTTTAAGCTTGGATCATGTCTATACATATGCCCATTTTCTAACCCGAGAAAAGTCATCCCAAAGCCTAGGCTTGATTGGGCTTGTTGAAGAACAGATAAAATCTCGGTTTCATTTTCATTTTGAGTAGAAAGAGATTTTTCCAAATGGTGTTTTACCGAGGCCATGGTTGATTCTCGGTCTGAATACCAGTTCGTTAAATAAACGTTGATAGCGGATGCTTGTGAAGCGGATTCAGATCGGATGCTTTCTTGATTTGCAGAGTAAAACTTGCTGTAAGCAAGCCAGCCCACAGAGATGGAGACAATGAGAATGGCAAAAATGCTTTGTAAAGTAATTTTGCTCTGAAGTGAAAGTTTCATGACTTCGTCCTTTGGTCATTATGAAGATTGCTTACAAAAAGTAACATTGATGTGACTGAGACAATGGGAGGATACGATTTTTTACATTTTAATCAATGCTTATGTCTCAATAGGGATTCCTTTAGTGAGGTTTTCGCAGTTTTCTTGGTTGTTAAGTTCATGTGCTAGGTTTATTTCGCTCTGTTTCTTCTATTAGGAATGCTAGGAAGGTGCGGTTAGCTTTTGAAAGGTAGCCATCTTTACGCCAGGCAATATTGATATCCAGCCAAACTTCATCAGAAAACGGTCGTGTGACCAGCCCATCGTTCTCTTCTATTACCATTCCAAGGAGCGTTGTAATTCCAAACCCCTGTTGAACAATAGATTTTATGAGAGGGATCAGGTTAGTCTCAAAGCCAATGTTTGGCTTAACTCCTTGTTGCTGGGCTAATCGGTCAATAACGCGTCGATGAAAAAAACCTTCTTTGAACATAACGAGCTCTTCTTGAAAGAACAGTTCAGGCTCAATGCTTCGTAATGCTACGAAAGGGTGGTCTTGGTTAATAGTGACTAACATTTGTTCTTTTAAAAGCCCGTGAGTTTCTAATGAATCGTTTGGCTTTTCAGCAACAATTACACTTAGGTCTATTTCTCCACTTTCTAGCATTTGCTGGAGTTTCCATGTGCCTCCTTCAATCACTTGAAGTGTTAGGTTTGGGTACCGATGGCGAAATGCCATTAGAATAGGAGGGAAGTAGTAAGAGCCAAGCATACTGGGAATCCCCACTCTGACTTCACCACTTTTTAGCCCACTGAGCTCTTCCATTGCAGATTGTGTTTGGTCTGCTTGTTGAATGAGTTTTCTAGCGTATTCGTAAAGCACTTTTCCTTCATCTGTTAGGCTTATTTTTCGATCGCGTCGATGGAAAAGAGTAACGTCTAGCTCTCGTTCTAATTTTTTCATCGCCATGCTTAATGCAGGTTGAGCAACATAAAGTTGTTCAGAGGCACGTGTAAAACTTAAGGTGTCGGCAATAGCTAAGAAGTATCTAAGTGGTTTTATCTCAATCATTTATTTTGATCCAAATGATAATTTTTATATATTTTATTGATAAATTTATTGGGCGTATAGTTCCTTCATTAATTGTCTTTTGAAGGTGAAATGCATTGATTGAATCCAGTGGTTGGGCATTTTGGCGCGGAACGTTAGCGCTTATTATTGGCTCGTTTATGGTGTTTGCTAATGTTTACGTAACCCAACCGTTGCTACCTATGATCGCTCAAACGTTTGCAATTAGTGAGCTACAAGCGTCGAGTAGCTTTACGATTACAACATTAACTTTGGGCTTATCTTTATTAATCTACGGTCCTTTATCCGATGCGCTTGGTCGTAAAAAAATCATGGTGGTGACTTTATTTGGGGTGACTCTTACGACATTTGCATTAAGTTTCGTCAGTGATTACAGCAGCCTTATAGTTTTGAGAGGGCTTCAAGGTTTTTTTCTTGCCGGCTTACCTGCAATAGCGGTTGCTTATCTGGGTGATGAATATACCCCTCATGCCATGGCTGTGGCAGTCGGGCTTTATATCAGTGGGAATACAATTGGTGGCATAGGTGGGCGCTTAATTGGCGGTTTTATCGGTGAGTGGCAAGGGCCCTCAGCTGCATTTATGGTGATGTCTGTTGTCAGCATGGTTTGTTTTACCTTGTTCTGGGTTCTGTTGCCGAACTCGCGAAACTTCCACGCTAAACCTTTCTTGATAGGAGATTTTATTACTAATGTAACGCTGCATCTTCGGAGCCCAGTTTTGCTGATGTGCTACCTGATTGGCGGCTTTAACTTTTTTATATTTATCAATCAATACAGCTACATTACCTTTGTTCTCGAGGACGCACCATATTCATTGTCGGCAAAGTATGTCAGCCTTCTTTTTTTGACCTACTTAAGTGGTACCGTGGGTTCGGCATTTTCAGGAAAGTTAGCCGCATACATTTCTCAGCCTAAGATCATGACGATTGGGACAGGCATCCTTATGCTAGGGTCTTTGATCACCCTGTATCCCTCTTTGATTGCAATCATTGTTGGTTTATTTATCAATTGCTTTGGCTTTTTCCTTTGTCACTCAACTACAAGCGGATTTGTTAGCAAAAATGCCAAACAGGCTAAAGCAAGTGCCTCGTCACTGTATTTAGTTTTTTACTATCTCGGAGCGAGTGTTGGTGGTTTTTACCTTGACCCTTTTTGGCAACTGGGTGGTTGGTCCTCGGTAGTATTAGGTTCTTGGTTGGTTCTTGGTGGGGTACTAGTATTAACCGTTGTATTGTCAAAGTATCATCAACGCAATACAGGCATGCCTCATGATGGTTCGATATTCTTACCTTACAAATAAAAGAGCCAGCTTTATTTAACGGATTTTTAGTAAAAAGTCTGCTCTTTATATGCGGCTATTTAATAGCTAAAGCTAAGTAGAGAATAGTTGAGCAAAATCATTCCAAGGGTGGTTTGCATAAGACTATTAACCCTGTATAGTCATGCGTTGGTAAGTTATAAGAATATATCGAGAATACCTTTTATTGTTTGTCATAGAGGCTGAAGTTGTAGGGTAAGAATGATATCCGCATTAAATCGATCACTTTACATCAAACAGTCTTTAGCAACGCTAATTTTTGCGATTGTTCTCAGTTTAGTACTTAGTTTTTTTCAAGCATATCGCACTATTCAGCAAGAGCCATATCGAATACAAAAAGAGTTCAACGACACTTTGTCCATCGTTGAACGACCCCTTTCCCAAGCACTATTTCGTCTAGACGTTACTTTCGCTCAACAACAAGTTGAAAGTTTGCTATATAACCCAGCCATTCAGCAAGCAACTGTTTATGATGAAAATGATCACATTTTTGCTCAAGCAAGTGCCCCAACTCTCTCGCCGTCTTTATCTAATGATGTTGCTAACTTCTTATTACGTGAGCAACTCTCTGTCGGGCGTTTATTGAACTTTAGCGGTATTGAGATTCCTCTAGGTCGCATACAGTTAGAGTTAGATCGTCGTTATTTGGTTGAGCAAATTATCGCTTTTAATAGCCAGCTATTTATTCAAAACTTGGTTAAAGATGTTTTGCTTGCTCTGATTCTTTCTTGGCTATTTTATGTGATTGTCACTCGCCCTGTGAAGCAGTTGACATGGTCATTGGCAAAAGTAGATGAAGTGAATGGAGTATCTGTACCAGCAAGCTTTGATGTATTACACAGCAATGATGAACTAGGACGTTTGAAAGCAACCTTTAATGCGCTTTGGCTGCGTTTAACCAATGCTCTGGAGGCGTTAGATCGAAGTCATCAACACTCAAAAGCCATGATCAGCCACGCGGCGGATGGGATTGTTGTGTTAGATAGAATGCTTAGAGTGCAGGTCGTCAATGAGGCGGCAGAAAAGCTCTTAAATAAATCCTCAGAAGATATGTCGAATTTACCTCTGACAACTGTTAAGGGAGGAAGTTTTTGGGCATCTTTAGAGCACTCATTGCGAGATTTGCCTGTTGATCAGACCATGACTGCTGAAACGACGCTATCTAATAATCTAACTCTTACCCCAATTGAAATACGCATTAGTAAGTACGAAGTACATGGTGAAGTAGAATTTGTCTTGCTTATGCGTGATTTGTCTGAACGTAAAGAGGCTCAAAAACGAATCAATAGGCTTTCATTTTATGACTCACTTACTCGGTTGCCGAATCGCGCATTAATGATAGATCATTTGCAGAAATGTATGAGTGAAATGAAACCTGCCAGTTTCGGTGCATTGATCATGCTGGATTTGGACCGCTTTAAAACGATCAATGATTCGCTAGGACATAATATAGGCGATCAATTATTGTTAGAAATAGTGGATGGCCTGTTGCCACTTGTTCCGCCAAACACCACATTTGCTCGAGTAGGTGGGGATGAGTTTGTCTTTCTGTGGGGAAATGTTCGTGGTGACATGGAAGAAAGTAACGTTTCCATGAATAACTTTATTCAGCGCGTACTTTTTGAATGCTCTCAACCAAAGCATGTAGAAGGACATGATTTACATGTCACTGCGAGTATGGGGGTGTCGTATTTTGATGGTTCAGAAGAATCTACTGCAACCATTCTAAGGCAGGCTGATACCGCTCTTTATAAGGCAAAAGAGTTAGGGCGGAATACGTGTGCCTTTTTTCAAGAGGACATGCAATCCACATCAGATGCACGTTTGCAAATGGAAAAGTCTCTCCATCGTGCATTAAAAGAAGATGAGTTTGAGGTGTATTACCAGCCGCAAAATAATGACAAGGGTGACATTATAGGCGCAGAAGTTTTATTACGTTGGAAAGACCACGATCGTGGTTTTATTTCTCCAATGGAATTTATTCCTGTTGCTGAAGAAATTGGTCTTATTCATGACATCGGCAGAATTGTACTACAGAAGTCTACAGAGCAAGTGGCTACTTGGCGTCAACAAGGTCTATGGCAGGATAGCTGGAAAATTTCAATCAATGTGAGCCCTATGCAGTTTGCCCACGCTAATTTACTAGACTATGTGATAGAGGCTTTGGATAAGAGTGGTTTACCAGCTGAATTAGTCGATATCGAAATTACCGAAACGGTTTTAATGTCTGACCTTGATAGTGCCTTGGCAAAGATGGAGCAGTTGCGTGATTTAGGCATCAGTTTATCGGTTGATGATTTTGGTACCGGTTACTCTTCTTTAAAATACCTGAAAGATCTTCCAATTGATCGATTGAAAATTGATCAATCATTTGTCAGAGACTTAATAAATGATAAAGATGATTACGCCATCGTATTGGCCGTTATCGCTATGGCTAACGCTTTATCGTTAAATGTGCTGGCTGAGGGAGTTGAAACACTAGAGCACTTTCAGCAATTGCAATTAATGGGCTGTTACAGTTACCAAGGGTACTACTTTAGTAGACCTGTTTGTGCCACGGAATTCGAGAAGTATTGTAAATCTCACTTCGAAACTGAAGTAATCTAGCGAAATTTATTTCAGTCAGGTTAAGCGGTTAATGGAGAGGTTATGTTGAAGTCCACGATTCCTTTTGTTAGTTCCCTAGATAAAGCTGAAGAACAGTTATGGTTGGATATGCTGTCATCATCGCTTCCTGATGAATTAATCTTGCCTTTATCAATGATGTCAGAACACGAAAAGGAAAACTCTGATATCGCTGTTATAGCAAACCCTGATCCTAACCAGCTGAAACTACTGCCTAACCTAGTATGGGTTCATAGTGTTTGGGCCGGTGTTGAGAAACTTCTTCAAGCGGATGTGGCGCCAAATTTTAGCATTGTTCGTTTAATTGATCCTGAATTGAGTCGAACAATGAGTGAGGCTGTGCTTGCGTGGTCTCTTTATCTTCATCGTAATATGCCCGATTATAAAGCTCAACAATCGAAAGCGGTGTGGAAGCCCTTACCTTATGTCTCGGCTAAGCAAAGAACAATAGGCGTACTTGGGCTGGGGGAGCTAGGTGCGCAATCCGCAAAAAGGCTTATCGATTTCGGTTTTTCCGTAGTGGGTTGGAGTCGAAGTGCCAAATCAATATCAGGAATGAATTGCTACGATGGCGAACAGGGATTAGAAAAGGTTCTCAACCAGAGTGACATTCTGGTCTGCTTATTACCACAAACCCCTGAAACTGAAGGGTTATTGAGTTATGAGAACCTTGCTAAACTAAAGCCAGGGGCCCAAATCATCAACTTTGCACGTGGAAAGATTCTTGATGAAGATGCTTTAATGTACGAGTTAAATGTAGGGCGAATTCATCACGCTGTATTGGATGTTTTTCAGCATGAACCTCTGCCACGCTCTCACCCGTTTTGGACGCATCCAAATATCACTGTTTTGCCTCATATTTCTGCACCAACTACGCCTCAAAGTGCTGTAGAAATCGTTGCTCAAAACATACGCAATTACCGACATTTAAATATGTTACCCCCTACAGTTAATATACAGTTAGGATACTGACACTTTCATAACAACGTTAAAAATAGGAAGTCTTCATGCCACATTGTATTATTGAGTACAGTCAAAATTTAGAACAAGAGGTTCCACCACTCGATTGGATGGAATCGGTTCAACAAGCTTGCATCGAGTCTCAGTTATTTTTGCCTGCTGATATAAAGCTAAGAGCTTTTGCATGCAAACACTTCATCACAGGTGGCGTTCAAGATGCATTTGTGCACGTATCTGTCCGTATGCTTTCAGGGCGAACGAAACAGCAGAAATCTGAACTTTCACAGTCTGTCCTAGATGCTTTAAGTCGCTTTTCAGTAAAACAGGTTAGTCTATCAGTTGAAATAATTGAGATGGATAATGACTCTTATCTAAAGAAAGTGATTCCTGCTTAATTGAAATAAGAGACGCAGAAAGCCCTAGGAGTAATTAATGTCATATAGAAAGTTCGGTTGGTTGCTTTTGGGGGTTGGTTTTGCATCTGGTGCTTGGGCTGAAGACGTAAAAAATAGTGCCAATGAGCAACCTAGTTCACAAGCCTCCTCATTGGAGCCGGAAGTACCTGAGCCCATTTCCGAAAGGGCTCGTAAAGCTAAAGGCATGGTAGAGCAGAGAGTTCAGCGTGAGGAGCAAACATCCAGCGACCCGTTTGTTTTAACTCCGCATAGGCCCAATTATTTTTTACCTGTTTACTATACGCAAAAGTCAGGAGACAGGGACTCATATAATAGCGCTAACCCTGATGATACTTTGCAAGATACTGAGTTTAAGTTTCAGGTGAGTATGAAATTTCCTGTGGCGAAAGGTGTTTTAGGCAATGACTCAAAGTTGTGGTTTGCTTATACCCAAGAGTCTTATTGGCAGGCTTACAATAGCAAAATTTCTGCACCTTTTCGGGATACTAGTTATGAGCCTGAAGCTTTTATTCGAAAAGAGACAGACTTTTCATTTTTCGGTACAAAATTGACGCATGTAAACCTTGGTATTGATCACCAATCAAATGGTCGCGGCGATCCTCTTTCACGTTCTTGGAACAGAGTGTATGCAGACTTTGTTTTTGAGCATGAGAACACAGTTGTTTCTTTGAAGCCTTGGTATCGAATTCCTGAATCTGAAGAAGACGATGATAATCCAGATATAGAGGAATATTTGGGGCATGGTGAATTGACTCTTGTGCATGTAGTCAATGATGTGACCTATGACGTGCTTGTGAGAAATAATCTAGACTTTTCCAATAATCGTGGGGCAGTGAGATTAGGAGTAAGTTTTCCTATGTGGGGTAAGGTCAGAGGGTATGCCCAGTATTTTGAGGGGTATGGTCAGTCACTTCTAGATTACGATAACTATACGCGCTCTTTTGGTGTTGGTTTCATGTTATCCAATTGGCTATGATGGGCTTTGCAATATTTTTGCAATATTGCATTGTTAGTTTATGGGGCTATAACCTTAAGGAGATACCTCATGACTAAACGTTCATTACCATTTGTTGGCTTACTTGCTTCTTCATTGCTACTTACTGCTTGCGCAGGATCAAAAACTAAAACAGGCCCTGAAATGGCATCTGAAGCTATGCCAGTAAATAATCAAGACCTGTATGAAGTGCATGAAGAAGGTCGCATTTATTTGTTCGATGATCGTGCCACTTACAAAGACTTTTTAGCTGTAGGTGAAACGTCTTACCGTAAAGTGCGCATCGGTGAGGGGCCAAAAGGTGAGACGTTGGTGTTTGGTTTGACCAATGAAGACAAGAAGAAGACAAGCGGTATTGCTAGTATCGACATGTTTGATGGTGACCTGAGTGGTGCGGAAGATTTCTATGGTGAAATGCGCATGGAAGGGCGTATTTATGTATTCCAGTCACTGGAAGAGATGAATCATGCGCGCATCGTTGGTGAAGTGCCTCTTCGTTATACTGATATCGCTGCCGGTCCAAATGGAGAAACGGTTGTTTACGCTTTAAACGGCGAAAACAAGAAGAAAAAGCCTGTAGAGCTAATGGCTAAGTTCAAAGAAGCGAACCAAATGTAATTCGTTCCTTATTTCGATTGTCTTAAAAAAGCGCCTTCTGGCGCTTTTTTGTTGTCATAAAAGCATCATCCTGCTGCCACGAAAGTGACACCATATCAGCCTATTTTAGGAATATAAAAGGCATGTATAGGTGGGATAAGTATGAATATACTGAACAGCATTCATAACATGGACGTAACAACATTTTATTGGTTAATGGCTCGCAAAAGGCGTCAAATGCTGACGCGAGCGAGTCGAATTATTTCTATGTCAGCGGACGGTCCGCTATACGTGCTTATTGCATTATTGTTGTGGAGTTTTGGCCATTCGCTTTGGACCGCAATCATTGCGTTCGGATTTATTGTTGAGCGTTTGCTGTATTTTGTCCTAAAGCGAAGTTTTAAACGAAATCGCCCCGCGGATATTTTGGACGATTTTACCAGCTTTATTCGGCCGTCAGATCAATTTTCATTTCCTTCTGGTCATACCTCAGGTGCTTTCTTTATGGCTTATTGCCTAAGTGAGTGGTTTCCAGAGTTTTATATGAGTTTTTATAGTTGGTCTGTCATGGTTGGAATGTCGAGAATTTTTCTAGGAGTACACTTCCCAACAGATACTGCGATGGGCGCAATTCTTGGTTCGACGTGTGCAATGTTGTCGTTTGAGGTGTTGGTATGAAAGTGTTGTATGGAGTACAAGGAACGGGAAATGGGCATATCACTCGTGCTCGTGCAATGAGTGAAGAGTTTGCGCGTTTAGGGGTTGAAGTTGATTATGTTTTCTCAGGTCGAGCAAATACAGATTACTTTGATATGCAGTGCTTTGGGGACTATCGAACATTTCAAGGGCTTTCGTTTGTTGCAAAGAATGGCAAAATTAGTTTGCTTGGAACCTATCGTAATGCGCATATCACGCGCTTGATAAAAGATATTTATACCATTGACGTATCTTCATACGATTTGGTGTTAACAGACTTTGAGCCAGTAACTGCGTGGGCTGCTCGTAGACAAGGCAAGCCCTGCATTGGGTTAGGACATCAATACGCTTTTCAATATAACATTCCTAAGTACAATGCGGATTCATTAGGGGCGTTAATCATGTCATGGTTTGCGCCAGTATCGAAAGGCGTCGGAGTGCATTGGCATCATTTTGGACAGCCAATATTACCTCCGATCATCCAACACACTTCCACTAGTGAGATAGCGATCGAAGATCAAGTCTTAGTGTACCTTCCTTTTGAGAATTCTGAAGACGTATTGGAAATGTTGGAGAGTGTACCTTCTTATCAGTTTCGAATGCATTGTAGAGATATTGAGCCTGGTCGTTATGGCAACGTCGAAGTTTTTCCATTTAGTCGTGATGGGTTTCAAAAAAATTTGAGAGAGTGTCAATCTGTGCTTTGTAATGCAGGATTTGAACTCAATTCAGAAGCATTGCATATGGGGAGACGCATTTTGGTCAAGCCTTTGCATGGTCAAGTAGAACAGTTATCAAATGTGGTTGCCTTAGAGTATTTAGGGTTTGCTAAGGCTACAAATGAGCTTTCCCCAAAGGTAATACATCAGTGGCTAAACGAAACAAAAGTCGTGCGTGTATCATTTCCAAACGTTGCTAAAGGCATTGCAGAGTGGATAGCGGAGGGTGCCACTGCACCTGTTGAAGAGTTGAGTGCATCAATGTGGCAAGCTGTTAATCCCGCAAACGGTATCCCATTTAACAAGCAGAAAGACATGCCGCAAACAGTTTAATCTAGAGGGGGCTGCCACCGATATTGTAGCGATGGCAGCCGACTGACTAACTCAGATGCTGGTTAAAGAAGTCTAACGTTCTTTGCCACGCTAACTCAGCACTTTTTTCATCATAGCGCGCCGTTGAATCATTATGGAAGCCATGATTTACGCGTTCATACATATGAGCTTCATATTGTGCTCCTAAAGTCTTTAAAGCGTTTTCATAATCTGGCCAAGTTGCATTGACTCGTTGATCAAGCTCTGCAAAATGAAGTAACAGAGGCCCTTTAATGCTTTGTAAATCTGATGTTGGTGGCGTTCCATAAAAGGGAACTGCAGCGTTAATCATGTCAGGCCATGACGCCGCTAGTTGGTTAGAAACATAGCCCCCAAAACAAAAGCCTACAACACCAAGCTTATCTGTAGTGATGGGTTGGGCTTTTAAGTAAGTGGCTGCATCGCCGAAATCACCTAGTATTTTATCCCTGTCCAAGGTTTTCTGCATTGCTCTACCTTCATCATCGTTACCAGGATACCCCCCAAGAGGAAACAGCGCGTCAGGTGCAAAGGCGACAAAACCTGCTTTCGCAAGACGTCGAGCGACATCTTCAATATAGGGATTTAGACCTCTATTTTCATGTACTACTAGAACAGCAGGTGCAGGTGTTTCACTGGTCGCATTTTTAGGTGTGACTAAATATCCTCCTGCACGGCCATGGCCATTTGGCGCATCAATTTCGATGTAACGTGCCGTAATGTCGGGGTCATTAAATGAAACTTGCTCTGCTAATGCATAATTAGGAAGTAACGCAGAAGACACTGCTGACACGGTTAAACCAGCAACACCAAGGGTGGATAGCCTTCGGATAAAAGTTCGTCGATCTATGTCACCGTGCGCATATTCGTCATACCAATCAAATGCAGATTGGGGGATAACAGGCAGTTCTGAACGATTTCTCATATTGGCTCCATCAACTGAATGCAGAAAGGTAGTATGTAATTTAGACTAATAATATGAACTAAACTAAGTTTCTTTACGTATGTTTACTCAGATTGGATGAGAGAGTTTGAGAAATGACCATTAATTCGGAATGTCTTTCAAGCAATGCAGGTTCAGTAACTGGATTTCCTCACTTCATCACAGGAGGTGGACGTCGTTTAGGGCTGGCGATCATCAAGCACCTTGTGCACCAAGGTGAGCAAGTGATAATGAGTTACCGCACCCATTCTAAAGAAGTGGATGAGTTAAGATCGCTTGGAGTTCATTGCATCAAAGCTGACTTCACATCTAAGAAGCAACTCGAAAAACTTATTTCTGAGATTCGAGCCGAGTATTCAGGACTTAGAAGCATTATACATAATGCTTCAGATTGGGCATCGGAAGCGGATGAGTTAGATCTGTACAGATTAATGGAACGTATGTGGCAAGTTCATGTGGCAGCACCATATCAAATTAATATGTCGTTACAACCTTTGCTCTGTCATGCAGCGGATCAAATAGGTATTGCTACGGACATCATCCACTTGACGGACTTTGTTGCTGAAAAAGGTAGTGATAAGCATATTGCGTACGCATCGAGTAAAGCAGGCCTCGCAAATTTAAGTGTATCCTTCTCACGCCAGCTAGCGCCAAAGGTCAAAGTGAATGCTATCGCGCCTTCTCTTTTAATGTTTCAAGAAGGCGACAATAAGGAATATCAGCAGAAAGCTTTAAAAAAATCGCTATTATGCCTAGAACCAGGTGAACAGGAAGGGGTTGCAGCGGTACAATACCTTCTGAATAGTCGTTACATGACTGGGCGTACATTGGCTTTAGATGGTGGTCGTCACTTAGCTTAGAAGTTTTGGCGTACCAAGTACATGTTAGACGAATTAGTGAGACAGGTATCGATATGACTACTGCAACGGCAGAAACAAGCAACGTTAGCCCTTTTGCGCTTTCAGCAGAGGCTTCTAAAGTTCGTGATGCTTTGATCAAGCATGGCCTAGAAACGCCAATGATTGATAATGGCTTAACCACCGAAGAAAAGTACCAACGAATCAAGTCAGCATTTGAAGATGTTGTTTACACACTAGGCCTAGACTTAACAGACGACAGTTTATGTGAAACGCCGCATCGTATCGCTAAGATGTATGTTAAAGAAATCTTTTCCGGCTTGGACTATAGCCAGTTTCCTAAGATCACAGTCATCGAGAATAAAATGAAAGTGGATGAGATGGTGAAGGTGAGCGATATCTCTTTCACTAGCACCTGTGAGCATCACTTTGTGACGATTGATGGATTGGCAAAAGTAGCGTATTTGCCTAAAAACAAAATCATTGGTCTTTCTAAAATAAATCGAATCGTACGTTTTTTTGGGCAGCGACCTCAGGTGCAAGAACGACTCACTCAACAGGTACTTGTAACATTACAAACGCTGCTAGAGACTGATAACGTGGCGGTGAGTATCGATGCGACGCATTATTGTGTGAAAGCTCGTGGTGTTATGGATGCCAGCTCATCGACTCAGACGACTGCATTAGGCGGGTTATTTAAGCGCAGTGACAAAACGCGAAGTGAGTTTTTAGCCAAATAAAATGGCTTGAGCATGTCTGAATAAGTTATACAAAGGGGACCTAGTGTCCCCTTTGTATTTTATGCATAGGAGAAGGAGGCTAGCTAACTGCTAATTGAGCGCGATCCTTTTGCTTAACAAACCACTCATTGAGATACAGAGCAAAAATAATAATCCCGCCACCAAATGCCAAACGAATGATGTCAGCATCACGGTTCCAGAATAGTACGTTCACCAAGATGCCGGCAGGAATCAAAAGGTTGTTTGCGACAGCCAATGCCCCCACATTTACCAATGTAGCACCCTTGTTCCAAGCAAAGTAACCGATACCCGATGCGATAACCCCTAGGTATACAAGAATACTCCATTGTAAAGTGGTGGTTGGTAGCTTCTCTGTATTGCCCAATAGTGCAAAGCAAGGCAGTACCACTAAAAAAGCACCAATGAAGAACCAGCCAAATAGCGTTAGCTGAGGCAGTTCGGAGGTTTGCTTTGCCATTAAGCGCTTATAACAGACTTGGCCTAAACCAAAGCAAAGGTTAGCACCTTGAACCAACAGAAAACCTTGAATGAAGCCTTCGTCTATTCCTTGATAGCGGATGCCAACTGCGCCTAAAACCGCAATGATGGCGCTGATAATGTAGCCAGAATGAAAACGTTTTTCCAAAATATCATTGATCAAAGCAATGTATATTGGTGTCATGACGGTAAAGAGTAATACTTCTGGAACTGAAAGGTGAAGAAATGACTGATAGTAAAAACCATACATAACGCCCAATTGACAGGCTCCAATTAGCATTAGCTTTATCGCCAATGGTTTTGGTGTTTGTCGAAACTTCATGAATGGTAGGAAGACCAGCATTGCCAATGTCACTCGCATTAAGACAGAAAACCAAGAATCAACCTGACCCGCTAAATACACACCTATCAGGCTAAAAGAGAAAGCCCAAAGTCCTGTCATTGCCAGTAAAATCCACATATTTGTAAACTCCTTGAATACGTCGCGCGAGTATAGATACCTTGGAATATTTAGTAAACTACAGTTGTTTTATATGGTTTACTATAGGTTTTATATTGATCGATTTTATGCTTTTTAAAATTTCTTTTTAGAAATCTATTGACCTTAAAAGACCGTTCCATATAATACGCTCCATTCCTTGCGGGAGTGGTGGAATTGGTAGACACGCTGGATTTAGGTTCCAGTGCTTCACGGCGTGAGAGTTCGAGTCTCTCCTTCCGCACCAAATTTAAAAGGCTGATCTAAATGTAGATCAGCCTTTTTGGTTTTTGTCATATGTACATGATTTTCAAGTGATTTTTAAATTCTAAAAATCACTTGACCTGATGAAGTGAATCCCTATAATACGCTTCATTCTTTGCGGGAGTGGTGGAATTGGTAGACACGCTGGATTTAGGTTCCAGTGCTTCACGGCGTGAGAGTTCGAGTCTCTCCTTCCGCACCAAATTTAAAAAAGCCGATCTATTTATAGATCGGCTTTTTTTATGCCTAAAACTTATTGTTGCTGAGCTAATACTATTTAGTAGTTAAACAAGTTTCATTTAGCTACTTTTCTTCGTTTTCCAGCGTATTTCGATGCAATAAGGTTGGGAAAAGGTACATCCAAAGCCCTACTACAGCGATTGTTCCAAAGCCCCCTAATACGATCGCTGGTACAACGCCAAACAATGCTGCCGTTGCCCCTGATTCAAATTCACCTAATTGGTTAGAGCTACCAATGAAAATCGAATTTGCAGCGCTAACACGACCACGCATATCATCGGGAGTCTCCAACTGCACTAGGGTTGAGCGGATAACTACGCTGATCATGTCTGATGCGCCTAATATAAACAAAGCAATCATTGACAGAATTAAGTGCTCTGATAGGCCAAATAAAATGGTAGCGGCACCAAAGGTTGCCACAGCAACATACATGATTTTGCCAACACTGTGAGTTAGCGGATGCCGTGCTAAATAGATCGACATAAGCAAAGCGCCAATGGCTGGCGCACAGCGTAATAGGCCTAAACCCCATGGGCCCGTATGTAAAATATCTTTTGCGACGATTGGTAGTAAAGCGGTTGCACCACCTAGAAGTACTGCAAACATGTCTAAAGAAACAGAACCCAAAATGAGTTTGTTGTTCTTTATAAAGCGAAGGCCACCCAATAAATGGTGTAAATCAACAGGTTGCTTAGCTTTTGCGACATAATTGTAGTGTAAGAAAAATAAGATGCAGCAAGAGACTAGAAAGCAAACCATGCTCGTCAAATAAAGTGTGGGTGCTACGAGTAAGTAAATCACCCCGCCTAGAGCTGGCCCTGCGATCACTGATATTTCTCGTGCTGAAGCAATGGCGCTTACTGCTCTTGATAGCAGTTCTGGAGGTATCAAGTTAGGTAATATTGCTTGGCCAGCGGGCATTTCAAAAGCTCGTGCTGTACCTATCATGACCGCACATCCATAAATCATCGTCGATGAAATAGTCTCGGTAAAGTTACCGTATGCAAGTATGCCAACAGTGGAGGCCATGATTAAGCGTGTACATATGCAAATAATGCGTCTGTTGTACCGATCTGCTACGTGACCGACTACAAGAGTTAGTATAAGTTGAGGCAGAAACTGGAAAAGGCCGACCAGTCCAAGGGCCATCGCACTGCCCGTAAGGTCATATATTTGCCAACCAATTCCTACGCTTAACATTTGAAATGCAAAAGAAGAGGCAATTTGTCCAATCCAGAAGTGTACAAAATTCTTTTGCTTGAATAACGAGGCAGGAATAGATGACATAGCTGTCCTTGGCAATAAAACGTAGGGTGTAGTGAATCATATCAACTAAATTTTGCAAATCTAGAGAGCATAATTCATATGCTCTCTTTATGCTTTTTTGGCGTTTTATTGTGTGCTGCTATCTAGTTTAGTTGGTTTTGAACTTGTCTCGGAGAAAGACCGAAATGTTGATGAAAACGGCGACTGAAATGACTCAGGCTTTGATAGCCAAGTTCCATACTGACTTCTGTGACAGAGCGACGTTGTTTCAAATATGAAAGTGCGATATTCATGCGACGTTGGTGTTGGTATTCGTTGGGTGTACAGCCCAAATGGCGCTTAAAAGTTTGATAAAAACGACTACGGCTCATGCAGGCCAGCTTGCTTAAATGATCGATGTCTAATGGTTGTGATAGGTTGCTTTCAATAAAACTTAAAGCATTCGTTAAACCATTTGCATCTGGGATCGTTTTTGTAAATTGAAGAAATGCCTCACGGCCATGATGTCGTAAAATACGTGTTACCAATTCACTGACACCAAAGTCAACTAATAGGTCTCTATCTGGGTCATTTTGAACAAAGTCACTTACCAGTCGATCAAGGACTTGTTGAGTGCCCTGCGTATGTAGGGTATGTAAGGGTTTGTTTGGATCAATAGGAGCCAATCCATCAACATTAGTAACATCATTCATTCGGTCACAAATTTGTGCGATACGCTCTTGAGAAATCTCCACTGTCAGGCAAGTAGTAGGGCGATCGATCTGCGCTTCAGGAAAATCAATCAGAACCTCTTCTTTTGGTGCCAAGATAAAAGATTCATGGGGTAGAAACGTGATGTCTTGCTCGTATTGGGTGTGCATGACTTTCGCGCCGGTCACCATTCCACAGTAAAGCAGAGCATCCGATTTCAAACTGACTTTATTGGCTTGCTCATAGGTATCATAAATACTCAGTTCAGAATGAGGTCCTGCAAAACAAACTCTATTTTCGACAAGTTTGGTTGGTTGCCGATGCAGAATTAAGTTTGTTGTTGAATGAGACATACACACCTCTTTAATTGTTGTTTGATGGCGGTGTTACAAAGTACTAAAACATCATTAACCCAAATTATAGCTGATGGTCAACTTTTATGGACTTACAGACAACTAATTTAGACTGTCAGGCAAGTAAGTTTGAATTCATGAGTCTACATTGAAAGTCATTGTTAAATATAAAACAAAACAACAATAACGGAGTAAACAGTATGATCTATGCTAAACCAGGTTCTGAAGGCAGCGTTGTTACCTTTAATGAGCAGTACGAAAACTTTATCGGTGGCGAATGGGTAGCACCTGTTAAAGGGCAGTACTTTGATAACGTTAGTCCAGTCGATGGTAAACCATTTTGTCGTATTCCACGATCTACTGAAGAAGATATCAATCTTGCTCTTGATGCAGCGCATGCTGCGAAATCGGCTTGGGCAAAAACATCTGTTCAAGCGCGTTCTCACATTCTATTAAAAATCGCAGATCGCATCGAAGCCAATCTTGAGGCATTAGCGGTTGCAGAAACTTGGGATAATGGTAAAGCAGTTCGCGAAACTCTAGCGGCAGATGTTCCTTTAAGTGCTGACCACTTCCGTTATTTCGCAGGTTGTGTTCGTGCTCAAGAAGGCTCAATTGGTGAAATTGATGAGAACACTGTTGCCTATCATTTCCATGAACCTCTAGGTGTGGTTGGTCAAATTATTCCTTGGAACTTCCCGCTACTTATGGCGGCTTGGAAGTTGGCTCCTGCGCTTGCGGCGGGTAACTGTGTCATTCTTAAACCAGCGGAACAAACGCCTGCCTCAATTCTAGTATTAGCAGACCTAATTAAAGATCTACTACCAGCGGGTGTACTGAACATCGTAAACGGCTATGGTGCCGAAGCAGGCCAAGCATTAGCGACAAGCACTCGCATTGCGAAAATTGCTTTCACTGGTTCAACACCTGTTGGTTCACACATTATGAAGTGTGCAGCAGAAAATATTATTCCATCTACAGTAGAGCTTGGTGGTAAATCCCCAAACATCTACTTTAAAGACATCATGAATGCGGAAGATGAATTCATCAGCAAGTGTGTTGAAGGTACCGTTCTAGCATTCTTTAACCAAGGTGAAGTATGTACTTGCCCGTCACGTTTATTGATTCAAGAAGATATTTACGATGACTTCATCAAGCTAGTCGTTGAGCGTATTGGTCAAATCAAGCGCGGCAACCCTCTTGATACTGAGACAATGGTCGGTGCTCAAGCTTCCCAAGAGCAGTTCGATAAGATTCTAAGTTACCTACAAATTGGTCGAGATGAAGGTGCAGAAGTTCTAATCGGTGGTGATTCGGAAGTGATTGAAGGCTTTAACGATGGTTACTACATCAAGCCAACGCTTCTGAAAGGTTCAAACGATATGCGTGTCTTCCAAGAAGAGATTTTCGGCCCTGTTGTAGCTGTGACAACGTTTAAAGACGAAGCAGAAGCGCTAGCGATTGCGAACGATACTGAGTTTGGTTTGGGGGCAGGTGTTTGGACGCGCGATACAAATCTTGCTTACCGAATGGGACGTGGCATTGAAGCGGGCCGTGTATGGATGAACTGCTACCACCAATACCCTGCACACGCGGCGTTTGGTGGCTACAAGAAATCTGGTGTAGGCCGTGAAACGCATAAGATGATGTTAGATCACTACCAGCAAACTAAGAACATGTTAGTGAGCTACGATATCAACCCATTAGGTTTCTTCTAAGGTCTTCTTTTACCCTGAGAATTGGCCCCCCAATTCTACTTTTGGCCCCCGTAAGGGGGCTTTTTTTTGGGGTTTATCTAGGTAATATCGCAATACCTTGTCTCTTGTAATATTTCTGTCATATAAAAGACATATAAATGTCACCAAAATGAAACATGCAAAAAATATTTGATTGGAATTTTCTCATTTAACCTAGCTTTGGGTTTTTATGAAAAACTTCTGAGTGTAGAATGGCGCACGTTTCAATTTGATGAAATTTGATGGATTAGTTTTTACATCGCTGGAAAAGTTGCTTGGGGTAGAGTAACCGGTTTTAAACCAACCAGTGTCGTTTAATAACTTAAGAAGACTCTTTTATGGATCTCGCAAATTACGGCTCAGAATCAAAGACCAGTCGCGGCAGTGAAGTTGTCCGCATTCTTATCGCGTTAGCGTTCGTTTTGGTAGCAGGCTTTTATGCTTACAGCCACGGCGAAGGTGTTTCTAACGTGTCCATCCTAGCTATTGCCGCTGCGTTTGGTGCCTACATGGCTCTGAATATCGGTGCCAATGACGTTGCGAATAACGTTGGTCCGGCGGTAGGTTCGAAAGCTCTGTCTATGGCAGGTGCGATCTTAATCGCTGCGATTTTTGAGGCGGCTGGTGCAATCATTGCTGGTGGTAGTGTCGTTGGCACTATTAAGAAAGGCATCATCAACCCTAATGCGATTGCTGATACAGCGACTTTCATTTGGATAATGATGGCTGCACTATTAGCAGGTGCTATCTGGCTGAACTTGGCAACTTACTTGGGAGCTCCGGTATCAACGACACACTCGATTGTTGGTGGTGTAATGGGGGCTGGTATTGCCGCTGGTGGCTGGGGTATTGCTAACTGGAGCCAAGTTGGTGCCATTGTTGCTAGCTGGGTAATTTCCCCTGCGTTAGGCGGTATCATTGCGGCGACGTTCTTGATTTACATTAAGCGCTCTATCACTTATCAAAGTGACATGATTGCAGCAGCGAAGAAAGTGGTTCCGCTTTTGGTGTCACTAATGGTCTGGGCATTTGCTACTTACTTGGCAATGAAAGGTCTAAAGAAGATCTGGAAGCTAGATATCATTACTGCTTTGATCATCGGTTTTGGCCTTGCTCTGACAGCTTACTTTGTTGTACGTCCATTGGTTGATCGTGCGGCTGAGTCTTTGAAAAATGAAAAAGATGCTGTCAATAGCTTGTTTACGATCCCATTGATTGTCTCAGCTGCATTACTAAGCTTTGCGCATGGTGCAAACGATGTTGCTAACGCTATCGGACCGTTGGCTGCGATTAACGATGCTTTGCTTCACGGGGGTGTATCCTCTAAAGCGGCTATCCCATTATGGGTAATGCTGGTAGGTGGTGTTGGTATCGCAATTGGTTTAGCATTATTCGGACCTAAGTTGATCAAAACAGTAGGCTCTGAAATCACTGAGCTTGATAAGACGCGTGCATTCTGTGTAGCAATGGCGGCGGCAATTACAGTAATCATTGCATCTCAGTTAGGTTTGCCTGTTAGTTCTACGCACATCGCGGTAGGTGGTATCTTCGGTGTTGGTTTCCTTCGTGAGTATTTGAAGCTGTCATACGAGAAGAAGCTTGCTCAGATTGAAAAACATTCTGCAAACTCTGGTCTAGGTGCTGATGAAACTCATGCATTCGTAGAACGCTTTAAAATGGCTGACGTAGAAGAGAAACGTGCGATTCTACGTGAAGTTAAAGCGCTACAGTCTTCAGCTCCGATCTCAAAAGAAGAGCGTAAGAGCCTTAAGAAGGCGACCAAGAAAGAGTTGGTAAAACGTTCTGCTTTACTTCGAATTGCCGCAGCATGGATCATTACTGTTCCAGCGTCAGCATTGTTGTCAGCAATTATTTTCTATGCGCTGCTTGGTTTCTCTGTAGCGTAACCAGCAAAAGCCTTTAGGAAAAAATTAAAAAACCGACCATGCATTATGGTCGGTTTTTTTATATGCTTAAGAAGGTTGAATTCATTAGGCGGAAGCATTGTGTCGACAAGTTTTCTAGTGACTATTATCGTCGGTGCTGCACTGGCTATAGCTGTCGTTTTAATTAGCGTTGGCGTGTTGCGTTTCTACAGTGAGCGTCAAGCTCAGCAACGACAGGAACTGGAACAGCTTGAAAAGCGTTGTGGCCGAATTGCCGACCTGCTTACTATTCTTACTGACCGTTATTTGCCTTTAACAACAAAAGTCGTTCTAGTTGAGTACTTAATTTCGAGTATTTCAACCCTTACTCGCCACAAAATGGCGCGCTCTTTAGAGCCAGAATTACCTGGCTTTATTCAACTTTTAGAAGAGCTAAAAATTGGTCAGCAAGCATCAATTAAGGATAAGGTGCAGACACATGTTCAACTCTCTCAGGTTCAACAGGGCTTACAGTCAATTCCTTTGCTATATCGTGGGCTTGTTAATAGTCAGCTTGTTGATAAAGCAACCGCTAAGGACCAAGTGACTCAAATTCGTTTTTCATTTTGTTTAGCGCATCATGACTTATTGCTAAAAGAAGCTGAGGCATGCTTAGAGTTGGATAAAAAAGCTGCTGCACTCGACAAATTACGATTAGCATTGGCTGAAATGGAGAAAGTCGTTACCTTTGAGCAGTCTGGGCCCGTGATAGAATCATTAAATTCCAGCATTCAGCGCATTGAAAACGAATTATTTGGAAAAAGCTCTAGAGTAAGCTAAGTCCTTTTGATATAAGAAATAAATAATAGAATTACTTTATTCTAACGGCGGCTTGGAAATAGAAACTTATGACGGCAATTATCGTAACGCTACTGTTGTTGATCATCGGTGGCTTTATTGCGTTTGCTATATTCCTACAACTGCGAGAGCAAGCTAGAATTGAACGATTGCGTAAGGCAGCGTTACTGAATAACCAATTACGCCAAGTGCGTCGTTATTTGGATGAAATGCCCGCCCAATATCAGCCTAAAGACATGCGGATATGGCTTTATAGTCGAATGATAGGTTTGTGTGATGAACTGCTGGCTATTCAAGCGGATGAGCAACTTTCTAGACGAAGGCGTTTCCTACAAGACGAAATGACTCAATTTCAAAGTAGCAAAGAGAAGCGTCGAGCAAAGCCTGTTGTAGATGAAATTCAGATCATGGAGCTTAAACGTTTGTTTGAGTCATTTCATGGTTATCTTCAGTCGACGAAATCTAATAAGCAAATCAGTGAAGAGGCTTTTGCTCGTTTTGACGAAATGCTTCACTGGTTCCGATATAAGGTTAATGCTGATCATCATGCCTACTTAGCGCGTCAGTTTTTTTTAACTCATAAAATGGACGATGCCATTAATGAATATAAAGAGGCTATTAATCAATTAAAGCCAATTGAAGAAAAAACTGAAGCGGCTGAGTTGATTAATAAATTCACTGAGACTATTCAAGAGATTGAAGATGATATGGCGCTGCAGCAACGGGAAGCTGAGCTGGAGGCCGAATCAAAAGGTGACAATGAGGCAGAGGAAGCCCTAGATGATGAATGGCAGAAATTTATCGACGATGGCGAGTTTCAACGAAAAAAACATTTCTGATTTCTACAAGACGCTTTTCATTAAATTTTCGTTGCGTCCCACAATGACTTCTGGCAAGTTCACGAGTATTTCTTAACAACCTTGTGGATGTAGGTATGAGCTTGGCCCTCCTGTCGGTTTTTATCCCGACTTTCTTTTTTGTATCAATCACTCCTGGCATGTGTATGACGTTAGCCATGACACTCGGAATGACTGTGGGGGTGAGACGGTCTCTTTGGATGATGGTAGGGGAGTTAACTGGGGTTGGTCTAGTCGCAGCCTTATCAGCTTTTGGTGTTGCTGCATTACTACTTAATTATCCTACGGTATTCACTGTCTTTAAGTACGCTGGAGGAGTGTATCTGGCCTATATTGGCGTACAAATGTGGTTGTCACGCGGTAAAATGGCGATCAAAATGGATGATGATGAAAAAAGAGCCAGTATTTTTGATCTCATATCCCAAGGGTTTATAACTGCTATTGCAAACCCTAAGGGCTGGGCCTTCTTCGTCGCTTTGCTACCTCCCTTTTTACATCCTGAACTACCGTTAGCAAATCAACTGGTCAGCCTCATTGCAATCATTCTTTTGCTCGAGTTTTGCTGTTTACTCATTTATGCGTCGGGTGGTCGAACTATGCGCTCACTATTAATGAAAAGCGGTAATGTGCGCATTATGAATCGAATTGCTGGCACTTTAATGATCGGTGTTGGTATTTGGCTTGCACTCGGTTAAGTGTTTGTTCTTGATTTTCTGGGTGAGCGCTTAGCCCCTGTTTTATCATTGGCTCTGGAGGGGCGTTTCTTCTTAAAGGTACGTTTAGTGGTCGGTGCCTTGGGGAGGTTGGTAAAGTTACTTATAGAGCCTTGACGAGCGCCTAAAATTAAATGGTCCAGCGCCTGATAAAGCTCATCCATAAAATGCTGGTATGGGGTAATATTCTTGCTAATATCATTCAGCATTGCCTCCCATTTTGCAGTCATATCTGGCACAGTGGCACTTTCCGGCAGAGCTTCAATTAGCGCTCTTCCAGTTGATGTTGAGTGAATTTGCTTGCCTTCTCTTTGTAAAAAGCTGCGTTTAAAGAGTAACTCAATGATGCCTGCACGAGTGCCTTCTGTACCGAGACCATCGGTTTCTTTCAAAATGGCTTTAATGGCTTTATCACTGACAAAGCGGTTGATACCTGTCATGGCAGCAAGCAACGTTGCATCGGTAAAGGCATCAGGTGGAGTTGTCTGCTTGGCCAATACTTCCCCTTGAAGACAATGAACTTGCTGTCCTACAGTCAATTGCGGTAATTCTGGCTCTTCTTTCTTGTTGCTAGGCATTAAAGATTTCCAGCCTTCTTTAACAACCGTAACGCCTTGGGCAGTAAATTGCCCCCCTTCAATTTCAATTATAATTTTAGTAGCGAGATATTCATAAGCTGGCATAAATTGAATAAGGTACTGACGGGCGATTAACTCGAAGATCTTCCGTTCGTCGTGGTTGAGTTTCTCGAAGGCGCCTAGTTGTTGTGTTGGAATAATGGCATGGTGAGCGCCAACCTGCTTATCATTCCAGGCTTTACTTTTTTGTGCGGGGTTCGCTTGCTGTGCGGCCTTTTGATATGGCAGAGACAAATCTTTAAGCTTTGCTAAGATGCTACTCGCTTGGGAAAACTGTTCAGAAGGTAAATAGCGGCAATCTGAGCGCGGGTAAGTAATCATTTGATGTCGCTCGTAGAGCGCCTGACATGTATCGAGTACCTTCTGAGCATTCATAGAGAAGGCTTTTGCCGCATCTATTTGCAACGCTGAAAGATTGTAAGGCAATGGGGCATTTTGTTTTTTAGGTATCTTATCAAACTGTTTTACAAAACCTGGTTTATCAGTGATCCGTCGAGCTACGTTTTCAGCAAGGGGGCGACTGAGCACTCGTCCTTCTTCGTCTTGATAGGGGGCGCAAGCTTCACTAGGTTGCCACTTGGCTTGGAAGGGCAAAGTATCTGTCTCAAGGTGTGCTACAACTTGGTAGAAGTCTTTTGGCACAAATGCTTCACGCTCTTTATCGCGTTTAACGACAAGTCCAAGAACAGGGGTCTGCACGCGACCGACCGAAAGCACACCATTATAACCGGCTTGACGGCCTTTTATGGTGTACGCGCGAGTGAGATTAATGCCATATAACCAATCTGCACGTGCGCGAGCTAGAGCAGAACGTGATAACGCTGAGAACTCTTTATTTGGCCGAAGTTTATTTAGGGATTTTTTTACGGCAGCAGTGGTTAAATCACTCACTAAAAGGCGCTGTGTTTGCTCAAGTTTATATTTTGGAATCTTTGCAAAATGGAGCACTTCATCGACAAGAAGTTGCCCTTCGCGGTCTGGGTCACCCGCGTGAACAATTGTCTGGGCATTTTTGAGTAGTTTTCGAACGACACTGAGCTGCTTTTTGGTATTACTTTTTGCCTTCCACTGCCATTCTTGTGGAATGATCGGTAGGTGGTCTAACTGCCATTGCTTATAATGAGGTGCGTAATCTTGTGGTTCCGCCAATTCTAATAAATGACCAATGCACCAAGTGACGCAATCGCCATTAGGCAATTCAATATAGCCATCGTGCTTTTTTTGGGGGTTGGGGAGGGCGTTGGCAATAGCGCGCGCAAGACTCGGTTTTTCTGCGATATATAAAATCATGGATGCACAAAATTTGTTACGTATATGTTTATTTATACAGTATTTTGTGCACCCAAGTCTATTGTAGTCGTTTACTTGAGAATTGGTACGACAAGAACTGGAATGCGGCTGTGATGAACGACTTTATTTGCAGTAGAGCCAATAACCATTTGGCCAATTTTACTGTGTGTGCGGCTGTTCATTACAATTAAGTCTGCACCGACTTTTTCAGCTGTTTTTTCAATGGCTTCTGCTGGTACGCCATTGACGACTTCAACTCTAGGTGCTTCCGTTAGGTTCTGCATCTCGTCTGCATGAGTTTTAGTAAACTCAGTTAGGTAAGCTTGAATGCGCTCATTAACAGTTTTGATTGCCTCGTCACGCATATTCTTAACCGTCTCTTCAGACATGTAATTATGAATCATATTAGCAGCTTGCGCGCTAATAGGCTCCATCGCATGCATTAGAACAACTTTAGCCTGATTTGAAATCGCAAGATTCATAACCAATTCCATAGCTTGAGTGGTTTTAGGCTCTAAATCGCATGCATATAAAATAGTGTTGATCTTAGGTAACATCGCTTATCTCCTTACATCGGATAATGATGTAGTCTAATCCTTCTTGACCAACTTGAAGTGACTTACATCAAGAAGTTTCTCGACTTATAAAAAATTCTTCTGGTTAAGGGTGTCATGATAGCCATCTACGATAAAACCAAGTGCTGCGGCAGTCAGTATAGTCCCCACAAAAAAGATCGTGGACCATTTCTGCTGTGTTGGGGTGGGGCTTACAAGCGAAGAAACGATTTTTTTCATGATCAGCTTCCTGTTAATACCATTTAATATTAATGATAATTAATATCATTAATGGTGTCTATAGTTTGTTTCTAAGCAGGTTGTCGGCATTATTGGGCGGTTATGGTATCCTTGCCGCCGAATTTATAACGACACAAAAGAGATTACATTATGTCTGAACTGTCTTTTGACACAAACGAAGCGAAAATCGCGTACGGTATCGGTCGTCAGATCGGTGATCAACTACGTGGTAGCGATCTTGGTGAATTATCTTTGGATCATCTATTTGCAGCCATTAAAGATGCGCTAAACGAACAGCCAATGGCGGTGCCTGCGGCAGAACTTGAAGCGGCTTTTGCTGAGCTTCAAGAAAAAATGGAAGCGAAATCTAAAGCTGCAGCGGCAGAAACTGTTGCAGAAGGCGAAGCTTTCCTTGCTGAAAACAAAGCACGCGAAGGTGTTCAAGTAACTGAATCTGGTCTTCAGTTTGAAGTGATCGAAGAGGGCACAGGAAATCAACCAGTTGCGTCTTCTACTGTTCGTGTTCACTACGAAGGTCGCCTAGTTGATGGTCAGGTATTCGACAGCTCTATCGCTCGTGGCGAGCCGATTGAGTTCCCTCTAGCTGGCGTTATTGCTGGCTGGACAGAAGGTCTTCAACTGATGAAGGAAGGCGCTAAGTACCGCTTCGCAATCCCTTCTGATCTTGCTTACGGCGCCCAAGGTGCTGGTGCGATGATCAAACCACATTCTGTATTGGTATTTGACGTTGAGCTAATCGCCATCGTTTAATCATCGGTACAAATAAAAATAGGAGCTTCGGCTCCTATTTTTTGACTCTCAAAATTCAGATTAAATATCACGAATCATTTTCACGTGAGGTTTGCCTGCTTCTAAGAAGATTTTTCCGTCTGTTTTAAAGCCATGGGTTTGATAGAAGAGCTGCACATCAACCATTGCATGAAGAAAAACCTGCTTAAGCTGCATTTCTCTAGCCACTTGAATGGCTCGACGTAAAAGCAAATTGCCATTACCTTGATGTCGGTAATTGGGTAAGACTGCTAAACGACCAATCTGACCATCTTCTGTTAAACGGCACACGCCAACAGGCACAGCAGTGGTGCCAAAGGCGACAAAGTGAACGGCATTTTCATCTTTAGCATCCCATTCATCTTGCTCATCAATGCCAAGTTCTAGAATGAACACTTGGCGTCGAACAAAGGTTAATTGCGCTTTACTACTGTTCCAATCAGATGTCAGTACTTTCATGCCGTTATTCGTCCTCGTAGGGCAGGGCTACCAATGCTTGGTGCTGAAGTAAAAAACGGAGAATTTCTGGTAATTGATCATGACGACTAAGATCTAAACCACTGAAGTCGAATTCTTCTTGATCGCAGATCGCTTGAACAAAATCAATCAGCGTTGCGTCTATTTCTAATGCGTTACCGTTACAGTATAGCGTGCAAGTGGTCATTTGTTCTTCATGATAATAACAAATGCGAGCGTCACCTGGTCGGATAAAAGTGTCACCTTTAAGGGCCTGTTCAAATGTCCCGTCTAGCTCGTCTTCGTTAAGTTGCGCACTGTACTCTGGGTATTTACTTTCGCTCATGGTTTCACCAAGCCAATTTGCCAGCAAAGTTGGTGAGTCGATCAACGACAGTAGCTTTTGTTTCAAGTGCTCAATATCACTCGCTTGGATTTGCGCATGGTGATCACGCTCTAATGGCTCTGGCGCGGCGAATCGATTCTTCTCATTGATCTCCTCACAAACCTTATCGGTAATACCTTGTAAGGCTGATTGAGCCGAGGGTGCACGGAAGCCAACAGAGAAGGTCATGCATTCGCTATCCAGGGCGCGGCCATTATGAGCAAAGTTAGGTGGCAAATATAATATGTCGCCTGCTTCTAATTCATAATCTTGCATTGGGTCGACATCAAAGTTGTCTAAAATATGAAGTCTGATCCCTTCAATATTTGAATCTTGATATTGCTCAGGTGCGAGTACTTGCCAGCGGCGTTTGCCTGCCATTTGTACTAAAAAGACGTCGTATTGGTCGTAGTGAGGGCCAACGCTACCGCCTTCCGTTGCATAGCTCACCATGACATCATCGACACGCCAGCTAGGTAGGAAGTTAAAACGTTCTTTTAGAGCTTGAACTTCTGGTACCCAATGGTCCACAGCTTGAACAAGCAGTGTCCACTCCTGTTCCGGTAGCTCTGCAAAGGTGTCTTCGTCGAACGGCCCTTGTAGTAATTGCCAAGGCGTTTCGCCTTGCTCGATAACGATACGGGATTCGACTTCTTCTTCCATAGCAAGTCCTGCCAACTCATCTGCACTAATTGGTAGCTCGATGTCTTTTGCTCCGCCGCGAATCAACAAAGGTTTCTTTTGCCAATAGTCTTGGTAGAAGGTTTTTGCACTAATACCAGCTAGGATGGTTAGAGGCGTATCGATATTCATAAAAAATTCTCATCAAAAAAAGAGCCGTTATAAAACGGCTCTTTGTATATAAGAAATAGCATTGGTTCTGAATTAGCCGCGAATCGCTTTCGCTTGAGCTACTGCATTACCAATGTAGTTTGATGGTGTTAGAGCTTTAAGCTCTTCTTTTGCTTGCTCTGGAAGTTCAAGCTTATCAACAAACTCTTGCATGATTTCTTGGTTGATTGTGCGGCCACGAGTTAGCTCTTTTAGCTTCTCGTATGGTGCTTCGATACCGAAACGACGCATCACGGTTTGGATTGGCTCAGCCAATACTTCCCAAGAGTTGTCTAGGTCTTCGTTTAGGCGAACGGCGTTAATTTCTAGTTTGCTGATGCCTTTTAGGGACGCTTGGTAAGCGATCAAGCTGTGGCCAAGGCCCACACCTAGGTTACGAAGAACCGTAGAGTCTGTTAGATCACGCTGCCAGCGAGAAATAGGCAGTTTTGCGCTTAGGTGGCCCATGATTGCGTTCGCGATGCCCAAGTTACCCTCAGAGTTCTCAAAGTCGATCGGGTTAACTTTGTGTGGCATAGTCGAAGAACCGATTTCGCCAGCGATCGTTTTCTGTTTGAAGTAACCTAGAGAAATGTAGCCCCAAACGTCACGGTCGAAGTCGATTAGGATGGTGTTAAAACGACAAATCGCATCGTAAAGTTCAGCGATGTAATCGTGTGGTTCGATCTGAGTCGTGTAAGGGTTGAACGTCAAACCCAAAGACGTTACGAACTTCTCAGCGTGTGCTTGCCAGTCAACTTGTGGGTAAGCAGAAAGGTGAGCATTATAGTTACCAACAGCACCGTTGATTTTACCAAGGAACTCAACAGCTTCCACTTGCTTGATTTGACGTGCAAGACGCGCTGCTACGTTCGCCATTTCTTTACCTACCGTACTAGGTGACGCAGTCTGACCGTGGGTACGAGAAAGGATAGATTGTTCAGCATGCTCGATGGCCAATTCTTCGATGGCAGCAAGGACTGCTTTCATTTCAGGAACGATGGCTTCAGCAAGTGCTTCGTTTAGCATCAATGCATGGGACAGGTTATTAATGTCCTCAGATGTACAAGCAAAGTGTACGAATTCAGAAACGGCAGCCAGCTCAGCGTTGTCGGCAATTTTACCTTTAATGAAGTACTCAACCGCTTTAACGTCGTGGTTGGTTGTTTTTTCGATGTCTTTGATGGCTTGAGCATCGGCTTCAGAGAAGTTTGCCGCTAGTTCATCAAGAATCGCATTTGCTTCAGCACTTAGTGCTGGTACTTCAGAGATTTCAGGGTGCGCAGCAAGCGCTTGAAGCCAACGTACTTCCACGATAACACGCATACGTAGTAGGCCGTACTCACTAACAGAGCGACGTAGCGCGTCAGTTTTAGAGCCGTAACGACCGTCGATCGGGGAAATCGCATTTAAGCTGGTTAATTGCATTGAGTAAACGCCTCGAACATGGTTTTTCAGGGAGCGGTTATTATAGGGGAAAGCCAAAGTCTGTGCCACGTTAACGGTTTGTAAATACAGCTGATTTAGTTCGACAAAACATTACATTAATGTTTTTTATAAAAAGAGAAGGGTTTAATATTATTCGTGCACGGTTTTTGTGCGTATTTAAGTGGGGATGGTTATGACAATCAGTCGTTTGTATGGCTTAGTGATTGGTGCAGTGTTATTAGTTCTAGCAGCGCTATATGCCTTGACAGAATATGGACTAACAGTAAATAAAGATGCGATTCAAAAAGAAGTGACATTAGCTAACGCCATGGGCGCTATGAAAGATACTCGCTACTACACAGTACAAGTACAGCAGTTTCTTACTGACATGGGCGCAACTCGAGGCGACGACGCTCTACCTGAAGCACAAGCCAGTTTAAAAGGTGCAAAAGAAAGTTTGGACTCTCTTGCAACCATTCTTCCTGAATACTCTGCTCAAGTATCATCCTTAAAGGGCAGTTTGGATCAGCTTTATCAATCCGGTTATACCATGGCTCTAGCCTATATCAACCAAGGCACTGAGGCTGGAAATGCGCTTATGAAAGGTGCTGGTGGTCTAGATGAAGCCTCAATTGCTCTTGCTGATGAGTTGAATAGTGTATCTGAGCAGATACAAGAGCTTCTCAATCAAAGTTCAAAGGATTCCATTGAAAAAATACATAGTACAGAAAATGTCTCTTTAATCAGTGCATTAGTATCTGCATTACTAATTGTTGGGGTATTGCTTATTCTACGTCATCGTACGCTACCTGATATCCGTAAACTGGAGCACTCGCTTCATGATATCGCTCAAGGTGCTCGTGATTTAACGGTGCGTTTAGATGAAGCTGGCAAGGATGAGTTGGCAGATGTTGCTAAGAGTTTTAACCGTTTCATCGCTAATTTAAATACCCTGATTGGTACGGTGCAAAGTCAATCCCATGAACTATCTAGTGTTGGCGAGCAAATGTTACAAGCCTCAGAGCGCACTCGCTCAGGCATGGAAGAGTTGCAGCATGAAACACTGGGGATTGCAGGAGCTGTTGAGGAGATGCAAGGCACCATTCGTTATGTTGCTGAAGGTGCGGATCAAACTGCGAATGCAGCAAAAGAGTCAGATGAATATGCTCGAGAAGTAACGGTCATTGTCTCTGATAATGCTTCCTCCATTACTCGTTTGGCGCACGGTGTAGACAGTGCCGCATCGGCTTTACAGTCATTGGAGAGCCAAACGGCAGATGTTGGCTCAATCTTAGATGTTATCCGAGACATTGCGGATCAGACCAATTTGTTAGCGTTGAACGCAGCTATCGAAGCAGCTCGCGCGGGTGAACAGGGGCGAGGTTTCGCGGTGGTGGCAGATGAAGTGAGAACGCTGGCTCAACGAACGCAAGAGTCTACCGAACAAATACAAGATATGATCACGAAACTGCAAGCTGGTGCTCATGAAGCAGTGAAAGTAATGTCGGCAAGTAAACAGCAAGCCGAAGAAACCGTCGCGAAATCAAGTGAAGCAACGGAAGCGCTTACGAAAATAGCATCGACTATCTCAAGTATGTCCGCGAAGGCGACAGAAATAGCAACCGCCATGGAGCAGCAAGCGGCAACGGCACAAACCATTGATGGTCGTATTCGCATGATACGTGATGAGGCTATGACCACTAGCGCCAATGCAACGCAAACCAATCAAGCCTCTAAAACGGTTTTAGATCAGGCATCTTCGTTGAGTAATTTAGTCGACTCTTACCGAGTTTAAACTTTCTTGCAATGAACAAAGGCGTCTTATGACGCCTTTGTTGTTTCTAATACTTTTCCTCGCAAATTTGAGCGTCGGTTTTAGTCTCTCTAAAGTCGTTTCCAGCCTCTAAACGTTTTTTTCTTAGTCATAAACTGAGTTCATCAGAAGGTCTTCCTTCCCCTAATCCTATCTTTGTAATAAAGGAAAAAACGATGAACGCAGCAGAATTACATGATCAAGCCATTGTGATCGATGGCTTAATTTGTGCGAAATGGAATCGCGAACTGTTTGAAGACATGGCAAAAGGAAAGTTAACTGCCGCGAACTGCACTGTGTCGTTTTGGGAAAATTTTGAAGGCACGGTTCGCAACATCGTGGAAATGAACCAGCTAATCGAAGCCAACAGCGATTTACTCACAAAAGTCTACACGACCAAAGACATTCTTCGTGCGAAAGAAGAAGGGAAGACTGGGGTGATGATGGGCTTTCAGAATGCCCACGCGTTTGAGGACCAGATTGGCTATGTTCAGGTTTTTAAAGACCTTGGCGTTGGCATTGTTCAAATGTGTTACAACACGCAAAACTTAGTAGGTACGGGATGTTATGAGCGTGATGGCGGTTTATCCGGCTTTGGACGTGAAATTGTCGCCGAAATGAACCGAGTGGGTATGTTGTGCGACCTGTCTCATGTGGGGCCTAACACTGCTAAAGAAGTCATCATCGAATCGAAAAAGCCTGTTGCTTACTCGCATTGCCTTCCTTCTGGTCTAAAAGAGCACCCACGAAATCGTTCTGACGAAGAGTTGAAGTTCATCGCCGATAACGGTGGCTTCGTTGGGGTAACCATGTTTACGCCGTTCCTACGTGCTGGGGTTAACGCAACCGTCGATGATTACGTTGAAGCGATTCAATATGTCTACAACATCGTGGGTGAAGATGCGATCGGTATTGGTACCGACTTTACCCAAGGCCACGGGGAAGATTTCTTTGAATACCTAACCCATGACAAAGGCTATGCCCGTCGATTAACACGTTTCGGTGAAATCATTAACCCAAAAGGCATTCGTACAGTTGGAGAGTTCCCAAATCTAACGGAAGCGCTTTTGCGTCATGGTTTTACTGAACGCCAAGTCTGCAAAATCATGGGTGAAAACTGGGTCAACTTGTTACGTGAAATCTGGGGTGAGTAGCAATTAACCAAAGTGTCGAAAAACGTCTTTTCGATAGGGCATAGAGTCGATTTCGGAAAAGTGACTAGCCTGTCGATTTGATTAAATGATGTCTTAACACGCGATATGCGATCCAGAACAGCAGAATTTGAGGTTTAAAAAATGGGTGTACACGCTCCTGAAATGCCAATTGAAGTAGATGATGAAACTGGGGTTTGGACAACGGATGCGTTGCCTATGCTGTATGTGCCACGTCATTTCTTTGTAAACAATCACATGGGAATCGAAGACGAAATTGGCGCAGAACGATACGCGGAGATTCTTTATAAAGCAGGTTACAAGTCTGCTTACTTCTGGTGTGAACAAGAAGCAGAGTGTCATGGGATTTCTGGCGCTGATGTATGGCATCACTATCTAAAACGTCTTTCTCAGCGCGGTTGGGGCTTCTTTATCACCGAGGAACTAGACATCGAGAAAGGCACTGCAAAAGTGAGATTAGAGAACTCTGCTTTTGTTTACCACTATGAAAAAATCCATGGAAAAAAAGTCAATCGCAAGATTGATTACATGTTTACTGGTTGGTTTGCAGGTGCCTTAGACCAGATTGCAGAAGCCCAAGGGTTAGCTGTTCGTACCAAAGCAGAGCAAACACAGTGCGCAGCAGAGGAAGGTTGCGATGTGGGTTACTTCGAAGTAACGCCGCTTTAATTATTACTAAAAATTGTCAGTCTATTGTTTGAGAAAGGCGGGGTTCTACTATGTCCCAGTTTGATGTGCTGTTTCAGCCACTAAATATTAATAAATTAACCATTCGTAACCGTATTGTCAGTACGGCTCACGCAGAAGTGTATGCAACGGATGGAGGCATGACGACGGATCGTTATGTGAAATACTATGAAGAAAAAGCCAAAGGTGGATGTGGCTTGTGTATTTGTGGTGGTTCCAGTGTTGTCTCGATTGACAGCCCGCAGAGTTGGTGGAGCTCTGTGAACCTATCAACAGACCGTATTATCCCGCATTTTCAGAACTTAGCTGATGCTGTGCATAAACACGGCGGCAAAATCATGATTCAGATTTCCCATATGGGACGTCGCTCCCGTTGGGACGGTGAAAACTGGCCTAACTTAATGTCGCCATCTGGTATCCGTGAGCCGGTTCACCGCGCGACGTGTAAAACCATCGAAGTGGAAGAAATATGGCGCGTCATCGGCGACTTCGCACAAGCGGCGCGTCGTGCGAAAGAAGGCGGCCTAGACGGTGTGGAACTGTCGGCAGTACACCAACACATGATCGACCAATTCTGGTCACCACGTGTCAACAAACGTACTGACGAATGGGGTGGTACTTTCGAAGGTCGTATGAAGTTTGGTCTAGAAGTAGCAAAAGCTGTTCGTGCAGAAGTGGGTCCAGACTTCGTTGTGGGGATGCGTATCACGGGTGACGAGTTCCATCCAGACGGTCTTAACCACGACGATATGAAACAAATCGCTAAGTACTACGATGACACGGGCCTAATCGACTACTTCGGTGTAGTAGGTTCTGGTTGTGACACGCACAATACGCTAGCAAACGTCATTCCAAACATGAGCTACCCACCAGAGCCATTCCTACACTTGGCAGCGGGTATTAAAGAAGTCGTCAGTGTTCCTGTCATTCACGCACAGAACATCAAAGATCCTAACCAAGCGAAACGTATCATCGAAGCAGGTTATGTAGACTTTGTTGGTATGACTCGTGCGCACATTGCTGACCCGCACTTCATTGCCAAGATTAAAATGGATCAAGTGGATCAGATTCGTCAGTGTGTGGGTGCAAACTACTGTATCGACCGTCAGTACCAAGGTCTTGATGTGCTTTGTATTCAAAACGCGGCGACGTCTCGTGAATACATGGGCATGCCTCATATTATCGAAAAAACCGAAGGACCAGTGCGCAACGTCGTTATAGTGGGTGGTGGCCCTGGTGGTATGGAAGCGGCACGTGTTGCAGCTGAACGTGGTCATAAGGTGACTTTGCTAGAGCGTAATGACGAATTGGGTGGGCAAATCACCATTGCATCGAAAGCCCCTCAACGAGATCAAATCGCAGGTATTACTCGTTGGTTAGTTATGGAGCTTGATCGTCTAGGCGTAGAGGTGAAAACCGGTGTGGCAGCCGATGTATCCGTAATCCGTGATTTACAACCTGATGTTTGTATCTTAGCGACGGGTGGTCGTCCATTCGTTGAACAAAACCCAGAATGGGGCGCTGAGGAAGGTCTAAGTGTGTCGAGCTGGGATGTGTTAACTGGCAAAGTTGAGCCAGGTAAAAATGTCCTGATCTACGACACCATTTGTGAATTCTCAGGTATGTCAGCAGCAGACTTCTTGGCTTCCAAAGGCTCTCTAGTTGAGCTTGTCACCGATGATATTAAGCCAGGTGTTGGTATCGGTGGTACGACATTCCCAACTTACTACCGTTCTTTATATGAGAAAGAAGTCATCATGACCTCTGACTTCCTGTTAGAAAAAGTATATCGCGAAGGTGACAACTTAGTGGCAGTGCTTGAGAACGAGTACACAGGTCAACGCGAAGAGCGTGTGGTAGACCAAGTGGTAATCGAGAACGGCACACGTCCAAACGAAGAGTTGTACTACGAGCTTAAAGGTGAATCTCGTAACAAGGGACAGATTGATGTGGAGGCTTTGTTCGACATCAAACCGCAACCAATTCTTTCTGAAAGTGGTGACGGCATGATCCTGTGGCGCCTAGGTGACTGTGTCTCACAGCGTAACACTCATGCGGCGATGTACGATGCCTTGCGCTTGTGTAAAGACCTTTAACCGTTTAGCCATTCAAAACTAAATCAAAATACTGAACCCAAGAGGCGGCACTACGCCGCCTCTTTAATGTTACATGGGGTGAAAGATGGTTATCGACTGGTTACCTTCTATTCTTATTGTTGTGCTGTTGCTATTAGGCGTAATTGGCATGCTTCGCCGAGCGAGTCTATGGCGCGCGGGACAACCAGAAAAAGTCAATATCATCGCTGGTCTAATGGCGATGCCAGGGCGCTACCTAAAAGATTTGCACCACGTGGTAGAACGCGACAAATACATGTCGAAGACTCACGTTGCAACGGGTGGTGGCTTTGTTCTGTCTATGGTGCTGGTGCTAGTGGTACACGTTTTCAAAGTTCAACAGCAGATTGTTGCTTGGGCTTTGCTTGGCGCACTATTGCTAATGCTTGTGGGTGCCTTCTTTGTATTCAAACGTCGTCTTAATCCACCTGAGCGCCTTTCTAAAGGTCCTTGGATGCGTTTGCCGAAGAGTTTGATCACGTTTGCTGTAACCTTCATCGTGCTGACGCTTCCTGCTGCGGGTATCTTGCCAGAAGGTACTGGCGGTATTGCTCTGATAATGGTGCTTAGCATTGGCGTCATCATTGGTCTTGGCGAGTTGTTATTCGGCATGGGCTGGGGTGGTCCAATGAAGCACGCTTTCGCGGGTGCGCTTCACTTAGCTTTTCACCGCCGTCCAGAGCGTTTTGGGGGTGGTCGTTCGACAGGTCTTAAGCCGGTTGATCTGACTTCTGCTGTGATCGGTGTAGCTAAACCAAGTGATTTTAAATGGAACCAGCTACTAGGTTTCGATGCTTGTGTTCAGTGTGGTAAGTGTCAGGCAATGTGCCCTGCTTTTGCTGCGGGACAGCCGCTGAACCCGAAAAAATTGATCCAAGATATGGTGGTGGGTCTTGCTGGTGGTACCGATGCGAATTACGCCGGCAGTCCATATCCTGGCAAAGAAGTAGGTCAGGCAAAAGGCAATCCAAACGAGATCATCACAGCGGGTCTTGTGAGCCAAGAAACCCTTTGGTCATGTACCACTTGTCGAGCCTGTGTAGAAGAGTGCCCAATGATGATTGAGCACGTCGATGCCATCGTTGACATGCGTCGTTTCCTAACCATGGAAAAAGGCGAGACACCAAATAAAGGTTCTGAAGTTCTAGAAAACATCATCGCGACAGACAACCCTGGTGGTTACGCGCCTGGTAGCCGTACTAACTGGGCGGCTGACCAAAACCTTCCGGTTATGAAAGACAAGAAAGAAGTCGACGTTCTATTCTGGGTGTCTGACGGTGCCTTTGATATGCGTAGCCAGCGTATCCTACGCGCCTTCGTTAAGCTTATGAAGGCGGCTAACGTTGATGTAGCGATTCTTGGTGATGAAGAGCGTGACAGTGGTGACGTAGCTCGTCGCCTAGGGGATGATGCAACGTTCCAAAGCCTTGCTAAACGTAACTTGGCGACTCTAGGTCAATACAAGTTCAACAAGATTGTGACAACCGATCCACACGCTTACCACTGTCTACGTAACGAATACGCTGATTTTGATAAAGATGGTGCCTTGGCAGGTGTTGAAGTGTTGCACCACACGACATTCTTGAACCAACTCGTTCAGTCTGGCGCGCTAAAACTTGACGCTTTCAAAGGCGGCAAAGTCACTTACCACGATCCATGTTACCTAGGTCGTTACAACGGTGAGTACGAAGCGCCGCGTGATCTATTACGTTCATTGGGTATTGAAATTGCTGAAATGGAACGCTCCGGTTTCCGTTCACGTTGTTGTGGCGGTGGCGGTGGTGCACCGATCACGGATATCCCTGGTGAACGCCGTATTGCAGACATGCGTATGGAAGATGCGAGTGCTACGGGTGCTGAGCTTGTGGCAGTAGGTTGTCAGCAATGTACCGCCATGCTTGAGGGGGTCGTTGAGCCTCGTCCACAAGTGAAAGACATCTCTGAAATCCTAGTGGATCAATTGATAGAGGAGGTTCACTAATGAGTGACATCATTCGTCGTGACCCACGTGCAGAATGGATTATGCGTAACCGTCTGCACCCACTGCATGAGCAATACGCAAGTCAAGAAGAGGGCGGCGAAGTTCGTGGTCCATCTGGCTTGATTCGTAAGTTCCCGCATAAAGTTGGCTTTATCGGTCCAAACGGTATTAAACGTATCGACCGTCTTAAAGGTAACGCAACTGCACCGAAAGGTAAGCGTTCTGCTGCAGCGCAAGAGGTTCAATTGCCTCTGCATAAAGTGGATAGCCCTGATTACTACATCATGGTGGTGGCGGATATGGTCGGTGGCCGTCTAACAGGCCACGATAAAGACATCCTAGGTCTTGCTCACAAGCTGATTGCTGAACAAGGCGGCAACGGTGCGGTTGTTGCCGTGTGCTTCGGGGAAGTGAAAGAAGAACACTTCGATACCGCCGGTGTTGACCGCGTACTGCATATCGAAGGTGAAGCTTTTGAAGGTTACGCGCCTGAAGCACGTGTACAAGCACTTGCTAAAGTGGAAGCACAATACACGGTTAAGCACTGGTTATTCCCAGACAGTATCCACGGTGGTTGTGACCTAGCTTCTCGTTTGGCTGCTCGTCTAGGTGAGCGTCCAGCGACTCAAGCCTGGCAAGTTAATGCTGAGCAAACCGTAAGCCGCGGTGCGTCTGCGAGCTTAGACATTACACGTCAAACACCTAAGATTCTGATGCTGCTTGAAGAGTGTGCTGACGCCATTGACGAAACGCGCCATGAAGCGACGCCAATGTCCCTTGATGATGTATCTGTTGCTGCAGCAACCATCAAAGACAAAGGTCTAATGGCTGTGGATCCTAATGCGATCCCAATGGCCGAAGCCGAGTTTATCTTGTCTGCAGGTAACGGTATCCATAACTGGGATCAGTTCCACGAAGCTGCACAAGTATTGGGTGCAACTGAAGGTGCCAGCCGTGTGGCGGTCGACGATGGCTTTATGCCACGTTCACGTCAGGTGGGTGCAACGGGTACTTGGGTGACAGCGCGAGTATACGTGGCAGTGGGTATCTCTGGTGCGATTCAGCACATGCAGGGTATCGGTCAAGTAGACAAAGTGGTTGCCATCAACACCGATGCAGGCTGTGACATGGTGAAACGTGCTGCGTTGAGCGTTATCGGTGACAGTGAAGAAATTCTAGCTGAGCTGATGAAGCTCGTTGCTGAACACAAGCAAACAAGCTTAAGCGATCAAGCGGAGGAGAATAGCAATGCCGCATAAAGTCATTTCTTTAATCTCTGTCGGTCGTCACCCGCAATCAGGCCGTTCTCGTCGTGCAGATCAGGACAGCCGTGCAGTAGAGCTTGGTCTAAAGCTCGCTGGTACCGGTCTAGATGTGGTTCATGCTGGAAACTCAGAAGAACCAGTTCTACGTCAATATGCTGGTATGGGGTTGCCAAAAGTGACGGTTTTGGAACAAGCGGAAAGTGCAGACGCATTGCCCGCATTGTCTAACTACTTGAAAGCTGAAAAAGCGGATATCGTGTTAACGGGTGTTCGCTCTGAAAGTGGTGAGTCATCGGGTATGACGCCATACCTTCTTGCAGAGCAACTAGGCTGGCCAATTGTTGCTCGTGTGGCGGACATTGTTGAAATCAAAGACGGTGAAGCACAGGTGCTACTGGCGCTTCCGCGTGGTCAGCGTCGTCAAGTAACGGTTAAGCTGCCGTTTATTGCATCGATTGATAATGCGGCGCAAGCGGCACGTCAAAGTGCATACGGTCCTGGCCTACGTGCCAAAATGGCTGCGCAAACGGGCTCAACAGAAGAAGATAATGTTCGTGTTAACTGGAGCGAGGCGCCAGCGAAAGCGCGTCCTAAGCGTTTGAAAGTTGTTAAAGCAAAAACCGCGGCAGATCGTTTCAAAGCGGCGACCGCTAAGCCACAAGGCGGATCGGGTAAAGTCATGAAAAACGAATCTGCACAGGAAAAAGCGCAAGCGATCTTTGATTTATTAATTGAAGAGAAAGTGATTCGCTAGCCCTATGATTAAAGGGGATGGCGTCTATCCATTCCCTTTAATTTACGTTACCTTTCTAAGCTATTATCCCGTCAAGATATAGAGAGTAATGGACAATGATGATTGTAGATTTGATTGATGAAGTGGACTTCAAAGAAAAAATGCTAGGAATTGGTGTACCTGCCAAGGACTGTCAAACGTTGGCCGCGACGGAGCAAACAACCAAAGATTGGTTAACTTCAAATCCAAATAACATCTCTGTATTGAAATCAGCCGTAGATGAATTAATTGCAACGCAAGCTACAATCTTACCTGAAGTTCATCAAGTCATGGCGCGCCTGTTACAGAACGATTAATCTTTTCTGATAAGAAATTAGTATTTTCTTATATTTAAGGCGTAAAGCGTTCAAACAATAAAAAAATCCTTTCTTCCCTTAACATCCTGTTTTTTATGCTTTATTTTAGAGCGGGAAAATGGTGTTCAGACACAAGTTAATAGTCTTTGCCCCATTAACAAGCACTCAGAAATTCAGCATATTTTAATGTCTATGCTTAAAATCAATGGTCGTCGTAACTGGTCATTATGTGTTCTAACGCTGTCGCATTTGGACACCAAGTAAGCAAATAGTCGTCGTACTATCACAGTACGGTGCAAAAAATGTGCGCTCGTAAACAAGCTCAAAATCAGAGCTTAAGACTAAAACTATTACATAAAACAGTGACTGTTCACCTAGACTCGAATGCTGGTGTGTCTAGGTGAGCGGTTGTTGATTCAACTAGGTGGAGTAACTTAATGGATCCAAAAATGAAGAGACGCCCAAAGTCGACGGATTACACGTCCGACTATAAAGCGGGGCAGGATAACGTCCAGATATTAGGGATGGATGTTAACAACCCCGTGTTTACGACAAGTGCATTAGTGATTATCGGCTTTATTGCATTTGCGCTACTTTTCCCTGCTGCTGCGAAAGAGTGGTTAAATGGTGCCAAAGGTTGGTCTATCAATTCCTTTGACTGGTTATTTATGATAGGCGGGAATATTTTCGTTCTGTTCTGTTTGGCTTTGATTCTGCTTCCTGTCGGTAAAGTGCGTCTTGGTGGTAGTGAAGCTCGCCCTGAGTTTACGACATTGTCTTGGTTCTCAATGCTATTTGCAGCGGGTATGGGTATCGGCTTGATGTTCTGGTCCGTGGCTGAGCCGGTAGCTTACTTTACAGACTGGTGGGGAACACCGCTTAATGTCGAGGCTCGTACAGATGAGGCCGCTTCTGCTGCCATGGGCGCAACCATGTTCCACTGGGGCTTACACCCATGGGCAATCTACGGTGTTGTAGCACTAGCACTGGCGTTCTTCTCATTCAACAAAGGTTTACCATTAACGATTCGTTCAGCATTCTATCCACTAATAGGTGAGCGTTGCTGGGGGCCAATCGGTCATGTCATCGATATCATTGCCGTTATTGCTACAATCTTTGGTCTGGCAACATCTCTTGGTCTCGGTGCGACACAAGCCGCAGGTGGTTTGAACTTCCTGTTCGGTGTTGAGAATACTATTTCAACTCAGATCGGCATCATCATCGTTGTGACAAGTATCGCAGTGCTATCGGTTATGCGTGGCCTTGATGGCGGCGTGAAAGTGTTGAGTAATATCAACATGACATTGGCTGCCGTTTTAGTATTGTTTGTAGCTATCTTCGGTTCACTGATTGGTTTCTTCGGCCACCTATTTAGCACCACAGTGTCTTACGTTGAGTACATTATTCCGCTTAGTAACTGGATTGGTCGCGACGACAACAAATTCTATGAAGGCTGGACGGTATTCTACTGGGCATGGTGGGTGAGCTGGTCGCCATTCGTAGGTATGTTCATCGCACGTGTCTCTAAAGGCCGTACAGTTCGCGAATTCATGATCGCAGTATTGTTGGTGCCAACGTTGGTATCTATTATTTGGATGTCTGCTTTTGGTGGCCAAGCGATCGATCAAGTACAAGGCGGCGTAGGTGCTCTTGCAGGCGGTCTAGGTGATGTATCTAGTGCGATGTTCCAGATGCTTGAAAATCTACCACTTAGTACACTGACGTCTATTGTTGCGATCATTTTGGTGTTGGTGTTCTTTATCACTTCATCTGATTCTGGTTCGCTGGTAATCGACTCGATTACTGCTGGTGGTAAAGTAGAAACACCTGTACCACAGCGTATTTTCTGGGCGTCAATGGTTGGTCTAATCGCTGGTGTACTATTGTTTGGCGGTGGCTCTGAAGCATTGAGCTCTCTACAAGCTGGTGCAGTGACAACAGGTTTACCGTTTACCGTCATCTTGCTACTGATGTGTGTAAGTATTTACAAAGGCTTGCGTTCAGAGCTTTATTAATACGTTCCTAACTAGCTAAGCGCTTAACAAAAACCGTTGTAGGGAACTGCAACGGTTTTTTGTTGGCATATGCACCGTTTCTGAGCAATAAATTTTATTTATGTTGTTTTTGCACCTTATTTGCTTGTTTCTAAATGTTTCTGAAGAGTTTTTTTTTGTTAATTAATTGATTCTAAATAACTTTTTAAATTCTTACTTCGACTGTTCTGGCAAGGTGCTTGCCTTATACAAGGTAATGCTTATGAACTATTGGAGTAACTAATGGAGACGTTTTTATCATCCTATGAGAATAAACTAAAGTCGTGGATTTATGATGTTAACTATTATGAAAAAAATCTTAAGTCCCTGAGTAGTTGGTGGGCACGTATTGCATTATTAGGAAAAATAAATAGCTTAGATGTTGCCGCTACAATATTGGATGATATGGACAGTGCCCGATCTCGGTTCCACCAATTGCAAGATAGCTTGATCGAAAATTTAATTCAGCAACATGGTCGTAAGGCATTATTGCACCACCAAACCCGCAGTCAGATGGCAATTGATGTGTTAATTCGTAACCTATTTGAACGAACTGCTGATATTGGTTTTCTTAGCGATGATCAGGTGGTAGGAGCATTTTTGAATCAAACTGAGCACTCTAAAGAGGATTGCTTGGCGATTCGTCAGCACCTGCAAAACTATGTTGATAAATATACTGTTTATAATGATGCTTTATTGATCACCCCAACAGGCGAAATCGTATTTCAACTTAGTCAGCAGAGCACTCGAAGTATCAAGGAACCTGTTATTGATAAAGCAATTCGTCAATCTTCAGGCTATGTTGAATACTTTGGTAAGAGTGCATTAATTGAAGATGGTAACGATCACCTTTTTTATGCTCACAAGGTAACTTACCAAGGTAAAGTGGTGGGCGTGGTTGTACTGAGTTTTCGTTTCAGGAATGAGATGCATGCTATCTTCGATACCCTTATTTCTGAGAATGACTCAACAATATATGTGTTAACGGATGATACCGGTAAAGTCATTTTTCAGAAAAGCCAAGCAGGTGGGGGTTACGTTCAACACCTCAATACAAAGGATGATATTTCATTAGTCCACTACAATGGACAAGAGATGTTGCTGATCAATACTCTTGGTAATGCGTATCAAGGGTATTCTGGTCCAAAGGGGTGGCGAGCTTGTGCTTTAATGCCTCTATCTTTATTTAAATCAAGGTCGGATAGTTCTGACATTAATTTTGAAAAATTGCCCCCGCTGAAAAATTTGTCAGGTATTTTCTCTTCAGATTTATTAGATATTCGTGATCGCTCAACACTGATTAATAATGATCTTGAACTTATCGTACTGAACGGCGTTATTACCGCTGCCCGAAATGATTCAGCTGAGTTCATGCCTGTGTTGGAGGCGATCAAAAATATCGGGCGGGACATTGATTCGGTCTTCGCTGACTCTATTGAATCTTTATTTTCTACAATATTGTCGAGTCAACTTGATGAAACGCGTCTTCATGCTGAAATGGCGGTCGACGTGATGGATCGAAACTTATACGAAAGAGCCAATGATTGTCGTTGGTGGGCATCGGATCCAAGGATTGGAGAAGCGTTACTCGAAAAGCCTGTTAATCATTCGCTGATTAACGAGATTCTTCAAGATATTCATGGTCTTTATACGGTATATCATGACCTTTATGTCTTTGATGGAGAGAAGAAATACGTTAGCACTTCTCTTAACAATCAAGCTTATTGTGGTGAAAAAGTAGCTGAATCTACGGCAGTATCCGCAACGTTTTCATTAAGGGATTTGCAAGCTTATAGTGTTTCAAATTTTGTTCCATGTTCTCTTTATAATGGGCAATCTACCTATGTCTATAATGGGGCCATTAGACACCCCGAACGACAGAATGAAGTGATTGGAGGGGTGGGAACCGTTTTTGATGCGACGCAAGAGTTCCGTGCGATTCTTAAGGATGTTCTTCCCGCTGCTTCAAAGGAGAGAGAATCGGCATCATTTGCTGTATTTACCAATGATGAAGGAGAGGTGATTTCCTGTAGTGATGATCGTTTGGCTGTGGGAACTTTGTTCTTTCCGGATATTGATCTTCAATTACTGAAAGAGCAAGGAAGCCTCTCTGAGGTATATGAATATAAATCCCAATATTATTTGCTAGGCGCAGCTTTGTCGAAAGGCTATCGTGAATTCAAAAATGATGATGGATACGTCAACCCTGTTATTGCTTGGGTCATGCAGCCTTGCTAGAAACAGTTTGACTAAAACAAGAAAAGCCAGCTTATTAGCTGGCTTTGACGTTGTTGAGCAACTATTTTTTTAAGTTTTTCTGAATGGTATCTGAATACCATTCTAGGAAGTTCATCACACCGAACTCGTAGGTTTCAGAGTATGGACCTGGCTGATAACCAATAGAGTTAATGCCTAGCTGATTCTGTTCCCCAAGGATACGGTCTTGATCATTGGTTGCATCCCAAACCTGGCGCAGACGATCTGGGTCGTAATCCTGGCCTTCCACAGCGTCTTTGTGGACGAACCATTTTGTTGTCACCATCGACTCTTGAGCTGAAATTGGCAGTACACGGAACACGATAAAGTGATCAGACTGCATGTGGTTCCAAGAGTTTGGTAGATGCAAGATGCGCATTGAGCCAAGCTCAGGGTTTTGAATGCGGCCTAGCATTTTCTTACAGCCCGCTTCGCCATCAATCGTCATAACCTTCGTGCCTTTTTTCAGTGGCATACGTACAATACGGTTGCGCTTACCTGGTCCAAAGCTTTTATGCTCGTGAGGAATGCCCTCAGCGTCCCACTTAGCCGCTTGATCTGCATAATGATCTAAGAAGTCTTGTGGCGCACGTGGGTCGTTCGTGTCATCCCATTCAAGAATGGTGTTTAACAATTCTGGGTGACTGCCAGCACAGTGGTAACACTCACGGTTGTTTTCCAATACAAGCTTCCAGTTAGCTTTTTCGTACATATTGGATTCAGCGGCTAATTTAGTGTTTTCGACATCGTAAGGAGCCATGTACTCTTCAAGCGTAGCTAAGAACTCATCAAAGTCACCTTCTGGTGCTTCTTTGCCTAGTGCAACGAAGATAAAGCCGCCAGCAGTTTTACAATGTGCTTTTTTCAGACCGTGCTGAGATTTATCGAAGCCATCGCCCATTTCGGTTCCCGCAAACAGCAGGTTGCCTTTCAAATCATATGTCCACTGGTGGTAAGGGCAGACTAGGTTTGCAACTTTACCACGGTGCTCAAGGCAGATACGTGAACCACGGTGGCGGCAAGTGTTATGGAATGCGTTAACAGAGCCATCTGCATCGCGAATCACCATGACAGGGTTTTGTGCAATTTCTACCGTGAAATAATCGCCACGCTTAGGGATTTCACTGGTCATGCCAACAAATAGCCATTCCTTTTGAAATACCTCTTCTACGTCTACGCGAAACATGTGAGGGTCGTTGTATAGCGGAGCGTCCAAGGAATAATTCGCAGGACGAGCTTCCAGCAGTTTTGACATTTCTGCGCGCGCATCTTCGATCGTAGAGTAACGCATGTTTAGCAGATCATTTTGATTCATGTTGAGTGATCCTCAATAACAAAAGCCGAGTTAATGTTGTTTCCCTCGTCGGAGCAACATGTCTTGGGCAGTTTCGACTGGCCCGTTGTCGTTATAATAATGACGCTATCGTCACCTAAGTTTGCATTTATAAAATGACCAAACACGACATCCTCTCATACATAAATCGACCTATCCCCTAGACAAAGCCTTGGTGTCATAGTGGATTGACTGCTATGAGCAAGTCGATGTCGTTAAAGGTCAACTCAATTCTGAAGCCTCGAACGACAATGCTCCCAATAGGTGAAACGTCAACGCCAATAAAGAGAGAGCCACTATGACAAACCCTACTACAGCTTCTTCGGCTGAATATCTTGCTCCCGTTAATACCCAGACTTGGGTTAATGGTCGTCACAACGTTCGCTGTGTAAGAGTTATTCAAGAATCTTGGGACGTAAATACGTTCTGTTTTATGGCGCAGCAGCCGGTCATGTTCTTCTTTAAGCCAGGGCAATTTGTCACGTTAGAGCTAGAAATAGAAGGCAAGCAAGTGATGCGTTCTTACACTATATCTAGCTCGCCTTCCGTGCCTTACAGCTTCTCCATTACGGTTAAACGTGTTCCGGGTGGTTTAGTGTCGAATTGGCTACATGACAACATGGATGTCGGCGTTGAGTTAGCTGTACATGGTCCTGTAGGGAACTTTAACTGTATTGATTTTCCAGCAGACAAAGTTTTATTACTGTCAGGTGGTGTGGGGATTACCCCTGTCATGTCTATGGCTCGTTGGTGGTTTGATACCAGTGCGGACGTTGATATTTCATTTGTTCACAGTGCACGTTCTCCTCGCGATCTGATCTATCCACGAGAGCTGGATCACATGGTTTCGCGAGTAAACAATATCAGTGTTCATACCATTGTTGAGCGAATGCACAATGGCTTAGCGTGGCACGGCTATCGTGGTTATCTTGATGAAACAAAGCTACTACTGACAACACCTGATTTCATGGAACGTGAAATATTCTGTTGTGGTCCTGCACCATATATGAAAGCGGTGCGTGAGTTGCTCAAGGCAAAAGGTTTTGACATGAGCCGCTATCATGAAGAGTCCTTTGGTGAAACGCCAGAAGCGATCGTCGAAGATGCCATTGAATTGGCTGAGGTTGCACAGGCAGAAGCTGACGCTCTGGACTCTGCTGATATGCACCGCGTGGAAGTCATCAGCAGTGGCATGACAATGAGTGTTCAAGTTGCGCCAAGTGAAACACTGCATAATGCCGCAGCTAAGTTGAACCTTCATATTCCTAAAGCGTGTGGTATGGGTATCTGTGGTACTTGTAAGGTGCTGGTAAAAGAAGGTGAAACACATATGGAAGCCAATGGTGGTATTACAGACGAAGATGTAGCAGAGGGCTATGTATTATCTTGTTGTACCGTTGCTAAATCTGATGTTGTGATTGAATACTAATATTGTCTGAGGGAGTCCTATGGAAGCGGAACATATAGAAATTGCCGAGTTCATAGGGCGCTACCCACCTTTTTCATTTCTCCCCCAAGACGCGCTGTATTCAGTCGCGTCTGCCATCGAAATTAGTTATTACCGCCAAGGCGCTGATGTGTATTGTTTTGGCGATGAAATACACGACTTCTGCTTTATTCGTAGTGGTTCAGTTGAGATCTACCGTCGTAATGGGCACCTCTACAACCGTCTTAGTGTGGGTGATGTGTTTGGCCAGCTTGGCTTATTGATGAAAAATAGAGTGCGTCTGCCTGCACGTGCTTTAGAAGACTCTCTTATCTACTTTGTGCCGGAAGCACTATTTAATGAGCTTTGCGATAACTTTGATGAGTTCGCTTACTTTGTTGAGGTGGACGATAAACGTAAGCTCAATAAAGAAGTTCAACAGCAGCAAGAAGATAATGCCTTATCCAGTGTCAAAGTGGGGGCGCTAATCGCCCGTGCGCCAGTGATGATTTCAACTCAAGCCAGCGTGCGGCAAGCGGCCCAGATAATGACCGAAGAGTCTGTGTCATCACTTTTGATTATTGAGCAAATCACTTCCTTTGAAGACGGGGGAGGGGAGCGTAAAAAACTGGTTGGGATTCTCACGGATCGCGATCTCAGAACACGGGTGGTTTCTCAAGGCATTGATTTGGAAACCCCTGTTACCGAAGTGATGACGGCCTCCCCGAAAACTCTTGATAAAGAAACCTACGTATTTGAAGCCATGTTAATGATGCTGCGGTTTAACTTGCATCATTTGCCGATTATTGAGCATGGTAGTCCAATTGGTGTGGTCGCTATCTCTGATATTGTGCGCCATGAATCTAAGAACAGTCTTTACATTGTTGGTTTAATTCATCGGCAACAGACACTCGCTGAATTAGCGCTTGTGGCGAATGATGTACCAGCCTGTTTTGTTCGTATGGTAGGACAAGAATCCAGTGCACACATGATTGGCAGTGCTATGTCAGTCATTGGTCGAAGCTTTAAGCAGCGTTTGTGTGAGCTGGCCGAAGAAAAGCTAGGGCCGCCGCCAGTGCCTTACTGTTTTTTGGCTTTGGGTTCCATGGCTCGTGATGAGCAATTGCTTATTACGGATCAAGATAATGCATTGATATTGTCTGATGATTACGAGGCAGCGAAGCACGGTGACTATTTTGAGTCTTTGGCCGAGTTTGTCTCCGAAGGGTTAGACCGTTGTGGGTATCCATATTGCAGTGGGCGTATCATGGCCACTAACCCTAGATGGCGAAAAACACTATCAGAGTGGCGTACATGTTTTGCTGACTGGATTGATGTTCCTAATCCTGATGCCTTGCTTAATTGCTCTGTCTTTTTTGATCTAGAAGGTGTTTGGGGGAATGTTGCATGGGCGGATGACTTGTACCAATTTATCGTAAACCGAGCCCAGAAAACGCCTAAATTCCTTGCTAGTTTGGCGCGAAATGCCTTACTACGAACCCCGCCACTTGGTTTTTTCAAAGAGTTTGTCATGGAGCAGGATGGTGCCCATCGCCGCACAATCAACTTGAAACGACGTGGTACGGCGCCATTAGTGGATGTTATCCGAGTGCATGCATTGGCGATTGGGTCTCTGGCGAGAAACTCCAGTGAGCGACTCGAGGATGTGATTGAATCAGGTATTTTACCGGACAAGCGAGGCCAAGAACTGAAGTACGCTTTGGAGTATTTGGCAATGGTACGGATACGTCATCAAGCGGAAGACGTGGAGTCAGGAGAGGACGTAGACAATACCATTGAGCCTGACAAGCTATCTGATATTGAAAGGCGCAATCTAAAAGAAGCGTTTAACGTCCTCAGTAGTAGTCAGCGTTTTTTAAAATATCGCTACCCTTTTTCCTAAGTTGAGTCGTGCACATGCTTACACACCAGCGGCGTTTTTCATGGCTTGATTATTTGCAAGAGCAAAGTATAAATTCTCAGGAGCCTTTGCTTAAGTGCTTTTATCAATCGCAATTGGACTTCATACAAGATAAGACATTACGGTCAACTGAGTTTGTCGCTTTGGACTTTGAGACAACGGGGCTGTGTCCAGAGAAAGATGAAATCGTCAGTATTGGGCTGGTTCCATTTACTCTTCAGCGTATAAAAGTGGCTCAAGCAAAACACTGGCTAGTGCGTCCCCAAGGGCAACTCTCGGACGAGTCGGTGGTGATTCATGGTATTACGCATTCTGATTTATCCCAAGCCCCCAGTTTGGATAAGGTGCTGCAATCCCTGCTACCTGAATTACAAGGCAAGATAGTTGTTGTGCATTATCAATTCATCGAACGCGAATTTCTGGCTCAAGCATCGGCTCGGTTGATGGGAGAAGAGTTGATTTTTCCTATGATTGATACCATGGCGATTGAGGCTCGGTGGCACCGCATGGGATGGCGCTCTGAATTGAAGCGATGGTTTGGCGTTAAGCAAGTTTCGATTCGGCTTGCTGATAGCCGCGTTCGTTATGGTTTACCACGCTACCAGATGCATAGCGCACTGACCGATGCGATCGCGACGGCCGAGTTATTTCAAGCACAAGTCAGACACCGTTTTTCAGGTGAGGATTATGTTTCAGATATCTGGCAATAAGTGTGCGTTATGCCCTAAAAGGGGGCTAAATGTGTCCGCGGAATTTTTTTATTTGGGTTAAGCAAATGAAACCACTTTACTCTATGTTTAGGAATGTGGTCTGTGTCATGTCCAATGACGACATTTTGTCGTTATGAGTTAAATTTAGCTTGGTCGTTTTTGGTTAAAAATGGTTTGATTGGTGTCGCTCACGTGATATTTCATCAGAGAGGCTCAATTATTATACGATGTCTGTTTTGGAGCATTTATTCACTAAACAGACAACAAAAGTGGAGAGACGTATACCCAACAGCTAACTGTCGGTCCGTCATAATAAAAATAAGTGAATATAGCCTGTTTGGCCTGCTAATTGCTTACGCTATATATCACGAATAAGAGGGCACACTCATGGTCTCAACTTCCCAAACGAATGGTGCATCCAGCAATAAAAAAGTGACGCGAGTCGGTTTTCTTTTGCTTGATAATTTCACAATGATTGCTTTGGCTTCTGCTCTTGAGCCATTGCGAATGGCCAATCAGCTCTATGGAGAAGAGCTTTATCAATGGTGTATGATCACTGAATCTGGCGACCCTGTCAGTGCAAGTGATGGCTTAAGTTTATCTGCCGATACCTCTATGTATGATGTTCCTGAACTGGATATGATTATCGTAGCAGGTGGACTTGATATTACGAGGGCATTCACCTCCAAGCAGGTCAATTGGCTACAACAAAAAGCAAGAAAAGGGATTACATTAGGCAGTATTTGTACTGGTGCTTACGTGCTGGCTAATGCTGGATTGCTTGATGGATACAATTGTAGTGTGCATTGGGAATGTATGACGGCTCTTCAAGAAAGTTTCCCTAAAGTCCGTTGTAATAACCGTTTGTTCTCAATGGACGAAGGTCGCTTTACAGCCACCGGTGGTAGTGCTCCTCTTGATATGTTTCTAACGATTATTGCTCGTGAGCACGGTGCTAAACTTTCTAGTGCTGTGTCTGATATGTTTATTTGCGATCGTATCCGAAGTGAATTTGATCAGCAGCGAGTTCCTTTGCGTCAGTTGAACAAAGGTGGTTGTAAACCGAAGCTGGTTGATGTGATTGAATTGATGGAAAACAACCTGGAAGAGCCAATTGATCTAGATGAATTGGCGGCATTTGTGGATGTGTCTAGACGTCAATTGGAACGTATGTTCCATAAGTATCTAGACTGCTCTCCGTCACGCTACTATTTAAGACTTCGACTAGATCGTGCTCGTCAGTTGTTGAAACAATCGAGTATGTCTATTGTTGAGATTTCAGCCGCTTGTGGTTTTATCTCAACGCCTCACTTTAGTCGTTGCTATCGAAAACATTTGGGGATATCGCCGAGGGATGAGCGTAAAGTGGCGTGGATGGGAAATATTACTCCAGTTGACCCTGAATCTGTTGGTAATCTTGTATACATGCCTCACTCTACCCGAGCGTTGAATAATGCTCATGCGGAGCCAAGCTTTGGTTCGATTGCTGTGATGAGCTAGACTCGACCGTTTCAAGTTCTTTAAAAGGGCCTCGTAGTAGGCTCTTTTTTATGTCTGTAACGAAATAAATGTAAAAAAAAACCACTCGATTTCTCGAGTGGTTTTTTGATCATTAAAACTGCTAGCTAAAGTCTAAATTATAGAGACTCAAGTGCCGCGTTGAATGTCGCACTTGGGCGCATTACTTTCGCAACTTCTTCTAGGTTCATGTGGTAGTAACCTTCCAGGTTAGCAGCAGAACCTTGAACAGTGTTTAGCTCTTCAACAATTTTCGCTTCGTTCTCAGTCAGAGTCTTCGCAAGTGGCGCGAACTTAGCAGCCAATGCAGCGTCTTCTGTTTGGGCTGCCAATTCTTGTGCCCAGTACATCGCTAGGTAGAAGTGGCTACCACGGTTATCGATGTCGCCGATCTTACGAGAAGGTGACTTGTTGTTATCTAGAAGCTGGCCAGTCGCTTTGTCTAGGCAAGTTGCCAGTACTTTCGCTTTTTCGTTACCTTGCTTGATGCCAAGCTCTTCGAACGATACTGCTGTCGCTAGGAATTCACCTAGAGAGTCCCAACGTAGGTAGTTTTCTTCTTGAAGCTGCTGTACGTGCTTAGGCGCAGAACCACCAGCACCGGTTTCGTACATACCACCGCCATTTAGCATTGGTACGATAGATAGCATTTTCGCAGACGTACCTAGCTCCATGATTGGGAATAAGTCAGTTAGGTAGTCACGAAGTACGTTACCTGTTACTGAAATAGTGTCTAGGCCACGGATGATGCGCTCCATTGAGAAACGGATCGCTTCGTTGTAAGACATAACACGAATATCTAGGCCTTCAAGATCGTGGTCTTGTAGGTATAGAGCAACTTTCTTACGTAGTTCGTTATCGTGCGCACGTTCTTCGTCCAACCAGAATACCGCTGGTGTGTTAGAGTTACGAGCACGAGTAACACCCAGTTTCACCCAGTCTTTGATCGCAGCGTCTTTCGTTTGACACGCACGCCAGATATCACCAGCTTCTACTTCGTGTTGCATTAATACGTTGCCAGCTGCGTCTACGACACGCATTACACCGTTAGCTTTTGCTTCGAATGTTTTGTCGTGTGAACCGTATTCTTCCGCTTTTTGAGCCATTAGACCAACATTTGGTACTGTGCCCATTGTCGTTGGATCGAATGCGCCGTTTGTTTTACAGAAGTTGATCACTTCTTGGTAAATACGTGCGTAAGTTGACTCAGGCATCACTGCTTTAGTGTCTTTAGTCTTGCCGTCACGGCCCCACATCTTACCAGAGCTACGGATCATCGCTGGCATAGACGCGTCTACGATGACGTCAGAAGGTACGTGTAGGTTAGTGATACCACGTACAGAGTCTACCATTGCGATTTCAGGGCGGTGCTCGTAGCAGTCGTGGATCGCTTGAAGGATTTCGTCTTGTTGTGACTGTGGAAGTACCTTGATCTTATCAAGAACACTGCCTAGACCGTTGTTAGGGTTAACACCGATTTCTTTGAACACATCACCGAACTTATCCCATACTTCTTTGTAAAATACAGTTACTGCGTGACCGAAAACGATTGGGTGAGACACCTTCATCATGGTTGCTTTCACGTGCAGTGACCACATAATGCCCGCGTCTTTAGCTTCTTGTAGAGACGCTTCGAAGAAGTCACGTAGCTTGCTTGCGCTCATGCGCATGCTGTCTAGTACTTCGCCTTCTAATAGAGGAAGCGTTTTCTTAAGCTCAACGTTACCAGCTTGGTCAACAAACTCGATACGAACGTCTTGTGCTTTGTCCATTGTTACGGACTGCTCAGATGAGAAGAAATCGCCGTCACGCATGTAGTCTGCGTGAGTTTGAGAAGTTTTCTTCCATTCGCCCATCGAGTGTGGGTGTTTACGTGCGTAAGCCTTCACCGCTGCTGGTGCACGACGGTCAGAGTTACCTTGACGAAGAACTGGGTTAACTGCGCTACCTAGCAATTTTGCGTAACGTGCTTGAACTTCTTTGTCTTCTTCAGATTCTGCTGTTTCTGGGTAGCTTGGGATAGCATAGCCTTGGCTTTGAAGTTCCTTAATTGCAGCGTTTAACTGTGGGATAGAAGCTGAGATGTTTGGTAGCTTGATGAAGTTTGCATTTGGATCAGCTGTTAACTCACCTAGGAAAGAAAGACCATCTTCAACGCGTTGATCTTCTGGAAGACGATCAGAGAACGCTGCAAGGATTCGGCCAGCTAATGAAATATCCGTAAGTTTTAGCTCGATGTCTGCTTCTTTCGCAAATGAACTAAAGATTGGCAGTAGTGAAGCTGTTGCAAGTGCTGGTGCTTCGTCTGTCAACGTGTAGTAAATCGTTTGTTTTGACATGTAATTCCCCTAACATTCTGGCTAGTTAGCCGCTTGGATAGAAGGTGACTTTTGGCCGCCATTCCCAGTAATCAATTCAATTATGATTAAAATTTTGGTCAATATACTACCTCAAATGGTGGTTTGAGAAATATTGACCGCGAATATAGTCAAGATTGATCTAAATGATTGTGGCGTATAATGGTAGATCAGCAAGAAGCTCACTGCATTATGGGCTCCTTGCATGATGTATTGAGAAGTAACTTAGAAACGGGCTTCCAATTGCTTGATGAGTGCTTTGCGCTTAAAGATTAAGTGCCAACGTCGACCACCAACTTGACGCCAAAGCATGGCGGCACGAACACCTGCCATCAACAACGCTCTCACTTGGTTCGCTGTATGAGGCTGTTGCAGATGTCGAGCGTCCCCATGTACTTGTATACGAAACGACATTTTACTAAGTGTTTCTTGGTACATGCCTGAGATACCGGCAATCATATTTTCATGTAGCACAGAATCAAAATGCTCTTTCTGGCGTTCCACTTGTGATAAGTGTCTACCAATTGCATTTAAGGTGTTGTCGTCTTTTTGCAGTTTGGATTCGAGATGAATCATGCTTAGCGCATAGCGAATAGTGTCTGGGTTAATCGCATCGCGACCTTTCCCCATTACTTCTTTGGCAATGCGACGACCTAAAGCCAAGTTACCCTGACAGTCGAATGAGCCACCGTAAATATCCTCCGTAGAAGAGGAGTTTACGACCAAAATGCTTTCAAGTAGTGGCTTACTGTATGCTTCGTCTGCGGTGCCTTTGCGTGCCAAATTCGCAACCAGCTCTGCCGCTTGAAAAATAGCGGAGAGGGCAATGGCTTGCTCTTTTAAATCGTGTTGCATTGCTTACTCCAGTTAGACATGCCTTTACTTGTTAAAAGCAACGTTAATGATGCCACCACCAAGGCAGTGCTCACCAATGTAAAAGACAACGGATTGCCCTGGTGTAATCGCTCGCTGAGGTTCTTTGAAGCTGACTTCAACGCGACCATCGGCTAATTCTGAAATCGTACATTCTTGGTCTGGCTGACGGTATCGGCACTTCGCCATACAAGTTAGCGGCATGTTTGGCTTTTCACGCGCGACCCAATCGAAGTTATCTGCAATAAGGTGCGTTTTAAACAGGGATTCGTGTTGGCCACCTTGTGTGACAACCAGCACGTTACGCTGAAGGTCTTTTTCTACTACATACCATGGCTCATCAGGGTATTTTGATAGACCACCTATGCCTAAGCCTTGGCGTTGACCAATGGTGTGATACATCAAACCGTGGTGTTTGCCAATGATGTCGCCTTCCAACGTTTCAATATTGCCTGGCTGGGCAGGTAAATATTGCTCAAGGAAATCTTTAAAACGACGTTCGCCAATAAAACAGATGCCTGTGCTGTCTTTTTTATTGTGCGTAATTAAGTCGTACTCTTCGGCAAGGCGGCGAACTTCTGGTTTTTCCAGTTCGCCCACGGGGAAGAAGGTGCGACCAATTTCATCTTTACCAACCGCATAAAGGAAGTAGCTTTGATCTTTGTTATTATCAAGGCCTTTCAGTAGAACGGGTTGTCCATCCACCTCACCACGACGAACATAGTGTCCGGTCGCAATGTAGTCAGCGCCTAATTCTAAAGCGTATTCTAGGAACGCTTTGAATTTGATTTCTTTGTTGCACAGGATGTCTGGGTTAGGCGTGCGTCCGGCTTTGTACTCCTCAAGGAAATGCTCAAATACATTATCCCAGTATTCTGCAGCGAAGTTCGCCGTATGCAGATGAATACCTAATTTGTCACAGACAGCTTGTGCATCCGCTAAATCTTCCTTAGCTGTGCAGTACTCAGTGCCATCGTCTTCATCCCAGTTCTTCATGAACAAGCCTTCTACTTGGTAGCCTTGTTGTTGAAGCAATAGGGCAGAAACAGATGAATCGACACCACCGGACATACCGACGATAACTTTAATAGATGCGTTTGGGTTTTCTTTACTCATGATTGCTCTCTAATAGTTGAAACGGGGTAAAGGCCCGTCATTAGAATAAGTGTCATATTGTATCTGAACGTTTGATCAAGATCTTTATTTTGCTTCCAAGTGATGATTATTAATCATATTGATAGGGAAGTTTTGACCATTTTCAAAGTCGTTGATGCATTCCAAGATTAGCGGGCTACGCTGAGGGTGTTGCTCAATTTCCTCTCTTGTAAACCAACCTGCGGACAGAATGTCTGGATCTAGATTATCGGTCATATGTGCGACGGTTTGGCAAATGACGCAAATCCGATGGTAAGTATCGGCTCCCGCAAAGGGGGTGAATGCATACATGCCTAAAATCCCTGTCGGTTCTACTTGCCAACCCGCTTCTTCCAGTGTTTCTCTGATCACTGCTTGTTGGAGTGACTCACCGTTTTCCACGTGTCCGGCTGGTTGGTTGAGAACGATCTGACCGTCTTGTGTTTCTTTGACCATTAGATAGCGCCCGTTGTCCGCTATGAGGGCGGCGACGGTGAGATGAGGCAGACTTTCGCGCTTTTTCTTGTTCAAATTCTTTTACCTGTGCTGCTAATGTTTCTGTGGGTTCTACTATTTCATAGGTACCAACAGGGATATTTTCAACTGAGTATGGGCCAATCGCAGCACGAATCAAGCGAAGCGTTGGAAAGCCAACATGGGCCGTCATGCGACGCACTTGTCGGTTTTTTCCTTCCGTGATTTGTAGCTCAATCCAGCTAGTTGGAATGCTTGCGCGTTCCCGAATTGGAGGCGTTCGTTGCCAGATATTGGGGGCTTCGATGCGTTGACATTTAGCTGGCTTGGTTGGTCCGTCTTTTAGCTCAACGCCTTTTTCAAGTTGATCAATCGCTTCTGCTGTGATGTCACCTTCCACTTGAACCCAGTAGGTTTTTGGCATTTTGAATGTTGGTGAAGCAATTAAGTGTTGAAGTGGGCCATGATCAGTCAGTAACAGTAGTCCTTCTGAGTCATAATCTAAGCGACCGGCTGGATAGACGTTTGCAATGTCGACATAGCTTGCAAGAGTGTCTTTATCACCGTCGTGGGTAAATTGACTAAGGACTTGGAAGGGCTTATTGAGTAGCAGTAGCATCTTAATACATGAGTGGTTTATTAATAAAAAAGTCTAGACGCCAAAAAGCACCTAAGGTGTCCATCATACCAAAGGTGCTTAGGTGTTAACGACTTTTAAAACTCATTAAGTCGTCTTTTAAGAACGAGCTAGCCTATGTTTAAGCCGTTTCGGCTTCGCGCTCTATCACAGCGGAAGTCGCTTCTGATGTAACAGGAGTGATTTCAGTTGCGTGCAAACCTCTTTTGCCCGGTGTCACGTCAAACGTGACTGCTTGGCCAGCCTTTAGTGTCTTGTAGCCTTCAACGTTGATCGCTGAATAGTGAATGAACAAATCTTCTTCGAAACTGTCAGATACTATAAATCCGTATCCTTTTGCGTTATTAAACCATTTAACGGATCCACGATGCATGAGTCACTCCTTCAATACTCTTTAGGCCCGATTAGCCGAACCGCAAATAAGCGTTGTAAACACATTCGTTGCAATCTATGAGGCCAAAGATCTGTTAAACTCCGTATAAATTTACAGGGTTTAATTGTTTGACTTTTAACCACACTCTAGTTGAGCGTAGAACTCTATCGTGGATTTGTAAAATTCTTATTGTTTTCCAGTTTCTGAGTAATCAGATATTGTGAAAATGCAAATTAACGTGAATATTTGTAGTGTTTGAGGTCCCAGATGTTTGCATCGGAGCAAATTAAGCTAAATTTAGAGGACGATGATTTTGGTCATTCATCAACTGCCATTGCGCCTGATGAAACCGAGCTTAAGCCACCATCCATGTATCAGGTGGTTCTTTTTAATGATGATTACACGCCAATGGACTTTGTCGTGTTTGTTCTACAACGCTTTTTTAATATGGATGCAGAGAAAGCCCAGCATGTAATGATGGAAGTGCATACCAAAGGTAAAGGTATTTGTGGCGTTTACCCATATGGTATTGCAGAAACCAAAGTAGCTATGGTGCAGCAGTTTTCAGAACAAAATGAGCACCCCCTAATGTGCGACTTGCAACAAGTCGAATGATTTCAAGAGAGGGATAAGCGATGCTAGATAAAGAACTAGAACAAACCTTGAATAATGCCTTCAAAGCCGCTCGAGATAAGCGTCATGAGTTCATGACCGTAGAGCATTTATTATTGGCGTTGATTGACAACGCTGCAGCGTCAAAAGTACTTGAGGCGTGCGGTGTCACTTTAGAAACTTTGAGCAAGGAGTTAGAAGAGTTCGTCGACAGCACCACCCCTCTTATCCCAGAAGGCGATCAAGAGAGGGAAGTGCAGCCGACTCTTGGCTTTCAGCGCGTTCTTCAGCGTGCCGTCTTCCATGTTCAGTCCTCAGGAAAACGTGAAGTGACTGGCGCGAATGTTCTTGTTGCGATGTTCAGCGAACAAGAAAGTCAGGCAGTGTATCTTTTACGCCGTCATAACGTAGCGCGTATCGATGTGGTTAACTTTGTTGCCCATGGTATTTCAAAGCTGGGCGATGCTTCTTCACAAGAAGATTCTGTAGAGCATGACGATGAGGATAGTGAAGATACCGCTAAGGCGCCATTGCAAAAATACGCTACCAACTTAAATGAAGAAGCTAAAGCAGGCCGTATTGATCGCTTGATTGGTCGTCAATACGAAGTTGAGCGTGTGGTTCAAACATTATCTCGTCGTCGTAAGAATAACCCTTTGTTGGTTGGCGAGTCTGGAGTGGGTAAAACCGCTATTGCCGAAGGCCTTGCGAAACGTATTGTTGATGGTGAAGTGCCTGATGTTATCGCTGATGGTGTGGTGTACTCACTGGATCTAGGTGCACTGTTGGCGGGCACTAAGTACCGTGGTGATTTTGAAAAGAGACTTAAGCATTTACTTGGCGAGTTGAAAAAGTTACCTAACGCTATTTTGTTTATTGATGAAATTCACACGATTATTGGCGCAGGTGCGGCTTCTGGTGGTGTGATGGATGCGTCCAACCTATTGAAACCTGCATTGAGCTCTGGTCAATTACGTTGTATCGGTTCTACGACCTTCCAAGAGTTCCGAGGCATCTTTGAAAAAGATCACGCCTTGGCTCGTCGTTTCCAGAAAGTGGATGTGAACGAACCAAGTGTGGATGATACCTACGAAATTCTTAAAGGCATTATTGGCTCATTCGAGGAGCATCACAAAGTCAAATATGAAGATGCAGCACTTAAGGCGGCTTCAGAATTGGCTCAGCGTTATGTTCCGGATCGTCATATGCCTGATAAGGCGATTGATGTGGTTGATGAAGCGGGAGCGTATCAGCGCCTTCAGCCTGAAGATTCTCGTAAAGAAACCATCACGGTTGAAGATATTGAAGAGATCGTTTCAAAGATTGCTCGCGTGCCAGTGAAAGCGGCTAACTCGGACGATCGTAAAGTGTTGGGTAATCTTGAACGCAACCTGAAAATGGTTGTGTTTGGTCAAGATGGGGCGATTGAATCCTTATCTGATGCAATCAAATTATCTCGTGCTGGTTTGAAAGCAGAGCAAAAACCTATCGGTTCATTCCTAATGGCGGGCCCAACTGGTGTTGGTAAAACCGAGGTGACACGTCAATTAGCTAAAGCATTAGGCCTTGAGCTGATTCGCTTCGATATGTCCGAGTACATGGAGCGTCATGCTGTGTCGCGTTTGATTGGTGCGCCACCAGGCTACGTAGGATTCGATCAGGGTGGACTTCTAACGGAAGCGGTAACCAAGAATCCTCACAGTGTTGTGTTGCTTGATGAGATCGAGAAAGCGCATCCTGAGGTGTTTAATCTACTGCTTCAAGTCATGGACCACGGCACGCTTACAGACAACAATGGTCGTAAAGCCGATTTCCGCAATGTCATTCTGATCATGACGTCTAACGCGGGCGCAGAAGTGCTGGCTAAACGTTCAATTGGCTTCTCATTGCAGGATAATTCGACTGACGGCATGGAAGTGATTAATAAAACCTTCACACCTGAGTTCCGTAACCGTTTAGATGCGGTGATTCAGTTCAAGCAATTGGACGAACAAGTGATCTTCAATGTGGTTGATAAGTTCCTTGTAGAGCTTCAAGCGCAACTTGACTCAAAAGGTGTCATGATTGAAGTCAGTGATACTGCTCGTGGTTGGTTGGCAAACAAAGGCTATGATCGTCAAATGGGCGCTCGCCCGATGGCTCGTGTGATTCAAGAGCACTTGAAGAAACCATTGGCAAATATGATCTTGTTTGGTGACTTAACCGAAGGTGGAGTTGTATCAGTTTCGCTAAATGAAGAGAAAGACGAGCTGGATTTCTCCGTACGCAAAGAAGCGGTGAGCTGTTAAGAGTAGCTCACCCAGCTTCTTCATTTTCGTCTATTAGAGACACGAACGCCGCTTAACCAGAGGTTAAGCGGCGTTGTTGTTTTACGCTATCGTGTTAAATTAACGAGAACGGTAAACGATGCGACCTTTGGACAAGTCGTAAGGTGTTAGTTCAACCTTTACCTTGTCACCAGTCAAAATACGGATGTAGTTTTTGCGCATCTTACCAGAGATGTGTGCAGTCACAACGTGACCGTTTTCAAGTTCTACGCGGAACATGGTGTTTGGAAGGGTATCGACAATCGTACCTTCCATTTCAATGCTGTCTTCTTTTGCCACAATCAGTGTCCTGTTCTTAATTAAGGTTAAGCATGGTCTCGCTATTTAGGCTAGAAATAGGCTTGTGATTGGCGAGTTTGCTAAAATTTCGGCGGTATTTTGCCCAAAATACCCTAAAAAAGCAAATTTAGTCTGCCTTAAACTCCACTTGGTGAGTGCACTTTGCTAATGCGAGCTGATTTAGCGGTGCGTTGCGAGTGGGGGTTGGTACGTAGCTTTGAAGGTTTGCAACGAATGACTTTTTCGACATCATCTTTGCGCCAAGTGATATCAAGTGATCTGACTCAACTTGACAATCAATCAACTCAATACCTAGCTTGTTTGCCATCTGACAGAACTGCCATAGAGCCACTTTTGAGCCATTAGGGCGTAAAGAAAACATTGATTCACCAAAAAACATTTTTCCCATAGCGATACCATAGAACCCCCCTGCAAGCTCTTGGTTTTGAAACACTTCGATCGAAAAAGCATATCCAATACGGTTTAGATTCGAGTACGCCTCAATGATTTCGTCTGAAATCCATGTGCCCTCTTTTTGGACTCTAAGTTTGCTGCAGGTTTTGATGGTTTTTAGAAAATTATCATTTACTCGCCAAGTCCAATCGCCATTTTTTATACACTTCCTGAGTGACCTACTTAAGTGAAACTGTTTTGGCTTTAAGGTGCAGCGTTCAATCGGGTGCCACCACAGAATTGGATCAGGATCACTGTACCAAGGAAAAAAGCCGTGTTGGTAAAGGTGAATGAGGCGCTCAGGTTTCAGGTCGCCTCCCACCGCAGAGAGCCCTTCTGGTTCTAAAAGAGCTTTGAATGGGTCAGGTGTATCGAAGACTGATTCAGTCAAGAGAACCAGTTCTTGTGCCGTATTTTCGCTATTTGTCGAGTTTTTGTGCATGAATCGTCTTTTTTTGGGCTGTTATATACGATTATTATCCATAATTTTTGACCTATTTTGCTAGCAATTGTTCAGTGTTTGTTTGAAACAAATGGTTTTAATGTAATTATGCATACAAAGAGTACTAAACTCGCACAGTTTCGTGTGTTGATATTCTGTTTTTGTCATTAAGACATAAATGAAAACCCAAAAATGCAAAAAAAACTCAAAAAAAGTGCTCATAGTGCTTGACCAGTAAAGGAAAACTTGGTTTTAATCAGGTTAGTTCGAAGCGGTGAGTAAAAAAAACCAAACGCATTGCTTTATAAGAGCTGAAAATTTTCTAGTGTTGTGCATTTGTCACAAAACTGAAATTGATGGGTTTTATGATACTTGAGTCGTTGATTTGTCAGCGTTTCTTAGAATAGGTAGTAAAACCTTTCAAGAAGGTCTTGAGACCGAACATATATAATTAAAGGGGAATCTTGAATGAAAGCGATTAAACTTGCTTCTGTTTTCGCGGTATCAGCTGTTGCAGCTGCAGTATCTACATCAACTTTCGCAGCTGAGCCAGTTTTTTCTGGTACTGCTGGCGTTGAGTACACTAGCTACTACGGTGACTCTTCAGCTACTGGTGATCTAGCTGACGGTACTGACATCGGTGAGCTTGAGCTTTCTGTTGACACTGGTGTTGTTTACGCAGAAATCGAAGTTGCAACTACTGGTGCTGATGAAGCGACTACAGTTGGTTTTGAAAAACTTTACGTTAAACAAGGCGCTGTATCTTTCGGTCGTTTCGACGGTTCTGTAGCAGCTGGCGCGTTCATGGGTATGGATGAGATCGGTTACACTGGTGTTGATCTACGTACTGAAGACGGCGACACTGATAACACTGGTGTACGTTACTCAGTAGCTCCAGGCCTAACTGTTGCTCTTGAAGCTACTAACAACGACGTAGGTGACTCTGAAGTTGGTGGTGCAATCTCTTACGTTGCTGACCTAGGTGCTGCTAAAGTTGGTATCTCTGGTGGCGTACTAGGTGATGCAAATGCAGTTAACGTTGGTGCACAATTCAACGCTGGTCCTGCTACATTCTCTGTAAACTACGGTGTAGGTGAGCGTCAAACAGCTACTGGCACAACTGACCACGAAGAAGCTGGTGTAGGCATCGAGTTTGCTGCAACTGATGCTCTTACTCTTACTCTTCAATACGCTAACGAGCTAGAGCAAGAAATCGACGGTACTTACTTCATCGCTGCTTACGCTGCTGGCGATCTAACTTACTACTTCGAAAACTACAACGGTGAAAATGCTGGTATGGAAGCAAACATCGTTGGTGTTAAAGCTTCTTTCTAAGATTTCCCTATCTTAGCAAAAGCGAAAGCCAGCCTTCGGGCTGGCTTTTTTTATGGTAAGCTTGCAGCCTAACATTGGCTAAATACATTGGAAGGTGGCTTTTGACACAAGCAGAACGTGAGTCTGTACGATCACTGATCTGGGGGACTTTTGCAAAGCAGGCAGCGTTTATTACAGCATTGCTGTTTTTTTTATTTTTTGCTTTTGCAACTTACAGTTATAACCCAGATGATGCAGGTTGGTTTTACTCTGGTAGTGGGGGACCCATAACAAACTCTATGGGACCAGTAGGAGCGATGCTATCGGATTTGTTATCTGCTTTTTTTGGTAGTCTATTTTATTCTTTGCCAATTCTTTTCCTCGTTGTGGCTTTTATCATTTGGCGTAATCCGCACAAAATGATTCCGGTAAACAATGCCATCCTTTGCTCCATCGGCAGTATTTTATATTTAGCGACTGGATCTGCTTTATGCTTTCTACATACTGTTGGTAATGTTTCTCTTCAATTTGGTGCTGGCGGGATTTTAGGTCAAGCGTTTGGGCAGCTTCTGTACCATTGGATTGGGTACGATGGTGCGACGCTTGTCAGCTTGGCAGCATTTCTTTTAGCAATCACACTACTTGCTCAGATTCACTGGTCCCAATTATTGGAATATATCGGTGAGCGCGCAGAGTTTATTTCCCTTAAAGTTGCTAATGCTCTAAAGCGTGGTGAGGACAAAGATGACGAAGAACAAGCTGATTCTAAAGCGACCACAAAGAAAGACAAGGCAAGAAAGCTAAATGCTTCTAAGGTTCCTGATCAGGCCTTTGATGAAGACGAGTTGGATAAGCCTGCGATTTTCCGCAAGAGGCAACTCTCTGAAACGCAATTAAGTGAAAAAGAACAAGTTGATGAGGAGTCATCTTCGGGCCTCTGGCATACGATTAAAAGTAAATTTCAGCGACAGCGAGATGATGAGGCATCAGTTAGTTCTGAAAATCAGAAGCGAGAACATCAAGAGCCAAGCTTTGCGGGCTTAGATGGCGTTTCTTTTGATGACGATAAATTTGATTTCAAAGATACCCTCTATATTGAAGAGGACGATAAAGAGGTCCGTTTTGATGAGGTTTGGGAATCAACACCCAAAGCACCAGCTAAGAAAGCAGAAATAGCGAAAACTCCAGAGATACCGAATGCGGAACAAAAATCCTATGAGGGTCAGCTTAATGTTCCATCGACTCAAAACGATGAAGACGATCTGCCAAGAGCTGTTGAGCTTGTTAAATCTAAATCAACCAATTCAGAGGGAAAATCTGCTCGTCAGCCGCAACCCGATTTAAATGCTCATAGACCGGCAGTGAAAACTCTTTCGGAAGCAAAACAATTAGATGGCTTAGGTGGTCCTCACACGGAAGTAGAGCGAAGTGAGGCGGCTTACACGTTACCTGATAGGAGTGTGCTAACACCGCCAAAACCTAAAAAGGGTGGCTATACCGAAGAGGAGTTGCTTGACCTTTCAGCCTTGCTAGAGCAGCGTCTATTGGATTTTGGCGTCAAAGCTGAAGTGGTCGAGGTAAATCCCGGACCAGTTATTACGCGTTTCGAAATTCAACCAGCGCCGGGTGTGAAGGTTTCACGTATTACCAACCTTGCCAAAGACCTTGCGCGTTCATTAAGTGTGATGAGTGTGCGTGTCGTTGAAGTCATTGCAGGTAAGTCAACGATCGGTATTGAAATCCCTAACCAACATCGAGATACGGTTTACTTCTCTGAAGTGATTAACACCCCTTTGTACGACAATGCTTCATCTCCGCTAACCTTGTCATTAGGTCACGATATTTCAGGCGAACCCGTTGTGGTGGACTTGGCTAAAATGCCTCACGTGCTTGTAGCGGGTACAACAGGCTCAGGTAAGTCCGTTGGGGTGAACGCCATGATCTTAAGTATGCTACTTAAATCAACGCCAGATGAAGTGCGTATGATCATGGTGGATCCGAAGATGTTGGAGCTTTCTATTTACGAAGGCATTCCGCATTTGCTAACACCTGTTATCACGGATATGAAAGATGCCGCAAACGGTTTGCGTTGGTCGGTAGATGAAATGGAGCGCCGCTATAAACTGATGTCGAAACTGGGGGTGAGAAATATCGCTGGTTTTAACAAAAAGGTACGTGAAGCGGCTGCAGCGGGGCAGCCAATAGAAGACCCTCTATGGACACCGGAAATGGCGATGTTCTCAGAAGATGGAGTAGCGAGAACGGTACCATATCTTGAACCCCTTCCTTACATCGTGATTGTTGTCGACGAATTTGCCGACATGATGATGATTGTAGGTAAGAAAGTCGAAGAGTTGATTGCTCGTATTGCGCAAAAAGCCCGTGCAGCGGGGATACATTTGGTGTTGGCAACACAGCGACCATCGGTAGATGTTATTACGGGCTTGATTAAAGCCAATATCCCAACACGAATGGCGTTCCAAGTGTCATCGAAAATAGACTCTCGAACTATCTTAGACCAGGGGGGGGCCGATCAATTGCTTGGTATGGGGGATATGCTTTACTTGCCAGCAGGATTGCCAACCCCTATTCGTGTTCATGGAGCTTTCGTGTCTGACGAAGAAGTGCATGCAGTGGTAGAAGAATGGAAAGCCCGTGGTGAACCAGATTATATCAATGATGTGACGGTTAGCGCGGAAGACCTTAGTGCTGGAGGGGGCGGTGAAGATCAAGACCCACTTTATGACGAGGCTGTGAAAATTGTGGTTGAAACACGTAAAGCTTCAATTTCATCCATTCAGCGTAGATTAAAAATCGGTTATAACCGAGCCGCAAACTTGGTGGAAGCGATGGAGTCAGCTGGATTAGTTGGGCCGATGGGAACGAACGGTCAGCGTGAAATTTTAATACCTGAATAAGGTGGAAGATTGGGCTAGGAGAAATTATGAAGCATTTGTTCGCAGTATTAGGATTAATGTTGAGTGCTACAGCTGTTGCGCAAACTGCAGCAGAGTCTTTGACGGGGCTGTTAGACCAGAATCGCAATATAGAAGGCGAATTTCGTCAGATGACGAATAACGAGCAGGGTGAAACCGTGCAAAATAGCGAAGGCGTTTTCTTGCTCGCGGCTCCGAATCGTTTTGTTTGGGACACAGTTACCCCTTTTCCACAGCGTATTATTTCTGATGGTGAATGGGTCACAATTTGGGATGTTGACCTAGAACAGGCCACACGTAAGCCATTTTCTGGCTCCGTTGGCAATTCTCCTGCCGCGCTGTTAGGAGAGTCAGCAGAAGATGTGTTAACCCACTATGAAGTAAAAACACTAGCTGAAAATACATACCAATTGTCGCCAAAAGAGCAAGAAGACCTATTTGATACGTTAACGTTATCGTTCGACAATAAGAAGATCAGTGCCATGAGTATTAAAGATGTTCTAGGGCAGACAACGATAATTGAGTTTGCCAATATTGAAACACACAATGGTGTATCAGAAAGCAACTTTGTTGTGAAGCTACCAGACTCGGTAGATGTTATGTTTGAGCAGTAAGCAATGGATGATTTATTTGCCGCGGACAATATAAACCCCATGGCGCCTCTGGCTGCGCGTATGCGTCCAGAGACATTAGATGAATACGTTGGCCAGCAGCATTTAGTGGGAGAAGGCAAACCTCTACGCAAAATGATTGAACGCCGTCAGGGTCATTCGTTTATTTTATGGGGGACTCCTGGCATTGGCAAAACCACCTTTGCGAAGCTCTTTGCAAATTCTTTGGATGCAAAATTCATTGAATTGTCTGCTGTAATGTCCGGTGTGAAAGAGATTCGCGCGGCGGTAGACGATGCTAAACAATGGCGCCTCATGACACAAAAGGCCACCTTGTTATTTGTGGATGAGGTGCACCGCTTTAATAAATCCCAGCAAGATGCTTTTTTACCGTTTATTGAAGATGGCACCTTTCTTTTTGTCGGTGCCACAACGGAGAATCCAGCCTTTGAGCTGAACTCGGCGCTACTGTCTCGTGCCCGTGTTTATCGCTTACAGACGCCAAGTGTTGATGATCTGCAAGATGTGATGACACGGGCGCTCGCTGACCCTATACGAGGGTTGGGCAAACGAAATATCCAAGTAAGTGACCATCATTTAAATGTTTTGGCGCAAGCCGCAGATGGGGATGTGCGTCGTAGTCTGAATTTTCTTGAAATACTGGCAGATTTTGTCGAAGACGGCGAAACCATTACCGATGAGCAATTAGAAAACGTGCTCGGGGGTAGTATTCGCCGCTACGACAAAGGTGGTGATGTGTTTTATGACCAGATTTCTGCTTTTCATAAATCCATTCGAGGCTCATCGCCTGATGGTGCGTTGTACTGGATGGCGCGTATGCTGGATGGTGGTTGTGACCCGCTATATATTGCTAGGCGTTTACTAGCGATTGCTTCAGAAGACATTGGTAATGCTGATCCAAGAGCGTTACAGGTGGGGTTAAACGCTTGGGACATATTTGAACGAGTAGGGCCTTATGAAGGCAACAGAGCCATTGCTCAAGCAGCTGTTTACATGGCTTGTGCGCCGAAGAGTAATGCGGTGTATCGAGCTTTTAGTCAAGCACTAGAAAGTGTCAGACATCATCCGAGTCTTGAGGTGCCGAACCATCTAAGAAATGCACCGACTAGCTTAGCTAAGGACATGGGGCATGGGGAAGATTATCGTTATGCCCATAATGAACCGAATGCTTATGCGGCGGGTGAATCTTATCTCCCACAGGAAATTGCAACGGAGCGCTATTATCTGCCAACGGACCGAGGTCTAGAGAAGAAAATTGGCGAGAAGCTTGCTTGGCTTGAGCAACAAGACCAGCAGAGTCCTTTGCAACGCTATTCAAATGGAGATACATAGTTATGATGTACATCATGATCGCTTTAGGTGGGGCGCTAGGTGCGCTATCGCGTTTTGCCATGGGAAAGTGGGTTAATAGTTTCTGGCAAGCGCAATATCCGATGGCGACAATGTCAATCAATATTCTGGGCAGTTTTTTTATGGGTATTGCCTTCGTGATGATTAGTGAGCGTTTGCCAAACTTGGAGCCACTTCGCCCGTTAATAATGGTGGGCTTTTTAGGGGCATTTACGACCTTTTCAACTTTTTCCTTAGAAATCGTCTCACTATTGAACCAGCAGGCTTGGCTAAGTGCCTTAAGCTATTTATCATTGAGTTGTTTGCTAGGTGTGTTGGCATTGGCCGCAGGCATTGGCCTTGCGCGAGTCTTTTAAGACCAACCCTACGCAGTTTTCATCTATTTAATTACATAAGGTTTTGTTGCAGCGATGTTAGACATTAAAGCTCTACGTGCGGATCCAGAAGCGATTGCCGCTTTATTGAAGAAAAAAGGCTTTGATTTAGATGTGGCGACTTTCTCAAGTTTAGAGGAGCGTCGCAAAGCAGTTCAAATTGAAACAGAAACGCTGCAGCAGTCTCGTAACTCCGTATCAAAAGAAATCGGCGCAGCGATGAAAGCTGGTGATAAAACACTAGCAGAAGAGTTGAAATCAAAAACAGCGACGCTTGGTGATGATCTGGCGGCAGCGAAAGCACAACTTGATGATATTCAAGCGCAGATGGATGCACTATTAGAGAGCATTCCAAATATCCCTCATGACTCTGTGCCAGAGGGTGCAAGCGAAGATGATAATGTTGAGATTCGTCGTTGGGGTGAACCACGTACATTTGATTTTGAAGTCAAAGACCACGTAGATGTAGGTGCGGCACTAGGTATGCTTGATTTCGAGATGGCCGCAAAGATCACTGGCTCACGTTTTGCGGTGATGCGCTCTGATCTTGCTCGTTTGCACCGTGCGTTGATTCAATTCATGTTGAATACACACATTGAAGAACACGGTTATTCTGAAATCTATGTACCTTACCTAGTGAATGCCGCGTCTCTGCGTGGCACAGGACAACTGCCTAAGTTTGAGCAAGATTTGTTCAAAGTGCCGGTAGACAAAGACAGCGGCAACAGTGATCTTTACTTGATCCCAACCGCTGAAGTGCCAGTAACGAACGTGGCTCGTGATGAAATTCTAAACGATGCAGATCTGCATCAGAAATTTGTTGCGCATACCCCATGTTTCCGCAGTGAGGCTGGCAGCTATGGTCGTGACACACGCGGTATGATCCGTCAGCACCAATTCGAAAAAGTTGAGCTGGTACACATCTGTCGCCCAGATCGTTCAACTGAAGTATTAGAAGAGTTGATCGGCCATGCTGAAACCATCCTTCAGAAGCTTGATTTGCCTTACCGCACGGTAGTGCTATGTGGAGGTGACCTTGGTTTCTCTGCTCACAAAACCTACGATATCGAAGTGTGGCTTCCAGGCCAGCAGAAATACCGTGAGATCTCATCTTGTTCAAATATGTGGGACTTCCAAGCGCGCCGCATGCAAGCTCGTTGGCGTAACCCTGAAACAGGTAAGCCAGAGTTGGCACATACATTGAATGGTTCTGGTTTAGCGGTAGGTCGTACTTTGGTAGCGATTCTTGAAAACTACCAAAATGCCGATGGAACCGTCACAGTGCCTGAAGCACTGGTGCCATATATGGGCGGGAAAACACAAATCGGTTAATACGATTTCGTTTTGTATTGTCAAAGGCCCCGTATGCGGGGCCTTTCTATTTGAGAAAAGATTGTTATGACAGGTAAAGTATATTTAATCGGTGCAGGACCGGGTGATCCGGATTTGTTAACGATGAAGGCACATCGTTTATTAACTGCAGCGGATGTAGTGCTTTATGATCGTCTAGTGGGTGAGCAAATCATTGCTATGATCCCAGAAACAGCTGAGAAGCTGTATGTCGGCAAAGCCAAATCACTCCACAGCTTGCCCCAAGAAGAAATTAACGCCTTGTTAGCGGTGAAAGCCAAAGAAGGGAAAGTCGTTGTTCGTCTAAAAGGCGGCGATCCATTTATTTTTGGTCGAGGTGGCGAGGAACTTGAAGAGCTAGTTAGTGAAGGCGTGCCATTTGAAGTGGTACCCGGTGTCACTGCAGCCGCTGGTTGTGCTGCCTATGCAGGCATTCCGCTGACTCATCGTGATTACGCGCAGTCGGTTCGTTTTCTAACTGGTCATTTAAAAGATGGCACGACAGAGTTACCTTGGAATGAACTGGTGCATCCAGCGCAAACACTGGTCATTTACATGGGGCTAACGGGTCTTGAGTCGATTAGCCAATCATTGATTCGTTTTGGGATGCGTCCTTCTATGCCTGTTGCGATTGTTGAAAAAGGCACTTCGCAAGATCAGCGTGTCTTTACTTCAACAATGAAAGACATCCATCAGGTAGCACTTGATAACGAAGTGAAGTCGCCAGCTCTGCTTATTATTGGTGAAGTCGTTACACTGCAAGAAAAGCTTTCTTGGTTTGGTCAGTAAAGCCGTTACAGTGCTCAAAAAAACAAAGGCAGCCTATCGCTGCCTTTGTTTTATTCGCTACAAGCAATTAGCGGGTTTTGGTAATCCGGCTATTTTGGCTGCCAATTTGGGAGGACTGCCAGGGAATAGCTTCATTAGATAAATGCTCTTACCTTTGTCAGCCCCCAATTCTTTTGTCACTGCTTTTACCAAAGGTCGCATGGCTGGGGAGACTTCAAACTGCTCGTAAAAGTTCCTTAAAACGCGCAAGACCTCCCAATGGGCTTCAGTGAGCTCAAGGCCTTCTTTAATGGCTATCGATTTCGCTAAATTTTCATCCCACTGGCTTAGGTCTAAAAGATAGCCTTCTTCATCAAATTCTATATTTGTCATGTTGTATTACCAAGAAACTATTTTTGAGTACTGTTGCGTGAGCCCAACCCACTCAATATCTGAGAGGCTTTTACCAATAGAGGGGCTCAAACCGTAGGCCTCTAGATCTTGTTGGCGAAAATAGACGGATACTTTTTTCTTAGAAAGGGTTTCTAGTGTTGACGTTTGAGTGGCTAGGCGAAGAACACCTGCTTCAAATAGAAAAGCAGCATCGCCCTCGTTTAACGATTCTGTCCAGTCTAGCTCAACACTCTGAGGGTATTGGCTCTGATTAATCTGATAAAGTTTCATGAGAATCCTTAAAAGCGATAGATGTGTTGATGCTGCTCGAGCATGTTGATCCAAGCTTCCTGAGAAATAGCCTGTACGCCAGTCCAGAGCGATGTGCCGAATGCTTTAACTTCACTCTCTTTGACGTAGATGTTTTCTATATCGTAGAACTCCAGCCCATCTAACAGCTTGTATAGGTGTTTGCCTTGGCGCTTATTTGGCGTTTGCTCTTCGACTAAAAGTGCTAAGGCATCGCCTGTGATCGCAATCGAAATGGCCTGTTCAAATGTGCCGAATACTAAGGCCAAGTCTAGCGCTTCTTTGAGGCTTGTGCTTGCATAAGGTGAGCTAGATAGATAAATCAAAGTGCTCATACTATTTGAACCTCACAATGCGATCAGACTCAAGCGTTAGGCTAACTAAGCTACCTAAGCCTTCGAGTTGGTACTCGTCTGCTAGAACAAAATGTTCTACCTCGTGACGCTTAGCCTCAGATTCATTTAGTTGACCTCGGCGTATTGCTGCGGCGATACAAACATAAAGAGGGATCTTGTGCTGTTTTGCAAAAATAGACCACTCGTCGCGAATGTTGCATTCATCCCGTGGAGGCATGGCTAAGTTCGTGGCAATGGCTACGGCTTCTTCGTAAAAGAAAATGCCTTGAATGGTATTTTCGCCATTGGTTACAGCCGCTTCGGCAAAGTCTAAAGCGCTATGGCATGCTCTACTTGCGGTAGGGCTTCCTGTAATAAAAAGAGAGTAATTCATAGGTCGTTTGTAAAATAAAAAGAATTTTACACACAAAAAAGGCCGCAGTCTGCGGCCTTTCGAAGTCTCTTAGGATGATTAGTCGTCGCTAGCCATGCCGAAAAGAGAAAGTAGGCTTAGGAACATGTTGTACAGAGATACATACAGGTTTACCGTAGCCATAATGTAGTTAGTTTCACCACCACGAACGATCTCACTGGTTTGTAGCAAAATCACTGCAGCAGAGAACAGAGTGAAGCCTACCGAAATAAAGATTTGTAGGGCTGGAAGCTGAATGAAGAAGCCCGCAATCATGGCGAACAGTAGGGCAAAGAAACCAACTGTTAAGAAGCCATTTAGGAAGCTGAAATCTTTCTTAGAAACAATCGCGTAAGCAGATAGACCTAGGAAAGATAAGCCCGTAGTACCTAATGCGCTCATGATCATTGAAGCGCCATTAGACATGCTTAGGTAGGCATTTAAGATTGGACCAAGTGTTAAGCCCATAAAACCTGTCAATGCGAAAACACAAAGCAGACCTAAAGCACTGTTTTGGCATTTGTGAGTTAAGAACAGAAGACCATAAAAACCAACCAGCGTAATGATTAAACCTGGGTGAGGCAGATTCAAAACCATGCTAAGGCCGGCCGTAAAAGCACTAAAAAGCAAAGTTAATGAAAGTAAGCCATACGTATTACGCAGCGTCTTATTGGCCGCTTGGGACGTATGTGTCGAAAGGGCATCAGTGTAACGCATGATAAGAGTTCTCCTAGTTAGATTATCCTGTTACTTAGGACAGACTATGCGGGCGTTAGTTCCAAAGTTCAACGATTAATTGTGAGGTTTGAAGTGGTTAGAAGTAAATACGCCCACATGATGTGGGCGTAAATGTGATTAGCGGATGGTATTGGTCTGTTTATGAGGCAACGGCTGCTTTGTGATTGCCTGAAGCCTGTTTAGTTTTATGTTTGTCCACCTGGCGGGCCAGTTTATCGATCATTCCATCTATGGCATGAAATAAACGGTCTTCTGAAGAAGCGGTAGCAAATAATTCTTTGCCGGGTAAATGTATTCGTGCTTCTGCTTTTTGTTCTTTACTGTCTTGAACAAGTGTCACGTTAACAGACGTTATTTGATCACTTAATTTAGCAATTTTGCCCATTTTTTCATTGATGTGATCTTTGATAGCTGGAGTGATGTCGACGTGATGACCAGTAATATTTATTGTGTACATACAACTTTCTCCTCAGTAAAGTTGGCCGATTATCGAGCCAGAAAGAACTCTAGCTTCGCGGCACAATTCCAGCATAGGAGTCATATTTTTTTCTGTCAACAGGATTTCATCGTAAAGAAATGTGGTTGTAACAAATATATGAATCGGTTTTCTACGCTGCTTGATTCCATAGAGAAAAGAGAGTTATCGTGCTAAAAGGTTTGCCGTTTGGTAAACTGATCTACCGCTAATGATTTGGTCGAGTGTATGGCTACCCCTGATTTTTTGTTACCAGTCTCGTTTAATCTTGCTTGTGAATTGGGATTAGAAGAAAGTGTTCTATTGTCCTATTTGCAGCAAAAGGCACATCATATCGGAAGTAAGCAGATGAAAATTTCTCATAGAGAAATTGTCGATATGTTACCATTTTGGACGGCCCCGTACGTAGTGCGTTTACTGTCTAGTCTGCAAATGGCTCAACGTTTGCAGTTTCAACGTACTGAATCAGGCTTAGACATAGTTCTTGAGGCTGGGGAACAACAATCCAGAGTTAAAGCTCGCTCTGATATTGGTAACTCTTCGGCTGCTGGAAGTGAAGTTAAAGATGATGCAATGAGTAAGTTGTCACGACTTCAAAGTGAAGCCACGACCAAGTCTCAACCACAGTTCACTCAGCGTTCACGTGCGTACTCAGATACTTCTGTGCCTTCTGTTGCCTCTTCTAGGGATCGCAGAGGTCTCACAGATTTTGACCTATACTTGGAGGCAAAAGAGCGCACTCGTCAACCAGATCAGTGGATGCCAGAAGATGCCACTTTTGAGCAAATTCAACAAGCTGGTATTGAGCGAACATTTGCAGAGTCTCTTATGGCTGAGTTCTTACTAAGAATCAAAGAGCAGCGCAAAAATGTTCGTACTTGGAACAGTGAGTTTTTTAAGTACGTAAAACGTCAATGGCAATATAAGCAATCGGATCGTCAGTCCTATGAAGGAACCGCAACCTATTCAACAAATGCTAAATCCAATCGCGAGCAAGTTAGCAGTGCCCTCACCAACATCCACGACACAGACTGGTAATGGGGCTGCTTCTGACCATAATTCGTCAGAAGCAGAACAACGTACACGTGTGCTTGTTAACATGCTTTTCGCTAGGTTTAAGGCAATTTATACCCATAAGTTTGCTTCAGCTTATGCCACAACGGAAGAGGTTAAGCTGGCAAAGCGAGAGTGGGCAATAGCTTTAAAGGGCTTTCAAGAGCCTCTGCTGGCGTATGCTGTAGAACGAACCAAAGAGCGTTATGCTTGGCCGCCAACCATTTCAGAGTTTCTTGCTGTTATTCAAACGGCATATAAAGCCTATGGTTTGCCAGAGCCAAGGCAGGCATATTTAGAAGCGTGTAGTTGCCGACATAATCCAAGAGAAAAACGTTGGTCTCATCCTGCAGTGTATTTTGCCGGGGCTGAAACAGGATGGCATAACTTAAGCACTGATGAGGAGCGAGTGACGTGGCCTCAATTTGAGAAGCATTACACTTACTTTGTTGATAAGGTCATTAATGGTGAAAAGCTGGTTATTCCTAACCCCGTGATGATCGAAGATAAGTCTGCTCCTATTTTAGATGCTCTATTGAAGGATATTGCAGAGCAGATAGATCAAAACGAAAGTGATATTGCTCACCACTTATATTATCTGTACAAAACAAATGGTACGAAAATTCGAGCGTTATATCGTGATCGAGCAGTCAAGGCTTTAAAAGAACAAGGGTATAATGGGAATTTGCCGCTCTAATAACTAGCAATATGAAAGACTGGGTTAACTCAGCTGAAATGTAGCATTGGATTTAGTGGGTAATGGGCTGTTTACGTATGTTGTTGATTTACAAATTGCTACGTTCTGCAACATGTTAATTGCTTTTCGCAAAGTTTCGTAAACGGTAAAATTATAATAAGAATATGATGCTTTTAATGAGGTATAGATGCGCAAAGTTCTGATCGTCGACGATCACACCGTGGTGTGTGAAGGAATAAAACGTGTCATTGAAGACATCAACGGAGTTCATGTATGGGAAACTGTTCACAGTGGTGAAGAGGCGCTTCAAGTACTTCGTAGAGAAAGAGTAGATGTTGTGTTAATGGACGTTCATATGCCTGGAATTGGCGGATTGGGAGCTACGCGTGAAATAAATAGACTGTACCCTGACACGAAAGTGATCGCTCTTTCTGCCATTGATGATGCGCCTTACCCAGCTAAAATGATGGAAGCTGGAGCAAGTGGATATGTAGCCAAAGGCTCTGATATGTCTGAGTTGATTGAGGCTCTTGAAACGGTGTTGAAGGGCCAACAATACCTTTCTCGTGTTGTTGCGCAAAAGGTTGCGCTCGCAAAAACAACAAAGAATGGAGGAGACTCACCTTTCGGCGAGTTGTCAGACAGGGAGCTTCAAGTAGCTCAAATGATTGTTGACTGTGTTAAGACAAAAGAAATTGCCAGTCGTTTAAATGTGTCCGATAAGACGGTTAGTACATTTAGAAAGCGTATATTTACAAAGCTAGGCATAGAGAGTGACGTAGAGCTTGCACGATTAGCAATGCGCTATAATGTACTTGGCTTAGTCTAAGGTTTTTTCAGTGACTCAAGAGTTCGATCCAAAGCATTTTGTACAAAACCTAACATCGCGTCCAGGTGTTTATCGAATGTATGGCAAAGGGACTCTGCTTTATGTAGGTAAAGCGAAAAATCTAAAAAATCGAGTTTCAAGCTACTTTCGGGCGTCAGGTTTAACCACTAAAACCATGGCACTAGTTAGTCGAATAGATGATATTGAAATCACGGTTACAAAAAGTGAAACAGAAGCTCTACTGCTTGAACAAACCCTGATCAAACAACATCGTCCTCCTTACAACATCTTACTTCGAGATGATAAGTCCTATCCGTATATTTTAATTTCAGATCATAAACACCCTGCTATTTTGTTTCGACGTGGTGGAAAATCGAAAGAAGGTAAACTTTATGGTCCTTATCCGAGTGGTGTTGCTGTCAAAGAAAGTATGATCGCAATGCAGAAAGTGTTTCGTGTAAGGCAGTGTGAGGATTCGGTATATGCTAACCGGACTAGGCCATGCCTTCAGTATCAAATCAAGCGTTGCTCAGCCCCTTGTGTCTCATTGATCAGTGATGAAGATTACGCCGAAGATGTTCGCCATGCCAGAATGTTTCTCCAAGGCAAGAATCACGAGTTAACGACGGAATTAACTGAACAGATGAGCTGTGCTGCGTCTGACATGGAGTTTGAGCGTGCAGCAGCATTACGTGATCAAATCATTCAGTTGAAACATGTTCAAGAAGAGCAGCACGTTTATGGTCAATCCGGTGATGCGGATATTATCGCTGCATTGATCCAGCCTGGCGGCTTCTGTGTGCATGTCATGATGGTGCGTCAAGGGAAAGTGATTGGTAGCAAAAGTCATTATCCAAAAATGCCTATCGAAATTTCTGAGTCAGAATTGCTCTCATCCTTTATTGCGCAGCTTTATATTGGTGGTATTCAAGAGTTGCCAAAGTCTTTGATTTTAAGTCATGAGATTGAGGATCAAGAGACATTGGAAAATGCGTTACTGGAAACAACGCAGAAGAAAATAGAGATTACCAGTAGCGTGCGAGGGCAGCGTGCCCGTTGGTTGGACTTGGCAAAATTAAATGCAGAGCAGGGGTTGCAAGCACGTTTAACCGATAAGCGTAACCATTACAGCCGAATTACCGCATTACAAAAAGTATTGGGGTTCAAAGAGCCTCCATTACACATGGAGTGTTTCGATATTTCTCATTCAAGCGGTGAGGCTACAGTAGCATCCTGTGTGGTTTTCGGAGCAGAGGGGCCGGATAAGAAACGTTATCGATCTTTCAATATTGAAGGTGTTGAGGCAGGGGACGATTACGCGGCAATGCATCAAGCGCTTACTAGGCGTTACAAACGCGTAAAAGAAGGAGAGTTGCCGGCTCCAGATGTTTTGCTGATTGATGGTGGTAAAGGTCAATTAGCTCAAGCTCAGTCTGTTTTAAAAGAGTTAGGTCTTGTTGATATCTTTCTGTTAGGCGTAGCCAAAGGGGATACTCGTAAACCAGGCCTTGAGACGCTTTACATTGGGTCTAAAGAAGATGAAGTCGTTTTGCCTCCTGACTCAGCTGCTTTACATTTGATTCAGCATATTCGTGATGAAGCGCACCGTTTTGCAGTGAAAAGTCATCGTCGTCGCCGAGATAAGAAAAGACGGCACTCGGTATTAGAAACGATCCCCGGTATTGGTCCAAAACGACGAAAGGACTTGTTAACTGCTTTTGGTGGTTATCAAGAGTTACTTGCTGCATCACAAGAAGATATTGCAAAAGTGAAAGGTATCGGAGGAAATAAAGCACAAGAGATATACCTATACCTCCATAAAAGTTAAGCTTATACAATCTCTTAAGTATTGGTGATTCTTTTAAAAGGCTTTTATGAACATTCCAAACTTACTTACGTCCTTACGTATCTTTCTCATTCCAATTCTAGTTATTGTTTACTTCTTACCTTGGGAAGGCCGTTTCTATGCAAGCGCGGCGATTTTTGGTATCGCTGCAATCACCGATTGGCTTGATGGCTTTTTAGCTCGTGCTTTAAATCAATCAACACCCTTTGGCGCATTTTTTGATCCAGTTGCAGACAAAGTGATGGTGTCTGTTGCTTTAGTTGTATTAGTTGCCGAATACAATAGTGTGCTGATGACATTGGCTAGTGCTGTTATCGTAGGTAGAGAAATCGTAATCTCAGCTCTTCGGGAATGGATGGCTGAAATGGGTAAGCGTGCCAGTGTAGCTGTTTCTTTTGTTGGTAAAGTTAAAACCACCATGCAAATGATGGCCATTTTTGTATTACTGTCTAATCCTCCGGGAACAGAGTGGGCAATATTGGGGTTAGGGATCCTTGTTGTCGCTGCTTTACTGACTTTATGGTCGATGTTTGTTTATCTTCGAGCTGCATGGCCAGAGCTTACGGCTAAATAGTTGGTTAAAGCTTAGTCATTGTTGTACAAGGATTAATCTTCATTGGTTGAGAATTGTTCATTTTTGAGAAAAGTCGTTAAGTTAGCAATTTATTTAGTATTTTTGCTTGACGTCTTAATCAAATTCTATAGAATACGCACCATCTTTTGAGACGCGGGAATAGCTCAGTGGTAGAGCACAACCTTGCCAAGGTTGGGGTCGCGAGTTCGAGCCTCGTTTCCCGCTCCATCTCTTAAGAAGTACTGATTGAGGCCGGATGGCAGAGTGGTCATGCAGCGGACTGCAACTCCGTGTACGCCGGTTCGATTCCGACTCCGGCCTCCAAATCAGAACTAAGCCCGGGTGGCGAAATTGGTAGACGCACAAGACTTAAAATCTTGCGATAGAAATATCGTACCGGTTCGATTCCGGTCCCGGGCACCATTCTTGGTGCCTTTTTTATTGCTTAAAAGCAATAACACTCCTTTCATTGTAAATACTTTCTCAACTCTTTAGTTACATATCTGTAACAAGTATTAAAGCCTTATTACCATTACGCGAACTATACTCCAAGAAAAGCTTCGGTTTGGAGTGCTTATGATTCGTTTATTGCGTAACTTATCGATTAGATTCCGTTTTCTTCTTTTGGTCTTTTCCCTTGCACTAGGTGCAGCTCTAATTGCCTTCGTGTCTTTAACTGTTAACAAGGCCTACATACTTGACGCTAAAGCAGAGAAGGTGCGAAATCTAGTAGAGGTTCAGACTAGCACTCTCCAATTTTTTTATGACCAAGAGCAATCTGGCATATTGACGAGAGAGCTAGCACAGTCGCTCGCGAAAAATGCAATTAAACAGGCTCGTTATGATAAGTCAGAATATTATTGGATTAATGACTATCAAGCGCGAATGGTAATGCATTCTGTTAAGCCTGCGTTAGATGGTAAAGACCTAAGTGAACTTGAGGACCCTAACGGTAAAAAGCTATTTACTGAATTTACTCAAGTCGTCAAAAAAGATGGTGCGGGTTTTGTTGACTATCTTTGGCCCAAGGCCGGTTCAGATACACCTGTTGAAAAGATTTCGTATGTTAAAGGTTTTGCCCCTTGGGGGTGGATTATTGGGACAGGCATCTATTTAGATGATGTGGATACGCTGTTCTTTGAAGAGGCAGCTAGGCTGGGGGCGATATGTGTATTGATCGTAATGGTTACATTGCTGATTTCGACTCTTATTTCACAATCTATTATGATGCCTATTCAGCAAATTCGAAGCGCAATGGAGAATATTTCAGAGGGTGAAGGCGACTTGTCAACAACACTACCCGAGGATGGTAGAGATCAATTAACGACAATTGCCCATTCCTATAACAGTTTTGCAAAGAGGCTGAGGGGGACGCTTGGATCTGCTGTAGAGTTAAATAAAGGAGTGGAGGAGCGAAGTCAGCTTCTTATGAATGTTGCAAATGAAACACAGGTCATTACTTCTAAGCGAGAAGTTCTTTTTCAGCGTATGAGTGAAATCATTACAGAGGTAGACACACTGAAAAGCCAGGTGGTCTCTGCAATTGACACGAGTTTAGAAAATGCTGAGAAAACTAGAGAGAAAACCTCTGTTGGGCAACAATCCATCCAGAAGACCGTAGCGTCATTAGAAACATTGTCTCGTGAACTGACTCAAGGCGTCAAAAGTGTTGAAGGCGTTGCAAAAGAGTCACAAAGTATTGGCTCTGTTTTGGTGGTAATTAGTGAGATTGCTGAACAAACTAACTTATTAGCTCTCAACGCAGCTATAGAGGCGGCTCGCGCTGGGGAGCAGGGCAGAGGGTTTGCGGTTGTGGCGGATGAGGTGCGTAACCTTGCAAGTCGAACTCAGTCGTCGACTGAAGAAATTCAAGCTATGATCACCAAGTTGCAGTCTGGAGCTAAAGATGCTCAAGATAAGATTCAAACGAGCTTTTCTCAACTTCATCATACTGCAGAAGACTTAACGCAAACTGATCATTCTTTAAATGCTGTAGCATTATCTGTTGATGCGATTATTGCAGCAGGTGAAGATGTAAATAAAAGTATCGAAGGTCAGAAACTGGCGGTTCAAAGTTTGAATGCTGTTAATCAGGATATTGCAGAGCTCTCACAGCAAGCTGGAGCGTTAGTGGCTCGTAATAGAGTAACGAGTCAAGAGTTGGCTGAAGCAGCACAAGAAAATTACAAGGTAATGTCTACTTTTAAATTGTAGCCGACTTAATGGAGATTATTAGCTGCCTGAAATTGTCTAATTTCTATGCTACATTCGCATATATTTAGTTTGTTTTTGGAGGTCGTATGGCAAGTGGCTGGGCGCATGATGGGGCTGTACAAGACCAAATTGACGCGACGGTTAATTCCGCAGTTGAGCGAGCTCGAAGTAGGATGACCGTAGGTGATAGTCTTGAGTTCTGTGAAGAGTGCGATAATGAAATACCAGAAAAGCGTCGACATGCTATTCTAGGCGTACGTTTGTGTATCGTTTGTCAGAACGAAATGGAGAGTCACGATAAAACGAAAAGCATGTATAACAGAAGTGGTAGTAAAGACAGTCAACTTCGTTAGTGGCTTTTGGGTTAGATTAAATTAGTTAAAGTCATGAAATACCGACATTTTTATTTTAACGACACCTTGGTGTTTGCTGCTTGTAAGGTAAAGTCAATGCGGTGTCTTCAGTGACCTTTTAACCATTAAGTGTATTAAGCTTTTTAAACGGTGTGATTCGCGTATAACGGACTGACGAGTTTGATGTCTAGAGATATCGTCAGAATTGTTAAAATGGTAATTTAAAAGTTTCCCCTCAATTTTCTGACATAATTTGATTACATCAGTTTCTTCCGTTTTTCCAGAAAACTTAAAGCCTATGCTTTCCAATGTGATGACTGAGTTTGTAATAGACTGAATACTAGATACAAGGCTTGTTCTTGCATCTTGGTATTGCTTTAAATCCTCTTCATGCAGGTGCAAGGTCACTGATCTTTGTGCCTCATAAAGAACTTTAGATGACTCTTCTAAAATGCTTTTTATAAGCTCAGCTTTGATTGCATGATATGAATCTTGATGGCTGTTGCTGGAGATGTCGTGTACTTTTCTTGCTAAGTAAACAAATAATCCAAGGCAGCTCAATCCAGTTAATATGGAGCCAAATGTTGACCAAAACTCAAAAGAATTGCCAAAAGGAAGTGCTAAAGTAACAAAGGCTCCTAATATCACGCCTGTCACTAATGTTAGAAGCTGTGAGCTGATAAATTGAATAGATTTAGACACTTTGCTATTTCCCGTGAAATCCATTTAAGTGTCGCGTAAGCGAGTTCAAGTAAAGCAAAATTAGTTCCTTCTAATGTCAGCATTATGTATAGAATGCGGATCATACAATAGCTTTTAATGAAACTCATTAATTTTTGTAAATCATTATTTCAATACTACCAGTTTAATTAATAAACACGACCCGTCACGTGGTTTAGTGATTGCCTCACTTAAATAAGTTCTAAATCGAGCTTAGACACAAGAATTAACTCTATATCCAAGGCAAAAAAAGCCCCGCATGTAGCGGGGCGAATGACTTAGAGAGAATGCTGAGTTTAAACAGCGTCCTGACTTAATGAAGTGGCTTCGGTAAGTACTTCATTAAGGTGCAGCCATGTTTCAACCACTGTATCAGGGTTGAGCGATACACTTTCGATGCCTTGCGCTACTAGCCAGTCCGCAAAATCGGCATGGTCAGATGGGCCTTGACCACAAATACCTACGTACTTGCCTTTTGCTTTACAGGCTTCAATGGCCATTTTAAGTAGCTTTTTAACGGCTGGATTGCGCTCATCAAACTTGTCGGCAATAAGTCCAGAGTCACGATCTAGACCCAATGTTAGCTGTGTTAAGTCGTTTGATCCGATTGAGAAGCCATCAAAGAATTCTAGGAACTCATCAGCTAGCAAGGCATTTGAAGGTAATTCACACATCATAATGACTTTAAGATCGTTCTCACCGCGAACTAAGCCATGCTCAGCAAGTAGATCAATAACCTGTTCAGCTTCTTCTAGAGTACGAACGAAAGGAATCATGATCTGGACATTGGTGAAGCCCATTTCATTACGTACACGGCGGATCGCTTCACATTCCAATGCGAAACAATCGCGGAATGATTCGTCTAGGTAGCGTGCCGCACCGCGGAAACCAAGCATTGGGTTTTCTTCATCTGGTTCGAACTGTGGTCCACCGACCATGTTGTGGTACTCGTTTGACTTAAAGTCAGATAGGCGCACGATTACCGGTTTGTCTGCAAACGAGCAAGCGAGCGTTGATACACCTTCTACAAGCTTCTCAACGTAAAACTCAACTGGGCCTGCGTAGCCTGCGATTCGGTGAGTGATCTCTTCTTTTAAACCTGCATCCATACGAGCAAAGTTAAGCAGCGCTTTCGGGTGAATGCCGATCATACGATTGATGATAAATTCTAGGCGAGCCAAACCAACGCCGGCATTCGGCAACATGGCGAAGTCAAATGCTCGGTTAGGGTTACCCACGTTCATCATCACTTTTACCGGTAGGTCGGGCATGTTGCCCACTTCAGAAGTTACTACATCGAATTTCAATGCGCCTTGATAAACCATACCCATATCACCTTGAGCACAAGAAACGGTTACTTCTTGTGCATCTTTTAAGGTTTCTGTCGCATCGCCTGTGCCCACAACAGCAGGGATGCCTAGTTCACGGGCAATGATAGCAGCGTGGCAGGTACGACCACCGCGATTAGTGACAATCGCAGAGGCTTTTTTCATGATTGGTTCCCAATCTGGATCGGTGATATCTGTAACTAAAACATCACCTTCTTGGATGCGATCCATTTCGTTAATAGAGCGCAGAACCTTTACAGCCCCCGAGCCAATTTTGTGACCAATGGCACGGCCTGTAACCAATATCGGTGCATTTTCACGTAGGTTGTAACGTTCCATGCTTTGCGTGCTAGATTGCGAACGAACCGTTTCTGGACGAGCTTGTACGATGTAGAGCTTGCCATCGATGCCATCTTTTGCCCACTCAACATCCATCGGACGCTGGTAATGTTTTTCAATGATCATGGCTTGACGGGCTAGGTCTTCAACTTCTTCGTTGGTTAATGCAAATTGATTTTGTTGATCCAGTGTTACCGGTACGATTTGTACAAACTCATCACTGTCAGCCGCTGCGTATTCCATTTTCTGAGCTTTGCTGCCTAATGTTTTACGCACGACAGCTGGTCGGCCAGCTTGTAACGTGCCTTTGTGAACATGGTACTCGTCTGGGTTTACCGTGCCTTGAACGACCATTTCACCAAGACCGTAAGCAGCAGTGATGAACACTACGTCGTTAAAGCCCGACTCCGTATCGAGGGTGAATAGTACACCGGAAGCACCGATGTCACTGCGCACCATTTTTTGGATGCCAGCTGATAGAGCAACGCCCTTGTGTTCGAAACCTTGGTGAACACGGTATGAAATGGCGCGGTCATTAAACAGTGAAGCAAAAACTTGCTTGATGGTTAACTTAACAGCATCCAAACCTTGTACATTTAAGAAAGTTTCTTGCTGTCCAGCAAAGGATGCGTCAGGAAGGTCTTCCGCTGTCGCTGATGAGCGCACAGCAAAGGAAGCTCCAGCGTTATCATTAGACAGCTGGGAGTAGGCTTGCTCGATTTCACTGTTAAATTCGTCTGAAAATGGCGCTTCTTCAATCCATGTGCGAATTTGCTTGCCCGCTTTAGCAAGTGCTTGAACATCATCAACATTCAAAGCATCAAGCAGATCATGGATTTGTTGGTTAAGGCCACTTTCTTCAAGAAAGGTTTGATAAGCGTAAGCGGTTGTTGCAAAGCCGTTTGGAACTTGAATCCCCAAATCGGAAAGGTTGGAAATCATCTCACCTAGAGATGCGTTCTTTCCGCCCACTTCGCCTACATCATCAAGACGTAGATCACTAAACCACTTAATAAATTTGCTCACACTGCACTCCAGCTTATCACATAAGAATTATTAACTTGTTCCTGATCAATGGCTTGCCATAACGGAACAATAGGAGTCATTGTAAAAAGAGGATGTGAAATGAGTAAAATCGATTATTCGATGTTGTTTTATTTCAATCAGTTTTTTCAATGTCGTTGCATAACAACAAAACAGGGGGATTTCGTGAAGGTATATTTTGTTTCTGATGGAACTGCTATCACGGCTGAGGTGTTTGGCCAAGCCATGCTTTCGTTCTTTGATGTAACCATTAAACAGGTCAGTGTGCCCTTTTTATCAACCGCAGATCAGGCTCATGGTTTCTGTAAACAGTTGCAAGAAGAGCGATCGAAAGGAGAAAGTACGCTAGTGTTTTTCACCATTTCTGATCCCAATATTAGAGCAATAATCGAGTCTTGTGATGGTCATTGTTACAACATTTTTGGGGATTTATTGTCGCCTATTGAACAGGCATTAGGTGTTCCAGCTCAGCCTAACGCGCAAAAAGCGCATGGCATAAAAGAAGGGATTTACGATGGGCGTATAGATGCGATCAACTATGCGTTAGCTAATGATGACGGGGTTTCGGTAAAAAATTATGAAGAAGCTGAAATCATTCTATTGGGCGTGTCTCGCTCTGGTAAAACTCCAACAAGCTTATATCTAGCGATGCAGTATGGTATCAAAGCCGCCAACTATCCTTTGACGGAAGATGACTTTAATGATTTTGGTCTGCCGAAAGTGCTAAAACCACATAAGCATAAGTTGTTTGGTTTGACCATTGATCCTGAACGTCTGCATGAAATTCGTACAGGGCGTATGGCGGAAAGTAAATACGCTTCATCGCGCCAGTGTCGTTATGAATTGAACGAAGTGGAAGCGATTTATCGCCAAGAACGTATTCCATTTTTGAACACCACTCGGCTGTCTGTGGAAGAAATTTCCACCAGAATCATGGCTGAGATGCATTTAACCCGTAATCGGGGGTGAGCTGAAAAGTAGTGGAACTATCTAAAAAGTTGATCTATGCAGGGAAATAACAGATTTATTACATGGTTTAGGCGATATTTGTGGCGAAAAAGTTATCAAGGCACCTCCGCTTGTCATTATTTCGCCATAGATATGACATAAAAAGACCCGTTTTGTTGTGTTATTACAGGGCTTAAGAAGCTAAAGATGCAGCCATAGTGAATAATGTGGCACCATTTAGAGAGTATTATCTAATAATAACTTATACTTAGATCATTAATTCATTCAAAAATAGAAGCTCAAGATAAGCTTCTGATTAATAGGACGGTACCATTTGAGTAAAAAAGACATTCAAGACCCATTTCGAGATCGGGAAGCATCAAAATACGACAACCCCATTCCGAGTCGCGAATACATACTAGAGCATATTGCCTCGGTGGGTCGTCCTGTTACTCACCCTGAATTATGTGAAGCCTTCGGCTTAAAAGACGAAGACTCAATTGAAGCCGCGCGACGACGTTTAATAGCGATGTGTCGAGATCATCAATTGGTTAGTAACTATGACGATGCTTATTCACCTATCGTAGAGAGCGACTTAATAGAAGGCTATGTACAAGGTCAAAAAGACGGCCATGGCTTTTTACTACGCAAAGACGAAGACGATGTGTTCTTATCCCCTCGACAAATGCAATCTGTTATGGATGGCGATTTAGTCGTTGCGCGTCTTTCTGGCAAAACGATTAAAGGGCGACTTGATGGTGTTGTGGTCGAGATCAAAGAACGCAAACACAGTACTTTGGTTGGCCGTTACTACGAAGAAAGCGGCTCAGCGTTTGTTACGCCAGAGAACCCTCGTATTTCGCAAGATATCATGATCGAGCAATCTTCCGGACTCTCTCCGAAGCACGGTCAATATGTATTGGTGGAGATCGTTACCTACGCGGAACGTCATGTTGCAGCAAAAGGCATCGTGAAAAAGATCTTGGGCGACTTTATGGCACCAGGTCTTGAAATTGATGTGGCGATTCACCAGTACGATATTCCTAATGAATGGCCGAAAGACGTTGTGCAGCAAATTAGCCATTTCACGACAGAGGTCGCAGAAGACGACAAAGTGAATCGCGTCGATCATAGACAAACGCCTTTTGTCACCATTGATGGCGAAGACGCTCGTGACTTTGACGATGCGGTGTACTGTGAAAAAACACCGGGCGGTTGGAAATTGTATGTGGCCATTGCCGATGTTTCCCACTACGTGAAGAAAGGCTCTGCGTTGGATGAAGAAGCGATCTTGCGTGGCAACTCGGTGTACTTCCCAGGTCGTGTTGTCCCCATGTTGCCAGAAGTGCTTTCTAACGGTTTATGTTCTCTCAACCCGAACGTTGATCGCTTAGCGATGGTGGCTGAAATTTCGTTAACTACTCGCGGTAAAATGCGCGGCTACAAATTCTACGAAGGCATTATCAATTCCCATGCTCGTTTGACCTATTCAAAAGTCGCGAAGATGATTGCTGCCGAGCCAGATGAGCAAGGTATTGAGCTGCGTGAGCGATACAAGGACATCGTGTCACACATTGATGATTTGTACGGTTTATACCAAGTTCTGCGTGCAGCACGTGAAGAGCGCGGTGCGATGGACTTCGACACGGTTGAGACACGTATGGTGTTTGATCAAAACGCTAAGATTGAGCAAATTGTGCCGATCGAGCGCAACGATGCCCATAAGCTGATCGAAGAATGTATGTTGTGTGCCAACGTCGCTTCTGCTGAGTTGCTATTAAAAGCGAATCTGCCTGCGCTGTTCCGTATCCACGAAGGTCCGCGTGAAGAGAAGTTGATTGCTTTGCGCACTTACTTATCCGTGCTGGGTTTAGAACTGGGTGGTGGATTAAAACCGACACCGAAAGATTACGCAGATTTGGCTGAGAAAATCCGTGATCGAGCTGACGCGCGAAGCATTCAAACCATGTTACTTCGTTCTATGTCACAAGCGGTTTATCAACCAGATAATGTGGGCCACTTTGGTCTTGCATACGATGCGTACACCCACTTTACATCCCCGATTCGCCGCTACCCAGACCTATTAGTTCACCGTGCGATTCGTTACTTGATTCGTGGTGAGGGCGCGCCAAAGGTCACTCAAGCCTACAAAGTGCCCGGCTCAGTGACCCTAAAAGCGAACAAGATTTATGGCTATGATGATGCCGCTATGGATCAACTCGGTGAAAACTGTTCTGTGACGGAGCGTCGAGCAGATGAGGCCACTCGTGATGTGGAATCATGGCTTAAGTGTCAGTACGTTGAGCAACACTTGGGTGAAGAGTTCGATGGTATTGTCACTGCTGTCACGCCATTTGGATTGTTTGTTGAATTAGGTGGTTTATACGTCGACGGTTTGGTACACGTGTCTGGGCTTGGGGACGATTACTTTGTTCACGATCCTGAGCATCAGGCCATGATTGGTGAGCGTACTGGTAAGGTTTTCCGATTAGGCGAGCAAGTACGCGTAACCGTATCCGGCGTTAACCTTGAGCAGCGTAAGATTGACCTGCAAATGTTGCAAGGCCGTCCAAAGCCTAAACAACGCATGGATTTGGACGAATTGACTGAGCTTGAAATGCAGTTGGCTCAGTTGCCACCGATGGAGCTTGGTGGGCGTGTTAAACCAAAGGCAAGACCTGATCGAGAAGGTCAAAAAGCGCCTGCGGACGAAGAGTGGGATAACAAGCCTAAGAAAAAAGCCGGTAAGAAAAAGGACGCTCAGAGAGTAAAAGCCAAAGCTAAAAAGCCACGCCCTAAAAAAGCGGGCAAAAAAGCCGATGGTGCAAGCAGCAGCGCAACGCCAAAAAAATCGTCAGCTGTGAAAAAGGCAACGGGTACGAAAGCTAAAAATACCAAGCCGAAAACCAAAAAGAAAAAGAGCAACGCCAAAGCTCGTGTACGTGATTAATCAAAGAATAGAAAGAGTGTGTTAGCCACATGGCAGATTTAGATTGGGTATACGGTATTCATGCCGTAGAAAATGCGCTGGGCCAAGATGGTAAAGTGAAAGAAGTGCGTCTACAGGAAGGACGTGATGATAAAAAGATGCAGCGCATTATCAAGCTGTGTCAGGCACAGAAAATTCGGATCAGCCAAGTGCCGCGCCGTGACTTGGACCAGCTATTTAGTAAAAGCAAAGAGCGAGTGGTTCACCAAGGTGTGGTGGCGTTGGCTGAAGTCACCAAAACTGGTGATGAGAAAGATCTAGAACGTTTAGTGAAAAACCTAGATGCCGTGCCATTGATCGTAATTTTGGACGGTGTAACGGACCCTCATAACCTTGGCGCTTGTTTGCGTAGTGCTGATGCGGCAGGTGCTCATGCGGTAGTGATCCCGAAAGACAAATCGGCAACGATTAATGCGACGGTAAGCAAGGTCGCGTGTGGCGCTGCGGAAAGTATGCCAGTGTTCTCTGTCACCAACCTTGCCCGTACTATGAAGAAGCTCCAAGACCTCGGTGTTTGGATTTTTGGTACTGCGGGTGAAGCGACGAAAACTGTCTACGAGCAAGATCTCACAATTCCAACGGCAATTGTAATGGGTGCGGAAGGGGATGGTATGCGTCGTCTAACCCGTGAACAGTGCGATTACTTGATTAAACTGCCGATGGCGGGTGTGGTGACCAGCTTAAACGTTTCGGTTGCCACAGGTGTGTGTTTGTACGAAGTGGTACGTCAGCGTGCGGCAAAAGCAGGTTCTTAACCTGCTTTTTTAATTGGTTGAATGTTCGTGAGGTTCCCGTGTTAAAAGCCTTCCAAGTAGCCCCTCTAGGCCATGAATTAGACAGCGATATCCAACATAAGATTGACTTTAAAACCAAACCGCCTGGTGCTTTGGGTGGCTTGGAACGCATCGCTTTTCAAGTGGCGCGTATTCAAAGAACGCTAGTTCCTAAGCTTGAGAAAGCGCAAATGCTAGTGTTTGCAGCAGATCATGGCGCGGTTGATAAAGGCATTAGTGCATTTCCCCAAGAAGTCACACCACAAATGGTAGCGAACTTTTTAGCCGGTGGTGCCGCGGTGAGTGTCTTCTGTAAACAACACAACGTACCACTAAAGGTGGTTGATGTTGGCGTCAAAGTTGACATGCCAGATCACCCCTTACTGTCTAAACGAAAAGTGGCTTACGCGAGTCAAGATTTCTCAGAGCAAGCAGCACTGAGCCTTGAGCAAGTAAACCAAGCGTTTCAAGCAGGCGCAGATGAAGTGGATGCTTGCGGAGATATAGACTTGTTGCTATTTGGTGAGATGGGGATTGGTAATACAGGTGTCTCGTCTTGCATGATGAGCGCGATAACAGGAACGAAGCCAGAAGACACAGCAGGGCGCGGGACTGGGCTAGATGATGCTGGTGTTTCGAAAAAAGCACAGATTATTGCGACATCGCTTCAGCGTGCTGAGCAAGAGCTTAACAAACCTGTAGGCAAATGGGCACCTTGGGAAGTCGCAACACAAGTAGGTGGACTAGAAATTCTAGCCATGTCGGGGGCCATGCTGCGCTCGGCTGAGTTAGGTAAACCATTTGTGGTTGATGGCTTTATCTGCACGGTTGCTTTGTTATTTGCTAGCAAATTGCAGCAAGCCGTGGTGGATTATGCCATCTTTGCTCACCAATCCGATGAACAGGCTCATAAAGCGCTGTTACAACACTTTGACGCTACGCCTATCTTAAAGCTGGACTTACGTTTAGGCGAAGGGTCTGGTGCCATTCTTAGTTACCCGATCATTAAAAGTGCTGTCATCTTCTTCAATGAAATGGCAAGTTTTGAGTCCGCTGGAGTCAGTAATGCTTCTTGAACAGGATTGGCAGGGCTTTAAACGATCTCTGGCAACCTATACAAGAATCCCACTGAATATCGATTGGGACTCTCCTAAAAAGCACACGCCTAGCGTGTGCTTTTTACCATGGGTTGGTGCGATCGTCGCAATGCTTAGTGCTTGGCCGCTGCTCTTTAGTGGATGGTCTCCTGAATTTCAAGCATTGTTGATGATCGTCAGTGCAGTGCTATTGACCGGAGCCTTTCATGAAGATGGTTTGATGGATGCTGCCGATGGCTTAGTCGGCGGTTGGACGGCAGAACAGCGCCTTACCATTATGAAAGACTCGCGGGTTGGCAGTTATGGTGTGTTGGCAGGGATATTTTGCTTTGCAATAAAGTGGTGGCTCTTGAGTCAGTGGATCACTAAATCTTTGTGGCAAGATGGCATGTTGTTTGTGCTATTGGGCTGGATCACGGTTCATGTTTGCGCCCGTTGGTTGCCACTGGGGATCATGACTTTCTTAGATTATGTCAGCCTTGGTCATAGTAAAGCTAAAAGCATGATCTCAGAATTTACCTTGCGTGGCTGTGTATGGATCGCCTTGTCTATGCTGTTTGTCATTGTGTTGATTGGCGTAAATTATTGGTTCTCAGTTGCGCTAATGTTAGTGGTCACAGGTGTCTGTGTCGCCCTATATTTAGTTCGTCGAATTAATGGTTTTAACGGTGACACGTTGGGAGCAAGTGAGCAGATCGCGGAGCTGTTGGTGTTGTTTACCTTACTGGGGTGGCAAGCCTAATGAAGTTATTGTTGATTCGTCACCCCAAACCGGACGTTGCAAAAGGGCTTTGCTATGGTCAAACGGATGTGCCGATTGTGGAGAGCTGGCCGCACGATGCACAAGCCATTAACACTTGGCTCACCAAACACTACCCAGATAACACTTGGCAATTCTTTCACAGCCCGTTAGTGCGAACGCGCTTGCTAGCAAAAGCATTACAGCCTCAATCCGTGTCTGTGGAAGCTATTAAAGAAGTAGATTTTGGCAACTGGGAAAATCGCTTATGGAATGATATTCCCAAACCTGAAATTGATGAATGGATGGCATGTCTGACCAATAATGCGCCATATCATGGTGAGAGTTTAAAGACTTTGTTTGAACGTGTCATAAGCTGGTTTGAAGGTATTCGTCAGGCGGATAAAGACACGGTATTGGTCACGCATGCTGGCGTGATTAAAGTGCTGGTGGCGCATTTATGTCAATGGCCATTGGACCAGTGCCATCGTTTAAACCCTTCTTATTCGAGTATCACTGAATTAGATCTAGGCGAGCATTATGCCATATTGAATCGTCTAGGCGCGGGTGACTGGGTACGTTAAAGAGGTTTCTATGCTGTTGTACATTTTGGGCATGATTGGTATTGCCGCGTTCGCGATCTCGGGAGTGATTTCTGCTGGTCGACGCAACATGGATATTTTTAGCATTGTGTTGCTGGGTATGGTGGCTTCGTTGGGCGGCGGCACCATTCGCGATGTCGTGCTGAGGCTGGATGCCGTGTATTGGGTGCAAGATACGTCTTATTTATGGGTTGCGTTTTTGTCCTCAGTATTCGCTTTCTTTGGGGTGAGGGTGATCGAAAACCGTCAGCAAGTGTTTCACTATGCCGACTCATTTGGTTTGGCTTTATTCACTGTCGTCGCTACGGAGCGCGTGCTGGCCCAAGGCTTTTCTCCGATGATTGCCATAACCATGGGAGTGATTACTGGAGTTGCAGGTGGGATCATCCGAGATTTGTTGAGTGATCGTGCGCCATTGGTTCTAGGCAAAGAGTTTTATGCCACACCAGCATTTCTCGGAGCTTTGTTAGTCGTGCTACTAGAGCAGAATATGCCTTGGCATGAATATAACTCGATTTACGCCAGCTTTTTGATCTTTATACTGAGAATACTGGCAATTCATAAAGGCTTGTATTACCCAAGCTGGTTACTATTCAAAAAAAGAGATTCATAACGATGGAGAGAACCCCAGAACAGCAAGCGCAAATCGACATGGCCAAGCGTTTGAAAAAGAAAGAGGTAGTGGATAAGAAAATTGCTGCGGCGACCGAAGAGCGCGGTGTTTCGATTTTGTTAACTGGAAATGGTAAAGGTAAAAGTTCCAGTGCGTTTGGCACGATGGCCCGAGCATTGGGGCATGGCCAAAATGCGACCGTTGTTCAATTTATCAAAGGTCGTAAAGAAACAGGGGAGCAATTATTTTTTGGTCAACATCCCCAAGTATCTTTTCATGTGATGGGGCATGGTTTTACTTGGGAAACGCGCGACCCAGAGTTAGAGCAAAAAGCCGCCAATCAAGCTTGGGAAGTGGCAAAACAAGCACTTGCGGATGAGCGTGTGAACTTTGTCCTGCTGGATGAAATTACTTATATGTATAAGTACGGTTATCTTGATGCGGATGATCTGGTCGAAGCGTTAGCGAATAGGCCTGCTCACCAAAATGTGATGATGACCGGCAGAACGGCACCGAGAGCCTTATTAGATAGTATTGATACTCACAGTAAAATCGCTAATGAGCGTCATGCCTTCGAAGGGGGAGTGAAGGCGCAAGCTGGCATTGAATGGTAAAATGAGAACCTTTCTTATTTAATTGGACTTTTTCTGTTTTCTAGATGATAATCATTCTTATCATTAGAAGAGGAGGTCCTATGATTTACTGGCAGCATTTAACTCGACAAGCAAATGAAGCACATACTCGCGAGGCCTATGTAGACGCTCAAGAGTTGGGGCGAAAAGCCTTAGCATGTGCGGAAGCAACTTTTAAAGATGACTTTGAGGTCGATGCAGAAACAGCCGTTTCGGCGGTGATTGTGAGCTATATGAATCTCGCAGAAGTGTCTGTTTCTATGAAGGAGTGGCTACAAGCCAATGATTACTTTGAGCGCGGTGTGCAGTTCCTACAAGGGATTATTGTGAAGCCCGAGTTGCCGACAGAGCATCGTGAGTTAATTGAGCTGACGGCTTCGCATTTACGATTTGAGTGGGAGCTTTTTACTCAAACTTACGGTAGCAAGTTGGCTGTTGCGAAACGTACTAACCGTCTTCGTTGGTTAAAACAACGAAATGACGAAAGCTCACCGTGGCAAAGTAGCTATGGTTACTAATATTTTAATGATTGCTTTGAGTATAGTGTTGGTTGTACTACTGATTAACCTATTGAGACGATAGCGAATCAAGTTATCTTACAGTGTACAAAAAAATATACACTTAAGCCTTGCTGTTCTTTTTTAGGGTTTGCTCAGCCATAGAGTACCGCTTAGACAGAGACTAAAATACAAGCTCTTTAGGATTCAACAAGGGTTAGTTTTTATGTCTGTAGCGGTGTCTGATATCAAACGGCATTCTCTTCTAGAAGATGCCCAAGCCATCATCGCGGGTACCATGATGATCGCCTTGGGCATTAACTTTTATACGCAAGTTGGCTTGTTGACTGGCGGTACCGCAGGGATTGCCTTCTTGCTTAATTACATAACGTCTTTTAGCTTCGGGCAAATTTTCTTTGTGATTAATCTGCCATTTTATTGGTTATCGATTCGTCGTATTGGCCTAGAGTTTACTCTCAAGACTTTCGCTTCTGTTTTTCTAGTGTCTGTATTTTCAGATATTACGCCGATGTTCTTACAGCTTGAGAACATTAACCCATTCTATGCCACCATTGCTGGCGGATTTTTAATTGGTGTGGGCTTTGTGATGCTATTCCGCCACAATGCAAGCTTGGGTGGCCTGAATATTCTGGCGCGCTACTTATTCCAGACTCGTGGCGTGCCCATTGGTAAGTTTATGATGACAGTGGATTGTATGGTGGTCTGTATGTCTGTGTTTATCGTGGACTTTTCATTGATTGCGATTTCGATCCTTGGTGCTGTGGTACTTAACTTCATGTTGGTCATGAATCATAAACCAGGTCGATACAGCGTCTCGTTTTAATTAGACGTTAACTGCGTTTCTTAAATCTAGCGGGTCAGGTATGATAGAGACATCATGCTTGGCCCGTTTTGTTATGTACTTTTACAAAATTGTTAAACGAGCCGCGCTGTAATTTTAATCCTTAACTTTACGCGACGAGACACTTCCAGCCTCTATGTCAAAACCCTTTTCCGATACTTCCGTCAGACTCGACTTCTTTGTTTCCCATACATTAGGACTGTCACGAAAAGATGCCAAACTCCTAATTACCAAAGGACAAATCAGCGTCAATGATACGGTCATTAAAAAAGCCAATCATACTGTCACGCACCAAGATCAAGTTAAGCATCACGATGATTTATTAGCTTGGCCTCGAGATAAGTATTTCGTATTGAATAAACCCGCTGGCTATGTGTGTGCGACGGAAGATGGTGAACACCCAGTAGTGTTGGATTTGATCGCGACGCACGAGCAGAAAGATTTGCGTGTAGTTGGACGTTTGGACATGGACACAACAGGGTTGCTGCTGTTAACGACAGATGGGCAATGGTTGCATCGCATTACTTCGCCTAAGAGTGATTGTTTTAAGCAATATCGAGTCTGGTGTGCGGATGACATCACTGATGAAGCGATCAAGCAACTTGAGCAGGGTGTTCAACTGAAGAGTGAAGAGCACCCCACTAAGCCAGCTAAAGTTGTACGAGTAACTTCCCAAGAAATATTGCTGAGCATTTCCGAAGGAAAGTACCATCAAGTTAAGCGTATGTTGGCGGCCTTGGGTAATAAAGTCGTTCGTTTACATCGAGAATCCATCGCTGAGGTGGCTTTGGGTGACTTAGAAGAAGGTCAGTACCGAGAGCTAACCGATGCCGAAGTGGCGCTATTTTAACGTTTTAAAGAGAGATCCAGAATGAGTGAAGAGCTAAGCTTAGATCAACGCATCCAGTTACTCGCATCCACTGATGATGTTCGATTAGAGTACTTTGTAAAAACCGTCAAAGAACATAAAACAGTTTGGAGTCTAAGCAACGAAGAAGGTTTCGTGATGGTTGAAACCGATGATGGCGACTGCGTTATGGTGTGGCCTGATGCAGACTTCGCTGCTCAGTGGGCGATAGATGAATGGGATGACTGTGAGCCTGTTGAGGTCTCTCTGGAGACTTTCCAAAGCATGTGGCTACCAAGTCTTGAGAAGGACAACATTACCTTAGCTGTTTTCCCAAACATAGATGATGAAGGTAAGCTGACAAGTGCTGAGCAATTGAAGGCACTGCTTGGCTAAGTTTTAAGGACGACAAGGAGGCACCGTGAAAAACCAACGTTTAGCCAGTGAGCTGGCGACTGAAATTCAAGCCTTCCTTGATCAGCAGGGCAGCTTAATGCTCGCTGTTGTGGATGCTCAGGGTGTTCCTATTGCGTCATATGCTCCCTATGTCGTGCTAGAAGAAGAGTTTTACATCTTAGTCAGTCGTTTAGCTCAGCACACTCAAGCTTTAGAACATGGTCTGCATGCTTCGGTATTGATCATTGAAGATGAAGCAAGCAGTGATACTGTATATGCTCGAAAACGGTTACAATACGAAGTCTCTGTTAACATGATTCAGAGAGAGTCCGCTACTTGGTCTTTGGTAGGAGACTTATTAGTCAAACGTCATGGTGAAGTGGCGTCTCAGTTGTTATCACTGGGGGATTTTCTGATGTTTAAACTGCGTCCTTTACAAGGGCGTTTCGTCAAAGGTTTTGGACGAGCATACGAGTTAGCAGCCAACACATTGGTATCAGATCAATTAGATCATTTACGTGGATAAATCGAAGGAATAAAAGACTCATGAGTAAGCGTCAAGCCAACCGAGAAGAAGTTTTCTCGCGTATTTTAGAAGCGGCTGAAATTGAATTTGGATTGAAAGGTTTTGGTGGTGCAAGCCTTCAGCATATAGCTGAGCGTGCGGGTTTGCCGAAGCCAAATATCGTATATTACTTTCACTCTAAAGCGAATCTTTATAAGCAAGTTTTGAATAACATTGCTGACGGTTGGAATGATCTATTTGATAAAGCGACTGCGATGGACGATCCAGCTATTGTGCTAGATCGATTTATTCGCATTAAGTTGCGTCAAAGTTTTGAAAATGGTCGGTCATCACGTATTTTTGCTCAGGAAGTGATTCAAGGTGCGCATTACATTGGTGACTACTTGAAAGAAGATTTACGTCCTTGGCTACGTTCTCGCGTAGGTGTCATTGAGCAATGGATTGAGACTGGCAAAATGCGCAAGGTTGACCCAGTCGCCCTTATTTTTATGATTTGGTCTACGACTCAACATTACGCGGATTTTGAGGCGCAGATTCTTGCTTTGACTGGAAAAGAGCAGCTTGATGAAGCGGATTTAGTTCGTGTTGGTGACACGTTAAGCGAGATCATCCTTCGCGGTTGTGGATTAACCCCTCCAGTCTCTAATCATCCGTTATAGCATCCCGTTGGGTGATTATGTGTTGAACCAAAGCCCGTAATTTTGCGGGCTTTGCTGGTTTTGGCATATAGGATATCTGTTTCTCTTTGCACAGCTCAGCTAATTCATCCGTACGCACCGCTGTGATCAACACGGCTGCGATAGTTTGATTAAAGCGCTTTCTTAACAACTCAATTAAGTCTATCCCGTCATGCTGGTCATTAAGCTGATAATCCATCAGTAATAATTCGGGTATTGTTTCCGCAAAAGCATTCAGTGCATCTTCATAACGATTGAAGGTACGATAAGTACAGTGCCATTTATCTAATAATGTGCTCATGGCTTCCAAGTTATTCGGGTCATCGTCAACACACCATATATGACACATTGCCAAAGCTTTGTTAATGGTTGCAACAGGAGCAATTTCAGGGGCTTTTTGAGGCAGTGCGGGCTGCTTGGCATTGGGCACTAAGATCGTAAAGCAGCTTCCTTTATGTGGTACTGAACGTACTTGGGTGGTAACCCCAAGTAATTTCTGCATACGTCTTACTAGTCCTAACCCCAACCCCATTCCAGGTTCACGATTATTTTCCCAGCGATAAAAGTCATCAAATACTTTGTTCTGCTCACTCTTAGGAATACCGACACCTGTGTCCCATACTTGAATGGAAACATGCTGATGACTTGGTCTAACAGAAATTAACACTCGCCCAGTTTCAGTGTATTTGACCGCATTCGAGACAAAGTTCTGAATGATGCGTCTTAGATAAATTGGGTCACTGTGTACGCGGCAAGGTCTTATGTGAGTCGATAAACGTAAGTTTTTGCTTTCTGCTATCACTGCAAATTCAGTGATAATTGGATCAATAATCGGCTGGATGTCGGTGTCAACGAGAGTCGGTTTGATCGCGCCTTGATCTAGTCGGGCAATTTCTAATAGAGTTGAGATCAACGTTTCGGTTGACTCAAGGGAGTCACTTAACTTGTTTAAGGTGGTAATGGAGTCATCTGGAATTGCGCTATCTTGAAGTGCTCCGAGGTATAGCTTTGCAGCGTTCAAAGGTTGCAGAATATCGTGGCTTGCCAGCGCAAGAAACTCTGTTTTGGAGGCATTGGCATGCTCAGCTTCTGCCTTAGCGCTCATTAACTCTTGTTCTGCCTGAGCACGTCGGTCAATTTCTTGTCTCAATTCTTGGTTGATGCCCTGTACTTCTTGTGTTCTCGCAACCACACGTTTTTCAAGATCAATGTTGGCATCTTTTAGGGCTTGCTGGCTTTCAATGTGCTCTGTGACATCGGTAAAACTGGTAACAAAGCCTCCATTGGGTAATGGATTACCCACCATCTCAATAACACGTCCATTGGCTCTTCTGCGAAGGAAACGATGTCCTGTGCCTTTACGAAGATGCTCTAATCGCTTATTCACTAGCTCTTCGACGTCACCAACTCCGCATTCGCCATTGACAGCGTTGAAGCGGATTAACTCTTCGACAGGTAGACCGATTTTTAACATGCCTTCTGGATACGGGTAGAGAGACATATAGGTTTTGTTCCAGGCCACCATCCGTAGCTCTTTGTCGACGACACTTATGCCATGGTCCAGGTTATCTAGCGAGATGAACAATAAGTTTTGGTTGAACTGAATAGCTTGAGTGGCTTCATCTAAGTAGGTCACCATCTCTTCTACTTTGATTTGCTTATCCACCAGCAGCGAGTTGATGATGGTACGAGCTGAAGAGCCACCTAGAACTCCCCCAAGCACACGTTCGCAATATTCGATAAATAATCGAGAAGGACGCTGGTTTGAGGGCAAATCTTCGTTGTAATTTTGTTCGAAATGATGAATCACTTCAGCGCATTTTTGTTCCCCTAAAAAGGTTTCAAGCAAAACGAATAAGTCACCATTGATGGCTTTACTTTTCGGTTTAAAAAAACGACTTTCAACTTCCGAAGTGGGGGTGACAAAGGCTGTGGCTTGGATACGGTCGACTAGACGTTCGCTGGCCAACAATGAGCCAAAAACATAACCAATAATATTGGCAATTAGGCTGATTAATGCACCATAACTAATGAGCTCACTGCGTGACGAATAGGTGCCTAATGACATTTCGCCACCAGCAGTAAAGGGGAGCAGCATCCATAAGAACCAGCAGATAAAGCCAAGCGTCAGACCTGCGTAGACACCATAGGCATGTCCACGTTTCCAATACAAACCACCAATGACAGCCGGAACAAGCTGGAATACCAAAGAGAAGGCAAGTAAGCCGGTACTAGCAAGTGATTCACTGTTTGCCATTTCTTGGTAATAGACAAAGGACAAAGACAAAATGCCCAACATGGCGATGCGTCGAACCAGTAAAATTCGACGATTATAAATGGGCAAGGTTCGATTTTGAGTTTTGCTTCGAGCCAGCATCAGCGGCAGGATCACATCGTTACTGATCATGATACTGAGCGCAAAAGTGGCCACAATGACCATGGCCGTTGTGGCAGACATACCGCCAAGGAACATTAGAATTTGTAAGGGAAGGTTTTGCGATTCTAGAGCTAATTGAATCACATACGTATCGCCATTAATGTCACTACTAAAGAGGCTTTGTCCGACTATAGCAATGGGAGGAATAAGCGCAGCAAAGACGAGTAAGTACAGAGGAAAAATCCATCGTGCGGTGCGTGACTGTTTATCATTTTGATGATCCACCACGGTGACGTGGAATTGGCGAGGCAAACAAATGACCGCGGCGGCGGCCATCAATGTTTGCATAATAAATGGGAAAGAAAAAAAAGTGTCGCTGCGCCACTCGCTTAAGTCAGCACCCTCTACAAAGCTTTCAATAGAATCATGAGGTATCGCAAAAATTGCGACCAAGCCTACCGCTATAATGGCCACTAATTTAAACAGCGACTCACTGCCAATCGCTAACATCATACCTGAACGGTATTCAGTTACTTCAACCTTACGTGTCCCAAACAACATCGCAAAGATTCCGATTAATACGGTTGCCACAAAGACAACCAAACTAGCGGAGCTTTCATCTTGATTTACGAATAACGCAAAATTTGAACCAATGGCTTTAAGTTGAAGTGCAATATAAGGAATCACTGCGAGCATGCAGATTAGGATCACAACAGGGGCCGTGAGCGGCCTTTTACCATAGCGCGAAGAGATAAAGTCCGCTACCGAGGTGATATTTTGCCTACGGCTTACAAAGATCATCTTTCGCAGAATACCAAAACCAAATAGGTAAAGAAGTACAGGACCTAATAGTATCGGAAGGTAGCTCCAACCTGATCGCGTGGCTTCACCAATGGCTCCGTAAAAAGTCCATGCGGTACAATAAATAGCGAGCGACAAGCTATAGACAAGAGGGTGTCGGGTGAGTCGTTTGGCAATTGAACTGTCCTTATCGCCCCAATTAGCAATCCAGAAAAGTCCTAAGATGTAGAGTATTGCGAGAATTACCCAAAATGCTGTCATCGCGTGACATGTTCCATTACTAGCTACGAGATGTGCTTAATGTAGCACAGCTCATGCTGAATGCCTTTAGACCATAGTCTTGAGTGTTTTGTTTCGCTATATGAAACAGACAGTTAAAGATCGGTCGCTCTATTCTAATAATTATAAATGCTATGATTGTTTTACATCACTCATTATGAGATCGCCTATGCCATTGCAAGAGTTTAAAGCTTACCATGCACATTTGTACTACTCCGATCATGATGGATTATCAGAAGCTCAGCATATTGCCCATCAAGTTGCTGAGTTGTTTGATGTAAGTGTGGGGCGCTTTCATGAAAAAAAAGTTGGTCCTCACCCTATGTGGAGTGTTCAAATTTCATTTTCATCAGTGATTTTGGCAGAGATTATGCCTTGGTTGATACAAAATCGCGGTACCTTAGATGTGCTTTTGCACCCTTTGAGTGGAGATGAACTTTGGGATCACACGCAGGGAGCTTGCTGGTTAGGAAAAAGCCACACACTAGATATTCGTCAGTTCTTGCCTAAAATCTAATGAAATCCGCTGTATTTACGAAGAAAATGCCTGATACGGTAGTAAAGCAAAGATGGCTTCGTTACCATTATTATTGAATACACATTAGGGTTCGTGATGTAGCGGTGTTTGGCAATGTTCTATTGCAGTTCTTCGGCACTCGTTCCCAGCCAATATTTAATTAGGAGATTACAATGCAAATCGCACAGAACACAGTGGTGAGCATGCACTACACACTAACCGACGAAGCTGGCCAAGTTCTTGATTCTTCAGCAGGCCAAGAGCCTTTAGTTTTCTTGAGTGGTGCTCAAAACATCATCGAAGGTTTAGATAACGCGATTCAGGGTAAAGCTGCGGGCGATGCATTGAAAGTAGAAGTAACACCTGAAGAAGGTTACGGCCCAGTCCATCAAGAATTGATCCAAAAAGTGCCACGCGAAAACTTCCAAGGTGTTGATAGCATCGAAGTAGGTATGCAATTCATGGCGCAAACACCAAATGGTCAACAACCAGTAGTCGTTGTAGGTGTTGAAGAAGACGGTGTTGTTTTAGATGGCAACCATCCTTTAGCAGGAAAACCACTAAGCTTCGAGGTTGAGATTGTAGAAGTGCGTGAAGCCACAGAAGAAGAAGTTGAACATGGTCATGTTCACGGTGAAGGTGGTCACCACCACTAATCAAGTGATTGATTACTTAAGGGCTGCCGCAAGGTGGCCTTTTTTATGTTGATGTGTTTTTGAATGTAACAAGAGAAGAGAAAGGGTAAGGAAAGAGGCTTAGGAAAGCGCATTTTTATATTAATTTTTGCGCCCTATAACCTAAAACAGCGTGATTAAGCGTGAGAGTGCTTAGCTGAATTGAAAGAAATACGCTTGCTTACCAATGTTTTTTTGACCCAAGCAAATGCCGAAGAAATCATTTCTACCGTAAATTCTGCTGACTCCGCGCGAGCAATGGCTGCCGCTTTTTCATGCTCAGAAATATATGTTGCATCAACTGTTTCTAGCATTTCCACAAGAGATTTAGTTTTCATATCATTCTCCTAAAAGTGAGTTATTACACTAAAGTATGATAGAAGAACACTTGTATTGTCTCAAACGATAAAAACTCTCCTTATTGATTAGAAAAATTCAACTATTGATATTCCACTTCTCATAGTGGATGGCCTCCGATAAGGGACGTCGATCTTGCCATCCATAACGCTCTAGGTCAGGTGTTGTTTGGAAAGCTTCTACATAGCCAATACAGAAGTAGCCAATGATGTCTAAGTTTTCAGGTATCTCTAGTGTGTCGTATAACACTTGGTCTTCTAAAATACTCACCCATCCCATCCCTAAATTTTCAGCTCTTGCTGCTAACCATAAATTTTGTACAGCACAGACTGCGCTGAAAAGATCCATTTCAGGTTTAATGGTTCTACCTAACACGACATCGCCAGTGCGTGATCGGTCACAAGTGATGCAAATACCTAATGGAGCTTCTTCAATACCTTCAAGCTTAAGCGAGCGATAGAGTGTCTTACGCTCACCGTCAAATAACTTGGCGGAGGCTTCGTTAGCGGCAAGAAAACCGTCTTTAATTTTTGCGCGAGTTTTAGGGTTTTTAATGATGATGAAGTCCCACGGCTGCATGAAACCAACGCTTGGGGCATGGTGAGCGGCTGTTAAAAGTCGCTGAATGACTGCATCGTCAACTGGAGTGGGTAAAAAATCTCGGCGCACATCGCGGCGGTTAAAGATAATGTTATAAAGATGGTCGCGATGGGTACTGTCGAAATGCATACAAGGCTCCAATGTAAGAGCCCTGTATTGTCGGGAAAAAGTGTTAAAGGTGCAAATGAGTGATTAGCGATTATTGCTGAGCACCTTTCAAGAAGCACGTCCATCACAAACAGCGGTCAGTAATGGGTCGTTGTTTGGTAAAGATACCCACTCGCGATTGTCCACTTGGTTGCCAGATGGAACTTCTAGCTTGTTGGTGAAATTTGTACGTGCACTGGCTCCGCAATGAATAACTTGGGTCACGCGCTTAGCAGAGAGGCGACGTTCAAAGAAATAGAGGTCTACTAGATAAACATCGTGATTGAGATCATTTTGCGCAGCGTTGTTAATGTCGGCTGCGATAAAACGAGTGGTTTGCGGGTAAACCATGCTCCATGGACGCCATGGGGCTTCTTCTTCTACGGTTTTTACCACCACTACGCCTTCTGGTAGTAGGCTTGCTTGGTGCTCGTACCAAGTGTATTCGCTTTGAATTTGAAAACTTAGCATGCCGATACCTGCCAAAGTAGGAACCAGCCATTTAGGTGCTTTCTTTAATGACAGCTTGCGGATGAATAGGGCGATACCCGCACCTGCAAGGCCTGCACAGATTGTCGCAATTAATTCCCAAAGCATAAAGTCACCTTTTTATTATTCTGTTGTTTGAAATCAGTGGTGCAAATTGAGTGGCTAGCTCCAAAGGAGCTAGCCTTGTTAGTCAAACTAACGATTAATGGTCGACCGCACCGCCCGCACCTTTAGGGTAACGTACGCTTTCAACTAGGTCTTGTACATCTTGTGGCACTTCTTCTGTCATGTTTGACACGATGAAGGCTACTGCGAAGTTAATCACCGCACCGATTGCACCGAATGATAGTGGTGATACACCGAACAACCAGTTGTCAGGTGTGTTCGCTAGCGTGTTTGTGCCAGGGATGAAGAACCAACCTAGGTAAGTGAAGATGTAAACTAGAGTACAACCTAGACCAGCTAGCATACCTAGTACAGCACCTTTACTGTTCACGCGTTTAGAGAAAATACCCATCATTAGCGCTGGGAAGATAGATGCTGCAGCAATACCGAAGGCTAATGCTACTACCTGAGCCGCAAAGCCTGGAGGATTCATACCCAAGTAAGTGGCGATAATGATCGCGAAGAACATGGATACACGAGCCGCTAACAGCTCACCTTTCTCAGTAATGTCTGGGTTAATCGAACCTTTGATCAAGTCATGACTTACCGCAGATGAAATCGCCAATAGTAGACCAGCTGCAGTGGAAAGTGCTGCGGCTAGACCACCTGCTGCGATCAAACCGATTACCCAACCAGGTAGGTTAGCAATCTCTGGGTTTGCCAATACTAGGATGTCACGGTTAACAGTAAGTTCGTTACCAGCCCAGCCACGTGCTGTTGCTTCTTCAGCAAACGCAGGCGTGTCGTTGTAGAACTGGATACGGCCATCACCGTTTTTGTCTTCGTATTTAATTAGACCTGTTTGCTCCCAAGTTTGAATCCAGTCAGGGCGCTCATCGTATGCGATAGAGTTTGCTGTTGGACCTTCAGGGTAGATTGTGGTCATTAGGTTCAAGCGAGCCATAGACGCTACAGCTGGAGCAGTTAGGTAAAGCAAGGCGATGAATACTAATGCCCAACCAGCAGACCAACGTGCATCAGCTACTTTAGGTACAGTGAAGAAACGAATGATTACGTGTGGTAGACCCGCAGTACCGATCATCAGAGACAATGTAAACAGAACCATGTTTAGTTTGTTGTCTACGTCAGCGGTGTAATCACGGAAACCAAGTTCACGTACGACTTCATCCAGTTTTTGTAGCAAAGGCATACCAGATTGAGTGTGTTCCGAGAACAAACCAATCGCTGGAATGAAAGTATCAGTCAATTGTAGAGAGATAAACACAGCAGGGATCGTGTATGCCACGATCAATACACAGTACTGAGCCACCTGAGTGTATGTGATACCTTTCATACCACCCAATACAGCGTAGAAGAATACCACAACCGCCGCGATGATTAGACCAGTGTCTTTGTCTACTTCAAGGAAGCGAGAGAAGGCAACACCAGCGCCTGTCATCTGACCGATTACGTAGGTTACCGAGGCAATGATCAAACACGCTACTGCTACTAATCGAGCTGTGCGTGAGTAGAAACGATCACCAATGAAGTCTGGCACGGTAAATTTACCGAACTTACGTAGGTAAGGTGCAAGCAACATCGCTAGAAGTACGTAACCACCAGTCCAGCCCATTAGGAAGGTTGAGTTAGCGTAACCGCCTGCAGCGATTAGACCCGCCATCGAAATGAAAGAAGCCGCGGACATCCAATCGGCGGCCGTTGCCATACCGTTCATTACAGGGTGTACGCCACCACCTGCAACATAGAACTCTTTCGTCGAACCCGCACGGGCCCAAATCGCGATACCAAAGTAGAGGGCAAAGGATGCCCCTACAAACAACAAGTTAATCGTGAATTGACTCATGGTGATTACTCCTCAAGTCCAAATTCTTTATCCAGTGCATTCATACGCCATGCGTAGAAAAACACCAGGCCAATAAAGCTGATGATTGAGCCTTGTTGAGCAAACCAGAAGCCTAAATCAGTCCCCCCGACTTCGATTCCTGCAAGCATTGGACGAAGTAGAATGCCGAAACCGTAAGACACTAAGGCCCATACGATTAAGCAGCCGAAAATCAATCTAACATTCGCCTTCCAATAATTTTCTTGGTTTTCCGTGTGATCAGACATTGTCGATCTCCTTTGTTATTTTTATTTGCACATTGAATGTAGCAGTGCGCTTATAAAGAAGAATTGAGACTTTAGTCGAAGAGTGCAAAAAAACATCAACTGTGGCTATTTTAGGGGCCTAAAAAAGCGCCGCTCTCATAGGAAGCGGCGCTGTTTCGTTGAGCACAAATAAAATACGAAAAAACTAATCGAGCGTTTTGCTCACTAGCTCAGTCTTGTCGTCGTTTGCATACGCCTTCATGCGCTTGACAAGGTACTTAATGTCCTCTTGTACCATCAGCAGAACGGGTATCAAGATTAGAGTGATCAGTGTGGCAAACAGAATACCGTAAGCCAATGAGACCGCAGCTGGAATCATAACCTGAGCTTGTCGAGAGGTTTCCCAAAGAATAGGGATAAGGCCAGCAAACGTGGTAATAGACGTCAATAAGACGGCGCGTAAACGGCTCTGACATGCTTCACTGATGGCCTTTTGTATATGCTTGGTTTCCTGTCTTAACTCGTTAAAGCGGGAGGTCAGCAAGAGACTGTCGTTCACGACCACTCCAGATAGGGCGATGATGCCGTTCAGAGAGAAAATACCTAAGGCGATACCATTAAACCAGTGGCCTAAGAGTGCTCCAACAATACCAAATGGGATGGCCATCATGATGATGACTGGTTGGCTGTACGACTTTAATGGAATCGCTAATAAGCCATATATTACCAGCATAGCGATGGCAAACATCTTGATCATCGACGATTCGGTTTCTTCTCGTTCTTCTGCTTCGCCTGAGTAATATAAATCCACTGAAGGGAAGCGTTTATTCATTTCGGGTTCAATGGCGCTCTTCAGATACTCAACGACTTCAGTGGAAGACATCTGGTCTTTATCCACTTCCGCTGATAAGTAGACCGAGCGTTTGCCATCAATTCGAGTGATGCGTGTTTGAGCGTCTTCTTGAGTGAGCAAGGCCACTGATGACAGCGGAACCCTGGTGCCATCGGTTAATGTAATCAGCGTATTTAGAATGTTAGCAGGGCTTTCTTGCTGACTGTCCGGATAGCCAATTCTGACCTCAATTTCCGCACTGTCACGTTGATACTTTTGTACCACTTCGCCGTCAAAGTTACCTTTGATTTGTGAAGCAAGTTCATTGGTCGAAAGTCCTAGGGCGCGCCCTTGATCATTTAGTTTCAAAACGAGTCGGGACTCTGTCGAAGAGTTACTCAACTCAATGCCTCGAACAGCAGAGACGGCGCCTAATTTGCTGATAAAAGTATCCATAGCACCATCAAGAACAGTGTTGTCAGAGCCTCGTAGCTCAACTCTTAGGGCGTCAATAGACTCTCTTGCGCTTCGAATGCGAAGACTGCTAACGCCTTCTGGAGTTCCAGCAAGGTGTTGCCAAGTTTGAGCAAAATCATTGGCGCTGTATGGTGCTGAGGATGCTAATTCAATACGTAGACTGCCTGATTGATCACCGCTTGCGGTAACTTGAAGATGTTCTATCCCTTGAGCATCACTGCCATTTAACAGCTTCTTATCGGTTGCTCGAGCAGTCTCTTCAAGTAAAGTAAGTGCTTTGTGGGTTTGTCCATAACTCACATCGCTGTGCATACTCAAGCTAGCACGAATGGTATCGCCTGGGATATTAGGGAAGAAACTGATGCGGATCGCTCCTGTTAGTGGCATCGAGACCACTAATAAAAACAGTACGATGAAGGCAACGATCACGGCATAACGGTGCTGAATAGCGTATCTAATGGTGCCTGCGTAGATACGATTATTAAACCACTGCAAAGCAAAATCAGCACAATGTTGAATAGCGCCCCAGCCCCGCGCTAACCAATTTTTTCGAGCTTTTCGCTGGGTGTTGAGGTGAGCTAAATGTGCCGGTAGGATCAGCTTGGATTCAATCACCGATAATACTAGGCAAATTGTTACAACCGCAGCAAATTGGGCATATTGATGGCCTAATCGACCATCAATATTGGATAATGCCCAAAAGGCTGCCACCGTCGTGAATACACCAAACAGGGTAGGGATGGCCACTCGCAATGTACCTTTTATGGTATTCGCAAGAGTATCGCCTTCTTTTGAGCGAACACTGTAAACACTTTCACCGATCACAACGGCATCATCGACGACAATGCCTAATGCCATGATAAAGCCAAAGGTGGTGAACATGTTTAGGGTTAGCCCGACGCTGTCGAGCCCCATCACAAACATGGTGCCAAAGAAAATAAACGGCAACCCCATAGCGACCCAAAAGGCCACCGTCAGGTTTAGAAAAATCGCTAACATGATAAACACGAGCACAATACCCGTGATGGCATTTTTCACCATCAGCGACAGTCGATCGTTGATGGACTCGCTACGGTCATACCAGGTTTCGATTTCAACCCCTTGTGGTAGACGGCCGCTTTCTTGCCATTCTTTTACAACCTCTTTGGCGGCTTCGGCCGATTTGCTGATGTCATCTTGGCCCGTTGTAATGACCTGTACCGCCAAACTGCTGCGACCATTGAAGCGAGATAAGGTAAAGTCATCATCGTCAAAACCGTCAATGATGTTTGCCAGGTCGCCAAGCGTTAAGACTGCACCAGTACTGGTAGTACGTATCGGTATTTGGGCAAAATCCTGTTTCACATAGGCTTGCTCAGAGGCTCTGACATGAAGGTAAATATCTTCGTTTCTTAACGTCGCGACTTGAGACGGGCTGGACTCACTATTAATGGCGCTGGTGATGTCATCAAGAGTTAACCCATAGGCTTCTAGCTTGTCTTTATCCACTTCGATCATGATCGTTGGATCCAGCCAGCCTGAAATGGAAACTGAATTGATGTTGCTCTTCTCAAGCAGATCAGACTCTAGATCTTTGCTAAGCGCTTGCAGTGAGCGACGGTCGGTATCGCCAAAAAGCTGAATCATAATGGCATGCTCTTGGCGAGTCTCTTTTGCCACCACTGGAGGGTCCGCTTCATCTGGAAAGGACGTTACTTGATCAAGGCTGTCTTTGACATCTTGAAGCAACTCATCAATGTCATAACCTGCTTGCATTTCAATTTCGGCGGAAGCCTTGCTTGAAGTCGAAGAGATAGTGAGCGTATCAATCCCTAAAACATCCTCAAGGGCCTGTTCCATGGGAATGGCGACCCCTTCTTCGGTCGCTTGAGCAGAGCCACTATCGTAACTAATAGAGACGGTGACTTCGTCAGGCTCCTGGCTCGGAAAGGCCTCGCGATTAATGTCATTCATATTAATGACACCCAATGCGATGATCAGTACGAGTAACAGGTTTGCTGCAACCGGGTTGTTAGCGAACCAAGGAATGATGCCGCGTGCTTGCTCTGGGTTCATTGGCTAACACTCTCTTGTGGGTTAGCGAGTGTGCCGGTCAAATAGCTGTTGTAAGGGTGTGTCAAAACTCGCTGCGGTGCTTGTCGAAGGTTTTCTGGGGCCTTGATGTACACATACTCACGATCAACAAATACTGGCGTCGCATCAAAATTAGCCAGCCTTTGCTCATCTGTTAGATACCAGATTTGGCTTTTCTGGCTCAGTGCCGAGTTTGGCAATTGCCATAAGTCTGCCAGTAAACCACCGGCTAAGGTAACTGTCACGTAGCTCCCCGGAAGAAGAGGGGGAGATTGCTGCAATGGTTGGTCTACCGCAACGAATAGGCTGCGTAGCCCTGATTCGCTGTCGATATGCATACCGGCTTGATCCACATAACCTTGCCACTTTTTCTGAGGCTCGTTAACGCCAGTAATGTTTGCTGGCCATTGGTTCTTTATCATGCTGTCTGACGATGGCAGCTTCTGCCAGTCACTGCTACTGAGCTCAAGCTCAATCTTCACTTTGTCCGTACTATAGAGGGTTGCCACTTGGGTGTTGCTGCTAAGGTAAGATCCTAATGAAATATCTTTACTGACCACGATGGCATCGAAAGGAGCACGAATCGTCAGTTTCTGGACATTGTCTTTGGCTTCAGCCAAAGCGGCTTTTGCCGCAGCGACCTCTGCTTCAGCGGCGGCCAACTGAGGCTCACGCAACACCAAATCTGAGGCTGGCTCTCCAGTGAGCCCTGCGGCTTGCCATTCGGCATTGGACTGCTCTGCTTGACGTTGCTCCTCTTTCAGAGTCAGCTGTGCAGCCGCCAAAGTATTTTCTGCACTGGCCAGCTCTGATACAAGGTTTGTGTTAGCAAGTGAAACAAGTACTTGTCCTTTTCGAACTTGATTGCCCACTTCAAATGCATGATTTAGTGAAACGACTTCGCCACTCACCTGCGAGGATAAGGTGAGGTTCTGCTTGGGCTCTGCAACGCCCACAGCGCGAATTGTTGCGGCGTGGTCGGAGGCTTCTACCGTTACTACCGTGACATCAAGAGCCGTTTCTTGAGCGGTAGGACGCTGACGGCTAAACGTTTCATTTTTGGCGCTCATGGCTGAACTGACATAAAGATAGGCAGCCAAGAGGCACAGGAGTGCTAAACCAAAGGTTATCCAAGGTAAAAATCGTTTCATGTGTTGCTGCTTCCTAATCCTAGGGCGAGGCCCAAATCAACACGATTGCTAAGTTGTTGATACTGTAGAGTGTCCAGTTCTGCTTCGAGGTCGAAGACGGCTTGCTGAGCTGAGATCAAATCACTGAGTTCGACGAGCCCAGAGCGATACTTTTGCTCATATTGCTGACGGTTACTGCGAGCACTGGTCAATGCTTTTTGGATGTGTTGCTGTTGGGTGTTGAGAACCTTCTCTTGACCAATGGCGTCTTGGACTTCATTGACGGCGTTAAGTAGTGTCTCACGGTAACTTTGGTAAGACTGTGCGACTTCCAATTTGGCTATCTCATGATTGGCTTTTAGTGTTCCTGCTTGAAATAAAGGGGCGCTAAGCTGCCCTAATAATGACCAAACCGGAGAAACGAACAATGCATCCCGTAAAGTCGTACTACTGTCGCTGAGTGAGGCGCTTAGGTTGAGCGACGGCAACATTTCTTTATAGGCAACGCTGGCGCTGTAATCGGCTGCTTCGATGGCGAGATAGGCGGCTTGTAAATCAGGCCGTAACGCCAGGTCTTGCTGCGGTAGAGCGCTTAAATCGAGCCAAACTTCTGGGTATTCCGTGGGGTAATTTTCAATGGAGCTCTGCTGCTCTCCGAGCAGTAATTGCAGTGCTCGTTTATTGCTGGCAAGGGCTTCTTGGTATTCTGCTAAGTCAGAGCGAGATTGAGAGGTGGAGGTTTGCGCTTCGTCTAGACTTTCAAGCGTGCCTAAACCGTTACGAAAACGTTGAATGATTAATGCTTCATTCGTTTCCAGTAGAGCCAATCTTTTTTGTTCAATAACGATGGCCCGATAACTAGAGACTAGCTCTAGCCAGCTTTTCATGACACTGGCGACTAAGGATGCTTGTGCGGCTCGAAATAGCGCCACGTCGCTTTGATAACTCTTAGTTGCAGCCTGTTCTGCATCCGCCAATTGCGACCAAATATCCAACTGCCAGCTAACACTGCTGCTCAAGGAAAACTCTGTATCGCTGCCCTCAGAGCGGCTGGTTGATAGACTGGCGCTAGCACTAGGTAAGCGATCAGCATGGGTGCTAACCAACCCTAACTCACTGGCCTTCAGAGAAAGTAACGTTTGCTGAAGGCTAGGGTTGCCTGCTAAGGCATTCTTAATAAGCGTTTTTAAACTCTCATCAGGGATCAAATCAGCTAAGTCTATGGCATCGGATTGTTGCGCCGTTGATTGACCGAATACACGTTGGTTTTCTTGCTGCAGTGACGTCTCTGCTGTTTTATAGAAAGAGTCTTCATGGTCGGCTATTGAGCTGCACCCCGCTGTAATCATCATAATGGCGGTGCATAAAGAAGTGGTAAGGACTCTCGTAGGAAACATCGTAGATCATCCGAAAATAAGTCGATAAAATCATTGGAAATTTTAATGGAAACACACACAATAACTATGCTCTTTGCATAGATTTACATAGTCGAGTGGGTTGTCTTCTGAACCTACTACTATAGTGGTTTTTGTTGCAAGTTATGTGTTTTAAATAAATCATTTGAGGATATTTTCCAAAATGGCGTTATGGTCGGTTTATATGATCGAAACGCGGTGTGAAACTTTGTATACCGGTGTCAGTACAGATGTCTCTAGGCGTTTCGCTGAACATGAAAGTGGTGGAGCAAAGTGTGCTCGCTACTTGCGAGGTAAACAACCGTTAGCGCTGGTATGGCAGCAAGCAGGCATGAGTAAAAAGCTGGCGTTAAAAGTGGAATACCGAATAAAGCGCTTGCCACGTATAATGAAAGATCGCATTGTATCGGGTCAGGTAACGTTATCAGAGGTATTTCCTGAGTTGTTTAACTGAGGAGACTTAAGGTTAAAGGAGTGAGCAATGATAAAACGATTTGATAGCATTGTTTTAACTGTCGCAGATGTTGTTCGATCACAAGCGTTTTACAAAACTGTGTTTGGCATGGAGCTCACTTCAGAAGAAGGTATGAATGGTGTACGTTTTTGCGATCAAACCATCTGGCTCCAAACGATTGGTGAGGAGCTGCGCCATCATGCATTAGAAGGCGCGTCACATTTCTCATTGTTCAGTGAATTATCGCCAGAAAAATTGACTGAGCATTTTGAGACTCTTCAAGTTGAACTCCTAGAACCACCAGTAGATAAGGGCAGTTACGTGCTGTTTTTAATGCATGACCTAGATCGTAATTTGATAGAGATTAAGAGTCAGAAATAACAAGGTTAATGCCAGTTTCCCCAAGAATTTCGTATTTGTTGTAAATCATTAAGATGCTGTTCCCAATATTGCTGTGCTGTAAAATGTGGAAATAGCTTTGGGAAAGCGGGGTCATGCCAACGCTCTGCTATCCATGCAGTGTAAAGAATATTTCTCTCAGCAATTAGTGGATCAATTAAGCTTAATTCTCTTGTGTCAAAGCTACAAAAATTTTCATATCCCTCAATCAGTTCACTTAACTGCGCATGTTTTTCATCTGGGTCTGTTAAGTGCATCCATAAGTCTTGAACAGCATACCCCATACGACAGTCATCGAAGTCTAATGCGGTCATGACGCCATCATTTAAGATGATATTGCTGCGATGAAAATCGCCATGTATAAATCGCACGTTCGATTGCTTGTGATCATTGATTGTTTGTGTCGCTTTTAGAATTAAGTCATCAATAGTTTTGACATATTCATTGTGCAAAGCTTTAGGTAAAAATGATGTGCTGAGAATGTACTGACTTGCTTTTTTTATACGAGAGATGATCGGTGTATATGGTCGCTCAGAGATTGACCAATCTTTCGAGGTATGATGAATTTCACCGATCAATTCCCCTATTTGATAAAGGTGATCGAGGTTGCCCGCTTCAGGTGATTCCCCCATCAATTTATAGGATATAGCATAAAAAAATTCATTGTGTTGAAACAGTGTTTTACCTTCAATCTCGATCGGTGCTGATACCGCTACACCTGAAGCACGTAATGCCCTTAAGGCATTATGTTCGGCTTGAATTTGTTCGATATTCCAACGATTAGGGCGATAAAACTTTGCAATTAAAGGTGCCTCGTCTTCTATGCCAACTTGGTACACTCGATTTTCATAGCTATTTAAAGGGTATAAACGGTAATCACATAAGAAGCCTCTGGCTTCGACAGCGTCCATTACCGTATCAGGAGAGAGAGAGTTATATGGGTGTTCTAGGGAATTCAAATTTACAGTCTCTTAGGGGCTAAATGAGGCCTAGACGTTTTTTCAAGGTATATTCTTGTGCTTCACTTAATGGTGACGCTTTTCCTTGAGTAATCAGGCGGTGCCAATTCTGCCATGTTTTGACGGCTTCCCCTATATGGTTTCGAGTGACGTATTGCTGAACTTCGATACGAAATGAATTAGTGACCGCAACTGGGCTTGCTTTACCAATAATACGTAATCGAGTTAATGAGCGTTTGAACTTCTCGTTGAGTGTTTTATTACTGTCACCAGCAGATGAAATCAGATTTGTGATTGCTTGGAGGTGATCATAGTACATATCTACGTTTTCATTGATAGTATCTCGACTTAAGCGAATGACTCTACCGTAGGCCTGTTCTGCTGCCACCCAGTCCTTAAGTTTTGCACTGATATCTCCCATACGCTTGCTGCGCTCTGGTGACCTTGGCGACACTTCTAAAACTGAGCGCAATACGTTTTGTGCTTCTTCAAGGTTGTCCATTTTTTCGTAAACGTCCGCAAGCAAGTCGTAGGCAGACAAAAAGTGTCTACTTAAACTGATGGTTGTTTCTAAGTTCTTCGCGGCTCCTGCGTAGGATTCCAGTGCCATCTCGCATTGTGCAATACCAAAATATGCCCACGCTAAATTTTTGTGCTTTTGGGTGATCAGCATGTAGTGGGTTTTTGCTTGTTTGTATTCGCCTTGCGCAAATAAAGCTTCGCCGATGGATTTTAAGCAAAGGCTGGCATAGGGCGCATGCTTTGACATAATGTATTTGGCCTCTTCGATAACTTGCCCCCAATCCTTGTTTAAGCGAGATTGGTTTAAGTTATGAAATGCTTTTTTCTGCTGAATAACTTTGCCCAGACGGCGCATAAATGCTTCGGGAGGAAACGGCTTGACTAAATAGCTGTCAGGTTGATATTCAAGAACACTCACGACTGCCTCATATGCTGTGTCAGCAGTAATCATCATAAAGATAGTAGAGTGATCAAGAGCATAAGTTTTTCGAGTGACTTCAAGCAGCTGCTGACCGTCAACGCTGCCCCCTAAGTTGAAGTCTGAAAGAACAATGTCGTAGCGTCCATCTAAAATTCTTTTTAGTGCTGCCTGTCCAGAAGGTTCAATGTCAATTTTAGAGTAGCCCAGGCTGCTCATTAATGATTTGAGCATCAAACGCATTTCACCAATATCCTCAACGATAAGCACTCGTTTATTGGCGACGGACCCACGGCTGTCAGTTTTCTTGCCTTCAATATTTTTAAAATCAACTGTGCTTACTTCAGCCACTTACTACTCTCCAACAATGCATAAAGCCCTTCGTTTATATTTTTTATTTGAACATCAAGAATCAAGTTCAATGAGAAGGACTGAACGCTTAAAAAGTTCCAACTTACTTTGTTTTATCTGTACTTGCGCATCTGTCGAAAATAGCACGCTTTTAAAATTAGCACCATGCGGTAGAGAAACAGATAAAGGCTGATCTTCTCGATAAAAAATCAGCAAGAGTTTGCTTGAACTTGAAGACTCCAACAGCTGCAAAGAAATGTAGTCTCGTTCAGGATCATTCCAGTCCTCCATTGACATTGGCTGTCCAAGCTCGTTAAACCATAGCACTTCATCAGTCTTTGTATGTTGATAAAGCGGGTCATCAGGCAGAAAAGCTTCCGCTAAAATTGGGAACTTACTTCTCAGTGCCAATAGAGCTTGTATCGTGTCAATTAGAGAGAGTTCACTCTCCGTATTTTGCCAATCAATCCATGTTATCTCATTATCTTGGCAGTAAGCATTATTATTACCTTTCTGAGAATGAGACAGTTCATCGCCACTTAATAGATGAGGTGTCCCTTGACTGAACAGTAAGGTTGCTAGAAAACACTTTTGCTGATTGATTCGCGCCTGTTGTATGCGCATATCATCTGTTTCACCTTCTACACCAAAATTTTGGCTGATGTTGTCGCTATGACCATCTCGGTTGTCTTCTAAGTTTGCGAGGTTATGGCGTCGATGATAGGAGACTAAGTCTTTTAATGTATAACCATCGTGATAGGTGATGTAGTTTACTGAGTGTAAGGCGCATTTATAGCCTTTGTGAAAGACATCTCTTGAGCCCATTAAGCGCGTTGCGAAGTCTGGTACTACGTGAGTATCACCACGCCAGAAGCGACGGATGGTATCTCTATACTTATCATTACACTCAATAAAGCCTCTTGGAAAATGACCGACCTGATAACCATTTGGTCCAATGTCCCAAGGCTCCATAACCAGTGTCGTTTGGCTTAAAATTGGATCTTGTAAAATGGCTTGTAAAAGAGGTGCTGTCGGCGAAAAATCATGCTGTTCTCGACCTAAGTCGACACCTAAATCAAAGCGAAACCCGTCGATTCCAAAGATTTCTACCCAGTGACGCATGCTATCGCATATTAAACGAACACTTGCAGGGTGATTGGTATCAATACAATTGCCGCAACCAGTATAATTTAAATACTCCCCCTCGTGATGGCGATAGTAAGAGGCATTGTCTAATCCCCGATAGCAGGTTGTACCGTGATGAAGCTCACTCTCTGCTGTATGGTTATACACAACATCAATAATGACCTCGAAGCCCGCTTTATGGAATCTGACGACCATTTCTTGAAACTCGCGTATAGGGTCATCTATTGCGTAGCGAAAATCTGGGGTGAAAAAGTTGATAGGGTTATAGCCCCAATAGTTCGTTAAGCCCTTCTCTTGAAGATGGACCTCATCGACAAACGCAAAACAAGGCATCAATTGTATTGTGGTAATGCCTAAACGCTTCAGGTGCTCGATAGCGGTATCGCAGCATGCGCCTAAATAAGTTCCTTGTAGTGCCTCTTCGATATCGAGCTTTTTGGTGAACCCTTTTATATGAAGTTCATATAAACTTCGTTGAAAACCTTTTGGTTTATTGGGCTTAGGGTGCGCTATGGGCTCTAAGTGCGTAACGATGGATTTTGGCACAAGGTTGCCAGAATCTCTTATATCTAAATTACCGTCTGCTTGTATAGTTTTCTGCTCTTCATGGAAGACTAATCGCTCACTCAATTGCTTAGCATATGGGTCAAGGAGTAGCTTGTTAATATTAAAGAAGTGCATATCCTTTTGTGAGAAAGGACCTTCAGCTCTTAGTCCATAATGCTGACCAATAGCTAAACCTTCGACTTCCATATGCCATATACCACGATGTTTATGACTAAAGGGGAGCCTGTCTGTTTCATTTCCTTCATGGTCATACAAGCACAAATATAGCTGCGTAGAATGCTCAGAATAAACCGCAAAATTGACGCCGCTTTGTGTCAAAGTTGCACCTAAAGGCAGCGGTTCTCCACTATGAGTCATCCGATGATTAGCCATATTAACCCCTTTGGGAATTGAGTTTATTCTTCATACCATTTAAGCGCGACAACACTCAACGGAGGTAGCTGTACATCAATGCTTTGTTCACGACCATGACTGCTTTCTGAGGCGGTCATAAAAGAGCTTTGAATAGGGTAGCCACTGCCAGTATATTGAGCCTCATCTGAATTAAATACCACTTCATAACGACCTGGTTGTGGTGTACCAATTCGATAGTGAGCATGTGGTGTAGGTGTAAAATTAACAAGAATAATTAGATGCTCAGAAGATTCTTTTGCTCGTCTAACGAACACTAATGTTGAGTTAACGTTATCGTCTAAGCTAATCCACTCAAAACCACTGGGTGAGTGATCAAGGTGCAGCGTATTTTCATCTCGATAGAGGTAATTTAAATCCTTAGTCAGTTGCTGCTGACCGTGGTGAAAGTCCACATCCAGTAGGTGCCAATCTAATGAGCGCTCATGGCTCCATTCCTGCCCTTGTGCTAACTCATTGCCCATGAAGTTCAGCTTTTTTCCAGGGTGAAAGTACATGTAACTCGTAAAGGCTCTTAAGTTTGCAAATTTCTGCCAGGCATCTCCAGGCATTTTGGCAATCATTGACCCTTTTCCATGTACCACTTCATCGTGAGAAATAGGAAGAATAAACTGCTCATCAAAGGCGTAAACCATTGAGAAGGTCAAATTTCCTTGATGGTATTGTCGATAGACAGGATCTTTACTGATGTAATCTAAACTGTCGTTCATCCATCCCATGTTCCATTTAAAACCAAACCCCAATCCATTCATGTAGGTGGGCTTTGATACCCCGGCAAAGGCTGTAGACTCCTCAGCAACGGTAAAGCAACGTGGATGATTTAGGTAAATGGTTTCATTGAGCTTGCGAAGAAACTCAATGGCTTCATAGTTATGATTACCACCATCGACATTTGGTACCCACTCACCATCTTTTCGAGAGTAATCAAGGTATAACATGGAGGCCACAGCATCGACGCGTAAGCCATCAATGTGAAACTCTTCTAGCCAATAGTTGGCATTACTGATTAGGTAGTCAACTACGTGTTCTTTACCAAAATCATAGATAAGTGAGTTCCATTCAGTGTGCCAACCTTTTTTAGGATCAGGATACTCATATTGCTTCGAGCCATCAAAATCAGCAAGGCCATGGCTATCCGTTGGGAAATGAGCAGGCACCCAATCCATAATGACGCTTATTCCTGCCTGATGGAAGGCGTCAATAAGGCCCTTAAAGTCTTCTGCAGAACCATACCTAGATGTTGGAGCGAACAATCCTATGGGTTGGTACCCCCAAGAACCATCAAATGGAAATTCCATGACAGGTAAGAGTTCTACATGGGTATACCCCATATCAATTATGTAGGGAACGAGCTGTTCAGTAAGTTCTTTGTAGGTTAATGACTTGCCGTCCACATGTTTGCGCCACGAGCCTAAATGTACTTCATAAATGGACATAGGACGTTCATAAACGTCCTCGATAGGACGGCTTGTCCAGTCTTGATCTTGCCAATCGTAATCGTCTTGACTAACGACACTTGCAAAAGAGGGGAACTGTTCGATTGTTTGCGCAAAAGGATCGGTACGATGAGGTAATATATCCCCATTGGCGGCTCTTATTTCATATTTGTATCGTGCGCCAGCTTGAACATCGGGGATAAATAAGCGCCAAACACCATCACCATTACTGGACATAGGGTGCAGACGGCCATCCCAATTATTAAAGTCGCCCACGACAGACACTGATCGAGCAGCCGGTGCATAGACCGCAAAACGTGTACCACTGATAGACAGACTTTTGCTGATTTTGGCGGAGCGTATTAACGCACCTTCTTTCTTATAAAGTGTGGCTCGATGATACTCCGGGTCGTTGAAGGTAGCGTCAGAGAACTGATAAGGGTCGACCACGGTAAAACAATCTTCTTTGTAGTACACCTTCAATCGATAATGTGACGCTTCAACTGTTTTAGGCCACTGTAGTGTAAATACTCCATTTTGTTCCGTTTTCTGCATAACCCCAATTAGGGTGTCGTCAGTGATAGATATGACTTCCACTTTTACGGCATCTGGTCGCCATACAGTAAGTGTTTTAACGCCTTTCTCATTGGGTGTTAAGCCAAGGCATTTAAAAGGGTCGGAACATCGAGCGTTGATGACGTCGTTCAGAAGATCCATTTACATCTCCAACCAAGGTAATTATTTGGCAACATGACGTTGTTGACTATGATGTTTTGTAACAGCCCAACTAAGGTAATGATTTACTTTGTTAGGTGTCAGTTGTGCAAATTCGTCCAAGGCCATGTCAAAGTTGTCCACTTCAGGGTGGTCGCACCTATACTGTTTTACATGATCGAGTGCTGCTTTGGAAACTAAAACTGGTAAATTTATTTCATCAATAACGTGACCATCAGGATGCTTTTGGCAAAATTGGATAAATGCGTAAAGCGCTTCAAAGATCAAACATTTGTACCAACTCGGTGAAATATCTGATGTTAGGGTCTCGATCAGGAGTGCGAATGTATCCTCACCAGGTGTCATTGAGCTTAGCGTTCTTTTGCTATCAAGGATGGTGTTACTTTGAGGGTCACCAAAAACAATTCGATTGGTTTGGTTAAGGCTGTCCCAAAGCTGTAAAAGCATGGTTTCTGGAAGCTTGGTAATTAACCCTTGCCCAGTGCGCCAATCAAACCAATCGATGTCTTTTGCACGTCCATCTTTCGAGTCAATTCTATGATTGTAGCGAACGCTGGCGACAACATGAGTGAACTCTTTGTGCTTTTCAATTAATACGCGACGGAGTGTTTCATAAAGAGACATAGGGGAGCGTGACGCAAGCACTTGCACAACATCAATCTGATCGTCTTCTTCATCAACGAACTTATGGGCGCATAGCAACCCCAGGTTATGCAAACGAATGGTACGGACACCTGCAAAGTATTCTGGGTGAATTTTCATTAGCGTGCCAGTGATAGCAAGTAATTCATGAAATACTACTTGCCCTAGAAGCGATTCAGAGCTGATTTCTATGGCTTTGTACACTTCATCATGATGAAGGGGGGTCGTAATGTGAATCTGCTTATCGCTTTGCTTACCTAATATTAATACGCGTTGGCGTACAGTGATTTCGGCAGCATGGGTGGCCATGTCTGTTGTTGGTTTAAGCATTAATGAGTAAAGCTGTCGTGCGCAATACCAGTTCCTATGGATTAGAGCATTGGTATAAACTGAGTCTAGAACATTTTTAATGCTGATTTGCTCACCTTGCGTAGGCTGAATTTGCTCGTGCAACGCATTTCGACGCCCTAATTGTAATAGAATTTCAGTCGCATCGTTGAGTGTCGGCTGCTCCTGTAAATGCTGAATAAGTTGGCTTATGCTCCAGCTTGAGTAGTCATATATGTTTGAGTCTTGATTTTCTGATATGGGCCATGGTGACTCATAAACGGGTAATTGAGCGCCTAAGTCATGGCCATCAGGCATTGTGAAACTCATAACCCTTCGGCTGCCTGATTTGAATGCATTCTTGGCCGATTGAGGAAGAACACGGAACTCATTCAATTCTCTGTTTTGTAAGCTACGAATAAACTCGAATAAACCTGATGCGCCTTTCATTTCTGCTAATGCTTCATCAATTAAAATGGCGAAAACAGCATTAGCAGGGTAATACCAACTGTCAGAAATGACAGACAGTTCATTGCGAATATGTTGTTCAAACAGTGCTGGGTCGGTTTTTCGGTAATTTCTGTCTTCGTTCTGAAACCAAGATAAGCAAAGGCAATGTTGATCATTGACAACAAACGGCTGTGCGCTGGCTAAGCTGCTTAGAGCTCGGCTAGGACGTCCACTAAGACCCAATGCAGGCGATGCACCGACATTACGATACAGCTCGATTAGTTGCTCCGAACTGATTACTTGAATAGGGGCTATCTCGTCAATTGTTTGGCATAAACAACCTGCATCCATCAATTGTTGCTTAATTTTGTTATTTTTTGCTAGGACAACCATGGAAATATTAACATTCCGCTGGATGTGTTGTTTTTTATGGAGGCCAAGAGGGTCTAAGTCATCTGTCGTAATTAACTCGTCATCCAGCATACGCCCAACTAAATACAAACTTTGGGCCCATACAAGAGGGAGGTTGTCATTGGGCACTCGTGGTTGTGATCCCGGAGCCGATTTTTCTGCAAGGATATGTTCTTCTGGGACATAGTAAAGTTCTGGAAGTAGCTGCTCTCCATCCTTCTCAACCATTAAACTTTCTAAGCGATAACGGTAGTAGTTTGCGCTTTCCCAGTCGCGTGCGAATAACCGGTCAATATACAGATAGGTGAAAAATAGGGGCCACTCTGATTCGATATGTTCAAAGTTAATTAGCTCATCGTATTCGTAGTAGATACGATTATGATCTTCTAGTACGGTCTGATGCCCGTCTAACAGAAATCGTTTACAACCGTAATTTCCGCCCAGTTTGTCTAGAACTTCTTGGCGAGTGCGTCGTTTTAGTTTCTCATCATTTATGGCAAAAGCTGGGTAACTGATAATGCTTAATAGTGCGCCGTCAACTTCCTTAGAGCGAGATTCCTTTGGTAACAGTGATTCGAGTACCGATCCTGCTCTGGCAACGGCATCGGCAAAAGAGTGCGCAACGGCCCACTCAGGGCCCTCGTCGCCAAAAAGGTTAAGACCGTCTAGCGCTTCTAAGGCAGCTTTAGCCATACCTACTGAGCTTGCATTAATTTCCGCCTTACCGTTATTGACCTTGTTTCCACGCTCCCAAATACCAAAGTCAGGGGTTCGATAGGTTCTTGAGATGTAATAAATTAGATTTTGGATAAAATTAAATTCATCCCTTGAATAGATTAAGGTACTACCTGACTTCGTCATTTGAGCAAGCATTAACAAAAACAGACTGGTAGCATCAATTTGGAGATGTCCCCAAGCATCATCAGCAACAACTTCTAACCCTGTTTTGGTGTCATATTTAGCATGCAAGGCATCTTTAGGGTCTAAAGTATCTTTGAATACTTCTACTTTGTGAGACTGTCTCATCATCGCAAATAACAACCCACGCATCATTTTAATGCAGGCGTATTCAAGCTCATGGGTTCTTTTGTTTGGATTTGAAGCGCGTTTATAGGCAAGGTAAAGGGCCCAAACTGCTTGTATTGAGTAAACATTATCTCGTACCCAAGCATCAGTGTAGTCACCATGATTATTGATGCTTGTGCTGGCAGGGAACAAGCCCGTCACTGGGTGCTGTCGAGAAAGAATGACTTTATCAATATGTTGATATAGGGAGTCGAGCTCAGATGGAATATCAAGCGGCATAAAAATGATCCCTTTTATGTTTAATTACGTTCAAACTTCTTATGCAAGTTTAAGACCTTAATTGGCTATTAGGACCTAAGCCCTGCCTTTTTAAGATTCTTGTCGTAAAAATGGCTTTGTTATCAAGTAAGTCATTAATATCATGTTTTAATGAGAGAATACGAGTCATTGGCGCAGCAGCCATACAAAACTTAGATTAGTATAGGATAGTAATCATTACATATTCGCTTGTAGAGTTAGTCCCTGAGCTCTTTAGCTTGTTTCTATTTTCATTTTTAGCGGCAACCTTGTTGCCTGGGGGCTCTGAAGTTTTGTTGATAGGGCTGGTTGGTAAAACACCAGACTACTCACTGTTGCTTTGGTTCTTTGCCAGTATAGGCAACACTTTAGGAGGGATGACAAATTGGTGGTTAGGACGGTATTTCTTACGTTTTCAAGGACATCGTTTTTTCCCTATTTCGAAAGAACAACTTAGTAGAGTTCAAACCTGGGTAAGCCGTTACGGTATGCCGATACTTGTACTCAGCTGGTTGCCAGTGGTTGGAGATGCCATTTGTCTTGCGGCAGGCGTGGCAAAATTGAATGGTTTTGCAACAGCGTTTTGGATTTTTATTGGTAAATCTTTGCGTTATGCGGTATTGGTTTGGGGGACAAGTGCCCTAGTGATATCGTAGTATGTCTCAGAGGATAGGGGGATGTATGAGACTTAAGTTATTATGTGCTTGCGCTGGGGTAATTGGACTTGTTGGTTGTACTATTACTTCTGAAAAAGAAGGAACCATGTCCAATGCAGAATTACAGGATGCATTGAAAACCCAGCAAAAAGAGTGGGAGGATATGAAGCCTCAACTACAGCGTATCCTAGCACTTGAGACAGATTTAAAGCTCTTAGTAGAAACATTAGACACGGTGCCAGAATCCAGTGAAAGTTTAACTCAAGAAATGGCGCCGGAAGCAGAAGCTGTACAGCAAGCAAATGAAGCACCTGTTTTACCTTCTGCCGCGTTAGCGGATATCAACAAAGATTCCAGCGATATGGGTTCGACTCCCCCCATCTCCACCTCAGATGAGCGTCCAGAAAAGCCATTTCGTCAAACGCCGCCGAGTAATGCGGTAACGGCAGAGTTTCAGGGCGGATCGAATACAAAATCAGACGCTCAGTATTATGGTGTTCAGTTAGCGGCTTATGGTTCAGAAAGACAAGCCATTCAAGGTTGGCAAGCCATTACTCAAGCTTATGCTGAAGAGTTTGCAGACACGGCGCCTCTGATTAACCAGCATAAAATTAATGGTAAAACCTATTACCAATTGATTGTTGGCCCGTTTCTTAAGAAACCATACAGTGTTGACTTTTGTAATATGCTCAAGCAAATGCAACAGGATTGCTTAGTGACCCGTTATAAAGGTGAGCCGTTCTTGTCTCTATAAGTCTGGCTCGTCGTTAGAATTTATACGCTAACGACGAGTAATAGCTTTCACAGAGCACATTATCTTCCCAGCATTAAGTTCAGTGCAGATGCTATTTGCTTGCTGTGGTTTCTCATCAAAACCAACATACAGCTGATAGCCTGAGTCCGTCTTTGAGTAGAAATAACGTTGTTTAACTATGTTTGGGAAGCGTTGGGATAAAATTTGCCAGTAACTTCTTAGTGACTCAAGACGAGAGAATAATGCCAATTCAGCACTAAAGCCCTTTAATTCGAATGCTTTACGAAGTGTCAGGTTCTGGTTTGCTAGAACGCCAGTCTCACTTCCGCCTAAAGTGATTGATGTACCTTGTTGGTAATTAAAATTACGTAGGTAAGTTGGGTCAATTTCAAGTGTATAGGGCTTAGGGACAATCTCCGTTATTAAGAAATAGCCGTCAAATTCACTGGTCACTTCTTTGATAATTGCACCAGATGAGTCTTTCAATAATAGTGGAACACGCGCTTTGTTCGCTAAGTTACCGTTTTGTTGTAGCTCCTTCACGTAGCCTTCAATTTCTAAAGACTTTACTACAGGGATATCTATAGTCTGTAAAGCCCCTGGCCTCGGTGCAATTGAAACGCCTGCGTCAGCGCGAACTAAGAAACCTTCTATTTGTTTGCTGAGGTCAATTTTGATATCGGTTTTTTGATAGCTAGGCAAAGATGTCAAAATTGCAACACCTTGAGAATTGGTTGTTGCTCTCCTTCGATTTTGAGTTGTTTCGACTTCTACATCTTCAAGGGGGGAGTCACCTTTGTCAAAACGACCGTTATTATTTTTATCGAAGAAAACCCTAGCAGAAAGAGTGCCTTGAGATGACAGTGATTTATTTGTAAAAAAAGCATTGTTATCTTGGCTCAAACCAATGCCAACTCGTCCCAGAAGTGAGGCTCGCCATCCCGTTTGCTCGTTATAAATTAGATTAGACGTAATGCTAAATTCATTAGGTTGCCAGCTGGTGACAAGAGCCGTTTCACTAGACTGGGTGTCAAAATCATGAAGAAATCGGATACGTCCTGTAATGTCGTTACTTATCTCTCCGCTGATTTCCGCAAAGAATGAATTGATATCGAATTCAGGTGAGACAGAGTAATTATTTCCTAATCTAACAAAGTATTCGTTTAAATAGCGCTGTATTTGCCAGTCGCCTATGGTCTCAGCATCGTCGTAGTTAGACCAAGTGATTCTATTTGATAAGTAGCTATTTTTGATATTTGTGCCGAGTTGATTGATGAGTCGAATATACTCCTCATCTTCCGAGGTTTGTATTTGTTCAATAGATTGTTGATAGGACAATTTTAGAGATGGAGCTGCACCAGACAACCTTAACTCTTGGGACTTAAAGGCATCGACATCGCCATCTTTATCGGTCGTCTGATAAGAGCGTGTGGTGAAGCTAATCGACTGATCTAAAAGGCTTGTATCAACCTGATAGCGTCGATCAAAGTCCCCGTTTTCCTCTTCTATAGTGTTGACTGATAGAAGTGCTGAGCCGAATAAAGAAATTTCTGTACCTAATGCATGCTTATCAAATGATGAGATGCCTTGTTGGTGGTAGAGCTGGGAGCCAATGTTAACAGACCACCAATCAGTGATGCCGTAATCAGCCCTTATAAGTGTGCTTAAACCGTTATCATCATTGCTATTCGTCTGGTTTTGCTCAAATATACTTTCGCCCTCATCAATGATCGATATGTCATAGATGAACTCACCTTCCGATTGCCCTGTAGAGCTGACGTAATAATCACTCGTTTCGCGATTAATTTGTCCTTGCGGACCATAGAAGACGAGCTCAATTTTGTTATAGCCGTATACAAGTGGTATGTCTTGGAACTCATATTGTCCACCTGAAACATTGATCTGGCTGTCTATAAATAGTTGATTGCGATATACCTCAATATCCCAACCAGCCTGAATGTTACCTATCAGGTCAACGCTATTCCCCCCGTTGTAGATAAGTGGTTTATTACTTAATCTCGCACCAAGGCTAAAATTACTACTTTGAAGTGTGTTTATTTGTGTCGGTCGTATATCACCAAACTCTATCGTAGAAGCTCTCATGAACCCTAGTAGATCATTTTCATTAGAATAGCGGCTGCCTGATAGACGAGCTGAATCGATATTACTATCCTCGTCAACGGCAAGATAATACTGCGTATTAAAATAGGCTATATCATTTGTTCCTAGAATGGATAGATTATGACTAGTGTCACTGTCACGAACGTTGATTGAGCCTTGCATGTCAAGAAGGGGCTTTGATAAAGGCTGGTAGTCATGTTCTAGTAATGTTGCATGAGTAGTATTACTAGTTTGGTAGAGATCTTTAGAGCGTTGTTCTCGAGCTAATCTTTGCTCTACTGGAAGTGGGATATTGCTTTGGGTTTTGATGATTAAAGTGCTGTAATTTACATCAAAACTGAGATCAAACCATGTTTGGTATAATGCTAGGTCTATATAAAAATCATCTTCTAATTGAATGCTTTGATCTGGGTAAATTGTGGTTGAGCCATTACTTAAAACTGACCACTCCCCATTGTTTGTGCGTTTAAGTTCAAAAGTACTGTCAGGAGTTCGAACCCATCCTGAAGCGTTATTGTTTTCAGTATCGCTTTCAATAACGAAGTCGAAAGCTCTGCTCATGTCAGTGAGGCTTAATTTCACCGAAGAGTCTGTTTTGAAGCCAAAGACTTGCCCTAGCACTAGTTTACCAAGTTGAACCTCTAGTATAAGTTCTTCTCCACTCGGAATAGCAGTCACATCACTAACACTACGTTTGTTACTTGATGTTACGGCAGAAGAAGACAGGCTTGGAAGTTCTATCTGCCCACTTTGAAGAGCTTGATATTTTGCTTTTAAACGTTCAAAAGCTTCATTAGCTAGAGATGGCTGAGAAGCAAAGTAAAGAAGCGCTAGAAAGTAGAGCCTTCGCATGGTCGCTACTTAACCGAGTTGATCATCTGTTGGGTAATTGTGAGTGTTTTCTGAGCTAGTAGTAGCCCATGGTACTCACCTTGACCTTCATATCGTACTTCGAGTGACCCTGGCGCTAACTTAAAGTCTTTCCATGGAAATTGAATCGTTGCATTTTTAGTTTCTGGATAAAAATTGTACCCATTTAACAAACCGACTTGTCGCGGTGTTCCATTTTTAGGGGTCCAAATTGCTACGAGTCTGCCGTGAGTGCTAAATAAATCGTCATGATAAAAATCAACCTTGATATTAGTGACGCCAGATTCTTTGATATGAACTAAAGAAAGGTTTGTGATTTCTGGGTTAACGATAACGGAGCCAGCTCGATATATGACTGGCATAGAATAGCTCATCAACAACTGTAACTTTATAGAGCTCTCACCTGAGTTATTTTCTGGCGCTGTATTGAGAGGTAGGGCAACGAAACTCAGGTGCGATCGATATTCGCCTGCGGCTAAATTTTCTGGTTTTCTCAGTAGGATTTTTACAGATTGTCGCTGTCCTGGCTGCAAGCTAACTTGTTTTGGAGTGACTCGAGCTATTCTCTCAAGTCCAGCAATACGCTTCTTTTCTTCTTCCGTGTACTCTCGATAACCTCCTTCAGGAACAGCCATCAATTGTCGCCATTCAACTCGGTAGCTTCGTGTCTCATTTCCAGTGTTAATGAGCGTAATGATTTGGGTCCGTTCACGCTCACTTAATACAGTTCGCACGGGTGAGATAAGTAAGCTCGCATAGCTTTGAGCGGCAACGATTAGCCCTAAAGTGACAAGGATTACTATTTTAAAAAAAGTGTGCAATTTGAAATACATCATTGTCTTAATAGTTCACTGAAATTTGATAGGAAATGGTATAACGAGTATTTGTATAATTATTCGTTCCATCTGCAGAGGTCTCTAACACGCCGCCGACGTAGAGAGTGGCGCTTCCACTACCATCTGTGGTTACTACTGATGGTACATTGATACTGTCTAATGTGAACTGATCCTGTGAAGTAATATCGCTATTGGTTGTCGCCTGTATATTTGAACTTGTGATAAATAATGATTGATTTGATGGAAAATTGCTTAAAAAAAACTCCCCTCTAGTGGGGGGCGTAATGCCATAAATGCCGCCTGTGTAATTCACAAGGCCAGTAAAGCTTACATCAACTTGGCCCGGGGTTGAGTTCTGAGAAACGGCAATCGTGCCGAAATCGAGGGGCGATACTTCGAGAATATCACCCCATGCAATTTCTACAGACAAAACAGCAACAACAGCAAAGCTGGCTTTGACCGCGCGCATACCTGATTGGTTAATAGTCAACAGAAACTTGGTAAGTACCAGTATATGTACCATTCAAGTAGTCAGCAGCTGGAGTCGTTGCGTCGGTTACCAAATCGGCACCTACGCTGAAGGTTACTGCCCCTGTTGTATCGGTAATAAGGTTGGATGCAGCATAGGTCGAGCCGTTGCTCGGTCCGCTTGTTACTTCCGCAACAAAATTGTTGACAGTAAATGATGCTGTACCACCGCCAGTTGTTAAGGAAGTGGAGGTAGGTAGTGTTAGAGTTAGGGCGGTTGAAGGGGCTGCTGCACTAATAGAGAACGTAGCGGCTGCGCCTGCAGTAATCGATTGGATGGTAGCGTTCGTTCCTTGCACTACAGAGGAGGCTGATCCGTCAGCAGGAAGCGTTAATGTTGCAACAGTAGTGCCTGTTGTGTCCGCTGAAGCCCTAACTGTGCCAAAGTCAAGGCCGGTGTCTTCTTGCAAAGTAAAAGAGTTCTGAACAATAACGGTAGCAGACCCGTTTACCTGTTCTAGGGCAAAGGCAGAAGACATACCAATGGCAGGTAAAGCAACTATAGGTAGATATTTGAAAATCTTTTTCATGGTGTAT
>NZ_JAEMUH010000001.1 GCF_016461785.1 Marinomonas ostreistagni | reverse complement strand
TGCAAGCTCTTTTTTAATTAATTTTAAAAAAGTTCCGTTTATTGCGAGAAAAACACAAAATTGATTGTTTATCACTCAAAAACAGCCATTTATCGATCAAGAAACAATCAAAGCAGCTATAAAGCAAGTAACCAGCCCCTAAACCTATGACTCTAAAAACAAAAAGCCCGCTACTTGTATAAGTAGCGGGCTTTAAATACGTGATCAATTTCGTTAGCGTAGTTGTTTAATAAAAATCCCGAGCAGCCCCCATAAACCATAGGCACAGAAGACGCCAGCAAGAACAAGTGCAGGCTCAAGAGCAATCAAAACCAATACCAATACGGCAATAAGCAGAACAACAAAAGGAACACGCCCTTTGATATTGAGGTCTTTAAAGCTTCGGTACTTAACATTGCTCACCATAAGCAATCCAGTTACAGGAACTAACAAAGCCATCACGCTTGCCACTTGATCACCTGATACACCTGAACTTTCACAAGCCCAAATGAAACCAGCAACAATGCCCGCAGCCGAAGGGCTTGGTAACCCTGTAAAGTAACGTTTATCTTGACTACCAATCATAGTGTTAAAACGCGCCAATCTTAGGGCTGCACCAACGGCATAAATAAATGCAGCAATCCAACCTACTTTACCTAGCGGAGCTAATGCCCAAGTAAATGCAACGAGTGCCGGCGCAATACCAAATGACACCATATCAGCAAGTGAATCATACTCAGCACCAAAGGCACTTTGAGTACGAGTCAAACGAGCCACTCGTCCATCCAGACCATCCAAAACCATAGAAATAAAGATGGCCACAGACGCTTGAGTGAAATTGCCGTTCATAGCAGCAATAATTGAATAGAAACCTGAAAATAAAGCGGCCGTAGTAAATAAGTTTGGCAGTAAGTAAACGCCTCGGTGCGGCTGTTTCTTAGTCGTTTCTGAGTTTTCACTACCTTCAACTTGTTCCGAACGCAGTTCTGTTTCAGTTTCTTCTGCAGGCATATTGTCTTCTTTCATAATTAAAGACCCTTACCTATACGAGTTTAGCTAATGCACGTTTGGCAGCGGCTATCGTATATTCAATGTCTGCTGCTGTGTGCGCTTGAGATGTAAAGCCAGCTTCAAATGCAGAGGGCGCTAAATACACACCTTCTTCAAGAAGGTGATGAAAAAACACCTTAAACTTCTCAGTATCACATTTTTGCACATCCGCAAATGTGGTCACTTTCTCTTGCTCAGTAAAAAACAATCCAAACATTCCACCACCGGCACATACCGTAACAAGAGGAACATTAAGCTCGTCTGCAGCAGCTTGAATCCCCTCCATCAACGCAACGGTTTTTGCTTCTAATGTTTTGTGGAACTCTGGTTCACTGATTTTATTCAAAACAGCAAGACCGGCCACCATTGCAACGGGATTACCTGATAATGTACCCGCTTGATAAACAGGGCCAAGCGGCGCAATGTATTCCATGATTTCACGTTTACCACCAAAAGCACCTACAGGCATACCTGCGCCAATCACTTTACCCAAAGTTGTTAGATCAGGTTTGATATTGAATCGTTCTTGAGCACCACCTAATGCAACACGAAAGCCCGTCATAACCTCATCAAAAATAAGCACTGCTCCAGACTGATCACACACTTCACGAAGTGCTTCAAGGAACCCCTCTACAGGTGGAATACAGTTCATATTTCCAGCTACGGGCTCGACAATAATACAAGCGATCTGTTCACCCATTTCAGCGAAGCATGATTTCACTTCTTCAATATCATTAAACTGCAGAGTAATCGTATGTTGCGCAAGATCTGCAGGCACACCAGGAGAGTTAGGTACGCCAAGTGTCAAAGCACCGGAGCCAGCTTTTACTAATAAGGAGTCAGAATGGCCATGGTAACAGCCCTCAAACTTTACAATTTTATCTCGTCCAGTGTACCCACGAGCTAGACGAATAGCACTCATAGTCGCTTCGGTACCTGAGTTCACCATTCGTACCATATCCATCGATGGTACAAGCTCGCATACCTTATCAGCCATAGTGATTTCTACTTCTGTAGGTGCACCAAAGCTCAAGCCAAAGTCTAACTGCTTACGCACTGCATTCATGACATCAGGATGCGAATGACCGAGGATCATTGGCCCCCAAGAACCCACATAGTCGATGTAGCGCTTTCCATCCTCATCATATACATAAGCACCTTCTCCTTTTTGGAAAAAAACTGGCGATCCACCTACACCGTTAAAAGCTCGAACCGGTGAGTTCACACCACCAGGAATGTGTTTTTGGGCACGTGAATATAATTCTTCTGAACGACTCATATTTGGATCCATAAATTCGATAAATTAAAACGGTCTTACAACGACGAGAATACACACGCCGATGAGAATTAGAACGGGAAACTCATTAAACCAACGATAAAACTTGTGACTGCGTGTATTTTGGTCATTAGCAAATTTTCTTAACAAGCGACCACATGCGTGGTGGTAGCCTAGCAACAAAGCAACGAGCAGCATTTTGGCATGGAACCAGCCTGAACTAAAATAGTACTCAGTGTTATAAGAAACCACCCAAAACCCTAAAACAACAGTCGCGATAGCCGATGGCGTCATAATGCCACGATATAGCTTACGTTCCATGATTTTAAAGCGCTCAATACTTTCCCTATCTTTTGCGTCAGCATGGTAGACAAATAATCGCGGCAAATAAAACAGTGCAGCAAACCAACATACCACTGCAATAATATGAAATGCTTTAACCCAAAGCATGATTACCCCTTTAATAACATTTGATCGAGCTGTTGCGATGTTACCAACCATAGCTCTTGTTGCTGAGAGAAGCTGACCAAAACCTGATGCTGCTCATTTTGATGTAGCCAACTTAATAGCTCGGCTAGAGAAAGCGATGAATCCAGCACGTGAACCTTATAACTTGGTGCGGCATCCAATACAGACATTGCAATACGTTCTTGATCTTTAACCAACCATGGTTGCGGACCCGCATCTAACGTCTTTAACGCCTCTATTAATGAAGAAACAGATACAACATAGTAGTACCCACCTCTATCAATAACAACATAGTCTACCATACTCGACGCTAAATCTCGGACTCGCTCAAAATGCAGCAATTCAGGAAAGATGTCGACTTTAGCTGCCACACTTCTAACATCATGCTGGCGCAATACCCTTTGAACTGGACTCCACTCAGACACCATACCTAATGAGTGCATCCGCTCTACAAAGATAGAATCCTGCTTAAACACTAAACGAACGGTGATACAGGACAAGACAATGACGAAGATAGCAGGAGGAATAGCGACAGAGGTATGAGTCATCTCCACCATTGCAACGATAGCTGTTAGCGGTGCTTGAAAAACCGTCCCCATCATCGCAGCCATTCCTAGTAATACAAATAACCCCAGCTCTTCTGACATCGGAATAGACGTATCAAACCAAAAGGCAATTTGCGCCCCTAACAGCCCACCAATAACAAAGGTAGGCCCAATCATGCCACCAGGGATGCCTAAACCAATCGATATAGATGTTAACAAGACTTTGGCCACAATCAGGCCAAATAAAGAAACCGCAAGTACTTCGCCAGTGAGAAGAAGGTCTAGCGTGTCATAACCACTGCCTAATACCTGAGGGTAGAATAGGCCTATCACCCCAGTTAACACACCAACGGTTAAAAACCTCCCCCACACAGGAATGTAAGCAACGCCCCACAAAATACGCTGAACCTGATAAAAAAGGCCCGCAGCTAAAATAACACCGATCGACAGCACAGCATAAGCCGCCATCATCTCCAAATCGTATAGGGGCATGAAAACAGCCTGCAACTCAAAGATTTCAATGCGTCCCAATAACCATTGGCTAATGGCCGTTGCTACGATAGCCGACAATAAAACAGGCAATACTAAACGCAACCGATATTCGTGGAAGATCACCTCATAAGCAAACAAAACACCTGCTAGAGGGGTCTGAAAAGCAGCCGCAATAGCACCTGCCACACCACAGGCAACCAAGGTATCCACACCGATGTAAGACAATCGAAAATGCTGTGCAAGACGGCTACCAAAGGTCGCGCCAATGTGAACAGCAGGTCCCTCTTTGCCAATTGAAAGACCGCCAAAGAGACCAATAAATGCACCAAAGAATTGCACAAATGCGTTCAACCAACGCAAGTTTCCTTGATGATAATTTAATCGCTCCACGACGTAAGGAATCCCAACTTTCAAACCTCTCTCTGGTACCAAATACCAAAACACCGTCAAAACAAGACATGCTGCAACTGGAAGGATAAAACGAAAATTTGGCGATAACTCTTCATAGTTTTCACTATGGGATGGCAACACAGCAGATGACAACCAATACAGAAGCTCAATCATGCCCGTCATTGTTAGGCTACTTAAGACTCCGCATCCAATAGCCAGCATAGATAACAACAGTAAATCGTCCGTTGCGATATCTCGATTACGCCAACGTGCGATGAAATCTAAGCCTTTCAGAACAGCACTCTCCCTGACATATAGATGATTGTGTTTACGCAAATGCTAAATCAAGTAGACACGAACCAATTAAGCAAATCACTACTAGTGTACTACAAACGATCCAGTCGTGTGGCTAAACACATATGAGTCATCACTTTATCGATATTTGGCCAACTGTCCATTTCCAATCGTATCTCATGTAAACGTTTCATAGATGGCACCTGAACAAGAATCATCAGATCAATATCGCCGCTAATAGAATGCGCTAGCTTAACTTCGGGAATTTTATCTATGTATGGCTGTACTTGTTCGCAAGATAAAGGCCTAAACGTCAAGGCTAAGTAAGCAGAAATAAGATCTTGGTCCATTTTTGACACATGAGCGTGGTAGCCAGTAATCATGCCACCTTCCTCTAATCGCTTTATACGCTCAGAAACAGCGGAGCGAGAAAGGTTCACCTGGCGGCTAATATCCGATACAGACAAACGAGCATCTTGCACCAGCAATGCCAGCACCTTTTCGTCATAGCGATCTAGAGTCATCTAACAACCTTATTGTTATCACCGTCACTTTGCTGGCAAAACCGACACATTGTCATCAAATAGGCGCAAAGTGACTCAAGCATTCTTATTGCGCTCATTTTATCCTGTACAACATAAATTCAAAGCACTTTCATTAGGAATGAAGCATGCAGTACCAGCGCACTCTAGGCCCTATACAAGGCATCGCAATGACCGTGACCACATTCGTCGGTACCGGATTAATGATTTTACCGGCGATGTCCGTTGCACAAGCAGGAAGCTTTGCATTTTATGCTTGGCTTGTAACGGCCTTAATCATAGTCCCCGTAGCATTTGTATTCTCCTTTTTAGGGAGCCGCTTTCCTTCAGCAGGAGGTGCTTCCCACTATATTGGCAAGGTACTTGGGCAAAAAGCAGAAAGAGCCGTTGGTTGGCTATTCTTAAGCATCTTGCTAGTTGGCCCAGCTGTTGCGATTAAAGTGGCTGCCGCATACCTTGCAATCGTACTAGATGTTTCCGAAAGCAGCCTTTTCCTATTAAGTAGTATCACTTTGATAGGAATGCTGTTGTTCTCCATAGCTGGCATGAAAAACTCGGCTAACTTTCAAACGGGAGTGGTCATCTGTCTTATTGGTACAGTGTTAGGGCTTTTTATATTAAGCGATGTATCCATCAGCAACCTAACAGTCCAGCAACCTACGAATTGGGGAGAATGGGAAAGTACCTTGCTCGCAACTGGGACGATCTTTTGGTGCTTCCTCGGTATCGAGGTCATGGCTCACATGGGTTCAGAGTTTAAAAACCCAAGCCGAGACTTTCCAATTGCGCTACTGGGCGGAATTGCATTAGTTGTACTGCTCTACTTAGCCACCGTGCTAATGATTGCTCACTATCAAGTCTACGGTGATGAGCTGACCAACAGTCAATCCCTTGCTCTGTTAGTCGGCGCCTTACTCGGTGAAGACGCTCGCAGATGGTTTGCCTTAGGCGCCTATGTTATTGCGTTTTCTAATGTTGGGGCTTACATCTTGGGCTTTGCAAGGATGGTTCAATCTATGGCCAGTCAACAGGCACTGCCAAGCTACTTTGCTTCCCTATCAAAGCAAGGTACACCAATACGAGCAGTTACCTTTGTTGGAGTGATGTGTTTACTATCCTTGCTATACATTGAGCTCTTCACTGCTCAAATGGAATGGCTCATAGAAATGACCAACGGCGCATTTTTACTGATCTACTTACTGACCTGCGCAACTGCGGTGAAATCACTTGGCCAAAAGCACCTTTGGCTCTCTGCTCTAGCAACGATTAGTTGCCTGATCATGGCATTGTTTGTAGGACAAAATATGTGGTTTGCTGGTTTTGTCTTCGTTCTTGCATTGCTATGGGAACATGTAAAAACTCGCAATCCCCCCATGATGGAAGACAAAATTCATGTACAATAGCAGACATAAATAATCACCTCGCCCACTGCTTGGCGAGAGCATAGGAGAGAATTCAAATGCCACTATTAGACAGCTTTCGCGTAGATCACACTCGTATGTATGCGCCTGCCGTGCGTGTTGCAAAAACTATGGAAACCCCAAAGGGTGACACCATCACGGTATTTGATTTGCGTTTTTGCATTCCGAATGAAGAAATCCTTTCTGAGAAAGGCATTCATACTCTAGAACATCTGTTTGCAGGCTTTATGCGTGACCACTTAAACGGTGACAGCGTTGAAATTATCGACATTTCGCCAATGGGTTGCCGAACTGGCTTTTACATGAGCCTTATCGGAACGCCAAGTGAAGAAACCGTTGCTCAGAGCTGGAAAGCTGCTATGGAAGATGTGCTGAACGTGGCTGCAAAGGAAGATATCCCTGAGCTAAACGAATATCAGTGTGGCACTTACACTATGCACTCTTTAGAAGAAGCTAAGCAAATTGCGAAAAATATTCTAAGTCGTGACGTGAAAGTAAACAGCAACCAAGAACTGTACTTATCTGAAGAGTTTCTTGCAGAGCACTCTTAATGAATCTGCCTTGATACCAAAGAGGGAGCCAATGGCTCCCTCTTTTCGTTTTAACTGCTTTAGCCTTGCTTCTACACTCTAGAAGCCGTTGCCAGAAAAGCACTGGCTAGAACAAATATCCCGCCCATCCCTCGATTTAAATTAATCATCCCTTTAGGGCTACGAATCAGTCTACGCAGCTGACGCCCACCCAATGCATAGAAAAATGCCGCAATAAACTCTGTTGCCATGAACGTTACCCCCATGATTAGAAACTGTGTCGTAACTGGCTCAGAAAGATCTAACATCTGCGGGAAAATAGCTGTAAAAATCAAGATCGCTTTCGGATTACTGATCGCTACCATAAACTCTTGGCGCATACGACTCACATGGGTGCTAGGCACCACTACCCCTCCTTCTTCCATGTCAGATAGACTGTTGGACGCATTCACCCACGCTTTAACACCAATGTAAAACAGATAAATCACACCTAACCACTTCACGACATTAAACCAAAATACCGATGAAACAATGACCGCACCCAGCCCTAATGCCGATATGAGCATCAGTAGACCAAAAGCAATATTTCGCCCCACAACCGCCACCACAGCAGAACCCGCACCGACACGAATACCGTTATACATTGCCGTAAAGTTATTGGGGCCTGGCCCAAAAGAAAGTAGTAATAAAATAGGAGCTACCGCTAGCCAAACTTCAAGTGCCATCTATTGTTTCTTTTACCTCTCACATTAACGCTTTCGTTTTGAAAGCAAATATTATTTAAAAACTTATAAAAACAAGGAATGAGCTTTGCTTTCGAAGGTTTCACGCTGTTTCGAATGCCTCGCACCACCTTAAAATGGACGGCAACTCTACTCATAAAAGACGAGGTTGTCATGTCTATTTCGCACTTATTTTTATGGCTTACCGCTTGTATTTGGGGATTTGCATTTGTTGCACAAAGTACTGCAATGGATGTCATTGGCCCGCACACTTTTAATGCTGTTCGCTTCTTTCTCGCCACCCTTTCCTTAATACCCCTCTTGTTTATCTTTAAGGTAAAAGAGCCCTATTCGAAGCCAGCTCTTTTTAAAGGGAGCGCGGCTGCAGGCACTTTGTTGTTCTTTGGCTTTACGTTTCAACAAACCGGCCTACTCTACACCACTGCGGGCAACGCTGGTTTCATTACTAGTATGTATATTGTGATGGTGCCACTAGTGGGACTACTATTTAAACATGCGGTAGATCGTCTCACCTGGGGAGGCTTAGCCATAGCTCTGGTTGGCTTTTATATTCTCACTATCGGACCAAACCTTAGTATTAACAAAGGGGATGCACTTGAGTTTGCTGGCACATTATTTTGGACAGGACACGTATTATTAATAAGTTACTTATCTCGCTCTCTTCCCGCTTTGCCATTGTCGATTATGCAATTTGCTGTTGCCACCGTTTGGGCAACGCTAACCGCCTTTAGCTTTGAAACTCCAACGTTGAATTCGATCGAACTGGCTTGGTGGCCACTTGTTTATGCTGGGGTTGCTTCTTCAGGGATTGCGTTTACATTGCAAACACTAGGACAACGTAACGTCAGCCCTAGTAGCACCGCTTTGATATTATCAATGGAAGCCGTCTTTGCAGTACTAGGTGGATGGCTATTAATGGGAGAAGTGTTGAGTGATCGCGCTCTGTTTGGCTGTGCTCTGATCTTTTCTGGAATGATTGTGAGTCAGTGGCCACGCAAAACCGCTACACTGGAACCTATTAAGGAAGCGAACTTGTAACCTTTTCAATATTGAGCGGCATTTCACGATCAACTGGTTGTGACATAATCATCATAGTCTTGGTGTCGCTCAAATCAATCAGCCTCTCTAACAAGACATCCAAACAAGACATAGATGATACTGCAACACGCAAGATAAACGCAGATGGACCAGTGATGTTATAACAATCCACCACTTCATCAAGGCTCAGCACCAACTCTTTGAATGCTCTTTCTTTCGTACGATACACCTCGCATTCCACCAGAGCGGTAATTGGAATCCCTACTTTTTCAAGATTGATGGTTGCTCGATAACCTGAGATTGCCCCCTGCTCTTCAAGCTTTTTAATGCGTTCAGCGACAGCCGGAGCGGATAAGTGAACTAATTTAGCAAGCTCTGAATAACTCAAGCGAGCGTTCTTTTCTAAAGCCCTCAACAATTTCCAATTAATCTTATCCACTTCTCAGCCTATATTCTTTAAAACTCCATGCACGTTAGCATGTAAAAGTATTTCTAAAAAGCGCTACTCTTAAATACAAAATGGCCACCGTCAAGGTGGCCATTCTAAATCACCAACAATTATTGTTTATGACTCATTAATACCCAACTTATCTTTTAGTGCTGCGACAGAATCCTGATAGGTATCAGTAATTTCTTCCATTGTCTCATCATAGGTATCTTCAGCGGCGGCTAAAGCTTTATCTGTTTCCGCCTTATCTTTAGCGTCTTCATAAACGTCTTTTGCATTGTCGACCTGCTCTTCGAACTCATCGTGCAGATCAGCCATTCCCTCTTGGAAGTCTTCTTTAATTTCCTCCCAGTTTTCATCCGTATCATTGGACGTTACATGTTTATCAATAAAGCACTCTGTTTTCGCTGCTGCCAACTCTGCTTGTGTCGTAAAGATCTCACTCCAATCATCTTGCGCTTTCGCTATCTCAACGGCGGCTTCGTTCCCTGCAACTCGAGCACAAGCAAGGTCGTCTGCGTAGACTGAAGTCCCAACTAAAGTGGTTGCGGCAATCGCCGTCGCAAGAGCGCCTTTTTTAATCACTGTTTTTGTATTTTTAAATGCTGTTGAAGTGTTCATAGTATCGTCCTGTTTCAATGAATGTGTCATTTCATTGTGGCTACTTTCAGATAAAAATAAACCAAGAAACAGGCAGTTACGCTTTTACTCCTAGTAAGAACAGATTATTCGTTAAAATGCCCATTCACTCAACAATTGTCAGAACAGTGCCAAGAGTCATCATAAAAAAACATATTAAAAGACAAATATGCAGGCACAAAAAAACGCGCTAGAAAGCGCGTTTTTTCAAAGAATAAACAGCCATCCCTTACAGAGAGAGCGTTTTCTCGCCTCGTGCCACACCAGATACACCTGTACGAACCACTTCAAGAATGTGCATACCACCTAGTGCTTGAAGAAAGCCATCCAGCTTGTCTGACTCACCAACAATCTGCATCGTGTAGATAGAAGGCGTCATATCAATGATATTGCCTCGAAAAATATCAACTGTACGCTTAACTTCAGCACGTTGAGCACCAGAAGCTCTCACTTTGACCAACATCAATTCACGCTCGATGTGCTGACCTTCTGTTAAGTCTACTAACTTAACTACATCAATCAGTTTATTAAGCTGTTTGGTAATCTGCTCAACTACTTGGTCAGAACCAAATGTTGTTAACGTCAATCGAGACAATGTCGGGTCATCTGTTGGCGCCACGTTCAATGATTCAATGTTGAAGTTACGCTGTGAAAACAGGCCAACAACACGCGACAAAGCCCCCGGTTCGTTTTCCATTAAAACTGAGATAATGTGTCGCATATTAAGTTCGCTCCGTTTTGCTTAGGAACATATCACGCATAGAGCCACGTGGTACTTGCATTGGGTATACGTGTTCCTCAGGGTCTACATAACAGTTGATGAATACAAGCTGATCTTTCATCGCGAACGCTTCTTCCATCTTCGAATCTAGCTCATCTTTAGTACGAATCTCTACATACTTGTGACGGTAAGCGTCCATTAGAGTCTTGAATTCAGGCAATGAGTCTAGGTAAGAGTTTGAATGACGGCCTTCGTAGTTCATGTCTTGCCATTGGCGAACCATGCCCAGGTAACCATTATTCAAACAAAGAATCTTCACTGGTAAACCGTATTGTAGACAAGTCGATAGCTCCTGAATGTTCATCTGGATACTACCTTCACCTGTTACACACACTACAGTCTCTTCAGGGAAGTTCATCTTAACACCCATAGCTGCAGGCAAACCGAAGCCCATAGTGCCTAGACCACCAGAGTTAATCCAGCGGTATGGCTTAGCAAACTTGTAGTACTGTGCTGTGAACATTTGGTGCTGACCAACGTCTGATGCGACAAATGCATCACCGTTCGTTGCGCGCCAGCAAGCTTCTACCGCTGCTTGTGGCTTGATCTTGTCACTAGATGTGTCATAACGACCACCGTGAACTTGACGCCATTCATTAATCTGTTTCCACCAATTCTTGATAGAGTCCTGATTAGAGCGAGCTGGTGCATCGTCGATCAGTGACAGCATTTCTTCTAAAACTTGGATCACAGGACCTACAATTGGCACGTCCGCACGGATAGTCTTAGAAATCGACGCAGGATCAATGTCCACATGAATTATTTTTGCACTTGGACAGAACTTATCAGGGTCATTCGTTACACGATCATCAAAACGTGCGCCAATCGCCAATATCAAATCACTATGATGCATCGCTTGGTTAGCTTCATAGGATCCGTGCATTCCAAGCATACCAACAAATTGGTCGTCCGTTGCAGGATAACCACCTAGCCCCATCAGCGTATTGGTAACAGGGTACTCAAGCTGCTGTGCTAATTTGGTCAATAATTCAGAACCACCACCCATAATTACACCACCACCGGCGTAGATCATTGGTCGCTTAGCGGCTAATAATAGGTCAACCGCTTTCTTAATTTGCCCACTATGACCTTTTGCTGGCGGAGTGTAAGAACGAAGCGATACAGACTCAGGATAGTTGTATTCAAACTTCTCATTCGGCATGGTCATATCTTTGGGAATGTCAACAACCACAGGACCAGGACGACCTGAACTCGCAATGTAGAAAGCTTTCTTCAATACGCCAGGAATTTCAGACGGGTGCTTAACACTGAAGCTATGCTTTACGATTGGACGAGAAACACCAATCATGTCTGTCTCTTGGAACGCATCTTCACCAATCAAGTAGCTCATTACCTGACCACAGATGACCACCATAGGGATGGAGTCCATGAATGCTGTCGCAATACCTGTCACAGTATTGGTTGCGCCAGGACCAGAGGTAACTAGTACGACCCCAGGTTTGCCTGTCGCACGAGCGTAACCGTCAGCCATGTGTGTCGCAGCTTGCTCGTGACGGACAAGAACATGCTTGACATCAGATTGGCGATGCAGTGCATCATAAATGTGCAGGGCTGCACCACCTGGATAGCCATATATGTATTCTACTCCCTCATCTTTGAGGAAGCGGGCGATCATTTCACCACCGGATAATAACTCCACCTTGTTAACCTCTATAGTGTTCATCAATCTGCTATTTTGGTGCGGCTATTGTAACCGCATACCAAGCTCAGATAAAAGTTGATAAAACGAAGTTTGCAAAACAAATGAGATGCCTGAAATCAAGGAACACTCAAACGCAAGAAATCGCAGTTTTGACACTGCCCGCGTTTTTTCGCGAGGGAAGCACTGCTTGTAAAAATTTTACTCACAATACTTTGTGTAACGACTATACTCTAGTCGTATAGAAAGGGGCTGTTGGCCACCATCAGAAGAGATGTCAGCGGGGTATTGCTGACGTATGAGCCCATTCTGTCAGGCGCACCATAATGTGTCAATGAAAAAGCACCACAAAACGCCATTCTTCTTGCTCTACAACGGCTTTCATGGTGTCATACTTACATTGTAAATTAAGGAGTTACCACTATGGCTTCACAATTGAATCAACAACGTATTATTGATGAGTTTCTACGTTGCTTCCGTAAAATTCTTATGGAACCAGAATTAGCAGGAGAATTGGTTCGCATTGCCAAAGAGCACATCAATGAGCCCAATGCTTATCAAGTCATCGCAGAAGCGGTTTCAAGCCAAACCACACTAAAAATCCCAGAAGAACACTCAGATGCAGACCGTTTATTCATCAAACTGTTGATGGACACGGTTAAGAGCGATAGTAACTTATATTAAGTACTCCAGCTGGGCAGAGGAAGCCCCTTGCCCAGCCTCATGTCATTGCACCATTTTTGTGCCTAATCGATATCCAATAAATCGTGTCCTCTTTCTCAGAACTTGAATTACAGCAACTCTCTCAAGACATAAAGTCATGGGCTTTAGAATTTGGCTTTAGCGAATGCCGTATAGTCGATCCCGAACTTGAGCAATATCGCGAAGGCTTTCAAGCGTGGCTTGCTAAAGGCTACCACGGCGAAATGAGTTATTTATCTAACCACGGCGATTTACGCTTTTCTCCAGCCAAGCTTCATACAGGCACTCAACGTGTTATTAGCCTAAACATGTCCTATTTGCCTGAGTCTGTTGAAACCGTAAAGCGTCTAAAAACAAAGGAAAGAGGCTATGTTGCACGCTACGCGTTAGGCCGTGATTATCATAAATTGATTCGTAAACGCCTAACCCAGTTGGCTAAGAAAATTGAGCAAGCAGTAGGGGAACATGGGTACAGAGCATTTGTTGACAGTGCGCCTATTTTAGAACGCCAGATTGCAGAGCAGGCAGGCATGGGCTGGATCGGTAAAAATACCTTATTACTATCACCCAAAGCTGGCAGCTGGTTTTTACTGGGAGAGGTATTCACCAACCTCCCACTTCCTGTTGATAAGCCAACAGCAAAACGTCACTGCGGCAGTTGCAGTGCATGCATTGATAAGTGCCCTACCAACGCATTTGTTAAACCTTGGGTTCTGGATGCCAGTAAGTGCATTTCATACTTAACTATTGAATACGATGGTATTATTCCAGAAGAGTTACGCTCAAAAATGGGCAACCGTATTTTTGGCTGTGACGACTGCCAGCTGGTTTGCCCTTGGACAAAGTTTGCTAAACACACTCAAGAACAAGACTTCCAACCTCGCCACAACCTGGATAATGAAGACTTACTCGCACTATTTAAGTGGGATGAAGAAACCTTTCTTAAAAACACGGAAGGCTCTCCAATAAGGCGAACAGGTTATGAAAACTGGCGCAGAAACATTGCGGTCGCTCTTGGTAATGCACCGACACGGATTGATATTATCGAAACGTTAGAAAATGCTAGGTTAACAGCTTCTGAGAAGCTTCTGGTTCATCTTGACTGGGCTCTAGCGCAACATCAAAAACCTCAATGAACTCCCCAGCTTGGAGATCATCAATTTCCAGTTGAGTGTGACTGTTTTCTAAATAAGCAATAATGACACGATTACGGCCGCCCCCCTTCGCATCATAAAGCGCATCGTCCGCACGCTTGAGTAGTTGTGATGCTGTTTCCTGCATACACAACTGCGCGACACCGATGCTAGCTGTGACTTTAATCGCTTGCTGCTCGAAAACAGCATTGGCCATTTCTGCACGCAGACGCTCAGCTTTTTCTTCAGCCATACTTAAATCAAAATACGGTAAAAGAACGGCAAACTCTTCTCCTCCCCATCGAGCAACTATGCCATCCTCTAACGCTATATGTTGAATGACACGAGCAGCGTGTTTGAGGACCTGGTCGCCAACTTGGTGCCCATGTTGATCATTGACTTTTTTAAAGTCATCTAAATCCACTAAGAGAATAGATAATGGAGTATGCCTCCGGGTAGCGATAGCAACATGTTCTTTAAACAAAACATCGAAACGAGTTCGGTTATACACTTGAGTTAAAGCGTCAGTATTCGCGATAACAGATAACTGCTTGTTCAATTCAAGTAGCTCTTCATTACGCTCTTCTAATACCGCTGTTTTATCATGTATCCGTGTTTCAAGCTCTTCATTAATATCAGAAAGCTCTTCACGCGATCTAGCTAGAGATAAAATAACTCTATTTACGCTGGCTAGCATTTGCCGATATTCAGCAAATTGACCAAGAAACGCATCCGCTTGCAATGGCTCTGGGTGACGTAAATTAATCACACTTAGCTCTCTCATAAAGCCACTAAATACCCCATCAAGACTTCTATTTATGAGAATTCTTAACGTCAGTAAAAGCAGCGCTAGTTGAAATGATAAAAGCCCAAGCACAGGTAAAAAATGATGATAGACAAAACCCGCTAGAGTTGAATCTGAAAAGGAAATATGTAATTGGTACTGATTGCCAAGCTTGTCTGCAAGATAGAACGACTCAATGTTTGCTGACACAGAATCAGAGTTTTCTCCCCAGTATACTAACTTCGCCCCTTCGCTATTCTCCAAAGAAACAAGAGAAATGGGGGATCCATTTTTAGATGAAAGCTCAACCCCTAACATGACACTATCAAGTGCAATATTTTGTTCTTCAGCAGGCATTTCCAAAACATTTAAGAAATATGACTCTAGTTGCTGAGTAACTTTCTCGTGCTGCAAAGCTAACTGTTGATGGGACCACAAGAAAAAGCCAGCAAGCGCAATACCCGCTACAAAAACGTAGCAGGCAAAGAGTTTACTTAAAACAAATTGAGACACATTTCTTCGAGGTATCACGCTAAACCCTTCTATATCCTTATCAGAGCGAAAAGCCTTACCACAACAGCGACTTGTCGTTAAATCAATTGTTAATTGGTCAATCGATCAAAATTAACACAAAAACAACACTTCAAATAGATCGTTTACATTTTGTAACACTTTACTTATTCATTAACCTAATCAACCCTTCTTGAGCCGTTGAGGCAACGAGATTTCCTTCTCTGTCGAAAATTTTGCCGCGTACAAACCCTCGCGCTCCAGATGCTGAAGGGCTGTCGGCCACATAAAGCAACCAATCATCTAAACGAAATGGTCGATGAAACCATATGGAGTGATCCAAGCTCGCAATTTGAAGGCCTGGATTGCCAATCGAAATTCCATGGGGCTGAAGTGCGGTCTCCAAGAAGCCATAGTCCGTGGTATAAGCCAGCATTGACTGATGCACCAGTTCATTATCAGGTAGCGGCGACACACTTCGAATCCACATATGTCTCGCAGGCAAACCTGGTCGTGGGCGAAATGGGTTTTGATTTTCGACAATACGGTATTCGATTGGCCTTTCTGCTGTTAATAGACTTCGAATGCGCTCGGGGATTTCCTCAGCATGTCTCTGAAAAAGGCTCAACTCTGATTTAAAGTTTTCCGGCCCCGGAACATTCGGCATGGCTTCTTGATGGGATAAACCATCTTCAAACTTTTGAAAGGATGCAGTCATAACTAGGATCGTGTCGCCATTCTGACGCGCAATCACACGTCGCACACTGAAACTGCCCCCATCGCGAACGGTCTCTACATCATAATCAATCGTTTGCTTTGCATCGCCTGGGCGAATAAAGTAACTATGTAATGAGTGCGGGAAGCGATCTGCTGGAACAGTTTGTGCTGCGGCACTTAGCGACTGCCCCACAACTTGGCCTCCAAACACCTTGGGAAAGCCTAAATCTTGACTCTTACCGACAAATTGTGTGTCAGACACACGATTCAAAGTGAGTAACTCAATCAAATTATGTATAACACTATGCACTGCGATTCCCCTATTTCAAAAATTGGCGTTAATGATCGATGCACGGCATGCTATGCGCATCACGTCAGCCGCAGTTAGGACAGAGAACTTTGCCTCTGTGAACAAATTTTGCTTCTATTAGAAAGTTGTAGCGAGGCTAATTCAAGTGTCAGATTCCATGCTTATAGATCCATTCGGTCGAAATATCGACTATTTACGCATATCGGTCACCGATCGATGTGACTTTCGCTGCACCTATTGCATGGATGAGAATGCGACATTCCTACCTCGCAAGGATATATTGTCTCTTGAGGAAATAGTTCAAGTTGCTAAGGCCTTTGTTGAATTAGGTACACGTAAGATTCGCATTACAGGCGGTGAGCCTTTGGTGAGAAAAGATATCTTATGGGCATTAGAACAGATTGCCATGCTACCAGAGTTAGAGGAACTGACCATCACCACCAATGGTTCTCAACTCGAAAAAATGGGTCAGTCGTTATTCGACTTAGGCGTATCACGCATTAATATCAGTTTAGATACACTTAAACGTGATCGTTTTGAAAAGCTCACACGAAGGGACAAACTAGAACAGGTATTGCGTGGTATTGATACCGTAACCGCCCTCCCCTTTAAACAGCTAAAGCTCAATGCGGTTATTCTTAGTGGCCACAACGATGATGAAATTGAAGAACTTGTTGAATACGCTTTGCAACGCAATATGGACATCAGCTTTATTGAGGAGATGCCTCTTGGTGCCATATCAGATCATGATCGTGCTGAAGTTTACGTCTCTAGTGACAGCATACTCAAACGACTACAGACGCAATGGCAATTAACCCCCAGCCAACATAAGACTGGCGGGCCATCGCGTTATTTTCAAATCGAGGGAGAGCACTCTAAAGTTGGTTTAATTTCTCCACATAGCCATAACTTCTGTAGCACCTGCAACCGTGTACGTATGACGGTTGAAGGCCGTTTGCTGTTATGCCTTGGCAATGAGCACTCTAAAGATTTGAAAAGCGTTCTCAGAACGCACCCAAATGACCTAAAGCCATTGCAAGATCAAATCGTGAAAGCATTGGCTCTAAAACCTGAAAAACACCATTTTAACTTAGATGAAGAGCCGCAGATTCTACGCTTTATGAGCGCTACTGGCGGCTAAATATAAGGATGTCTCCATGGCTAAAGTGCCTTCTCCATTTCGTCCCTTAAATATAAATGTTCTAACGGTATCCGACACACGCTCTTTGGCCGAGGATACTTCAGGTGACGCGTTAATCCATGCGTTAACCGAAGCAGGCCATACCCTTGGCGAGCGAACCATTGTCAAAGATGATATTTATGCGATGCGTGCCGTCGTATCACAATGGATCGCAGATAACTCAGTGAACGTTGTATTAATTACAGGCGGTACGGGGTTTTACTCTCGCGACAGCACCCCTGAGGCCATCACACCACTACTCGATAAGCAGGTCGATGGTTTTGGCGAACTGTTTAGACAAATCTCCTACGATGAAATCGGCACATCTACGATTCAATCTCGTGCTCTAGCGGGACTGGCTAATAACACTCTTATTTTTTGTTTACCTGGTTCAACAGGGGCCTGCAAAACGGCTTGGCATGGCATTATCAAAGAGCAGCTTGATGCACGCCACAAGCCATGTAATTTTGTCACTATGCTACTAGGTCCTTATCAACCACCAGTGCATGAGGTATAACAATGTCATCTCTTATGCCTCTGCAAGAAGCACTTGAACATATCACACAGACCTTAGATGTGATCACGTCTACTGAAAGCGTTCCATTATTGGAAGCACTGGGACGTGTTCTTGCTTGCGACATAGAATCACCAATAAATGTTCCTCCAGCGGCCAACAGCGCCATGGACGGTTATGCCGTTCGCTGTAGCGATCTAGCATCCCAATCAGATCTAATCGTTTCTCAGCGCATTGCTGCTGGACAACCCCCTTCCCCTTTAGCAGAAAACTCCTGTGCACGTATTTTTACTGGGGCAGAAATACCTGCCGGTGCAGATGCCGTTGTGATGCAAGAACATACAGAGATTCAGGGAGATAGAATCCACTTTCTTAAGACGGTCGTGACACATCAAAACATTCGTCCCGCAGGGCAAGATATCGCCAAAGGCATGAAAGTTCTGAGCCAAGGCAAACGTCTCAATGCCATTGATATTGGTGTATTAGCCAGTATTGGTGTAGCTGATATTAGGGTTTATTGTCCCTTGAAGGTGGGTATTTTAACCACTGGCGATGAGCTTCAATCGCCTGATGCAGCACTGCAACCGGGACAGATTTATAACTCCAACGGCCCACTCATGACGTCTCTTGTACAAAGCGCAGGCCACCAAGTTTGCAAAGTTATGCATGCCAATGATTCTGTGGCCGATACCGAGCAAGCATTGCAAGCACTGAGCGAACAGTGTGACATCATTTTATCCTCCGGTGGTGTATCAGTTGGCGAAGAAGATCATGTAAAAAATACCATTGAGCGCAACGGTGCTTTACACCTTTGGAAGATTGCCATCAAGCCTGGTAAACCATTAGTGTTTGCAAACGTGTTTAATACACCGTTTATTGGCCTTCCTGGTAATCCAAGCTCCACTCTTGTCACGTTTCACCTGTTCGCCCGTCTAGCGTTTGCAAAAGCGGCAGGAGAACACTTAACTCTTCCTACCCCCTATCCAGTGACGTGTCATTTTTCCCGTAAAGGCAATCAATCTCGGGATGAGTTTTTAAGAGTATATGTGCAAAACGGTATCGCCACCCCTCATACGCAACAGAGCTCAGGTGCATTATTAGCGGCTAGTCAAACAGATGGCTATCTCCATGTACCAGCAAAACATGACATAACTCCGGATAGTAAGCTCAACTTTTACCCATTTGATAGCTTCTAATCTACACTTAAGCAAACCTTGAAGTTTTAAGGAGTTTACCTGTGAGAGATAAAGCTTGGGAACAATCGTTGTACGAACATCAGCATGCCATGATTAAGCGTCTAGATATTCATCGTCAAAAAGAGAGATCAACATCCCTGAGTCAAGATGAAGTAATGGCCGTTGAACATACCTTTCAATTGTTAGTCGCTTCAATGCTTGACTTGGCTATTTATGTATTACAACACCATTATGATGTCTCGATAGAGCGCCGAGATCAGGTATTGGACGCACTTATTAAGCACCAAGATGTTACATTTGAGCAGGGTGAACAAATCAAAGTTTTAGTCGAATTAAGACAGAAGATCTTATTCGATTATCTAGATGAAAATTTTGATGAGCTTGCTTCCGCTTTATCACTAAGACGCTACGGATTAGTAGAAATTCTCACAAAAGAGTGGACCGCTCGCCTCGATAACAACGAATAGAGCGCTGAAAACCAAAATGCCCGATACTGTTTTATCGGGCATTTCATTTCACATCTTAATAATAGAATTAGTCTTGGAGTACTGTGGCAATCTCGTCACTCGTTAAACCTAACAAATATAAGATACCATCAAGCCCCATCTGACTCATGGGGCATGGAGCTTGCTCTCGAACGATAGGTTTTGCATGGAGTGCCACGCCCAATGCCGCATCATTCAACATAAGTAGGTCATTCGCACCATCGCCACAAGCAATTGTTTGTGAGGCTGGTACTTGATACTTTCCTTTCAGTTCTCCAAGCAGAACTTGTTTACGCTGTGCATCAACGATAGGACCCAAGTGCTTACCCGTCAACTTACCATCTACGACCTCTAATACATTTGCATGCACTTCAGTCATGTTATGGTCCTTTTGTACTCGGTCGGCAAAGTAAGTAAATCCACCCGACAAGATCGCCGTCTTCCATCCATAATGATTGAGCACTTTCATCAATGGAGAAATACCATCCATATGCTGAATACGCTGGTAAACAGAATCCATCACATCACTACTAAGACCATCTAATAATGATAAGCGTTGTGTAAAGCTTTCTGTAAAATCTATCTCACCACGCATCGCGCTGGCTGTTACAGCGGCAATTTGTTCGCCAATGCCCATCTCTACCGCCAGTTCGTCCATCACTTCTGCTTTAATGAGCGTAGAATCCATATCAAAGACCGCCAACCCTGGTTTCGATAAAAGCGGCTGAGATGTTTGTAAAATATGATCAATTTTGGTTGTGTCAGCTAATGCTAAGAGTTCCAAACGCAAGCTGTTATGTTTACCATCTTCAATGGGAGTGCTAAGGTCATATCGCCACACATTAATAGAATCTTGCGGATTAGTAAGAACCGTTCGTGTCGCATCTAAAGATTGTTTCGTTAACCAAGCATTAAAGCATGGTTGATATTGAGATAAACGGTCGCCAATAAGTGTGATCGAAGCAGTCATATTAACTCCTGATAATGGGGACGCCTACTATACCAAATCCCAACCAAGACGCTAACCGTTATACAGGGTTAAAGATTTTACAACTCGGTCCGAAAACACAGAGAGACCATTTCGAAATATTGGATAAATCAATAAGATACCCATATTAAAAACATACTAGGACGTCGATGGACATCGTGAAAAAACTCTCATCTGGGTACCAAGCACTTTTGAAGAAGTGCTCTTCTGCGAGCCTTTTGCTCACTGCCTATTTATCTCTTATATTGATTACCTTAGTGGTTATATGGTTTTCTGTCACGTCAGCAGTAAACAAACATCTTAATCAACAAACCGATGTTTTAGGCAGCAGCCTTGCCACTCAAGCCGCATTCAATGCGACACAATCGATCCTAACCAACGATCTTTTAAGTTTAAATGTCTTACTTAACCGCTTGGTAGTAAGTGATAGCATTCTAAGCGCCCGCGTATACAACAAAAAAGATGAGCTCCTAGCTGAAGCGAATCGTAACGGTACTCAAAGCAGTAGTGAAAGTGAAGTAAGACCTACCGACACACACCGAGTATTTAGCTCTCCGATTCGCTTTAGGGACGACGTGGTAGGGCATGTATTGATTACTCTCGATAAAACATCAACACAAAGTACGTTAAAACATATTAGTAATCTTATGATTGGTCTTGGAATTTTCTTGGCCGCCATCACCAGCGTACTTTTATTGTTAATCATACGACGAATGTTCATGCCGATTGCTAGAACAACCGATGCCATAGAAGCTTACACCAATGGGACAAACAATGCCCCGATGCCAGAGCACACATATAAAGAGGCTTATGAGCTGATCAATCAAGTTCGCTTATTACAAGGTCTCGATCTAGTCTCGCCAATCAAACATGAAGTAGATGAACAAGACGTGCAAGCTACGCCAGTTGATGAGGAAGGTCAATTTGAGATCAATTTTGAGCAAATCATCAAAGAAACAGAACGCGAATCCTGCGCTTTATTCATACAATTTAAACATTTAAATGAATGGCGAGAAGAACTCCCGCCACTTCAGGTAGCCAATCTACTTACACCTTTATATAGAACGATTTTCTTAGCAAGTGAGTTTTACAACGGTCAAGTTCACCAGTATGAAAAAGACAGCGTATTAATGCTCTTTCAGGCTAAGAATTGCGACGATAATCTATATATGAATGCAGCTTGTTGTGCAGAGCTGATTCAGAAACTGCTTGAACAGCTGATGGAAACCAACCTCTATACAGACGTTCCTGATGTAAATTACCACATGGGACTACACAAGGGCTCTGAAGCCTTGTCAAAAATGTTCGAAGCAAATCAAATTGAACAAGATGAAATACGTAACTTGATTGACGCGGCCGATGCACTAGCCTTGTCCGAATCCCAAAATATGCTCGTAGTGAGTGAGGATGTAATAACCGTCCCTGAAATTCAGAATCGAATTATTCTAAGCCTGCCTGAGATCATCGAAAGAGATCATGGTGAAGTGCTTGCTTATACGGTGAAAGGCCTCTCTGAAAAATACCGAGCACGTGTGCAAGACCAAATTGAAGAACTTCAAATCTCAACGGAAGAAGATCATTAATAAAAAAGCTCTAGTACGAACTAGAGCTTTTTATAACACAACCTATTTTTTAATGGTCTAAATCAATAACATCAGCCAGAGAGAGCCCACGTGTCTGTAGCATCATTCTAAGCTTACGGAGAGCTTCAACCTGAATTTGGCGGACACGTTCACGTGTTAAACCAATCTCAGCACCCACATCTTCAAGTGTACTTGGTTCATAACCTCTTAGCCCAAAACGTCTAGCGATGACCTCACGTTGTTTATCATTCAGCTCATCCAATAGCTGCTCAATATTGTGATGGACATCCCCTTCTTGACGGTCGTCTTCTGGACCAGAATGTTGAGTGTCAGCCAGCACCTCAACAAGACTTTTATCGTTATCCATCCCTCCTACAGGAGAATCAATCGAACTGACACGCTCGTTCAGACTTAGCATTTTTTGTACGTCTTCAACGGGTCGATCTAACATCTGAGCGATTTCTTCAGGCGTTGGTTCATGATCTAACTTTTGAGTCAATTCACGGGCGGCGCGAAGGTAAACGTTCAACTCCTTGACCACATGAATCGGCAAGCGGATTGTACGGGTTTGGTTCATGATCGCTCTTTCGATGGTTTGTCTTATCCACCAAGTAGCGTAAGTTGAAAAACGGAAGCCTCGTTCTGGATCGAACTTCTCCACTGCTCGAATTAGGCCAAGGTTTCCCTCTTCGATCAGATCCAGTAACGTTAGTCCTCGATTTAGGTATCTACGAGAAATTTTAACGACTAATCGCAAGTTACTTTCGATCATTCGTTTGCGAGCAGCATCATCACCTTTTAAGGCAAGTCGAGCAAAGTACACTTCCTCTTCAGCACTTAATAAAGGTGAATACCCAATTTCACTCAGGTAAAGTTGTGTTACATCTAGAGATTTAGTATCGCTGTCTGCGTAACGAGCATTAACAGCCGATTCGAACTCCTCGTCCGTATCATCAACTACATCATCTATACTTTCGAAATCAAAATCATCAGTATTGTGAATTAGATCTTCACCTGATTTGTCCGTCTCTACCGATTTCATATAGCCCTCCTCAATTCCCAAATTATGATTATTATTGTTTGGGTAACACTTTTAGTGGATCAATTGGCTGGCCATCTCGCCTCACTTCAAAGTGCAATAAAGGTCTTTCTGAGCCTTTACCACCAATGATAGCGAGGGAGTCACCCGCTCGAACACTTTGTTTTTCCTTGACTAGAATTCGATCATTGTACGCATAGGCACTTAAGTAGACGTCATTATGTTTTACAATGACCAAATTACCATAACCAATCAGACCATTGCCCGCATAGACGACTACACCATCTGCTGCTGCTTTAACATGCTCAGAATTCTTCCCTTTTATGTCTATACCTTTACTACTTACGCCAGCATTTGAAAAGCTTTTTGTGACAGCTCCGACTATCGGCCAATGCCATGAAGACACTTTTTGCTCAGGTATATTTACAGTTGACACAGGTCTTGAAGAGGAGTTCACTTTTTCTGTGGTCTTTTTTGTTACAGTCTTAGGAGCAGATGTTGATGGTTTTGTTTTACTTGTTGAAGCAGTGGATGCTGTGCGACTGGCTGAGCCCCTTAATCGAATTTTCTGGTTTGGGTAGATAATGTAAGGAGCAGCGATTCCATTAATACTCGCTACATTTCTATAGTCTAGACCGTAAGAAAAAGCGATAGAAAACAATGTATCACCTGATTGAACTCGATGGATTCCTGAACTTGGAATGGACCTAGTACTTGGTGCAGTCGACGAGTTTCTAGAATTGGCAACATTAGAATAATGGAAACTATCAGATGCACAGCCCACTATAAGAAAACATGCTATTGCCACAACACTGAATCGCTGTGTCAGCAAAATAAACAATCTAATAATGTTTCTCAGCAAGCATGCACCCAACATTAAACACTTCTCTATTTACATATCTATGACGGTTTTGTGTGGGTGTTAGTTTTTTGTAATGAGATGTAATGTACTCCGTAAACCATTAGCACTCCTAATAACATCAAAAAAACTGGTATTAATAACGTATCAACTATATTAAAGCCTGCCATTTGCCATGGCAGAAGCAATTGCTCTTCACTTGGTAAGCGCTTACTACCCACATCAATATAGGCAGTTACTTGTTTCCATGGCCAGACTTTCACTAACGCGCCTAACATAATGCCAGTTAACAATGTAAGGGTTATGGACTTAGCTTTTTTTAGCAACCAGTTCAACACTTTAGAGAAACTTAAAAGGCCTAATAGAGCACCCAAAGCAAAAATAGAAATCACCAATATGTCTAGCTCTTTTATTGCGGTCATAACGAAGCCGTACATTCCCAACATCAAAAGAATAAAGCTGCCAGAGATACCTGGAAGAATCATCGCGCAGATCGCAATCATTCCAGAAAAGAAAATCATTAGGGAGGTAGCTGGCACTTGCGTCGGCACCAATAAGGAAAGAGATGCGCCAACTATTACACCTAACATCATGATTGCAACGTGTCGTTTAGAAAAACTTGGGACTTGATGCAACAAAACATACGCTGATGCGAGAATCAAACCAAAGAAAAAGCTCCACAACCAAACGGGGTAAGCTGCTAATAAGGCAGTTATGGCACTCGCAATACCAAAAATACTGGTTGCAACGCCTAGCAAAAGAGCCAGTAAAAAATAACCATCAAAATGATGCCATAACCCTTTAAAGTCACCTTTGAACAACATCATTATGCTAGTCTTATTCACACCACTTAAGGCATTAATTAAGCGGTCATATATTCCTACTATGAACGCAATGGTACCACCAGATACGCCAGGCACTACATCAGCAGCTCCCATTAATAAACCACTTAAATACGTTCTAAGCCACTTAGGCATCCACTTTCCCTTCTAATAATGGAACAAATTGCGCTGGAGTAGATTCTAAACGCTTCCACTTATCTCCCATGCGCTGCCAGCAACCAATGCTGGGTACTTCATCTGCAATTGGCATAATTAAAATGCCATCTTCTTTTAACATATCGGTTAAGGCAACTGGCACTTTACTGGCCATAGCAGTGACAATAATGGCGTCCATTTGAACTTTTTGCGGCCACCCCAAATGACCATCGCCATGTAAGAACTCAACATTGTTGAACCCCATACTTCGAATACGAGTCTGAGCTTGCAGATAGAGGCTCTTCTGTCTCTCAATGGTGTGCACTTTATTAAAAAAGTGAGCCAATAAACAGGTTTGATAACCAGACCCAGTCCCCACTTCTAAAACTCGCCCCAGACGCGCATAACTCAACAACCACATGGTCATCTTAGCAACGGTCAATGGCTGACTGATTGTCTGGCTTCGTCCAATCGGGAGCGGTGTTGGGCTGTACGCTAGATGAGAAAAAGCTGGTTCCACAAACTCATGGCGCGGAAGCCGCCCCATGAGTTCAAGCAACTCAGCATGTTCTACACCTTCACACATTAAGTGTTCTAGCATTTGACTAGATCGAGGCTGAGACCTTTTTAATAACTCATCCAATGCCATACTCATGGTGCTAAATCATTCACCCATTGACGTAATTGATTGATAGATGAATGGCAGGTCATATCCGTATGAATAGGAGTAATAGAAACATAGCCATTAGAAACAGCATAGAAATCTGTGTCATCAGCCGCATCATTTGGTTCTGCCAACATCCCAATCCAATAGCATTCAATACCCTTTGGATGGTTCGCAGGAATCGCAGGATGAGCTTGATGGCGATAGCCTAAACGAGTCACTTTGATACCTTTCAACTCTTCAAAAGGCAAATCTGGCACATTAATGTTAAGCAGCACTTTTGGCGGTAATGCTAACGCATGCGCATCCTGCAAAAGTGTATCAATGACTTTTGCTGCCGTGTCAAAGTGCTGTTTCCCTACCAATGAAACGGCAATTGCTGGCCGCCCAAGGTGACGCGCTTCCATCGCAGCGGCTACTGTTCCCGAGTAAAGAACATCGTCTCCTAGGTTAGGCCCATGATTGATTCCTGAAATCACAGCATCAAAACGGCCATCAATCACTTCAGAGATCGCCAAGTTAACACAATCTGTTGGTGTGCCATCCACTTTGTATTGGTTCTTACGAACGTTAGTCGGACGCAATGGACGAGTTAACGTTAATGAATTGCTAGCACCACTTCGGTCTCGGTCAGGTGCGACTAAAGTGACGTCATATCGACTTTTTAGTTGTTTTGCTAAGGTTTGAATACCTAGAGCATCCAGTCCATCATCATTCGAAAGAAGTAGTCTCATTATGCTTGTCTTGAGATCGATCGTTAATAGTAAAAAGTTCTCTTAGAACACTCGTTGCAAAAGCGCCTTTCGGAAGCTCAAATTGCAACACCAGTTGGTCTGCTTCCTTTGTATTAGATAGCAATTCCCAGGCCATATTAGTTGGGACGATTCGTGTCGCACGACTGTCTCTAGAGAAATCGAAGCTGATCAACCCCTCTAATAAATCACTCTGATCAGCATATAGTTCAGTCATCGCCTTAGCTCGCTCTGAGTTAGTGCCCATCGGCCAACCATCACTGATCAAAGGCAGAACTGGCGAAATGTCTCCATTACGATGGCGCACTAGGTTTTCTAACGAATGCTCTTTTATACGAAAGGATTGTGAACCATCTCTCGGTTGGGCAATATCACCAACACTCAACGTATCCCAACTGCCCTGCTCTACAAATTGCGATAACGCTTCATTGAAGAACCATGAGCGGATTGCTGATAGCCAAAACGACTGAGTTTTATTCAGTTTGTGAGTACCTTTTCGTCCTGGCATGACAAATTGATAGCCATTAACTAAATTGTTGCCTTGAATACCAAAACGTTGTTCACCGTAATAGTTCGGCACGCCAAAGCGTTCAATTAGACTTAAACGTTGCTCAACCTCTGAACGCTCTCCTTGAAGGTTGCGTAAGCGTAATACAAAGCGATTCCCTTGCAGGCCACCTGTTTTTAGCTTTTTCGAGTGACGTGTTTGCAATAACACTCGAACTATTTCAGGCTCACGAAATACTTGCTCTATTGGAGTAAGATCCGGCGCTTGCCCAGTCATGTGCAAACAAAACCACTGGCGCGTACAAGCATGTCGATCCTTAACCCCCGCATAGGTCACTCTATTCGGAGAAATATCGGCAGCTTGTGCCAAACGTTTGGCTAAGTAATCAGTATTAACACCCTGCTTCTCAATCCACAAATAAACGAACTCGCCTTTGCCTTCTGGTTCAAATCCTAAGATTTCTTCAACAAGGAAATCGCTGGCAAAGGTTTTTAAATCTGCGCGCGCATGGGGTACTGTCCACGCGTAATGCCAATCAGTGTTCATGCATTCTCTCGGTACAATAGTGCCACGGCTTCGACAGCAATACCTTCTTTACGCCCAGTGAACCCCAACTTCTCCGTTGTCGTTGCTTTGACGTTCGTGGCTGACATATCGATTTGAAGATCCTCGGCTATGTTGGCACGCATGTCATCAATATGCGGTCGCATTTTAGGTGCTTGCGCGATAATAGTTACATCAACGTTAGCTACAGACCAGCCGAGCTTTTGAATCTCTGAATAAACCTGACGCAACAACACTCGGCTATCAGCACCTTCAAATTCAGCATCCGTATCAGGAAAGTGTTTACCAATATCCCCCAATGCGGCCGCGCCAAGCAAAGCGTCCGTTAAAGCATGTAGCGCAACATCGCCATCGGAGTGCGCTATCAGCCCTTTGTCATAGGGTATGGAAACACCACCAATAATAATATGGTCGCCTTCTCCAAATTTATGAACATCAAAGCCGTGGCCTATACGAAATGGAAGCATAGCATTCTCCTATGAGTTAGCGGTTGGCTGCAGGCTAAGCAAAGCTTGGGCAATTACAAGATCTTCTGGCACAGTAATTTTCAGATTACAGGATTCACCCTCTACCAAATCAGGTTGCCACCCAATCAATTCCATTGCCGAACTTTCGTCGGTAATCGCAATACCCTCTTCCATTGCTGCAGCAATACCTTGATACAATGCCATTAGTGGGAATTTTTGTGGGGTTTGTGCTTGCCAGATCACACTACGGTCTACCGTCGCAGTAGAACGCTTCTCTTCGGCTAATTTCAAAGTGTCTTTACACGGTATCGCTAACAATGCACCTTGCTCACCTGTATGCGCCATAATCCGAGTTAATGCCGCTTCAGTCACAAGCGGACGCGCTGCATCATGCACTAAGACAGATTCGTCATCCGCTACACCGATCGCCATTAAAACTTGTAAGCCATTCAGTACGGTTTCAGACCGTTCTTGGCCACCATCGAAACGGACGACTTGTGGATTACCGGCCCACTCCGATTGTTTCCAATATTCGTCATCTGGACTGACGCCGACAGCAATACCCGCAATCTGCGGATGCTCTAGAAACTTTTCTATCGTGGTATCCAGAATGGTTTTACCATTTAACATTAAGTATTGCTTAGGCTGTGTGCTGGCCATACGCTTTCCAACGCCAGCCGCTGGAATAATCACCCAAAACTGTGTCATTACTTTTCTACTATTCGATAAAAGACTTCGCCGTCTTTAATATATTGGAGTTCGGTCCGAACATGCTCTTCTATGGCATCCTCACCACGACGAAGATCATTAATTTGTGCCCGCAGTGCATCATTACGTACCTTTAAGCGTTTATTGATTTGCTCTTGATACTCAATTTGTTTGGCAAGCTCCTCTTCTCGTTTTACACCTTGATCCCCCCAATAAAATTGAAAGGCAAAGTATGTGGATACGGAAAGAAAGATAGCTAAGAAAATACGCAACATCATGTTGGACGATTCAGGCTCTGGACAAATGAGTGCCCATTATTTCGCGAATTGAGTGAAAAAAAAATAAAAAAGGGAGAACGAATGTTCTCCCTTTGATAAATAGACCGTAAATTAAGCTTGGCCTTTGATCTCAGAACGACCTTTGTATGGTGCCTTGCCACCCAATTGCTCTTCAATACGAAGCAATTGGTTGTACTTAGACACACGGTCAGAACGACATAGAGAGCCAGTTTTGATCTGGCCAGCGGCTGTACCCACTGCAAGGTCAGCGATAGTCGCATCTTCCGTTTCACCTGAACGGTGAGAAATCACAGCTGTGTAGCCAGCGTCTTTCGCCATCTTGATCGCTTCTAGAGTCTCAGTTAGAGAACCGATCTGGTTGAACTTAATCAAGATAGAGTTAGCAATGCTTTCGTCGATACCACGCTTCAGGATCTTAGTATTGGTTACGAACAAGTCATCACCAACAAGTTGGATCTTGTCGCCAAGGATCTTAGTTTGGTAAGCAAAACCTTCCCAGTCAGATTCATCTTGACCGTCTTCGATCGAAACGATTGGGTACTCTTCACATAGCTCAGCTAGGTAATCAGAGAACTCTTCTGACGTGAAGACTTTACCTTCACCTTTCATGTTGTACTTGCCATCTTCGTAGAATTCTGAAGAAGCACAGTCCATCGCTAGTGTAATGTCTTTACCTAGCTCGTAGCCTGCCGCTGCAACCGCTTCTTTGATTACCGCAAGTGCTTCAGCATTGGAAGCAAGGTCAGGTGCGAAACCACCCTCATCGCCTACTGCAGTATTCAAACCACGAGCACTAAGAACTTTCTTCAATGCATGGAAGATTTCGGCACCGTAACGTAGCGCTTCACGGAAGTTTGGCGCGCCAACTGGCTGAATCATGAACTCTTGGATATCAACGTTGTTATCCGCGTGCTCACCACCGTTGATGATGTTCATCATCGGAACAGGCATTGAGTAAACGCCTGGAGTACCGTTGATGTCAGCGATGTGTGCATACAGAGGCACCTTCTTAGAAACAGCCGCGGCTTTCGCTGCAGCCAAAGAAACCGCTAGGATAGCGTTCGCACCAAATTGAGATTTGTTCTCTGTACCATCAAGATCGATCATGATCTTATCTAGCTCAGCTTGCGCTGTTGCGTCTTTACCTAATAGCGCTTCACGGATTGGACCGTTTACCGCTGCGACAGCTTTCAATACACCTTTACCTAGGTAACGGCTCTTGTCGCCATCACGCAGTTCCAAAGCTTCACGAGAACCGGTAGAGGCACCAGAAGGTGCACACGCTGTACCAAACGAGCCATCCGCTAGGATTACGTCAGCTTCCACAGTCGGGTTACCACGTGAATCCAGAACTTCTCTGGCTTTGATATCAACGATTTGACTCATAACAAACCCCTTTTAGTAGATGAAAAATTCACAAACATCTGTCTGCTAAAATTATTTTTCTTTTCCTGCATATTTCAGTGCTGCATGAACGAATGCACTGAACAGGCCGTGACCATATCGAGGTGTAGAAGTAAATTCTGGGTGGAATTGACACGCGACAAACCAAGGATGGTCCGCGATTTCCACCATTTCTACTAAAGAGTTATCAGCCGACAAGCCTGAAATAGTTAAGCCTGCTTCTTTCAGTGCTGGAACATAGTAGTTGTTTACTTCGTAACGATGACGATGACGTTCACTGATCACATCTTGACCGTACGCAGCATGGGCTTTCGTACCTTCAATCAGGTTACAGTTCTGAGCGCCAAGGCGCATCGTTCCACCAAGATCGGATTCCTCTGACCGGATTTCTTTGGAACCTTCAGAGTTGACCCATTCAGTAATAAGGCCAACCACAGGATTCTCTGTTTTTAAGTTAAACTCAGTGCTGTGTGCACCGGTTAAATTTGCTACGTTACGAGCAAATTCGATAACCGCTACTTGCATACCTAGACAGATACCCAAGTAAGGGATTTTGTTTTCACGAGCATATTGTGCAGTACGGATTTTACCCTCTACCCCACGCTCACCGAAGCCACCAGGTACCAATATCGCGTCCATACCTTCTAGCACTGACGTACCTTCTTCTTCAACTTTTTCAGAGTCGATGTAATGAAGTTTTACTTTAGTGCGAGCATGAATGCCAGCATGATCCATTGCTTCAATCAAAGACTTGTAGGCATCTAACAACTCCATGTATTTACCAACCATGGCGATGTTTACTTGTTTCTCTGGGTTTAGTTTCGCTTGCGCTACTTTGTTCCAGATTTCCAAGTCAGCAATGTTACAGTCTAAGTTAAAGCGTTGAACGATCAAGCTATCAAGACCTTGGTCCGCTAGCATCTGTGGAATTTTGTAGATCGTGTCTGCGTCTGGTAGAGAAATAACCGCACGTTCATCAACGTTTGTGAACAAGGCAATTTTCTTACGCTCAGGCGCTTCAATTGACACTTCAGAACGACACACAAGGATATCAGGTTGAATACCGATAGAACGTAGCTCTTTAACAGAGTGTTGTGTCGGTTTCGTTTTCGTCTCACCCGCTGTACGGATGTAAGGAACCAGCGTCAAGTGCATGAACAAAGCACGGTGAGAACCTAGCTCAACTTTTAACTGACGTACCGCCTCTAGGAATGGCTGTGATTCAATATCACCTACCGTGCCACCGATTTCAACCAAGGCGACATCGGCACCTTCAGCACCTTTGATAACGCGGCGTTTGATTTCATCGGTGATATGAGGAATAACCTGAACCGTACCACCAAGGTAATCACCACGACGCTCTTTTTGTAAAACGTGCTGATATACACGGCCAGAAGTGAAGTTGTTCAGCTTAGTCATCTTAGTATCGATGAAACGCTCGTAGTGACCTAAGTCTAGGTCAGTTTCAGCACCGTCTTCAGTGACATACACTTCACCGTGCTGAAATGGGCTCATTGTGCCTGGATCAACGTTGATGTATGGATCCAGTTTAAGCATGGTGACTTTTAGACCACGGGATTCTAGGATCGCCGCAAGAGATGCTGAAGCCAATCCTTTACCAAGTGATGAAACCACGCCGCCTGTGACGAAAATATATCGTGTCGCCATGAGTGTTAAGCCCGCCTTAAATTTGTATGATCGAAATGAGAAAAGGCACTTAAAAAAGCACCTTTAGGACGGGAGGAAATAATAGCATCAGAGCGGGATTCACTCAACGTAAAAGCTCAGAAGATTTGCCTCTTTTGTAATCAAAAAACGTAACGTCCCATTCATTTGAGAGCGTATTCTATAGATCAAGAACAAGGCAATCACTGCGAGATCCGGAGCAACATGGCATTATCAGACTATTTCGAGCATGTTCTTGAGGAGATAAAAACGTATCTCTATGGTCAGGAACACCATCAATCACTCGAGTCATACATGTGCCGCACCAGCCTTCTTCACAGGATATTGGGATATCAATTCCATTCATCTCCAATGCTTCTGTAATACTAACACCCGGCGGTACATCAATCATCTGCCCAGAGCTAGCAATCTTCACCTGAAACATCTCACGCGGCACCTGATCCATTAATGGTGATTTTGTCCCCGTGAAGAACTCTCTGTGCAATTTCTCTTCTGGCCAGCCCATCACTTTTGCGCAATTCATTACTTCTTCTATATATTGACTAGGTCCACATATATACAAGTCCGGATGGCTAGTAAAACCCCTTAATAGAGATTCAATATCTAACCGTGAATTTGAATTACTAAAATGCCAGTGCACTTTATCGGCAAAAACAGATGTCTTAAGTTGATCATAGAATGCAGCAGACGCTGGCGACTTCGCAGAATAATGCAGAGCAAAATCTACGCCCGTTTTAGATAGCATCTGTGCCATCGGTATCAGTGGTGTAATACCAATTCCAGCACCTAGCAAGATAGCCGTTTTTCGCGGATTCTTAAGTAGGAAGTGATTTTGAGGGTAGCTAGCCTGAAGACGGTCTCCCACTTGCATTTTATGCAGTAATTCAGACCCTCCTCTCGAATGAGGGTCTTTCAATACGGCTATTTCGTATGACATACCCGTTGTAGGCAAGCGACATAACGAGTATTGCCGCAATAAACCATTCGGCAACTTTAGCTCAATATGAGCACCCGCTTGGTAAAGCGGCAAAGCGCTACCATCATGTGAAACGAGCTCTATAAGAACAATACTACTGGTTTCTTTTACGATACGGCTAATGTCTAAATCCAGTACTGCTTTCACAATCTAACCCTACTGTTTGTTAATCAACACTGAAACTATAGACAATAGTGACCTACATAAATAGCCAAACAAAAAAGATCGTTTATTTAAATGGATTACCAATTGGTACTTCTAAAATATTTCCCTCACCTATTGGCTGACCAACCATCTCGTCATAAGCACTTTGATGGCATAGAACCATACTACCTACGCTTTTATCACTAAAAAGGTGCTGTAGATCTAGTTTATTATGGCTGGTTAAAAACCCTCCTTTGACATCTTGAATATAGTGCTCCTCCCCTGAAATAATAATAGACAATTGATATAAGTTTGATTCAAGCGAGTGAATGCAAACTTTTTCCACAGAAGTAATTTTCGCTAGCTCAGTTAAAGTCATTTCGATACTCTCCACTTATAACCATAGAAGATATACGCAATGCTTATTACATTGGATGAAACAAATGACTCTAGATCTTTTCCGTATTTTGGATCAAAAAACGTCATATCAAGACGCTCTTGCAAAGGTTAAAAAGCGCTTAGAGGGCTCAAGTGGTCGCTATATTATTGGAATCGCTGGCCTGCCTGGATCAGGCAAATCGACTTTAGCGAACTACATTGAATTTAAGCTAAATAGGGCATACCCAAAACAAGTGGTCAGTGTCAGCATGGACGGGTTTCATTTTAGTAAAGCGCAATTACATTCATTCCCAGACTCTAAGGCAGCCTTTGACCGACGTGGGGCCCCTTGGACCTTCGATAGTGAACGCTTCCATCAACATCTAAACGCATTCAAATCCCACTCTCACCAAACGCTAACATGGCCGAGTTTTGATCATACTCAGGGTGACCCTATAGAAGACAGCATCATTATACCTTCCGAGACTAAATTACTTATCGTTGAGGGGCTTTATATTCTTCATGCACAACATGGATTCGAACAAGCACAGCAATACTTAGATGAAAAATGGTATATAGACATTCCTATTGATATGGCTATGACACAGTTAATGGAGCGCCATCAAAAAGTATGGGGAATATCTTCAGAAGAAGCAAAACAGCGAATAGCCAAGAATGATGCTTTAAATGCTCAGATTGTTGAACAAACGAAATCCCATGCAGATTACTTTTTGTCGATAATGTGATCGAATTTGCCACCAATATCGCAACAAAATTACATGGAATACATTTTTAGATAAGACTAAGGTCTATAGACAATTGTTCACTGTGACCTAAAGTGCTTAGGTTCATGGCCATCCCAATAATAAGAAATAGGAAACAACTGTATGAACGCGTCATTCCCTTTTAAGCGCACGTTGTTAGCGTCCGCGCTTGCATTTTCTGCCCTAAATATTCATGCGGCAGGGTTTCAGCTTAATGCTCAATCCGCTACAGGTTTAGGGCGAGCATACGCAGGAGATGCAGCAATTGGCGACAATGCCTCTGTCATAGCTAGAAACCCAGCAGCGATGTCTTTATTTGACCGGCCCGCACTTTCCCTTGGGGTCGAAACCATTACTACAGACATTGAAGTAAAAGACGGTACTTACACCAATAATTTGACCGCCAGCAGTGCAGATGCAAACTCTGACAGTATTGGTGATACGTCTGTTGTGCCAAATTTGTATTATATCCATCCGGTTAACGATAAATTCGCTTGGGGTATCAACGCGTATTCAAACTACGGCACTAAAACAAAGTTTGAAGAAGAATATGCTGGTTATGAATACGGTGGTAAAACGGATGTAGTCAGCGCCAATTTTGGTATTGTCGGATCCTATAAAGCCACTGAGCAACTGTCTTTAGGTGCTGGTGTTGATGCAGTCTATGGCAAAGGAACATTTGTTCGTCCCGCAAACCCTGTTGTTTCAGGGCTTTACGGCGTCGACAATCTATTAGAAATAGAAGCTGATGGCTGGGGGTTTGGTTATAACCTAGGTCTACTTTTTGAAGTGGATGATAACAACAGGTTTGGCTTTGACTATCACTTTAGCCCAGACATTGAAGCCGACGGGGAAGTTTATCGATTTGGCGCCACGGCAACAAAACAGTCTGACACTGTAATCATGCCACTCCCAGATATTGCTGAATTTTCTGGCTTCCACCGCCTTGCCCCGGAGTATGCAGTTCATTACAGCATTCAGTTTATTCGATGGTCAGAGTTTAAAACATTAGAAGCTCAAAATGCTGGGACCATTAATACTTACAACTGGCAAGATGCTTGGCACTACTCAATTGGTGGTACGTATTATATGAATGATGCTTGGGAGCTAAGAGCAGGTTATATGTACGATACCAGCGCACAAGACCAAAAGCGCTCAATCTCAGTACCTGACTCTGATCGTCAGTGGCTTTCAGCAGGGGTGACTTACAAGCCAGATGAAATGAGCAGTATAGACTTTGGGGCCACTTATTTACTTGGTCAAGACGTTGATGTAGCTGAAAGCAATGCGGTATCTAGTATTACTGGTACGACTCACGCAGATGCACTTTTGCTTGGCCTACAATACAGCCGCTCGTTCTAATATCATTATGAGAGCGCTAGATAACCAAATGCCCAGCAAATTGCTGGGCATTTTTATGATTGGCTAGGCCATAACAACTGCCCATTTGGCTCCCACTTCACATTCCCTTGCCAGTTGGGTGCTTGCCATAAATCAGCGATCGCCACGAGTTCATCATCAACATAAATATAGGGAATCTGCTCGCGCCACCAATTTGGTATATTTTTATCTTGTAACCATTTCTTTAACGGTCGTGTCTTACCATTTTTTAAATGTAGCGACACATTATCAGGGCGGGGTTTAATCACTGCCTCTTGATCGCAGTAGACTCGATCAAATGCTCGAATCAGCCATTGTCCTGCCGCTATGTTTTGCTCAACAACAGGCAAAGCTTTTGGCAGCACATGCAGTACATTTTTGTAACGTACAATACGATGCCTGCGGTGCAGAAACTCAGGCTGGTTCTGATGATGACTATAAAACATTTCCACCAGAGCCATTTGTTGTTGCTGAGTAATCGAAATACCTCGATCACTCAAATACGACGCCAGCCAAAATCCCCTTTCCTGCTCTGGTAGCATGTTTAATTTCAAGCCATTATCTTGATCAACAAAGCGCTCTAGCGCCTCCCCCAAAAGCCGATTAATCACCCGCCCTTCCGCTTGCATTCGATCCACACTTTGGGCGATATGTTTGGCGATATTTGGTTGCCCCTCTTGCCAAGGTGCCAGCACTTTGTGACGTAAAAAGTTGCGGCGATAACGCGTATCATCATTAGACTCATCTTCCACCCAGGAAAGCTGTTGTTTAGCCGCATACTCTTCAATGTCAACACGAGGCGTTTTTAGTAATGGCCGATAAACGTTAGCCACGCCAAGGGAGCGCTCTTCGGGAATCCCCTGTATACCACGCCAACCACAACCACGTTCTAGACGAAACAAAATGGTCTCAGCTTGGTCGTTTGCATGATGGGCCTGAAGTAAGACATCGCCTTCCCGTAAAACCTTGTCAAACGCACGATAACGCTCTTTGCGCGCTTGCTCTTCAATAGACCCCTTACCCTCTAAAGTGACTCTTTCAAAACAAAAATCCACTTCGAGGTTTGAGCACAGTGTCTTGCAGAACTTCAGCCAAGTGTCAGCGTTTTCGCTCAAACCATGATGGACATGAATCGCCGCCACACGGTCACGAAGCTCTGATGGAGCATCCTTGACTAAGAGGTGCAACAAAACAACAGAGTCCACACCACCACTCAAAGCAAGCCAAATCTTGCCTTGCTCACCGAGCAATGTTTGGAGTCTCAGCCAGTCAATAGTGATCATTCTCTCCATCTCTTAAATCATGCTATGACACAAACAGAAAAGGCGCCGAAGCGCCTTTAGAAGAATAAACCGAATGGTTTACAGAGCAAACAAGTGGTGTTTTTTCTTACCTAGCTTCACTAGGAAATACTTACCGTAGTAACCATTCTCTGCTTTAAAAATCTCTGCTGCCGCCATGTTATCTTCCATGCCTTTCGCAACGCCGTTTACAAAGACAGAGTTACGCTGCAGAGCATCTTTTACTTGCTTACCACTTGCAGCAAGGCCCGCGTCTGCTAGCAGTGAAGTCAATGGTGTTTCAGCAAGGTTGATGCCTTCTAGTGAGCTGCTTGGTAGACCATCCAATTGGATCTGCTCAAGGTCTTGCTCACTTAGTTTGTCGGTTTCGCCGCTGAACAACGCTTGCGTGATGCGTTCTGCTGCCGCTAGACCTTCTTCACCGTGCACTAGACGCGTTGCTTCACGAGCAAGAATAGCTTGCGCTTGTGGCTTACCACCGTTTTCTTGGTCAGCTTTTTCAATCGCTTCAATTTCTTCGATAGACAAGAATGTGAAGTACTTCAGGAACTTGTATACGTCAGCGTCTGCTGTACCCAACCAGAATTGATAGAAAGAGTACTGGCTGGTTTTCTTAGGATCCAACCATACAGCACCGGATTCTGTTTTACCGAACTTAGTACCGTCAGATTTAGTAACAAGTGGAACCGTTAGACCAAACACTTGTGCTTGGTTCTGACGACGAGAAAGATCGATACCGCCAACAATATTCCCCCATTGATCGCTACCACCAACCTGAAGTGTACAGTCGTATTGGCGGTTTAGCTCCGCAAAGTCCATACCTTGTAGCAAGGCGTATGAGAACTCAGTGAATGAGATACCAGAACCTTCACGGTTTAGGCGCTGCTGCACAGACTCTTTGTTAATCATGGCATTGACTGAGAAGTGCTTACCGATTTCACGCAGGAACTCAATCACATTCATGTTGCCAGTCCAGTCTAGGTTGTTCACCACGCGTGCAGGATTATCAACACCTTCAAACGAGATAAACTGGCTGACTTGTCCTTTGATCTTGTCAGCCCAACTCGCTACCACGTCAGACGTATTCAATGAACGTTCTGCTGCTTTGAAGCTTGGATCACCGATCATACCCGTTGCACCACCCACTAGAGCGATTGGGTTATGACCAGCATCTTGGCAACGCTTAAGCACTAATAACGGTACAAGGTGACCTAAGTGTAGGCTATCTGCGGTTGGATCAAAGCCACAATACAAAGTACGACGACCGGATGACAAGTGAGCACGAAGCTCCTCTTCTGCTGTCATTTGAGCGATAAGCCCACGAGCCTGTAAGTCCGCTAATAGGTCGGTGTTTTGCTGTGTCATTTTACGATCCAAATCCTAATTGAGTTAAAATTAATTGGCGTTCAATTATAGCCACTTAGTTGGTAGGATTATATGACTTTATGTTGAAATTTAAGCCTTTATATTGGACAAAACCTTGCTTACTAAAAGCCTATTAACCGTTTCCGTTTCATTACTCGTAGCAGGCACAGCTACTTTATTTTGGGCATTGACGCCTACCTCAAACGAAACTCAAGAAACCACCATTCAATCGCGACAGTCAGCAGGCCCAGTTCCTCAAAAGGCAAACTTAACATCCCCCCTTGATCAACAAAAAAAGGCACAAACACTTCAAGCCACCACTATCATTTTAAAAGCAGGGGATTCTTTGTCTAGAACTCTTAATCGGCTGGGTATTTCAGACCGTCAAATAGCAGAGTTGCTTGAAGCTGATCAGGCAAATGTACTAACAACATTACAGCCTGGCCAGAAATTGATGGTTCAAAGATGGATGCCAAATCAGCGCCTGGAAAGTCTGACTCTGTCCCCCAATAAAGAAAAAGCGTACATATTTCAGCATAACTCAGAGCAAGGTAACTTTTCCTATCGTGAGCAACTCTCTCCAGTGGAAAAAAAACTTCGCTATCAAGAGGTAGAAATCAGTAGTTCACTTTTTCTAGACGGCACAAGATCTGGCCTCAGTGATAAAACACTATTAGAGCTAACTAATATATTCCGCTGGGATATTGATTTCGCCTTAGACCTTCGCCAAGGAGATCGCTTCGCCATGCTACTGGAAGAACGTTACATTAACGGTGAATTATTAGACTCAGGAGAAATCATCGCAGCGCAGTTTATTAATAATGGCAGGGTCTTTGAAGCTATCCGATATCAACTTAATAGCGGAACGGACTATTTTACTCGGGATGGCTTGTCTCTTAGGAAAGCGTTCATTCGCTCCCCTGTTGAGTTTACCCACGTTTCATCTAAGTTTAACCCAAACCGATTACACCCTATTTTTAAAACCACACGCCCTCATCAAGGCGTAGATTACGCAGCTCCAGAAGGAACCCCAGTGTACAGTTCTGGTGACGGCATTATTTCTTTTGTAGGAAACATGAAAGGTTATGGCAATACCATCATTATTGATCATGGCAAAGGATTTAGCACCCTGTATGCGCATCTTAGTGAATTTAGTGATGGATTAATTGCTGGGCAAGAAATTAGACAAGGTTCAGAAATCGCTAAAGTCGGCCAAACCGGATGGGCGACAGGCCCACACCTTCATTACGAATTCCGCATTCAAGGGCAACACAAAAATCCTGAAACCGTCGACATTCCTTATGACAGTCCAATGAATAAAGATGAATTAGTGAATTTCTTACCTTATGCTGAGCAAATCATGGCACGTCTGCAACGATCACAGTCCAGTGATTTTTCACAATATCTTAGCCAACTTTCTAGAAGGTAAAACGAAAAAAGGCTGCGTAAGCAGCCTTTTAGAAAACGTATTAGCGAGCGATTATAGCGCGCCTTCAACGAACTCAATTAGTTGAGATTTTGAAACAGCGCCCACTTTCGTTGCTGCCACTTCACCGCCTTTGATAACTAGCAGTGTTGGGATACCACGAACGTTGTACTTAGGTGCAGTTTCTGTGTTGTCGTCAACATTGACCTTAACAACTTTAACACGACCAGCGTATTCATCAGCAACGTCTTCTAAAACTGGGGCAATCATTTTACAAGGACCACACCATGGTGCCCAGAAGTCAACAATAACAGGAAGATCCGCTTTCAAAACTTCTTCTTCGAATTGAGCATCCGTTACGTTAAAAATATTTTCGCTCATTGCAAATTCCTTAAATCGGTTAGTGATTAATGAGGCTAGTGTAACACTATTAAAGCTCAGGCAAAATCAGATTACTTAACTGCACTGATAGCAAATCGCTATAAGTTCATATTCTCAATTAAGGTCACCAGTTCGGACAATGAGTGAACCTCAAACTCAGGCGTTACACGCCACTCATCTCGCCAGCGTCTTGCTCCATGACGATTAAACCAGACTGCTCGAGCGCCAGCATTAATGGCGCCTTGCACATCGTCAATCGGGTGATCACCAACATGGATAATTCGTTCCATAGGTGTGTTTGAACGTTCCGCTAATCGCTCAAAAATCTCAGCATCAGGTTTTGCGATCCCTTCTTTGTCCGCACGGATCACAGTGCCAAAGTATTGCGCTAAATCGATGTGTGGATGAAAGACATCAGCATTACCATTGGTCAAAGCTGCTAATGAAAAACGATTAGATAAGGACATTAAAGCACTTAACGCATCAGGGTATAAATCTACCCGCTGACGCCAATCATAAAAGACATTAAACGCCTGAGTTGCTCGCTGCTCTGCTTCTTCTCGAGGTAATCCATAACGCTGTAAAGCAGTGCGATACTGGGCTAAACGAACCTTAGTAACATCGTGCTTAATGTCTGGATACAACTCATAGATTTCATGCTTAAGCGGATCCATATTCGGTATAAAAAACTGATCTGCAAAACCAGGAAAGTTGTCTTCAAACCATTTTTCCATGGCATGTTCCGCCCGCACTAAAGTCGGATCCACATCCCATAAGGTGTTATCTAGATCGAAAGAAACGAGAATACTCATGGCAGCAACCTCAATAGCAGCGCACTCAGCAAGTCTGAAAGGTAATCCAAAAACAAAGCGCCTTTCTCTTTGTCAAAATGATTTAGCCTGTTTGACCCAAGAGCAAGCACACCGTGGTAGACCACCTTCCCGCCTTCTAAGAACACTAGCGGCAAAATCGCAGACGACATCACAGCATCGCTTTGACCTTCAAACAGAAACTCAGATTCTGCGACTGACAACACACCACAATAGCAACCAGATTGAACCAACATTTCTTTTAAGATCGGTTCAGCCGCTTCCCAAGAAGCAGTACGTATCGAGGTATCGAGTGCTTGATCAGCAAATAACACCATCGATTGATACTGAATGGAAAAGTCTTCACGCATGACCTCTTCTACAATGCCAGCAAAGTCATCGAGAGATTCACAGCTTAGACATTTCAATATCAAACGTCGGCTCTTTTTCATAATGGCTTCGTTTTCACGAGCGATTGTAACCAAACGCTCAAACTCGCCACGATAATCCGACGTCGATTTACGTAACAAAGCGACTTGTCGCTCTAATAGAGAAATAGCCCCTCCATGAACCGGATGAGGGATTGTTAATGTTTCTAATAACGCTGGGTGGCGTTCAAAAAATCCCGGCGTCTCTTGCAGATACTGAACAACGTCCTCTTCCGTCATGGATACTTCACCTATAGATAAATTTGACCTTCAAAGACCTTTTCCGCAGGACCAGTCATTTGAATAGAATGCCCTGGACCTTGCCAAGCAATACGTAAATCACCGCCAGGCAAGTGCACCAATACCTCTGGTGCTAACCAGCCTTGCTTGATACCAGCTACCACCGCCGCGCAAGCTCCCGTACCGCAAGCTTGAGTTTCGCCCACACCACGTTCATACACTCGCAAATTCACTTCATCTGATGACAGCACTTGCATAAAGCCGACATTGACGTTGTTAGGAAAACGTTCGTGATCCTCAACCAATGGACCAACATGCTCAACCATGGCATCGCTTAATTCTTCTACACGAATCACAGCATGAGGGTTACCAACGGATACTGGGGTCAACTCAAACATGTCGCCCGCAACATCAATGGGGTAAAGGTCCGCAAGTCCGTCCGCGACAAACGGCAGATCCGCCGGTACAAAACTTGGCTCTCCCATATCCACACACACCTGGCCATCGTCTTGTACTCTTAATTGGATTTGGCCACGCTTGGTTTCGACATCAATCACGCGTTTATGCGTCAACTCACGGTCTAACACAAACTTCGCGAAACAGCGTGCACCATTACCACAATGCTCCACTTCTGAACCATCACAGTTATAAATACGATAGCGAAAGTCCATATCTGGGTTGGATGGCGGTTCTACTATCAGCAATTGGTCGAAGCCAATACCGCGATTACGATCGCCAAGGCGCTCAATCTGTGCCTTGTTAAAGTACACTTTACGTGACACCGCATCGACAACGACAAAGTCGTTGCCAAGGCCATGCATCTTAGTAAATTTTAGTAACATCATGATCCCCTTAAGCTGGTAATAGTTGCTCACCAGCTAACTGGTGATCAATATCTTCACGCTCACGGATCAAATAAGTTTTATCTCCATCCACCATCACTTCAGCTGCACGGCCACGACTGTTGTAGTTTGATGCCATGGTAAAACCATAAGCACCGGCTGAACGAACAGCCAACAAATCACCAGGCTGAATATCTAGCTCGCGCTCTTTACCTAGAAAATCACCCGTTTCACAAATTGGTCCGACCAAATCGTATACGCGTTTACCTTCGGGTGTTACTTCAAGGCTAACCGGAACAATATCCATCCAAGCACCGTACAGTGATGGACGAATCATGTCGTTCATCGCACCATCGATAATGGCAAAGTTCTTGTGTGCCGTACATTTTAGAAATTCAACTTTGGTCATCAGCACGCCAGCATTAGCTGCGATAGAACGACCTGGCTCAAACGCCAAAGAAATGTTGCGATCTTTAATTTTTTCTAGGATCAAAGCAGCGTAATCTTTTGGCTCTGGCGGTACTTCATCACGGTAGCGAACACCTAGACCACCACCTAAATCAAGGTGCTTAATTTCGATGCCTTGCTCAGCTAGTTGGTCGATCAATGCAGTCAAACGGTCAAATGTATCCAAGAAAGGTTGCAGCTCAGTTAATTGCGAACCGATATGGCAATCAACGCCCATTACATTCAAGTTTTCAAGTGAATGCGCAACCCCATAGATACGTACCGCATCCTTGATATCAATACCAAACTTGTTGTCTTTTAAGCCAGTGGAAATATATGGGTGCGTTTTGGCGTCCACGTCTGGATTTACACGAAGTGAAACAGGGGCGACTTTGCCCATTTCGCCCGCAACTTTGTTTAGACGGTGAAGTTCCGACTCTGATTCCACGTTGAAGCAATGAATGCCGACTTCTAAGGCACGACGCATCTCATGCTCTTGTTTTGCTACACCAGAGAACATGACTTTAGTTGGGTCGCCACCTGCGCGAAGAACACGTTCTAACTCCCCGATCGAAACGATGTCAAAACCAGAACCAAGACGCGCAAGCACATTCAAGATAGCAATATTTGAACACGCTTTGACAGCATAACAAATCAAAGTTGGGTGAGAAGCAAATGCATCTGCGTAAGCTTTGTAATGACGTTCAAATGTAGCGCGCGAGTAAACATATGTTGGTGTGCCATGTTGAGCTGCAATATCAGCAAGTGAGACACTTTCAGCATGTAGCTGATGACCTGAGTAATTAAAAAAATCCAAGGGGGCATTCCTCAATATTCATTGGAAGAAGTTACTGTTTCAGTCGGTAAGGTTTGATCAGGTAAATACAGAGAACCTTTGTTTCCACAACCAACAAGCACGAGGGTTGTTATAAACATCAAAAACAGCTTAGACACAGTAACGACCATCCATTAAGACAATTTGTTGACAGTATACTGATCCCCTCTGCTAAACACACCCCTACATACTATTTTGCTAGAAAATCTTTACTTTCCCGGTGTGTTTAAAACTCTCCAATTTGCTATAGTTGTGTGTTTGAGAACACGTTGTTTTCAAAGGTGAATTTGACCGACGCTTTGGACCAAATAATGAAACGCCTGCTCAAACCATGGGTATTTGCACTACTCGCTGCTTTAAGCTTGCATGCCGTAGTATTTGTTTGGTTAGAAGATGGGCCTTGGCATCTGGCGCTCCCTAAACTAACGCCCCCACATTATCTTGAAGTTTCTTTGCTAGCATCAGATGCCCCTACGCCGGATGAGCTTTACGTAAACAACGACAAGCAAGCGCCTGCTCCACAAAAGGCCACGGAATCTGACAATCTCTTTCCCAAGTCAGTAGTGGAAAACGTTGAACCTTCGCCTGCACCTGCTAAACAACCAAACAATCAAGCTATATCTACTAGCGGTAGCTCCCAGACAACTAAAGAAATGTCTAGTGAAACTCAGGAAATTTCCATGAAGGACAAACCAATTTCCCTACAAGATATCTATGAAGTAACTGAATCCGAGCTATTTTCTGAGCAAGATTGGAAAACCAACTCTCTTCTCGACATAGGTCCCGTGGAGGCCAGTCGCCCCGCTGTTGATCCTAGCAAAGACGCGTTCTCTCCCAAATTTCGTCAGGCCATTCGCCAAGCTAAACGCGTACAAGAAGAATACTCAAAAGGTATCGTCGAAGAAACAGAGTATCCGATCACAGAAGATGCAGACGGAACTAAATACGTCAATATAAAGGGGCTATGCTGGAAAATGCCTGAACCTGGCAGCATGGACGCATGGCAGATTGTGCTATCGGGGTGTTCGGGACAGAAAGAGGTCTTTCGATTTGAGCTTAATATTACAACCGATATTTTGCGTAGTGATGTGTTTCAAGACTTGCCATTTGGCCCTATTGAATAGCGCTAAACTGGCATAAAAAAGCCCCTAATCATATTAGAGGCTTTTAGACAAATCAGATCAGATGTTTATTTCAAACGATCAGCAAGCTCAGCCTGGGCACGCTCAATCGCTGCTTTTACTTGCGCTGGTGCTGTACCGCCAATGTGGTCACGGGCTGCAACCGAACCTTCAAGCGTTAATACTTCAAACACATCTTGTTCGATCATATCACCAAAGCCCTGCAACTCTTCTAAAGTCATTTCAGACAAGTCACGGCCTTCTTTCACACCAAAACCAACGGCTTTCCCCACGATTTCATGAGCATCTCGGAAAGCAACACCTTTACGTACTAAGTAATCTGCTAAGTCAGTCGCAGTACTGAAACCACGACGCGCCGCTTCGTACATATATTCGCCTCGAGCTTCTATCGCAGGAATCATGTCTGCAAAAGAACGCAGAGAACCGCGCAGCGTATCCACCGTATCAAACAGTGGCTCTTTGTCTTCCTGGTTGTCTTTGTTGTAAGCCAAACATTGAGACTTCATCAGGGTCAGAAGACCCATTAGGTGACCGTATACACGACCTGTTTTACCACGTACTAGTTCTGGCACGTCTGGGTTTTTCTTCTGCGGCATAATCGAAGAGCCAGTACAGAAGCGATCCGGTAAGAAAATGAAATTAAACTGTGCTGAAGCCCACATCACTAGTTCTTCAGCCCAACGAGACAAGTGCATCATAGTGATCGATGCTGCTGATGTGAATTCAATCGCGAAGTCACGGTCACTTACCGAGTCTAGAGAGTTGTATGTTGGACGCTCAAAACCTAGCAAGTCAGCCGTCATATGACGATCGATTGGGTAAGTCGTACCGGCAAGCGCTGCGGCACCAAGAGGCAGGATGTTCACACGCTTACGACAATCAGCTAGACGCTCGTAGTCACGCTGAGCCATTTCGTACCACGCCATCAGGTGATGGCCAAAGGTCACAGGCTGAGCGGTTTGCAGGTGAGTGAAGCCCGGCATGATAGTGTCTGTGTTACGTTCCGCTAGAGACAAGATACCTTGTTGTAGGCGTGTCACTTCTTCTAGCAGGAAGTCGATTTCATCACGCATGTAAAGACGGATATCCGTTGCTACTTGGTCGTTACGTGAACGGCCGGTGTGCAGTTTCTTACCTGTGATACCGATCTTTTGTGTTAGGCGAGCTTCGATGTTCATGTGCACATCTTCTAGCTCAACTGACCATTCAAACTCACCACGAGCGATCTCTTGCTCGATTTCCGTTAGCCCCTGGATGATTTGGTCGCGCTCTTCGTCTGTTAATACACCTACTTTTGCAAGCATTGTTGCGTGTGCAATCGAACCTTGAATATCTTGTTTCGCCATACGCTGGTCAAATTCAACCGATGCGGTAAAACGTGCGACAAACGCATCAACAGGCTCAGAAAAACGGCCACCCCATTGCTGGTTAGTGGTTTTGTTGGTATCAGTCATTTCTTCATTTCCCAGTGTGAGATCAATGTTGCGGCAAGATTACCTGATGACGCGTCCATTATAAAGGGCTCTGGGATGACGCCTACTAGGCAAGGGAGTATGATATAGCGAAATTTTATCGTTATTTTTGTGCTTGATGTCACTCTAGGAGAGAATGTGAGAAAGAAAATCGTCATTGCAACCCGTGAAAGCCAACTGGCCCTTTGGCAAGCCAACAATGTAAAAGCCTCACTGGAAGCGCTCTACCCTGAGATCAGTATTGAACTATTGGGCATGACCACAAAAGGCGATCAAATTCTGGATTCCCCTCTTTCCAAAATTGGCGGTAAAGGCCTGTTTGTCAAAGAACTTGAAAAAGCGCTTCTGGAAGGTGATGCAGACATCGCAGTTCACTCCATGAAAGACGTGCCGATGGAGTTTCCCGAAGGTCTAGGTCTAAGCGTGATTTGCGAACGAGAAGACCCTACGGACGCATTTGTTTCAAACGCTTACCACAGCATTGAAGAGTTACCACAAGGTTCAGTCGTTGGCACATCAAGTCTACGCCGCTCTTGCCAGTTACAAATGCACCGCCCAGATCTAGTGATTAAAAACCTACGCGGCAATGTTAACACGCGTCTTCGTAAGTTAGACGATGGCGAATACGATGCCATCATTCTTGCAACAGCGGGCTTGGTTCGATTAGAAATGGAAGATCGTATTAAAGCCCGTATCAGTGATACCTTCTCACTACCAGCAGGCGGTCAAGGTGCTATGGGCATCGAATGCCGTAGCAATGATGCTGAGCTAATCAAGCTACTTGCTCCTCTACAACATCAAGAAACGACATACTGTGTTGTGGCTGAGCGTGCCGTTAACAAACGTCTAAACGGTGGCTGCCAAGCACCGATCGCCTGCTTTGCTTTGCTAGAAGGTGACGAACTGTTTATCCGCGGTCTGGTTGGTAGCACAGATGGTAAACGTATGGTGCGTGGTGAGGTTCGCGGCAATAAAGCTGACGCAGAAAACTTAGGCATTCAATTAGCTGAGCAATTGCTCACAGATGGCGCCCAAGCTTTGTTGGACGAAGTATACCAACACTAGTTATTGACCAGATTCGGGACACTCTTACCATGCAAGGTGTAAAAGTATTGGTCACACGACCAGAACCTGAAAATGCTTTGACCTGCCAAGCGCTGACTGCGCTTGGCGCTACGCCTATCTCTTTGCCTATGCTAGAGATTCGACCTCTTTCTAGCAATGCGGAACTGTCCGCATTGCGTTCACAACTCTATAACCTCGATCTATATCAATTCGTTATATTCGTTAGCAAAAATGCTGCAAGGCTTGCTGCAGAGCTGATCGACGAATGCTGGCCGATGTTACCGGTAGGCATGCATTGGCTGGGGATTGGGCAGGGGACCACAGAGACACTCAAAGATCTAAACATCCCAGCCTTGAGCAACCCTGGTAATAACACCGAGGCAATGCTTGATTGGCTGAAACCTGCCAAGATGCGCGACCAACGTGTTTTGATTGTTAGAGGTGTCGGCGGTAGACCTGATTTAGCCAAAGGGCTAGAGGAACGTGGCGCCATAGTCGACCACTTAGAACTCTATAAGCGACTTACGCCTGAATATACCGCACAAACTTTTTTATTCTTAGAGCATCCTGACGTAATATGGGCAACAAGTGGTGAGAGCTTGGCTAACCTGACAACCTATGTTGATCAATTTGCCCCTAATTTTAAAAGCACTGCCCTGTTTGTTCCGAGTGAAAGAGTGGCGCAACGAGCAAAGTCCCTTCACTGGAATACGGTAATCTGTGCACATGGTGCTGACGACCAGTGTTTAATCGCAGCGACAAAGCAGCATTTAGGACGAAAACATGACCGATAAAAACGAAAAGGCTTTAACTGATAACATGGAAAACAGTAACGAAGCAGCGTCTACCAATACGAGTCTAGATGATGCTTCCACCACCACTGCAAGTAAACAGACAGAAAAGAATCCCTCATCTGCCCTATCAACTGCTGCATTGATAGTTGGAATCGCCGCTATTGGCCTCAGTGGTTGGCAATATTACCAAACTCATTTTTTAAATAACCATGATGCAACCATCACTGCGACAGAAAACAAAGTGGTTGCCCTTGAGCAGCAACTTAGTCGCATTGACCGTAATGTAGAAAGCAACACTCAACTTACTCGTCGCATCTCAGACATTAACAACACCGTCACAGCGACTCAAGAAGAAGCCAAAGCGCTTCAATCCCAAACAGAACAAGCTTTAATTGATATTTCTAGCAAGATAAACAAATTAAGCAATGCTGATAAAAATGACTGGTTACTGGCCGAAGCAGAATATTTGATTCGCCTCGCCAATCAGCGACTTTTACTTGATAAAGACACTCGCAGTGCAATTTCCTTACTTAGTAATGCCGACACGATTTTAGCGAGCCTCGAAGACCCTCTTATGTTCGCTACTCGTAAAGCGGTTGCACAAGATATTCAAGCCTTAAAATCAGTGACTTCATTTGATATCGAAGGCCGCTACCTGCAACTCTCTGCTTTATACGATCAAGTCGGCACATTACCACAGCGTGAACCATCAAAAGCGTGGTTAGCTCAGCAAGCTAGCAATGAAGCCACTACAGCCCAAGCAAGCAGTTCAGCAATAAAACAGCTACTACAAGAAGCATGGCAGGGCATTAAATCCCTTGTGGTCATCAACTACGATCAAAAGCCAATTAAGCCATTACTACCACCAGCAGAATATCAAGAGCTGGTGACTGGCATTCAGTTGCAACTAGACGTTGCTCAAGTTGCATTGCTAAAAGGTGAACCAGTCATCTATGAAAAGTCTTTGGAGCGTATTGCTAAAGCTGTAAACCAACACTTTGACACCTCGGCTCAATCTACCATTGCTTTCATGACCACATTAACATCGCTGCAGCAAGTGAACCCTAATCCAGATGTACCGATGCCGCGCGCGTCACTACAGGCTATGAAATCCTTAATGCAAAACTGGCAGAGCTCAGATAATGAGCCCACGATGCCTGCTACTCAAGATCAAGAAGGGAAAACCTCTGATGCGGTAGTCACTAGTGCAAAAGAGGATACTTCATTATGAGAAAAGCACTGATTTCAATCATCGTTGTTCTACTCATTGGTGGCACGCTAGGGTTGATCATGAAACAAGATCCCGGCTACGTCATGATTTCTTTTAAAAGCGTGACCATTGAGATGAGCTTATGGATCATGCTTTTGCTGATTATTATCGGCTATATTTCCGTCATGCTGACGACTAAATTTGTTTGGATTCTTCTCCATCCCAACTCTTCAATCTCTAAGATAACTGGGTCCTTGTCTCATAAGAGGGCTTTAAAATCGACAATTAAAGGTATGCTTGAACTGGCTGGTGGTAACTGGGGAAAAGCCGAGAAATTACTCACTACTTCAGCCAATAAAGTGTCGTACCCACTGTTGAATTATATCGGTGCAGCCTACGCTGCCAGTGAGCAAGAAGAGCATGAGCGTTCAAAAGAGTTATTACGTAAAGCTCATCTCACTTCTCCAGACGCAGAGTTTGCTATCAGCTTTGTTCAGAGCCAATTACTTCTTAAACAAGGCCACTACGAAGGTGCTCTTGCCTCTCTCAAGCGACTGCATAATATGAAGCCAAAGCATCGTCAAACTCTAAAGATGTTGGTATCTGTTTATACAAAACTTAAAGATTGGGAAGCTCTGCAAGAGCTGACTCCTGTCTTGAAGAAGCAGGGTATTTTTGATGATTCCAACTTAAGAGAACTGGAAGTAAACGCTTTTCTAGCTCAACTTGAGAAACTACGTTTTCGCCAGAAGATGGGGCAGGACCCTCAAGCCCTGTTAGATGAATTACAGCGAAACTGGAAAAAGCTCGATAATCTTGCCAAAGATGAATCTATGCAAGTGCTTTATGCAACCACCTTAATTGAGTTTGGCGAGGAAGCAAAAGCCGAGTCTTTCATTCGAATTTCTTTAAATGACCAATGGTCTGATGCACTAGCAGGCGTCTATGGTCAACTTACGAATGTATCGTTACAAAAAGCGCTCGCCAATGCTGAAACTTGGATTAGACGACACCCTGAATGTGCAGCGCTTTATTTAGCTGCAGGGCGTATCTGTCAACGTCTACAACTCTGGGGGAAGGCGCGTGACTATTATGAAAAAGCTTTGAAATATGATTCCTCTTCAGAGGCTCTAGTCGAATTAAGCGCTCTACTCGAAGCTATGGGGGATGTAGATATCGCCCAATCTTTGATTATAAAGCGCATTCAACACGATAGCTTATCTGTAAAATCTCTTCCTTTACCAAAGCATTAAATCATTTCTCTGAAACACAAAAGAGGCCATCATGGCCTCTTTTGTGTTTCAGATAGCATTTACTGTTCTTGAGAGATTATTTAAAACGAACCACAAGCTCATGCATATCTGATGCAACTCCCCTAAGTGTCACCATACTCTGCATCGCCTCTTCCGCCTCATCTTTACTTGATGAGGCAAGGTCAGAAATTCGTACTAGCTGCTGATTAATATCTTCAGAAACATGAGCCTGTTCTTCAACCGCTGCCGCCATTTGAGTTGCCATATCGGAAATATTAGCCACTGAGGATACAATCGTCGTTAATGAGTGCTGTGCTTCAGACATCTTTAACAAACCTTGATCAGCACTCTCCTTACCGTCACCAGCCACATTCACTGCTTCTTGAGCACCATTTCTCAAGCGCTCTATTATGGCATGAATTTCTTGCGTGGAGCCCTGAGTTCTTTGCGCTAACTGGCGAACCTCATCCGCAACGACAGCAAAACCTCGACCATGCTCCCCTGCTCTAGCTGCTTCTATGGCAGCATTAAGCGCTAATAAATTTGTTTGCTCCGCTATCTGATCTATCATTACAGCTACTTCGGCAATGCTTTCAGATTGTTTCGACAAGTTACTCACCGAAGCACCGATTTGCTCTACTAAACCCGCTAATGACTGAATAGCTTGTGTGGTTTCTCCAATCGTTTGATTTCCTTGCATCGCCAGCTCTTTCGTCGACTCAGCACTGTCAGCGGTTTCTTGTACATGCTTGGAAACATCAGACACCGTGGTCGTCATTTCTTGCATGGCCGCAGCCACTTCTTGCGTTTCATGCTGTTGACGTTCTATCTTCTCAGTGGCACTTTGCGTAAGCTTTAAGCCATGTTCTGACTTATTAAAAACCGACTTAGACTCTGTTTCGATACGCGTTAAAACGGTATCCAAGTGCATCATCTGACTCTTCACCGCCACTTCTAACTTAGCGAGATCAGCATTGTGATCAGAGTACGTTTTCGCCGCAAGCGGGTGGGAAAATGCATTACTGAGAGATTTCTCAAGACTTCTGCGCATATGGCGCTGCTGACCGATACTGTAGACCACCATAACGACTGATGAAAGCAAAGCCGGAAACTCTGCGTAAGGATTGCTCATAAAAAACATTAGGATGGAAGCAATCCACGCCAAGATAACGCTTGCAGCAACAACTCCCCCCATTGGTACTGATATCGATTTACGGCCAGCGCGTATGTTCGCATAAAGCTTTTCAGCCCTGGCAACCGCTTTTCTATCTGGTGTGGAACGAACCGATTCATAGCCAATAACTTGACCATTCTCGGTCATCGGTGTCACGTAAGCATCCACCCAATAGTAGTCACCGTTCTTACTTCTGTTTTTAACTAACCCCATCCATGGTTTACCAGCCTTTAAATGTGACCACATCACTTCAAAGGCCTGAGGAGGCATATCTGGATGACGTACTAAATTATGTGGTGAGCCTAGTAATTCTGCGTATTCGAAACCACTAATTTCAACAAAAGCATTATTACAATAGGTGATTTTCCCTTTTAAATCTGTAGTAGAAATTAGTCGAACACCATCAGGAACAAGCCTTTCTACATTGGTAACAGGTAGATTCTTTCTCATAATTCCCTCATGCACATCCAAAGGTTTAGTTACCTTAACTTTTGAAACTCACTTTCAAAGCTCTCTTTTTTGTACACTTTCCAATAGAAGCGTAGCCAAAGGTTAGATGTTTTGCATATAAGAGCTGAAATTATTAACGAGAATTTAAGTACTTTGCTAGGCGCCTTGTAATCACAGGCAAGAGGTATGTCGGTACTTGCATCGCCCCAGCAAGAGGCAGAAAAGCAGGCCCTAGTAACATTCCAGCAATAGAATAGGTTAACAACACATTTCGATTGCCCGATGTAATAGCAGCGGTAAGAGATATATCGACCCCTAAGTGCCGGTAACAGAGAAAAGTCACCACAAAGAAGAAGGCGACAAGCCCTACCGCTATCCCCAAAAACATCAATGCTTCACTAATGTTTTGATCCCATAGCAGGCGATAACTTCCAACTAAGCCAAAAGGAAAGGCAAAGACCAATAGAATGGTATACGGCGATATTTTAAGTAGCAGACGCTGTAGCTTCTCTTGCGGCAGGCAACGATGTAACAGATAAGAAATCAGGATAGGACCTGCGATAAATACTAACAACCTAATTCCATAGGTCACAAAGTCCAAACTTCCTGAAGCGTACGGAAAGAAATGTATCGGAATAAACAGAGCCAGTGGCAGCAGCAATGTTGTAGCAATTGTCATCGCCATGGCTTCAAGGGCATCAAAGCCCAACGCGCGAACAATAGCTGGGGTGGCAAACAAAGAGCCTGTCGCCCCCACACCAAGCACTGCCAACGTCAGCTCCTTTGAAGCACCAAGCAACCAACATAGAGCAAAAAATACCGCCATATAAAAAGCACTGTGGAGCAGCGCATACAGCCATATCCCTGTTTGGCATAAACGTTGAATCAGCCGAGACATCGGCATACCCGCCAATGTCAACAACATCAAAGTGAACAATACATAGGGAAGGAATGGAAACAAGCCATTAGATAAATCGGGAAGAAGAAAACCCAACAGTGCGCAGGCAAACATACCCACTAAAGAATGCCTTACCAGAAAAGCCAACACAGCTTCGTCCTTGATCTATTATTATTTTACTTACGAGCGAGCGCGCACTTACGATTTTGTTCAGGTAACTCGGAAAGCTCAAGAGGCCACTGTTTCCTTGCTTCATCAAATGCATTTCGCAGAGCATCTAATTGCTGTTCTGACGTGTTTAGAACATCTGTCTCCTTAGTGCATTCTTCAGAATTCACTAACTTAGGAAACGGAATAATATTGTTCTTCATACACTGTCTCTATCAAGTCGATTAGTGGATATGTCCTTACACTCTATGGATAATCTTATTAAAACGCAATGACATGCCAAGGTAAGATTATGAAATATTTAATATCACCAGCCAAAACACTGGATCTAGATAGCGCTCTACCTACGACTAATAAAACAGAACCAACATTTTTAGATCAAGCACAAACACTTATTGAAACCATTCGCCCATATTCACCAGCGGACATTGCTTCTTTGATGAAACTTAGCGACAAGCTTGCCACTCTTAACGTTGAGCGCTACCAAGCTTGGCAGAAAAGTCATAATTCAGAAAATAGCAGACCGGCCATGTTTACCTTTATGGGAGACGTTTACACCGGGCTCGATGCATATTCTTTAAGTTCTGACCAAATTGACTATGCGCAATCCCACTTGCGTATTCTGAGTGGGCTTTATGGGCTACTTAAACCACTCGATTTGATGCAGCCTTATCGTCTCGAAATGGGCACCAAATTAGCGAACCCTGAGGGCGATAACTTGTATCATTTTTGGAAAGAGACGATTGCACCGGCTTTGAATGCGGAACTTGAAGAAGATGAGTTGTTGGTGAACTTAGCTTCCACAGAGTATTTCAAAGCGGTAGATAAGAAAGCTATCAAGAACACGATTGTCACACCTAACTTTTTAGATGAGAAAAACGGCCAATACAAGGTAATCAGTTTCTACGCGAAGAAAGCACGTGGCTTGATGGTACGCTACTTAATTGAAAGCGGCGCAGAATCCATTGATGACATCAAAGAATTCAACTTGGCAGGCTATCGCTACGACGCGGAGCGCTCTAAGCCTCTAGAGCCTGTTTTCATCCGCCCTGAAAGTGCTCAGTAATCCTATTCAGTCAAGCGGCCTATCGTCACGCGATCGTTGCCACCTAAGTCTTGATAGGTGGCAACGCTCACAAAGCCATGCTCTTTGAGTAACTTTCTGACCGACTCACCTTGATCGTAGCCATGCTCAAACATCAGCCATCCTAAGGAGGAAAGATGGCAAACAGCCTGCTTAATGATATGTCTGATATCGGCTAAGCCATGATCCTCTGCAATCAAAGCGGTTAATGGTTCAAAACGCACATCCCCTTGGGAAAGATGCTCATCCTCAGGATCGATGTAAGGCGGGTTTGAAACAATCAGATCAAATGGCGCTTCATCAACCAATGCAGAGAACCAATCACTTTGTCGAAACGTCGCATTGCTGATCGCATTTCGCTGAGCATTTCGTACAGCCAATTGTACGGCTTCAACTTGATAATCCACACCAATGACTTGAGACGCAGGCCACTCTTTCGCAAGCGCCAAAGCAATCGCACCGGTCCCGGTTCCTAAGTCTACGATTTTACTTGCGCCAGAAGGAATCAATTCAAGTGCCACTTCAACCAAGCGCTCTGTATCAGCACGTGGAATCAAAGTACTTGGAGACGTTTCAAGTGACAAACTCCAGAAGTCTTGTTCACCCAAAATGTAGGCAATTGGCTCACCCTTTTCACGACGCTTTAATAGGCCTTCAAACGCCTGACGAGACGCTTCACTGACCTCTTTTTCAGGCCAAGTAAAAAAGTAAGTGGTGGATACACCCAATGTATGCGCCAACAGCAACTGGGCATCCAGCTGCGCGGTTTCAGATAGGCCAGACAACCGTCCATAAGCCTGTGTTAATAGCGTTTCGATGGTCATGAACGGTGTCTATTATGCAGAAAACAAGAAAAACTTAGTTATCGCCACTTAGTGCTGCAAGCTGCTCAGCTTGGTACTCATTAACAAGTGGGTTGATCAATACATCAAGATCGCCCTGTACAATCTCATCTAGCTTGTACAGAGTTAGGTTGATGCGGTGATCTGTCACACGCCCTTGCGGGTAGTTGTAAGTACGAATACGCTCAGAACGGTCACCACTACCCACCAAAGAGCGGCGTGCTTCAGATTGCTCAGAAGCTGCTTTTTCTTCTTCCGCTGCTTGCAGTCGAGATGCCAATAGCGCCATCGCTTTAGCACGGTTCTTATGCTGCGAACGCTCATCCTGACACTCAACGACCACACCGGTTGGAATGTGCAGAATACGTATTGCGGAATCGGTTTTGTTGACGTGCTGGCCACCGGCGCCCGATGCACGGAACGTATCGATACGAAGATCCGCTTTGTTGATATTCACCGCTTCAACTTCGTCCATTTCTGGAAGAATCGCTACAGTACAAGCAGACGTGTGGATACGGCCTTGAGATTCTGTCGCTGGCACACGCTGAACACGGTGCGCACCAGATTCGAATTTCAATTTAGAGTAAGCACCATCGCCGACGATACGCGCGATAACCTCTTTGTAGCCCCCGTGTTCACCTTCACTGGCGCTGACGATTTCCACTTTCCAACGCTGGGTTTCAGCGTAACGAGAGTACATACGGAATAAATCACCAGAGAAGATAGACGCTTCATCGCCACCCGTACCCGCACGAACTTCTAAGAATACGTTCTTAGAATCATTCGGGTCTTTTGGTAACAATAGCTTTTGCAGGTCAAGCAGCAACGCTTCTTTCTGCTCATTGCCTGCTTTCAGCTCTTCTTGACCCATTTCTTTAATGTCTGGATCAGAATCACTTAGCATCAATTCTGCTTCTTCAATGTTCTCAAGTACTTGCAGGTATTCTTCGAAACACTTAACGACTGGCTCAAGCTCAGCGTATTCTTTACTGTAATTACGGAACAAATCTTGATCCATAATGACATCTGCATCACTTAATAATGCCGCAAGCTCTTCATAGCGCTCAGCTAAGCTTTCTAACTTAAATTTAATCGATTCTTTCATTCTACTGTTCTTTCGTATCGGTTATGCCCAACACTTCAGCCGCGTGCTGTAGCGCTGCTTGGTCTGCTTCTGAACCCGCTTGGCGCAAATACTGTGTTGGGGAATGGATTAACTTATTCATTAACCCATGTGCTAATTTTGCCACCACCTGCTCGGGCGATTGACCGGATTCGAGACTTTTGAGCGCTCGCTCTAGCTCGGACTGCTTAACTTCTTCAGCTTGGGCGCGGTAGCTTACAATTAGATCAGCAACTTTGCGAGACTCTTGTTTACGTTTGAACTCTTCAATGCCCAGTTCGATGATCTTTTCAGCCGCTTCAGCCGCTTCTTGACGAGCACGCACATTCTCTTCAATAACAGAGTGAAGATCATCCACTGTGTAGAGGTAGGCATCTTCCACCTCCTGCACTTCTGGTTCAATATCTCGTGGAACAGCAATGTCCACCAATAGCATTGGCTTGTGACGTCGCTTGTGCGTGGCACGCTCAACCATTCCTTTACCAATAATCGGTAACTGACTGGCTGTGGATGAAATAACAATATCCGCCTCATGCAAATAATCCGTTATATCACCTAATAAGATTGCCTCTGCCCCCAACTCGTTCGCCAATATCTGCGCTCGCTCTAACGTTCGGTTCGCGACAATAATACGCTTAATGCCTGCTTCTTTTAGATGCCTTGCCACCAGCTCGATAGTTTGCCCAGCACCAATTAACAATGCGGTACTGCGTTTAACATCAGCGAAAATTCGCTGCGCCAAACTAACGGCCGCAAAAGCAATCGAAACAGGGTTTTCACCAATGGCAGTATCAGTACGAACCTTCTTAGCGACTGAGAAAGTTTGCTGGAACAAGCTTTGAAGCTCAGAACCAATACACTTCCCTTCTTGAGATACAGCATAAGCCGATTTCACTTGACCCAAAATCTGAGGTTCACCAAGTATTAAAGAATCTAAGCCCGCAGCGACTCTCATGACATGTCGAACACTCTCGTCACCTTTATGGGCATAACAAAAGCGTTCAAGCTCTTCTGCAGATACTTGATGATACTCTCCAAGCCATTGAATAATGTGCTTTTCACCCACCTCTTCAGCAACAGCACAGTACAACTCGGTGCGGTTGCAAGTCGAGACGATAACGGCCTCAGACGCTTTAGCGCCAGACACAAGTGAATTAAGCGCCTCAACCATTTTCTCAGGAGCGAACGAAATTTTTTCTCGAATAGATACTGGTGCAGTTTTGTGGTTTACGCCCACAGCAATTAGCGGCATTCAGGAACTCTTCTCACGACTTGAGATCGAACAGTTAGTTTCAGAAACACATCTGCTTGGCAGATACAGCATTAAATGCCCCTATTATAAGTGGAATTTTTAGCTCTTCGCACCCCACTAAATCAATAAATCTACTGTTTCCTTACAGTCAACCATGGTTTATGAGGCTGACAAGACGGTAAACACAAGGCTAACATAGTAGGTGGGACATACATTTACCCACTCTAGGCAGGTTTTTATGCAATCTATGCACTACCGAGTTTCGCTAAAACGTACATTTATCATTTTAGCACTTGCATCCCTTACCAGCGCTTGCTCAATAACGCATCATTCAGCGCACGCCCTTGTTATGAATCCTGATTGGGGAACCAATTCAAACTCAGCACATGGAATGCAAATGAAGCAATTATTAACTGCAGAATTCGCTTTGCAGAGGCAAGGGAGTGAAGTAGCCAGCCCATTGTATCTTGAAGCAGCCAAACAAAGCTCTCAAGCCGAAGTAGCGCAACGGGCAACGTCAACAGCAATGATGAATGACAACACAAACGAAGTTCTGGCTGCAACAGATCGCTGGTTGGAGCTTGAGCCTAATAATAGCGCCGTTTACCCAATACGACTTCAAGCCCTACTGATTGATGGTAATACGGAAAAAGCAGCGGCACTTTTACATGAAGCCATAGAGCGAAAGGTATCACTCGACTTTTTACCTAATTTTGTCGATCAAAACGTACGACAAACATCGGTAACAGATCAATTAGAGTCAATCCTTACTCAAGAAAGCTTCAGTGAAAATATTTTTATCGAACTGGCGCAATATCATCTTCTTTTTGTTAAGGGAGGATATCCTTACATCGTTGAGAATATTTCCAACCTCATGCAGCGAGCCCCTGCTTCAGAGCAAGAAAGCCTAATTATTATAAAAGCGTTCAGCGAAGAGCAACTAGGCTTCCCTAAAAAGGCACTCATCACTCTCGATAAAGGTATAAAAGAATTCCCTAACAGCCAGCGTATCGCAGCAAATTTGCTCGAAGCATGGATCAAAAATGGCCAACAAAAGCGTGCTTTAGAGGCATTCTATAGTGCAGACTTCAATATTTTCACGACGCAACAAATTGGTCTAGCAATGGGGCAACTATTGATTCAGAAAGAGCAGATACTGCCTGCAATAGAACTGCTTTCCACACTTCCTAAACAAGGTTCGTTTAAGGACCAGATACTTTTTTTATTGGCTGAGGCCCAATATCAAGCAGGTCAATATAATACGGCTATAACCAACTTACTAAACGTGTATGGTCAATTGAGCTGGAACGCTTCCGAGTTATTGGTAACTTGGCTCTACCATTCCAAAGATGAAGATCAAATAAATGCACTGATTTTGAGCCGAGCACAACAAGATCAAGAGGCTGGGCACGTCACAGGGGTTGCAGACTTACACCTGGAACACAATAGACCTGAACTAGCAATCGACCTACTGACCCAAGCACTGACATTATTCCCGAACATTGATGGTCTACGTTACAAAAGAGCCATCACCTATGACATGCAAGAACTTTGGCCTCAGGCACTTAAAGACCTTGAATGGCTATTACAAAAACACCCAAATGACCCTGCTTACATGAATGCATTGGGGTACACTATGTTAGTACGCTCGCCAGACAGTTTTAATCAGGCTTTCACACTTATCCAACAAGCTTACGCCATTGATAGCGATGACCCTGCAATTTTAGACAGCATGGGCTGGGCGTATTTTAAAAAAGGTGAATTGGATGAAGCAGAAGTTTTTTTAGAGCAAGCTTGGACACAGATGCAAGACGCTGAAATTGGCGCACATTACGGCGAAACTCTCTGGCAACTAGAACAACAGAATAAAGCGATAGATGTTTGGAAAAAGGCACTACAAGACAACCCCGAGTTACCTGTTCTGCTAAGAACACTTAAACACTATGTACCAGAATTGCTGTCTGAAACATAAGGACAATAAATGAATTTAAAACGCTTATTTGCAGGTCTTATTACAGTCATTGTAGTCACTGGCTGTAGTATGACACCGACCACCCCTACAAAACCTGTACCGGAGAGTATTGAGCAGATTCAATCTTGGCAAACGGAAGGTCGTGTCGGTATCAGAACAGAGACTGATGCGATATCTGGAAACTTTAATTGGTCTCATAATACAGAACACTACGAACTCAACATCTATGGCCCTTTCGGCCAAGGTGCAACACGCTTAGAAGGTACGCCTGGTAGTGAAGCTAAACTTAGTTACGATGACAAAGTAGCCAAAGGGGAAAGTGCCGAGGCATTACTTTATTACGAGTTAGGGTGGCACTTTCCAGTGACTAATGTTCAATATTGGATTCGTGGTTTAGCGTCCCCCAATACACCAGCAGAGACCGCTTATAGGGAAGATGGAACACCTGAGCAAATCATTCAAGATGGCTGGACAATCACCTACAAAGAATTCACCAATGTTGATCAACTAAAACTGCCACAACGAATGCAGGTAGTCCACACACCTTATCGAGTGAATTTAATCATTACAGATTGGGCTGTTCAATGAATTCTATAGCCTTACCTTCACCAGCAAAATTGAATTTATTTTTACACATAACTGGACGTCGGACGGACGGTTATCATGAGCTACAGACATTGTTTCAGTTTATCGATGTTTGTGACGACATGTGTTTTTCAATTAAAGAAAATGATAGTTCCATCAGTTTAGAACCAGAGTTTGCAAGCGTTCCTTTTGCGGATAACTTAATCGTAAAAGCAGCAAATTTGCTTAAACCCTTCCGGCAAAATCTTGCTGGCGTACATATTAAAATCAATAAACAACTACCGATGGGCGGTGGCATAGGAGGTGGCAGTAGCAATGCCGCGACCACCCTGCTAGCACTCAATCAGCTCTGGAGTTGTCATTTGTCCCTTCAAGAATTAGCTGAACTTGGCAAACACTTAGGAGCCGATGTCCCGATCTTTGTATTTGGGCATTCAGCTTACGCCGAAGGCATCGGCGAAAAACTCACTAAAGTTGAGCCTGAGACCCCGTTTTATCTGTTATTAAAGCCAAATTGCGAGGTGCCAACTGGTCAAATTTTTACCGATAAATATTTGACAAGAGACACCCCTGCCATCAGAATATCGCACGCCTTGAAACTGGAGGGGCATAACGATTGCCTCGAAGTCGTTAGAAGACTTTATTCTGAAGTGGATGAAGCGTTTTTTTGGCTACAGCAATTTGGTGACGCAAAGCTTACTGGCACAGGCGCCTGTTTGTTTTTAGCGTTTGACTCAATTGATGAAGCGAATCGAGTTAGAGCCGCAGTACCAGACAAATGGCAGGCTTGGGTTTGTCGAGGTTGTAATACCTCCCCCACTCACAACGCACTGAACCAGTGGATTACGCATCAGCATACTGAGTGCTGAATAAAACGCCAGTCTCTTTTTCATCGCTATAAATACAAAGGGTATACACAGTGTCCAAGTTGATGGTTTTTACCGGTAATGCCAACCCGGAACTTGCTCGTCGAGTTGTTCGTCGCCTAGGTCTTCCTATCGGCAACGCAACGGTTGGAAAATTCAGTGACGGTGAGATCACAGTTGAGATCAACGAAAACGTTCGCGGTAAAGATGTTTTCATTATCCAATCAACCTGTGCTCCAAGCAACGACAACCTAATGGAACTGATTGTAATGGCTGATGCGCTGCGTCGTGCGTCGGCTACCCGCGTTACAGCGGTGATCCCATACTTTGGTTATGCACGTCAGGATCGTCGCGTTCGCTCGGCGCGTGTGCCAATTACAGCAAAAGTAGTGGCGGATATGATTTCTGCAGTGGGTATCAACCGTGTACTAACTGTTGATCTTCACGCTGATCAGATTCAAGGATTCTTTGATATTCCAGTAGATAACGTATATGCAACACCTTTGCTGCTAGACGATCTACAACGTCAAGGTCACGAGAACATTACCGTTGTGTCACCTGATGTAGGTGGTGTAGTTCGCGCTCGTGCCTTTGCAAAACTACTAGATGATGCGGATTTAGCCATCATTGATAAGCGTCGTCCACGCGCTAACGAAGCACAAATCATGCACCTTATCGGTGATGTAGAGGGTAAAACTTGTGTGCTTGTAGATGATATGTGTGACACAGGTGGTACATTATGCGCTGCCGCGAAAGCACTAAAAGAACATGGTGCATCGAAAGTTTTGGCTTACTGTACTCACCCAGTACTGTCTGGCAAAGCGATTGAGAATATTAGCAACTCTGTGCTAGATGAATTGGTTGTGACGGATACGATTCCGTTATCGCAAGCCGCACAGAATTGCCCACAAATCCGCCAACTGTCAATGTCTGACATTATGGCTGAGGCTGTTCGTCGCGTATGCAATGAAGAGTCAATTAGCGCCATGTTTGGGGCCTAAGCCAAACGTTTACGCTCGGAACGGGTCGCAGTTCTGGGCAAATTTAACTTAATTTTAGGATATTCAAAATGTCTCAAATACTAAATGCTTCTGTACGTAACGAAGAAGGTAAAGGTGCGAGCCGCCGCCTTCGTCACGCAGGTCTTGTTCCAGCTGTAATCTACGGTGGCAACACTGACGCAGTTTCTGTTACGTTCAAAAACAACGAAGTTGCTAAAGCTGTAGAAAGCACAGCTTTTTTAACTAGCGTAGTAAAAGTATCAGTTGATGGTGCAGAGCAAGAAGTAATCGTTAAATCTCTACAACGTCACCCAGCAACTGGCGATGTTATGCACATTGACTTGCTGCGCGTTGATTCTGAAACGAAACTGGTTACTCGCGTTCCTCTAAACTTCATCAACGCTACGAAGTCTGAAGGTGTTAAATCTCAAGGTGGTCGTCTACAAGTAGAAGCGAAACTTGCTGAAGTTCGTTGTCTTCCAAAAGACCTACCAGCTGCACTAGAAGTTGACACAATCAAAGGTCAACTAGGCGATATCTTCCACCTTTCTGATGCTCAACTACCAGAAGGCGTTGAATTGGTTGCTCTTCTTAAAGGCGAAGACCACAACCAGCCTATCGCTCGTATCGGTAAAGCTAAGCGTTAATCATTGAGGCAAGTCTGTGGCAGGTTTTAGATTACTCGTTGGCTTGGGTAACCCAGGTACTGAATATGAAAACACCCGCCACAATGCTGGCGCACAATGGATAGAAGCACTGGCTCGTATGAGTCAGTGTTCTCTTCGCACTGAGAAGAAATTTTTCGGTGAGTTTGGAAAAGTTTTTATAGGTGGGCAGGAATGCTACCTCCTAATTCCTACGACCTATATGAATTTAAGTGGCAAAGCCGTTCAAGCTGTTTGCCAATTCTATAAAATCTCCCCCCAAGAAGTTCTAGTCGTTCACGATGAACTCGATATCGCTCCAGGCACCGTAAAGCTCAAGAAAAGCGGTGGCCACGGTGGCCATAATGGTCTAAAAGATATTATCAGCAAACTCGGTAACAACCGTGATTTTGGTCGTGTACGCATCGGTATTGGTCACCCAGGACATGCGAGCCAAGTAGCAAGCTATGTACTTAAAAAAGCTCCAAGTGATGAATACCAAAAAATCGAACAAACCATTGATGAGTCATTGCGCTATTACGAAGATATTGTCGCGGACAACTGGAATAGTGTCATGAACCATCTTCATAGTTTCAAAGCATAAAACTACCAGCTTTAGGAAATCTTTATGGGCTTTAATTGCGGTATCGTCGGCTTACCAAACGTCGGCAAATCAACTCTGTTCAACGCGCTAACCAAAGCCGGTATCGGCGCTGAAAACTTCCCTTTCTGTACCATTGAGCCAAACGCTGGTGTAGTGGCCATGCCTGACCCACGCCTAGACGCTCTAGCAGAAATCGTAAAACCTGAGCGTGTGTTAGCGACAACGATGGAATTCGTTGATATCGCAGGTCTAGTAGAAGGCGCATCGAAAGGTGAAGGTCTCGGTAATAAATTCCTAGCCAACATCCGCGAAACGGATGCGATTGCACACGTTGTACGCTGTTTCGAAGATGACAACGTTATCCACGTTGCTAACCAAGTCAACCCAAAAGCAGACATCGAGGTCATCAACCTTGAGCTGATCTTTGCCGACATCGAGTCCATTGATAAGCAAATTCTGCGTACTGCTAAGAACGCTAAGAGCGGTAACAAAGAAGCCATTGCACATAAAGAGTTTCTAGAAAGCATCAAAGCACACCTAGAAGATGGCCTTCCAGTTCGCTCAATGGACTTAACAGACGACCAGAAGAAAGCGGTTAAGCAACTTCACCTGCTAACTACTAAGCCAACCATGTACATTGCCAACGTTTCCGAAGACGGTTTTGAAAACAACCCTCACTTAGACGTTGTACGCGAGATCGCCGAAGCAGAAGGCGCTATGGTGGTACCGATCTGTAACCAGCTTGAAGCTGAAATTTCCGAGCTGGATACTGAAGAAATGAAAGAATTCCTAGACGAAATGGGCATGGAAGAGCCTGGTCTTGATCGCGTGATTCGCGCAGGCTACGAGCTACTAGGTCTTCAGACATACTTCACAGCCGGTGTAAAAGAAGTCCGTGCTTGGACGGTTAAACAAGGTGCTACAGGCCCACAAGCTGCTGGTGTGATCCATACAGACTTTGAGAAAGGCTTTATCCGTGCCGAAGTCGTTGCCTACAACGACTTTATTCAATACAAAGGCGAGAACGGTGCGAAAGAAGCAGGCAAATGGCGTCTAGAAGGTAAAGACTACATCGTGAAAGATGGCGATGTGATGCACTTCCGTTTTAATGTTTAACTTTTTTCAAAAAAATCCTTGACCCATGAATGGGTTATATGAATAATATCGCGCCACAGACACAGCGAAGCATTGTTTCAAAACTGTCTGTGTTGCGAGATTGTTGGGGTATAGCCAAGCGGTAAGGCAACGGGTTTTGATCCCGTCATGCGTTGGTTCGAATCCAGCTACCCCAGCCACTCTCTTGCAAAGGCTATGTAGCTCAGTTGGTTAGAGCACATCACTCATAATGATGGGGTCACTAGTTCGAATCTAGTCATAGCCACCAATTTTGATGAATTGGGGTATAGCCAAGCGGTAAGGCAACGGGTTTTGATCCCGTCATGCGTTGGTTCGAATCCAGCTACCCCAGCCATCAAAATACACTTCAGCACAAGGCTATGTAGCTCAGTTGGTTAGAGCACATCACTCATAATGATGGGGTCACTAGTTCGAATCTAGTCATAGCCACCAGCTTTTTGATAAGTTGGGGTATAGCCAAGCGGTAAGGCAACGGGTTTTGATCCCGTCATGCGTTGGTTCGAATCCAGCTACCCCAGCCATCAAAACTTTTCGACTTTTCCTTAGATTTTATTTTCCTCTTAGTTATAATTCGTGAAAATCAAAATCAATAAAGGGATTCTCTTTATGAAGAAAGCACTGATTGCTTCCACTCTTCTTCTTGCAGGCGCAGCACAAGCAGACATTCTAGGTTTGACAGCTGAAGTCGGACAATTTTCTCCAGACGTTTCTTTCGACGGCAGCTTAAATAGCCAATCAGCCGATACTGACTTTAGTGGTGAAGACAATACATACTTCGGTATTGCTTTTGAACACCCAGTTCCTCTTATCCCAAATGTTCGCCTACAAGGCTCAACATTAGAAGGCAAGAGCACCGATGTCGACATGAAAGTGGAAAGTACAGATTATACACTTTACTACGAGTTCTTAGATGGCCTTGCATGGATTGACCTAGATCTTGGCATTTCCATTCGCGACATGGATATTGACGCACGCGTTAATACTAGCCGAGAAAGTGAAAGCATTGTTTTACCGACTGGTTACTTATCTGCATACTTCACCATCCCTACTCTTCCAATACAAATTGGCGGTGAACTAAAGACTTTATCAGCGGGTGATTCAAGCATCAATGACACCACATTTAAGATTAAATACCAATCTCCGTTTATCGTGGGTGTAGAAGGCGGTTACCGCACAGCTAACTTCGACATTGATGAAGGCAGTATCGACTCTGAGATCGAGTTTGACGGCTTCTTCGTAGGTGTTTTTGCTGACTTCTAAACTAGACAGCCATTAGATACAAAAAAGCCTGCTTAAGTAAGCAGGCTTTTTTTTGCAGTTGTACTTTCAGGTCAATCACTTACGATGCTTGCAAAGTTTCCTGTAACGCTTCGAAGGTCATTCCTTCCTCGTTAACATCCACTTTAATCAAGTCGCCTGCAACAAACTTACCACCTAACAGCTCGTTCGCTAATGGGTTTTCAATCCATTGCTGGATAGCACGCTTCAATGGACGCGCACCATAAATTGGGTCATAACCCACTTCAGCCAAACGCTCCATCGCCGCATCACTTAAATTCATCGACATCCCCATCTCAGTCAAACGGTCATTTAGATGCGCCAGCTGAATCTTAGCAATGCCTTTGATCTGCGATTGCATCAATGGGTGGAACACCACCGTTTCGTCGATACGGTTAATAAACTCTGGACGGAAATGTGTACCCACTACTTCCATCACTTTGCCCTTAATGGCTTCATATTCGTCGTTGCTACGGTACTCTTGAATCATGTCTGAGCCAAGGTTAGAGGTCATTACAACAACCGTGTTACGAAAGTCGACCGTACGTCCCTGACCATCCGTTAGACGACCATCATCCAACACCTGCAAAAGAATGTTAAACATATCCGGATGCGCTTTCTCGACCTCATCTAGCAGCAATACAGAGTAAGGACGACGACGTACCGCTTCCGTTAGATAACCACCTTCTTCGTAGCCAACGTAGCCTGGAGGTGCACCAATTAAACGCGCAACAGAATGCTTCTCCATAAACTCAGACATATCGACACGCACCATTGCTTGCTCGGTATCAAACAAGAACTTCGCCAACGATTTACACAACTCAGTCTTACCCACACCAGTAGGACCTAAGAACAGGAAAGAACCATTAGGACGATTTGGATCCGCCAAGCCTGAACGTGAACGACGAACTGCATTAGAAACGGCGTTCACAGCTTCATCTTGGCCAATCACCGACTCGTGCAACGCGTCTTCCATACGTAGCAGCTTGTCACGTTCGCCTTCGAGCATTTTATCCACTGGAATACCAGTCCAGCGAGAGACTACCGTGGCAATCTCTTCTTCTGTCACGCGGTTTTTCAGCAGCTGAGTTTCTGCCTCATGCTCTTCGTCTTGCGTTGCCTTTTCAATTTCCGCTTCCAGCATTGGAATCACGCCATACTGAAGCTCTGACATTTTTGCCAAGTTACCTTGTCGACGCGCCTCCTCCATTTCTTGGCGTACACCTTCCAGCTCTTCTTTAAGCTTTTGCGCACCTTGAACAGCCGCTTTCTCAGCATTCCAAATTTCTTCAAGATCTGAAAATTGCTTTTCCAAACCATCGATATCATCTTCAAGCTCAGCTAAACGCTGCTTGGAGGCTTTATCTTTTTCTTTCTTGAGGGCCTCTTGTTCAATCTTAAGCTGAATCAAGCGACGCTCTAGGCGATCCATTTCCTCTGGCTTAGAGTCCATTTCCATGCGAATACGGCTAGCCGCTTCGTCAATCAAGTCAATCGCTTTATCTGGCAGTTGACGATCCGTGATATAGCGCTGAGACAGCTTCGCCGCAGCAATGATTGCCGAGTCAGTAATATCAACCCCATGGTGAACTTCGTAACGCTCTTTTAAGCCACGCAAAATAGCGATGGAGTCCAGTACATTTGGTTCTTCAACCAGCACCTTCTGGAAACGACGCTCAAGCGCTGCATCTTTCTCAATATACTGGCGATACTCATCCAACGTGGTAGCACCCACACAGTGAAGCTCGCCACGAGCCAGAGCAGGCTTCAGCATGTTTCCGGCATCCATAGAGCCTTCGGATTTACCAGCCCCCACCATGGTATGGATCTCATCAATAAACAGAATGATCTGGCCTTCTTGCTTCGCCAATTCATTCAAAACGCCTTTTAAGCGCTCTTCAAATTCACCACGGTATTTTGCACCCGCGATCAAGGCCCCCATGTCTAGGGACAAGACTCGCTTATTCTTAAGGCCTTCTGGCACTTCTCCATTAATGATACGCTGAGCCAAACCTTCGACAATCGCGGTTTTACCCACCCCTGGCTCACCAATTAGAACAGGGTTGTTTTTGCGACGACGTTGCAACACTTGGATGGTGCGACGGATCTCATCGTCACGACCAATCACAGGATCTAAACGACCTTCTGAAGCACGAGCAGTTAAGTCCACAGTAAACTTGTCTAACGACTGACGGTTCTCCTCAGCATTAGGGTCGTTGACTGCATCACCGCCACGAATGGAATCAATGACCGAAGCAATATCAGCTTTAGTCACACCCGTTGCTTTAAGCGCCTTAGCAACATCATCTTTAGCATCAAACATTGCCAACAGAATCAGCTCAGACGAAATGTATTGATCCTTTCGCTTTTGCGCTTCTTTATCGGCTAAGTTAAGCAGCCGACCTAACTCTGGTGACATTTGTACGTTGCCATCATGATTAGAGACTTTCGGCATACGCTCTAGAATCTTATTTAACTCTTCACGAAACTTCGTTATCTGCACGCCAGACTGCTGCAGAATAGGTCGTACGCCACCGCCCTGCTGATCAAGCAACGCTATCAACAAATGCACGGCTTCAATGTAATTGTGATCCTGCCCTAGCGCCACAGACTGAGCATCTGATAGAGCAATTTGCAACTTACTGGTTAATCGATCAATTCGCATAATGACCTCCGAAATCGATAACTAAACTGTCTTCTACTAGCTTTATAAGATCACTATTTTGCTTTTCAATGGATGAGTGTCATTTTTTTGACAGCCATCATTTTTCTATCCAAATAAGTGTCGCCATTCGACCAGTTACTCCATCACGACGGTAGGAGTAAAAGCGTTCCTTGTCTGTCACAGTACACAAGTCACCACCAAACACCTGCTGACAACCTAATTTGGCCATGCGCTGTTTAGCGATTAGATACAAATCACCAAGCCACTTACCTTGATTGGACGAAGGCTTAAAAGCGCTTTCAGCCTCAGGGTCCACATCCATAAATGCTTGACGCACTTCTGCTCCCACTTCAAAGCAATCTGGACCGATAGCTGGCCCGAGCCAAACCAATACGTCACTAGGCTCATCAAATTGCTTAAGAGTCGACTCCAGCACACCATCACATAATCCACGCCACCCAGCGTGCGCTGCCGCCACTTGAGTACCTTCTTTATTGGTAAATATTGCTGGTAAGCAATCTGCCGTTAAGACTGCACATACAGTATCTTCCTGTTTAGTGAAAGACGCATCGGAGGTTCGCTTATCAACCTCTGTTGGCAATTCGATGACAATATCTGAGTGCACTTGGTTGAGCCATTGAATCGTATTAGGGTAATTTGTGAGACGTTTCAATTCTGCTCGGTTAGCTTCAACCGTGGCTGGTTCATCCCCCACATGAGCACCTAAATTAAGACCTTGATACACTCCCTCACTTACACCGCCAAGCCGTGTTGAGACGCACGCTTTTATGTTTTTGGGTGCTGGCCATTCAGGGATGATTAGCGTGTTTATATTTTTCATGCAACTGTCCATTCATTTTATTAAACAAAGAAAAAGGCAGCCGTGGCTGCCTTTTTAAATGGATTAACTACTACATATATTGGTTCTGGCCACCGTTTTTCAAATCGGCTTCCAACATTTCAACAAGCTCTAACATATCTTCTGGTAGATCCACTTCCCATTCCATCCACTCCCCTGTCACAGGGTGAGATAACTCCAACTTCTTCGCATGCAACGCTTGGCGACGAAAATCTCTCAAGCCTTCCTGCAATTCAGGTGAACAGCCTTTAGGCATTTTCAGGCGTCCAGCATATTGTGGATCCCCCACTAATGGGTACTGAATATGAGCCATATGAACACGAATTTGATGTGTACGACCTGTTTCAAGCTTAAGACGAATATGGGTATGGTTGTTGTAGCGCTTAATCAATCGATAATGAGTAATCGCCTCTTTACCATGAATAGGCTCAACAGCCATTTTTTGACGATTATGCGGATGTCTCCCGATCGGCTCATCCACCACACCACCACCTGTCATAGCACCTATGGCAATGGCCTCATATTCACGCCCCATACTGCGATCTTGAAGCTGAGCAACGAGATCCGTCTGCGCTTGCAAAGTTTTAGCAACCACCATCAACCCAGTCGTTTCTTTATCTAGACGATGCACAATACCAGCACGAGGCACGGTTGCCGTCTCAGGCGCATGGTGCAATATCGCATTAAGCAATGTTCCATCACTATGACCTGCTGCTGGATGAACCACTAAACCTGCAGGCTTGTTGATGATTAAAATATCATCATCTTCATAAACAATATTAAGCGGAATTTCTTGAGCGTCATGAACTGCCTGCTCTTCCAACTCCACATCAAGCGTAATGGTCTCACCACCAAACAACTTCTCTTTGGGTTTGGTTTTCTTTCCATCCACTAGCAAGACACCTTCTTTGATCCAACTTTGGATTCTTGAACGTGAATAATCTGAAAATAATTCGGTAGCAATTTGATCAAATCGCTGACCTGAGAAATCCAACGAAACTTGGGCTTCTTTTACTATGCGCTCTGCCATACAATAAACTTTCTATGCTCGATGCTGCGTCCTCTCGACGCGAAATATGCTAACCGCATAGCCATGATTGTAGGCTATGCCACGTTTACTAGGGTTGTATTATACATGGGATTTAATAAGACATTGTCACGATTTCTGACAATTGCCAGCTTTTACGCTGTTTTGACGGCCTGTTCTAGCAACCAACCAACCGTTGAACCAGACTTACCAGAAAAAGAATATTTCCGTCTTGCCCAAGAAGCTCTGGACAACAACCTGCCCACTACTGCTGCAGAACAGCTTAAAGAGCTCGAAACTCGTTATCCATTTGGCGAATACTCTATTCCAGCTCGCCTTGATTTAATATATGCACAATTTGAGGCAGGCAATTACGCCGCAGCTCATGCCACAGCTGACCGGTTTATTAAAAACTATCCTGACAATCAGGCTCTAGACTATGTTTACTACATGCGTGGCCTGTCTACTTATAAAGGCGCAGAATCATTTTTGGGGCGCTTTTTAAATCTAAACCCAGCCGATCGTGACACAAGTGAGTTTGACAAATCTTTCAGTGAGTTTGCTGACTTTTTACGCCGCTTTCCGGAAAGTGAGTTTGCACCCGATGCCAAAGCAAGAATGGTTTACTTACGAAACATGATTGCTGAGCATGAAGTCGCTATTGCTCACTATTATTTTAAACGCAAGGCTCCTCTTTCAGCATTGCGTAGAGGGCAAGAAGTTATTCAACATTATCCATCCACTCCCTCCGTTGAAGAAGCACTTGCTATCACCATTCAAGCATATATGGACTTAAATCTTTACGATGAAGCAAAGCAAAACTTAGCTATTCTCGTAAACAGCTATCCAGAAAGTCAGTATCTAGATAAAGAACAGAAGTTCATTCCTTTCGAGCTACCTAGAGAAGCCGATCCAGACTTCCTGTATTGGGTCAGTTTAGGCATGATTGACTAAACGACAGACACAAAAAAGCCAAGCAATCGCTTGGCTTTTTACCTTTTATGCCAGATCAAACAATCGTGACATTCTCAGCTTGAGGGCCTTTTTGACCTTGAGTTACCTCAAATGTCACTTTTTGACCTTCTTGCAAAGTACGGCGACCAGTACCGTTAATTGCGCGGTAGTGAACAAAAACATCTGTACCACCATCACGCTCAATAAAACCAAATCCTTTTTCATCGTTAAACCATTTTACGATACCGGATACCAATTGATCTGACATAACAACCTCTTTTACGCTTACTACCCACTACGGTAGCTTGTTAAACTGTTCATCTTGCTTTCTAGCAAGAATATGTTCCTTTGTGCTGCCTAAATCCCTTTTACACTTGAGTTATTTTTAAACAGCTACCTTTCGATAATATGTCGACTAAAAAAAAATAGAAACCCCAAAATTACACAAAGAGTGCACAGTCCATACTATTTTTAACCACATCCTTTCGACTGTTCATTTTACTGGGAAAAAATGACAGTTTGTTGAATCGCAAAATACCAAAGCACCAAAATAAAACACCAGCACCAAAATAAAACATTTCAGGCACAATTATTGCTTATTTTCGTGTTCGCCGAGGAAAGGACACCTCAAAATCAGAAATAACGCCCTAAAATTGGGCTTAAATCTAAAAACAATACCAACTTAGTGCAAAAGCACCCTAAAGGAGAGAATGTGGATCACATTAACAGTGCAGTTGAAACATTAGTTTCCAGCTCTAACACCTTATTTATTTTACTCGGCGCGATCATGGTATTCGCAATGCATGCTGGCTTTGCATTTCTTGAAGTCGGTACTGTTCGACATAAAAACCAAGTGAATGCTCTGGTAAAAATTATGACGGACTTTGCCGTCTCTGCGCTCGTATACTTTTTCGTCGGCTATCAAATCGCCTACGGCGTTACTTTCTTTGAAAGTGCTGAGGTGCTATCAGAAAATAACGGCTACGAACTAGTGAAGTTTTTCTTCCTAATGACTTTTGCAGCCGCGATCCCCGCCATTATTTCTGGTGGTGTTGCGGAGCGTGCGAAGTTTTACCCTATGCTAATCTCAGCAGCCGTTATAGTTGGTTTAGTTTACCCATTTTTTGAAGGTATTATTTGGAATGGTAATTATGGCTTCCAAGATTGGCTAGAAGCTAGCTATGGCGCAGGCTTCCATGATTTCGCTGGTTCTGTTGTTGTACATGGTGTTGGCGGCTGGGTTGCATTGGCGGCCATCATTTTACTTGGCACACGCAACGGCCGCTTTCGTCAAGGTAAGCTAGTAGCTTTTGCACCTTCTAATATTCCATTCTTAGCACTAGGCGCTTGGATTCTTTGTATTGGTTGGTTTGGCTTTAACGTGATGTCTGCTCAAACACTTGATGGTGTCAGTGGTCTAGTTGCGGTCAACTCCTTAATGGCTATGGTTGGTGGCGTATTAACTGCAATGTTTGTTGGCAAGAACGATCCTGGCTTTATTCATAATGGCCCCCTAGCAGGCTTAGTGGCAGTCTGTGCTGGCTCTGATGTCATGCACCCTATCGGCGCATTAATCACCGGAGGCATTGCAGGCATCTTATTCACCATGCTATTCACATGGATCCAACAAAAGCTGCATTCTGTTGATGATGTGCTAGGGGTTTGGCCTCTTCATGGTATTTGTGGTGCTTGGGGCGGCATTGCTGCTGGCATTTTCGGCAGTTCCTCTTTAGGTGGACTTGGCGGCGTGAGTTTCACTGTCCAGCTGATTGGCACACTGGCTGGTGTAGCCATTGCTCTTGCCGGAGGCTTTGTTGTTTATGGTGCATCCAAAGCTATTTCTGGATTACGCTTAACGGAAGAAGAAGAATTTAACGGTGCAGATTTAAGCATCCACAAAATCGGCTCAATTGGTAAAGAGTAATCTTTTCATACAAAAGTGGAAGGGAACTCAACCGCCCCTCCACTTTTTGCTATGATGCTTTTAATCCCATCATAGCACTGCTTTAAAGAACTCTTCTTATGCACATCTGGCTACTGACTCACTCCGAAGAACTAAAAAAACGTAATGGCACAGGCCAAATTGTTAAAGCTCAACTTCCCCAAGCATGCACAGTCGTTGTATGGAAAAGAACAGAGCCCGATCAGCAACTCACAGACTTACCACTGGACAAAACCTTGCTCATTTACCCAACAGCAGAACCTGACTATCCTGACTCAGATTCTGAACCTTTAACGATTAGCCAAGCAGAGCATGTCATTCTATTAGATGGCACTTGGCAGCAAGCACGAAAAATGTATAACCGGACAGAATATTTGAAGAGATTCCAGCACTACGCTATCCCTAACCAACAATCTACCTTTCAAAGACGTCGTAACCAACTCGATGGCGGCTTGTGTACTGCTGAAACCGCTGCCTACCTACTCCAGCAAAAAGGGCTTACAAAACAAGCAGAGGCAATTAATACAGCATTTCTAACTTTCAATGCCTTGCAAAACTAATGTTAGCGTACTTGAACCACAATCTTACCAACCCCCTCCACAGAGGCTTCCATGACATCTCCCGCTTGAACCGCCCCCACGTTCTCAGGGGTACCTGTCATAATCAAATCCCCTGGGCGCAATTCAAATTGCTCAGACAGCTTCGCTACAACCTCAGCCAAATCCCAAGTCAAATGAGTAAGGTTACTGTGTTGCATCAACTTCCCATTAACACTTAATGCAATAGCGCCCTGGTTAAGTAGCGCTTTGCCATTTCTAGGGATTATGGAAGACATAGGCGCACTGTGATCAAAAGCTTTACCGGACTCCCAAGGTCGCCCTTTTTGCTTAGCTTGAGCTTGTAAGTCACGTCGAGTCATATCAAGACCAACACTGTAGCCCCAGATCGCCTCATCAGCCTTATCTAAAGATAGATTCTTACCACCTTTAGTTAACGCAACGACTAACTCAACTTCATATTCAAGCTGCTTCGTTGCCTGTGGATAGGGCATAAAGTTGTCCATATCTGAGCCTATCCACTGCACGCAAGTTTTATCCTTACAAAAGAAAAACGGCAAATCTCTAGAAGGGTCATCCCCCATTTCACGGGCATGAGCAGCGTAGTTTCGACCCACACAATAAACGCGACGCACAGGAAATCTTTCCGTCATCCCTTCGATAGGCAAAGAGACCTCAGCTTCAGGGGAAATAATATACTGGCTCATAATATTCCTTGGTTAAAAGTGACCTTGCTTAACCCACAAGATGCTTTGTTCTAAGATAGAGAATGCATGCCAGTCTAACACAGGGAAACGCAACCAACTTAGTGACGGATATGAATGTTCACCATAACGGATAGAGCCACTTACCACTAGCAACTCAATCGCGCCATCATCAACTGGCAGTAACGATTTAAAAGCCTTCCCATCCCCTACATCAAGCCGAAGAAAGCCAACCTTTTCTGCCTCATATTCATGTAGAGGAATATATTTACGTGGTGGCAACTCATGAAATGCCTGAGCCTTCGAAACCACTTGCAGAGTATCTAAAGGCTGAAATTGATGCAGTTTTACGAACAAGATACAGCCCTTTGGACTGAAAGGAGCATGACTTGAACCTGGTGGGTTTCGAAAATAAGTACCTGCCGGAAAACACCCTGTCTCATCACAAAACTCCCCCGAAAGCACCAAAATCTCTTCTCCTAAAGGATGAGGATGGGGACGAAAGACTGAATCTGGCGCGTAGCGAACAATGCTGGTTGCATGACCTCGCTCCGCGTCTTCTCTAGCAAGAGGCTTTCTATCCACACCGGGCATAGGGCTGGATACCCACTCCAACTGTCGTGCATTCAAGAGTACAGGTTCAGAGAAATCCATGTTGAGCATGAGCTACTACCTGTTCAATTTATAGTCTACCTAGTCTATAAATATTTCGAAGGTGTAAGCAACATTGATCAGTAATAAAAAAAAGGCACTAGACTAAGCGCCTAGTGCCTAAATGTTCCAGTCAGTCTATCTCCGAACGAAAAAGGACATGTGGAACCTTGAATGATCACATTTAACATAAGGCTCCCTTAGGAGCCTTAGAGTAAACATAATCCACTTAGAGGCAAGGGATTAGAATAGGTAAGTTGCACCTACTGCTGTGATGTCGTCTTCAGATGAACCAGTTTGGCCAAATTCACCGTAAACGTACATGTTAGAAGCTAGGTTGTAAGTCGCGCCTACACCGTACTCGTTGTAATCATCAGAACCTACAGCATCAGGATCAACGTTTTGGTAAGTACCGTAAACATCACCCGCACCGTAGTTGAAGCGTGCAGCTAGACCAAGAATAGTGTTTTCATCTTCTTCTTCTTCCCATTTAGCACCAACAGAAAGCGCTGGCGTTGCTTGGAATGTAGCACTTACACCGTAAGTTGCAGAATCAGCTGCAGAACGAGCAACATCATTTTCTAGGCTATCGTAACCAGCAGCGATAGTAAGCGCGTCAACAGAGTATTTAACCACTGCAGTTAGAGCTGTACCATCTTCTGTAGTACCGTCACTAACTTCAGTTTCTGCCTTGCCTTTGAATTGAGCAGAAAGTTGAACTTCAAAACCACCCATTGATGGAGAGAAGTAAGCGATTGTATCGCCTTCATCCGTTAGACCAGCGTTAGTCACACCGTAGTATTCGAATTGGTCATAAGTATCTTGAATAGCATTGTTGTAGATGCTATCGAATGAACCAACTTGCACTTTACCGAAGCCACCTTGTAGACCAACGTATGCTTGATCAAGATTAACATCGATATCGCTTGTTTTCTCATCCGCGTCAGCTTCAAGCTCGTACTTGAAGAAACCCGTTAGATCATCACTGATTGCAGTGCTACCTTGGAATCCAAAAGTAGAACCATTGTCAGTAATTTCAGAGTCGTTTGAATCAGAGTCTGCATACACTAACTGGATGTTACCGTAAACATCGAAGTTAACTGTATCTTCAGCTGCAAAAGCAGATACTGAAGTTAATGCGGCACTTGAAACTGCGATAGCAACAAGAGTCTTTTTCATAAATCGGTTTCCTTTCTGTTGATTCACTTATTATGTACAGCGCTCGAACTGTGCAAGCCACTTAACGACAATGTAATATTCGTCCATTTTTAATCAATACTGCGCAAGTTATTTGCACTCTCAATTCACCATAGGTACATTTTTCGTACTAAGTTTCAAAAAAGTAATATCCTGAAAACATGAAAAAATAAAAATTACAATATATTTCAATAACTTAATAATAAAAGCATAACTCTTTCATCCAAAAGGGGTAAGAAAACACTTCATTAATGCAAATAGATCGAAAACAAATCAGCATCTATTTCCAAAAATACGAAATTGATATGAAAAAAAACGAACCAGAATGCATCTTTCTTACATAATGCACCCTAAAGCATAAAATATCCCAGCTTGTGCGGGTCATTTTTCTTACACGTTTTTAGAGAGAAATGAGATACTTCCAAACAACTTTGTTTCTATAATCTAAAAAATGTGGAGGGTACTCTTTGGAACTAAGCGCGACATATATCACCCTATTAATTGCTACAGGATTTATAGCAGGGATCATCAACACTCTTGCTGGTGGTGGTTCAAACCTAACCCTTCCAGCTTTAATGATAATGGGAATGCCTGCAGATGTAGCAAACGCCACCAATCGAGTAGCGGTTTTTATGCAGGGAATCGTTGGAGTCAAAGGGTTTCACCGTGCAGGAAAGATAAAGCGCTCTGATGTCCTGCCCGTGCTAACACCTACACTTATCGGGGGACTCATCGGAGGCCTGTTAGCTTCCTTTTCACCAGAGAGCTATCTCAAACCCCTACTCTTGATGGCCATGATCAGCATGACTGTGGTAATGCTGGTCAAGCCTAGTGTTATTGTGCCTCCCGAAGGCACTAAAGCTTTTTCTGTCTCAGAAAAGCCTAGTGCATGGTATGCACTCTTTCTTGCAGGTATTTATGGGGGTTTTGTACAAGCTGGGGTGGGGTTTGTCTTAATTGCTGCACTCGCTGGCACTTTGAGATACGACTTAGTGACAACCAATGCTTTGAAAATGGTTTGCACCCTATCCTTCACGCTCCTAGCACTGATTGTATTTATCTGGAATGATCAGGTTCGTTGGCAGCCTGGACTAATTTTGGCAGTCGGTACGATGCTAGGCTCAATGATAGCTGTAAAGTTTGCCATTAGAGCTAAAACATCTCAGTTGAAGTGGTTTCTATTTATTATGACTATCATCGGTAGTTTGGCAGCCCTGCTTAGCGAATAAAAAACTAAGATCGAGCACTTTACAGACAACAAAAAAGGCAGCTTAAAGCTGCCTTTCGAGAAACGATTACTTCTATAGATTATAGAGGTTTAACGTTTTGAGCTTCTGGGCCTTTTTTACCTTGAGCTACTTGAAACTCAACTTTTTGACCTTCAGCTAGAGTTTTGAAGCCTGGTACGTCGATCGCTGAGAAGTGAACGAATACGTCTGGACCAGATTCTTGAGTAATGAAACCAAAACCTTTAGTTTCGTTGAAAAATTTAACTGTACCAGTAACTACGTCTGACATGATGATATTCCTGTTTGAAATAAGTTTTATTAATGTTGTATTGCTACAACGGGTAGTGCTTAAAAAACTCGGTATTACTTATGACAAAACAGGACTAACCGTATTTGGCCGCAAGGGACACTGTACATAAATAGCGCCAATTATTTAAACATCTTGATTGTAAGATTGTTTTGCTAGTGGGGTCAATGCAATCACAGCATTTTTTGTAACTTTATAAATTAAATATCATGAGCCAGTTAGACAACTCATTTGAGATAAGTCAATTAGCATTGCATTGCTATTCGCAAAGACAGTGAAGCACTCTATATTACAAATTCAACATGCTCCTAGGAGGGCCTATGAAAGTCGCAGTGTTCTCATGTAAACCATACGATAAACGCACACTAGAGGCTGCAACACAAAATAGCAGTGATGTTGAGCTGTTTTTTTTTGAAAGCAGACTTAGCAGTGAAACTGTCTCGTTGGCCAATGGTTTTGACGCCATCTCATGCTTTGTAAATGATGACTTGAGTAGAGACATCCTTGAGCAACTATCAACTTTTGGTATAAAAGCTGTTGCATTACGTTGCGCAGGCTATAACAACGTTGACTTATATTGCGCCAAAGCGCTTGCCATACCGGTGTTTCATGTACCAGATTATAGTCCTACATCTGTAGCAGAGCACGCAGTCGCACTGATCTTAACCTTAAACAGAAAGATTCACAGAGCATATCATCGAGTTAAAGAAGGGAACTTTGCTCTTGAAGGGCTCATGGGGTTCAATTTAGAAGGAAAGACCGTTGGTTGTATTGGTACAGGACGAATAGGCCAAGCTTTTTGTCGAATTATGGCGGGGTTTGGTTGTCGCGTTATTTGTTACGACTTAGCGCCAAATGATGAACTGATTGAGTATGGTGCTGAATATGTCGATCTCGAAACCCTTTATGCAGACAGTGACATAATTAGCCTTCACTGCCCTTTAAATGCGTCTACACATCATTTAATCAACAAAACCTCGTTAGATAAAATGAAAAATGGCGTCATGATCATCAACACTAGCCGAGGCGCTTTAGTGAATGCACAAGAAGCCATAGATGGTCTTTACAATGGAAAAATCGGCCACCTAGGACTTGATGTGTATGAGCAAGAAGGTAAATTTTTCTTTGAAGACATGTCCGATCATATCATTTATGACAGCGTGTTCCAGTTACTGCTAACCTTTCCAAATGTCATCGTCACAGGGCATCAGGGTTATTTTACAGACATTGCACTGAGGCATATTGCAGACACAACCCTTGAAAACTTAGCTCAACTGAATGACGCTCCAGAACATTTTTTAAGAGAGCTGACTAACAAACACTAATCCTTCCAAATGGCCTTATTTATTGAAACACCTCAATAAATAAGGCCATTTTCTATTCTTATTTCATCTTCTAAAAAGCTTGTACTTTCTTGGCTTCGCAATACAATTATTCGCATCCAGTTATTAGACTTATAGTGCGCATAAGAATCATGAATATAAATAAGATAGACCTTAATTTACTTATTTACTTAGACGTTTTATTGCGTGAGTGCAATGTGACTCGCTCTGCAAACAAGCTCAACATCACTCAACCAGCCATGAGCAACGGACTGAAAAGGTTACGAGACCTGCTTAATGACCCACTGTTAGTGCGCACCAGTGAAGGCATGAAGCCCACAGAAAAAGCTATTCGCCTACAGCCGATTGTAAGAAAAGTACTGCTGGAGTTAGAAGAAGCCTTACAACCTGAAGCGGATTTTAATGAAAAAACTTCGACCCGCGTCTTCCGAGTTATGGCAAGTGATTATGCTGCTTCTACGGTCATCCCAAGATTACTTAATCGGTTACGTGAAAACGCACCAGGTATCACCATAGATATTATGACCCCAAGTGACGTGACATTTCATGATGTGGAAGCGGGGAAAATTGATATGGCAATTAACCGTTTCGAAGAGCTACCACAGTCTTTCCATGAAAAAAGTGTGTGGTTGGATACTTTTGTCTGCATGATGGCTGCCGACAATCCCATCGCTCAAAATTTCACTCTTGAGACATACCTAGAAGCGCAACATATTTGGGTAAGTAAAACAGGCTTCGGGGTCGGTGTAGGAATGGATCCTACAGATGTTCAAAAGCTTGGCTGGGTTGACGAAGCTCTGCAAAGGCAAGGGCGTAAGCGCAGCATTCGAGTATTTACGCGTAGCTATCACACTGCGATGCATTTGGCTTTAGAGCAAGACCTTATTGCCACACTTCCACGGAAGGTCGCATTAATTAACCGGAACAACCCTGACTTGGTTATCCTTGAGCCTCCTTTTGCAATCCCTCCCATTGAGTTGAAAATGATTTGGAGCCCTTTGCTACACCATGATGCTAGCCATATATGGTTTAGAAAGCAGGTCATTGAGCTTGCTAATGAGCTAAAATCTCAAAGCTATGGGCAATAAAGGATTATGGGATTTCTAGTTAGTGGAATACATCATGTCGCCATTATTTGCTCTGACTATCAGCGCTCGAAAGCCTTCTATCATGAGCAATTAGGTTTTAAGATCATTCAGGAAACTTACCGGCAAGAACGCGATTCATATAAACTGGATATGGCTGTTGACGAGCACACACAAATTGAGCTGTTTTCGTTTCCTGACGCTCCAGTGAGGGCTTCATTTCCAGAAGCGCAAGGACTAAGACATCTAGCTTTTAAGACAACAAAACTGGATGAGACGGTGAACTATTTAATTAGGCAAGGCATTTCTGTAGAAAACATTCGCTTAGATGAAATCACAGGTAAGCGCTTTACATTTTTCCAAGACCCAGACGGGCTTCCGTTAGAACTTTATGAAGTTTAAAAAATGCCTCATGAACGGATTCGTGAGGCATTTTTAACACATTTCCAGGCAACTTTACTCGCTGTCTTGCTCTTCAGCAGCTTCAGTAATCAAAGTTTGTAACTCGCCATTTTGAGCCATCTCAACAACGATATCACATCCTCCAATCAACTCACCTTTCACCCAAAGCTGAGGGAACGTTGGCCAATTAGCGTACTTCGGTAGCTCTGCACGGATATCTGGATTTTCAAGAATATTCACAAACGCAAAACGCTCACCACATGCCATCAGTGCTTGAACAGTTTGCGCAGAAAAGCCACACTGGGGCATACGTGGTGTGCCTTTCATGTAAAGCAAAATTGGGTTGTTATTAATCTGTTCTTTGATTGTCTCAATAGTATTGCTCACGATCGGTAAACCTCATGATTCTGTCGCTTAATAAACTGCGACTTGTAGGGTGTATTTTCAGTGAAGTATGGGGATGTTTATTAATTTTACAACCCTCATACCAGTAAAACCCTTGATGAATGCCCTTTTTAGTAGAATCAATCTTTATTACAGGCGACCTACTCTTTACTACAGGCGACCTGTGTATTAAATTGGCTGATTCCTTATATTATTGGTTGAATTTTGACAGGAGCAATATCGTGTCGCCGAGACATTTTTTGACTCTGAAAGACCTATCGTCTGACGAGCTAAAGCAACTACTTTCACGTGCCATTGAACTTAAAAAAATGCACCGTGAAGGCACGCTATACGAACCAATGAAGAACAAAGTTCTTGCGATGATTTTTGAGAAATCATCCACACGAACCCGCGTATCTTTTGAAGCAGGTATGGCACAATTTGGCGGACACGCTCTATTCCTATCACCACGTGACACCCAACTTGGTCGCGGTGAACCTGTTGAAGACAGCGCTCGTGTTATTTCAAGCATGGTTGATGCTGTAATGATCCGCACTTTCGATCACCAAATGGTTGAAACATTTGCAGCAAACTCTAGTGTACCTGTTATTAACGCATTAACAGATGATTATCATCCATGTCAGCTACTGGCAGATATGCAAACATACCTTGAACACCGTGGCTCTATCGAAGGCAAGCGTGTTGTATGGGTTGGTGACGGTAACAATATGTGTCATTCATACATGAATGCCGCAGACATGCTTGATTTTAACCTTGTTGTTGCTTGTCCAAAAGGCTACGAACCCAATGACCAGATCCTTTCTGAGAATAAACATTGCGTAACGGTGACCCATAATGTCCGAGAAGCAGTCGCAGATGCAGATCTTGTCGTAACAGATGTATTTGCATCTATGGGACAAGAAGATGAGCAAGAGCAACGACTACAAGATTTCGATGGCTTCCAAGTAAATAAAGAATTGATGTCACTTGCCAAAATTGACGCCCTATTCATGCATTGCTTGCCAGCACACCGTGGCGAAGAAGTAACAGCGGAAGTAATTGATCATCAAGACTCTGTTGTATGGGATGAAGCAGAAAACCGCTTGCATGCACAAAAAGCTTTACTTGAATTTTTGATCTGTAACTAAGACAATCTCGTAAGGCTCGTAGTTAGAGATATCTGGCACGAGCCTTTTTTATACGTTATGAGCTGAATAAAACTCAAAAACTCGAGATTATTATGAGCATTATTGAAGTTAGGCATCTTAAAACACTCACTGCATTGCGAGATACAGGAAGCCTAGTCGAAGCCGCTGAACGCGTACACCTAACGCAATCAGCCTTATCACACCAACTCAAAGACTTGGAAGAAAAGCTAGGTTGCCCTCTTTTTATACGCAAAACGAAACCCGTACGCTTTACCAGTGCAGGACTGCGTCTACTCCAGCTTGCTGATGACGTTTTAATGGCATTTCGATCAGCTCAGAGAGACATTCAACGCTACGCTGAAGGTGAAAGTGGCCGTTTGCACATAGCGATTGAGTGTCATAGTTGTTTTGAATGGTTAATGCCAACTATTGATCATTTTCGAGAGCACTGGCCAGATGTAGAACTAGACTTGTCTACAGCATTTAGCTTTATGCCTCTACCGGCACTAGCTCGTGGAGACCTTGACCTAGTGGTCACTTCAGACCCTCAGGATTTACCCAATATTGAGTATATCCCTTTGTTTCAATACGAGTCTCAAGTCGCCCTTTCACGTCACCATCCACTCGCTAAAAAAGAGTATTTAGTCCCTGAGGATTTTAAAAACGAAACTCTAATAACCTATCCCGTCGAATCAGAACGTCTAGATATATTTAAACATTTTTTGACTCCATCTGGTGTTGCACCAGCTAAAATCCGCCACAGTGAACTTACACTAATGATGATGCAGCTGGTTGCTAGCGGTCGGGGGATCTGTTGCTTACCAAATTGGGCTTTAACGGAATATACAAATAGGCAATACGCCATCACTAAATCCTTAGGGGAAGAAGGTGTTTGGTGCAAATTATACTTGGCTATTAGAAAGGATCAGCGTGAGAACGCATATATGGATGACTTAATCACTACCGCATCAAAAACATGCTTTAAAAACCTACGCGGTATTTTATCACCAGATCTATAGCGAAAAAGCCCAGCACCTAGTTTAGCCAAGGCTATTCTGGTGCTGGCTTTTTGACCAAATAAAACTGAATTTTGCCCCACCTAGCTCACTCCCCTCAACCAGTACAGCACCACCATGCCAGAATGCGATTCTCTGCACTATAGCGAGGCCTAAGCCATAGCCGCCAGAGGCTCGCGTACGAGAGTTATCCAAGCGCTGAAATGGGATAAATACCTTATCTCGATCTTCTTCAGGAATACCTCGACCATCATCCTCAATATCAACCTGCCAACGCTCATCATCAGCAGTAAATGTAATAGCAATAGTCGAATTGGCATACTTAGAAGCATTCAGAATTAAATTTTGCAGCGCTCGATGCAAATGATGGGCATCGGCATTCACCCATTCATCACCTTGAATTTCAATATGTACTTTATAGTTCTGCAGCAAAGCATTATTGTGCTCCACAATGCTATCTAATATTTGACGAATACTCGCACGCTCGAAATTTAGAGCAAGGGTACCTTCCTCTAACTTTCCGTAGGTGAGCACCTCATCTACTAAAGTATTTAGCTCTTCTACGTCATACTCTAGTGCAGTAATAGACGACTCAAGTTCTTCACTCACATCATCTTTAAGAACCTCTAAACCAAACCTTAGTCGGGCAATAGGCGTTCTTAGCTCGTGAGAAATGGCATTTATCATTTCACGCTGAACTTTGAGTAGCCTTTGGATGTGTGTCGACATTGAATCAAAAGAGTAAGCCAACTCTTTTAGAGTACCCGAGCTATCTACCACACCATGGGGCAGAGCTCCTCTTCCTCGAGCAATCTGACGTGTAATAGTCTCAAAATGTACCCTTTTACGATCAAGCCCCATAAAGCCAATCCACACCAACACTAAAAGAGCGGCCAAAGACAGTAAAATAAACGCAAAAACGATTGTTCCAAAAGAAAATGTATTAGCTTGATTAAATTGAATACGCCACGCCTGATCCGAACCACTTGGCTGCCATAGGAAATAAAGCTGCCTATCAACGGCTTGGTGAAGGCTCACCTCACTCGTTAACCATGGGCTTGGTTCAATTTTCTTTATCGAAATACTCTTGAGAGTGTTTAACAGGTCTAGTTTTTTCGACCACTGCAATGGATACACTTCTAGAAATCTTTGAAGCATAGGCTGTAAAAGAGAGAACTGCACCGCATGACTTTCACCTTTCAGTGCCAGCTGGGTACCACTGTAGACATTCGCTAATACGAGGTCTGAATCATGAAGCAGTTCAGTACGAGATTCAGAGGAAATAGGCCCAAGCGGCTCCCACTTAAATACAGAAACATTTGATATATCAGTAAGTGTGCCATTTTCTTTATAGAGAGCAGCAGTTAGTTCTACATCCACAGCAAGCTGCTGTAATAGCTCACGCTCTTGGTAAGATTGCTTGAGCCAAGCAATAAGGGAAAAGCAAACGAGTGATATGAGCAAGCCCCCAATCAAGATATGTCGATAGAGGCGCCACATATCACTTCGCATTAAGACTAAACCTCTTTCACAAATAGGTAGCCTTTACTACGAATCGTTTTGATTCGACGCGGATGAATCGGATCATCGCCAATCTTTGAGCGAATTCTTGAGATACGGACATCAACAGAACGGTCTTGACCATCATATTCAATACCACGCAACTCACTAAATATTTCTTCACGGCTAAGAATACGGCCAGAGTTACTAGCGAGTAACCAAAGCAAATCAAACTCGGCGCTTGTTAGCTCAATTTCTTCACCTTCACGCCAAGCTTCTCGACGAGAGTTATCAATTACTAAGCTACCAAATTCAAGTGTTTGTTCTGCTTCTGCAGATACTGAGGACAAATCAACATCTTGTGTACTGCGTCGTAACAATGATTGAACCCTTGCTAACAACACACGAGGTTTAGCTGGCTTAGAAACATAATCGTCGGCACCAATTTCTAATCCCAAAATTTGATCGACATCGTCACTACGAGCTGTCAGCATCAATATTGGGCCATGGTAATCATTGCGAACACTGCGACAAACTGTAAAACCGTCGGCGCCAGGCAGCATCAAATCAAGAATCACAAGAGAAGGTTGTTCTTCAATAATGCGAGAAATGGCATTTCGTCCATCTGGCTCAACATCTACATTAAAACCATTCTTTTGTAGATACTCTTGGGTTAACGTGGCGAGGCGCTCATCGTCTTCAACAATCAGGATCGATTGGGTATCATTCGCGCTCATAGTCTATCCTCGTCCATTTGATAATTAATAAAGCCTTCAAGATCAATCTACTAGAAGATCCTGTATTTGTCTAACTCGTTCTCGATTAACATCTAGGTCATCATAACCAACTCTAGAAGCTGAACGAACGTGCATTACACTATCGGCTTCGGGGAAGTAGATTTCTAAGTCATCTTTGAAACCAAAAAGGTCACTAGAAATTTCAAAGTGAGTATAGCCTAAACGACTGTCAATAATACGACCGTTTCCTTGACTCAGCAGCGCTTGCTCTACCTTAAGCTGGGCTAATTTTACAGAAGTGCGATAAATAATCGGCTCGACGTAATGTTGCTCATCCTCAACAGGAGCTTGCGAAGAGACGCAATTCGGCATATCTGGGCAGGGTGCTAACAGCCCCTCATTCACACCAAGGTGATCAGGAACACCGTTGTTCATGTCTACATAAACAAAAAAACCAATTAGCATTGCAATGACAACAACTAAAATCCATCGCACCATGCTCATAGCCTACAATCCTCTTTTATCTGAATGAACGGCGCCCTGGTCGACGCGGTTTAAATTCCTGTTGCTTCTCAGATGCTTGCCAATCAAAACCTTTTTCACGTCGTTTCGTTTTGGCTACGCTACCTGTAACACGCGCACCACTTTGTCTACGACGGTCATGTTTCTCTTGTTGGCTTTTCAAGCCAGTAATCTTATGTTCAAGGCCAACAACCTCACACAAAGCGCTAACATCCGACTCGTCCATCTCAACCCATCGACCAACTTTAGCTTTTGATGGCAAAAATACTGGACCAAATCGTACACGCTTTAGACGGTTTACTTTTAGCTCTTGCGATTCCCATAGGCGGCGGACTTCACGGTTACGCCCTTCCATCAGACACACATAAAACCAATGGTTAATCCCCTCACCACCACCATCTACGATGTCAGTAAATTGAGCCATTCCGTCTTCTAGCAAGACTCCTTTTTTAAGGTTTTCAATGTGCTCTTCCGTTACATTCCCCATCACGCGGACTAGGTATTCACGGTCAATTTCGGTAGATGGGTGCATCAAACGGTTCGCTAATTCACCATCAGTGGTGAACAGCAGTAGCCCTGAAGTGTTGATATCAAGACGACCAACCGCTATCCAGCGACTTCCACGTAGCTTTGGTAGGCGATCAAAAACAGTGGGGCGACCTTCAGGATCTTTACGAGTACAAACTTCGCCTTCAGGTTTATTATAAATAATGACTCGACGCTCAACTTCACTAGACGCTGTTGTTTTGACCTCAACACCATCAAATTCAATCACATCATTAGGACGCACTCGATCACCAAGCGTGGCAACATTACCGTTTACAAGCACTCGACCTTCACGAATACGATTCTCCATTTCACGACGAGATCCTACACCTGCTCTCGCCAACACTTTTTGTAATTTTTCGTCCATTACGACCTCTTTCGGGAATGCTTCGCAGCAACCCAGTTATGTTAATTACACAATTTAAACTTAGAAAGTCATTCTAAGTTAATTCTGACCGCATTATAGTCGGATCACATTTCAGTTGATAGCGTACCTTACGCAGTTTTTACTCGAACGGAGCAGGATCTCCAGCACCAATTCTTAAGACTTTGATTTCTTCGGAGTCCATCCCAATAACGGTAGTCGGTTGCATACCACAGAACCCTCCATCTATGACTAAATCTAACTGATGCTGTAACGTATCACGAATGTCATAAGGGTCCATCATGGGGTCTGTTTCACCAGGCAAAATAAGAGACGAACTCATAATAGGCTCCCCTAACTCTTCTAGTAGGGCCTGAACAATTTTGTTGTCTGGAATTCGAATGCCAATCGTTTTACGCTTTGGATGCATCAAACGTCTTGGGACTTCAGATGTCCCATTGAAAATAAACGTATAAGGTCCTGGCGTATGATGCTTCAGCAAACGATAAATGGCATTATCATAACGAGCATAGGTCGAAATTTCAGAAAGGTCACGGCACACCAAAGTGAAATTATGCTTATCGTCTAACCTACGAATAGTACGGATTTTTTCTAAAGCTGCTTTATCACCAATATGGCAACCTAGTGAATAACCACAATCTGTAGGATAAGCAATAACAGCTCCCTCACGAATCAATTGTGCCGCTTGCTTAATCAAGCGAGCTTGTGGATTTTCTGGGTGTATCTGAAAAAACTGGCTCAAAGTATTCTCTCCATAACACCTCATGTTGAGGTGAACATCTAATTATTCCTAGCAAGTGGATTAAGTTTGCCATTGATACCAAATAGGTGAAATCTCTTGCTCATGAACTTGTGTAAATCGTCCTACTTGAGTCCAAGGACCGAATGGACCATGGTAATCACTTCCTACTGACGCTTTAAAACCAAATTCTCTAGATAACCGCTCTAAAAATCGGACGTGATCAGGCCGTTCATTACCAGATGCCACTTCGATCGCACTGCCACCCAACTTGCTAAAATCTTGCAACACTGATTTAAGCTTAGTCACAGTCAAGGGATATCGCTTAGGATGCGCTAAAACTAACTCGCATTTACTTGCGGTGAGCTCTGGCATAATTTCCTCTAATTGAGGCCAGACATCTCGTATCTGCCCTAATTTTTTGTTGTTGAGGTAATGGTCGAATGCTTTGTTAGTATCTTTGACAATACCTTCTCGAACCATAACTTTTGCAAAATGTGGCCGTCCTAATTGACTACCACCTGCTTCCTCTATTGCTTTATCAAATAGGTCTGGCAACCCTTTTTTAGACAACAAATCAGCAATCTGACGACCTCTTTCTAGACGTACCGTTTGATTCTTTTTTGTCCACTTACCAATTATGGCACAATCTTCTTCAAAGCCTAACGCCACCATATGCAGTGGAATCTTTTTCCAAGCTACAGAGAGTTCACAGCCATTAATAAATGTCATACCAAGAGAGTTCGCCGTGTTGCGAGCTTGCTTTAAACCTGACGTGGTATCGTGATCTGTCAAAGCGAACATCTGAACACCTTCTTGGTGTGCAAGTTGCACTAATTCTATCGGTGTTAACTGGCCATCTGAGGCTGTGGAGTGAGTATGTAAATCTATTGGCTGGTATCGAGTATCAGGCATCAAAGGGGTATTTTTTCCGACAGTTGCTAGGTATTATCATTCGAGCATACATAAACTGGCTTGACTATGAAATTACTATTCGACTTTTTACCCATTCTTGTTTTTTTCTTGGTTTATAAAACAACAGGCGACATCATCATCGCAACGGCTGTGCTCATCCCTGCAACGCTTGTACAAGTAGGCTACACATGGATAAAGCACCGAACCATTGAAAAGATGCATATTGTTTCACTTGTTTTGGTTGTTTTACTCGGCGGGGCAACGGTACTACTTGGTAATGGCGATTTCATTAAATGGAAACCCACTATCGTAAACTGGCTCTTTGCTGTCGCATTTTTTGGTAGTCAATTTATCGGCCACAAAAACATCATCGAACGCATGATGGGAGATAAAATCGAATTACCTCACAATACTTGGCGAACCTTAAACCTCGCGTGGGTTGGTTTCTTTATATTATCAGGTGCCGTGAATCTTTACGTCGCCTTCAATTTCAGTGAAGACATATGGGTTGACTTTAAGTTGTTTGGCCTATTGGGGATGACCATAGTATTCATCATTCTTCAAGGAATTTACTTATCTTCTCAAATGCAAAATAAGGATTAAGCGATGCTTTATTCAGTCGTTGGCCAAGACGTTGAAAACAGCTTAGAAAGTCGATTAGCTGCTCGCCCAGCTCACCTTAAGCGACTTCAGGAATTACGCGGTCAAGGTCGCCTTGTGTTAGCAGGACCGAACCCCGCAATTGATTCAAACGACCCTGGCACTGCAGGTTTTACAGGCAGCGTAGTCATAGCAGAATTTGCTTCACTAGAAGATGCAAAAGCATGGGCGGACGCAGATCCGTATGTTGCGGCAGGTGTCTATGCTAATGTTGAAGTTAAACCTTTCAAACAAGTTTTCTAAGGCTCTTCTAAATCAAGCAAAAGCTAAAAAAACAGTAGGCACTCAGTGCTGCCTACTGTTTTTCTGTATTTCATTTCAGTACGGTTAAACTTGTTTATTCAGATTTCTTAACATCTGAGTGACCAAGATCTCGCTCAGGATCAATAACATCTCTCATACGCTGCTTTAATACTTTTGCTTCAGGGAAGCCCCCTTCTGCTTTACGACACCAAATCTCTTCACCGTTAACACGAACTTTAAAAATGCCGCCTTGAGTCGGAATTAAAGTGACGCTTTTTATGTCATCATCAAAGGTCATTAACAATTCCTGAGATAACCAAGCAGCTCGTAACATCCAACGACAAAGGGTGCAATATTCGATTTCAACCACCGCAGTTCTCATGTTTAGACCTCTCAAATCAATTTCATCTTGGCGTTCTTAATTGAACACCCTAATATTATGGGCGCATTGCCAATAAGGAAGACTCAAATGAAAAAAAGTTTACTCACAGGTTTAGTGCTTTCTGCACTGAGCTTGCCTAGCTTCGCAACAGAAGTAAATATTCAAACAAGCCTTGGCGACATCCGTGTTGACCTTGATGAACAAGCAGCCCCAAAGACAGTAAAAAACTTTCTTCAGTATGTTGATGAAGGGTTTTACGAAGGAGTAATTTTTCATCGTGTCATCAAAGGCTTTATGGTTCAGACTGGCGGTTTTTCTCCCGAAATGGAGCGTAAGCAAACGCACAAAGCAATTGCATACGAAGGTAATAATGGACTTTCAAATTACCGTGGCACTTTAGCAATGGCTCGTACCAATGATCCTAATAGCGCAACCTCTCAGTTTTTTATTAACCAAGTTGATAATGCATTTTTAAATCATGGTGCTCGTGGCGGTGCTGGCTACACCGTATTTGGTAAAGTGATTTCTGGATTAGACGTAGTCGATGAGATAGCCAATGTATCGACTCGAACAGTAGGCCCTTATCAAAACGTACCTGTTTCGCCTGTGACAATTAAGAAGGTCACTCGTGTTAACTAGCTACAAACTTGAGCCACCAGCACTAAATTTTGGCGAGGATGGCGTACCTCGCTCTAGTGCGTTTGATGATGTTTACTTTGATAAAGATGCCGGACTTGATGAAACGCGTTATGTCTTTCTTGAGCATAATCTGCTCTCAGAGCGCTTCTCCAGTCTGTCACCACATCAACGCTTTACTATTGCGGAAACAGGGTTTGGTACAGGTTTAAATTTTCTTTGTGCTTGGCAACTTTTTTTAGAGCAATCCCCCAACGATAGCTGGCTACACTTTGTCTCTGTCGAAAAGTACCCACTAAGTAAGGATAAGCTCGAGCAGTCTCTTGCTATGTGGCCAAGTCTTAAACAGCTGGCTCAACCGTTGGTTGCCAAGTACCCCGTGCTTTGTCATGGTTTGCATACACTTTTCTTTCCAGAGCAACGCACCACGCTCACCTTATGGTTTGGGGAAGCCAGTGAAGGCTTTAAGGCGTTAAATGGTCAAGTCGATGCTTGGTTTTTAGATGGCTTCGCACCCAGCAAAAACCCTGACATGTGGAGTGATGAATTGTTTCAGAACATTCAGCGCTTAAGTATCGAAGGGAGCACTTTTGCAACATTTACCGCTGCTGGAATCGTCCGTCGCGGCTTAAAGTCTCATGGCTTTGATGTGCAAAAAGTAAAAGGGTTTGGGCACAAACGCGAAATGATGATAGGTAGCTTTATACCTACCGAATCAGAAAGTTCGCATGAAGCGCCATGGTTCGTCGTCAAACAACAGAAAACAATCAATAAGGTATTAGTTGTCGGTAGTGGAATAGCGGGAGCAACTACAGCTCATGCGCTGGCTGAAAAGGGAATCCCGGTAGAGGTATGGGAGCAAGGCAACAATATCGCTTGCGGTGGTTCTGGCAACGCACAAGGGATGCTTTACCCAAAACTTAGCGTATCAGACACACCTTTGAATCGCTTTTATTTGACAGCTTACCTCTATGCTAACCGCTTTTATAATGCGATTGGCGACCAGACTGCAGCATGGCAGCAATGTGGACTCTTGCAACTACCGAAAAATGAAAACGAGCAAACTAAGTTTTCTAAGATGCTAGCGAGTCAACTTTACCCTGATTCCATCATTCGAGCTCATGATCAAGGATTGGAGCTGCCCCTCTCAGGATGGCTAAAGCCGCAATCTGTTTGTGAGCACCTTCTATCACATAAAAACATACAACTTTCGTTATCGACACAGTTGCTTGATTTAGCCCCATGTGAAGCAGGTTGGCAAGCGACTAGCCAGCATTCAACCGAAACATACTCTCATGTGGTGCTTTGTACTGCTAATGAACAGGCACCCCTGAAAACATGGCAAGAGTGGCCCACAAAACCCATTCGCGGCCAAGTGACTCAATTGGCCATCTGTGATCTCACCTCAAAAGATCAAGAAACGATTAAAAAAGTTAGCCAGGTGCTCTGTGCAGAAGGGTACTTATCTCCTGCTTTGGAAGGCCAAATCAACTTCGGAGCGACTTATGATTTAGGGGACAATCGCCTTGATGTTCTAGAGCAAAGCCATCAAGACAACTTAGTCAAATTGCAACACTTACTTCCAATTGATTCAGAAGCAATCAATCTGGCGAACTGCAAAGGACGCGTTGCAATGCGCTGCACTGTCGCGGATTATACTCCGATTGTTGGACCTTTCAGTGCTCAAAAAGCACTCGTTGATCGCTATGCGCCTTTGCGTCAGAACGCAAAATGGCTGTCAAACGAAACAGGAGAGTTACTAACTGGGTTATATATTAATGTTGGTCATGGCTCACGTGGATTAGTCAGTGCACCACTTTGCGGTTTTTATATTAGCAGTTTAATTCTCAACGAGATTACGCCATTAGAACAAACTGTTATTGAAACACTTCATCCTAATCGCTTTACTATCAGGCAATTGAAAAGAGGAGAAGTCTAAGACTTCTTCTCTTTCACTCAAACTTTAGATTTCAAATAGGTCACATGCACTTGGAATCAAATCATCTAACCTTCTAAAGGTTTTGGGACGATAAACGATTCCGCCCATTAAAGGATGTAGCTCACGTAATTTATCACTCAACTGAACCACACCAGGGTTGATTGGTTCGTAAGGATAAATATGATCTTGCATACTCAACTTGTGCAATTCATCAAGCTCATCCTGCAACATGGACTTCATAGAGAAAAACAAATCCTTGCTATTTATGTCATTTGTTTCCCAATATGCATCAGACAAAGCGCTATTTAATTCGTAAAATATATGTAACGCATCAGATACGGTTTTTTGACTCATAGTGTCTCCATAAAACGAGCATTCTGTTTACATTCACCCTTGTATTGGTAGATGCTACCCCCATAACCACACTCTAGCCACGAAAACATGTAGGTAATTTGATTTTGAGTAACACAATCCAATCTGACGTGACCTTTGACAACCTGTGGCCATCGTTACAAGCTGAAGCTGAAAAACTAGCACAAGATGAACCCATTTTGGCAAGTTATTTCAATACAACCATTCTTCGTCATGACTCACTTAGCTCTGCTTTGAGTTTTTTGCTTGCCAGCAAGTTGGATAGTATCTCTATTCCCGCGATGGTGCTGCGTGAAGTCTTTCAAGAAGCGATGGCTGATCCAAAGTCAAAAATTGTTGAATGTATGGCTCAGGATATCTTATCAATCAAAGAGCGTGACGCTGCATGTGATTGCCTCACTACACCACTGCTGTTTTTCAAAGGTTTCCATGCCTTACAAACCTACCGTGTCGCTAACTGGCTATGGAAACAAGGTAGAGAGAGTTTAGCGCTTTATTTACAAGGACAGATGTCCATGACTTTTGGTGTCGACATTCATCCAGCGGCACGAATCGGCTGCGGCATCATGCTCGACCATGCAACAGGTTTAGTCGTAGGTGAAACCTGCATCATTGAGGACAATGTTTCTATTCTCCAATCAGTGACATTAGGCGGTACTGGTAAAGAAACAGGAGATCGTCATCCAAAAATTCGCACCGGTGTTCTAATAGGAGCAGGGGCAAAAATTCTTGGTAATATTGAAGTTGGCGAGGGTGCTAAAGTGGGTGCTGGCAGCGTGGTACTTGATCCTGTTGAACCTCACACAACCGTTGCGGGGGTTCCTGCAAAAGTAGTGGGACGCAACAAAGAAAAAGAGCCTTCCAGAGAAATGGACCATACCATTCGTAGTTGTATTCGCGACTAACCCCTATCCGTTGCATCCTAGCAGCACTAAGGACAGTAAAAGGGCTATCAAAATAGCCCTTTTCCTTACAAAACAACCATTAAATTACGTGTAACGGTTTTGAACCGCACTTTTTGAAACCAGCTGAATCGTCTCACTTTCAGTATCAAACAATAAAACGGCTTCACCAGATTTCAATGCGCGTAAAGCTTGTTCTCGCTTTTGCTCTGAGGAAAGATCGTAATCCCCGTAATCCGTGCCGTCTCGGGAAACAATATCATTTAACACATTTGCAAGAGTTTCAGGATCAAGCGAGTCGAAAGGTATCAAAGTATCCATTCTATACCGCTCCTAAATCAGTCAACATTTGATGAAGCGCCTCTTCATCCATAACAGGCACATTTAGAGACTGAGCTTTCGCTAGTTTAGACCCGGCTTTCTCACCGGCAACAAGGCAATCTGTTTTACCTGACACTGAACCACTCACTTTAGCACCAAGTTTGATCAGTGTATCTTTTACCTCATCTCGTGAATATCGGCTTAGTGTTCCGGTTACAACATATGTTTTGCCAGCGAGAGGTTGTTCACTCGCATCGCCTATTTGAGCAATTTCCCAAGTGATGCCTTGTTCCAACAAGCCTTCGACTGTCGCTACATTGTCTTCTTGATCGAAGAACAAACGAATATGCTGAGCAACAATCGGCCCAACATCTTCTACTTCAATCAGATCCGCTTCTGTTGCAGACATTAATTTTTCTAACGAGCCAAAATATTGCGTTAACGTACGCGCCGTGGCTTCACCAACCTCTCGAATTCCCAAGGCATAAACAAAGCGGTTAAAAAGTGTTTGTTTTGATTGCTCAATCGCATTCAGTAATTTCTCAACTGACTTATCCCCCATACGCTCCATTGCTAACAGGCGAGCTGGCTTATCCTTTAAGGAATAGATGTCCACAGGGGTCGTCACTAACTTAGCATCGACTAATTGCTCAATGAGCTTGTCACCTAAGCCATCAATGTCCATCGCTTTTCGAGATACAAAGTGTTTTAGACGCTCTTTTAATTGAGCACCACAAACCAAGCCACCTGTACAACGTTGTACGGCCTCCCCTGCCACTCGCTCAATGTCCGAATCACAAACAGGACACTTAGTTGGAAACTCAACCTCTTGCTCGGCACCCGTTCGACGCTCATTCAAGACATGTACAACCTGAGGAATCACATCACCAGCACGGCGTATGACCACCCAGTCATTGACTTTAACACCCAATCGATCAATTTCATCTTGATTATGCAGCGTTGCGTTGGAAACGGTGACACCACCAACAAATGTTGGTTGTAGACGAGCAACAGGTGTAATAGCACCGGTACGGCCCACTTGAAAATCCACTCCGAGGATTTGCGTCACTTCTTCTTGGGCAGGGAATTTCCGAGCAATGGCCCAGCGCGGAGCACGCGCTACAAAACCAAGTTTATTTTGCTGTGTAATACTGTCCACTTTATACACAATGCCGTCGATATCGTAGCTAAGCTCATCACGCTCGGTAGCCAGTTTATCGTAATACTCTAAACAGCCTTGGACACCTTTAACTCGCGCCATGAGGTTATTCGTCTTAAAGCCCCATTCAGCCAGTTGCAGCAACCCTTCATAGTGGCTGTCAGGTTGCTCCCAACCCTCTACATAACCAATACTGTAAGCACAGAGCACTAAGGGGCGAGATGCCGTAACCTTGGGATCAAGTTGACGTAAGCTACCTGCCGCAGCATTACGAGGATTAACAAACGTTTTCTCTCCTCTTTCTGCCGCCTGTTGGTTGAGCTTCTCAAAGCCTGCCTTAGGCATGTAAATCTCGCCGCGCACTTCAAGTACCGGTGGCGGGTTATCCGAACGAAGTTTTAATGGAACGGAGTAAATGGTTTTAATATTCGAGGTAATGTCTTCACCTGTTAATCCATCACCACGTGTGACACCACGAACCAATTGGCCATTTTCATAGCGTAGACTGATCGCTAAACCGTCCAACTTAGGTTCACAGCAATAGGTAATATCAGTCATCTTAGACAACTTTTGAATACGCTCATCAAAGTCGACCATGCTGTCATTATCAAAAGCATTATCAAGAGATAACATCGGCACAGTATGATCAACTGATGCAAAACCATTATCAGGCTTCTCCCCAACCCGCTGTGTCGGGGAATCTTGCTGAACCCACTCAGGGTGTTGAGCCTCCATTTCTTGCAAAGCTCGATAGCAGCGATCATATTCCGCATCAGGTACTATTGGGGCATCTTGAACATGATATGCATAGCTGTAGTCATTTAACGTTTTCGTTAATGCTTGAATATCTTCCAAGGTGAAAGCTTGCTTGTCGCTCATAGTGTTCTCAAAACAATTACAGGTAAAAAGAATCAAGGCCCCATTAAGGAGCCTTGTTTATTTGAAGGGTTAGGACTGTCGTGCCTTTTTTGTTAGCTGCCTGCGTTCGAAATCTTTGATTCGTTGACGGCAATGGGCAATAGTTTGCTCTGTCATCGGCGCTCTGCGCTCATCAAGCAGCTCACCGCCCAAATTACGAACCAGAGCTTGAGCTGTCTCAAGCATAAAGTCGAATGCTTTCATACTGTTCTTAGGCCCTGGTAACCCCATGAAAAAGCTAACGCCTGGACAATCTGTTTCACCCATGGTGTCTAGATTGAAGGTTCCTGGCTCTATGGCATTCGCCATTGAAAATTGGATTTTCCCCTTATCAAAACCCTCTTCATGACGGTGAAAAATATCCATATCACCGTAACGCATACCGCAGTTCAGTACTAATTGAAGTAACTCCATACCAGCGAATGAATTATCTTGTGGCGCAAACACATTGATAACAATGACTTCTTCAATCTCGGCCTCTTCTTCGTCTGATGTGTGCTCTTCTGATGCGGGGCTGAGTTGAGATGCTTGGTCAAGATCAACACTCGAATAACTGCGCTCTAGATCAATTTCCTCAAGATCAGAGTGCTCAGAAAGTTCTTCAGATTCATGCCCAACATCTAAGTCGTAGCCATCATACAGCACATCACCGTAATCTTTATCAGCCTGTATTGATGTATTCTCTTCGTAACCATCAAAACGCTCAGGCACAAGAGAAGCTAACTCATCCAATTCAAACTGATCATTACGATCAAGCTCAGGCCCAGCATCTACCTTATGCGGCATGTCAGTCAAAGGCCCCCTTGCCGTTTTACGGGCATTCTCAAAGGCATTCATGACAGGGTCAGCAGAATCTACTGAGCGATTAACAGGTCGCGCACCACCATTCGGTAATTCTCTACGTAATAACGCTTCGCGTTTACGCTCTTCAGGGTCGTCATAGTCATCATCGTCACTTATTGTCATCGGCTGGGGTTTACGATAACGACGATAACCATCGACTAAAATGCCAATAATAATGATGATACCAATTAAAATTAGCCACTCACGCAAGCTAAAATCCATTATAAAAAGTCCGCTTAAGATCAATACATTACCCGTATTATCAGTCGAAGCGGAGTTGGTTTCAATTATAAGGACACTTTGACCTTAAAAATCTTGCCACTACGACTCGGAACGGATGACAAATGACCAACTATTTCACCTTGACTCAAGTCTTGAGCCAAAGAATTCGATCGCTTAACAATAATATCGACTGTTGTTACCTCTGCCAGTGTTTTACCTGGCATTAGGTTGTCAATGTTTGTTAAAACAATGGGCGCATCAAATTCCTGTGCTGATATACGCTGAATGGCGACAGGCATGGCTTGGTCTGGTGCTTTGGCATAAACCAAATACACATCATCTTGCTGCACTGAACCACTAGCCAAGATGAGTTTTAACTGTAACCTATGAGAGATAAGAGCGGGAACCTGCTCCTCTGTAATTCCACCTTGTTTACGAGCCGCCGCGATTCCTGACAATAAATCTAAACGCTCTTGACGGTCTGTTCCCAATTGGATTGCCTTCTGCCATGTTAGAATTGCAGCTTCATATTGTGCAGCATCAAAATGAATAATACCTTGAAGACCGAGTGCTTTGACATTATTCGGGGTAGCTTTAAGAACTTCTGCAACCGTTTCACGCATACTATCCGAAACCATATTGTTATTGGCATAAAACATCGCTTGAGCAAGTTCTACTTGAACATTAATACGATCCTCAGACTCTGGCCCCAATTTTTCCAATACTTGTCGGTAAGATGCTATCGCAGACGGATAATCCTGTGCTAAGACTTGTTCACTAGCAAGGTAATACCAATCTTCAGCTCGGTCGTAACGCGCTACTCGGTAATCAAGAAAATCAGCAATATCTTGGTCATTCGCACTGCGTTCAAGCATCTTCTGCGTAAACAGCACATCCGGTGCGAAACCAAGCTTATGGTATAAAGTAACTGAGCCGACTAAAATAATGGCAACAGCACCTGATAAAAAAAGACGTGCCCAACGTACTTCTCGATTTAGTATTAAAGTTCCATGTTCGTTAATATAGCGAGCTTCGCTGCTGATATCTTGATGTAACTGTTGTGCTTCACTGTCCGTTAAACGGCCCGCAAGACGCTCTTCTTCAACTTCTTGTTTACGTATCGCTAAAAAACTCTGCCCCGCATCCTCATTTTGCTCGTACGTCCGCTGACGCAAAATAGAGCGCAATAAGTACAAAAGCGATATAGCTGTCACCGCAATCATAATGACCCAAGCGAGTATCATAGTTAGGCCCCTCTATCTGTTTGTCGTTTGTTTTTAATCACTACAATGACAAAAACCAGAGCACCGATGATCAGCAAAGCAAAAGGACCGTACCATAAGATAGCAGTGCTTTGATCGTGAACGGGGCGGTATAATACGAACTCACCATAACGCGCAACCATGTAGTCGACAATCTGCTCATTAGATTGCCCATCGTTCACCATGCGATAGATTTGATTACGCAAATCTACTGCAATACCAGCGTTGGAATCTTCTAAATTTTGGTTTTGACACTTAGGACAACGTAACTCCTCCGTTAAGATACGGTAACGGAGTTGATCTTCCGGCGTTTTGAACTCAAGAACTTCCATTGCGATAACATTACTTCCCCAAAAAATCAGAAACAATGTTGCAGCTCTGATAAGGCTCCCTATCATTGCATGTATCCCTTCAATGTCTTCCAAACCGCCTCATCAACAACACCTTGGTGACGGTAGAGGATTTCCCCAGTCGCACTGACTACAAACGTCTCTGGGGCCCCGGTTATTCCCATATCCACACCAAAATGCCCCATCTCATCAAGCAGAACCAATGAATATGGATTACCTCGCTCTGCTAGCCACCTCTTTGCAGCCGGTGTTTCATCTTTATAATCTACTCCAACAATATTGACGCCCTGTTCAGCTAGCTCGCCTAAGTAGGCATGTTCAGCACTACAAGACGGACACCAAGTTGCCCAAAAGTTAAGTAGGTATGGTTCGTTTGGCATAGCGCTGTTATTTACCACTGCATCGGTTTCCATATCTACTAACTTGAAGTCTGGTATCTGCTGACCAACCAATGCCGATGGCATATACTCTGTGTCTTTACCAAGTTGTTGATAAAACACGGCCCCTAAAGCGACAAAAGCAATAAAAGGAATAAAAAAGAGTAGTTTTTTCACGTTAAGCTCCTGTTTTACGGCGGTAGCGTTTGTCCCATGCAGCTAATAAGCCACCAGCCATCATCAGCAATCCACCTAGCCAAATCCAACGAACAAAAGATTTGACGTAAATTCGTATCCCCCAAGCATCCCCCTCTAACCGCTCACCGAGTGAAATATAAAGATCGCGGGTAAAACCAGGGTTAAGTGCTGCTTCCGTCATCATCTGTTGACGAGCTTGGTACAAGCGTTTTTGAGGTAGCATTTGGGCTATATTTTCACCATTTTCATATACATTTATTATTCCCGTATCGGCAGTGTAGTTAGGACCTTCGACATGACGTGTCCCCAAAAATTCAAAATCGTAATGGGCTACTGTAACTCGATCACCAGGTGCCATACGAACAATAGTCTCAGTGCTATTCATGCTAACAAAAATCACGCCGATTAAGCTTACTGCCACACCTAGATGCGCAAGCTGCATACCATAATAATGACGAGGTAACTTACAAGCACGCTGCCACAATGACTGACGAGTAGATAACACTTTATCTAACCAATCTCGTACGCACATCAGCACTAGCCACAATGCTATCGCAAAGCTGAGCCATAAATAGGCATCAAAGTCATGGAATGTAAAAACCAAAGATGACAATGCAGTCGCCAATATTGCTGGCAACCATGACATTCGCCATAAAAGACTGCCTTTGGTATTGTGCCATTTAGCCAATGGCGCAATACCCATAAAGATAATCAACAATAGTGCTATGGGGCTAAACACAGCGTTGAAATACGGAGCGCCCACTGAGATTTTACCAAGATCAAAAGCATCAAAAATCAGCGGATATAAAGTTCCTAATAGCACCGTCAGCGTGAGAATGGTCAGTAGAATATTATTGATAAGCAACCACGATTCACGTCCGGTTAAACCAAAACTAACTTTGGATTTCACCTGAGAAGCTCTTAAAGCATATAGAAATAAGCTACTACCGATAATGATCACCAGCAATGCTAGAATAAAAACACCGCGGGTTGGGTCAGAAGCAAAAGCGTGAACTGATGTCAAAACCCCTGAACGTACTAAAAATGTACCAAGAAGAGATAAGCTAAAAGTAAAAATCGCCAGTAATACCGTCCAGCTTTTAAACACACCACGTTTTTCAGTGACGGCTAAAGAGTGAATCAGCGCGGTTCCTGCAAGCCATGGCATTAATGAGGCGTTTTCTACTGGGTCCCAAAACCACCAGCCTCCCCACCCCAGCTCGTAGTACGCCCACCAGCTACCAAGAGCGATTCCGAGTGTTAAAAATGCCCAAGATACATTCGTCCAAGGACGAGCCCAACGTGCCCAAGAGGCATTCAGGTTGCCCGTGATAAGAGCAGCAATGGCAAAAGCAAATGCCACAGAAAAGCCAACATACCCCATGTACAACATAGGTGGATGAATAATTAGTCCTATGTCCTGAAGCAAAGGGTTCAGGTCGACGCCATCTACTGGCTGGTCTGGTAGCAAACGCAGAAATGGAGAGGAGGTGAATAGTATGAATGCCAAAAAGCCAGTTGCAATAATGCCCAACACACTCAACACAACTGGACCAGTACTGTTTGGTAACGTATGACTTTTAAGAGCTAACAACGCAGCCCATAGCGTTAGGATAGTAATCCATAATAAGAGAGAGCCTTCATGCCCTCCCCAGACAGCACTCACTTTATACCAAATTGGTAGCAGGCTATTTGAGTTTTGGCTGACATATAAAACAGAAAAATCATCCTGTGCAAAAGCAATGGCCAAAACAACAAAGCTAGCGCACGTTAATATCGTCATCACATATGTCAAAGGCTTAGCGGTAGAGAGCAAAATGGCATTGCGCTTGAAATAGCCAACCATGGGTAAAACCGCCAAAACGAAGGCAAACATCATGGCTAAAATTAAGAGGTAATGCCCTACTTCGGGAAGCATAATCATTCAAAGAATCCTTATTGAGCTTTCGCCTTTTCTAGCGCATCAGTTACTTCAGGTGGCATATATTCTTCATCGTGTTTGGCTAATACCTCACTTGCAATCAACACACCGCGCCCATCCAGCTTACCTTGAGCAACAATCCCCTGACCTTCACGGAATAGATCTGGCAAAATACCACTGTACTCAATGCGAACAGTGTGTTGATAATCAGTCACCATAAAAGCAACATCCAAGCTGTCTTTCTTGCGCTCGACACTGTTGTCTACCACCATACCTCCGGCACGAATCGTGACATTCTGAGGCGCCTCACCCGCTGCTATTTGCGTTGGCGAATAGAATAAATTGATATTTTGTGAAAGCGCATACATTACTAGGCCTGTAGCAGCGGCGAACACGGTTAAAATCACTGCAATAATGGTCATGCGTTTTTTTCGGACTGGATGCATTTAACGACTTTGCTCCCTTTGGTAACGCTTTTTTAACTGCTTACGCAATTGTTGGTTATGGTAGCGCGTTGTAATAAATAACCCCATTAACGCAACTAAGCTGATTGCATAGGTAGACCATACGTATAGGCCGTGTTTTCCCATTTGAAAAAAATCCATCAATGATTCAAACGCCATGACTCATCACCTCTTTTTTTACCCAATTTGCTTTGCGCTCTCGTTTTAGCACTTCACTTTGCATTCGCCACATAGCCAAGCCCGCCGCAAACAAATACAAACCTAAAGCTGAAAACAGCAGAGGCAACCACATTTCCATAGGCATCGAAGGCTTTTCTGTTAATTTGAACGTTGCCGGCTGGTGCAGTGTATTCCACCATTCTACGGAATATTTAATTATTGGAAGGTTAATCACACCAACCAGACTAACAACAGCTACCGCTTTATCCGCAAACACTTGATCATCAAGGGCATTTTGAATCGCGATAACGCCCATATATAGTAAAAACAACACTAGAACCGATGTTAAACGCGCGTCCCACACCCACCAAGTTCCCCATGTTGGCTTACCCCAGATTGCACCAGAAACCAAAGCAATAAATGCCATTACCGCACCAACAGGTGCGACAGACTTGATAAATACAGGGGCCAGTTTCATTTGCCAAACTAAAGCCACAAAGCCCGCAATCCCCATCCCTAAGTAACAACTTTGCGCCAGTACTGCCACGGGCACATGGATATAGATAATTCGAAAGCTATTTCCTTGTTGGTAATCTGCAGGAGCAAAAGCCAGCCCCCAAACAATACCAATGACTAACAACATCAGCCCAAGATAGACACATCGCCCGCCCCAATTTGAAGCCCATTGATAAAACCACTTTGGTGAGCCAAGCTTATGAAACCACGTCCAATTCATTAATTTACACTCGCTCTAATTGAGATTGCTGCCATGACTGGAGACAGCGTTAAAGCAACCAAAGAAATAGCTGCAAGAATTGCTAACTGGCCGCTATAGACCATTTCCATTTGCGCTGCCCGAACGGCGCCTGTCGCAAAAATAATGACTGGTATATACAGTGGAAGTATTAATAACAGCATTAATACCGCCCCACGGCGCAATGACACAGTTAAAGCAGCTCCAATGGAACCAATAAAAAATAGCGCAGGCGTTCCAAGCAAAATGGACAACATAACGACACTCAGAACTGACATAGGCAAAAACAACATCTGAGCTAACAGTGGCAACACCAGCAATAAGGGCAACACCACCATTAGCCACTGAGCTAAAACTTTCAAAAAAACTAAAAAAGTAACGGATAAACCACTGGTCAACCATTGCTCCAAAGAGCCATCGTTATAGTCTTCTTTGTACATGCCTTCTACAGCCATCAATACGGATAAGGCCGTTGCACACCATATAATCCCACCAGCGGCGGGTGCTAAAAAATCTGCGCTCGGGTCGACACCTAATGGAAATAAAGTAATGACCATTACAAAGAACAACAAAGCATTAAGTGTGTCCTGCTTTCGGCGCAATAATGACATCCACTCAGCTTTAAAATACGACCGATAATTCATGCGACAAGCTCAATGACTTTGGGAGCCAAACTTAATAGTGGCTGGTGTGTCGTAATAACAATGGCACCACCACTCGATAAATGGTCAGACATACGCTGTTCTAAAGCATCAACACCTTTAACATCTAATGCTGTAAAAGGCTCATCAAGAAACCACAATGCTTTATCGGTCAACCACAAACGCGCCAACGCGATACGACGCTTTTGTCCAGCAGACAATTGCGCTGCTGGCGTATCCACAAAAGCTCCTAACTGCACTTGATCAAGCGCGAATTCCAGTGCCTCTTCACTTGCCTGCGGGCAATAAAGTCTCAGATTTTCCAATGCCGTAAAAACACTTTTAATGCCTGGTGTGTGACCAAGATACAACTGACATTGCAATAACATATCTCGATGTTGAGTCACATCTTCACCATTAAATTCTAAATTGCCCGCTTCCAAATGCACCCACCCTAAGATGGCTTTTATGAGAGAGCTTTTTCCCGCCCCATTCTCTCCTGCAATACGTATAAGCTCACCGTTTAAAACCGAAAACGAAAGGTCGCGACACAAATCACGTTCACCACGCTCAATCCAAAGATTTTTAAGCTGTAAGTTCACTGTTTTTTGCAAAAGAATTACCCATTTCGGCCGTTAATAGAGTTAGAGCAGAACTCTAGATTGACGCCTATTATAAAATATATTTCTAGCTTTTCAGAAAGAAAGGGTGGTGAAAGCATGATCACGGACATAAATTCGCTTATTTCTAGTCAAGGAAAAACGTCGTCTACACAAACAACGACAACTTCCAACGTGGGAAGCATTGCGAAATTAAGTAGCGAACTAAAGTTGATCGATGGCCTACATGCGATTCAAATAACATCCGTCAAAAATGCTCAAAGCGATCATGGAAACAAACAGTTGATTGGCATAACACGAAATGATCTGCAGCAATACACTCTAATTAATGACAAACCCAACCAGCAAATCCAAGCAGGTGACAAAGGTTCACTGAACGTTGCCGGCAATCAGGTCTCTTTAACCGTTGCAAGTCAGCGACCTAACCAAACAAACAGCAATATTCAACAACCTATCTCATCACAGACAACAGGCTCTTCTACAACGCCTCAACCTTCAATCAGTTATGCCTCGCCATCTTCGAGTGCAACTATTAATACAAGTTCCCCTAATACAAACACTCCTACCAACAATCAAACGTATACTAATCAGACTAGAAGCGATGTAGCTAATACATCTACTGTTATCAGTCAGCAGGCAACAACAATCGCACAAGTGGTCGTTGCTAGCCGCCCTATTACTCTGACTGTTATTCGTAGCAATACTTCTGCCACTCATCAAGCAAATACAACACCAGCAAAACCTAATGGAACACCTCAACAGGCAAATACAAACAACACACAAGACATTGCACAAAAGACAACATCTCGTTTGGAAAGCCCTACTTCACAATTAAATAAAACAACTGAGGCAGTAGCCAAAGCTTCTACAAGCCAACCACAGGCTAACAACTTAAAAGTTAACTCATTAACAAATAACTCTGCATCGATTAATGAAGTGTCAGCCATAAACCGACCTCTGACTAATACTCCGCCAGAGCAGACTCAGCCCCTTGCAACGGAACGAAACACACAGACAAATGTACAGTCAGGCTATGTTCAACCGCTTAATACTGTCTCTGCGAGCACGGTATCGTCGACAAATGCTACTCAACTCCAAACCAACTTCAGTGTAGTAGTAAGCGATGGCAAGGAAGAGTTCATTCTTAATACTCAACATCCCATCAAAGAGGGTGAGAAATTAACTGTCGTTATTGATAAACAAGGGCAAATGCAGCTTTACCCTGCAGAGAAAACGTCCCCAACCACCACAACACTTACCGAAGGCTTACGACAAACACTGCCAAAACAAATTACACCACAGGAATTTTTGTCGATGATTCGTCAGCTCAATACCCTATCTCAAAGTGGTGTCGCGTTACCGGAAAAAGTCGCTGGTGCTCTAGAGCAACTAGTGAAACAGCTACCCAACATCCAAAACTTGACCCAATCAGGCGAAGGAATCAAACAAGCAATCCAAAATTCTGGCCTTTTTAGCGAAAACAACTTGGCTAAGAACATGAATATTGCAACAGACTTTAAACTCAACCTTTCACGACTAGACGTTGCAAACCAAGACGTAGCAAGACAGGCCAATGTAACAGGTGTACAAGCAGCTAATTCTCATCAAGCTCTGAATCTGGTCGCAGGCGCCATTGAACGTATCACCACCAATCAGGTTCGAAACCTGATAGAAAATGCTCAGCAGGACGGCTCTATTTTGCCTTTGAGTGTTGAAATCCCAATCAAAGATGGGCGTTCCACTTCGGTGGTAAACATCAACATAGATCAAGACAAATCGGGTAATAACGAGGACATTGAACCTCATAAAAGACGTTGGTTGGTGCAGCTCAAATTTGACTTTGAAGAAACGGGGCGTTTTGAGGCTAGGACTAGCATCCAAGATAAAAAGGTAGGAATTATCTTTGCTGTTGAAGAAGCAGATACAGAAAGGCTTATTCGTGAACACTTGGACGAACTTCGAACAAGCTTACGTAATAGGCAAGTGGAAATCGAGACACTTGATTGCTTTAGAGCAAACTTACAAACACAATCAAACCAATATCAAGAACAGAAACAGCAACGATTAATTGATGTGAGAACGTAGATGAGCCAAACACTTAATAAAAAAGCTGTTGCACTAAAGTACGACTTTCAAAGTGCGCCAAAGGTCATGGCTAAAGGAACTGGTTATCTAGCAGAACAAATCATGCGTGTGGCTGAAGAAAATGATGTACTACTTCACAAAAGTCCTGAGTTAGTTGAAGTACTTTCGACTCTAGAACTCGGCGATGAGATACCTGAAACCTTATATCTTGCTGTTGCTGAAATTATTGCCTTTTCACATTCGTTAAAAGGCAATAAAGATCTTCAGCCGTTTTAGTAGGATTGGCTTGAGTTAGGGTTACGACGCGCTTCTTTTTTTAATAAACTGATCAATTCAGCCTCAGCTCGAATTAACCCACACTTAGATACTAAATCATCAACACTGGCCCCCATTTCCAGAAGCTCCATTGCACGATTATAAGAAACGCTACTTCCCTCTTTGGAAATAATTTCAGATTGACGTTCAACGGCCATGTTAAGCCGCTTTTCAATCGCCACAAGACGACGCCCCATACCTATTGAACCGGAGGCCAATACTTGCACTTGCTTTTTTTGTGCCAGCTCGGCTTCGTTAGCAGAGCGCTCAAACTTTTTTAGTCTCTTAGATAGACGAAATGCCCAAAAAGCTAACGCTAACAACAAAACAAATTGCAGCACTAACAATAAATTAAAAACCCATTGAGATTCCATCAATCGCCTACTGAAATATTATCGATTTTAGAGAGAAGATATTTCGCTCCACTCGTCTTCAGATAGCATTTTATCTAAATCTACCAAAATCAACAAAGTATCATTTTTGTGGCAAACACCTTGAATGAACTTAGAAGACTCATCGTTACCAACGCTCGGAGACACTTCAATTTCAGATTGACGAAGATAAACGACCTCTGATACGGCATCGACAAGAATACCGATAACATGACCTTCAACTTCGACAATCATAATACGAGTTGCATCCGTTATTTCACCTGACACAAGACCAAATCTCTGACAAGTATCAATAACGGTTACGACCGTACCACGAAGATGAATGATACCTAACACAAACGATGGCGCACCGGGTACTGGAGCAATTTCAGAATAACGCAGAACCTCTTTTACCTGCATCACATTGATGCCGTAAATTTCATCCTCTAAACGAAACGTTACCCATTGCAGCATTGGATCATCGTTTTCTTTTACTTCTTTTTTCAAAGCAACACCTGTCGACATCACGACCTCCGCAAGCTTAGTCTTTTAAATGTTTACGAAAACCATTTTCAGGATCTTCTAGTAACTCAATAAAACCTTGTACATCTAATATAGCGCACATATGATCAATTACCGTACCTGCCAACCAAGGACGTCGACTTCGATCGGAACGCCATTTTACCTGTGATGGCTCAAGGGAAATAGCTTCTGCCACCTTTTCACACGCCAATCCCCAGTTTGAACGATCTAATTGAATCACAAATTTAAAGTGATCTTTCAAGTCACCCTCATAGTGATTAGGCATCACCCAACGAGCCGTGTCGACTGTTCGCAAATTACGCTCACCCACATTCGCCATCCCCATGAACCATTTTGGCTGACCAAATATCTCAGTAAGTTTCTCATCACTGGATTGGTATATTCCTCCCAACTCCACCAAAGGAACAGCTATTTTTAAACCACCAACATAAAAAAGTAGGCATTCAAATCGACTCTTTGCCCAAGGTAGTGGTTCAGTCTTAGGAATAAACTTAGATGGTTCTGGTTCTGGCTCTGGCTCTGGCTCTGGCTCTGGCTCTGGCTCTGGCTCTGGCTCTGGCTCTGGCTCTGGCTCTGGCTCTGGCTCTAGAGAAGCTACAATTTCCGCTGGCTCCTGGAAAGTTTCTTGCTCAGCATTTGCATGTAATTGCTGTGCTTCTTGTTCAGCGACTTCAGCAAAGGCCTTCTCAAGGTCAAATGCTTCATCAGTCTCAGTCTCAGTCTCAGTCTCAGTCTCAGTCTCAGTCTCAGTCTCAGTCTCAGTCTCAGTCTCAGTCTCAGTCTCAGTCTCAGTCTCAGTCTCAGTCTCAGTCTCAGTCTCAAGAGCACTATGTTCTAATTGCTCTTCAATAGAAGCTAAATTTGCTTCCATATCCCATGTTTGCAATTCAGCAGAAGGAATAACATTTGGCTCATACTCAGCTTGTAACGTTTGAATTGCTGTTTCAAAATCTGCAAACGAAGCATCTAAAGCTGAGTAATCAAACTCTTCATTATTTTCATTACTAAGATTGTAATGTTCCGGCTCGCTATATTCTTGAGATAGTTCTTGGCTAGCCTCAAAGTCATTGTCTTGATTACTGTTAGACTGCGAATCTGACTCATGGATTTCAGGCTCGCTCTGAACAACATCATCGTGCTTTGAATCACTATCCGCTACAGCGGACGTTTGTTTCTCTTCAGCCTGCAATGGAGCATCTACAGGAAAAGTCGTTTCCTGTAGTAATTCATTTAAGTAGTTCTGAAGCGCTTGCTGCGGCCCGTTTAATGACTGATCTTTCGATTTTGTATCTTTCATGTTGATTAACCAGATGGATTCAGTAGGGTATCCATCAAACTTGCATAGGCTTTAACGCCACGAGCACTTGCATCTAAAGCTGAAGGTGCAACGCCTGCAGTACTTGCGTCACGAAGTTTTGTATCAATTGGTATGACTGAATGCCAAACAGCCTCTTCATATAAGTCCTTCAAACTACGTAAACTTTTATTTGAAGCCTGAGTTCTACGGTCGTATAAAGTTGGGACAATTGTATAAGGTACTGGTCGCTTACGAGCTCTATTTATCATAGTCAACGTTCGAATCATTCGCTCTAAGCCTTTAATCGCTAAAAACTCAGTTTGAACAGGAATTACCAACTGCTGACATGCAGCTAAAGCGTTAATCATTAACACACCTAATACAGGTGGACTATCAATCAACACATAATCATAGTCATCCCATAAAATCGCTAGTGTTTTAGAAATCACTAGCCCCATACCACCTTGCGCTTGAGCATGCCGTTCAAGTGTTGCCAGAGCCGTCGAGGCAGGCATAAGTGATAGATTGGGGTGGCCAGTTTCCAACACTAGAGAACGTGGTAACTCTTCAGGAATTTTGCCATTTACCTGAAATAAGTCGTAAGCACTGTGCTCAATAGAATCAGGGTCGAATCGAAAATAACTGGTTAAGGAACCATGTGGGTCCAAGTCGATCATTAAAACACGATGGCCGGCATCTGCTAATAGCCCAGATAAACTAACCACGGTCGTGGTTTTACCCACTCCCCCTTTTTGATTTGCCACCGCCCAAATATGCACACTGACCCCTTAGTTGCCATGCAAGAAGTTTACTTATTTATTTGCACATTAATCATATACATTTACTTGCTAGTTAAACAAGTAATCGTACAGGTTATCAGCCCTACGCTTGCTGATTTTTAGTGTTACACGCCTATTTTGAGCCCTTGCAAAATCATTTGTATTTCTCACCTTAGGGTTTTCGCTTGAAAAGCCAAGTGGGGCTAATAATTTAGGGTTAATACCACGATACACTAATTCATCAACAACAGAGGCTGCTCGAAGGCTTGATAAATGCCAATTTGAAGGAATAGTTGTTGAGTTAGTGGGGAGATCGTCAGTATTACCCAGCACCATAATAGGTGCTGGGTAAGTACGAAGTATATTAGAAATAACGATCATCAATGCAACAGCTTCATTGGTTAATTCATAGTCGCCTTGATCAAACACCAAAGCAGCTTTCATATCCAAGGTTATCCAGTCTGCATTTTCAGAAATTGAGATTTGTCCGGAAGATTGCAAGGTAGGAAATTGGGAGTCTATAGATTGACTCAAAGCATCGTATAATGGACTTCTCCCCTCTACTTCTCCAGGCGGGTTATCCGCTTCGGACTCTTCAGGCGGAACAACCTCCAGTAGCCTTTCGCTCTCAGGCTGCCCTGCTACAGGATCACCAACATTTATAGGCTTGATAGATTTCTGCACTGCATCAAATACGCCATTTAACGTTTCGCTCAATACTTCTTCATTTCCAGCATCTTTAAGAGAAATTGAGTACAGAGCAACAAAGAAAGCGAACAATAAAGTGATGAAGTCTGCGTAAGAAAGTATCCAACGATCATGGTGCGGTGCGTTCTGATCTTTATTACGCAAAGGTCTGCGCCTGCGCTGCCGGTCACTCATACCCACTCAGCTCTAAATCAAGACGTTGTGGATGTTTGCCGGTTGCAATGCCATGTATTCCATCAATAAACATTTGGTTATTGAGCAATTCTAAGTCAGCATAACGCGATAGCTTTCGACAGATTGGAAAGATAACTAAATTTGCAAACCCTTGCCCATAAAGAGTAGAAACAAATGCAACAGCAATACCATGGCCCAATGCTTCGGGACTATCAAGGTTAGCCATGGCTTGAATCAACCCTAATACCGACCCCATAATACCCAAGGTTGGTGCGTACCCGCCAATGGATTCAAGAAAACTAATACAATGTCCGCGCTTATCTCTAATACGTTCAGCTTCATCATGCAGACGATCTGATAATAAATCAGGTTCTGCGCCATCCACAGCCATCTGCATTGCTCTCATCGCAAAAATATTATTCAGAGCTTTAATGTCAGCCTCTAAGGCAATAATAGAAAAGCGCCTAGCTTTATGAGCCAAAAGATTAATAGTTCGCCGATTACCAGAAAGATCAATAGCTGGAGGAAAGAGAGCCCAAGAAAGCATTTTTATTGCAGATAAGGCTTCGCGCAAATTACTTTGTGCCAGCGCTGCACCAAGACTTCCAATCACAACAATGATGGCAGACGGCAGATTTAGAAGTAGTATGACTTCACCACCGCCTAACCAATTGGCTAGAAATACCGAAGTAAACGCAACGATCAGACCAGCCAGCGTAAGCAAATCCACTAGCTAACCTCTTTTACGATGCGCTCACCAATATGGTCTAAATGAATGATATCATCCGCCAAATTTGCTTTTTCGACCGCTTGAGGCATCCCATATATGACACAGGAATCTTCGCTTTGAATCCAGACACGCGAGCCTGAATTCTTAAGCATTCGAGCACCTTCTCTACCATCAGCTCCCATTCCTGTCATGACAACTGACAGTACTTTACCAGGGTAACATTTTGAAGCAGAGCCAAAGGTTACATCAACAGAGGGTTTATAGTTTAAGCGTTCATCACCCTCAAGTATGCGGACACAGCCGCCATTGCGAGGATCAACCATCATTTGCTTACCACCAGGTGCAAGTAAAGCAACACCAGGTATAAGCTTATCGCCATCTTCAGCTTCTTTAACTTTGATCTGGCAAATATTATTGAGACGATCTGCAAAAGCATGAGTAAAGGCAGCAGGCATATGCTGCACTAAAACTAAAGGAGCAGGAAAGTCCTTAGGTAACTTGGTTAATACCGCTTGCAGCGCCATAGGGCCGCCAGTGGATGTCCCAATGGCAACTAAACTCACTTTCTTACGTGCCCGAGGAATGATAACGCCTCGATCATTGTCAACAACAATAGGCTTGGGAGCAACTTTTACCGCTGCACGCGCAACAGGCTTAGACGTATTGCCTAATCGTGTGCGCGCTACCGTTAAAACTCGATCAACAAGCGCATGCTTTACCACCGCAGAATCTCGAGAAATATCCTCAAAATTCTTTGGCATGAAGTCAACTGCACCTGCTTCAAGAGCATCCAGAGTGACCCGAGCCCCCTCATGCGTCAACGAAGAAAACATCAATACAGGTGTCGGCTTGCGCTTCATAATCTCGGCAACGGCTGAAATGCCGTCTAACACCGGCATCTCGTAGTCCATTGTCACAACATCAGGGGACAATGAAGCAACTTTATCGACAGCTTCTTTACCATTATTAGCAGTACCTACAACTTGTAGTCGTGGGTCAGCACTAAAGATTTCAACTAATCGACGACGAAAAAAACCTGAGTCGTCAACTACCAGCACCTTCACTGGCATAATACAGCTCCTGTAACCAACTTAGCGCGAAGCATATGACTTAAGCATACTTGGAACATCTAGGATAATTGCAATACGACCATCTCCCGTAATTGTCGCACCTGCCATACCAGGAGTCCCCTGCAGCATTCGCCCTAGAGGTTTAATAACCACTTCTTCTTGTCCAACAAGCTGATCCACAACAAAACCAACTTCATTCATACCAACTTGTACAACCACGACATGAGCTTCAGTAGGCTTTTCGTCGAAGGCAGCGCCTTTTATTAACCAGTTCTTCAAGTGGAAAATTGGTAAAGTTTTACCACGGATCACAACAACCTGTTGGCCATCAACAATGTTTGTTTTCTTAAGGTTTAAGTGGAAGATCTCATTTACGCTGACAAGAGGGAACGCAAACGCTTGATCGTTCAACATCACCATCAACGTCGGCATAATCGCCAGTGTTAGTGGCACCTTGATACTGAACCGAGAGCCCTGTCCAAGTACAGATTTAATATCCAATGTGCCGTTTAACTGAGATATTTTCGTTTTAACAACGTCCATACCAACGCCACGGCCAGACACATCTGTGATCTCTACTTTTGTAGAGAAGCCTGGAGCAAAGATTAAGTTAAACGCTTCATCGTCAGATAATCGCTCTGCTGTGTCTGCATCCATAAGGCCTTTTTCAACAGCCTTACGACGTAGTACATCTGCATCCATACCCGCACCATCATCATCAATGGATAGCAGAATATGGTCACCTTCTTGCTCAGCAGATAAAATAACTTGACCCACACGTGGTTTACCTTTCGCCTCACGTACATCAGGTGCTTCCACACCATGGTCAACAGAGTTTCGAACCAAGTGAACCAGCGGATCTGCTAAGGCTTCTACAAGGTTCTTATCTAGGTCGGTATCTTCACCACGGAGTTCAAGATTGACTTCTTTCTTTAAGTTACGCGCAAGGTCACGTACAACCCTTGGGAATCGACCAAATACTTTCTTGATTGGCTGCATACGCGTTTTCATTACCGCGTTTTGCAAGTCCCCAGTTACCACATCTAAGTTGGCAACCGCTTTACTCATAGACTCATCATCGCTTTGAAGACCCAAACGAACAAGGCGATTTCGAACCAATACTAGTTCACCAACCATATTCATAATGTCATCAAGACGTTTTGTATCTACACGAACCGTAGTTTCCTGAACCACAGGCGCATGCTGAGATTTCTCTTTAGAATCAGCCTCACCCGCATCAGCCTTAGGCTTCGGAGTTGGTGCAGCAGGCTTTTTAGGTGCCGATTTTGCCTTGGGTTTAGGTTTGGCCGCTTTCTTCTCAGGTTCAGCGTTTACACTTGGCTCAGGTTTAGGTTCCGAAGTAGCTTTCTTAGCTTCAGCTTCTTTTGCTGGATTCGGACCTTGGCCCTTGCCATGCAAACTATCTAACAGCTGCTCAAACTCATCCTCTGTTATTAAGTCAGATTCTGCTGAACTAGAGTCATGAGTTGATTCTTCCTTAGAAGATGTTTTCTCATCATCAACTTTCTCAGATTTAGAGGTAGTATCATCCTCAACACCTGGTGCACCACCACCATGAAGCTGATCAAGTAGCGCCTCAAATTCATCTTCAGTAATGTCATCTGACTCTGGCCCAGAAGCAGAGGACGGCTCTGCCTTAGCAGGCTCTTGAGCATCCGCCTCCATACCTGGCGCACTGCTGCCATGAAGCTGGTCTAGTAATGCATCAAATTCATCTTCCGTAATATCATCAGAGTCTGGTTCGGCACTACCTGCTTCTTGATTCGGCTCAGTCGAATCGGAGGAACCTAATGCACTCAGCAGCGATTCAAATTCATCGTCGGATATATCATCATGTGTAGTGGAATCAGAATTACTTAGGCTAGAAGGCTCTTCCTCTACTGGCTCTTCTTCAACTAGAGCTTCTTCTGCATCTTCACCTTCTTCCTCATCATCTTCTTCATCTTCAGAAGGAGGCTTAGCATAGTAACTTAATGACTCTATGATTTGAGGATCCGCAGGCTCCGGCTCGCCTCCGGCACGGACTGTTTCGAACATCTCGTTGACAGCATCAAGTGCTTGTAGCACTACATCCATTAACTCAGAGTCAACTTTTCGCTGATGATTTCTTAAAATATCGAATACGTTTTCAGCATAGTGACAGCAATCAACCAATGCAGTTAACTGCAAAAAGCCTGCTCCACCTTTAACAGTGTGGAAACCACGAAATATCGCATTCAGTAAAGCAGTATCCTCAGGATTCTGCTCCAAATCTACCAGTTGCTCTGAGAGCTGTTCCAGGATTTCTCCAGCTTCTACTAAAAAATCCTGTAGAATTTCTTCATCGACTTCGAAACTCATCCGCCGCAGCTCCTCTTAAAAACCAAGACTCGAAAGAAGGTCATCAACTTCGTCTTGGTTATTTAGTACTTCAGGGTTGTCATTTTTATTAATTGCTGGCCCGTGTCCACGGTCATCGTCACGCTCTTTAGTCTCTGATTCGTGTTCCATACCAGAAATACTATCAACACGACCTGCTACTGAGACAAGATGAACTAAACGCTCTTCAACGTCACGTATCAATTCGTTAACTCGTGTAATGACTTGTCCAGTTAAATCTTGGTAACCCTGCTCTAATAAAATAGTATTTAAATTATTATGTAAGGTCGTAGCACTTTCATCCGTATATTTCAAAAAAGCATCTATACGTTTGTATAAATCTCGGAATTCTTGAGGGGTTAAATCTCTCTGGATAAGACGATTCCAATCTTTGTGTAACTCTCTAGCTTGCATTTGCAGCTCACTAGCGACAGGAACGCTGCTATCAACCATATCCATAGTTTTGTTTGCAGCTGAACTCGTCATTTCAATAACGTAATTTAAACGATCAGATGCATCGGTAATACGAGAGCCGACTTCAGTTTCAGGTACACCGCCCTGCATCATCATATCCATAGAATCTATTTGGAAATCTCGGATAGCATCATGCAGACTACGAGTAAGGTAACCTACTTCGTTGTAAAAGCTTTTGTGGCGAGCCTCACTTAGTTCTTGGATGATTTTTATCGCGCCACTAAAGTCACCAACTTCTAATTTATTAAGTAGGTCGATGGCACCGTCCTTTACAACGGACTCGAACTCCCCCATTTTTGACTCGTTTTCAACAGACATTCACAGCACCTACTTTGCCGAATCAATTCGTTCGAAGATCTTCTCAATCTTTTCCTTTAACGCTACCGCCGTAAAAGGCTTCACCACGTAACCATTCACACCTGCTTGAGCAGCGGCAATGATCTGGTCTCGCTTGGCCTCAGCTGTCACCATCAAAACAGGAATCGTTTTCAGCTTTTCATCGGCACGAACTGCACGAAGCAATTCAATACCGGTCATGCCAGGCATGTTCCAATCCGTCACAAGGAAATCAATTGTTCCAGTTTGCAGAATAGGCAGCGCAGTCGTTCCATCATCTGCTTCGACTGTATTGGTAAACCCTAAATCCCGCAGTAGATTTTTGATGATACGTCTCATTGTCGAGAAATCATCAACAATCAGGATTTTCATATTTTTATCCAATGCAACCTCCACAACCCTTAGGTAAAGTCATTTCTATCATACTAATTAATTCTGCCATTCACTTAAACGAGAGCGAAGGCGCATAGCGGCTTGGCTGTGTATTTGACTCACACGTGATTCACTTACACCTAGCACGGCACCAATCTCTTTTAAGTTTAGCTCGTCATTGTAATAGAGAGAAAGCACAAGTTTTTCTCGATCAGGTAATTTATCAATTTCTTGAGCTAAATGTACTTGAAAACCCGCCTCTTCAACCATTGAGTCTGGCTGACTAGTCTCACCATCGATCTTGATATCAAGTTCGTGGCTACCACTCTCACTTTCTAACATTTCTTCGTAACTAAACAACTGGGTTGACATCGATGAATGCAAGATATCATGATATTCATCAATACTTATCCCCATGTGCGCAGCCACTTCTACATCAGAAGCTTCTCGACCACTGATGGATTCAACCTCTCGAATCGCTGATGTTACAGCCCTGCTGTTTCTTCGAACTGATCTTGGAGCCCAATCACTTTTTCGAACTTCATCCATCATCGCACCACGAATGCGAATCCCAGCATAAGTTTCGAAAGACGCTCCTTTAGTAGACTCAAAGCGCTTATAAGCTTCGATAAGTCCCATCATTCCAGCTTGAATCAAATCATCAATATCAACACTACTCGGTAAACGAGCTAATAGATGATAGGCGATTTTTTTTACCAAAAAGTCATATTTCAGCACAATCGCATCTATCGATAACGTCGCCTTTTTTGTGTACATGCTACATCCATCTAAGCGCTGCAATACGCTAAAAGAATTTATTCGTTACCGGAAAGCACTTGTAAGTATAAATGTACTATATAGTTGGGCTTAGTGCTCTGCCAAATAACATAATTTTACTAACTCCCATACTTAAGAGCGCCATACAACTGGCCAAACTGCTCTGCAGTATAAACAGCTCGACTAATTAGATTATGAGCTCGAGCAGGCTCAATATCATCTGGAATTCGTTGACCATCTGCAACATACATTACAGGCAACCCTTCTTCGATAACAACACTAATGGCCTCACCTAGAGAAGCAGATTCATCCAATTTGCTCAGTACGCATCCATCTAACTGAATCTGTGAGTATACATCAACAACCGTCTTAAGCACTTGACGCTGGCTCGTACAAGGAAGCACCAAAAGCTTCTTTAAATACCCCCGAGCACGTTTCATCATCGCTAATTGTCGCTCTAGATTTCGATCGCGAGGGTTCATCCCTGCGGTATCAACTAAAACAAGAGAGTAATTTGCATATTTGTCTAACACTTCATTGAGGTCAGTAAACTCATTCACTACTTCAACGGGTACATTTAGAATTCGACCAAACGTTCTCAGCTGCTCATGAGCGGCTATTCGATAAGTATCCGTTGTAATTAGGACCACACTATTCGAGCCATATTTAAGAACGTACTGGGCTGCAATTTTACCGATAGTCGTTGTCTTACCAACGCCAGTTGGCCCCATAAAGGCAATACAACCTTGAAAGGTCTCATTACTAGAGCGAATAGGGATACTGTCAGCAAGATGTGATAACGCCTTTTTCCAGTCTTCCTCACGCCCCGTGAGAGATAAGTCCGATACAATCTTCTCAATTACTTTTTCGGATAACCCCAACGTCGCTAACTGACTTTGCAAGCGCTGATCCAACGTAGGTTTCTTAATAGTTGAGTTGGGAGTAGTTTTTTCTTCTTGAGACTGTTCTAAAAGTCGGCGTACCTGCTCAAGCTCTTTTTCCATAGCACGGAGCTTTTCTTCATCAGGTGATGGACGGTTCTCTACATGATTCCGAATGGATAGATCTTCTTGAATGGGTCTTTCAAGTGGAGCAGAAGCGGGCTCATAAGCCTGTTCAGGCATATCGACATAATGATTTCTTGGCGCTCTAGATACTGGCGCAGGAGCTGGCTCTTCAAAAACCTCGTATGCCTCCCCCTTTTTAGGGGCCGTTGGTGAAGCGCTCATATTCCGCGCTTGGGCTATACGCTCTTGATAGGATGCACTAGGTTCAGGTTTAGACGTTGAAGGCTGAGCTTGAGTAGCATTTGTTTTTGCCGAATGACTAGGCGGCATAGAACCGTCGTAATCAATTGCAATGACAATCTCCACTTCACCACTTGGTAAGCGTTTATTAGACATAATGACAGCATCAGGCCCAACGGCGTCACGTATCTTACGTATCGCCTTTTGCATATCAGGAGCTCGAAACCGCCTATACTGCATTGAATACCAGTCCTTTAAGTCTATTTATGCATACAAATCCATAGCTTACCCGAAAGGTTTTGATAAATATAGCTCGAAAATCAATAGCTTTCCTTTTTTACTGACCAATTACAGCCACTACGGTTACTCGCTTGTTATCAGGAACTTCTTGATAAGATAAGACAGACATTCCAACACCACCATAACGCATAAAACGAGCTAACATAGGCCTAATTGGCGCAGACACAATCAATATTGGGGCATTCCCCATTGCTTCTTGCTGTTCTGCATGCTCGCGGAAGGATTTTTGTAATTGTTCAGCCATCTGTGGTTCAAGGATCAAAGCCTCTTCATTTTTAATTCCTGATTGCTGGCTTTGCTGAACGGTTTGCATCAACATTTTTTCTAGCTGTGGATCTAGAGTCATCACAGGCACCTCATCCACTCCTTCTGCTAAAGACTGCATAATCATTCTAGATAAAGACGTTCTTACTGCGGTCGTTAAAATCATAGGGTCTTGAGATTTTGGCTGAACCCCCATAATCGCCTCGGCTATGGTTCGCATGTCACGCAGCGGCACATTCTCCTGTAACAAGTTTTGTAACACTTTAAGCAGTACACTCAAAGGCACAGTATTCGGTACAAGCTCCTCCGCCAATTTAGGATTATGCTGCTTTAAAAGACCAAGCAACTGCTGCACTTCATCATGACCAATCAACTCATAAGCATGTTTTTGCATTACTTGGTTTATATGAGTAGCAACGACTGTACTAACATCTACAACGGTATAACCATACGTTTGCGCTTGGTCTCTTTTTTTGGTGTCAATCCAAATAGCATCCAAACCGAAGGAAGGGTCTTTGCCCGGTATACCATCAATTTTCCCAAAAACTTGGCCGGGATCGATTGCCAGTTCTTTATCTGGGTGTACTTCCGCTTCAGCTAAGCTAACCCCCATCAAGGTGATTCTGTAAGCGTTTGGCATTAAGTCTAGGTTATCTCTAATATGAACACTCGGCACTAAGAACCCCAGCTCCTGCGATAACTTACGACGAACGCCTTTTATACGGGCGAGTAACTCACCACCTTGGCTTTTATCAACCAAGGGAATTAAACGATAACCCACTTCTAAACCAAGCATGTCGACTGGCGCCACATCCTCCCAGCTCAAATCTTTGCTCTCCGCTGGAGGTTGAGCAGCACTTTGATCGCCTTTTTTCGCCCCCTTAGCCGCTGTCTTCGCTTTCGCTTGATTCTTTTTACGGTATTCAAGAAAGTAGGCAAGACCAGCAATAGCCGCAGCCAAAGAAAGAAAGGAAAAATGGGGCATTCCAGGAACAATACCCATGATCGTTAGAATGGTCGCCGCAATATACAGTGCTTTACTAGAACCAAACATTTGACCATAAATTTGCTGTCCCATATCACCAGACTCGTTGACACGAGTCACCATGATTGCCGCGGCGGTAGACAGCATAAGTGACGGAATCTGTGCTACAAGGCCATCACCAATAGTCAACAATGAATAGACCTGAATAGCCTCAACAAATGATAGGCCATGCTGTGCCATACCAATTGCCAATCCACCAATGATATTAATACCTAGAATCATCAATCCAGCAACAGCATCACCTTTTACGAATTTGGATGCACCGTCCATTGAGCCATAAAACTCAGCCTCTGCTGCGATTTCGTCCCTGCGCTGCTTTGCTTGATCAGCATCTATCATTCCAGCATTTAGATCCGCATCGATCGCCATTTGTTTACCTGGCATAGCATCTAATGTGAATCGAGCACTCACTTCGGATATTCGACCTGCACCTTTGGTAACAACCGCGAAGTTAATGATCATGAGAATTGCAAAAACCACAAAACCAACAACATAATCACCACCGATAACCACTTCACCAAAAGCTTGGATTACCTTTCCGGCCGCATCGCCCCCCTCATGCCCGTTTAGAAGAACGACACGAGTTGATGCAACATTTAAGGCAAGGCGCATTAATGTTGAAATAAGAAGGATGGTTGGAAATACAGCGAAGTCCAGTGGTCGCATGGAATATACAGCGACCAACAAAACCACAATGGCTAACGCAATGTTAAATGTGAATAAGACATCTAATAAAAAGGCAGGAAGCGGCAATACCATCATGGCCAATAAAGCCAATAAGATAAATGGCACGCCTAAGTTACCACTTAAGATACCTCGGGTTTGACCTAGTATTCTCTGACGATCAAATTCCACTTACACCTCGGAAAACACAAATATTATTCGCCATTCCATCTAAATTCCTCTGGAATGTCGAAGCTCGGCATCGAGTCAGGTGCCTTCTGACCTGTTCTAGCTAAACGTAACTGATACACATAGGCCAACAATTGAGCAATCACTTTAAACAACCCTTCAGGCACTTCCTCACCAATTTCGGTATGTTTATATACAGCCCTTGTTAAGGCTGGCGATTGTATCACAGGGATATCATAGTAATTACCAATCTCTCGAATCTTCAAAGCAATGAAGTCACTTCCCTTTGCAACCATGATCGGAGCTTTTCCTTTTTCCTGATCGTATTTAAGAGCCACCGAGAAATGAGTAGGGTTTGTAATAATCACATCGGCTTGTGGAACATCAGACATCATTCTTCGCATCGCAGCCTGTCGTTGCAATTGACGTATACGCCCTTTTACTTGCGGGTCACCTTCCGATTGTTTGTATTCGTCTTTTACCTCTTGTTTGGTCATCTTTAATTTATCTTTGTGCTGCCAAGCCTGGAAAGGCACATCAATTGCCGCAATAATAATTAACGATGAAGAAATAAGAATAAATGCCCAAATCAACGTATCGAGAGTGTGGCTCATCGCATTACCAATCGATTCAAAAGCCAAACCGGTTAACATTGGTAAGTAATGTAGCAATACAAACGCCGCAACCGTTCCGACCAATAAAATCTTTAAAGTAGATTTCAGCAATTCGACGAGTGACTGCACCGAAAACATTCGCTTGATGCCCTGAATAGGGCTCATTTTTGACAGCTTAGGAACGATCGGCTCCCAAGAGAAGTTAAAACCTCCAAAAGCCACACTGCCGATGATCCCAGCGGCTGCAACAATCAACATAAATACCGTTAATGAATCAATAGCCGTCATAATTGACACATACAGATGATGTATCATCATGGCCACGTCAAAAAGGTCTTCTCGTGCAATAGAAAAATTGAACGCATAAAGGTTCATCAGGTCATCAACTATTAGCATGCCGACCATGTACATTGATAGAGCAGAAACAACCAAGAGCGCCGCACTACTCAGATCCCTCGACCGAGCAATATTACCTTTATCACGCGCCTCTTGGAGTTTCTTGGCACTGGCGTCTTCGGTTTTTTCTGTACCGTCTTCATTTTCAGCCATTTGAGCTAATCCCCCATGTTTCTTGCAACCAAGACGTCATCTCTTGGAAGAATAACCGATATATATCTAGAAAGTCCTGCAACATGATCCAGATAAAGAGTAATGAGAAAAGCATAATAACGGGAAAACCCAATGCAAAGATATTTAACTGGGGGGAAGCTTTAGCGACAATACCAAACGAAATATTTAAAATTAAAGTAGCTACCGCTAATGGCAAGACCACAAGTAATCCTTTCTCAAACAGCCAACCTCCAAGCATCACAATATCCCAATAGCGTTGACTATCAAAGCCACTACCGATAGGCCAATACTCAAAACTTTCCGCCAAATATTCAATCATAACGAGATGACCATCAGTGCCTAGAAACGCCAAACCAGCCATAGTCATATAGTATTGTCCAATTGTCGCCACAGAAACGCCATTCGCAGGATCGTTAGACATCGCAAAACCTAAACCAGCTTTCATTGCCGCCAATTGCCCCGCCAAAGAAAACACTTGGAATAACACTGTGACCACAAAACCAAGCACAATTCCAATCACTAACTGCTCAAATATCAATAATATGAATGCCGGAGAAATAGGATCGTATTGAGGAATGGATACCAAGGGCGTAATAATGATGGCTAAGACAAACGCAAACACCAACCGGACCCGAGTACTCACTAATTGACTACCAAATAATGGCAATGCCATCAAAAAAGCGCCAATTCTAAAAAAGGGAAGGAGAAAGCTAATGATCAGAGCATAAAGCTCGTCTGTACTAAGCTCTAACATTAGCCAATCAACATTGGAATATCGATAAACAGCTGGTTAAAAAAGTCAGTCAAACTAGACAGCAACCAAGGCCCCAAGTGCATAATCGCAAAGATGGTTACTACAAAACGCGGTAAGAAAGTTAGGGTTTGCTCGTTGATTTGGGTCGCAGCTTGAAAAACACTCACAATCAAACCTACGACCAAACTAGGTACCATGACGGCGGATACCATGACCACAATTAAATAAAAACCTTGTCCATATAAGTCAAGAATTACCTGAGGATCCATCGCTATATCCCGAAACTTGCTGCCAGTGTCCCCATTATCATTGACCAGCCATCAACCATAACAAAGAGCATAATTTTAAATGGCAAAGAGATAATGACTGGTGAAAGCATCATCATACCCATCGCCATTAATACACTGGCTACCACCATATCTACGATCAAGAAAGGGATAAACAGCATAAAGCCTATCTGGAAAGCCGTCTTAAGCTCACTGGTCACAAAGGCCGGCATTAGAATCGTAAATGGAAGTGTCTCTAAGGATTCAATTTGGCCCTCTTTACCCGCCAACTTCACATACAATGCCACATCATCCTCACGGGTTTGAGCCAGCATAAACTCACGCACTGGTTTGGATGCAGCCTCCACCGCCTGCAAAGAAGTCAGCTCATTATTTAAGTAAGGCTGTAACGCCAATTCATTCACTTTGTCCAAAGTAGGCGTCATGATAAAAAGCGTTAGAAAAAGCGCCATCCCTAACATGATTTGATTAGATGGCGATTGTTGTAGACCAATCGCTTGTCGCAAAATAGACAACACAATGATGATTCGAGTAAACGAAGTCATCATAATGAGCGCCGCTGGCAATAAAGTCAGCGCGGTCATTATAAAGAGTATTTGCAGGCTTACCGTATATTCCTGACTGCCGTCTGGATTTGTTGTCAGCGTAACCGCTGGTAATCCAGGTTCTGCCATAGCAAAGAGCGGAAAAAAAAGAGATAACGTTGTAAGCAGTTTAATGATCAATAAACGTCTATTTTTCATTAGTTAATTGTTCACTCATTAATTCTGCGAATTGCTCGCCATTGCTATCAAATTCACGTAATCGAGTAATAGAACTTGCCGTGGCACCAATCAGCATTCGCTTTCCCTGAACCTCAACGAGTAATAACTTTTCTTTTGCACCAATTGATTGTGAAGCAATAATTTGAATTTCAGATTTAGATAGCTTGTGCTGAAGGCCCTGCAATCGCTTTAGCCCCCAGATTACTGCTGGAATCAGCACCAACAAGAACGCCAGAGCAAAAAACAAACGCCAAACAGAGGACGCTTCGGCAAGTTTCACACCGCCAGAAAAAGGTTCAGATTGAACACTGTAAGACATGAAACTTATGGCAAGCGCTAACACTAAGCGTCCCATACTACCCTCTTACTTCAAACGTTTAATTCGTTCACTTGGGCTGACAACATCCGTTAAGCGAATACCATACTTATCGTTAACCACCACCACTTCACCATGAGCAATCAAAGTACCATTAACCAATACATCTAACGGCTCACCAGCAAACCTATCCAGTTCAACAACAGACCCTTGAGTAAGCTGCAAAAGGTTTCGAATGGCTATTTCCGTATTCCCGAGCTCCATAGAAAGAGTTACCGGAATATCCATGATCAGATCCATATCAGAGCTGATCGAACCCGGCGCCCCAGAGGAACCAAGTTGATCTAATTGAACAGGCTTAACATCCTGTTCTGACATGGCCGCTGCCCATTCATCATCCAGACCCTCGCCTGAATCACCGCCTTCACCATCACCCGCTTCAGACATCGCCGCGGCCCACTCGTCAGCAAGATCTGCGTCCATTCCTTCTGCATCTGGATTCGTTTCTTCAGCCATCGTTACAACCTAATTCTTAGAGTTTTTACAACTTTCAATCATTTCCACCGCATAGCGACCATTACTCACTCCTAACTTACCTTTAAAAGACGGTACGTTATTCGCTCTCACTGTTACCAACTCAGGCATTTCAATTGGTAACACATCGCCTGCTTTAAACTTCATTACATCCCCAAGACGCACCTTTTTATTGGCGACATTAACTTGAAGCTTAACATCTAATTCTCGCACATCCTGCTCAAGAGATTTCCCCCAGCGCTCATCTTTTTCATCTACATCACTCTGAACACCAGCATCCAGCAACTCTCGCACTGGCTCAATCATCGAATAGGGTAATGTGATATGCAGTTCACCACCGCCACCATCAAGTTCTATGTGGAAGGTTGATACAACAACTACCTCACTAGGACTAACAATATTGGCCATCGCAGGGTTTACTTCAGAACTTATATACTCAAGGTCAACCTTTAAAACTGGTGCCCAAGCTTCAGTTAGATCGACAAAAACCTGCTCTAACATCAATTGCACAATGCGGATTTCAGTCGGCGTAAACTCTCGCCCTTCAATTTTTGCGTGACGCCCATCACCACCAAAAAAGTTATCTACTAACTTAAACACCAGCTTGGCATCTAAAATAAATAACGCGGTACTTCTAAGAGGACGAAATTTAACAAGGTTAAGACTGGTTGGGACATACAAGGTATGAACATATTCGCCAAACTTCATAATCTGCAGACCACCAGAAGAAACGTCTGCAGTGCGGCGAAGTAAATTGAATAGACTAATACGGGTATAACGAGCAAAACGCTCGTTAATCATCTCAAGCGTAGGCATTCGCCCACGCACAATCCTTTCTTGGCTCGTTATATCATAGGATGAAATGCCACCAGCATCAGCGTTATCATCGGCATCAGGTTTTTCATCCGCCCCATGCAATAACGCATCGATTTCATCCTGAGATAATAAGTCTTGTGCAGCCATAGTAGGTCAGACCTTATTGCATCACGAAGTTTGTGAATAACACGTCTTCAATGCCACCTAAGCCTGTTTCTTGCGTTAGGATATTATTGATTGTATCAACCGCAGCAAGCTTCAGAGCTTGCTTACCTTCAACCGTCTGCAATTCGTCAAACGATTGACTTGAAAACAGTAAAACCAAACTATTTCTAATCAAAGGCATATGAAGTTTCACGGCATCTATTTGGCCTTGGTCTCGAGATTTCAAAGTCATATTTAATTGCAAATAGCGCTGCTTACCTAATACAAGGAAATCAACGACAAAAGCTTGATCTAAATCGAGATAAATTGCTGGTCCATCGGTTTGCACCATTTCTTCAGTCGCCACTTCATCGCCTTCCGCCGCTTCAGGGTCATCGCCGCCCATCAGGAAAAAGAATGCCGCAGCACCGCCACCACCAAGCACCAACAACGCCACCAGAATGATGATTATCAGCTTCTTCTTGCCGCCTTTTTTCCCTTCTTCAGCACCAACATCTAATTCATCGTCTGCCATATACAACCCTTGTTCATGCAAAATTATCTTACTACATTCAATGAATGCTTGAATCTTACTATTCTACAAAGATTATAGTGAATCACCACGGTTTTCTACGCGTAATAATCAATCCCTTGCTCAGGAGAGGAAACATATGAAACATTTTCAATCTCTTCATCCCCTACATCTGAGTCCCCCAGACCAGCAAAGGAATTAGACGACTGACCATTCCCCTCAGAACCGTTCGAGCCAAACGCTTGATCGTTACCCTGTGAAACTTCTACATCAACAGAGTCTAACTGCACCCCCTGCTGTTGTAGCATTTCACGAAGCCTTTGCATCTGTCCCTCTAAAGCATCCTTCGCTTGCGCTGAACTTGCCACAAAGCTCACATGAGTATTGGAGTCCTGATCAACACTCACTTTCACCGTCAAACTACCAAGTTCAGGGGGATCTAACTGTATATGAGCTGTTTTAAAACCTTCTTTAGCAACCCAAGAGACTTTTGTTGCCATCTCGCTTGGGAATGCCTGAGCATCTGGCAAAGACTGCATGGTCAACTGGGCTGCAGCTGAGTCACCGCGCATTGTTGCAGGGTTTGATTGAGCACTCTGTAGCCCAAAACTCTGCGTACCTTGTTGAGAGACACTGCCTAAATTAGACATAATTTGTTCAAAGGTTTTTCTGTCGCTGATTAACTCATCCATTTCTTGGTTCAGCAACTCATCGTTTGGCACTTCTTGCAATAGATCTACGTCTACATCGAGCAATGTACTTTGCTCGGCACTTGTGTCATCCAATGACACATTCAATCCCGCTGCTTCGGAGGTTTTGCTTGCCGTCGCCTGCTTAGACATTTGCTCCATGATCCAACGAAGGTTGTTGTTATCGCTGGTTTCAACATCCCCTACTTCATCACCCTCGACTGCAGCAGTCTCTACCGACCTGTTAAGTGTTTCTAAATTGGCCTTAGACAAACCCTCTAGCGATCTTTCTGTAGTCGTCTGAGTGGAGGAAGCCTCTAATGACGACTGACGAACATCATTCATAGACACTTGCGACGCTGCGATTCTAGAGCCATCCGATGATGCTGTCAGCGTCACATTCAAAGTAGATTCAGTCGTCGCCTTAATTTCCGAGCTAGTATTTTCTACCCCCATCAACGATGACGCTGCATTTCCCAGATTTGTAATATCTAAGTTTCTCGGCACCTCAGCTACTCCATGCTCTAGAGTACTCGCTGAAGCATTCAAAGCCTGAGGCGACGAAGAGCCTGAAATGGACACGCTAATGCCTGACGTTTCACCCTCCAACGGTGTGCTACTCACCCCAAGCTCTCCATTAATATTTTGCTGATTAATAGAAGGAGAGGCATCAAGGGAGACAAACACCTGCTCAAGCTGCTGATTAGTGTCACTCTGCTCATCGTTCTCTAGAGAATCTGTCAGCTCTTCAACAGTGCGATCAACATCATCCAGCAATTGCTCTTGCGACAACGCTTTATCTAAGGAGGCAGCTTTATTGTCTTGAGTTAATGAATCCTCAGGATTTGTAGCCTGTATCGGCGCCTCTACTGCAAGCTCTTGCCCACTCACTTGCCGCTCTTTGCCACCTAACAATGGTTGCTCAGACGGATCTATGACATTCGATTCATCTACACTACCGTTATTGGTTACAACAACTTCTTCTTTTAGCCCCATTTCATCCTGTAAAGTGCTTTCTGACGTTATTTTGTCAGCGTTATCCTCATTAGAAATAGCCTTTACATCCTCATCCACTTGCTCAGTAGATGTATCCGCTTCGAGGTCTGTAGATGCAGTGACACGTTCATCTGTGGCACTTTCAGTGTATTGATTTTCTTGATTTTTATTTGATTCTACAGTGTTGTCTGGTGCTGAGGCAGAAGTTTGGCTCGCACGAGGAGAGCTCGTCACTTGCTCAAGAGTAGACGAAAAGCTTTCCTGCGAATTGCTAATAGCATTCGAAGATCTAACATTCTTAGATGCTGTTGAAACTGTTATGGCTGATGGGCTAGTAATCATGGGCAACCTCCACTAATCAACACATGAGTTGCAAAGAAAAGGCCAAGTTTACCAGCGGTAATGAACTGAGATTTGGGATCCGTTTTTTGATAGTTCAACTTTATGACACATCTGATGAATTAGGCTCAAACCTCGACTAAAAGGCTTCTCATGATCAACATCATCTAAATCAATGGCACTGATATCATAACCTTCACCACTGTCTGTCATAGTAATATATAAGGAGCCATGCTGATTGACAGCACTGACTTTTATAGCAATTCTTAACCAACCTTCCGTCAAGCTCTTTAAGGTCAATTCTCTGGATGCATAGTAATCAGCAAAACCTTCAACTGTTCGCTTTAAATTAGAATCGAGCTTCAATATGCCATGCTCCAAAGCGTTCGAGTACATCTCAGAGAGGATCATAAACACTTCACTTGAACGCTTACTAAGCTCCGGCACGGTTGTTAATATTTGCAGTAAATAGGGCAACGGATCAGTATTTTTAAGTGAGTCTGCATTGAGTTCATAATTAAATGCAAAATCAGCAGGCGCATCGAAGCTTTTGACGTCGCTAAGCGCTTTTGAGTTTAAGCTGTTGTCCTGTGCAAGAGATAAATCAACCCCTAAAACAGAGATATCATCGTGAGGATTATCAAGAATCCCCTCATCTTTCAGCATTCCCTCCAACCAATCAAAAGGACTACCTTTAACGGCTCCCGCATAAAGAGGATCTAATGCACTGTTATATTGTATTTTATTTTCTTTGGTTCGAGCTTCGTAGACACCATCGGTGAACGCAACCAGATAATCCCCCTGTTCATAAGTGAGCAACTCAATATTGGCCTCAAACTCATGCTCATTCAGAATACCTAATGGCAGAGAGTCAGAATGAATCATTCTTGGTAATTTGGAGTCTGCAGAAAAATACAACAGATCGGGTAGACCTGCATTCCATACGGCGATGGTTCTGTTATGGGCATTGATATCAATAAACGCAGCAGCACAAAACATGTTGGGAGGAAGTATGTTATGCAAACGTTTGTTTATCTCAGGTAAAATTTGCCGCATAACAAAACCTTTTTCAGTCCATTCGAAAAAGATATCCGCCAGAGGTAGAGCACCAATTGCAGCGGACAAACCATGACCAGTAAAGTCTCCTAATAAAACATGCATTCCACCATTTGGCTTATACGCAGCTAAAATCACGTCACCGTTAAAGATATGGCTACCATGATGTAGCGTGCTTAATGCGGGATCAGAGAGACAATTTGAGTGCGTAATTCGCTCATAAACAAGTTTAGCCACCTCCTGATCATGAACCATTTGCTGATTCAAAAGAGACAGCTCGTCACGCTGTTCAGACAGCATATTCTGCATTAATAATAAGCGTGCAATAGCACTGAGCTTTGCAGAAACCAGTGTTGGGCTGTAAGGCTTAGAAATAAAATCTGTTGCGCCTACGTCTAGACATTTCTGTAATGCTTCGGGTTCCGAAACGCCTGATAAGAAGACAATAGGGACCAATTTTGTTGCAGCGATCTTCTGTATTTCTAGGGCCGCCTCCCACCCATCTTTACGCGGCATTTTTATATCTAGACACACTAACTGAATAGTATTGGGATCAAATTTTTCAACCGCATCCTGACCATCAACCGCCGTTTCGACAACATGTCCTAGTTGGCTTAACATTGTCTCTAACAACATGCGATCAGAGGGATTATCATCTGCAACCAGAATTTTGAGGTTTTGATCCTTCATTGCCTACACCCTACCTTTCAACGAAATGTAAAGAGTCTTTCAAAACGCGCCATTTTCAAAGCACTACTAACGAATTCTGAAGCACCTTTGAGCGCCACTTTGCCGCCGTCACCACCAGCATGATCTCTTAAAAGTAACAGCATCCCTAGTGCCGAGCTATCAATGTAACTCACCTCAGTAAGGTCAATTACATATTCAGTGCCCTTTGGGTACTGTCCAAAGCACTCACGAAATTCCTGTTGGCAGGAATAATCAAAACGACCTTTAATGGTTAACACTGCGGTTGATTTGCTATCGTCAAGTTGGCTGATGATCATACACCGTACTCCACTAACCTATTTTGTTTACTTATCAAAGTTAAGCGAGTCTTTCATACTTGGTAGGCCCTGTTTCACAGAGCTTGAAAGCGCATCAAGTCGAGTTTGCACATCATTTAAGTGCCGCATTAAATCGGATTCACTACTTTTAATATGCTCTAATCGCAACTCTCTTGGTAACGGTTTTGATTCAACTATGGAAGCAAGTACCGTATCAATATCATGCGTCAGATCGATCACACTGTGCTCAATTAAACTGGCACTGGTTGGCTCAGTATGAACAACACTGAGTAAATTCAGTATCGCCTCTTTCGCATCGATTAAGCCATTGTTTACAGTCGCTACCCAAGTGCCTTGAGAGGCTTGCCATTCTAGCAATTGCTGTAAATAGGCTTCATACAACTCAAAACGATACTCAATCTGCTCTCGAACCTTGAGAAATTCATGCTTACTCGTATCTATATCTAAATGAAGCTGCTCATGAGAATTAATCAATGATTCAACTTCAGAATTTTCAGATTTGAGATTAGCACCCATCCAATCTAACAACTGTTGCAGTTTAGTAATCTTCGGATATTCTTTGTCACGCTCTTTTACAAAGTGATCAACACCTTGTAAAAATGAATCAACCTGCTGACGAGTTCGCTCTAGTTTTCGTGAAAAGCTAAAATATGGGGACTCTTCATCAAGAATACGTATGGGTGCGTCCCATACATCACTGGCCATTAGACTTAGCGTGGCTTCAAGCACCCTAATTTCAGCACTTAGAATCACTTTAGAAAACTCAATTAAATAGCCTTGCTCTTGCCCTAAATCTATTTCAATACAACGAATATCAAAGTGATGACGCCCTAGTTTTATCGAAGCCCCTTTATTACCATTGATCAGACTTTTTGAAACTATCTCGCCATCTAACTCAGTTAACTGGGCATCAATTCCCAGTAATTCAGATAATACGTCTGACTCCAACACCCATAGCTCATAAAAGCCTTCACTCACTGTCAGTACTTCTCGCGAGGAATTCAGTACTAATTTTGAAGATAAGGAATTTAATAAGGCAGCCTTGTAAAGGGTCGACACCTTTTCTGATTGCTGCTTTTCCGTTTCTAGAACTTGAATATAGCTGCTTAAGTAGCGTGCAAACTCCCCGAACTCATCATTTCTAGCCATTGGCACTGTCATGTGTGCGCCTACTTGAGCTCGGTCTACTTGAGCATGGTAAAAATGAATAGAGCTCCTACGATCCTGCAGAACTCGACGCCACCCCCAAATTAGGTAAGCGAAGAGTAAAAGCCAGCTCCCCCCTATTGCCAGAATTAAGGGGTAGCTCCAAATATTCTTGCTGTTAAATTGTGCGCTTTTTTCTAAGGCAATTTGCCCCAACTGTTCTAAGCGATTGGTCGCAAGCTGTGCTTGTTCAGATATTGTAAATTTGGAAAACGCGATTGGCGCAGTGGGCAAGCCATCACTGTTAGATAGAACGCTTTGTAGACGCTGGGCGAGCATCGACTCCTTTGAAATAAGGTCAGAGATAGCATTATCGTTGTCAATGTACTTAGATTGCCAAAGCATAGTGAGCTTACTTGAAGAGTGGGCGATATCATGCAATTCAGCCAGTGTTTGAAAAACGGCTTCCTGCTTTTGGTTCACGGCATAATAGGAGCCAAATAGAACACCAGAGAAAAGCAACAGGAATACAATTGCATACTGGATGATCCAATCTGAAAATCGAATTCGGCGTTTATCAAATGCGGTATAAGCAGAATGATTACTTTGCATCTTAATCCATTATCTCTAACATCTGTTTCTGAAGTAAGTATGTATGCCTTTGATCAAGAAAGAACCACCCTTCTTCAAGCAACGTTATTTGGAAACCTTCACTACTTTTCGATAAAACAATTTGCTCTCCTTCAATAAGTTTATGGACAGCACTTCCGCCTATACTGTAACGACCACGAAAAGCAAAATATACGCCTTTTGAGGCGATAAAAATAACCATATCATCACTGTGACAATAACTTGCCTCTGGCTCAATCAGAGGAATCACTTGACCACTGTGATAAACAAAGCTTTTCATTAATCTTCGAACCGAACTATAGGGCACAAGCCCTACTACCATATCCGCAAATAACTCAATCCCATTATTCGGCATAATCTGAAAAAATACAGGTTTACGTGGTTTGATCTGATATGCAGAAGGACTGTAAGAATGCTTCAATAAAATCCCTTTTTGCCTTTTCTCGAGGGGTAAAGCAGGCTCAAGCAAAAAATCTTCTCGGACACTCCAAACATTACGAACCTCTTGCGGTAAACAATTAGATCTTAACACCGCACCATATTCTCGGTTTATTGCCTCATAGAAAACTCGGATCGTTTGTTTGCTTTGCTTTATCGTAATAGAGCCTGCAAAGCCCTTTCCTGATCTGACCATATCCCAACTATTATCACGATACACCCAACCAGAGTCCTCATCAGCCAAGTTCTCCTCTAACTTTAGGACACTAAACACAGGAATAACCATGGTGTCATTAGCATAGCTTATGATATATACCGGTATAACTGATTCAGAAAGTGGTAAAACGTGATTAGTGAAGCCTTGAGCATCTTGGAGAAAGACTCTACCACCATAAAGATCAAAATCTTCAATCTCTTCAGGGACATCAGAGTTCATTAACACTCGCAGGTTTGTCTTACCTGAACAACGAATAAAAGCATCCAAAGGCTGGGAAAACTGCTGTCGCACCTGCTCTTGTAAGGACTGATAAAACCGAAGAAAAGACGCACTACGACGCCAGACTTCCCGCTCAGTGGCCATTAAATGTAGCCAATCCACCCAGTAGTTTTCACTATTCGCCGGTAGCTTTAGAGCAGTATTGTCTCCTGGCTTTATTAAACTCCATTTCCAGTTTGGCAAATTAATTTGGAGATCCTGCAACGATAGCCCAGTTTCTAAGATAACTCTCAAATAAAGCATCGCCTGATGATTATGGTCGCAGATATGATTATCAGCTCGATCGATCACCCAATAACCAAAATCAGACAGCTTTGCCACATTATGAAAGCCCTCATCAATATCTCCTTCAAAGAAACCATGAAAGGATTGTACTGGTTGTTCTTGAGACTTTTCCGATCGAAGCAAGTCAGCATGAAGACGCTGCAATAAAGTAAAGTCATTTGGTTCTTTAAACTCGACACGACGAATCCATTGCGAACGAAGCTCTGTGACCCAAGCCATCAGTAATTGACACTGACGCAGGTCTAAAAACAAACCTTGCTCCAACATACGATCAAGCAGAGACTTCACCTCTTCGAGATAAGTCGACGCACCGGCTACTACAGGCTCTTGCAAAACCGTCTCGAATAACAAGTCTAATTCGCGATGGGCTTTAAGTGGGTGAACACTTACTTCTACAATAGAGCGCTCGATATCATAAAACGCTCTATTTAATTTCGGAGTAAAAGCAACATCGGAGAAACTCATTAAGAGCGCATCCGTTCAAAAAAAGCACGATTAGCAAATTCATCAATCTGCTTTTGTTCCTGCTTGTTCTCAAAATTGAGCTCTTCATTGATGCTTTTATCTTTCAGCCAGTCCATGCCTTTTGTTTTAGCTCGAGCATTTTGCCAACGTTTCATTGCCATAGACACTTGCTGCTGAGATCGCTTTACTTGCTGCTCTTGCTGCTGAATTGCCTGTTGTAAACGGTTTACAAAATGCTGATAGTTAGTTGTAAGGTAAGGAGATAAGCCAAGTAGATTTCGCTCTTGATCATATTGCGCGGCGTAATCTTTTAGCTCTTGAAGTTTTAGTTGGTCATGCTGCAAACGAGCTTGGTCCTTTGCCAAGGCCTTAGCAACCTCATCTTCTTTACGTTGAGATAGATTGACCAGTACTTGCATGCGCTCGGATTTTTTCATGCTTATCCCTCAGAATTACTCTGATATTAGCGACTTAAAAGACAAGCGTCTACTTAGCGGGTACGGAAGTCATCGCCGCTACCAATGCTTCTAGACTTTTATCAAGGGTAAAACTTTCAGAGAGAGACTGCCTTAAGAATTCATTAATAGCAGGTATAAGCAAGATGGCTTGATCAAGCTCTGGATCCGACCCTTTTGTATATGCCCCGACTGCGATGAGATCTCTATTTTGCTGATATCTAGAGTAAAGCTGTTTAACACGCATGGCTCCTTGCAGATGTGGCTCGGTCACAATATGCGGCATGGCACGAGAAATAGACGCCTCAATATCAATTGCTGGATAATGCCCCTCTTCTGCCAATCGCCTTGATAACACGATATGACCATCAAGAATTGCACGAGAAGCATCAGCGATAGGGTCCTGCTGGTCATCCCCTTCCGTTAAAACAGTATAAAATGCTGTTACTGAACCTCCTCCCTCTTTGCCATTACCAGCCCTTTCAACCAGCCATGGCAGCTTCGAGAACACCGATGGTGGATAACCTTTGGTTGCTGGTGGCTCACCTACAGACAGTGCTATCTCACGCTGGGCTTGAGCATATCGAGTCAAAGAGTCCATCAGTAGCAATACGTTCTTACCTTGATCTCGATAATATTCCGCAATACGGGACGTCAAAACAGCAGCTCTCAGTCGCATTAAGGCAGAATCATCAGCAGGTGACGCAACAACTACGGAGCGAGCCAACCCTTCTTCACCTAAGATTTGCTCAATAAACTCTTTAACCTCTCGTCCACGCTCCCCGATGAGACCAACAATCGTAATATCTGCTTCGGTAAAACGAGTCATCATACCCAGCAACATACTCTTACCGACACCACTTCCGGCGAATAAACCTAGTCGCTGTCCCTTACCAACGGTTAGCAGTGCATTGATTGCTTTGATACCCACATCCAATGTTTCACTGATCGGCTTCCTCTGTAAAGGGTTGATTATCTCTCCCTGTAGGCTGACGCTTTCTTCTGCCTGAATTGGCCCCTTACCATCTAATGGACGACCTAAGCCATTCACTACTCGACCTAACAACCCTGGACCAACGGGCATTTGACTGTCTTCTTTAAGTGGACGAACACGAGCACCAGGGGCAATACCATCTATGGCTTCGGTTGGCATGAGATAAGTTAAGTCGCCTGTAAAACCAACCACTTCAGACTCAACCCAGCGACTTTTTCCTACCTGAACAGCACAGCGGTCTCCTAATGCAGCCACACAACCAACAGCTTCCATTGTTAATCCAACCATACGCGTTACTTTACCCTCAATTTCAATTGAGTAATCAGGCAAAGACTGGCTTTGAAGGCGACTTAAGCGTTCTAAGAGGGTAGGCATAATTGTACTTTAATGGGAGGCATCAAGAGATTTAAGTACATCATTCAAACGAGATTCAATAGTTCCATCAACATAAAATGCATGAGAATCTAATATAAAACCACCTTCAAGCAATGAAGGATCAGCTTTTATTTTAAGCGTCAAACGCTGGTCGACGGCAAGAGCTTCAGCTGCTTCAGCATTGGCGGGGTGCACTTTCAGAACCGCACGACCTTCTTTGTCACCAAGAATACTAAAGACTTTTTCGAGTTCACTTTTCAGTAATGTCTCACTTTCTTCATGCAATTCTCGTTTCACCACATGCTCAACAATCCGCTTAGTCGCAAACTGTAAAAGCTGTTCAATCTGCTCTTTTGTACTCTCTAAAGGTTGCTCAAACTCTTTTAAGGCATCATTTAATAACGCTTCCAGTGGTGCCAGCCTTGACTCGGCTAGCGCAACACCTTCCTTAACAGCTTGCTCAACACCTTCAGCTAAACCTTGCTCTAAGCCTTGTTTGTAGCCTTCTTCTTGACCTTTCGCCAAACCTTCTTCGTAACCAGACTTGAGGCCTTCCTCTTGCCCTTGAGCAAAGCCCTCTTCAAATGCTGCAGAACGGATTTCTTCTAATTGCTGAGCAGTTAGAGGCTCATATACTAAAGAGTCTTCATCAATTTCTTCTGTGATTTCAACCGCATCATCTTCCTTAATAGCAAGGGCCTGAGACGCTTTTTTGGTATTTTCTCCAGCCTCTAAATGCGGTAGCTCCCAACGTTCATAGGCTGTGAGCTTTTTTTCTGAATCAGACATTTACTAAACCATTGCCTCGCCGCCACCGCCGAGAACAATCTCGCCGTTATCAGCCAAACGACGAGCAATGGCCAGAATCTCTTTCTGCGCCACTTCCACTTCGCTAACCCTAACTGGACCTTTCGCCTCTAAGTCATCCTTCAACATATCTGCGGCACGAGAAGACATGTTCTTATACACCTTCTCCTGCATATCCGGGTCAGCTCCTTTAAGGGCTAAAATAAGTGTTTCAGACTCCACTTCTCGAAGAATCGCTTGAATACCGCGATCATCCACTTCAAGTAAGTTATCGAAGACAAACATAAGATCCTGAATACTGCTTGCAAGATCTTCATCCACATCACGAATAGACTCCATTAGCTCTGCTTCAACCGAACTATCAATGAAGTTCATAATGTTAGCAGCCGTACGCACACCACCAATAGACGTAGATTTCGTTGAATTGTTGCCTGAGAACTGACGCTCAAGAATATTATTCAGCTCTTGTAGGGCAGCAGGCTGAACAGTTTCAAGTGACGCAACACGCAGGACAATATCTAAACGTACGCGCTCATCAAAGTTTGCCAAGATATCAGCGGCCTGGTCAGGATCTAGATAAGAAATAACAATGGCTTGAATCTGCGGGTGCTCATAACGGATGACATCCGCCACAGCACGAGGCTCCATCCACTTCAGTGTATCCAAGCCCGTGGTATTACCACCTAGTAGAATTCGATCAATTAAGCTACCGGCTTTCTCTTCACCTAATGCCTCTTTAAGCATGTTGCGAATGTAGCCATCTGCGCCTAAACCTAGCCCTGTTTGATCTCCGACAAGAATCAAAAACTCATCAAGCACTTTTTCAACTTGGTGACGCTGCACGTTAGCCAGTTGCGCCATCGCTTGACCAATTCGCTGAACCTCTTTAGGTCCCATATGTTTTAAGATTTGTGCTGCATCCGACTCACCTAGCGACATTAACAATACTGCCGCCTTTTGAATGGAGCTCATATCTCCTGCTGCAGCTTCACTCATACTAGCCTTCCAAAACCCATTGTTTTACTACTTGAGCCACTCGCTCTGGCTCTTCCGCAATAAGGCCACGAATAGCATTTAACTGTCTCTCGATTTTCTCAGGTGAACCCGGAACAGATACATCTTCTGCACTGACCAGAGATACTTGATCATCAGAAATTTCATCCGTTTCATCAGCAAATATAGCGGCTTCAGTATCTTCGGCCACAGCAATTTTATTTTGCTCACCAAGTGTTTTCAGTATCGGACGAACCACCATTAACAAGAGAAGAAGAATAAACATACCCACTAAAGCAGGTTGCAATAGATCTAAGAACCAGCTCTGTTGATAAAAAGGTACTGGGTCAATTTCTTCAGGCGGCTCGGGGGCAGCAAAAGGCGAATTAATGACACTCACGCTGTCACCACGAGATGGGTCATAACCCACTGCATCACGAACTAACAAGGTCAGCCTACTAAGCTCCTCATCACTCCAGGGTGTACGCACAATAGCTGCAGACTCCGGGTCAATCGAGACAATATCATCCACTACAACCGCCACAGATAAACGTCTGACCGTACCTTGTTGTCTTTTGGTGTAACTAATACTTCGATCTAGCTCAAAATTACGAGTTGTCTCTTCCCTTGACTGCCCGTTGGCATTCGAACCACTCCCCCCTATCGCTGCACCATTTTCGTCTGCGGCTTCAGGAATGGTCACAGCCCCCGGAGGCTGATTCGTCAAAGAGCCTGGAACACCATTATTACTTCCATTGGCAGAGCGTCTTTCTCGTAGGGTTTGTTCACTACGCAAAGCTAATAAATCTGGGTTGTATTGCTCATCTGTCTGCTCAACAGCAGTGAAATCAATATCTGTCGAGACTTCAGCTTTAAAACGACCGTCGCCTACCACTGGTGATAAAATATTATTCACACGTTGCAGTAAAACATCTTCTACTCTACGCGTATATTCGAACTGTTTGCCAGCTATAGACAACTCAGAGCTGCTATCTTTCTCGGTCAGCAAAGTACCTCTTTGATCGACCACAGTGACATCTTTGTCACTAAGTTGAGAAATGCTTGAGGCAACTAAGTTTACAATCGCATCCACTTGGCTACGATCTAAGCGCCGACCTGGATATAACTCAAGAAATACCGAAGCGCTGGGCTTTCGCGTATCCCTCACAAAAACAGACTCTTTTGGAATCGCGAGGTGCACACGAGCAGATTTGACACTTTGAAGACTGGTAATAGTTCGGCTAAGCTCGCCCTCTAGACCTCGGCGATAACGTGTCGTTTCAACAAATTGAGAAGTACCAAGAGATTGATCTTGGTCCATAATTTCAAGACCAACGATATTGTCAGAAACAATACCCGATCCTGCAAGCTTCAACCTTGCTTGATGATAATAGTCACCTTCTACTAACAATGCGCCTGTATTTTCATCAAGTTTAAAAGGGATATTATTGACGTTTAAGATTTCAACAATCTGATCAGCATTGTAGTCCGTAATGCTGCTTAAGACAGGCTTGTACTCAGGTCCAGATGTCCATAGAACCGCAGCTAGAGCAATCGCAATAGACGCAGCTAAACCGACCATCAATGCAAGCTGACGAATAACAGTCAGCTTATTGAAGCCAGTCAATAAGTCTAAATAGAGCTTTTGCTCTGATCGTTCTGCTGGGACATTATCCATTCAGTACTGCCGCAAAAAACCCAATTAAATGGGCATATTCATTATTTTCTCGTAAGCATCTACCAGCTTATTTCGTACCTGAGTCATTGCTTCAAAAGAGACACTGGACTTTTGTAATCCAATCATCACTTGAGGTAAATCTACACCTTCTTCGCCTCGCTCATAGGCTTGAGCCAGTGAAGTTGCTTCCTTTTGCAACGAGTTGACGTTATCAACAGCAGTTTTCAGCATATCTGAAAAGTCAGGTCGCTCTACTTCTTGGGCGGCTTGCGCACTCGACTGTGCAATACCTGAGGTCGCATTGGAACCAGGCGATTGGATTTGACTCCGCAAGTCACGCATTTGAGAAAGCACCTGATTAATATCAGGTCTATCAGTCACCATCTTAATCGCACCCAAAAAATCATTAGTTTGTAGTAGCTTAGCACACTGTTATTAAAAACTAGACTTAAAAATCAATCAACTTCTATGCCACACTCTCGCATCTTAGCGATTTTATATCGTAAAGTGCGTGGGCTAATGCCTAATTTTTCTGCAACTTCTTTTCGCTTACCTTTCGCGTCAATCAATGCCTGAGCAATAATTCTAAACTCATGTTGCTGCACACCTCGACCCAATATAGAAGCTGCTTCGGTGGCATCATCCGCTTGTTGTGATTCAACCTTCGGTGCTGAAACCATATCAAATACAATGTGCTCTTCGCTCACTCGACCCTGCCCACACAGGATCAACGCTCTTTGAATAACATTTTCCAGTTCGCGTACATTACCAGGCCAAGCATGAGCCTCCAGCTTACTCAAAGCGGAGGGTGAAAGGTGCGCATTATCAACACGCATCTTCTGAGCATGTTTCAACAATAATGCTTCAGCTAGCGGTTGTATATCGCCTTTACGTTCACGAATCGGTAACCATCTCAAAGGAAATACATTTAAACGATAATATAAGTCCTCTCTAAAGCCCCCTTCTCGCACATACTCAGACAAATCTCGGTTAGTGGTAGCTATGATCCTAACATCAAGCTTAATTGCTTTCTTTCCACCAAGACGCTCCACCTCTTGTTCTTGAAGTACGCGTAACAGTTTAGCCTGAAGACCAACATCCATCTCCGTGACTTCATCTAATAACAGTGTACCGCCATTTGCTTGCTCGAATTTACCTGCTTGAGATGACACTGCTCCAGTGTAAGCCCCTTTTTCATAACCAAATAGCATTGCTTCCAGCATATTTTCAGGTATTGCGGCACAGTTGATGGCTATAAACGGATGATTAGATCGCTCGGAAGTAGCGTGGATGTACTGCGCCAACACCTCTTTACCTGTACCACTTTCACCACATATTAAAACGGTAGAGTCAGTCACAGCGACTCGTTTAGCAAGCTCTAGCAAAGCGACACTAGACGGGTCTTTTGCAATCGGAGAATTGCTCTTCTCTTGTGCTATTTTCGAAGTGTGATTGCGGATAACATCTAATAACTCTGTTTCTTTAAATGGCTTTAATAGATAATCCACCGCGCCATTTCGCATTGCATCTACAGCGTGGGCAATATCACCATAAGCGGTCATCAACATCATCGGCAGCTCAGGAAAGTGCTCAACGACATGCTGTAACAAACCATACCCATCCATGCCTGGCAAGTTAACATCCGAAACCACCATATCGAAGGTGTCGCGCTTTAAGGCCAAAATGGCATCTTCAGAGCTTTCCACCATAGAGCACTGGTAACCTGCCAACATCAACGTGTCTTCAAGTGCCTCCGCCAGCCCTCGATCGTCTTCGACTACTAATAAACTCACTTCAGACATACTAACTCCCTAAAATTGGCAATATGATCGTCGCCTTGGTGCCAACGCCTGGCTGACTTTCAATATCAAATGCACCATGATGTGCCCTAGTAATAGCTTTAACGACCATTAAACCAAGCCCTGTACCATGCTGCTTAGTCGTTACAAAGCCTTCCTGCACCTTCATTAACTGCTCTTCGTCCATTCCACGACCAAAGTCCTGTACTTCTATTTTCAAACCTTGCGGTGTCACCTTAAATGACAACCCAACCTCACTTTGGCGAGGTGATGCCTCAATCGCGTTATTAAGCAAATTTAAAATAGCACCGACCAACACATCTTGGTTACATTGAATGACACCTTCTAAATCCGCTTCTGCATGAACTTTTAACGCAATATGATTTTGCTCAACTAACTCTTCAGCACGCTCTATCAGACAATTTTTTAATGCCTGTAGTGCAAGCTTTTCATCTAACTTAATATCTGACTTCGAAAAAATCAGCATATCCCTAATTTGTCGCTCTATATTATTGAGACGATCAGAGAGTTTTTCCGAAAACCGTTGTCGCATTTCTTCAGACAGGGTTTCTTTTTGCAAGTGCCCTGCATACAACATGGCAGATGAAAGGGGTGTACGTATCTGGTGTGCCAATGCCGCAACCATCTTCCCCATGGTCGATAATCGCTCATGATGCGCCAATTGACGCTGAAGAGAATGCGTCTCGGTCAAATCCACCAAAATAATAAGCTGGCCCGGTACATCGCCTAGTGAAGAGGTTTCTACTCGTACACGCCTTCCCGTCACCATGGTAATCTCATGGCCGTCATCTTTTTGTGGTCGAAAACTTTTTGGAACAATATCTGCCCACTGACCGCCTAAAATGGACTCACCAAACAAGCGATCGACGATCGGATTGGTCATCACAACTCGCCCCTCAGGGTTAAGAAGCATGACGCCTACAGGCATGGACTGAAACAGCTGCTGAAACTGTTTCAGTAACACCTTATTTTTGGACTCTTCTTCGCGTTTAGCTTGTTCAGCACGCTCAAGTTTGGCTGTTAAATGGCGCACCTGCGCCTGCAGATCATCGTAAGATGCCTGTAGCGAGCGAGAGGTTTCTTCGAATAATACAAACGCCTCTTTTAAGCGGGCAATCTCCTGATCCTTATCCAATCAAAACTCCGACTTATCGATGCGATATCGCCGCATCTTTTCTATCAATGTTGTACGCTGAATCTGCAACAAACTCGCCGCCTTGGACACCACACCATTAGTAGAAGTTAACGCGTGTCGAATTAACAGAGACTCTAAATGCCTAACGTAAACATTTAGATTAACCGCTTGGGCACGAGGCATATTGGAAGAGTCGGCTAAACGACTCAAGAAAGGCGAGACCTGCTCTTGTCGCCAAGGCACAGGACAACTAATAACACCATTCTCTAACAATGCATCAGATTGACGCAACCAGATGGCTGGCAGTGGCAATGTAAGCTTAGTTATTTCCAGCAAACTGCCCACCACAAAAAAGTCCACAAGCTCTCCCTGCTCTAGGTCCTGCACGATATCAATGCTTAGGAAATGTAAAATAGGAGCAATGGCTTGCAGCTCTTCTTGGCTGATACCAATCAAACAGGCTTTCATCATTATCAAACACCAATCTAATTGATTTTAAACTTTAGCACAGAGTCACAAAAGACACAGGCTATTAAGCCCTAAAAATGACAATAATTTCTTTACAAGGCAATAAGTTAACTGTTTAGGTTAGAAAATAGTAGATCAAATTCTTGCTCTGCTGTCAGACTGTCACTATGCCAAGATAAGCTACCCAACAACGGCGCTGAAAGCATATTGTTAAGGGTTGCTAAATTCTCTTCATAATAGGGCATTTCGTTTTGCCCACCATTTGCAATCCACCCGGCAATAGGCAAGCCATCACGTCGGATCGCCTCCATTGTTAAAAACGCATGATTCAAACAACCAAGACGCATATCTACAACAACGATAACCGGCAATCCTAGGCGCTTCGCTAAATCAGACAACAATTCACGGTCATTTAGGGGGACACGCCAACCGCCAGCGCCCTCTACGATCGAAAAATCATGAGGCGTAAGCAAAGTGCCACGAACAAACCCTTCTAATCGAGAAACTGTGACCAGCTTATTTTCTTTCGCTGCAGCAATATGAGGCGCTATAGCAGGCTCAAAAACGATAGGGTTCACTTGCTCATATCGAAGCAACACCGAGCCTGCAGCTTGAATTTGCAGAGCATCATCATTACAAAGTTTCCCATCTATCATCTCAGCACCTGCCGAGATTGGTTTAATTCCCATTGTGCGTAAACCTTGTCGAGCTGCTGCTTTGAGCATCCCAACACTGACATAGGTTTTACCAGCATCGGTATCCGTGCCTGTAATAAAAAACTGCTGTTTAGCCATGATCGACCTTCGTTAATTGAATAAATGCCACTTCATAAGAAAGAGGAATGCCACGATCTGTCATTTGCTTTGAATAGGCAGACTCAAATGCCTTCCATCTTGAGGGCGATACCATATCTGTGTTTTCTGTTACTAAGGTGGCACCGACTTTTTTCAAGGAGTACACCGCGCCTTTCACACTATCAAAATACACAGTAATCGTTTTCTGCTCCGCGTCAGCCACTTGAAACCCTGCATCACGACAATGATTAAGGATGACCTCTAATTCTGGGTATTGGTTATGATGCAAACGACCGTCGACCTGCTGCCAAGCTTCACCAAGTTCAGGCATCGAACCTTCCACTAGGGTAGCTATTAGCACCTGACCTTGGTCATTTAGTACTCTATACCACTCCTTAAATAGATGGTCTGGGTGTAGACACCATTGAATGGCCAGACTGGAAAAAATGCCATCAAACGCATTGTTTTTAAAAGGCAGCGACTCAGCATCCGCGCACACTAAACTGACGTCCGCCGCACGTTGCTGTGCTTGTCGCAACATATCAAACGACAGATCCAGAGCGAAATATGAGAGTTGAGGCTGTACTGACTGCATCGCCTTTAAAGCTCGACCAGTTCCCGTACCTATGTCCAACCAAGAGTCGTTGGTTTTCGGTGCAAACCGAGCCATTAACTCGATCAGCACCAACTCTTGAAAGACTGCGTATTGATCGTAACTTGCTGCAGCACGAGAGAATCGCGCAGCCAACTTTTGTTTATAGCTGCTGACCGTTTCAGCGGAACGTATTGTCATGAATATATTGGGTAATCAATGCCACAAACTGTGACGGGTCTTCTAGGAAAGGTTGATGAGCCAGTTCCGGCAGAGACAAAACTGTTTGCAATGGGTTACTCGGTAGCGCTTGTACTACATTTGGCGTTTCGACAAGCGCGTCTTGAGCACCAAACACATGTAAGTTTGGTCGGTCTAGCAATGCAATTTCACGACGCACATCCAAGGTTTCTAGTAATGCTAAACCTCGCACCAATGCCTCAGGGTCAATGAGCTCTTTCGGCTGCAGCTCAAGTAAATGCTTCGCTAAGCCTTTGGGAGCTTTGGTCCCCTGAGCTTGTAGCGATAAAAAACGACGGAAGCCTTTCTCTGGAGATGCCTTCACTAAGTCAAAAAACTGCGCATACGCGTCTTTGGACATACCCATTGGCCACCCTTCTGAGGCAACAAATTTTGGTGCACTCGCCACACTGATCACACCATTGGCGCAACTTGAGCGACGGGCTGCTATGTAATTTGCCACCATCCCACCAAGTGACCAGCCAAGCCACCAGCAAGGCTTAGGCGCAGCCCTAATCAACTGCTCCGCCAACGCATCAATATCGTAATTGGGACCAAAACGGTTACGTTTGTGCCAATTCGGATCAACCGATACACCCGGCAAGTTAGCCAGTACCACGTAAAAGTTTTCACTAAGTAAACGTGCCACATCATGAAAAACTTCTTTCGGCATGGCCCAACCAGGGACCATAAAAATCGCAGGAGAGGTTGGATCACCGAAGGCTTCTGTTTCAATAGGAGTACGCATAATTCATCACTTAGAGTCATCGTTAAAGATGCTGTCTAGAGTATCACACAAATACTCAACATCCTTATGACTATGGTCGGCACTCAAGGTCAGTCGCAAGCGAGCCGTATTAGGGGGTACGGTTGGTGGACGAATCGCCTTACAAAGAATGCCCCGTTGCATCAACTTCTCACTGATTGCTAGGGCCGTTTCACTTGAACCAATCAACAAAGGCTGAATGGCACTGTTAGAATCCATTATGTCATAAGGCCAAGTCCCTGCTCGCTGACGCAAATACTGTATATGATTAGCTAGCGTTTGACGTCTTTGCAGCCCTTCATCTGAGCGAATCAAATGAAGACTTGCCAACACCGTTGCCGCAACCGCTGGTGGCATCGCAGTAGTATAAATATAAGGGCGAGCAAACTGGGTTAAGTAATCGGCCATATCATTGGAACAAGCAACAAAAGCTCCCGCCACACCAAATGCCTTACCAAAGGTTCCCATTAGAAAAGGCACCTGTTCTGCACTTAAGCCATCTAATTCTAGACACCCTTTACCTTGCTGCCCTAAGCAACCTAGACCATGTGCATCGTCCACCACCAGCAACCAATCTTGCTGCTGAGCCAAACCTGCGAGCTCTTCAAGAGGGGCTTTATCGCCATCCATGCTAAAGATACCATCGGTGGCTAACACTCCTGGCACCTCAAGACGTTGCATATGCTTTTTCGCACTATCAGTATCGTTATGCAAATAGCGCTTAAAAACGCCCTCACTAAGGCGAGCACCATCAATCAGGGAGGCATGATTGAGCTTATCCATCAGGACTGGTCGTTGCTTGCTGGCCAACGCCGAGATCACAGCCAAGTTGGCCATGTACCCCGTACTAAACAGTAATACACGCTCATAACCTAGCCACTCGCACAGTTCATGTTCAAGGGCATCGTGAATATCTAAATGACCACAAACCAAATGCGAAGCACCACTGCCGACACCATACTCTAACGCAGCATCAGACATGGCCTGCTTAAGCACTGGATGGTTTGCTAACCCTAAATAATCATTGGAGCAAAATGCCAAATATTCTTGGCCACTTTGCGTTAAACGGGTTGTCTGTGGGCTGGCAATCACATTTGTCGAGCGGAATAAATGCTGCTCACGACGCTCAGCTAGCGCAGTGAGCATCCACTCAGGCGTTTTAAACGGTGGCATCGTAGAAGAACTTAGCTTCTTCTTGGGCCTGCGCTTGCGCGGCAATCGCTTCTTCGACCGCTTCATCTGACACATCATGACGCTGCTCAGGCATGATACCGAGCTTATTAAATAGCATGCGGTCTTTATCAGCTTCAGGGTTACCGGTTGTCAGTAGTTTTTCACCATAGAAAATGGAGTTAGCACCTGCCATAAAGCACAATGCTTGAGTTTGCTCACTCATACCTTGGCGACCTGCAGACAAACGCACATGAGAGGTTGGCATAAGGATACGCGCTACTGCGATGGTACGGATAAATTCGAATTCGTCTAAGTCATCGACATTTTCAAGAGGCGTGCCTTCTACTTTTACCAGCATATTAATTGGCACACTTTCTGGGTGTGGCGTCATTTGAGACAGCTGACGCAATAGACCGACACGGTCTTTCTGCTCTTCACCCAATCCCATGATACCGCCACAACAAAGCTTCACACCGTTATCACGCACACGAGATAAGGTATCTAAACGCTCTTGGTAAGAACGGGTGGTGATAATGCTGTCGTAGAATTCTGGCGAGGTATCAAGGTTGTGGTTATAGTAGTCTAAACCCACCTCGGCAAGCTGCTTCGCTTGATCATCATTCAACGTTCCAAGCGTTACACACGACTCAAGGCCTAGCTGCTTAACACCTTTAATCATCTCTAACACATAGGGGAAATCTTTCTGCGAAGGATGTTTCCAAGCCGCGCCCATGCAAAAGCGAGTCGCGCCTTTTTCCTTCGCAAGTTGCGCTTCCTGCAACACTTTTTGGACTTCCATCAACTTTTCTTTTTCCAGCTCTGTATTGTAGTGGCCACTTTGTGGACAATACTTACAGTCTTCAGGGCAGGCACCTGTTTTAATCGACAGCAGCGTACTGACTTGAACTTGATTCGGTGCGAAATTAGCACGGTGAATGGTTTGCGCATGGAAGAGCAAATCCATAAAAGGCATATCGAACAGTGCTTGGACTTCCTGGCTAGTCCAATCGTATCGAGGTTGAGTCGCAATATTCACCCTGAGGCTCCATAATTTCATTGTTGCAAGGAACGCAATACTAATGACACTAAAAAAACTGTCAACCAAATTAAATAGAGTGGTTTACAATAGATTATTTAGAAACCAATGCTATGTTTGTAATATTTCAAATGAAGGGACAATTTGTAAGAGTTGTCAGACCTTCTTAACATTCAACACAACACACTGCCAACGCTGCGCAAGACCTACCCAAACATCCCTCACGCTGTGTGGCGAATGTCAAACTTCGCAAATGCATATCGATCGAATCATCGCCCCCATCCTTTATGAAGGTTTATGCCGTAGTCTTATTCGTAAAGCTAAGTTCGAGCAGCGCCCACACTTTCTATATCCACTAATAGAACTGCTTGCCCTGCACATCATGAAACATAACATTGAACTGCCCAGTGACTGGTGCATTGTCCCTACCAGCAAAGCCTCCCTTAAAACACGAGGCTTCTGTCAAACAAACCTGATGTTCAAACAACTTAAATACCATTTAGAACCACATCAATTTACTCCAATAAAATTTGTACCTCTTCACCGAACAATACAGGTGAGCGCACAACACACTCGCTCCAAACAGGATCGCCATAAACTGAACTCTCGCTTCTTTGCTACAGACAACACAGTACCAAGGCATATCCTCTTAATTGATGATGTTGTAACGACGGGAAGTACTCTTAACGCTTGTGCAGAGCGACTAATTAAATCGGGAGCGGAACGAATCACAGCCATCACTTTAGCTAGAACACCAGCATAAATAGAAATCCTGAAAGGTGACATCCGATCTGCTTTTTCGTTAGTATCTCGAGTCTTTATCCACTAGGGCAGTTAGGCATAGCGACATGAACCAAGAAGAACGCGACGTTCTCACCGAGCTTGATAAGCAACTTTTATGGCACCCATATACATCTATGAGCCACCCTACTCCCCATTTTTTGGTGGAGAAAGCATCTGGCTGTCGCATACAACTTGCTGATGGACGCAGCTTAATTGATGGCATGTCCTCTTGGTGGAGCGTGATTCACGGCTATAATCACCCAAACATCAACCAAGCCTTGCACACCCAGATTGATCAATTTTCCCATGTTATGTTTGGCGGTTTAACTCATCAACCCGCGATTAGCTTGGGGCAAAAACTGGTCGATATGAGCCCTTCAACACTGACTAAAGTGTTCTTTTCCGACTCAGGCTCAGTCTCTGTTGAAGTCGCACTTAAGATGGCTATCCAATATTGGAATACTCAAGGGCACCCCGAAAAGCAGCACTTTATTACCCCGCGTTCTGGCTATCACGGCGACACTTTCGCAGCCATGTCAGTATGTGACCCAGTCAATGGTATGCATGGCTTATTCCAGAAAGCCCTGACTTCGCAGTTTTTTGTACCACCACCTCCAATAGGACTCACGCAATCAATTGACGCTAATTACCTAGCAGAGGTTCGCGCCACGTTTGAGCAACACCACGAACAACTTGCAGGCTTTATCATCGAGCCAGTTGTGCAGAATGCTGGCGGCATGCGCTTTTATAACCCAGCCTACCTCGATGCTTTCAAAGCCCTTTGTGATGAATTTAAGGTACTGCTTATTTTTGATGAAATTGCCACGGGGTTTGGCCGAACAGGTAAGCTTTTTGCCACTGAACATTGCACAATAGAGCCTGACATTATGTGCGTTGGTAAGGCTTTAACAGGTGGATATATAACACTTGCCGCCACACTGACCAGCGACAAGGTTGCACTGGGTATTAGCCAAGAGGGTGGCGTCTTTATGCATGGCCCAACGTTCATGGGCAATGCGCTGGCATGCAGTGCAGCCAATGCCAGTTTAGAACTGATCCAGCAGAGCAACATAGAAGAAACAGTAGCCAACATAGAGCAATGGCTTGAGACAGCCCTAGCCCCCTGCGAGTCTCTTGATATCGTTCAAAATGTTCGCTGCTTAGGCGCCATTGGCGTGGTCGAGCTCAGACAAGCGGTAGACCTTCATCAGATTCAGCCACTGTTTGTTGAGCAAGGGGTTTGGATTCGCCCATTTGGCAAATTAATTTACCTCATGCCTCCGTACATCATCCAAGAAGATGAAATTCAGAAACTTGGCCAGGCAATTTATACCGTTATCAATCAACATTTCCAGTAAGCTTTCCAGCTGATAATCCAACAAAAAAGACCGAGCAAAGCTCGGTCTTTTTTAACTTACTTCCAATTCTACTGCTTCATCCGCTCTGCAAGATTACCTTGCTCATAGGCTTCTTCTTCGATATGGGCAATGTTCGTTACAATATGCTCAGCCCGCTCAATACTCTCAATACTTAGCTGATCCACATCCATCATTTGCTGATTCAAAGAGTTTGCAACGTCAGCTTGCTCAGCCGTCGCAAGATTAATTTGCGCGGTCATATCTACAATGTGTCGAATGGCTTCTTCAATTGCATTCATGCTGTCTGCAACTTCCGTAACGCCTTGAACCCCCTCATTTGCCACCGAAGCACCTTTATCAATCGCCTCTAGCACCGCCTGAGTATTTCGCTTCAGCTCTTCTGTCGTATCATGAATACTTTGCGTCGCATCTTGAGTCCTGATAGCTAAGGCACGAACTTCATCTGCTACGACCGCGAAGCCACGCCCCGCCTCACCCGCTCGGGCTGATTCGATGGCCGCGTTCAAAGCAAGCAAATTGGTCTGCTCAGCGATATCACTGATAGAGTTAACAAGGTGATTGATTTGATCACTTTGTTTTGCCAAATCAACTACTACATCTTTAGCGGCATTCACTTCCGAGTAAACTTTCTGCATGGTATCGCCAGTATGCTTCGCCATATCACGGCTCGCTTTGGCCTTCTCTTCAACCGACGCAGTATCTTCTGCTGCGATACGAACATTGTCAGCAATTTGATTCACACTGGCTTGAAGCTGTGTACTGGCTGACACCACCGTTCTAAAACTGTCTCTTTGCTTATTAAAGTTCGCCAAATTAGACGTCACACTTTCTTTGGCTAATTCAGCTCGCTGCTGCAACTGCTTTGAGCCGACCATCAAGCGATATCTAAATGTAAAGGCCGCCGCAGTTTTATGCAGTTGAGAAAAACTCAAAGCGACATTGGGACCGACCGCTTTAAAATATAAATACTGGCCTATAGCGTTGTGCGCCTCTTGGGGAAGCTTAGCAATTGTGGAACGTAAAGCGTGACGTTGCGTCAGGTTAAACGTTGCACCTAGAACCGCTAAAATTGGGGATAAAATTTGCCACCATAACCAAGGAGAAAATAGTCCCATGATCCCAAACACAACAAAAAAGATGGCATTTAACCATGTCTGCTGCCACATCCAGCCTTTTAGTCGCGGCATATTTGGCACTGGATGCTTACCACTGTTAACACGCTCATACACCATTTGTGCATGGGCTTTTTGCTCATTGGTCACCTTCTGACGCACAGACTCATAACCAATGACTTTGCCATTATCGATCAGAGGGCTAACATGGGCACTAACCCAATAATGATCACCACTTTTACAACGATTTTTAACAATTCCCATCCAACTGCGACCAGCCTTTAGGTTTTCCCACATGTCTGCAAACACTGCTGGGGGAACATCTGGATGACGAATTAGATTATGAGGTTGACCTATAAGCTCTTCTCGCTCGTAACCAGCTACCTTACAAAAGTCATCATTGACGAATGTAATACGCCCCTTCACATCCGTACTGGACACGAGGGTATAGTGCGCAGGGAAATCGTTCTCCCTGTTTGTAACGGACATCTTACGCATAGCATCTCTCGATAAATCTAATTAATTGTTTATTCTAACCTTAAGATTTACGTACATTTTTCGCAACTAAAAAGGCTTAAAAAACTTTTTACTCGTCATCAAAGTCTCGATATGCATCCGGTGCCAAATCCTCAAAACGCGTAAACTTACCGATGAAAGCTAAACGACAAGTGCCAATAGGACCATTACGCTGTTTACCTATGATAATTTCAGCAATCCCCTTATGCGGGGTATCTTCATGGTATACCTCGTCACGATATACAAAAGAAATCACGTCAGCATCCTGCTCAATCGCCCCTGATTCACGCAAATCTGAGTTTACCGGACGCTTATTAGGGCGCTGCTCCAAGCTTCGGTTTAACTGAGACAAAGCAATAACTGGACAGTTCATTTCTTTTGCTATGGCTTTTAGCGATCGTGAAATTTCTGAGATCTCGTTAGTACGACCTTCACTGTATCCAGGGATTTGCATCAACTGCAAATAGTCGACCATGATAAGCGCCACACCACCGTGCTCTCGCGCAATTTTACGGGTACGAGAACGCATTTCTGTGGGGCTGATCCCTGCTGTGTCATCGATAAATAACTTACGATCTTTCAGCATTTTGACCGCAGACATCAGCTTATCCCAATCTTCTTGAATAAGCTGACCTGAACGCATACGTGTCTGGTCTATTCGACCTAAGGACGACAACATACGCATCATTAGCTGCTCAGCAGGCATCTCCAAACTGAAAACAATCACGGGTAATTCACTGATCATGGTGGCATTCTCCACCAAATTCATCGCAAACGTTGTTTTACCCATGGATGGACGACCAGCGACAATGATTAAATCTGACGGCTGAAGACCTGATGTCATACCGTCTAGATCGGTAAAACCTGTACTTAAGCCTGTGATGGATCCTTCCTGATGATACAGCTCATCAATCTTATCCACGGTCTTGCTAAGAATGTCTGCAACCGCTCGTGGACCACCTTTCTTTTCACCATCACCGTTTAATTGAAAGATACGGCGCTCAGCTTCTTCTAAAATATCTGAGGCCGACATACCTTCGGGGTGATAAGCACGATGATTAATATCATTGGCTGTACTAATCAGGCGTCGCAATATGGCACGTTCACGCACAATCTCAGCGTACGAAGCAATGTTTGAGGCGCTCGGTGTGGCTTCCACCACCTCAATAAGATAGGCAATACCGCCAATCTCTTCTAACTCACCGCGCTTATCTAAACGCTCACTGATGGTGACAACGTCTGCGGGCTCCGTGTCATCAGCCAGTCGAGCGATTACAGCAAAAATCGCTCTGTGTTCAGGGCGATAAAAATCATCAGCGACCACCAACTCAGAAATCTTTTCCCAAGCCTCAGGATCTAGCATCAAACCACCGATGACAGAGCGCTCGGCTTCGATGGAATATGGGGGCAATTTAATGGAGGATACTTCTGAATCTTCTACTTGCACGTAACACTCTCACGTAGACAGGGATTGAAAAAGGCTTTAAAGCTTATCACTCTGCATTAAAAACACCAGACTGATTCACTAAAAATCTAGACACAAAAAAAGGCACTCCGCCAAAGCGGAATGCCTCTCTTGATGCAATAATTTCGTTAGAAATTACTGAGCTACAACGTCTAGAGTAACTGCAACAGTTACTTCAGAGTGTAGTTGAACGTCAACTTCGTAAGAACCTACGTTACGTAGAGCACCTTCTGGAAGACGTACTTCAGATTTAGCAACTTCAACGCCACCTGCAACGATCGCATCAGCGATGTCACGAGTACCGATAGAGCCGAATAGCTTACCTTCATCACCAGCGTTAGCAGTGATAGTGAACGTTTTGCCTTCTAGAGTTGCTGCACGAGCTTGTGCTGCTGCAACGCGTTCTGCTGCTTGAGCTTCTAGCTCAGCACGACGCTCTTCGAAAGAAGCCAAGTTCGCTTTGTTAGCCATTACAGCTTTTTTGTTTGGAATCAAAAAGTTACGCGCAAAACCTGGTTTAACAGTAACAACGTCACCGATACCGCCTAGTTTGCCTACTTTGTCGAGTAGAATCACATTCATCTCGATCACCTCTAAAATAAATTAACTAGCTTTTAATTGATGTCGGAAGAGCTTGATTGCAAGCGCCCTCGAATGTCTACAAAGCTATCGACCACCGCAAGGAAGATCAGAATATTCGCAAAGTACACGCTCAGGACTAACAAACCAATCAGATAGAAAAGTACTAATCCGACCATCCCAATTTTTTTCAATGCCAGAATACCATGCACCAAGGCTAAGCCAGGGATAACTAAGGCTGGGATAGCAGCACGAGACAACACCTCAAAACCGCCCCCAAGACTTTCACCAACCAGCACCATTGCGCCGAGAATCAGTGCCACCACAAGCGGCAACCTAAATTGATGAAATTCTTTCTTCAAACCGCCTGGGTTATAAAGCTTCGCTTGCCAGCGACGGGCCAAAAAAAGCACTGCCACCGCAATATAAGCTTGCACAACCGACATAGCGATCACCGCCTGCTGAATAATGACCTCCTTAGAAGGAAGGTCACCTTCCACCTCACCACTTAAAATGTGCTGAATAAGCTGTGCAACCATATCCAACAAATTAGCCATAAGTAGCGGCTGAATCAGTGATGATAGAACCGCTAGAATACTAGCGCCTAACATCACCCAAGCCCAAGACACTTTTTCTCTTAGCACATAGGCTAAAACAAATGTATCAATCAGCACCATTAGTGCCGTTGCATCCCCTTGGATTGTCCACAGCACAATGGCTGGAAGTCCGCCCCAAGCGATGACTGGTATTCCGTCTTTTACACCTTTTCGAAGTACTACCAGCCCTAAGACTGCTGCGCCCAGCCAAAACATCATTGGAATGATACTAGACAACGCAACCACAAGGATGGCATTGCTGCGTTTAATCATTACCCAGTTAGCTAAACCGCCCATAGTAATACTTCTTATGTCACTTATTAGTTGAAGTGACCATCAGTGTAAGGAAGCAAAGCAATGTAGCGAGCGCGTTTGATAGCAGTCGCTAACTGACGCTGGTAACGTGCACGTGTGCCAGTGATACGGCTTGGTACAATTTTACCAGTTTCAGTGATGTAACCTTTTAGAGTGTCTAGATCTTTGTAATCGATCTCTTTAACGCCTTCTGCGCTGAAACGACAGAATTTACGACGACGGAAAAAACGAGCCATAGTGTATCTCCTAATTAATCAATTATTCAGCAGAGTCGTCTGCAGCTTTATCAGCAGCAGCTTCTGTTGGTTTTTGCTCTTCACGCTGTGGAGCAGAACGACGCTCTTCACGGCTTTCAGAAGCTTTGATTGGAGACACTTCAGTTACCGCTTCTTTACGACGGATAACTAGGTTACGGATGATTGCATCGTTGTAACGGAAAGTGTCGTTTAGCTCAGCCATCACACCTTCAGACGCTTCAATGTTCATAAGAACATAATGCGCTTTGTGGATTTTGTTGATTGGGTAAGCTAGTTGACGACGGCCCCAGTCTTCAAGACGGTGTACTTGACCGCCATCTTCAGTGATCAAGTTAGTGTAACGCTCGATCATTGCTGGAACTTGTTCGCTTTGATCTGGGTGTACCAGAAACACGATTTCATAATGACGCATGATTGCTCCTTATGGGTTCTTAGTCTCCACGCTTTCCCCGTTAAAAAGCTGTGAGACAAGGAGTAGTGATTTACGGGGACGCGAATTATATACCGCTCTTGAAAAATTAAAAAGACTTTATGGACATTATTTAACCGTGTAGCCATGCAGCCTTTAACATTTTACAAAGACAACTATTACGAACACTCATAAAACGAGAATCTCGACATCTTCCACATAAGTCGTTATGTTGAGCGCAGCTTTATCATCGAAGCGCAAGATGAGCATATAAAACCTGTTTGCAAGGATTCGCGATGCCTGCTTTTTTCTACTTACTTTTGCCTATCATTTTTTGGTCTGGAAATTATGTTCTAGGGCGTCTAACCGTATCTGACGGCATTGATCCTTACACCATTTCATTCTTTCGCTGGAGCTTCGCTTGTTTACTCATTCTTCCGTTCGCTTACGGAAAAATCCGCCAAGATTGGCCTCTTGTAAAACAGCATTGGGCAATGCTGGTTTTCTTTGCGTGGCTGGGTATTTGTAACTACAATCTGTTTCTCTATATTGGCCTTACATCGACCACAGTCACCAACGCCGTACTGCTGAATTCCATCATGCCAGTCATGATCTTAATTACAGCAAGAATATTGCTAGGCAATAAAACTAACTTCTTGCAAAATGCGGGGATATTAATATCCACTCTAGGGGCGATTGTCATCGTCAGTCGTGGCAGCCTCGATACATTTCTACATCTGACCGTGTCAAAAGGTGACCTGTGGATAGTGACAGCTGCGGTGAGTTGGGCCATTTACTCCGTTCTACTCATTAAACGCCCCCCCATGCATCTACTAAGCTTTTTTGCTGTGACGGCCGTCATTGGAACCGCCATACAGTTTCCCATATATTTGTTCTTCTCAAGCACCAACATCGATACGCTCACAACAACCCATTGGGGGGCTATTATCTACATGGCCATTTTTGCCTCAATTGGCGCATTTATTTGCTGGAACACAGGTATCCAAAGACTCGGAGCCGCGACAGCAGGCCACTTCATTCATCTACTCCCAGTCTTTAGCATTTTCTTATCTGTACTATTTTTGAATGAAGCCATTCAAGGCTTCCACAGCATTGGCATCTTTTTGATCTTCTCAGGTATTGCTATTGCCACCATTGTTAATCAACGCCTTCAGCGCAAGAGACTTAACGCTTAAGCTTTGTTTTTACTTAAACTGGCACTCAATAAAATACTCACAAAGATCAACATTGTCCCAGAAATGGCCAGCCAATCTGGGACATGCCCCCAAATCGCCCATCCCCAAAAACCCGCAAAGACTATACCAATATAGCTGACTGGAGATACCACACTTGCAGGGGCGTAGGTGTAGGCTTTCGTATAAAGAAGTAACCCCACATACAATGTCACCGAGACCACTAATACCCACAGCCATGTATCAGTTGGCAAGACCAAACTTTCCCCTTGAACCAACGCTAGAGGCAGAGACAATAAAGCAGAAAAACCAAAGTACACGATTAGGTTTTCCTGTCCCGATACATGGCTACTGAGAAGACGTGTAGTCACCATAGAAAAGGCAAGACCAACCGCGGACAAAAAGCCAACAATATGCCACGGATTAAAATGGTCGGGGGTGGGGTTAATAACCAAAGCCACACCAACAAAACCAATAAATAGAGGCAGCCAACGCGCTTTAGGGATCATGATACGGTGCATAACCAAAACGACAACCGGCACACACAGCGGAGCACAAGAGCGAAGCAAAGACGCCTCAACCAAAGGGATATGATTCAGAGCCCAGTAATAGAATAAAAACCCAGCAAAGCCGCCGAAACTACGTAGAAAATGCGCTTTGATCACATGAAGTGGACGACGCTCCCATTTCCCCCACATCTGAGGAAAGAGCACCAAAACACAAAACAAACTTTGCCAAAACACCAAAACAGGAACAGCAATTTGTGTTTGTACCTGTTTTGCCGCCACAGCGGTAATCGACATAATAAAAGCATAAGCAACGGTTGCATAAATGCCTTTTTTAACCAAATAGACATCACTCAATTTAGCGTCCTTTATTGGGATCAAACGAGAAGAAGAGAGATGTTTATGATGAACGTATTAAGACTTTTAGGAAACACTTAAATAGTCGCAAAAAGGGGATTCAGAGGGCAACTCATACAATTTTTTTGCATCAGTTTGTGCAACTATTTTTCCAGCCTCAACCAACAATACATTTCCACCTAGTAAAACTGCATCCGCGGGACTATGCGTTACCATCACCGTGGTCCACTGATACGTTTCTGTCAGTGTCTTAATCAAAACCAACATATCCGATCGTAACTTTGGATCCAGCGCACTAAAGGGCTCATCCAGCAGCAAAATAGGCTTATCTCTCACCAACACACGAGCAATAGCCACCCGCTGCGCCTGACCACCTGACAGCTGATCTGGGTACTTAGTATGACAATCCGAGAGCTGGACTTGCTCTAGTGCCCAGGTGACTTTCTCTTTCTGCGCGCTGGATAGAGAGCGAGAAGCGCAAATACCAATCGCAACATTGTCCCAGACAGAAAGTTGCGGAAATAAGTTATCACTCTGAAAAAGAGTGGTGATTGGGCGCTCAAATGGTGGGCTCAGAGACAGGTCTTGACCTGAGAAGCCAATACTACCTTGCCCTACCACGTAACCACCCAATAGAGACAACAATGTACTTTTCCCACAACCACTCGCCCCCAAAATAGAAGTCGCACCAACGGCAAACTGACCTTGATAATGCGCCTCAAAGTTTTGCCACTGGTATTGCACATCAAACGACAGCACGACGACCTCCTAACAGACGTGTAATTCCATAAAACAACACTAAACACAAACCGATCAACACAACCGCCACACATGCCCCTTGTTCAACTCGATATGAACCGATCAGTTGATACAGATACATAGGCAGAGTTTCCAACCCTTTCGAGCCAAACAGCGCAACCACTCCCAAATCGCCCAAGCTCAATAATACGGCATAAGCCAAGCCTTGAGCCAAAGCCGGACGAATCGTCCGCCACTCAATACGTAATCGAGACCAGCCAACTATGTTCATTTGCTGATACAACTGACGAAAGCGCTTCTCCTGCTGATACATCACCGGCATGATCGCCCTCAGTACAAAAGGTAACGCCATCACAGCATTAACCCAAACAACAATCCAATAGGCATGTTTAATACTCACCCCTAAATGGCGAAACAATAGAAATAACCCCGTTGCTAGCACAAGGCTTGGCACCATCAAGACGAGATTACCTGACTGCTCCAGTCGTACCGCCCAACGATTTCGACGAGGGTGCCAACGCCACGCCCGTGCAATGGCCGCAATGCTCAACCCCATTAACAGCGCCAGCACACCTGAAGGCAAAGCAATGCGTACCGAGTGCCAAAGCCCCCGCCATAATTGAGAGTCCAATAAACTCAGCCAAAATAGCTCAGTAAATACGGGAGACAGAATGGCAACAAACGGCGGCAACACCCAAAGTAACACCACTGAAAGGACGCCATAATCTAAGCCACTTGTCCACTTGCTAGAACGCAAAGGTAAACGCCCTCCTTGGTACAAACTCACATCCTGACGAACTGGTGGTGCGAATCGGTATACCGCCAGTGCAACTACGGAACAAATCACCACCTGAAGCAAAGACAAATAGCTGGCTTTATTCAAATCAAACTCAAAACGCAGCGCCTGATAGATCGCCACTTCTAAGGTGCTTGAGCGAGGCCCGCCTCCAAGACTCAACACGACGGCAAAGCCAGAAAAGCACAGCATAAAAATCAGCAAAAACAACCCGGGAAGGTTTTTCTTCAGGTAATGCCATTCCACTAGCTGAAACACTCGCCAGCGCGAAAAACCCAGCTGACTGGCGAGACGCCATTGAGCATCGGGGATCAGATCATAGGCCTGCAAAATAATTCGAACCGCCAACGGCATATTAAAGAAAACATGCGCGATTAAAATGCCTCCCAATCCATACAGAGGAAAAGGCTGACCAAACAAAGCGGTAAACCAGCCATTACGGCCATACACCACCACAATACCGAGAATGGCCACGATCGTCGGTACAACCATGGAAATCGCAAACAGAGAAAGCAGTGTTTGTCGCCCCCAAAAACGTCGATGAAATAAGCAAGACGCCATCGGGATGGCCAACAATATACTCAGTAAGGCACTGAGGCTGGCCTGCATAAAAGAAAAGCGCACCACACGCCAAGTGTAAGGATCAGAAAAGAAACTCCCCCAAGAACTTGGCGAAGCATAACTGAGCAGCGCCACCAGCGCTGCCAGAGCAATCACAGAATATAATGAAACGCCCAGCCAAGCTGGGCGTAAATGCGCATTAGAAATCAATGTTTAACGAGTCGTCGCTTCCAACCACTCATTCACCCAAGCCTGACGGTTTTGCGCCACTTGCTCAGCGTCCAACGTAAGCACCTTGGTTGGCTGTGGTTGTGATGTAAATGCTTCTGGAAGCGGGTTTACATTCTCCATCACTGGGTACATCCAGTTACCAGTGGCCACCACATTTTGAAAACCTGGCTCAAGAATGAACTGCATAAACTGCTCAGCAAGCGCCTTGTTTGGCGCACTTTCTAACATCGCCGCCACTTCAATCTGAGGGTAAAACCCTTCGCTTGATTCGGCCGCTTTGTACTTATGCTCCCCTTCAGCAACAATGTGGTAAGCAGGAGAAGTGGTGTAACTGAGTACCACATCCGCTTCACCTTTTAGGAATAAGCTATAACCGTCGTACCAGCCCTTAGTAACCGTCACGGTGTGATCTGCAAGCTTCGCCCAAGCATCCGCTGCTTGATCACCGTAGACTGACTTCATCCAAAGCAGTAAACCTAGCCCTGGTGTTGACGTACGAGGGTCTTGGTAAATCACTTTTAGGTCTTGATTTTCAACCACGTCTTTAAGGGACGCTGGTGGGTTGTCCAGTTTTTCACTGTCATAAATAAAAGCAAAATAGCCTTGGTCGAACGGCACAAAGTACGAATCATCCCAGCCGCCAGGCGTGGTCACTGCTGAAGTGTCAACGCTGTGCTTAGCCAATAAACCTGACTTTTTCGCTGCTTCCATCACATTAAGATCAAGCCCCAGTAAAACATCGGCTTCAGACGCGTCACCTTCAAGCTGTACACGGGACAAAATACCGACGGATGAGTCCAACGTAACAAAGTTCAGCTCACAGCCACACTCTGCTTCAAAGTTGGCTTTGATCTTCGGACCAGGCCCCCACTCAGAGGCAAATGAATCGTAAGTGTAAACATTCAACGTTTGTGCCGACACTAAACTACAAGACAACAAAGCTGTCGCGGAAAGCGCAAAAGATTTAAAAGACATAGTCGCTCCGTAAATGAGCGGCGTATAACTGGATTGGCAAGATGTGAAGGGCTTGCTATCTCAATTCCTACGCCAGCATGATCTGGTTCAGGTTCAATGGGTTAGCCATCAATGGCTTCTCAGCGGCAAACGCCACACCCCATGAGATACAGGTGTTCGAAAACGAGAGTATTCTAACAGACCCTTAAGAGATGTCTAAGCATTGAAATAACTTTGTTGAGCCCCATTGTCTCTCGACCAAAAAAGAAAACTTCAACACAGAACATACTGTTTATTATAAAATCTTCTCAGAACCAACTTATATAAAAAAAAACAAAATTTCACTTCAACCAATTTATAAAGACCTAGCCTTCCTACTTAAAAAATACAACGAACTGATATGTATATACAGAGGGAAAAAGAAATAATGAAAAAAAGCTAATCTCCCAAACACTCTAAAAGAAACACCAGAAATATCCGAATCAGGTAAAAACAAGTAATAAAAATACAAAAAAAGACACAACAGAAGAAAACAAAATATACGTGTGCGCTTCTTTTCACTCTCTTTTATATTATAACCCCCTCTCAATCCTAAATATTTTTCTTTTCGAAACTTTGCGACATGAATAGAAAAAAACAACACAAACAACAAAGATAATAAATGAGCAGTAGAACTCTGAATAAGATAAATAACATACTTCAAATCATAATTAAATTCATAAAACCCAACCACCTTGAAACTAAAAACAAATCTCAAAAAATCATACAAATCTCTTTGAGTGTAAGTCTGCTCTGCCACAAGCGCTATAACATATGGAGCCAAACAAGAAATAAATAAAAGAATATATATTCCATCCATTTTAAAACCCTTATCTGGCCTATCGTCACAGTATGTGTAGGCGTAATACAGCAGAGCAGACAATACCAATGGCCCAAACATAAAGGTCAAGATGGTAATCGTTAAAGAGATCAGCGTTATTTTTAATCGTTCCATGGGTGTACCTAGATTAGATAAAGGAAATAACTTCTAAATTTCTATAATCAAGCGGCGGCTTAATAACGTCAGATTGTGCATATGCACCGCATTAGAAAAAAGTAATGAGAGGAATTGAAAGGTAAGAAAGCTATCTCTTTTCGTCTGTATAGACAGTTACTATTTTTGCCATCTAATCTTCTTCCTTAAATAAAAATACATTCCACCAGAAACAAACATAACTGCGCCCCCTAAAAAAGCGAGAACACCATCAAGAAAACCTATATACATCAAAATAACAAAGTACCCAATCTTTATAATAACTTCGAATATTTTAGGGATACCCCTAACCCCCCCTTCTCCTGTACGAACAACACTCATATCATTTATATACTTAGAGAACGTTATAGACTTCAACTTTATTTCAATCTGACATCCATCAATCGTAATATCTTCAAGAGCTGTTACATAAATATATTTATTTGTATACTCATATTTTCCATCAAGCCTATAGCTCGACTGATTAGAAATACGCCCATTACAAATGACATCACTTTCAATACTTCCATGATCTATACTAAAATCAGGTAAGCTTGAACGATCTTCGTGAGAATCAAAACTGAATTTTATACCAACATTCCGATTTTTTAACTGCAACTTCTTAGATTTAAAAATATATCCATCATCAATCTCTAACATTTCAACTACTTCAACAGGCTTATAATTATTAAACAACATAGCCCCAGCCATAAAAAAACATGCTCCACCAACAATATGAAGACCAACCATTAATAAAAATATATTTTTTGAAGCCACTTTTAAATCTAAAATATTCAAGAAACATCCAACCTATATTTAGATAGTAATTAACAAGTAAGTCGCTTTAATTTTCAAGCACTTCATGCAGAAGTGCCTACATTAGTAGAACAATTAATTATACACTTATCAAACAATGCGATTATTAAAAGCTGCCAGATAGCTGTGTCTGCACCGCAGTAGAAAAAGTAATAAGAAGAGTTTAAAGGTAAGAGGGCTGTAAAAAATAGCCAAGGCAGTGATTCTACGAAAATCCATTTACATATTCCTTTATTAAGTGCTGATATCCTTCGAGGAAGGCTAGCACAGTAAATCATAGGTTTTCTAGAAAGCTATCTCTTTTATGTGCCTAAAAATCGACAAACTCGCTCTAAAGCACCTTGATTTGATTGGGCGTTAATAAGGGCTTTTTGCCCCATGGTTTGTCGCTGTTTGACGTCTTGCAGTATAAGCAACTGTTCCAACAACTCACTCACCGAGTGCACTCGTGCAGCACCGCCATCGTGTATCAGTGATTCAGTAATATCGGCAAAGTTAAAGGTGTGTTCACCAACGATTACTGGCTTAGCTAATATCGCGGGTTCTATTGGGTTGTGCCCTCCACGTTCGATCATGCTGCCAGCAACAAAGGCCACATCGGAGATAGCAAAGTAGCGCATCATTTCGCCCATACTATCACCAAGCAGCACTTCTGCTTGCGCCCAAGTATCCAACTTATCAGTCGAGCGCCGAGCGGTGTGAAAGCCTTGCTGTTGGCTGAGTTCATAGACAGCATCAAAGCGTTCGGGATGGCGAGGGACTAAGATCAATTTTGCTTGCGGTATTTGTTTTCTAAGAGCTTGGTGCGCCTCTAAAAACTGCGCATCTTCGCCCTCATGGGTGCTAGCGGCAATCCAAACAAATTCGTGGTTGGGAGCAAGTGCTTCGCGCCAAACAGGCACTTCACTGTCTTCTGGCGCAGTAATATCAAATTTAATATTGCCCACCACTGAGACATCTTTCGCTCCCAGCGCTTTAAAACGTTCTGCATCGGTTGCCGCGTGTGCTAAGAAACGATCCGGCAGAGCCATCAGAGGTTTTGAAAAACAGCCAAACTTTTCGTATCGCTTGGCTGAGCGCTCACTCAAACGGGCATTAATAATCTGTATGATCATACCCTTTGCTTTCGCGGTTTGAAGCAAATTGGGCCAAAGCTCCGTTTCAATAATGGCGAGTTGTGGGCAATTGAGATCAGCTAAAGCACGCTGAACACAAACCTTATGATCTAGAGGCAGGTAACGGTGCTGAACACGGTCTACGAACCACTTTTGCACTTGTTCTTCACCAGTCGGTGTCACTGTGGTGATCAGCAGTTGCTTGCCTGGGTTTGCTTCAAGCCATCGAGAAATCAATGGTTTGGCGGCTAACACCTCGCCAACGGACGCGCAGTGTAACCAAAGATCGGCTTGCACAGCCCCCCAATGACCGAGCGCTTCTTGCACTCGATAATTGGCGTAGCGTTTATGGAAGCGCCAAATACGTCGCGCAATAAATGGCGACGCTAAGACCAGCAGCACACGATAGAGCCACATAAATCTGAGTTACTCTTCGTTAAATTGTTTTTGGTGAAGTTGCGCGTAGGCACCATTTTGCGCTAATAGCTCATGATGAGAGCCGACTTCAATGATTGAGCCATGATCCACCACTGCAATGATGTCTGCATTTTCAATGGTCGAAAGTCGGTGGGCAATGGCAATCGTAGTACGATTTTTCATGAGGCTGTCCAGCGCCTGTTGAATCGCTCGTTCCGACTCAGTATCCAAGGCAGACGTCGCTTCATCCAAAATCAAAATAGGCGCGTTCTTCAAAATAGCACGAGCGATGGCAATACGTTGACGTTGGCCACCAGAGAGCAACACACCATTCTCACCGACCATGGTATCTAAACCTTGGTCTAAGCCTTGAATAAACTCCCAAGCATTCGCTGCTTTCGCAGCAGCAATGACTTCTTCTTCGGAAGCACCACGCAAATAACCATAGGCAATGTTTTCGCGAATGGATCCGTTGAACAGCACCACATTCTGATTCACCAACGCGATTTGGCTACGCAAACTCTTCAGGCTGTACTCACGACTGTCTAAGCCATCAATATACAACCCACCATCAGCAACATCGTATAGACGTGGTACCAAATTAGCCAAGGTAGATTTACCACCACCAGAGCGACCAACTAGCGCCAAGGTTTTACCAGCTGGCAAGACGAGGTTGATGTTATCTAAAGTTAAGCGTTCACTGCTTGGGTATTGAAAACTAAGGTTACGCCATTCAATGTCGCCCTTGGCATTTCCGAGCGGTTTAACTCCTCTGTCCTCTTCTTCATCCATATCAATGAAATCAAAGATACTCTGTGCCGCGGCAATACCTTTTTGCAAAGTACTGTTCACGTCCGTTAGCTGGCGAGCAGGTTTACTTAGCATGCCTGCCGCGGTAATAAAGGAAACAAAATCCCCCGCTGACATATGCTGACTAAGATTTGGATCTAAGGCTAACCAGATAAGAATTGCCAAAGAAATCGCCACTAAAAATTGCACCACAGGAATATTCAGGGCTTTGGTTAATTCCATCTTTAACTGGGAGCGTCGGTTATCGCCCGCCGCTTGGCGAAAGCGATCACGCTCGTATTCAAAGCCGCCAAAAATTTTAACGACTTCATGACCTTTGATCGATTCAGAGGCGACATCGGACACGCCACCCATCGCATTTTGAATACGCTTACTTAGCTTTCGAAAACGTTTGGAGGCATAGGACACCACATAACCGATGATAGGAATGATCAACAAGAAAAGAATCGACAGTTTCCAGTTTACATACAACATGTAACCCAGCAGACCCACTACCGTTAAACCTTCACGCAGCAAAGTTTTCACAGCAGACGTCACAGCACCGATCACTTGCTCTGTATCGTAAGTCAATTTAGATAGCAAACGACCTGATGGCATTTCACTGTAATAACTGGTCGGCAATAAACCTAATTTATCGAACATAGTGGTACGTAAGTCATAAACCACTTTGTTGGCGATGATCGCCATAAAGTAGCTACCAAAAAACGTACCGATACCACGTAAAAAAATAATCGCCAGAATGGTGGCAGGAATCAATAAACGGTTTTCTTCAATCGAACCAGTCGAGACCACATCAACAATGTATTTCAGCTGAGCAGCCAATGCGGGTTCCATCGCGCCATAGAGCATGTACCCCATCACACTGACTAAAAACACTAACCACTGAGATTTAATGTAGCTCAGTAGGCGGAGGTAGATCTTAACCCCTGACTTTTTTGTCGGAGCTTGTTGATCCTGAGCCGTCATCAGCTGTTCGCCTTTTCAATAATTTTGGTCGTAGAATAACCGTCCACAAATGTCAGTACTTTCACTTCACCGCCATTATCCAATACATGATCCGCCCCAACAATTGACTCAATGGTGTAGTCGCCACCTTTTACCAGCACATCTGGGGTCAATTGCTGAATGACTTCTAATGGTGTGTCTTCATCAAACCACGTTACCCAGTCGATAGCACCAATCCCTTCAAGCACCGCCATACGATGAGTTAAGTCGTTAATGGGACGTGATTCACCTTTTAGACGCTTAACCGATGCATCGGTATTCACTGCCACGACTAAACGATCGCCGAGTGCTTTAGCTTGTTTAATATAAGTCACATGGCCTGGGTGAAGGATGTCAAAACAGCCGTTGGTGAACACTATTTTCTCTCCATTTAGCTGAGCCAGTTTGATTTGCTCTTTTAGCTCTTCAGGGGATAACACACCAAAATTAGTAGAGTGCGAGCGAGCAAACATAATGGCTTCAAGCGTTTCAGCGGTAATCGACGCCGTACCCAATTTGCCTACGACATAGCCCGCTGCTTGATTGGCATAATCTACCGCGTCTGCAAAGCGCTTACTCGTTGTAAAGACCGCCGTCAAAACAGCCACCACAGTGTCGCCAGCGCCCGTTACATCAAATACTTCTTTAGCTGCTGTTGCGAGAGAGAAAGAAGGTTTGCCATCTTCTAATAGCACCAATCCATCTTCGCCACGTGTCACCAATAAGGCTTTCCAGCCAAAGCGCTGACGCAACTCTAAACCTTTTTTCTCTATTTCCTTCAGGTCCGAACACTTGCCCACGATGGCTTCAAATTCGACCAAATTAGGTTTAACTAATGTTGCACCTTGATAAATGGAGAAATCGTCCCCTTTCGGGTCAATGAAACTGGGCACATTGGCGGCATTCGTTAGTTGAATCAAGGTTTGCACATCTGCCAAGCAACCTTTTGCATAGTCAGAGAAAATAACCGCGCTAGAATCAGGTAACAGGCTCGCTACTTTGTCCGCAACCGCCTGATTCTGACTCAGTGAGTCTTCACGTTCTTCAAAATCTAGACGAATGAGTTGCTGGTGACGACTGATCACGCGCAGTTTGGTAATCGTTGGTAAGTTCTCAGCTGTAACAAAATGACACTCTACGCCTTGTTCAGTTAGAGTACTTTCCAAAGCCGTTGCGTTCTCATCACTCCCTACGACACCCACTAAAGATACTCGTACGCCAAGCTTCGCAAGCCCTAATGCTACGTTCGCAGCACCACCTGGGCGATCCTCAACATTAGAGACTTTCACTACCTGTACCGGTGCCTCCGGTGAAATTCGTGAGGTGCCGCCATGCCAATAACGATCTAGCATTACATCACCGACAACAAGGATATGTTTGTTCTTAAAGTTTAAATGTGAGGATATCATGGTGCTTTTCATCGATTTTTGAAGTCGGACATTTTATCATAAGCAACTTTCGATTTGGACTCATGTGAAATTGATCAACATGGAAATACCTCAAACCTTGCACAAACGCATAGAGAGTTGTGCAGATCACGTTTTCCAAGGACTGATCCCTAACTGGGTCAACCACGGTTTTACAAACACTGGTCACAGCCTTGAAAGCCTAACTCTCGACTGGCAACCCAACCCTGTGGGACGCGTACGCCTGCTGACACAATGTCGTCAACTATACACTTTAAGCCATGCAACTAGGCTTGGGTTGGTATCCGGCTATGACACACACATTTCAAACTTATTTAATGCCATTATCGAGCTGTATTTTGTCGATGATCGTTGGATTTTCTCACGCAACGACGACATGACCATACTTGATACGCAAAGCGATGCCTACGCACTCGCTTTTGTAATGCTGTCGTTCAGTCATTACTTTATGCTGACCAAAGATGAACGGGCATTAACCTTTATTGAGCAAACCGATCAGTTTTTAGACCAAAGAATGCGCCACCCCAACGGCGGCTTTTATGAGGCGTTTCCATTAGATGGGCAAACTGTGCGCCGTCAAAACCCGCACATGCATTTATTAGAAGGTTTTGTGGCAGCGTTTGAGGCAACTCAAGCAGAAAAGTATGTGGCACGAATCAGTGAAATCTGTTCACTGGCGGAACAATATTTTGTTGAGCCGAAAACCTGTACATTGAGAGAATTTTTCAATGCGGACCTATCCCTTGATGTGAAAACAGGTCACTTAGTCGAGCCTGGCCATCATTTTGAGTGGGTATGGCTACTGCATCAAACCTATCGCATCACAGGGCGTAAGCAAGATTTAGAGCTTGCAAAGCAATTATGGCAAGTGGCAACAACTCACGGCATGAGTACGAATGGTGGCATTGTTAACAGTATGGATGGCAATACCTTCCAAATCGTTGACGCTGATAAGCGAATTTGGCCAATTACCGAATATTTAAAAGCCTGTTGCGTTGCTGAACTGGATGAGAACGAACGATGCGATCGATTGGAAAGCGCATTGAGTTTTTTACAAACTTACTACTTCATTGACCGTGGCCGCTGGATTGAATACCTAGATGCTAATAATCAAAGCAAAGGTTTTCCTTTACCTGGCACCACGGGGTATCACATCTTTCTAGGTTTAGCAGAAGTGCTAAAATGGCGAGATTCTTAAAGATTACGGGACTTAGACTATGTATATCGTAACTGGCGGCGCCGGCTTTATCGGCAGCAACATTATCAAAGCACTGAACGATCGCGGCATCCGTGACATTCTTCTAGTCGATGACCTAACAGATGGTAAGAAATGTCTAAACCTGTCTGACCTAGACATCGCTGACTATATGGATATGTACGATTTCCTTGAAGCGATTAAAACCGACTCACTGAATATCCAAGCTAAAGCAGTATTCCATGAGGGTGCGTGTTCTGCGACCACAGAATGGGATGGCAAATACGTCATGGACGTCAACTACCAGTACTCAAAAGCGGTGTTGAAATGGTGTATTGACCATAAAGTGGCCTTTTCTTATGCCTCTTCTGCTTCAGTTTATGGCCCTGGTCCCGTTTTCCAAGAGTCTCGCAAAAACGAAAACCCACTAAATATGTATGCGTTTTCGAAGTTCCAATTCGATCAATACGTGCGTGAGATTTTACCAACCGCATCTTCGCAGATCGTAGGTTTCCGTTACTTCAACGTATATGGACCTCGCGAAAACCACAAAGGCAGTATGGCAAGTGTGGCCTTCCACCTACGTAATCAAGTTTTAGCCGGCGAAAACCCGAAATTGTTCGGTGCTTATGACGGCTATGAAGCAGGTGGCCAAAGCCGTGATTTCATATATGTAGAAGATTTAGTCAACACTAAGCTTTGGTTCTTAGATAATCCTGAAAAAGCAGGTATTTTCAACCTAGGTACGGGTAACGCAGAACCATTCAAAACGATTGCTGAGACAGTCATTGAGCATTACGGTAAAGGGGAGATTGAGTTCATTCCATTCCCTGAACACCTTAAAGGCGCTTACCAAAGCTTTACTCAAGCGGATATTACTAAACTTCGTGAGGCAGGTTACGAGGGATCTTTCCGTGGTCTTGCTCAAGGCGTTAAAGACTACATGGTATGGCTAGATCAACGTGGCTAAATATTTGATTGTTGGGCCTTCATGGGTCGGTGATATGGTCATGGCACAAAGCCTGTTTAAGACCATACAGCTACAGGACCCAGAGGCCATCATTGATGTAATAGGCCCCGCTTGGTCAAGCCCAATTATTGCACGCATGGCAGAAGTACGCCGCGCGATTACGCTTAAAACAGGGCATGGCGAGTGGGGTATCTCTACTCGCCGCAAACTCGGTCAATCCCTGCAAAGTGAACAGTACGATGAAGCTATCGTACTGCCACGTTCGTGGAAGTCAGCTTTGGTACCATTTTTTGCTAAAGTACCAAAACGTGTTGGCTATCATGGCGAGCAGCGCTACATCCTTCTTAATGAACGACGGAAGCTAGATAAAAAGACCTTAAACCAGACAGTAAAGCGCTTTGTTTCTTTGGGTGTAAATAAATCTATTGCTTATCCACCGCAGAACTTACCCGACCCGGTGCTGACCGTGGATAAAGGTAATCAAGCAGCACTTTACCAAAGTCATAGTTTGGACAGTAGTCGACCCGCAGTCGCCATGATGGCTGGAGCAGAATACGGCCCAGCAAAGCAATGGCCATTAGCTCATTTTCATGAATTAGCTGAGCGCTTGATTACACAAGGCTATCAAGTCTGGATTTTAGGTGGCCCGAAAGACATCAATGATGGCAATGTTATTATCAAAGACTTAGGTCAGCATGCCCATAATCTATGTGGCAAAACCCAATTGGTCGATGCTATTGACCTGTTAGCGGCGGCAAAACTGGCCATCAGTAATGACTCGGGGCTAATGCATGTCGCAGCGGCTGTAGGCACAAAGGTTCATGGTATTTATGGCTCCACCAGCGAAGCCTTCACTCCACCACTTACAATGAATAAAGTCATTCACAACCTGCATTTAGAGTGTTCACCTTGTTTTAAGCGAACCTGCCCATTGGAACACACGAACTGCTTAAACCAGCTAAAACCCGAGCAAATTATTCAATCGATACAACTGGATCGCTAGGACACCCACCATGAACAGCCCAGCTAAGCGCGCCACAGTGACTGCGGCATTGATTGTTAAGAATGAAGAAAAAAATCTTCAGGCCTGCCTCGACAGCCTAATGAACTGGGCTGATAAAATTGTATTGCTGGATTCTGGTAGTACGGATCGCACAGAGGAAATCGCACGCCAATACACGACTCATTTTTATACAAAAGAAAACTGGGAAGGGTTTGGCATACAGCGCCAAGCGGCTCAAGCTTACATCGATACAGACTATGTATTCTGGATTGATGCAGATGAAGTGGTTACACCTGAGCTTGAGGCGAGTATTTTAGAAGCATTAACTGCCCAGCGTCCTAATACGGCGTATAGTGTGAATCGAAAAAGCTGGGTATTTGGTCGCTTTATTACCCACTCTGGCTGGTATCCAGATCGTGTCACACGCTTGTATCGTGTCAATGAAGGTGGCTACTCCGACGACCTAGTGCATGAGAAAGTACAACTAAAAGAAGGCGTAAGTACTCAGCCGCTGGTGGGCGATATGACCCACTACACCTACGATAATTTGCACCACTACTTGGTTAAGTCTGCGTCGTATGCCAAGCTGTCAGCCGACCAAAAGCAAAAGCGTGGTAAAACCACTTCACTAAGCTCGGCATGCCTGCATGCCTTTGCATGTTTCGTTAAGATGTATCTCGTTAAACGTGGCTTTTTAGACGGTAAACAAGGTTTTTTGTTAGCCGTTTTATCCGCTCATTCAACATTTGTTAAATACGCAGATCTGTGGGTTCGCCAGCAAGATCAAACACAACATTCAAAAAGCTAAGGGTCAGATAGGCATGCGGCACATTTCGATCATTACCATCAACTACAACAGTGCTGAAGATACACTGAAGATGGTTGAAAGTATTCGCAAGGTATCAACTGAGTGCCACGAAATTGTTGTGGTGGACAATAACTCAAGTTTAGAAGACTTTGAGAAGCTATCACCGCTGCACAACCAAGAAAATGTCAGAATCGTGCGTAGCCGCATAAATTTAGGCTTCTCTGGGGGGAACATGCTGGGGGTGGAACATGCCGCACCAGATGCAGAGCATTACCTGTTCCTCAACAATGATACGACCCTGCTAACGGACATCCCTGAAGAATTATGGCAAGTTTGCAACAGCAACCCTACTGTTGGCCTAGTATCAGCACAACAATACGATGAACATCAAAATCTAGTCTCAAGCTTTGGTAATTTCCCAAATATTGCAGAACGCACACTGGGTAAGTCATTTGCTCGCTGGCTCAAAAAAGGCATTCGACATAACAGTAAAAAGACCTATGATGAAACCATTTCAGTCGAAGTCGTCAGTGGCGCAGCTATGTTTTTTAAACGCGAATGCTTTGAGGCCATAGGCGGTTTTGATACGCATTTCTTCTTGTATTGCGAAGAAGAAGACATATCACGAAGAACATGGCTCGCCGGATATGAAGTTCAATTTCGTTCCAACTCAAAACTCGTCCACTATTGCGGCAAGAGTACCGAGCGTAATATGAAAATTGAGCGCGAATTTATCATCTCTTATTTCCGTCTTTTAGATAAGCATTTTGGCTTACCTAAAAGAACCGTGCTCAAAACCTTATTTGCATTGAAGTACTTAAAGAAAGCGATTAAAAATAAGCAGAATACGCCATTGCTTTGGTTCGTTCTTCAAACAAATAAAGCCCCATTTAGCCTAAGGCACCAACAAGCTATTTCGCCAAAGTAAATATCAAACAGATTCGTTTTTGAACTAAAGCTGCTGATAAACGTTCAGCAGCTTTTCAACATGAACTGTTTGATTGAATGTGTGCTTGGCTCTTTCAAAAGCCGCACGTTCTAAGGTTGCTCTTTTTATGGCATCTTCACATAGAGCTTGGATTGCCTTGGCGAATTCATCTGTATCAAATGGATTCGCTAATAATCCAGTATTCGCCAAGATCTCTGGAATAGCACCTGCATCAGAACCAACAATCGCTTTGCCTCGCGCCATCGCTTCTATTACAGTCAGGCCAAAGGCCTCTAGATGTGATGGAATGGCTACCACATCCATACCTGCTAATAGCACCTCAGGTGTTGTTGAGAAACCATAAAAAGTGACTTGTTTACTGAGACTATGCTGCGAGACAAATGACTGTAGCATAGCAATATAATCTTCATCTCCACCTTGCTTTGCATTCATGCCACCGACAATGACAAGGTGAAAACGATTACCCAGTTGTTGTATGGCTTTGAGTAATTCGAGATGCCCTTTACCTGGTGATAAACGACCTACTATCCCCACAACAAAGGTGTCAGCAGACACCCCCAACTCGTCTTTGAGCCCACTTTTTTCCTGAGTAAATGGCAGTTCAGGTATATCCGTCCCCAACCATAGCGCTTGGATAGCGCCCTCAGACACAGGCAAAGCTCGTTTATTATGAGCCAGTGTAAACTGACTGATAGATAAAACTTGATCAACATTACGATAAATATAACGGTGGAAAAGATCCTTCTTAGGCTTTTTCACCCCCATGTGATCGGTATAAACCAGTTTGAAGCCACACAATTTCTTCAGCAATACTGCTAAAGCCAAGTCAGAAGACTTATGACAATGCACATACTGAATCTGGTTTTGCTTGATAAAATTTGCTAGCTGAAAAAGGCAACGGTAGCCCTCTCCCCGGCTATGAATGCCCTTAAATCCATCAAACTGCTCAGTCATTGCCTCTGCAATCGAGGATTGATGAAAAGAGATTCCATACACTTTGTGGCCTTGAGCTTTCATCTCTTTGCCAACACGAAGTGGATACATTTCCAAACCACCAAATCCGTGCGACAAGCATATATGTAAAATATTCATCTGTTATGTCATTTCTCTAAGGCGTCACACCATTTTTTGATGTCTGAAAAATGCGGCTCAATATCTAACTGAGTCAAATCTTCCTGCTGCTCATTTGGTTTGATGGGGAACCAGCGCCCTTTACTATTGAGTGTTTGCCAACGTAATGGCGTTGATGAGCGCTTCTTAGGATAAAAGCCAATCGTTGGAACATCCAAAGCCCCTGCGATGTGAAGAGGGCCGGTTGAACCAGCAATAAACAGGTCTGCCACGGCAATAGAACGTACAAAGTCCTCAACACCGTCATTTTCATCGTATAAAGTGATGCGCTCTACTTTGTCTTCCATTGAGTCGACTAAGGCTTTCGAAATGGCACTTTCGCCTGGACCTGCAGTAATCACGAAGTGCGTTGGCGTCAGCTGATTTAAAAAGATAATCAGCTTGCTCCACTGCGCTTGAGTAAGTGTATTAGAGGAGCCACCTGTTACGGGATGAATAAAGCAAGTACGTTGTTCAAAAGACACCCCTAACATTTTATTAAGCTTGCTTTTCTGTGCCATTTTTAGGTCATCACTCACAGACAATAAGTGATGCGGCGAGGTAGTGTGTTTAGGGCCGTTTAACACTTTAATCAAGTAATCCGCTAATTCCAGATTATATTGGTATTCAGGTTTCTCAGACTTAGAGCGCTGCTGCCGCAAGGTGTGAGTATAAAGAAATTGTACCCATTTCGTCGCTGGCGCCACTCGCACAGGAATACGCGCCTTGCGAACTAACTTGGCATTGTAAGTATTGGAAAATAAACAAATGGCCGCATCGAATTGCTTAGCCTGCAGCACTTTAGAGAAGCTTTTGATCTCATCGGGCTTTTTGGGATCCAGAATCACTTCATCAATCCACTCACAGGCCTTAGCAATGTCCATAGTATAGGCTGGTACAAGCGCCACAACCGTTGCATTAGGAAATGCCTGCTTGATCGCTTTAAAGGCAGGTAAAGCTAAGACAAAATCGCCAATTTTGTCATTTCGTACGACTAGTATTTTCATGCATTAAACCAAATAGCGGCCACTTTCTATATAAAAACAACAGTTTAAAGCTTATTGTTGCTTAAGTAGAGAGTTACTCTAAAGAAAGGTTTCATCGTGACCGCTTTTGTTCAATGTCTCACTAGGTGTCACCACCAAATAAATCACGTGTATAGACCTTGTTTAATACATCATCTAAGTTATCAGTGACTCGATTTGCAATAATGACATCGGACTCTTCCTTAAACGTTGATAAATCCTTCTCAACTCTAGAGTTAAAGAAATACTTTTCTGTCAATACAGGCTCGTAGACAATCACCTCAATCCCTTTGGCTTTAATACGCTTCATCACACCTTGGATAGCTGAAGCCCGAAAGTTATCGGACCCTGCTTTCATTACAAGTCGATAAATACCAACCACTTTCGGCGCTTTTTTGATGATTTCATCAGCAATAAAGTCCTTACGAGTCACATTCGCATCAACGATGGCTCGAATTAAGTTGTTTGGAACTTGATCATAGTTGGCGAGCAATTGCTTGGTATCTTTAGGTAAACAGTAGCCCCCATAGCCAAATGACGGGTTATTATAGTGACTACCAATACGAGGGTCTAAACACACTCCTTCAATAATATTACGAGTATTTAAACTATGGATAGAAGCATACGAATCTAATTCATTAAAATACGCAACTCGCATGGCCAAATACGTGTTGGCAAAAAGCTTTATGGCTTCCGCTTCCGTCGAGCCCGTTAATAATATATCAATATTTTCCTTCACAGCCCCTTGAGCAAGAAGATCAGCGAATAGCTTAGCTCGCTCCGATGACTCGCCTACAATGATGCGGGAAGGGTACAAATTATCATAAAGTGCTCGCCCTTCTCTTAAAAACTCAGGCGAAAAAATTAAATTATCTGTGGCGTACTTTTCTCGTGCCTGACGTGTAAAGCCTACTGGGACAGTAGACTTAATCACCATCGTTGCATGAGGGTTGATCGCCATAACATCCTGAATAACAGACTCAACAAGTGATGTGTTAAAAAAATTCGTATCAGGGTCGTAATCCGTCGGCGTCGCAATAATTACGAAATGAGCACCATCATAGGCTTCTGCTGGCACTAAGGTTGCTTTGAGGTTTAAAGACTCAGAAGCAAGGTAGTGCTGAGCTTCCTCATCTTGAATTGGGCATTTCTGTTGATTCAATAAATCAACTTTTTCAGGAACAACATCCAGAGCCACTACCTGGTTATGTTTTGCCAACAACAACGCATTAGATATGCCAACATACCCAGTGCCAACCACAGCAATTTTCATCTAATAGCCTTAATAAACTGTTTTAAAGTGCCATCTTGCACTCAAAAAATAACAATACAATGACAGCTTAAGCATCTGACTCTTCAAGCTTGCGAAGCATTCGTTTGGCCCATTGACTCCACGATCCAACAAAAACATGCTTCGCTTCCAACCCCGCATAGTTCATTGCAAGAACATTATGGCAAGCAGTTACACCAGAGCCGCAGTAATAAACAATCGGCTTTTCAATATGCTGCAAAAGCCTACTCCATTCATCCTGTAACTCCGCCGGGGACTTCATAAACCCCTCTGCATTTAAATTCTCAGTGAAGCAGCGATTCATGGCTCCCGGTATGTGCCCTGCGACTGGATCCATCGTTTCGTTTAAACCGTTAAATCGATCTTCGGATCGTGCATCAAGAAGTTGAAAACGCTCTACTTCAAAATTCGCCACAACGTCATCTTCAGATACCAGCCATGGGTAACTTACCTTGATTCTGTGCTCAGTGGGTGTCGCTAAGTTTTCACCGGATTCAATCAGATAACCAGCGCTTTCCCATGCAGCAAAACCGCCATCAAGTACATAAACTTGAATACCTTGTTGAACCAACATCCACCAAGCTCGTGCTGCCATTGCCCCACTCATGTCATCATAAACCACCACTTGTGAATTATTTGTGATGCCTAAACTAGCAAGAGTCTGTGACAAAGTATCCGGCTCTGGTAGTGGATGGCGGCCAGTTAAGTTCGTTTCTGTAGAGGCTAATTGATGATGTAAGTCTACGAACAAAGCACCTGGAATATGCCCAAATTTATAAACCTCATAGCCTTTCTTCAAATCTGTTAGATAAAAGCGACTATCTAGAATGACTAAATCTTCCTGTTCGAGCATGTCTTGAAGTTGTGTTGCAGAAACCATCGTTGGCAAAGCCATTGAAGCGCCTCCTAAATCGGCAAGATGACGAATAACTGACAATAGCCTACTGCGATTCACACTCTTTTGCTATGATGCGCCAGCATTGACTTTAAAAATGATAGCTATGAAAAGAATCGACCAATTACTCACTGAAAAGCAACTTTGTAAATCTCGCTCTCAAGCGCAAACCTTTATCAGCCAAGGCAAAGTATTTATCTTTGATAAAGGGATCTGGGTAACGGTTGCAAAGCCAAGTCTTAAAGTCAGCGAAGATGTTGAAATCAAACTGGAGTTGAATGAAGACGATCGCTACGTTTCACGTGGTGCTTTGAAATTAGCAGGAGCTTTGTCAGCCTCTAACCTAAACATTCAAGGTTACACAGTACTTGATGTGGGGCAGTCTACAGGCGGCTTCACCGACTGTGCCTTGCAACATGGCGCTGCGAGAGTAGTTGGCGTTGAAGTTGGACATGACCAACTCGACCGCCGTTTACGTGAACGGGACGACGTGGTGTGTTTAGAGGGGCTCAATGCTCGCCACCTAAGTGCAAAGGATCTAGGTGAGCACTTCCCTGAAAAGGGTTTTGATGCAGCCGTAATGGACGTTTCGTTTATTTCCCAAACAAAAATACTGCCGCAGTTACCTAGCTTAATTCGTTCAGGTGGCTACTTAATCACTCTCGTCAAACCACAATTTGAGTTAGGTAAAGACGCCATTGGCAAGGGCGGCATTGTCAAAGATCAGCACAAAGTCCGACAACTTGAAACAGACATGAGACAGTTAATTCAGCAACTAGGCTTCAGCGTCATCAGCTACGAAAAGAGTGTGATCAAAGGCGGCGATGGCAACCAAGAATTCGTACTGCTTGCCCAGCGCTCATAACTAACTGTTAGGGCAGATATCCTGCTGTACTGGCGCATCAGATTGAAAAGCCATTACGTCTCGTCGCTCTAACTCATGCAAGTAGCGACGAGCCATCACAAAACCAATACAACCAAAAATAACCGACCCTATTGCCTGCCCAAAGATAATACCTTCAGCGCCCATCAACCAACCAAAGAAAGCGATAAGCGGTAAAGTACCTAATGTCGCTCGACCAAAATTTAGAAGCGTACTGTTCAATGGTTTCCCTAAATTGTTAAACACCGCTATAGCAATGAACAGCAAACTTTGAAAAAAGAAACTGAAGGAACCGTATGTTGCGAAGAATTGAATCAAACGAGCGGTATCATCGGAGGCGTTGAATATCGACACTAAAAAGTCTTGAGCAATATATAAGGCTGAACATAGTACAAGGCAATACCCAAATGCATACACCACAGCACTAGTGATAGCGTTATGCATCCGCTGAAAATGTCGAGCACCATAATTCTGAGCCAGAATCGGCCCCACAGCACCCGATAAAGCAAATAGCCCACCAAATACAACCGGAATCACTCGTCCGACGATGGCAATACCCGCAACGGCATGATCTCCAAACCCAGCGGCAAACTCCATGACAATGGCGTTCGCAAGCGGTGACGACATATTCGTTAGCATGGCGGGTACAGCAATAACGGCTATAGGCTTCAAGTCTTTAAAACTTTCAACTAAGTCAAATTCTCCGAGCATGCGGTGAATCGACACCACACCATAATAGCTCACTGCTACCATGGATATCCGCGCTAACAAAGAGGCAATCGCCGCCCCCTCAATCCCTAGGCCAAATAGGAAAATAAGAATCGGGTCGAGTACGGCATTGACGATACTACAGGCTAACGTCGCATACATTGCTCGTCGAGCATCCCCCAACGCACGCATAATACCTGAGGCAATCATCCCAATCATGACCGCAGGCATACCCAACATAAGAATCTGCAGGTAGCTGGTTGCCATGTCTAAGGTTTTGAAATTAGCGCCTAAAAACACCAGCATATCGGGAATGCGCGGCCATAAGAACCAAACCACCAGACTCGAGAAAATAACCCCCATGCCCAATACATTGGTAGCACGGCGCTTAGCTAACTCAAAGTTCCCTTCGCCAATCGCTCTAGCGACTAGGGCTGTCGCAGAAATAGAAACCGCAATGCTAATCGATACGGTAAAGAACATAATGGTGCTGGCGAACCCTACTGCCGCCACGGCTTCACGTTCATCCAGCATCGATAGGAAAAGCATATCGACCAAGTCCACCAAAAACATCGCCATCAAACCTAATGCACCGGTAAATGACATAATGGAGATGTGTTTAAAGGTTGAACCTTGTGTCAATTTTGCCTGTTTCGGCATGCCTACCCTCGAAAAAGTACATCGCGCTCTGCGCGGATAAGAAAAAGCCGAATCCAAAGTGGATTCGGCTAAATCATTATCTCACCTTTTAATAGGTGATAGAACGAAGGAATGTGGAGTTTTTAGTGAATGCCGCGGTCAGATTTCGCAAAAACCACTTTTTCCACATCAGCAAAGCGCTCAGCAAAATGCACGGTCATGTCCGCTTTGACCGACTCAGGTAGCTCCTCAAAGTCCCGTCGGTTGGCTTCTGGCAAAATCACTTCATTGACTTTGCTACGCTTCGCAGCAATGATCTTTTCTCGAATTCCCCCCACAGGAAGCACCTGTCCTGTCAGGGTCAGCTCACCAGTCATGGCCAGTGGGCGTTGTACCGGTTCACCTTTGGCCAACGACATTAATGCTGTCGCCATGGTGATACCAGCGCTAGGGCCATCTTTTGGTGTGGCGCCCTCTGGAACATGCAAGTGAATCATGCACTTGTCGAAGAATTCCGCATTTTTCTGATAACTCTTGGTATGAGACAAGACGTATGAGTAAGCGATCTCAGCCGACTCTTTCATGACATCACCCAGCTTACCTGTTAACTTCAAACCACGGCTAAGTTCATGGACTTTATTCGCTTCCACAGGAAGTGTCGCACCACCCATTGAGGTCCAAGCAAGACCCGTCACAACACCGACACCACGTAAGGTTTTCTCATTGCGGAAATATGGCATGCCAAGGAAGGTTTCCACGTCCTTAACACCAACATTGATGCTATCTTTTTCTCCTGTCATCAGCTGAACAACGCATTTACGTAAAATCTTCTGTAACAATTTATCTAAGCCACGGACACCCGCTTCACGGGCATAGGATTCGATAATGTACTTCAATGCCGCATCGGTAATGTTTAACTGCTTTTTCAAAAGCTTGTTTTTCTTCAGCAACTTAGGCCACAGGTGCTGTTTAGCAATCGCCAATTTTTCTTCCGCGATATAGCCAGACAATCGAATAACATCCATACGGTCTAGCAATGGCGCTGGAATGGTATCCAACTGGTTGGCGGTACAAACAAATAACGCTTTTGATAGATCCACTCGCATGTCTAAATAGTGGTCTAGAAATTCCACATTTTGCTCAGGGTCCAGTGCTTCAAGCAACGCTGATGCGGGGTCCCCTTGGAACGAAGAGCCAATCTTGTCGATTTCATCCAGCATAATGACAGGGTTTTCGACTTCTACATCTTTTAAAGCTTGAACAAATTTACCAGGCAAGGCGCCAATGTAGGTACGACGATGGCCTTTGATTTCGGACTCGTCACGCATCCCGCCTAAACTAAAACGGTAAAATTGACGATCCAATGCTTCAGCAATGGATTTACCAATTGACGTTTTACCCACCCCAGGAGGACCAACTAACAGCATAATGGAGCCGCCCATTTCTTGGCGGTGAGCACCTAACGCCAAAAACTCAACAATACGGTCTTTGACATCCCCAAGACCCGCGTGATGCTGCTCTAACACCTCGCGAGCTTTGTTAATATCGAGGTTATCTTTTGAATGAACACCCCATGGAATAGACGTTGCCCAATCAAGGTAATTACGCGTCACCCCGTATTCAGGTGAGCCCGATTCAAGAATGCTTAATTTATGCAGCTCTTCTTCAATCTTTTTCATGGCCGCTTCGGGCACCGTTTTATTTAGCAGGCGCTCTTCAAACATTTCCACATCGGAGGTTCGATCATCCTTAGAGATGCCTAGCTCTTTTTGAATCACTTTCAGCTGCTCTTTTAAGAAGAACTCACGCTGATGTTTGCTGATCTTCTGATTCACTTCCTCGCTGATTTCATTCTGCAATCGAGCAATCTCAAGCTCTTTGCGAAGTAAGGTCAGTGACGCATGCAAACGAGGAGTAATCGGCAGTGTAGCAAGAATTTCGTATAGCTCTTGAGGCTCTGCAGAAGTAATAGACGCCGCAAAATCTGCTAACAATCCTGGCTCATTGAATGAGAATCTGCCCAAGTACTGGCGCAAGTCTTCACTGAAAAGTGGATTTAATCGAATCAGCTCTTTGATCGCATCAAGAATCGCGATGGAATACGCTTTTGACTCATCATCACGTACTTTAGAGTCATTGATGTAGCGTACTCGCGCTAAATACGGCGCTTCGGTACTGAGCCACTCAACCACTTCTATACGCTTGATACCTTGTGCCAGGAAGGTAATTTTGTCATCTGTTTTTTCTGCTCTGTGCGTTCGCGCCACACAGCCAATCTCAGAAAAGGTTTCTACTTTGGGGGCACCTGTACCCGTTCTTTCCGCGTACACAAGCCCCACCACTGACTGTGGTTGCTCTGCAATTTGCTCAAGGGTGTCTTCCCAAGGTTCGGCATCCACCATAACGGGCTGCACTTGAGCTGGGAAAAAAGGTCTGCTGGAGACAGGCAGGATGTACAGCGTGTCAGGTAACACATCATCCGGTAAAGCGAGTGAGCGTGGGTCACTTATGGACACCTCATCCGTTTCAACAACATCGCCTTCAGATGGATCTAAATACTTTTCGTCGTCACTCATAAGTCTCTTTCTCTGTAAACGCTGATCTTAAATATCAGTTTAGGAACAATAAAACTTATGTAGTGACGTTTGCGAAAAATACAATCCGATATGAGTTTCTGCGCAATTCATCCATAAATATTGCAGTCATTAGGTTTAACCTCGTAACGCTAAAAATGCGCCTGCTCCTGCCATAATACCACCCGCACCTTGGTTTACTCGTTTCATAACGCGTTCCGACTTCATTAATCGTCGCGCTTGAGCAGCCGAGTACGAGATCAGCGTAAGGCCTAACATAAGTGCTAAAAATGCTAAAACAGAAGCTAAAACAATATCTGCGCCATCAAGGACCGTTACATCCATAAAGGTTGGTAAAAATGCAATATAGAACAAAACAACCTTAGGGTTTGAAGAGGATATAAGGAACCCTTGCAATGCCGCCGACCAGCCATTTTTTCTGGTGCTGGCACTAGAGTTTTCTGCACTTAAATCAAGCGGCGACGTCCACATTTTCCAACCTAAATAGAGTAGGTATGCCGCTCCAACATAACGGATCACCAGAAATAATACTTCCCATTGCTGAGCAATAGCCGCTAAGCCAAAACATGCCATGACTAGGTACAGAATATCACCGCACACCATTCCAGCAGAAAGAGGAAGGGTCTTTAGAACACCTTGAGTCAGACTTTTCGCTAAAATCGCAAAGACTCCAGGCCCTGGAGTAATGCCAAAAATAAAAATGGCGATAAAAAACGTCAATGCACTTTCAAAACTCATCTTAAGCTTCCTCGATACCGCAACTGAGCAATATCATTTTCGTAATAAACTCTTTGGCGTCGTTAAAGTCAGACTCTTCAAGTTGTTCTTTCTGCAACAAAACTTTTACCTGACCATCGAAATCCGCATAGGTTTGGGTCATCGCCCAAATAGTGATGAACAAGTGTTCAACAGGAACCGGCTTCATTAACCCTTGCTCCACCCAACGGTCCAATGTTTGTTTCTCTTTTTGCAATTCGTCCACAAAAAATCGGCGTAAGAACTCCAACACAAACGGCTCTTCACCAATGAGCGCCATCGCAAATACTTTAGAGGCACTTGGATTAAGGCGAGATTGGTCGAGTTTTTCACTAATGTAACGCGTTAGATTATGGCGAGGCCCAAGCTCCTCTGAAAACTGACTAACAGAGTCTAGCCATGACTGCAGAATACGCTCAAGCACCGCTTCTAAAAGGTCTTTTTTTGATCGATAGTAATAATGAATATTGGCCTTAGGTAAACCCGCCTCATCAGCAATCATCTGCGTCGTAGTTTTCGCTAACCCCTGACGCGCAAAAATGCGCTCAGCCGTTTCGAGAATGAGTGCTTGATTCTGAGCACGGATGTGAGTTTTCAGCTGGTTTTTCGAGCGTTTGGGAGATTCAGACACAATTGCCTCAGTCATTTAAATAATTGCAGACAGATGTGTGAATTATAAAGGGAATCAGGCGAGATAACATTAAAAATGGGGAGCAATGCTCCCCGTTCCCCTCACAACAGTTCGGTGTTAGGCGTACACCTTTAGTGCTGTTGTACCACGTTGGCTCAGTTTACAACTCACCATGATTGGCTTGTTAGTAATCTGGACTTGCCACACAAAATGCAGCAAAACTTGAACATTCGGTCAGAATACAGACACAAAAAAAGAAGTGCAAGAAAAATCTGACCATTTGTTTAAGTTTTTAATCTGATGCAACCATTAACCGGTTTCTTCCTTTGCGTTTAGCTTGATAAAGGGCCTGGTCAGCACGCTTTATAACATCAGAAGGTGATTCACCTTGATTAACATAGGCCACCCCTAAACTTGCTGTCACAGAAACCTCTTTTGCGCTTGTTTCAGTCGATACATCTAGACGCTGTGCTTGGATTTCTTCTCTGACTTGTTCTAATACATCTTCGGCAAAATCAGCCCCCTTGCCCTTAAATAACAAGGTAAATTCCTCACCACCATAACGAAATACCGATGCCATTCCACTGTATCGAAGCATAACACGTCCAACCAACCGCAATACTTCATCACCTTTATCATGTCCATATGAATCGTTGAATTTCTTAAAATGATCCACATCCAACATCGCAATCGCATAGCGCCTCGGCAACGCTACCATCGCTTCATTCAGTGCTCTTCGGCTTGGTAATTGGGTCAGTTCATCTCGATATGCCATGCGATGGCTTTCAGCAATAACAAACCAAACCCAGATTAATATCTGTGCGCTACGAATAGCGGCATCTTGATTTGAGGAGAATGGTTGGCATTCTATGAGTATCAAGCTTGCTAAACTGATCAACACGGCCGTTGAGAAACCATCCGCTTTCCGCCACCAGTACAGCAAACTGACTAGGGATGTCGCACCGATCATGCACCAGCACAATAAATTAGATAATTTTATTCTTACGAAGGGAACATTGACGGCAAGAAAATCAAAATTAATAACGCCTCTCTCATACGCCATACTCCAAGCCACTAACATGGTAAGAAATAAAGCTCGATTAAAAACGAAGCGATTAAAAAAGCCGCGTTCTTTTAGTAACAGTAATAGCCCCAAACCAATGGCGGCCACTGTTGTTGAACTGCTGGGTAAAGTATTGTTGGACACATACGGATAAAAAGCAGGCAGCAAGACAAGCCCACCAGCCAACAAAACTTTGCCTCGATTAAAATGCCAAGCTAAAAAAACCATTACGGAAGCTAACAAGTAAGGTAACCAGGGCAATAACTGAAGCGCCAATGAAGGCAGCTCTTGTATGTAAGCACCAGCTGCCAAGCCAGCTAGAAGTATAAAAAGAGGCACTAATAAAGAGCCTGATCTTTGAGGCATGAAGAAACCTATCGAACCAATCGATCAAAACAAATGAATATCTTGCCCCGAAAACGTAACAATTTCATTAATAATTAGAGAAAACAACGAACAAGAGATGATTATGGGATTATTAATAGACGGTAAATGGCATGACCAGTGGTATGACACAAAAGCCACTCAAGGTAAGTTTGTTCGCTCGCAATCACAATTTCGTAATTGGCTCGTTCCACCAGAGCAATACGATAGCAATGATTCTACCCACTTTCCTGCAGAGTCAGGACGTTATCACTTATACGTTTCATTAGCTTGCCCTTGGGCTCATCGCACACTTATTTTTCGCCATCTCAAACAGCTTGAAGCGCATATTAGCGTAAGTTGTGTACATCCACACATGCTAGAGCATGGCTGGACATTTCAACGTGATGAGCAATTCTTAGATAAGCACGTTCCAATGGGCGATCCTATTTATGAATTCCAATTTGCCCATCAGCTGTACACACATGCTCATCCAGAGTACTCCGGACGTGTCACGGTGCCTATTCTCTGGGACAAGCAAACTCATACCATCGTATCCAACGAATCAGCGGATATCATACGTATGTTTAATTCGGCATTTAATCATTTAACTGGTAATCAAGTAGATTACTACCCTGACAACCTGCGCTCAGAAATTGACGACCTCAATAAAAGAATTTACGACACGGTTAACAACGGTGTTTACAAAGCAGGGTTTGCCACTACACAAGCAGCATATGAAGACGCATTAACCCCCTTATTCGAAACGCTGTCTTTTCTTGAAAAGCAACTCACTTCGAAACCCTACTTATGCGGAAATAAGGCAACAGAAGCAGACTGGCGGCTGTTTACTACGCTTATTCGTTTCGATGCGGTCTATCATGGGCACTTTAAATGCAACTTAAAACGGATTATCGACTTCCCAAACTTGAATCGCTATTTAGAACGTTTATATCGCACCGACAGTGTCTCTGAGACAGTGAACTTTGACCATATAAAGCAACATTACTATTACAGCCATGACACCATAAATCCAACTAGAGTCGTTCCAAGCGGGCCTAACCAAATTTTCCTGACAGAATTTTAAGGACAAATTTAGGGAAAGTTGCGCACTTTTTGACAATATTCAAACTATCAGCTATCAAATTATTTGTTTTTTTCGGATAATGTGCTGCTCATATATTGAACTTTCAGAACGAGCATCAGGTTCACCTGCTGCTCGTTTTGTATATAAACGCTTTAGTGAATGATGGTTGGATATGGAACGTAAGTTACTCTGGGTAATATCAAGTCTTGTTATTTTGATTTTGTGGCTCAAGATAGAACCGCAAGGAACAGAACAAGCAGGATCAGAAACACTCTCAACAGAGCCTGTAAAAACTGAAGCGCCAATCAAAGAGCCTGCTCAAAACTCTCGTGAAGCAATTGTCACTGAAGAAGAGGAAGCTTACTTCAAAAGCCACCCAATTGATGAAAGTAAACCTGACTTTGCAGCGATAGAAGATGTGCAAAAGCGTAAAGCTGCTTTTTTTGGTTACCTTTTACCGTTTGTTCAAGAAAAAAATGCTCTTTTATTAGAAGATCGAGCGCGTATTCAAACTATTTTAGACAGCCCTGAACCACCATCAAGAGAAGACAAGACGTGGATCGCTGCCTTAAGAAAAATCCACAAACTTAGAAAGCTTGGCGTTTACACGCATGAAGACATATCCGTTCTTCTAAAGTATGTGGACATCATTCCCGCTTCTTTGGTACTTGCTCAGGCGGCAAACGAATCAGCTTGGGGAACATCCCGCTTTGCTCTAGAAGGCAATAATTACTTTGGTCAATGGTGTTTCACTCATGGTTGCGGCATTGTCCCTAATGCTCGAGGTGAAGACCAAGATCATGAGGTTCGTAAATTCAGCGATGCGAGAGAGTCAGTATTTGCCTATATTGACAACTTAAACAGCAACTCGGCTTATAAAGAATTGCGCAATATCCGCGCAGAACTTAGAGAAAATAAACAGACGATTACTGGCCTTGCACTAGTCCATGGATTAGAGAACTACTCTCAGCGTGGTCAGGATTACATTGACGAGATAGAAAGTTTAATTGATTACAATGAACTCTGGCGATTTAATGTACACACAGATGAAGCAACTAATAACGAGTAGAAACCAATAAAAGGGAGCTTTTGCTGGTTTCTAGGGTAATCCTCTCTTTTTACAACAAAATTCGCTGCTTCTAGGGTGGCGGCGAATCGCCACCATCCTTTACAATATCGCTAGTTAATACCGAAAATTATAAATCGAGGACATTCCTTTGGCCCGTTTACCTGTTATTGTTGGCTTTGGCGGAATCAATTCGGCTGGACGTACATCTTTCCATCAAGCGTATCGTCGAATCATTTTTGACTTACTTCCCCAAGCCATTCAGCAGGAAGTCCTGCTCGATCTTGCGACAATTACTAATATTGCAGAGTACCAAAATGGCGCTTGGCTGACTCACGATGGTGAAGCCCTTGATGCTGAAACGCTGATTGATACTTTTGGTGAAGAAATCCTAGCCCGTACGTTAATTCGTCGGATTCACCCAAGCTTATTTGACGTTGATAACGTTGTTATTCACAAAAGCTCCGCCCTAACTCCTGTGGCGGAAGGCGAAAAACTTAGCTTTAGCGTTAAAACACGTTCTCTACCTGATAACATACCCGCTAATTGGCAAGTGAAAGAGCTGTCTAAAACACACAGTGAAATCACAGTGGATGGTACTTTAGAAACGTTCATCAAAGACTCTAAGTCTCTTAGTGTAAAAGCAGCGGGCCAGCTTCCTACTGGTTTTGATCCTTCAAAACTGTATCAAAGCCGTAACCACCCTCGCGGTCTTCAAATGACAGTTTATGGTGCTTCGGATGCCATTCTTAGCAGTGGCTTAGACTGGGATAAAGTTCGGAATGTTGTCGCGCCAGATCAAGTTGCGGTTTATGCCGCCAACTCAATCGGTCAAATGGATGACCTTGGCTTTGGTGGCATGCTGAAATCAGCTTTAATGGGCAAGCGCACAACCTCTAAGCATTTACCTCTTGGCTACGCGCAAATGCCAGCGGATTTCGTCAACGCCTATATTTTAGGATCTGTTGGTAACGTGGGTACATCAATCGGTGCCTGTGCTACCTACTTCTTCAATTTAGAACGTGCGGTTGAACAAATCAAAGTAGGTAAAGTTCGTGTGGCAATGGTCGGTGGCAGTGACGCTCCTATTACACCTGAGATCATCGAAGGTTTCAGAACTATGGGTGCACTGGCAGAAGACACTGCATTACTTGCGCTAGACCAACTGGAAAACCAAAAAGAACCAGATCACACTCGCAGCTGCCGCCCGTTCGCTCAGAACTGCGGCTTTACTATTGGCGAATCCAGCCAGTGGACTCTGCTAATGGATGATGAGTTAGCTATTGAATTGGGCGCTACCATTTATGGCGCGATCCCTGCAGTGTACGCTTATGCTGATGGATACAAAAAATCGATTTCCGCACCAGGGGTTGGTAACTATTTAACCCTTAGTAAGGCCATGGCATACTTGAAGAATATCATCGGTTCTGAAGGGCTAACGGATAGAACATTTATCCAAGCTCATGGTACAAGCACTCCACAAAACCGCGTTACAGAATCCCATGTACTTAGCCAAGCAGCAACCAGCTTTGGTGCAACAGCTATGCCTGTGACAGCAATGAAAGCCTACCTCGGACACTCACAAGGTACCGCTGGTGGTGATCAACTTCACCTGTCATTAGGTGTTTGGGAACATGGCGTTTTGCCAGGCATTGTCACATCAAATGCCGTTGCCGATGATGTTTATACTGATGGACTTAAATTCCAACTAAAACATGAAGAGTATGGCAAAGAGCACTTTGAAGCGGCCTTACTTAACTCTAAAGGCTTTGGAGGTAATAATGCTACAGCCGTACTTTTATCGCCAAATAAAGCCATGTCAATGCTTCGTAAGCGCTACAGTGATGAGCAACTAGCTGTTTACCAAGATAAGAATAGCGCTGTAAAAGAAGCTGCCGAAGCCTATAACCAAGCCATGATTCGTGGTGAAATCGAGCCAATATACCGCTTTGGCTTCAACGTTCTTGGTGGAGAAGAGCTAGATATATCGGACAAGAAGATTCAGTTACCTGGCTACCAAATGCCAGTTGATTTGAACGTAGACAACGAGTTTAACGATTTGGTTTAAGTTTTAACAATCAAGATCGGTACACGAGAGTAACATTAACTCACATGTGCCGATCTTAGATAGTTAGCTGTAAGCGTTCAAACAAGAAATCAATCAATAACCGTACTTTTTTGGGCAGCAACTTTCTCTCTGCATACACAACATAAAACTGTCCAGAAAAAGTCTCATAGTCTTCAAACAAAGTTACTAACTCTCCCTTTTCAATATATTTATCTACCAAAAAATCTGGCTGCATAATAATTCCAGCCCCTGCGACAGATAATCGCGTCAAAGCACTGCCGTTATTGCCCATAAGACTTCCACTTATTTGAACATCAAATTCCTCATGCTCACTCTTAAACGTCCAGCGGTTTCCATATGGCGCATTGGTATAAACCATACAATTGTGATCTGTTAAATCTTTTGGGTGCTTAGGACTACCCATCCGACTTAAATACTCAGGGGAAGCACAAACGTAACCTCTCATGGAGCAAAGCGGCCTCGCGATAAACTGATCTCCTCCTAAGTCACCACCTCGAACGGCTAGATCGATACCCGACTCAGTCAAATCCACACGTTTATCACTGAAATCTATTTCGAGCGTAATCTCTGGATAGATTTTTGAGAACTCACTTAAAATAGGCACCATGTGCGAAAGACCAAAATCCATTGGAACGCTAATACGTATATGGCCTTTGGGTTGATGTGTTAAATCGGTTAACTCTCCTTCAGCCTCCTCAATCGCCTCTAAAATATTCGAACAGCGCTGATAATATTGTTGTCCAGCGTGCGTCACACTGATGTTTCGCGTATTGCGATGCAACAATTTGGCTCCTAATGACTCCTCAAGTGCATTGATATATCGCGTTACCATAGGTCGTGATATATCCAAAGATTCACTAGCAATTTTAAAGCTCTCTGCTTCATAAACTCGACAGAATACTTTCATCGCCTGAAGCTTATCCATTTGCGTTACTCCTCAATTAAAAAGTTCCACCTAGATTGTTTCCAATAATGAAACAGTGAATTGCCACTTAGGGTGATTATGTATTATTTATATATGATTATACTAGCTTCATATTCACTCATCATGTTTCTTTGGAGGTTTTATGAAAACTCTACTTATTGGTTCTGCAGCTCTTCTATCTGTTAGTGCTTTCGCGGCGGATTATCAGGTTGACCCTGCTCACTCGTTCGTTACATTTGAAGTGGGCCACTTAGGTGTGAGCACAACGGTTGGCCGTTTCAATGAACTTGAAGGTTCTTTCAGCCTTGATGACAGCGGTAAATCAGGTAGCGCTGAACTAACCATTCAATCTGCAAGCGTCGACACTAATCACGAAGCACGAGATAAGCACTTACGCAGCCCAGACTTTTTAGACGTTAAACAATTCACAACCATCACCTTCAAAAGCACAGCTTTCGATGGCGAGACACTAACCGGTGATTTAACTATCCACGGTGTCACCAAAGCAGTTAGCTTTGACATTGAAAAAGTAGGTGAAGGTAAAGATCCATGGGGCGGCTACCGAGCAGGCTTCGAGGCAAGTACTACCATTCAACGTAGTGATTTCGGTGTATCTTACTTCATCCCAGGTGTTACCGATGAGACAGAGCTTGAAGTATTCATCGAAGGCATTCGCCAGTAATTAGGAGCCATCATGTACGAGGAAGCAGGCAACTCAAACCTTCTTATGCTACTTAATACTGCCGTCTATCCTTTTTTAGCAGCCGTTATTATTACTCTTTTAGGAAAAGTTAAGTCACACCTAAGCCTGTTTGGCTTAGGTGCAGGCTTCCTCGTTGCGTTAAACCTGATTCACTCAGGCTTAAACTTCCCTCCGAGTAAAGCCTTAGACTTCTTAGTGACCGCGGTAATATTTGGGTGGCTAGCAACTTTAGTGAGTCAACTGAAGATCAGTAAAAACACGCAACTGGCTGTTCAATTGGTTTTATTTGGAGTGGCCTTTTACTGGCTACTTAATCCAGTACTACAGCATCAATCGCAGACTATTAGCCTGATCTGGGCAATAGCGAGCGCTGCCGCTGTGGTACTTAGTAATCAACTACAATTATTTACTGCTTCAAAAGCGCACTCTCATGCCCCTATGGCGTCATTGGCCATTGTGGCAGGAGCCTCAGCTCCAGTGGTTGCTATCGGAGGTAGTCTTTTGATTGGGCAACTGTTGGGCGGACTTGCAGCCAGCGTTGTCGGTTTTATACTGGCTCAACGCTTTGTAATCAAATCCAGCAGCATTAACGGCTTACTACTTGGCAACATGATATTAGCCGGCCTGCTTGCACAGGCTCACGTATTAGCAGACCTTCCCTTTTGGGCAATGCTTATCGCTTTCCTAGCTGTACAAGTAACCACCTTCAGTCAAAAGGCTTTCACCGAAGATGGGACAATAGCACGAACTATTATTGCTTTAGTGCCTCAACTGCTGATCAGCGCTTTCATTGCTGGCGTATCCTTATGGAGCGTGTGGCCTGAAAGCAGCCTATACTAGTTACTGCGATAATAACGATATTTAAAGGCGGAGGATCAGCCTTTAAATATCGACCTGCTTGCTCTCCAAAACGGCAATATTAACGCCGAAATCAGACAACTAATAAAACCAAAAGACAACAAGTACCCCAAGCCCATATGGCTGAAATCGACAAACAGACTCATAAAAAATATATTTGGTAAAACTGTGAACAACCAAATACTAAGCGTCAGCACTAAACGTTCAAAACTTGAACGAAGATTGGTTTTTGCCAACAACCAACTACTAAAATAAGTGTACAAAAATAAAGCGATACTGAATCCCAAAAGGCTCGCAGTTGTCACACCATCCAAGGCATTACCTTCTACTTGCTGCGTTACATTTGCTGGTGCTGCAGAATACCAAACAACCGCAGCAAATATTTGTAAAACATACACCAATAAGGTTGCTTTAAAGTTCACTTTCTAACCGCCTTAAATACTCTCTTACAGATCATGTGGCTGGAATATTATAGAGTTCTTTAATTAACGTTCTTAAAACTGGGCGCCAAGAACGCTGTTTAATACCATAGTGCCCAAAAATCTTACGACAAGACAAGGATTGGCGCTTAATATCCGTTGCCATTTCTAAGGCACTCGCAGTATCACCCATGTTTTCCAAAACAGTTTGCGCCTTCTGATCGAACTGACTCGCTGTTGTTAGCACTGCTTCAACAAGCCCCATCCAGCTAATCTCTTCTGAACAACAATAATGGTAAATACCAGTGTTTGTTGCACCGTAATATCTTTGTTTCACTACGGAAAGCAAAACCCGAGCCACATCAGAAACAGGTGTTGGACAGCCGATAGCCGTATCATGAAACTCTAAAGAAGAACCAGCCTTAACAAGATTGATGGTATTCGCAATAAAATCATCTTGCGCACCACTAAATAACCAGCCAGTACGTAGAACAATATGCTGATCTGACGCCAATACCTTTTGCTCAGCCGCCATCAAACGCTTAGCAAAACGGCTACGTGCATCTGGGTCATCCGTTTCAAGATAAGACGCTTCTTTTTCCCCTAGAAACACCTGTACGCCGCTTAACATATAAAACAACGGGCAAGTTGGCTTTTCTATCAGTGAGTCAAGCGCCTCTAGATAGTGCTCATAATCATTTTGCAAAGCACTACGTAAAGAGTAGGCATCAATGATCGCATCACAATATTGCTGATCTAAAACGGAAGAAGACACCTGATCCAACACATCCTGGCACGGTATTTCCAACCAATCGAAATCATAGTCGTTATCATAATACTGTCTAATAGCGCGACCTAATTCAGTGTCACTACCTAGCAGTACAACGCGCATTGGAGCATTAATATTCATTTGAGCTGTCAATTCATTTTACCTTATACCAATTTGGCAACACTCTTTGTAAGTTTGCACTCGTATATTGAGCAACCGCCTCAACCGACTGACCTCTAAGTATTGCAACTTGCTCAGCTACTTCAACAACTCTAATCGGAGAGTTTGGCTGACCTTGATAACCGCACAAAGGCATGTCTGGTGCATCTGTTTCAATGACAAAATGTTCATCTGCCAGCGCCTGAAGGACACGTCTTGCTTTGCTAGCTCTAGGATAAGTGACCGTGCCACCAATTCCTAATACAAATCCATCATTAATAAATCGTTGAGCTTGATCGAAGCTGCCATTAAATGCATGTACCACCCCACCCCGATCAAAATTCAGCATTCGAATGGCCTTAAGCAGATCATCTTCACTTTTCCGAGCATGAAGAATCACTGGCATATTATGCCTTTTTGCCAACCTAAGTTGTTCCAACAACACCTCAAATTGATAGTGATAGTCTGGCATATTAGGCCATTTATCTAAGCCTATTTCACCAACCGCCACGACACTTCCATACCCCAAAAAATGCTCTAGCTTTTGCATCGCTTGATCTAACTGCACCCGTTCATTTAGAAAATAGGGATGAAGCCCTAGCGCTATCTTTATCTGCGGATAGTTTTGCCTGATTTTAATCAAACTTGACCAGGAGCCCTCAGTCGTTCCCGGCACCAAGAACTCATTTACACCAACTTCTGAGCATGAGGATATAAGATCGGGAAGATCTTTAAATTGAGGAAAATCTAAGTGGCAGTGACTGTCGATATACATGTACAAAGATTACATGATCAAGCCATAAGTCTCTAGCAGGCAGATAGGTAGGAGTGTAAAAAAGCCGCACATATTGCGCGGCCTTTTTGTAAAGCTAAGAGCTTTTGTCAATTAAAGCTTTGGGCCTGCTTTAATAATCTCTTCTGAAACAGTTTCAAACTTCTTAAAGTTTTCTACGAACTGAGCAATCAGACCTTTCGCTTGCTCATCGTATGCCGCTTTATCTTCCCAAGTATCACGAGGGTTAAGCAACACAGAGTCCACACCTTCAACCTGAGTTGGAACATCTACGTTTAACTGTTCAAGATGAACGGTTTCTGTATTTGCTAATGCACCAGATTGGATTGCAGAAATAACTGCACGTGTAGTAGGAATACTAAAACGCTTACCACCTTTACCATGAGCACCGCCAGTCCAACCGGTGTTAACAAGGTAAACTTTACTGCCAAACTCTTCAATTCTCTTCATTAGAAGGTCAGCGTAAACATCCGCAGAACGTGGGAAGAACGGAGCACCAAAACACGTAGAGAAAGTAGATTTGATACCACTTCCAGCTCCCATCTCAGTAGAACCAACCAATGCAGTGTAACCACTTAAGAAGTGGTAAGCAGCCGCTTCTTTACTCAGGATAGACACTGGTGGCAACACACCTGTTAGGTCACAAGTCAAAAAGATAACAGCTTTCGGTTCACCAGCACGGTTTTCTTCAGCGCGTTTGTCTATATGAAGACGAGGGTAACCAGCACGGCCATTCTGAGTCAAAGATGTATCTGTGTAGTCAGCTTTACGAGCGTCATCTAGGACAACGTTCTCAAGGATGGTGCCAAATTTAATTGCTTTCCAGATAACAGGTTCGTTTTTCTCAGAAAGGTCGATTGTTTTCGCGTAACAACCACCTTCAATGTTAAATACAGTATCTTTGCCCCAGCCGTGCTCATCATCACCGATTAGGAAACGAGATTCATCCGCAGACAAAGTGGTTTTACCTGTACCTGATAAACCGAAGAATAAGGTTACATCACCTTCAGAACCTACGTTTGCCGCACAGTGCATCGGCAATACATCGTGCGCTGGCAATAGGTAGTTTTGCACCGAGAACATGGCTTTCTTCATTTCACCTGCATAGCGCATGCCAGCGATCAAAACCTTGCGCTCTTTAAAGTTAAGAATTACGCAACCATCAGAGTTTGTTCCGTCACGCTCCGGCTGACACTCAAAAGTCGGCACGTTCAGAATTTTCCACTCACCTTTAGAAGATGGGTTGTATTGCTCTGGAAGAATAAATAAGTTACGACCGAACAAATGCTGCCAAGCTGTTTCCGTACGCATCTGCACAGGAATGTAATACTCGTCACCAGCACCAACATGAACATCTGATAGATACGATTTTTTAGCATCCAAGTAGGCTTCAACACGATCCCACAATGGTGCAAATTTTTCCTCAGGGAAAGGACGGTTGACCGGTCCCCAATGAATTGTGTCTTTAGTTGTATCTTCTTCTACGATGAAACGATCCATCGGAGAACGACCTGTACGGGCACCAGTCTCTACGACTAGAGCGCCGGTATCTGCCAGAACACCCTCACCATCAACTAACGCATTTTCGACTAGCTGGGCGGTATTCAAGTTTCGCAGAATGATTTGGTCATCAGTTCTGTTGCTCATGTTGCTTTAGTCCTCTGAACAAAACGGTTATAAAAATGTTTTGATATTTTTATTTGGGGAAATCCTATAGTAACAAATCAATCTAAAAAAAAATATTGATATAACAAAGTGTTATTTTATTTCATAAGTTCTATTTCAAGGATTTTCATAAACAATTGACATGATTAACTTTTTTCAAAAAGGCAGTAATTGAATGGATATTTTATGATCTGTAAGAAAACTGCATTTAAGTAATAAAACTACATTTCCGTACGATTATTACGTATATATATACTAAACCGCTATATAAATGAGTTCTAAACTATTTTTTAGAACTATGTACTATTTCAACATTATCACTCGAAATTGCTCGAAATCTCGACTAAAATCCCTCCTGAATTTATGAACTTCCACAATAATTCAACTTTTAACCTGCCCTAAAGCCAGGCTTGAAAGCCCAAGTTCATGGTAGGATTCTTTCTAACCTTCCCCCGTTCGAAACAAAGGTAGACCTAACGCTATGCAAAATCTGAATCAGAGCTGCAACATTGGATTTGTAGGACTAGGAGTCATGGGTAAAAACCTGGCCCTTAACCTGGCCGATCACGGTTATCGTGTTGCAGGTTTTGATCTCGACAAAGAAAAAGTACAGGACGTTTTAGATACAGAAGCAAAAGAGCGCCCTGATACAGTTGATCAAGCGAGAATCATTGGTTGCGATGACATGAAGCAAATGCTTGACATGTTGGTAAGCCCACGCGTCATCGTAGTGTTAGTACCAGCAGGAAAGCCAGTAGATGCTGTTTGCCAAAGTTTAATTGAGGCAGGGTTAGACTCCCAAGATATCGTTGTAGATTGCGGTAACAGCCAATGGACGGACACCATTCGCCGAGAAAGCGAGTACAAAGAGAAGTTTAAATTCTTTGGTACAGCCGTATCGGGAGGGGAAGTAGGTGCTCGCTTTGGCCCATCCCTAATGCCTGGCGGTGATGCAGATTCTTGGAAATACTTACAGCCAATGTGGGAAGCTGTTGCAGCGAAAGTTGATGCAAACGGCAAACCAATCGAGACGCGTACACCAGGTCAACCAGTTAAAGAAGGTGAGCCTTGCACAGCTTATCTTGGTCCTAACGGTGCCGGCCACTACGTAAAGATGGTGCATAACGGCATCGAATACGCTGACATGCAGCTTATTTGTGAAGCCTACCATCTTCTTCGCTCACTGCTTGGCTATGAGCCTGCTGAAATCGGCAAACTATTTGAAAAGTGGAACCAAGGCGTTCTAAACAGCTACCTAGTTGAAATCTCTGCGGACATTCTTCAGCAGTATGACGAGAAAACTGGTGCGCCATTGGTTGATATGATTCTAGACAGTGCTGGTCAAAAAGGTACTGGTCGCTGGACATCAATCAGCGCAACGCAAATGGGCGTTCCTGCAGGTATTATCAGTGAATCTGTATACGCTCGAGCGTTGTCGACCTTGACAGCTGAACGTGAAAAAGCATCGGCCTTCCTAGTGGGAGATGTTGAAGTATCTGAAATCGATGCGGAAGCCGTTGAGCAAGCTATCGAAAACGCTCTTTACTGTGCAAAAATCTGTGCTTACGCACAGGGCTTCCAATTGATGCGTGCAGCACAAGCTGAGTACGATTGGGAACTAAACTTCGTTGGTATTGCTAAGATTTGGCGTGGCGGCTGTATTATTCGTGCCTCGTTCCTACAAAAGATTGCTGACGCCTTTGAAAGCAACCACGACCTAGAAAATCTATTGCTAGATGAGTACTTTGCTAACGCTATGGCAGAGAAGCAGAAAGGTCTTCGTGATGCAGTGGTATTGGCTGCTCAGTCTGGTATTCCAACGCCATCTTTCTACTCTGCGCTTGCGTACTTTGACGGTTACCGTTCAGAAGTTCTGCCTGCAAACCTTCTTCAAGCTCAACGCGATTACTTCGGCGCACACACTTACGAGCGTGTTGACGCTGAGCCTGGTGAAAAATTCCACACGCACTGGCAAGAAGCTGGCCGTCCAGAAACAAAAGTAAAATAAACTTTTGTACAGCGACACTTTTACTAAAAAGCCCGTTTAGAGCAATCTAAACGGGCTTTTTGTTAGCAGAAAAAATAATCGTTAGATCATTAGTCTTTCGGTTGCTGCTTTTCAATAGCGGTTAACATACCACGCAGCATTCCGACTTCTTGTTGATCCAATTGCGAGCGCTGGAACAATCGGCGGAAGCGGGTCATGACTTGGCGCGGTGCTTTCGGATCCAGGAACTCGATATCCCCCAACACTTTCTCTAAGTGACCTAGCATGTAATCTAATTGCTCAGATGTAGCGGCAGGAACATCCCATTTACTTTTCACAATCGGACCATCCTGCAAGCTTAGCTCTTGCATACGCAGTTCGTAAGCAATCACCTGAACAGCCGCAGCAAGATTCAAGGAGCTAAATCCTTCTACCGATGGAATATGAACATGATAATGACAGCGTTGCAGCTCTTCATTGGTTAAACCACGGTCTTCACGCCCAAACACAAATGCTGTTTTTAACTGTTCCTTGAAAACTAACTCTGCCGCTTGGCGAGGGTCAACCAAAGGCCATGGAATATGGCGTTCGCGAGCACTGGTACCAATCGCTAGTTGACAGTCAGCAATCGCCTCTTCGAGCGTCGCGACAATTTTGGCATTATCCAAGATATCTGTCGCTCCAGACGCTCGGCTGACAGCTTCATCATGGGGAAAGAGCTTTGGATCAACCAATACCAACTCACTTAACCCCATGTTTTTCATCGCGCGAGCTGCGCCACCAATGTTGCCAGGATGAGACGTATTCACCAGCACGATTTTAATGTTTTGTTGCATATAGAAACTCATACCAAATGTCTGTGAAGCATTAAGAGAACCATGGTATCAGAGAATTGAGAATAACCCAGCATTTGGACATAATTTAACCAACTTTAAACTAGATTAGTTTAAGCTTTTGAGCTAGAATTCGCGCCCACAATATTGATACAAAAGGTCGATGCCCTTACTGCTTTATCGCGTCGACAACGCTCTTTAACACTTTAACCGCAACGTACTGTCCATAAGACAGTAGCTGCCCTATTGATTCAAAAATGGTATCCCATGCAACCACGAATTAATGTCGCTATGAAAGCGGCTCGCGCTGCCGCAGACTTCATCATCCACGCGCAAGAGAAAATGCTGTTTGATAAAGAAGCAGGTCAAAATGCCGCTGAAGTTTATCAAAACGTATGCACTGGCGCTGAACGTAGCATCGTTTATAGCCTAGAAAAAGCTTACCCTGCTGACAAAATCACAACACGTCTACAAGGTACTGTTCAAGAAGGCTCTGAAGGCGAATGGATCATCGATGCCATCCAAGGTCAGCATTTGTTTACACGTGGTCTATCTGGTTTCGCGATCACAATTAGCTACCTCGTTGCGGGTAAAGTAGAACACGCCCTATTGGTAAACCCATCTACTCGCGATGAGTTTTACGCAAGTAAAGGCCGTGGCGCATACCTAAACAACTCTCGCATCCGTACTGGCGGTGCTCGTTCTTTAGAGAATACGACGCTTGCTACCCAGTTTCCTGGTACAGAAGACACAATCTCTTACGCATCAGGCCAATTCAAAGTATTAGAAGAAGTCGCTAACAAAGGCGCACGCGTTGTTATGCAAGACGCACCAGCAGTGATGCTTGCAAACGTAGCGGCTGGTCGCCTTGATGCTGCATGGGGTTTAGAGCTTCGTGAATGGGAAGTTCAGGCGCCATTATTTATTGCTAAAGAAGCTGGCTGCCTATTCGCTGGTTTTGACGGTGCTCCAAATTATCAAACAGGCAACGTTCTGTGTGCGAACCCTCGCCTATTCAAGTACCTGTTGCCAACGCTTAATAAGCAACTTGGTGCATAATATCTACTCAATGCACTGACACTAAAAATGCCAGCTCGGATTTCCGAGCTGGCATTTTTGATTAAATAAACTCTTCAATGATCAATTTTCTTTATAGATGTTCTCGTAGCAGTAATTCGTTGCCTCGACGAAACCGTCCACACTACCACAGTCGAAGCGACGACCTTTGAATTTGTACGCAATAACACAACCTTCTTGGGCTTGACGTAAGATGGCATCGGTAATCTGAACTTCACCATTAGCACCTGGCGGTGTTTCACGAATCTTTTCAAAAATATCAGGCGTCAAAATGTAACGACCGATGATAGCCAAGTTTGACGGTGCATCTTCTTTCTTAGGCTTCTCTACCATGTTCGTGACACGGAAGATATCATCACTGATAGACTCACCTGCAATCACACCATATTTATGTACTTCGTCTTCTGGCACTTCTTGGATAGCGACAATGGTACAGCGGAATTGCTTAAACAGCTTCACCATTTGCGCCATAACACCATCGTATTCACCACCTATACACAGGTCATCTGCCAACACCACGCCAAATGCTTCGTCACCAATCAGAGGCTCGCCAGTCAAAATAGCATGACCAAGACCTTTCATCTCATGTTGACGTGTAAACGAGAAATTTACTTTATCGATGATGCTGCGAATACCTGTTAAGTATTCTTCTTTCGCTGTTCCTGCAATCTGATGCTCTAGCTCATAGCTAATGTCAAAATGGTCGGCAATGGCACGCTTACCACGTCCGGTCACAAAAGTAATGTTATCTAATCCTGCTTCTACCGCTTCTTCTACACCATATTGAACCAATGGTTTGTTAACGACTGGTAGCATCTCTTTCGGCATTGATTTTGTAGCAGGTAGAAAGCGCGTACCGTATCCAGCAACAGGGAATAAACATTTACGAATCATAATCTTTCCTTATATAAAACGATAGGCTGCCATCATTTCCTGACAAACCTTACTAAATCACCTACATTGAAAAGCAGTCTATACCGTCCTGTCTCTCGAAAAAATGAGCGACTTCAAATTACATTATGGATCGCATACACCTCAATGAGGGAGCTTCAAAGTATCTAAAGATAATTTGTACACTAAATAACTAGCATAGAACATGCCATTTTTTGTTTTTTTTCAGATGTTCACCTGAATAAATCAAAAATAGCTATACGAATATCATATAGCATTTTTGATGACAAAAAATATACGCACTCAAAAGCTCCAATTGCTTTACTAGAGCTTGACTCATACAACCAAAAGGTTCTTATTTCTAGAGCTTTATTTCCACTTCATTCGTTTCCGCTACGCTGGGGGTATTTGGGTCGGCTTCCGCTAGCATTTCTGCCGCAACCACAGGCGTAACTGTTAAACCAACATGAACGTGATCCCCTTGCTCTTCGACCACCATTGGCTCTTTAACTCGCATACGATGAATGGCAAATACAGCAACCGTTAGGTTCATTAGGGCAATAAAGATAAACAGCGCATTGATATGCACTAAGTCCATAATCACAGATGCCACCAGCGGTCCGATCACACCACCCGCACCATTCAAAAGGATCAGCCCGCTACTAGCAGACAAAACCTGCTCAGGTCGAAGCTGATCATTCATATGTGAGGAAGACAATGCGTACATAGGGAAGGTAAATGCCCCCAGTAGGAACATCCCGAACATCATAATAGAAATATTCGATACACTATGACCAAATGGCACGACTAAAGCGGTCACAGCCCCCACTAATCCAACCAGCAAAATCGTTAGACGTCGATCTTGCCGGTCTGATAATTTACCAATAGGCCATTGAAGCGCCATACCACCCAAGTAGCTGGCCCCGATAAATAGTGAGATCTCGACCACATCTAAGCCAATATTTTTAGCATACAGTGCGCCTAAGCCTAAGATCGCACCTGAGGTCACCCCAGCCACAAATGCACCTGTCGCACCAAGTGGAGCTGTTTTAATTAAACCAATGATATTTAGCTTTTCAGGTACTTCAATGGTAGGTGAAGGGGTTCTGACTAATAGCAAAGGTACCAGTGCCATCGAAATCAATACAGACGTCAAAATAAATAAGTCATAACCACTTGGAGATGCCGCATTCAATAGGAACTGACCCAAGGTCTGGCTCGCCCAAATCTCAATAATATAGATTGAGAAAAGTCTTCCACGAGTATTATTGGTTGCAATCGCATTTAACCAACTTTCAGTGACAATAAATAAGCCTGCGTAGCACAACCCCGTTCCCATGCGCATAAGCATCCAGAACCATGGATCAACCAGAACGGACTGCATCAGAATAGTGACCGATGCAAGCGATGCAACCGCAGCAAATACTCTGATATGACCTACGTTCTTTACCCATACAGGTACTAAAATTGACCCCAGAATGAAGCCAATATAGTAGGATGACATGATTAAACCTGTCGCGGTCGTATTGAACGACTCGATCGATGCACGAATACCAATCAAAGAACTCTGTAAGGCACTGGCCATTGTGATAATTGCCACACCAAACAATAGACTCCAAATGGGCAATAAGGTCTGCTTAAACATGAATCACCACTCCACGGATTCGGGACACTAAAAAGAACCTTTCTCGCTACCATAAACCTAGAACCAGTATAGGTCATTGACTGGAACTCTAAGTTAAATGAGCAATTTTTAGATCAAAAAAGGAGCGTGTAATATTGATTACACAAGGAACAAAACAGGATGTTTTATAGGGCGCCATGATGGCTTAAAATGACAGTGATTGCACCAAAAAAATGGCTTCAAGGAAGCCATTTTTTGTGGAAATAATGATCAAGTTTACTTAATTAAGCAGAATTACTTTTGATCCGCTTTTTCCTGATGACGACGCTTGCCATCTTTGCCTTTCTTTTTCGCTTTACAGTCATCTACCGCAGTTTTCTGAAGCTCTAAAAACTGGTCTTTCTGAGCGGCAGTCAAAACACTAAACATCTCATGCTCCGCTTCCATCTTCATAAGATTACGCTCAGCACGCTTGTTTGCCATGTCACCAGCAAACTGTTTTGCAGCTGATGTATCAAACTTATCCGCCATCACGATTTTCTGCATGGTCTGGTGAGCCTGTTCGCGATCAGCTCGCTTCTGCTCAATATCTTTTGCAGCATTGCTTTTCACTTGTGCATGACGAACAGAGCGTAATTCTTTCAACTGATCTTTTTGTGCATCACTTAAATCAAGTTTATAAATCAATCCCATAGTACCAGAGCAAGATTGATGGTCACTGTGTCCATGACTACCTTTTCCACCACGCTCATATTTATCCCCTGCTGCAAAAGAGGAAGCAGCACCGAAAGCCAATGGAAGCGCTAATGTAGCAACCATTAATTTTTTACTAAGACTCATATTCTATACCTCATCAATAATACGAAGGGGGTTCAAAAGCTGTTTCACAGCACTTGTGATATAGATTAGAAACTGCAAGGTAAACTGGCGTCTTGGGGGAGTAAAGTATCGTAAAGGCATGTCGAAGCGAGCAAATTCTCAGTACACTTAGGCTCATATATAGAATCAACCCAGATATTTTAAGAGTCTAACTATGGCCCATATCCTTCTTATTGATGACGATACTGAATTAACAGAACTGTTATGCGAACTGCTAAAATTTGAGAACTTTACCGTATCTGTAGCTCACGATGGAGAAGCGGGACTTCAAAAACTGACTCCTGACACAGACCTCATTTTACTTGATGTCATGATGCCAAAGTTAAACGGAATTGAAACACTAAGACGTTTAAGGGAGAGCTCGGATACTCCTGTATTAATGTTAACGGCAAAGGGAGATGAAATAGACCGTGTCGTCGGGCTAGAGTTGGGAGCAGATGACTACCTGGCAAAGCCTTTCAGTGAGAGAGAACTCTTAGCTAGAATTCGAGCTATCTTACGTCGAGCACAAAGCCGCCAGCAGGAACCTCAAACTGACATATTGGAATACTTTGATATTAAACTTTACCCTGGCAAGCTTGAAGCCTACTGCGATGATGCGCTATTAGAGCTAACCAGTACTGAGTTTGCTCTCTTGCAGCATTTTCTGTCTCATCCAGGACAAGTGGTGACAAAAGAAACACTAAGCCTAGATGTACTCGGCAAACGCTTAGCTCCTTTTGACCGTGCCATTGATATGCATGTTTCAAACCTGCGTAAGAAATTGCCTGATTGGGAAAATGGTAAACCACGCATTAAGACTCTTCGAGGTCGAGGCTACTTACTCACTCAAGGGGATGAGTGAGCATGCGCTTTCCTAAAATCACCAGTTTATATGGTCGTATTTTTGCGATTTTCTGGTTCACGATGTTTCTCGTTTTAATGGCTGTTTTGTCGCTTCAACATTTTGATCCAAGAAAAGTGACTGATATCCCTCAACCTCATTACGATCGCCTTGTTTCGGCACGTGATCAGGTTCAAACGTATTTTTCTGATCAAACTGATATAAACAGCATTGTGGCTGAACTGTATCGAAGCAGTATGAACCTAGATCATCGTAGTGATCGACGTGGGGAAAATGATGTAGAAGTCTTTATCACCGATCAAGATGGGACCCTGATCACCGCCCATGAAAAGCGCTACTCAAACGTTAAGGCCTTAAAAAACTTCGTCACCAACATTGACGATGCTGACACACCTAAGCAACGTCTCTATGGAAAATTCATGTTTGCAGGGCCACTCCCAATCCATCTCGCAAATAAGCAATATCTGTTTTATTTAAGCGTAAAATGGAATCGGCCACCAAGTTTCTTAATTCAGTTATTTGATCATCCATTTCAACTTCTTCTTGCGACCATGATTGTAAGCACACCATTACTGCTATGGTTAGCTTGGGCACTCAGTCAGCCAGCTCGGCGTCTTCAAAGAGCCGCCCAACGTGTTGCAAAAGGCGAATTCGCAACAGACCCAGAACTGGAAAAAGGCACCAGCGAATTTAGACAAGCAGGTGCCAGTTTTAATCAAATGGTAGAAGCCGTAAATCAAATGATTCTAAGGCAACAGCGACTACTTTCAGATATCTCACATGAATTGCGTTCGCCACTGACACGTTTAGGAATGGCAAATTCCTTAGCACAGCGCAAACAAGGCGTCAGCCCAGAACTCACACGTATAGAAACGGAAACTCAGCGCTTAGAAGCGATGATTAGCAACTTGTTAGACTTATCTCGCATGCAGGTAGACAGCCATAACAAACGTGAGATACAGCCCTTACAAAGCCTCTGGGAAACTTTATTGCAGGACACACAATACGAAGCCGAGCAAGTCGGCAAACAACTGTCTTTTTCGGACATTCCTAATCGTTCTCTGTCTTGCTACCCACCATTACTGATGAGTGCGTTGGAAAACATTGTTCGTAATGCCATCTATTATGGTCACTCACGCATTGAAGTCTCCATGAAAGAGGTAGGAGACCAAATCAGTGTTCGCGTGGAAGATGATGGTGAGGGAGTACCTGAAGACGAGCTGGAAGCCATCTTCCGCCCCTTCTATCGTGTTTCAACCGCACGAGATTCTCACAGCGGAGGTACAGGCCTAGGGTTATCCATTACCGAGAGCGCAATTCGTCAGCATAGTGGCAGCATTCGCGCAGGTAAAAGCGAATTAGGCGGATTACTTTTAGAAGTTCAACTACCACTATTGCCAAAAAGCTAATTAACCTCAAAGGGGTTAATCATGACAACGCCTCAATTTGGGGCGTTTCAACTATTTTAATCAACACAGCCTGCCCTGAAAGCCAAATAAGATTGATACTGTCGGTGACATCGAACTTAAGCATAGCACCTGCTTCAAGATCCAGTTCAGTCTGGCTAGACAAGCTTCGGAATGCACATTGACTCACAGCATAAATACCAACATACACGGTGTTCTCTGAAGCACACCAGCGATACTCGCTTAAAGGCAACATAGGGCTGACTTCCGCTAAATAGTCGTCCTCGCGAACCATAATATTTAAGTCTTCAATGGCACCGTGATGAAGCTTGGCTTGGGTCACCTCGCCACCGGAAAATTTGGCCATATCTAATAGGCGAACAAGTTCATGTTGCTCGCTATCAGAGTGCGTCAATACCAACCCCGTACCTGATATCAATACCAGGGTTCGATGTAAACCAGAAAAGTCTGAGAACACGCCGTCTTCTACAACAGCCGCTTGACTGATGCGATAAGCTAGCCCTTTTGCATCGTCAAAACGCTCAATTTCCAATGTCTCCCCTAAGCCATTTTTCCATAGCATACGCTTATATGTTTTGGGCCCCTTAACCTTTGCAAACTGATTCATGCAATACCTGCCTAAAAAGTGTTTAGGATATTAAACACTTAACGAGCACAGTTGTATATACAAGCAACCAGTAGAACATTAAAAAGCCCCCAGCACATCAATGCTAGGGGCTTTAGTACAGGCAATGTTATTTTGCTTATGAAGCGCGACTAAAGTGCTTACCCAGCAAGGCATGATAAAAATCGTGGTCAGATAATACGCCAACACACTTGCCGTTTTCTTCTAATAGAATCGACAACTTCGTCTGATAGCGAATTTCCACTGCATCACGCATGGAAATGTCTACTGGCGCCACAACCACAGAGTCTTCTGGTAGATCCGCGATGTCCATGCCGTGCTCCCAACGAGCAATGGCTACTGGCTCACCGTGTAATTTCGCACTTTCTAACTTGCCATCTTGCAGGTCTGCCCAAAGGTGCTCAGTCAATTTGTACAGATTATCCATCTTGCCTAATTGAGCCACAGGGGTCATTAAGGCATTACCACGCAGTACGTTAAGCGGGTTTGTATGTGCAACGAACTTTTCCACGTATTCTGTGGCTGGGTTCAAAACGATCTGCTCTGGCACGTCCTCTTGGATAATACGCGCAGACTCCATGATGGCAATTTTAGAACCAATCTTGAGTGCTTCATCCAAGTCATGACTTACGAACACAATTGTTTTCTTTAAAGATTTTTGCAGTTCAATTAACTCATCCTGTAGCTGAGAACGAATCAACGGATCCAGTGCAGAGAATGGCTCATCCATCAATAGAATATCTGAGTCCATAACAAATGCACGTGCAAGCCCCACACGTTGACGCATACCACCAGACAGCTCATCTGGTTTTTTGTCGCGCCAATCATACAGACCGACCATCTTAAGCTGCTTTAGTGCACGCTCTTCACGTTCTTTCTTGCCAACACCTTGCATTTCAAGACCAAAGGCAACGTTCTCAAGCACCGTCATCCATGGCATCAGAGCAAAACTCTGGAAGACCATTGAAACTCGATTTGTTCTCATATGACGCAGTGTATCTTCATCACACTTCGCCATATCTACCATTCGGTCACCATCTTTTACCAAACAGCGACCTCGGGCAACTTTGTTGAGTCCATTGATAGCACGTAGCAGTGTCGACTTACCTGAACCTGACAACCCCATGAGAACACAGATTTCGCCTTCTTCAATAGAGATGGTGGCATCTTGGACACCCACAACATCACCGGTACGAGCAAGAATCTCAGGACGACTCATGCCTTTATCCAACAAACGAAGAGACTCGAGCTTTTGGTTACCAAAGACAATGTCTAGATTTTCAATTTGAACCATTGGCATGAATTAACCCTCCGCTTTTGAATTTGGTGTTTTACAGATACGGTCTAGCATGATGGCTACCAATACAATGGCAACACCCGCTTCGAAACCTTGAGAGATGTTTACCGTATTCAATGCACGCACAACCGGTTTACCCAAGCCATCTGCACCAACCAATGCCGCAATCACAACCATAGACAGAGACAACATAATACATTGCGTCACACCCGCCATGATGCTTGGCATGGCAGCCGGTAGTTCAACTTTGTATAGCAGTTTAGATTTCGTACAACCAAACGCTAAACCTGCTTCACGAAGTTCATTTGGAACTTTACTAATGCCTAGATAAGTCAAACGAATCGGCGCAGCAATGGCAAAGATAATAGTCGAGATCAATCCTGGTACGTAGCCTAGACCAAAAAGAATCAATGTCGGAATAAGGTATACAAACGTTGGAATTGTTTGCATTAAATCCAAAATCGGACGTAACACAGTGTATAACCATGGACGGTGCGCTGCGGCAATGCCGATCGGTACACCGATCAGAACGCTGATCATCGTCGCGGTCACTACCAGTACTAATGTTTGAATCGTTTCTTGCCAGTAACCAAGGTTCATAATCAATAGGAAGGCTGCCGCCACAAATATCATCATGCCGATACTACGGTGTAACCACCAAACAAAGGCTAACACAATCGCTACGACTACGAATGGATTCAGCCATTCTAAGCCATCCACCATGGCAAAAATCAGGGTCTCAAGTGTGATAGAAATAAAATCAAAAAAGAAAGAAGCAACGTCAATCAACCAATTTACAAAGGTTTCCATGGTGTCGCCAAGTGGAATTTTATGCTCTGTTAGCCAATTCATATCCAGGTCTCCAAACAACTCATATCGTCAGAGACACGCTGCAAAGCAGCGTGTCTTAGTTCAATTATCATGACAATTGATTACAGACCCAAAGAGCCTTTTACAGCGCTTAAACCTTCGGCACCCGAAGATGATTTCACGCCATCAAGCCATTTTGTGAGTACTGCTGGGTTGTCTTTCAACCACTTTTGCGCTGCCACTTCCGGCTTCTCACCCTCATCCAAAATCGCCCCCATTACTTCGTTCTCCATTTCTAGAGAGAAAGTAAGATTCGTCAGCAACTTACCAACATTTGGACACTCTTGGATGTAGCCTTTACGAACGTTTGTGTGGACGTTAGCACCCCCGTAATTGGGGCCAAAGAAGTCGTCACCGCCTTCTAGATAAGCCATGTCAAAGTTTGCGTTCATTGGATGTGGCTCCCAACCTAGGAAAACAATCCACTTATCGCGACGTGCATTACGGCTTACCTGTGACAACATGCCCGCTTCGCTTGACTCAACCAGCTGGAAGTCTCCCAGACCGAAGGCATTTTGATCGATCATGTCTTGAATTAGGCGGTTACCATCATTACCAGGTTCAATACCGTAAATACGACCGTTGAACTCACGAGCGTATTTAGCAATATCAGCGAAGCTCTTTACGCCGCCATCAAAGGCTGCTTGGCTAACCGCTAACGTGTATTTAGCCCCCGTCAGATTAGGGCCAAGATCTTCAACTGTGCCAGCTTTTAGGTAAGGCGCAATATCCGCTTCCATCGTCGGCATCCAGTTACCTAGGAACACATCAATATCGTTGTTTGCTAACGAAGTATATGTTACTGGAACAGAAAGCAATTGAGTCTTCGTACTGTAGCCCAGACCTTCTAATACAGTTGAAGTAATAGCGGTTGTTGCAGTGATATCCGTCCAACCTACATCTGAAAAGCGAACCGTCGAACAATCAGCGGAGGCAAACGAAGAAGCCCCTGCAATGCACATAGCAAGTGTAGCGTGTTTCAATTTCAACATGATCTATTTCTCCTGTGGATATAATGGTCAGAGTTAGCATTAACTCATCTCAAAAAATTAACCGTTAATCACACCAAGATTGAGAGCCTGCACTAGGCTCTATTGACTATCACTGCGCTAATACCAACGAAATATATTCGTTAATACGATCAGCCGCATGTTGATTGTCTATGCCTCCGGCCAGAGAGCCTCGAAGCCACATACCATCAATCATCGCAGCAACCGTGTAAGCAATTTCTCGTGCACGCTCTTTGTCAAAGCGTTCACGAAAAACCACTACCAGGCAGCTCTGTAATCGGCGTGAATAAACGTTCTGTAATCTAAATAACGATGGTTTATGCATAGCTGTCGCCCAAAATCCCATCCATGCCTTTACTACTTGAGGCCGTGTCTGAGATTGGCTGATACTCGCTTTGACAATCGCCATCGCTCGTTCAAAGGTGTCACCGGATCGCGATTTTTTTAGCTCTTCGTGTAACACTTCAAAAAATTCTCTTATGAGGCTACGCATTGTTTCCTCTAGCAAACCATCCTTACCACCAAAATAATGGTTAATGATGGCTGGCGATACGCCCGCTCGTTTGCTGATTACGCTGACTGTAGCCCCTTGAAAACCGAGTTCATCTATCGCTGAAATGGTTGCATCAATAAGTTGCGGCTTTCTAATTTCCGGCATTCCAACTTTCGGCATTTGGATTCCTTTTTAATTAAACAACCATTTAATAAAAACTATAGTAGACAGAATGTCATAGGGTGGTCAACCCTTAATAGCTCTAAATAGTTGTCGTCTAACTGTTAGATTACGATGAAGGCTTGATGACTAAAGCGTTACAGTGGAAAAATTAATTTTGAAATTTTTCCTTGATCCCAATCAGGGGTAACATCAAATTTGCACATAAAACACACAATTTATCCAAAAGCGTCATATTGAATATTTTTTGTGTCATCAATTTCACAATGTATGGCAGTATCAATATTGCTCTGTTTTAGTGTATTGATCTGCCTCCTTAGGAGTTTATATGAGTCAGGCATCAGATTTCGATAAAATCATCGATAGAAGTCATCAAAACAGCGATAAGTGGGGAAAATACTCCGGTGATGTCATCCCCATGTGGGTGGCAGATATGGATTTTGACTCACCGCAGTGTATTAAAGATGCTTTGACTCAACGCGTCGAAGAAGGTGTATTTGGTTACACCTACGCATCGAAGTCATTAGTGAATTCGATTCAAGGCCATTGCCAAGCTCGTTATGATTGGATGCCATCTGCTGCACATTTTGTCCATTTGCCAGGTTTGGTATGTGCCCTGCATTTGGCAGTAAGGGCTCTTAGTGAAGCTCAAGATCGAATCATTGTTCCCAGCCCCGTGTATTATCATCTTACCAAAGCACCTGAGATGTCTGATCGAAAGTTAGACAGAATTCCTTTTGTGCTCAAAGGAAATAGATGGTCAGTAGATCTCAAAAGTTTTGAATACTCATGTAAAAAAGCCGATGCAAAAATGATTCTGCTCTGCAACCCGCACAATCCTGGTGCAACGGTTTACAGTAAAGAAGAACTATTAGCTATTCACGACATTGCCCAAAGATACGATTTGCTTGTCATTTCCGATGAGATTCACTGTGATTTAATCCTTACCAGCGCCCAACACATCCCTTTCGCTAGTTTAAATGACGATGCATCTCAGCGAACTATTACACTCATGGCACCCTCAAAAACCTTTAATATCGCTGGTTTAGGTTATGCCTTTGCCGTGATAGCTAACACAAAATTACGTCAACGCTTTAATCAAGCAAGAGAAGCACTGATCCCAGCGCCAAACTTACTAGCTCTCGTTGCAGCGGAAGCAGCATACCGTGATGGCCAAGCGTGGCACGAGTCGCTTTTAGACTACCTACGTGGAAACCTTTGCTTCATTAAGGAGCGCATTGCAAACACGAAGATTAGAATGGCGGAACATCAAGCAACCTATCTCGCATGGCTGGATGTTCGAGAATATCATCTTGAAAATCCCCACGACTTCTTTGTCAAAGCGGGAGTCGGTATTTCTGATGGTGAAGGATTTGGCGCAGCTGGATTTATTCGCCTAAACTTTGGTTGTTCACGTACGCAATTAGAACAAGCCATGAATCGTATTTTGATTGCTTTGGAATCTATGTCGTAGCCTATACAAGTCGTCAACATACGCCATGTAATAATTTCAGAGGTGTTTATGTTGACGACTTTAAAAGAAGTAGCCTTGAAAGGGCTAAGCCCAAGTCCAGATCAAGATGTCACAACCGATATCGCTACCTTAAAAGAACTTATCTTTGCCATCGCCCCCACTGCTCAGATCATCCCAGAAAAAGGGGTGAACGTATTTTATCTCTTAGAAGACTGGGCTTTTGCATTGGTTCCACACAAGCAAAACTTGAGTTTATATCATGCTAGTGATTTGGACGTTTCAAGTTTCTACGAGCGCTTAAAAAATGTCCATTTGGGCGATCATTGCATACTGATTGATAGCCTTGATCTAGTAAATCTAAATGTATTGGTGGAACTTTTAGCCTTATTGAAAGTCGATATGGTAAGAAAACATCAGCTAGATCAAGCACTACACTGATAAAAGTAGTGTAGACTAGCGTCATCTTTCGCAAAAATGGATCGGCATGATCGACTACCAGCTGCGTCTACTATTATTCTTGTTGTTTGTTGTCGTGCTACTTAGTTGGCAGCACTTTTTGCCGCGACAATCACTTCACTCATGGCGTCTTAGATGGCGCCATAATATTGGCTTACTCTTAATTGATGCCTTAGTCGTTCGCATCACACAACCGATTATCTTGGTCTGCGTCGCCTTACTACCCGCCGCCCCCTTTGCACCGCTTGCCGTGTTACCCCCCATATTGGCTTTGGTCATATCGCTAATTTTATTAGATCTGCTTATTTACTGGCAGCATCGATTATTTCACACCATCCCATGGTTCTGGAGGCTGCATCGTGTTCATCACAGTGATCCGGAATTAGACACCACCTCCGCAGTACGCTTTCATCCGCTCGAAATACTGGTTTCACTGCTAATCAAAGCAGTGGTGGTTTGGTTATTTGGGATCTCTGCAGCGGCTATTTTAGTCTTTGATATTTTGCTAAATGGCATGGCCATGTTTAATCACACCAATGTTCGTCTTCCTTCGCGAATTGATTCCGCACTGCGCTATATAATCGTCACGCCAGCTATGCACCGCATTCATCACTCCCGTTTAACCTATGAAGCCAATAGCAACTTTGGCTTTTGCTTAAGCGTTTGGGATCGATTATTTGCAAGTTATCGAAAACAAGCGCAATTAGGTGATAATCAAATCAACATTGGCATGCCGCAAACACAGCACTATGCCCCTGAACATTTTCAAGAACTGCTCAACATGCCTTTTAAATTTCCCCTCAAACGTAAAAGGCACTCGAAATAGGAGAAATAGATGTCGTATTACACATTAACAGCCATGGAAGCACGAGTAATAGGCTGCCTGATCGAAAAATCTATCGTAACACCGGATCACTATCCATTAAGCGTCAATGCACTGACCAATGCTTGCAATCAAAAGTCGAGCCGCGATCCCGTGGTGAATTACAGCGAAATCGATGTACAGGATACCTTAGATCAGCTGGTTGCTCGCAGTCTCGTAACAGAGGAGTTCTACTCTGGAAGTCGTGTACCAAAATACCAACACCGTTTTTGTAACACGGAGTTTTCTGATTTGCAGTTTAACTCTGGCGAAACCGCCATCGTTTGTATGCTGCTGCTAAGGGGACCACAAACCCCTGGTGAACTAAGATCTCGGAGCGGTCGTTTACACGCTTTTGCAAGCATCGGTGAAGTAGAACAAGACCTAGAATCCCTAAAGCAAAAAACAGGTGGACCGTATGTGGAGCAATTACCAAGAGAGCCAGGTAAACGTGAGACACGCTATCAAGAATTGTTTTGTACAGAGAGCAACTTAGAAAGCGAAGAAGCCTCTATTAATGTCCAAGTAAACCACAGCAGCGCCCTCTCACTCGAGTCAAGAATTGCCGACTTGGAGCAAACCGTTGCGGACTTAACACAGCGACTAGCTGCCCTAGAAGGCCAGCCTGAACTATAATAGCGACATAACACTCACCTTCTTCCACTTAGGAGACTCCCATGAATGAAGTACGCTGGGGAATCATTGGTACAGGTACCATCGCACAAGCTTTTGCAGAAGATTTTACGCACGCCAAAACAGGCACTTTACGCGCCGTGGCCTCACGCAGTAAAGAAGCGGCTGATGCTTTTGCAGAGCGCTATGACATTGAATTGTCTATGGTTGACTACTACTCATTGATAAACAGTCATGAAGTGGATGTTATTTATGTTGCGGTCCCCCATAGTCTGCACTTTGAGCTAACCAAAGCTTGCATTAAAGCCGGTAAACACGTGCTGTGTGAAAAACCGTTTACGCTCAACGAAACACAAGCTCAGGAGCTATTCGAGCTTGCTGCAAAACAAGAAGTTTTCGTTATGGAAGCCATGTGGACACGCTTCAATCCTGCATTGGAGCAAGCGATCGAATGGGTCGAAGAAGGTGAAATTGGCCTTTTACAAAGCGTGCAAGCAAGTTTCTGCTTTAACGCGACAAATCAATCAGAAGGTCGCTTATTTAATAAGGAACTCGGTGGCGGAGCCCTGCTCGATGTGGGGATCTACCCGATCTTTTTAGCGCAACAGTTTTTTGGCAAACCGGATTTTATTCAGAATCAGGCTGTAGTGGGAGATACCGATGTGGATGTATTCGAGCAACTACTCTTAGGCTGGGAAAGTGGTCAGCTAGCTAGCCTAGAAGCCTCCATTATTTCACAACAACCTAATAGAGCCATCCTGTCTGGCAGTGACGGTTATATTGAATTTGGACAAGAGTGGTATCAAACCAAGACCTTGACCTTGGTTAAAAATGGCGGAGCAGAGCATGCCATTGAATTCGACTTCCCAGGACTTGGCTATCAATTCGAAGTTGAAGAAGTGAATCGCTGCTTACAAGAAGGTCTACTGCAAAGCCCAAATCACAGCTGGGAAGATACGCTTAATTTGTTAGCAACGATGGATGAGGTGCGCCAAGATATCGGCGTCTACTACCCCGGAGAACCTGAGCCCTGCGGACACGACTGTGATATCGAGCATCACCATCATGAGCATGGCCATCATAAGCACTAACTTTTTCAGCCAATCGGACTGAATACACTAAATTAGCCAATGAATCCCCGAAACGAATCATTGGCTAATTTAACAACTATCCCTAATTCCCCTATCCGAACCAGGACTGCGCCAATGCAATACTAAATGGTACCGTCACGAGTGATATCGCCGTTTGTAAGGTGATGAATGCCGCCATATTATCGGCATCGCCCCCCAATTGCTTCGCTAATGCATAGGCAGACGTTGCTGTGGGTACCACCCCAAACAATAATGCAATATACACGGCTAACCCTTGTATATTAAGCAGCAAACAGACCAGTAATACCGCACATGGAAACACTACAAACCGTCCCATTGCAGACCACCAAAACGAAGCGCCAACAGAGCGAATAGTGGTGAGCTTGACCCCAGCGCCAACCGCCAACAGCACTAAAGGCAGTGTTGCCTGAGCAAGCATTTGCGTCATATCAGAAACAATTGGTATAGGCGTTAAATTGACTGCATTTAACCCTAATCCTAAAGCAATCGCTAAAATTAAAGGGTTTCTCAATAACTCTTTAACAATTAGACGGAACAACGATTGTTGTTTCTTACCATGCATCGTCACCATAGTTACCACCAAAAAAATATTCACTGATGGAATTAATACGGCAACGCCCAACGCGGCGAATACAAGCCCTTCGATACCATACAAACGATCCGCCAACGCTAGCGTGATAAAGCTATTAAAACGCACAGCACCTTGTAGCATCGATGTTGTTGTTGGGGCGGGCACATGAATTAATCGCGCAGCAATGAAGGTAAAAATAGCCGTGATCAACAATGCACTGATTAATACTATGCCATAGCGCCCTAACATAGGATTGGTGAAATCAATGACGCTGGTTTTGGAAAACAGTAACGCCGGAAACAGGCACCAATACACCAGTTTATCCACGCCCTGCCAAAACCCTTCAAAAGGAAAACGCCAACGCTGTAACAAAGCTCCCATAATCAACAGTAGAAACACTGGGAGAATGGCAATGAACAATGACATGGGAATTCCCTTTATATAGATCAGATAAACTGATTAAAAACTGCTAAATATTGTGTTTTTAATTTACTTTTTCGATATATAAACTCATCTCATACACTCAATACGAGTCTCAATGAGGAGTTTATGATGATTACTATACGACCTGCAGAAGAACGAGGCCATGCAAATTTTGGTTGGCTAGACAGCCACCACACTTTTTCATTTGGTCATTATTATGATCCCCAACACATGGGATTTTCTTCGTTACGCGTTATTAATGATGATACGGTATCCCCAAGCATGGGGTTTGAAACCCATGGACATAAAGATATGGAGATCATCAGCTTGGTGACTCAAGGCACGATTGCGCACAAAGACAGTGCTGGTAATATACGCGAACTGCCTGCTGGAGAATATCAGCTAATGTCTGCTGGTAAAGGCATATTCCACAGTGAGTTCAATGCATCAAGAACTGATACGTTGAAGTTTCTACAAATTTGGATTCAACCAAACAGCGTTGGTGGTTCGCCTTGTTATCAGCAGAAAAGCTTTGGTGAATCAGAAGGCTTTACTTCCATCATTACACCAGATGGTCGCGATGGCACCTTGCAAATAAAACAGGACATGTCCCTGACACAGCTAATATTAAAGCAACAAGATAGTGCTAAATGGTCTATCAAAAAGGACCGTCGCTATTATGTTCACATTGTCGAAGGCCAGTTAACTCTGAACAATGATATCGAGCTTGGGCAAGGTGACGGAGCCAAGATCGAGCAATTGGAAATACTGACATTTGCCAAACGGTCTGAGTCAGTGAAAGCTCTGCTGTTCGACTTAAACTGAATTAGAAAGCGTTAGAAGGCCGCTTTACTGATTAATACTTTGTGACGCTAATAAAGCTTCCGCGTCTTCTACGGACAAGGGCTTAGCAAATAAGTATCCTTGCCCTAGATCGCAACCAAACGACTGTAATATATTGGCTTGTTCAGTCGTTTCAATACCTTCAGCGATAACTTTAAGGTTGAGCTTATGCGCCATTGATATAATCGCTTCACATAGGTCCTTTTCCATTGCCCCATCCGCTAAGTCTTTAACAAAAGATCGATCAATTTTAATGTAATCAATGTCCAAGCGGTTCAAATAAGACAATGCAGAATAACCCGTACCAAAGTCATCCAGCGCAACGTTGATACCATGATCTCGAAAAGCTAGTAACTGCTCCGAGACGATTTCTGTGTGATGCATTAATATGTTTTCTGTTATCTCCAAGCTCACACTTCCCCTTGGAAGGTCCTGCTTATGCAGAAAATCAAACCACCCCACCATATGTAAATCTGGAGCGGCCAACTGATACGGTGAAATGTTAATGCTCATCATCAGATCCACAGAGAATTGAGACCGCCACTTGGCAAGCTGTAGTAGTGACTGCTTAAACACAAAATCGCCAATATCTGATATAAGACCAGACTCCTCAGCAACAGGAATAAAGGCATCAGGAGGAACTAAGCCCCGTGTAGGATGCTGCCAGCGAATGAGCGCTTCAAACTTTACCAGCCTATTCGTTTTAAGATCCACGATTGGCTGATACTGTAAAAAAAACTCTTTATTCAGTAGAGCTTGGCGTAAGTCATTCGTTAAATTTTGTCGCGCTACCGATTTCTGGTGTAAATCAAAACTAAAAAAACACCAGCGATTTCGACCTTTTGATTTTGCTTCATACATTGCCTCATCGGCATACTGCATGAGAGCAGAGGGATCTATGCTATCAAGAGGAGCTAGTGTGATTCCTATACTGACAGAAATGTTCACTTCGTTTTGATTCAGTAAATAAGCTTTCTCAACTTCTCTCAATATCGTTTGAGCAATTTCTTGTAGTTTTGAACGGCTAATATTGTTGGATATCAGCACAGTAAACTCATCACCGCCAATCCGGGCCAATTCAGCGTCGCTCGGTAGGCAGCTTAATAATCTTTTTGAGACCTCTTTAATTAAATGATCACCCCAATGGTGCCCGTATAGATCGTTCACACTCTTAAAACGATCTAAATCAAGGTAAAGTAATGCAAAAGGCTGCCTCTTTGTCTCTGCGGACTTTGCCAAAGTCTCTAGTCTGTCTTGGAAAAAGCGACGATTTCGCAATTCTGTTAGAGGGTCTTGGTTTGCTTGTACTGTGACTTGATTGCGAGCGACTTGACTTTCTTTCAAAGCTCTATCTAAGCGCTTATTCATTCGGGTGATATACCAGACAACCCCACCTAAAAATAAAATGATACCTAGAGCAAGCCCTCCAAATATCATGATATTGCGCCAGTTTCGAGATTTATTTGATAGGAATAGTGCTGCATCCAAATCAAATGATTGATCTAGTTTGCCTAGTTTTTGATAAGTTTGTTTCATTTTCTGCCATCGTGATACGTTTATGTAACCTATTTCAATCAACAGAGGCTGCATTAAGACAAACATTTCTTGGGCTTGGTAGGCCAGATATTCGCGATCATGATCAGAATCGTAATTAGATATTAACCATTGAATGACAATATTAGGGTGCTTCATTGCGTAGTCCCAGCCTTTCAGACTTGCTTCTCTAAAAGCTTGAACACGGTCATTATTGGAATTTATTTCGTTTTCTGTGGTAAATAAATTATCTCCAGAAAAATCTATTCCAACAGTACGAGGTCTAAAAACCCGATAGGGGAAATTCAATCGAGATAATATATAGGGCTCAACTAAACTGTTGGCACTCATGATATCAACTGTATCATTCACTAAATCCATTGGATCATAAGAGTGCCGTTTGAAAGTAAGATCTAAAAGGTCTACACCTTCTTGCTGTAAATACAAAATAAGCTCATCAGAGGAGCCATCGAGCATGACTCTTTTTCCTAGCCAGTCTTGCAGAGTAAAAATCGGATCTTGAGCCAAAAAAAGCACAGGGGAATGCTGTAAAATAACAGCAATGATTTTAAATGGACGACCTCGGCTCCGCTCAATCAAAACAGAGCTGTCACCGACACCGTAATCCGCTTTTCCAGTAGCCACTTCACTGTACACATTTGTCGATGCAGTTCCAGGAAGTAACTCTACTTCAAGCCCTAAATCTTTGTAATAGCCAAGCTGTTGCGCAGCATAATAACCAGCAAACTCAAAACTGTGTGGTCTTGCAAGCTGCAAGCGAACCTTATCTTCCGCTGCAAATACAGCAGAAAACATACATAGAAGTAATAAGGCCAACCCAGTTTTTAGCACTTGAATACTCCGAACATTCAATGAAAGCAAAGCTTCGTAGTTAAATATGCATCCATTGCGTGATGAGAAAGCAAAGAGTTTAAAAAGGTTAGCGAGATTTCAGTAGAACCTCTAGGTCTGAGTGTAACAATTGGTTTCAGAATACAAATTGATACATTAACTATATTCGGTTACATATTGAAATAATTGACGAGGTAGGAAGCAAAACATAGGAAAGCTGTTAATGCCTATTCGAATGTTCCAACTTCGCTTAGAAAAAGTTCATTTAAATATGAGCATTTGCCTTTGCCGTAATAGTTTATATCAACATATCATGCACTAGCTATTTAACTTGTATAGACCTTCTTTTTGGCACTCACTGGAAAGCTGCCACATAACATGCTCGTCGCCGATTTGCCTTAGATTTTCCGACTTACAGTTTTCGACATTGGCTTCAAAAACACCATCAGAATTAGGAGAAATAATTACCACTAAAGCAACGGCGATCACACCTGCCATGTACACATATTTCTTCATATGAACTTCTCCTTACGTGTTTTCAATCTAACTCGTCTGTAACAATGACGGCTCATTGAAATATTGATTTCATCAACTAAGTTTTATCATCTACTCTTTATAAGCCAAAATCAATAAATGATAACGAATTTCATTCATTTTTTTTGCTTACTTCTTGCGTAAAGCAACACAGCCTTGCGAGCGATCAAGTTCCACAAGCATCACTCTACGAAGCCGTTCCTAGGAACCGTCTTCCCAAGCGCATTCAAGACCAAACAAGTATAAAAATTAATGATATAAAAACAATCACTTAACGAGATCACTTACCGACTTTTTACGTTTTTCTGGCACTAATCAGAAAGTTTCTAGGAGTTAATGATCTATCGCAAAAAATTTCTATCATGGTTAGATAGCCTGCCTCTTCTAACCTTAACGCTCGATCTAATACCAACCAGAGCTCAAGTGAGCGACGAAAGTACTGCATTACACTCTCTACTTTCTGAACATGCTTCACTCGTTGACGCCCAATGTCCTCAAATTCTAGTAAAGCTTCACTGGACAGCTTACAAGAGATGCCTTTTTGTTGTGAGGCCCAATCGACAAATGCAGCAAAACCGCCGCTTAATAAAGCTTTGCCACAAGATGGCACAGGTAAATAGCAATCCTGCTGTAAAACATGTCGCTGCAATGCATCAAACCCCAAACGGTATACCAGCTCTACCTCTTTTAAACGCTGCTCACGTGTACCCGCCGTCACCACCTCTTTAACAGCCAGCTTTAAGTTGTCTTGAGAAAGATGTGTACAGGCAGCTTGAGCTGCTTGTGAAAGAGGACGATAGTTTGAAGACTTAGTTAAGTGGTAACAACAGGGAGAAATGGCCAAATACTGAACTTGGGCCTCAATAGCCTGCTCGATCAAAGTGGTATGCAAATCCCCACAGGCATGCAACGCCACCGCACTGTTAGCATGACACAGTGCAGATTTGCCCTCACCTTTCAAAACATCGCTATGGCTGAATCGTTGGGATATTTGTCGCTTGCTTGCTTCTGCTTGTCCCGCTTCACACAGACTGGCTTGCCACTCCAAGCTGTGCACAGCACAGTGATGTTGAAATGCAATCAGCTTACCGAGGTGCCCTTTCCCTGCGCACCACTCTACGACTTCGGATGTAGGATGAATCGACCGGCTAAATGCTTCGATTTGAGACCATTTGCGCCCCTTTATACCCGCTTTAAAATGGCTAGAAGGTTCAACAAGGACGTCTGGCTGTGACACCTCCTCCCAACTCCATTGCATAGGTGTAAAAGCAGGTAAAAACCGCATTAAGGCAGCTTCTACTTGATCAGGATTAGGAATACTCTCATGGCAAGACAGCCACTGACACAGCTTTGGATCTGTTTCAATCCAAGGCAACTCAAATGAGTGGAAAGCTTGCACATCCCACAGACGCTTATGCTCAAAAAGCCATGTATCCAATTGCTTAAATAGGCCTTGATAACCCTCTTCGGAGAGCAAGTATTTTATAGTGTTCAATTTTTTGTACAGTTTATTAAAAGTTCGTCATTATTCACGTTTGATTGAATTGTATTTTAGCGTCAAACGGGCAGAATAAGAGAATCTTTTGGTCACTCAATACGTGAACTGAACCCAAACCCGTAAGGAAAACTCCCACTATGTTTAAACACTTGAAAGCCGTTCCTGGCGATCCTTTGTTAGCCCTGATCGTTGCCCATCAACAAGATCCTAATCCAAAGAAAATTGATTTAGGTGTAGGGGTTTATAAAGACGATTTAGGTCGCACGCCAATTTTGGAGTCCGTTAAAAAAGCGGAAGCAATCATGGTTGAAAATGAAGCAACCAAGGCGTATTTGGGAGTGTACGGTGCAGCAGAGTTTGCGCCATTAATTCAGAACTTATTGCTTGGCTCTGACAGTGATGTCATTAAACAAGGTCGTATTCAATCGACACAAACACCTGGCGGTACAGGAGCTCTTAAAGTAGCAGCGGACTTTATCAGTGCCAACCTAAAAGGCGCACGTCTGTTTGTCAGCGACCCAACTTGGGGGAACCACACCTCTATTTTCAACTCTGCAGGCGTTGAGGTGATTGAATACCCTTACTACGATCCAGCAACCAACGATGTTCGCTTTGACGACATGATGAGCTTCTTGCAAGCAGAGCTTAAAGAAGGCGACGTTCTACTTCTTCACGCTTGCTGCCACAACCCAACTGGCGTCGATCTAAAAATAGAACATTGGCATGCACTAACAGCGTTGGTTAACGAGCGAAACGTACTACCTCTAGTGGATGCGGCCTATCAAGGTTTTGGTGACGGTCTTGAAGAAGATATGGCGGGTCTACGCTACATGGCCGAACGCGTATCAAGCATGTTGATTGCTAATTCCTTCTCGAAAAACTTCGGTATCTACCGTGACCGTTGTGGTGGTTTAAGCGTCATTGCAGAGACGGCAGAAGAAGCGAAAAGTGCTTTCTCGATCATCGGTCAAGCTATTCGAGCGAACTACTCTATGCCACCAGCACATGGTGCAACCGTGGTCTACACGATCATGAATAATCCTGAGTTGTACGCTATGTGGCAACGAGAAGTAACGCAAATGCGTGATCGTATTAATGGCCTGCGTAGCAAGTTAGTTGAAAAACTAGCAGCTTCTGGTGTGAGCAAAGATTTCAGCTTTATCGAGAAACAGCGCGGTATGTTCTCTTACTCTGGCCTAACACTAGAGCAAGTGCGCACATTGCGTTCTGATTACTCCATCTACATTGCAGACACTGGCCGCATGAGCGTAGCAGGTGTCAGCGATAGCAACATTGATTACCTATGCGAGTCCATTGCAAAGGTGGTTGGCTAATAAAGCGCACAACATATAGACAAAGGGGCTCATTAGAAGCCCCTTTTTTTGGTTAATGCAAAGTCGGTGATGAGCCTTCTGTAGCCGAATTGGTTTGAATTTCTGGGTGATTAAACTGAGCCAAACGAACGACTGAAGACTCTAAGCTTTCTTGCCAAAACGTTAACTCCGCATCGCTCATTGCTTCCAGTTTCTTCCAGCCGGCAGGCGTGCCAAAAAGTCGTACGCTGGCTAGCACATCATCACGAAACTCTCGATCGCCTGCTTGATTTAGACCAGTCAACCTCGCTCCACGCATAAACCCAACACACCAGTCTTCAACAATGACCGTCACATGACCTGCTTGATCATCATGTTCAAGATAAACAGGATTTAGATTTCCATTGATTAAACCATCTACTGCTTCCAAATGGAGTAACATCACTAAGCCGTAAAACTCGTCTTCTTCCTCTTTGTCTCCCCATACAGGCTGATCCTCGGTCGTGCCCCAGATTGCTGGGAACCAATCATTTGGCGCGAGCAAATCTTTACTACAACCGATGGCCGTGACAAAACCATCAAGTTCGGAAACACTCATTATAGCGCGCTCCCCGCCATAGTTATGTAGGTAGTAATCAAGGCGTTCGTACATAGCCTCAATCGGCAAAGCATCGTCTTGCATGGTACATCTCTGTTATTTACTGGAAGTAGAAGTTAAGTGTAAACGGTTTTGTTGGATTTCGCTGGGAGGATTGTTCCACGCTGACTCACTGAATGAGTAAACGCGGAACAAAGAGAGATCAATTTGCTTTTGGGTAAATGCTGATTTCAACCCGACGGTTACAAGTGCGACCTTGGCTGGTTGTGTTATCGCATATAGGAGAAGACTCCCCCATACCCATTGTAGATAAACGGTTTGCAGCCACTCTTTGTCCGGCTAGATAGCTACGCACAGACTCAGCTCGCTTTAAGGAAAGTGTTTGGTTGTAAGACTCACTACCTGTGCTATCCGTATGGCCTGTAATCATCAACACAGTATCAGGGTATTCGACAAGCACTCTCGCTACGCCATTTAATGTATTGTAAATAGAGGAATCCAGCATGTAGGAATCTGACGCAAAGCCAATGCCATTCTCCATCACCAGCACAAGTTGATCTTGACCAACACGGCGAACCTGAACACCTGAGCTTTGTAGCTCTTCACGTAATGCGGCTTCTTGTCGATCGAAGTAGTTGCCAACACCAGCCCCTACAGCACCACCTGCAATAGCTCCTGCCAGTGCTCGGTTACGTCGTTCTTTGGCATTATCGCCAGTTCCTAAGCCAATTAGAATCCCAGAGACAGCACCAACAATGGCCCCTTTAGAGGTTGAACTCGTTTCAGTTTCTCCAGTCGTTGCATTTTGACGTTGCATTGACTGACACCCACTTAGTAATACGGCCAAGGCTGCGACTGCAGCAACACTTTTGAGTCTAAACATCCTTCAATTCACCTTATTATCAATTTCAGTCGCTTTAGGTTGTCACAGTATAGGTTTAAAACAAAATCACCACACTGTCAGTGAAGCACTCTTTACCTATTCTTATTAAAACTTCGTAAAACCTTTACGAATAGGCATGAAAACTCCTTACAAGGATCAGTCAACCACAGCAAGGTTTCCGTATGTTTCTAGCCAAGTTTTACGATCATTAGCACGCTTTTTAGACAGCAATTTATCTAATACCTCACCAGTCGATAATGGGTCTTCCATCGTCAGTTGAATGAGACGGCGAGTATCAGGTGCCATGGTGGTTTCACGCAATTGAGCAGGGTTCATTTCACCCAAGCCCTTAAAGCGTTGTACGTTTGGCGTACCACGTTTGTTTTCCGCTTCAAGCTTATGCAGGATAATGTCTTTTTCTTCATCGTCTAAGGCATAGTGAACTTCTTTACCCATATCAATACGGTAAAGTGGTGGCATGGCCACAAATACATGACCTTCTCTCACTAACGCTGGGAAGTGACGTACAAATAGGGCACACAACAATGTCGCGATGTGCAGACCATCAGAATCTGCGTCGGCCAAGATACAGACTTTGCCATAGCGCAAGCCAGATAAGTCATCATCAGCTGGGTCGACGCCCAGTGCGACAGAGATATCATGAATCTCTTGGGAGCCCAGCACTTGAGTAGAGTCCACTTCCCAAGAGTTTAGAATCTTACCTCGCAGTGGCATGATGGCTTGGAAGTCTTTGTCCCGAGCTTGTTTAGCAGAGCCTCCAGCCGAGTCCCCTTCCACCAAGAATAGCTCACTGGTACGACCATCTTGTCCCGCACAATCCGCCAACTTACCAGGCAGTGCTGGACCTTGGGTGACTTTTTTACGCACCACTTTTTTACTCGCGCGCAAGCGTTTTTGAGCGCTGCTAATAATCAGTTCGGCAATTTTCTTACCGTCTTCAACGTGCTTGTTAAGCCATAGACTGAACGCATCTTTTACCGTCGCGGAGATGAACGCAACAATTTGACGAGACGATAAACGCTCTTTGGTTTGTCCAGAAAACTGCGGCTCTTGCAGCTTCGCCGACAGCACGTAGCTACAACGGTCCCAAACGTCTTCAGCGGTCAACTTTACACCGCGTGGTAATAAGCTATGGAAGTCACAAAATTCGCGAATCCCCTCTAGCAAGCCTGTACGAAGACCGTTAACGTGGGTACCGCCTTGCGCAGTTGGAATAAGGTTGACGTAGCTTTCAGTGATCAACTCGCCACCTTCTGGTAACCACTGCACAGCCCAATCTACCCCTTGGGTAATCTCAGTCACACCACCAATAAACGGCTCATCAGGCAACAGCTCAAAGCCTTCGTTTGCTTTAAGTAAATAGTCTTTCAAACCATCTTCGTAGAACCATTCTTCACGCTCTTCAGCGGATCCACTTTGGTCAACAAACACCACATGTAAGCCTGAACACAATACCGCTTTGGCTTTTAATAAGTGCTTTAAGCGCGTTAGCGAGAATTTACCGCTGTCGAAGTATTTAGGATCGGCTTTGAATTTAACCGTCGTACCCGTGTTTTTCTTACCGACCGTCCCAACTTCACTCAGCTCAGATACCTTGTGACCGTCAGCAAAGCCAATGTGATATTGCACGCCACCACGTTTCACCCACACCTCTAAAGAGGTCGACAGTGCGTTGACGACGCTGACACCTACCCCATGCAAACCACCTGAAAACTGGTAGTTATCACCAGAAAATTTACCGCCTGCATGCAGCTTAGTCAGGATTAACTCAACACCTGACACCCCTTCTTCTGGGTGTATATCAACGGGCATTCCGCGACCGTTATCTTCCACACTTAGGGAATTGTCTTTGTGTAATGTGACAACGATGCGGTCAGCATGACCGGCTAAGGCCTCATCGACTGAGTTATCGATCACTTCTTGTGCAAGGTGGTTAGGACGTGTCGTTTCCGTATACATCCCAGGGCGTTTCTGTACAGGCTCTAGCCCGCTGAGAACTTCAATGGATCCAGCATTATATTCTTTTGCAGACATGGTATTTCCAAGGTTCGGGGCGAAGGTTCGCCAAATCAAGCAATATTGTGGAGAGTCTATAACGGGCTATTGGCAGAGGCAAATGCCTTCAAAACAATAGGTTAATTATTCAACGAAAATCCCGCGAACCTAAGCAGTTCATCAAGATAGCGCTCAAAGCCGACAAAGCTGTGATCACCGTTTGGTTCACAAATCCGTCGTGCCACACTTGGATAGCATTGCAATGCTGCGCGGTAATCAAGCACTTCATCTCCTTCTTGCAGCATCAACCATAGATTGTTGGGCTGACATTTTGGATTAGCTAACGCCTCTAACTCGTTAATGTGCTCTATCGTCAGTACATATTCTTCTTGTGTATAAGGATTCACTTGCTTGCCAAGATAGTCTTGAAGCAACGTAGGGGCTTGCACCGCGGGATTAACGAGTACCGCTTTCAATTCATACTTTGCACTTAAATAAGCCGCGTAAAAACCACCTAGAGAACTGCCAACAAGCACGACTTCTCGACCACCAGCTCGATAGCTTTCAATCATCGTTTCTAAACACTGAATGGCTTTGGATGGCTGCCATGGAAGCCTAGGGCAAGCGAACTGTCCATCAAAACCAAGCGTATGTAGACGTTCTAATACTTGCTGAGATTTGTACGACAGTTCGGAGCTATTGAAGCCGTGAACATAAATAAGCTGTGGCATCGTCATCGTTATTTGAATCAATCTTTAGTGCGGGTAAATAGGTTATGCGAATTGAAAATCGGGCAGGTCGTACAGACGGTGGCCATGCTTTAAACACAGTTCAAGCAGATCGGATAACTGTTGATTGAGGCGAAACTTCTCATCCCGATGATGCATATCATCATTTGGATAAGGGTAAGCCCCTTGGTAATGGCGGTGTCCATCTGTAATCTCAGCAATCCCTACGTCATGATACAGACGTACGGTCATGGTCAATTCACTGCTGAAAGGCAATTTAACGCTAATTTCAGGAGCAAATGTTAACTTTACCTGGGCAGTAAAGCGGCTCTCTTCCATCAACTCCAGAGATAAGCGACTTTGTTGCCCCATAGTATGAATCGTAAAGTGCCAAGAGTCGTCTTCTTCATAGCCACGCACAAGCTTCCCAAGTCGGCGATAGTTCAACTCACCGAGCACTTGCAACTCTACTAGATTGGGAATGTAAGGATGGGCCATGATGTTTCTCTCATTTTTACGGTTCTCTAATTTTGTAGACTATTTCCCTTCTTAATTGGTCCATTTTGCTGAAATTCAAGCTTAGAACACTGCTGTTGATCCGTCACTATATTGTGGTCTTTGTCCTGCCAATAACCATTAAGCCAATCGAAGAACGCCGCTTTATCGGTTTTAGAATCCATACACTGGTAGGCCTTTGGTAACTCTATATGACGCACTTTGACATAAGCCCCATTTACTCTCCCACAAAGCAAATCCCAAAATGTGGGGACTTCACCTGAGTAAATAATATTTAAATCTGTAATTCGATCAAAACGCTTAGGCATTGCTTGCAATACCATCCACAACCCACCGGCTTTTGGCTTTAGCAAGTATTGATACGGTGAGCCTTGCTGTGCATGCTTGATTGAGCTAAAACGAGTACCTTCCGCAAACGTCATCACACTGCTCGGTGTTTGCATTAGGTCTGCACAGGCTTTTCGGGTAATGATTCGATCCCGCTCAGCCAGAGCCGGATTGGCGGCTAATTTTGCTTTGCTATAGCGCTTTACTTGCGGAAACCCCATCAGCTTCGTAGCAGTGCCCACCAATGGAAGCCAAACGAGTGTGTCTTTCATAAAGATCCGTGGCATGGGGATGCGCCCCTGTACTTGTAACAACACAATAAACGCATCGACCCAAGATTGATGATTGGCCACGACTAGATGGTTCTGATCAAGCTGAACCTTCATTCCCTCATCAAAACGCCAATGAATGCCTAATACGTAGTGAAACCAGTAACCGCAGCCTTGGCACCAAGCTTGATAGCAACGATCCATGTGTGCTCGACGCCACTGATCCGAGCGCTTACAAACAAGCGCTATGAAAGCGATACTGTGTATCGCTACGCCGCAAACAAGTATGTTCACACAGATGAAAATAAAAGACATTATGCCGATCAACGGCCGCATAAATGGCCAAGGTAATAGCTTCGTTAACACGTATCTTGTTTCCACTCTATGGCTACTCAGTCAACAACATTAGTCGTCACTGTTTAACCATTTCTGTTTCAGTTTGTATGCATTCAGTGCAAACCATTGCAACGCCATAATGGCACTGGCATTGACGATTTCTTGCTCGAGTAATGGCATCACATCTTCGACGTCAAACAAATGCAGCTTAATGTCTTCATTTTCTTCGTCCAATCCTTGTGTTGCACTCAAGTCGACTGTCGAAGCATCAATTTCGCCGGCGTACATACGCAAATGCTCTACCAATCCACCAGGAGATGGCACAAAGCGGAACATATACTCTAAACGCTTGATCTCAACACCCGCTTCTTCTAAAGCTTCACGACGAGCCACTTCCTCATCTGACTCGCCCTCTTCGACCATACCTGCGACCACTTCAAGCAGCCATGGGGACTCATGTTCTGGCAAGCAAGGACGAAACTGCTCAATGAGTAACAATTTATCAAGATTAGGGTCAAACAGCAGAACACAAATGGCATCAGAGCGAACCATCATTTCACGCGTCATGTACTCGGACCACTCGCCATTAAACTTACGATGGCGGAGCTCACGTTTGTGCATTTTAAAAAAGCCGTCATAGACCACTTCGTCTTTTTTTACTTCTACATCGGATTGCTGATAAGTCGGCTTAAATTTCACGGGTCTTTGTCCTTGTTATACCACTCTTTTGGTGGGCGATAACGGCTATCGTCGTCTTCCTCTGGTGCTTCTGTTTGATCTAGATCGAGAGAAGGTTCAATGTGTTCGTCGAGAATCATTTCGCGATCTACACGCTTGAAATAACGCTCTTCGTTAAAGGCCACCACCACTTGAGGGTGTAAAATTGTCGTTGCGGAGATAAACATACCATTCACAACAGCCTCTGGAAAAACAAATATGGGCAGATAGCCCAAGTATTCATCAATATTAAGTTTCAGTTCCATTTCACTGAAGAAAGAAAGACTCAGCACTGCCAACACAAGAGTAACGGTGGTGCTTAACACGCAGCCAAAGAATCCTGTTCCCAAGATAAATACAAATGGGTTACTGGGTTTTAATTGCTCTATTCTGACGTGTAGCCACCATGACACAACAACGGGGACTAACACATTGTAGAGATAGTTGAGGCCAAAAGACGGCCATTGCTGCCAATGCAAAAAGAGATCGACCAGCTGTGCGATGAAGCCCGCTAGCAACGCCAAAGGCCAACCAAAAAACAGCGTTAGCGTCGTCATACCCATAAAATGAATCACGACACCAATGTTTAAGTTCACGCTCATCTGCCAAAGAAAAGCCAACGCTACCGCACAGCCTAAAAAGCGATTTTGTAGAGATGAATCACCCAATATGCTACGCCAAGGAGCCGCCAGCACCCCCATCACAAGACTTAGTAAAGTAATTATCCAGCCAAACCACTCAAACCCTGAGTAAAAAAGCCCTTGGGCGAAGTTCATTTGCACTCCCTCTCATTTGGTAATAGAGTCTCATCTAACGAAAAAAGGTGAATAAAATCATGGCAGAACTGCGTTGCGACTGGTGTTTAAGCTCCCCAGAATACATCGCTTACCACGACAACGAGTGGGGCAAACCGGTCACCGATGACCAGACCTTATTTGAGTTCATTGTACTGGAAAGCGCACAGGCGGGATTAAGCTGGATCACGATATTGCGAAAACGAGAAGGCTATCGCAATGCTTTCCATCAATTCGACCCCACTAAAGTTGCGAACATGACGGCCGATGACATAGATAGGCTGTCACAAGATCCCAGTATTGTTCGCCACCGAGGAAAAATCGCCGCAACGATTAGCAATGCACAATGTTTTTTACGCATCGCAGAAGAGTTTGGTTCGTTTGCAAATTACTACTGGGCATTCAGTGACGATAAAGTGATGACCAATAATCCCAAAACTTTGGCCGATGTCCCTGCCGTGACACCACTAGCGGAGACGATTTCAAAAGATATGAAAAAACGTGGCTTTAAGTTTTTCGGCCCGACCATTTGCTATGCCTTTATGCAAGCAACGGGCATGGTAGACGATCATCTGGTTGGATGTGTGGTGAAAGAAGATTCCAAATAGGACAACGAATGGAACAAAACACTGGCTCAATTTTTTGGTTCACAGGTTTAAGCGGCTCAGGTAAAACCACGCTTGCAACCGCCTTATCAACCAAATTAAAAGAACTTGGTTACAAGGTTTACTTGCTGGATGGCGATGTTTTAAGAACCGGCCTCTGTAATGATTTAAAGTTCAGTGATCAAGATCGCAAAGAAAACATTCGTCGTGCTGGCAAAGTAGCCAAATTGTTTATGGATGAAGGCTATATTGTCTTATGTACTTTTATTTCGCCATTTTGCTCTGATCGGCAGATTGTTCGAGAAACATGCCCTAACGGCAAGTTTCATGAAGTTTACGTCAGCACACCTCTTGGTAAGTGTGAAGAGCGTGACCCCAAGGGTCTGTATGCAAAAGCTAGAAGCGGCCTGATTCCATTTTTTACAGGCATCGACTCACCTTATGAAAAGCCCAATAACCCTGAGTTAGAAATAAATACATCTAACTGCTCAATTGACGCAGCAATTAACTACATTCTGGACTATGTCTTAGAAATAAAGCTATAAAAGCAATATCTAAGCTAAAATCGGTGAATATTTAACTCATACGATTATGAGCCTGACAGAATTAAAGAAGAGATAAACAATTATGTTTGATAACAAAAGCATTCTAATCACCGGTGGCACAGGCTCATTTGGAAAAAAATACGTCAGAACACTGCTGGATCGTTATCAACCCAAGCGTTTAATCGTTTATTCTCGTGATGAGCTTAAACAGTACGAAATGCAGCAAGAGTTCGATGCACCTTGTATGCGTTACTTTATAGGCGACGTGCGTGACAAAGACCGATTAACACAGGCTATGCGCGATGTAGATTATGTGATTCATGCCGCGGCACTAAAACAAGTCCCGGCAGCCGAATACAACCCAATGGAATGCATCAAAACCAATATTCATGGGGCTGAAAACGTTATCTCTGCTGCCATTGCAAACAACGTTGAAAAGGTCATCGCTCTATCCACTGATAAGGCAGCCGCGCCAATCAATCTATACGGGGCAACCAAGCTTGCTTCAGATAAGCTTTTCGTCGCTGCGAATAATACTGTTGGTAAAGGTCCAACCCGATTCTCTGTGGTTCGTTATGGTAATGTCGTAGGCTCCCGTGGGTCAGTTGTCCCTCTATTTCAAAAGAAAGTCGCCGAGGGAGCAAAAAGCATACCGATTACTCACCCTGAGATGACGCGTTTTTGGATCACGTTGCAAATGGGTGTTGATTTTGTTCTCAAGAATTTTGAGCGCATGCACGGTGGTGAAATCTTCGTTCCAAAAATCCCATCGGTACGTATTGCAGACCTCGCAGAGGCCTACGCGCCTGGCATTCCGACTGAAGACATTGGCATTCGTCCAGGTGAAAAGTTACATGAAGTTATGTGCCCAGCGGACGACTCCTACCATACTTTCGAATACCATGATCATTTCGTGATTGCACCCAGCATCAAGTTTTATCGTGACGATCTGAAATACGATGAGAATCGCCTCGGAGAAAGCGCTGTACTTGTTGCACCAGGTTTCGAGTATCAGTCCGGCAGTAATCCTGACTTTCTAAGCGTAGAGCAAATTTTAGAGTTTGAACGTGGCTAACTTCATACCCTATGGACGCCAGTCTATTTCTGTTGCAGATGTAGAAGCTGTCTGCGATGCGCTGACCTCAGACTTTCTGACACAAGGACCTATTGTAGGTCAATTTGAGCAAGCCATTGCCGAACTGAGTCACTGTAAGTTTGGTATAGCTGCCAACAGCGCGACTTCAGCCCTTCATGTTGCATGTCTTGCACTTGGTGTATCTGAGGGCGACTGGGTTTGGACCACACCTAATACCTTTATTGCCAGCGCTAACTGTGCGCTTTATTGCGATGCAAAAGTCGACTTTGTCGATATCGACCCGCAAACCTATAACTTGTGCCCCATAAAACTTGCTGAAAAGCTGGCTTTGGCAGCCCAAAATGACACTCTTCCTAAAGTGGTTATCCCTGTGCATTTTGGTGGCCATCCATGTGATATGCGCGCTATTTATGAGCTATCCCAGCAATATGGCTTTGCCATCATTGAAGATGCTTCACACGCCATTGGTGCGAAATTCAAAGGCACGCCAGTTGGCAGTCGTTACTCTGATATTTGCATCTTTAGTTTTCACCCAGTGAAAGTGATGACCTCGGCTGAGGGAGGTATGGCCATTACTAACCAAGAAGCTCTGGCCGAACACTTGCGCCTATTGGTTAATCAAGGGGTGACTAAAAACAAACGTGAACTCGAAAGCAGATCTCCGGGTGATTGGTACTACGAGCAACAAACCCTTGGCTTTAATTACCGCATGACAGAGTTGCAAGCAGCATTAGGTTTGTCGCAACTCAAACGTCTTGACAGTTTTATTGAGCGCCGTCGAGAGTTAGTACAGCGTTATTATCAACTATTACGTGGTTTGCCTATCCAGTTACCAGGGGAAGCCGATTACGCATACTCAAGCTGGCACTTATTTCCAATTGTCTTGAATGAGGCTTTAACGGAACAAAAAGCCGCTATTTTCAAATATCTACGCGATCATAATATTGGTACTCAGGTGCACTATATTCCAGTGCATACTCAGCCTTACTACCAAAAACTAGGCTTCAGCTGGGGACAATTCCCGATTGCTGAGGACTATTACCATAGAACCCTCAGCCTGCCTTTGTTCCCAGACCTCACCGATCAAGAGCAGGAAGTGGTCGCACAAATATTAAAAGATGCCATCGATCAGGCATTTATCTTATGACCAGCATTAATATCGCCGTCATCCCTGCTCGAGGCGGCTCCCAGCGTATTCCTCGCAAAAATATCAAACTGCTAAACGGTAAGCCCTTAATTGCTTACTCAATTGAAACAGCCTTGAAGTCAGGTCTTTTTGATAAAGTCATTGTCTCCACAGATGATCAGGAAATAGCAGAAGTGGCTAGAGACTGGGGAGCAGAAACACCGTTCACTCGCCCTGATGAGCTTGCTGATCATTTCACTGGCACCACGCCAGTGATGCAGCATGCGCTGCGTACACTTATTAAGCAGGGCTTGAATATAGAGAAAGCATGTTTGATATACGCAACGTGTCCTCTACTAAAAGCTGAGGATATCCATCAAGGCTATCTCGCTCTCGAAAAAACGCCTTTAAGCTTTTCCGCGACAACGTTTGATTTTCCTGTTCAGAGAGCATTATGTATACGCAATGGAAAACTACAGTCAATGTATCCGGAACATATCGGTAAGCGCTCACAAGATCTCGAAGAAGCGATTCACGACGCAGGGCAATTCTACTGGGGAACAGCAGAACAATGGCTCACCAACCCTGCCATGTTTTCTGAGTTAGCGACGCCTATTATGTTACCAAGACATCGCATTCAGGATCTGGATACAGAGGAAGACTGGCTTCGCTTACAACAGCTGATACTTCACTCGTAATCATAGTGTTCGTAAGTCACCACTTTGCTACCTTCGCTGCCTATGTTGCAGTTGACATGAATTAGCTTGCTTAATGCCTTACGAATGTTCTCATGGACCTCTGGCGGTGCAAAAAACATCATAAAACCACCGCCACCGGCGCCAAGCAATTTCCCACCTAACGCTCCGGCCTTAATACCTGCCGCATAAATTTCATCGATAGCAGGCGTTGAAACACCTTCTGCAAGCTCACGCTTTAAATGCCAAGCATCATCAAGCATCTGGCCGATGTGAGCAAATTCAGGGGACTTAGATTGAAGAATGCTTCGTGCTTCAACCGCCATCTGATGGAGTGTTCGCAGTTGCTGCTGTTTTTTCTTAACGTTATCAATTTGTTTTACTGCAATGGTTTCGGCTATGCGAGTAAAACCAGTAAAAAACAATAAAATATGATCATTAAGAAATGAGTGGTTACCCGGGCGCATGATTAATTTATTCACATCAATCCGGCCGTTCTGATTAAACTCAACAAACGCGGTTCCACCATGAGCAGCCCAGATTTGATCCTGTGAACCAACTTTTTCGCCGATGACTTCTTGCTCAATGCGTATCGCTTCAAGACCTAAATAGTGAGCACTTGATATTTTTCCATCAAGGCCTCGAAGAGCATTCACCAAGCCAACAGTGAAAGCAGAGCTCGACCCCAAACCTGAACGAGCTGGTAAATCGCTGAAATGATGTATTTCAACACCATGTTCAACTGGGTGTTCCTGCATCACCCCCCTCACGGCAGGATGAGTGATTTCTGATATGTCGCTGACATTCTCGATCTTCGAGTAAACAATACGATGTTTATGCTCAAAGAATGGCGGGAGTTTGCGTACACTTAAGTAACAGTATTTATCAATCGTTGTGCCAACTACAGCGCCGCCATGCTCTAAATACCACGCAGGGTAATCGGTTCCACCGCCAAAAAGAGAGACTCGAAAGGGGGTGCGAGTGATAATCATAAAGCATCCTTAAATAGTGTCTGGGCCACTTGATAACTTTCTGGTGTGCCAAAATCGAGAAATTGACGACCTGTATCTACACAAAGTATCGGCCCAAGATCTTTTTTCATTAGAAAATCTCTTTCGAGTGACGTGACATCTAATGAAAAAAGCTGTTCCAACAAAACCTTGTCAAAATAATACCAGCCTGCGTTTATCTCTCCTGGTTCATTTCGCCCATGCTTTTCCAGAAAACAGTCAAGACAATCTGATTCATTACGCTTTACAGTTCCAAAGCGCCCAGAATCGTCAACATGCACCGTAAGAACCCCCCCTCCAACGATACGACTTTTACAGACAAACTCAGACACCGAGAAGTCTACAAATGTATCCCCATTACAAATCAATAGTTCATCAGCACCAGACAAATCATCTTGCTCTAAAGCTAGCTTTACCGCCCCGCCAGTGCCCAATTGCTTTGTTTCGATTTGCCAGCTGAATTGGATCGTTGAATCACTCTCCTGCAACCACGCCACGACTTTTTCCGCCATAAAACCTAAGCAGAAGTGCATATGTTCTATGCCTTGTTGCTCTGCCCACTTAAGTAAGTGATGCAAATAAGGGTGTCGGCCAATTGGAGCTAGGATTTTAGGCTGATCGGCCACTACAGAGCGTAAACGAGTCCCTAGCCCTCCAGCCAATACAACAAGTGTCGGTACCATAGATTCTACTTTGTATTGGGGATTAAATAGTCAGCACTATTAAAATGCGGATAAGAAAATTCTTGCTGCAACGTGGGAGCTGCATTTTTTCTAGGTAAAACATACTGAGTCATCTCACGTAGATGCTGTCCCACCTCTGCACCAAATTTCGCTTCCATACGCGCCAAGTAAGCGGGATCAGTATGGAACGCCTGCCATGCTTTATCTCTAAATGCTAAAACTTGGCTACTATCTATGTAATTGGTCGATAGAGGCTTACATTCAAAAGAGTGCTGTGAATAGCCCAACCAAGAATCAGGCAGTTCAAAACCGTCTTGTAGCGCAGAACGGTGTAGCTGAGAACCGGGGTAAGCCATGGCAGAATACAAGTTCGCCATATCCAGTTCCAATGACATACAGTAGTCAAGGTTAAGCTTCATACTGTCGAAATCATCTTCGGGCAAACCAAAAATAAAGTTGCCCGCAACATTAATGCCTGCACCCTGAATTTTCTTAACTACTTGGGTGATTTTGTCATCACTGAATCGCCCTTTTATCACATCATCACGGACTTTTTTAGAAATGGATTCAATCCCTAGTCCCAACCAATTTACACCCGCAGCCTTTAAGGCCTCAAGATGACGATCTTTAATAGTATCAATACGACTGTAAGCCCAAATATTAAGTTTGTAATCTCTTTGTGCTAGTAGCTTGCAGATTTCAAGAAAGTGATCATCCCTAAGTACGAACATTTCATCGGCAATTTTTAAGTTTCTAATTCCGTGTTTTTCTACTAGCTTGTCAATCTTGTTGACAATAAACTCAGGTGACCAATAACGGAATTTATTTGCACCAAATGGAGCATTGATACAGCAAAAGCTACAGGAGAATGGGCAACCAAGACTGGTGTATATGGATGCATAACCAGATCGATCCGTCATGCCATCATAACAATGCCAGTTATGCGCACGATACTTGTCCATCGGCAAGGCGTCGTAATCCACCCCAGGCAATACGAGCTCCATTTCTTTCATCGGAATCATAGGCGCTTGAGCAGTATGTTGCACCAAACCAAACTCGTCTTTAAACCAAAGCCCTGGAACTTTCTTCAAGTGATCTGTTCTAGTCATATCACTTTGCAGCAACCCACTCAGTGTGTGAACGCCTTCCCCTTGACACACAAAGTCAGCTCTTTCCTCCAAGAGCGTTTGTTCAGGTAGCGCTGAGATATGACCTCCGATCAATAAGACAGGAATATCCGGGCATAAGTCTTTTATGGCACTACATGTCAAAGAAGCACCATACATATTCTGAGTAGATGCTGATGGCTGCTGTCCATAAACAGGGATACACACTAACTTTGGGCGGCAGTCTTTTACAAGCCTAGCAGCATCTTCATAACCAATACTTAACCCCTCACAATCCACTAACTCCACATCAAAGCCTTGATACTTCATTGCTAGGCTTAACATTCCCGCCCAAATTGGCGGTTCAAATGCCGCATAGCCATTGCTTAGACCTTGATAGATTTGAGCATGGGCAGTAGGGTTGATAATGACTAAATCAGTCATAATGGGCACCTTTGATTGGATTATTCATATACAAAATAGGATGTGCGAGCATTATATTGATAACGTTCTATTCGACAATTATTGATACCAAAGCTCTCCAGCAAAGCCAGTGTTTCACCGGGGCATGAGGCATCATTTATTTCATCAAATGCTATGACTGCCCCTTTAGGTATTCGATGACGAATGGCTTCGATAACAGCCTTTGTTGGTTTATAAAGATCCAAGTCAAAATAGGCCAATGCGACAATTGTTTCTGGATGTTCTTGCAGGTACTGCGGGACTGTTTCACAAACATCTCCCTTGACTAGAGTATACTTTTTAAGATGAGACAGAGGGCTCTCTTGCTCCTGAAAGTGAAGTAACTGGTCTAAGTAGCTTTCGTATCCATTAGTTACAGAGTAGGAGCAAACATCCATATCTTTGCCATCTCGTTCATCAACCTCTACAAAGCCCGAGAACGTATCAAATCCAACAACAGTTCTCAGACGGTTAAAAGGCTCATAGATACCTCGCATCGCGGTAAATAGTGATAAGTTTTGCCCCCAACGGCAACCGAACTCCATTATCACTCCTTGCACATTAATAATCTTCTTGTACAAATGGTCCATGTAAAGGACGCGCGACAGAGTCTGAGGTGTCAAAAACATACCTGTATTCAAAAGTAACTCTTCTTTCGGTATCGGACACTCTTGCAACAAGTCGATCATCTGCGACCTACGCTCATCTTCCCCTTCTGGGCCAAATCTCATAATTTTAATATCTTTAGATTCTGTCATAGGTCTCAACTTATCTTTGAAGTGCCATACAAGTACTTACAATGCCACTTACATCGTAAGAAAACTGCTCACGTAACTGCGCTATCGAAGGTTCTCCGAACAATAATTCATGAGGGGGGCCAAGACGAGTAAGTTTAGCGCTACTGTTGGACCCTGCGTGAAAAGAGCTCACTTGACTATACAACCCCCCAATAGGAAAGTGATCTTCGACAACAATAACGTGATCATAATTCGATAAAACTTGTTCTAATGTTTTAACGTCAAAAGGAGACAAGCTGTGGTACTGATAATGGGTGACATCAAAACCCTGCTCCTTTAAAAGCTTGTTTGCTTCAATGCAGGAAATTACCGTGTCGCCAGTACTTAAAAGTGCTACCGATGGTTTACTAACTTGTTTTTTTGCCTCAGAAACTAAACGAGCTTTACCTAATATGATGGGATCTTTTGCAGTGTATTCAGGCTCACCGAAACGACCTACACGCATATAAGCAGGTTTATCCTGCTCAAAGAATTGCAGCATAAGTTCCCGTACTTCTGAAGGAGAACCAGGGTTGATAATCTGCATCCCAGGCATAAGCTGCATCAAACCTAAGTCTTCAGCGGCATGATGAGTCACACCGCTATTAGCATAGGTATAGCCACCACCAGCTCCAATGATGAGAACTGGCAACTGCTGATAATTAATACCTGTCCTAATTAACTCAAAGGCTCGCCCCGTCATGAAAGAAGCAATAGAGTAAATCACAGGACGAAAACCGCTTAACGCTAAACCCGTCGCACACATCGCAAGCTGAGCTTCGGCAATTCCGGCATTAATATATTTAGTTGGGTGTTTTTTTTCTAACTCGGTAAAAACCTCAAAGCCGAGATCACCGGTTAGAAAAACCATTTTGTCATTTACGTCGGCGACTTCCACCAGCGTATCACTGAATGCTCGTCTCATTAAAAAATTGGCTCCGCATCAAGTTGAGCAAGAGCTGAATCATACTCCTCATCGGAAGGAATACGATAATGCCATAAGGCCGACTCAACATTCATGTAATCAATCCCTAAACGGGTATGCGCAATAATCGCTTTAGGTTGGTCCAAAACACCCTCCAGTTGACTAAAGGCATCTTCTATCTGAGCAAAGTCATTGCCATCAATCGTTTGAGTATGCCATCCAAACGCTGCAATTTTTTTCTCAAGACTCGTACCACCAACTATTCGATCAGTATTCCCTACAGCTTGAACACCATTATAATCAATGATAGCGATGATATTATTAAGCTGATTAGCCTTTATAAAGGTTAAAGACTCCCAGATAGAGCCTTCATTCATTTCTCCATCACCCAATAGAATAACTATCTTAGATTGTTCTCCACTGAGTCTCTGAGCTAAGGCAATACCTGAAGCAACACCTAACCCCTGCCCTAAACTACCTGATGAAGTTTCTAGTATATTCAAGGCATGCTTACATGGGTGGCAGCCGAGTTGGGCTCCGGGTTTTGCGTATTGGCTAAGTGACTCAACCGGAATAAATCCACAATCCGCTAATGCCACATACAAAGCAGAACAACCATGTCCTTTACTAAGTATAAATTTATCCGATGGTCCCTCTGAGTCGGGGGCTAACTTTAACCAACGCTTATATAGAAACGCTAAAACCTCGATATACCCTAGCGAAGAACTGAGGTGACCATGCCTGCCTACCCTAGACATTTTCAAACAGGTTGCTCGCCATGTGGCTGCAAGTCTCTTTAAACCAGATTCCATCATCTTTACCTTTTATACTTCACTACTAACAGTCATCGACCGTTTTTAGCCTTTCATTAACCTATCACGGATTTTTTTTGACCAAGGCTCAGCCCCCCATTGGGCCAAATACCACTCATACCCTTCCTGTGCAAGGCGTTCACGCTCAGGTTCATTCTCAAGATAAAAATCAATTAATTCAATAAGTTCATCTTCATTCTTAAAAAACTTAACACATTCAAGCCCACCCAAAAAAGCACGGGTATCGTAACTATCTTGCTCTAGTAGCAAAGCGCCACTTGCTAAAGCTTCACGAACTTTACCTTTACATTGGCTTCGAAAAGTATAGGTCTGGGTATTCACAATTATCTTGCTGCGACCAGACAACTCAGCATATTCTTCCATTGAGATAGGTTGCTTACCCGCATCCACTCCCCCAATGTGTCGGAACCTATCGGGATATTTTGATTTCAACAATCGAATCCAATCACCACGAAGTCCCACCTCACTACCAAATAACGCTATATCAATATCTTTGAGTCTAGGAAAAAACACGGATTCATTAGCTGGAGTGGGAAATATTGCAACTTTTTCTACATGAGGGTGATCCTCAAAAGGGAACTCCTTACAACGCATCTTTCGAGTCTTTGTATAATTCCCCGGATCAATAATCAGATCTGCTGCGCTGAGACTCTCTTTCTCAAACTGGGTATAAGGGTTGTTTTTGGTTTGATCATCATAATCCCACCAAACCACAGCTAGAGGGCATTGAAAGACTGTTTTCAGCCTGCTCAGCTGCTCAAAGGTTAAAGCTTCTGAAGGGTCAGCTGGTGTGTAAAAAATAGCGTCGACCCCCTTGTTTTCGTGATTATAAATAGCCTCTTCCACGCTCTGATCGTTCAGCACGGAAATTGAATCATGAAGTGAATCATAAAAAGTCACGATTCGAGCATTCGGAAATCGCAATCTAAGTTCATCATGTATTGACGCCTCCCAAGCTCGACTAGAAATTATAATAACTTCGGTATCAATGCTGTCAGGATCGATAATAGGTATACCATGCAATGCTGTCCCTTGTTTTTCAGACTGGCTGTCTGCAAACGCAACAATATTGCAAGAAGAGAAATATGACCAGAACTCATTCGTATGAGAACCAGCACCGTAAACGGTTACTGGAGTATCAAGATACTCTTCAACTAACTTCTGACATATTTTCTGGACATGGTTATGCACATCCTCAGCACTAAACTGCCAGCTAACCACTTCGTATTGATCGCAAACAGATGACTTAACGAATGGCATCAAAATTTCGTTGTAGCCAGCAGAGTCAGTAAGGGACTTAGTGCTAAAGTTTTGAATCAAAAACAGCGCGTTCATAAAGCTCCTACTATAAGTAATACCGGACTACAGACTCAATTAGACTAGATAAGCGGTGCTCAGTCTGATAACGGACGGAAGATTTCTTAGCTTCAGCATTCCAGTCATTATCATTTATAAACCATTCAACATAAGGCAAGAAATCATTGCTGGGCATATGTATGAAATCCGCAACAGCACAGGAATCTGGGCAATACTCAGAAATAAGGCTCGATTGATTACACAAGTGATAATTCGCACGTGAGTTGGAGAATTGAGGCCAGTCTTTACTTTGCTTAACGTTCAAACCAATTTTTGCTCTAGACACAACATCATCACGATGAAAAGACGCAGTCAATACTGGTAGGTAAACGACTTTGTAGCCTTTATTTTCAAGATAATTAAAGCAGTCTCGACGATGATCTGTCAGAGTTCCAGTAAAAACAAAGTCAATATCTTTGTGCTCTCTATGACGAACAGAAGCAAAGTTATCGGTAAACCCGTGAGGGAGAAACTCCACAGGCACTTCCAAAACGTTCTTATAACGCTCTGCCTGCTGCTCACTCAGATGCCAAACAAGATCGCAGCTTTCAATGGCTAACATAAAGGCTTGGAAACGTTCATCCCAGTACTCACTTTTGGAGTACTGCCCATTATCACCTTGCCTTGCACTTAAATTAAATGTTCCATCAGCCCACTCTTCCGTTGCAATAATCCAAACATTCGAGCCTATATCTTTAATAGACTGAAGTGATTTAGCATAATCTTTATCAAACCCTTCTATAAAGACATAAGTGACACCAGGCTCTATTTGGATTTCCTTTTCAATGTCTGCTTGAAACCCCATTTCATGAAGCGCTCCTTGCAACATCAAAAAGGTATCAGCTACAACAATACCAAAGTTCCAGTGATTCCCGTAAACCAGTTTAAATTTCATTTTCGCCACTGTTTCCATATAAAAAGCCAGATCCAAAAGACTATATCGTCTTAATTTTTAAAGACTTTAGAACTTTATCAAAGCAAATTTTCTTTCTTATGTTTAAGCATTAGTTCTCTAGCAAAACTGGAAAACTAAAGTTAATCTAATTGATAAACTACAAACTTAATTTGATCTTAGGCCCTATCGTGAATACAAATAACCAGCAACTTCATTGGCAAAAGGTAGCAATTTGGGGAGCAGCTTTATCAGGGGCTGTTTGTTTCGACGCATTAATGCTCAAACAAATCGAGGTAAGCTTATTCATCGATAAATACCCACCTGCAAACGGCAGGTTCAAAGATCGTCCCGTCATCAGCTCAGAGGCTATTTTAGCTGATCTAAACACCGTAAAAGACGTAGATGCCATTATCTTAACCATGGGCGCTGGTGCCACAGAGCTGAAAAACCATTTAAGAGAGCTGGGATTTCAAAAAGACATAGTAACCTACCGTCAAGGGCTCAATATCGATGACGTCCTCAAGGTACAAAGTCGAATAGTGCCACGCAAGATACTTCAATATGACGGCAGTGACAGTGATCAGAACATTCTAAAATGGCTGGCAACTGAAATTACCAACGCCCCACAACCTGTGGCATTTTACATCACTAACCCTCTCTCTGAAGCGCTACTCCTAGCTCACCCAGAATTAGCTGCGCAGATCATCACATCAGGAGATTGGTCTAAGGCTAACAGTTTGTTCGTCAATACACCTGACTACATTGCGAGTGTGGATGCTCGGCATGACCTTGAAGAACAAAACATCAAAATACCCACGCTCTATTTTGATGAGCTAATCAAATCCTTGCCATCTGAGTTAATTCGTGAGCAGATGTGGCATGAGCCAGAATACAGTATCTATCCTGTAGATATTCCAGCGATCCGCTTTGAGAGTGGTTTAGATATGTTGCTGTTAGACTTACCAGGGCGAATGCTGGGCATGCTGCCTAACGGTTTGGGCTATGTTCACAACATCCTAAAAGGTCTAGGCATCAACTTCCAAACTGTCGATTTGGATATGATCATCTACCATCGCTACCATTCCAATCGTATCTTGGATGACCATAAGCATATCTACTCCCCATCTGGCAAAGAAATGCCGGCAGACCCTTGGGCCATCGCCTTTATTGAAGACTCTTGGAAAGATCCTGATTTCGTCAGCTATTTTGACGAACTGCTCGATAAAATCAGCGACCGTATTGTCCAAGCAGCCCCAAAGATCATCGGCTTCTCTTTGAACGGAACCAACACCCTCATAGTACAAAAGATTGTGCGTAAAATTCGCCCTCAATTACCCGACACCAAAGTTATTGTTGGAGGCTATGAATGCATTAACCCAGAAGTTGGACCGAAGATTTTTGATGACTATGACTACATGGTGATCTTTGAAGCCGAAGGCAGCCTACCAGACCTTATCCAACTCATTTTGGATAATAAGAAGGTTATTGGACTCCCAGGAGTCATCAGTAAAGATGAGGGCCTCATTTCCGGCAATACCTTTACCCCAGCGCATCTGGTAGAAGATCTAGATCCACTTGGCTATCCAACTTATGAATGGGCAGACATCAATCTTTACAAGAACTATAACGGCTATCAATTAGTACCGATCTTATTGTCTCGTGGCTGTAAGTGGTCAAAATGTACTTTCTGTGGTGAGCGCTTTTCTTGGCGTCGTCGCAGCCCACAAAGCCTTGCAGATGAAATTGAATTTTTAGTATCTAAAGGCGCCAATAACTTCCACTTTAATGATAGTGATTTATCTGGCGACCCTATGGCCGTTAGGGAGCTGTGTGAAGAAATTATCCGCCGAGGCATCACTGGCATCACAATGGCTGGGCAACTTCGAGTACAAAAGGGCTACACTCCAGACTATTTCGAAGTGCTAAGAAAGGCTGGCTTTAACTATTTGCGCTATGGCATTGATGGTTGGTCTAAAAACACATTAAAACTTCATAAAAAAGGTTACACAGCAAAGCATATCGCAGAAGTTATCGAGATGACTAAAGCTGCTGGCATTCTCGTTGCGATCAACTTGGTGATTGGTATTCCTCATGAAACCGAAGAAGATATTGACGAAACTATTGATAACATTCGTCTAAATGCAGCTAATATCGACACCATCGAGAATATCAATACCTTGATGCTGATTGCCGGCAGTGTTTACTGGGAAAAGCCTGAAGAGTTGGGCATGCGATTCAATGAGGATCTTAACGATCTTTATCGCCAATTCCCTAAATATATTCCTTACAAATATTGGCATAGTGTGGACCCTTATATCGATCAAGATGTTCGATTGGCTCGTTTAAAACGAATTCTTGATGCGGCTAGTGAGCTAAATATTCGCGTAGGCAGCTACGCCGAATGGAGCTCTCAAAATGCGAAGAAGATTTAAACTAATAAGGAAAGATTCATGATAGATCCAATGGTTTTTAAAACGTCGAGGGAACTTGCTCGATCGAAACTTGATAAAGACAATGCCATGAACAGCTTTGGCTATTGGATTGATGTGGAGAACAAATGGGAGCGTTACGATAAACCTGCTGAGCTCATTGATTTTCTAAGCATTCACCGCACACATGCTCACAAGCTGAACGAGTTCATTGCCGATGCAGGAGAGTTAAGCCCTGAAGAATCTGAATGGATGAAGCAGTATATTCAACTCTACACAAATGTTTCACGATTGCTAGCAACAACCGGAAACACGGGAGACCTTCGCCACGATTTACTAGAAACATTGGTGAGTTGGCGTTTGATCAAACAGTATTATCCAGAAAGCTGTAACATTTTAGATTTCGGAGCCGGCGCAGCACGCTATGGCGTTATGTCTTACCTAGATCATCCGAACACCACCTATACAGCACTTGATGCCACGTTAGCGGCATACACCCTACAAAATATGGTGCTCTCTTATTTAGACATCTTACAAGGTGATGAGTCACTTTTTGAATACCTAGATTACGAAGCACTGGGTCGCCCGCTTCCAGACTTAGCATCGTCATCATTCCACCGTACACATATCCCAACTTGGGTCGCCAAAGACCTTCTTGTACCGAAAACACAAGACGTTGTGGTTCTGTCACACGTTCATGGTGAGTTGAGTAAAGAAGACTTCCTGCGTATGGTGGACTTCATTGATATCAGTCTAAATGATGAAGGAATTGTCTTTGTTCGCAGTGAGTTAACTTGGGGTGACACACGCGATTATTGGAACACGGTCGATTTGCATGGCTTGGAGCTTGTCGAAGAACTCGGTAAATTGGGTCTTCTGCCTATCCATACCGAATCACTTGGCGGCTATCTAACCACAGTTTTTGCCAAACAAGACTCTCAACACTTCAAGAACGCCTGCGCCAAAGAACAAACCGATGAGTGCGTATTGTGGGAGCTAAAACACTCTCGTGAGATTACCTTGTACGCAGCACGCCAATACACCAGAAAACATCTAGGCTTATTGGCAAAAAGCGGACAACCAGCCTTAATTGTCGGCAATGACAACCCACTTTTTGAGCAGTTTGACGGCCAATCCGTGGCGCAAAACAGCTCAGAAAACGCGGTATTAAATGAAACGGCGTTAGGTCAACTTCGGCAAGGCGATTCAGAGTTAAGTGAGCTAGTTGCAGGAAATGATCATGTTGTGGTTTTATCAGAACAATGCCGCTCTTACGCTAACGCAATGAAAATTGAGGCCGATTTAAGTCAGCACTATGACTGTCAATTTGCGATCCGTCGTTGTTACCCATTCTATGGCGTGCTGATTTTGAGTAAGCAATACTTGCTTGAAACGGATAGCCACTTCGACTCCCCAATTTTCCATATTAACGATTTAAAGTAAGGGACGCCCATGTTTTCAGTGAACGGCTTTGAAATTGAAAAGCGCCAAGCGAAACTGGCGCGTGCTGCCCAATCCTCTGGTGACTATCTTTTCACATCAGACTACACCTACTACTCCGACCTTCAGAATCAGTGGGAGACCAGCTACTCCAACACTAAACTGATTCAGCTGCTTGGCACTCAGTCACTTAGTAAATACCAAACTAAAACGGCTACGGAATGGCTAGAAAAAAGCACGACTGATGATGCAAGTTTCATCGAGGCGTTTCAAACTACTTACGATCGTGTCGTACGCAGTATTACCACATGCCCGGTGAAATCAGACCTTCCGATTGACGTTTTAGAGACACGTGTTGACCGCCAGTTACTTGGCGATGTAAAGCCACTTCGAGTACTCGACATCGGTGGTGGTGCAGGTCGTAACATGGTGCAGTTTATGCTATCTGACCTGCCACCTAAACAATATGTCAGCGTAGACAGCATTGCTCTTTGTTATGCAATGCAAAATGCAGTGGCTTCAGAGCTATCAAATCAACTAAGTGATACCACCTTCATTGATTTGCTGGACTACAAACTGGCCCATCTAGCCACTCCCGATCTCAAGACATTGGGTCAAGAGAATGAAAGCGACCAGCAAATAGTAATGCTCCCAGGCTGGATGACCGGCAGTTTACCTAATCAGCACTTTGACCTGATTCTGTGTAATCACGTGTTAGATGATCTGCCACCGGAAGATTTCAAGATGTTTATGGCATTGATCGAGAGAACACTCGCGCCTGAGGGACAGGTATACTGCCGTGGGTCTCAGCATCGCTCCGCTATTAAAGATATCTATCCATTAGGTGGCGGCACTTATCATGGTCTTGATATCACGCAAGCGTTTGCTCAAATAGGACTGCATGCGCACTTCGCTCAACGTGTTGCTGGGGAATTTACCCGTATATTCAAGACAACACCACCTAGTGAAGCAATTCTCGAGTCGCAACCACTCTGCTCTGTCACTAGCGACCACGAGTTGGTTCAGGCACTCCAAGCAGATTTTATTCAGGAGCAGCTCTCACTCATCGAAAGCAAGAACCTCAATGTTGATGTTTGGGGAGAGGCGGGCTTTGCTACCTTCAACAGCCTGATCAAGCCAGTGGCCTCTGAATTGCATTTCGGTCGTTTTACACACCGCTTTGCTTTCCGAGATACACTGCAATACTCTGATTTAACCTTATCAGATAAAGAAGAGCTCTTTGCTCAACCAGCATCGGTGATCTTGGTCGCTGTAAACAATACAGACTCAGTGATTCGAGAGCTAACCGAAGCTCTCGGAGATGAGTTTGAGCTGGATGTGCGTAGCTTTAGCTTGCCAATTGCTTTTATCTACTTAGAAAAGCGTTAAGCTCACCGAAAATCAAAAAAGCCCATGACTAACTTCGTTAACACGATCAATTAGGCATGGGCTTTTTAGTACTGACTTCGCTTAGAGAGATGTAAGATAGCTCTGATAAGCCGCTTTCAAACCATCGTGAAAAGAGGTTTCTGGGCGCCAATCATGGGCGAAGCATTTCTCACTATCTAAAGCTTTGTGAGGCATACCATCTGGTTTACTGGTATCCCAGTATAACTCACCTTGATAGCCGACAATGGAAGCAATGGTTTCACCCAATTCACGAATCGAGATAGATTGCCCACCCGCTAAGTTGATGGCTTCGGTACCTTGATAATGCTCAACAAAATGCAACATGCCTAGCGCTGCATCATCAATATATAAAAACTCACGAGTCGGAGAACCGGTCCCCCATAGGGTCACTTTATCCAAATCTTGTGTTTTCGCTTGATGAAAACGATTAATCAAAGCAGGGATTACATGACCTCGCTCATCATTAAAATGATCACCAGGCCCGTAAAGACTCGTCGGAACAAGGGTAAAAAAACCTTTACCATGCTGGGTCGCATAATATTGCGTAAGCCGCATGGCAGCCAATTTAGCCGTTGCATAGGCTTCATTAGTGGGTTCAAATGGCCCCGTTAGTAAGCTATCTTCGCGTAAAGGCTGCGCTGCATCACGAGGGTAATAACAGTTAGATGCCAAATTCATCAAACGACTCACACCACTTTCCGCTGCAGCTCGAATCACATTACTGGCAATCATCAGGTTATCGTATAGAAAATCAACAGGCAGAGTACGATTTGCTTCGATGCCACCTACCTTCGCTGCTGCCAATAGGACAACATCTGGTTTTTCCTCCGCCATAAACGCATTGGTCTTGGCTTGATCCCGCAAATCCAGTTCCGCTTTCGTTGCCTTGATGACAGTAACACCACGTTGTTCTAACGTTTGAACTAAGGCTTTGCCCACTAAACCAGTATGACCGGCAACGTAAACACGCTTACCGGTCAGATCAAAATGCTTCTCTTGCGCCATAATTAAACGTTCGAGAATTTTGAGTTAGAAATCATACGGTAGCCTTTGATCAACTCCGCAATACCCTGATCTAGAGAATGATCTGGCATGTAACCAGTGGCTTCAATCTTATCATTCGAAACAATGTAATCACGCTTATCTGGGTCTTCACCAATGGGCGCTTCTAGGAAAGTGAAGCCCGGTACTTGCTGCTGAATACGCTGACATAACTCTAATTTTGAGAGGTTCGCATCGGACAAACCTACGTTGTAGGCTTCACCTTGCATGGCGTCAAAATTATCTAAGCCATGAACAAAGGCTTTCGCCACATCGCGGATATGAATGTAATTACGTTTAAAATGTGACTCGAACAGCACCAAGGCACGATCTTTCACAGCACGGTATACAAAGTCGTTCACCAACAAATCTAGGCGCATACGTGGAGAGAAACCAAACACGGTTGCCAGACGGAAACTGATCGCTGAGCCATGCTCTAACACGGCAGCTTCCGCTTCTACTTTTGACTTTCCGTAGAGACTGATAGGACGTAATGGCGACTCTTCTGTACAAAACTTACCTGATTCACCAATGCCGTAGCCGCTGTTAGTAATCGGCATTAGGATGCGCTGATCTTTACTAAGAAGCTTCGTTAGCATTACTACTGCATCGCGATTGGTTGTTACCGTACCTATTTGATCACGAGCACATAGGGGCGCTCCAACAAGTGCCGCTAACGGTACCACCACATCGGCATCTTTTACCAAACGCTTCATGGTCGTTTCATCACGAGCATCCCCGCGCTCAACGTTAAAGTTTGGGTGTGCAACGACAGCATTTAATGAATCTTGGCCAAACATAAAGTTATCAAGCACAGTCACCTTGTGACCTAACTCTAGGAATTTTGGCACCATGGTCGTACCAAGGTAACCCGCGCCACCCGTCACTAAAATATGTTGAGACATGCTTATAACTCCTTCGCTGTCTTATCCAAGACGTCTTTTAATAAATGTAACTCTTTACTGAGATCAAAGGCGTGGTTACCCACAAAGAAACCGTAATCGTGGGCAATATGGGCATTTACGATTGGAGTCGCTTCCGAATAGTCGTAGTACTTGATCACGTCATGTTTAAGAAAGCTACCGCCCGTAATAATACGGAAACCAATTTTCGCCTCGGTCAATGCTGCAAAAATGGCTTTACGATCAAGGTTCATTCCAGGATTCAGAACGATGGTAAAGCAAAAACACGATGTTTTTCCGTTCTCTTTCTGAATGATAAAACGTTCATCATTACCAAACAGCTCCACAAATAGATCCCAGTTTTTGCGGCGTTCAGCGGTAAAACCTGGTAGCTTTTTCAGTTGTTCCAGACCTGCGGCTGCATTGAGCTCCGTTGGACGCACATTATAACCAGGTAATATAAATCGATAGGCTTCAAATAGATCTTCACCTTTACGCTCATAGAGAAGCGAATCTTCAGGCAAATCTCGTGTCCAGCCATGGGCACGCAGACAACGACAAAGCTGATACAGCTCTTCGTCATCTGTCAAAATCATACCGCCTTCCATGGTCGAAATATGGTGAGAGAAGAAGAAGCTAAAGGTATTCAAATCACCATAAGTACCTGCTTTCTTACCGTTGAGTTCGGCATCCATGGATTCACAGTTATCTTCCATAAAATACAGACCATGACGGTCTGCTACATCACGCATCACATCCAGTGCCGCCGGATTACCCAAGATACTGACCCCCAAGATCATCTTGGTTGCCGGGGTAATCGCCGCTTCAATCAAATCTGGGTCCATGTTTAAGCTATCTAACGCGATATCAACAAAACGCACTTTTAAACCGTATTGTTGTAAAGGATGATAAGTCGTTGCCCAACTCAAAGCTGGCACCAACACCTCATCCCCCCGTTGTAATGGGCGGTCTTTCTTGAAGAATAATGCAGCAATCGCAATCAAGTTGGCTGACGAACCTGAGTTCACCATAATGCCGTATTGCTTGTTGTGATAAGCAGCAAATTTTTGCTCAAACTCGGCAACGCGAGGCCCCATCGTAAAAAAGCCCGAATCCATCACGGTTTGTAATGCATCCAGCTCTTCTTGCCCCCAAGTCGGAGCAGCTAAATCGTATGACATGCTAAAACGGTCCTTTGAACTGCGACTGGTAGGCTAGCTGGCAACTTTCTGAGTTTGGCTCCCAGTCTTGTTTGCCAGTCACCATTTGATAAGCCAACATCGCAATGGTTTTCGGGTTAGGATAAAACGCATCTTCTAGTGATGGGGTCGTTGGGCAAGTAGTCGCCGCAAAGCCTATGCGTTTCATCACAATCTTTTGCTTTATGTGATCGCTCTCAGCCACTCGGGCTAAGACTTCGGCTGAAAAGCCACAATTAAGCCAACCATTATCAACCACGAGCAAGCGACCCGTTCTATTAACTGACGCTTCAATAGCGTCGAAATCTAACGGTGAAATGGTTACAGGATCGATCACTTCACACTCGATACCTTGTTCGGCTAATAACTCAGCTGCACGCATAGACTCCATCACCATATTGGAGACACCCACGATGGTAATAGCATCACCTGAACGAAGTGTGCGAGCCATACCAAATTCAACGGTATATGGCGTTTCTGGCACATAAGCTTCTGTACCATACAATAAACGGTGTTCCATAATGAGCACTGGGTTATTATCACGCACCGCCTGTATGGTTAGCCCTTTAGCGTCATAGGCATTTGACGGTGCGACTACCTTCATACCTGGTACATGGGCAAACATTGAATGTAAGCCTTGAGAATGCTGCGCGCCTTGACCCCAGGATTTACCGATCATGGTACGGACAACCAACGGAACCTGAACGGTACCACCGTACATATAATGACTCTTAGCAGCAATATTCACCAACTGGTTCATACACAGCATCAAGAAATCCATGCGGATATGAACATGAATTGGGCGTTGGCCTGCCATAGCCGCACCAATCGCCACGCCAGTCATCGCATCTTCAGAAAGAGGGGTTGTAAATACGCGTTCTGGACCGAACTTTTCAACTAGTCCTGTTGTAGAGCCCTGAATCCCTTTATGATCATCTATATCCAAGCCCATCATGAAGACACTTTTGTCAGCATCCATGGCTTGTTCCGCGCCTTCTCGTAGTGCATCAACGTATTTTATTAAGCGCAATGTATTAGGCGTAGACATAGTTAAACAGTTCCTCAGGTGCAGGGAATGGACTTTGTTCAGCAAACTCAACCGCTGCCTGTATTCTCAACTCAATATTCTCGTCAATACGAGCTTTTACATCGCTGTCCAGCTGCTCACCCAAAGTTAGATAAACATCTTGCGCGCGCCAGGAATCTCCCTCTTCTAGACTGCGATAGCCTTGATCATAGTCTTCGTGAGGTCCCACGTGTTCATACCAGCGATGAGTATTACACTCAATGAAAGCTGGGCCAGAACCGTTACGTATTGCTTCAATTAATGTACCGCTGTGTTGATGAATCGCTAATACATCAGGCTCAAGGAAGCGCTTAGAGGGTATGCCATAGGTAGCCATTCGTTCTGTGAGTGTGTCTGCTGCCCAACGTTTATGAAGAGGTTCATGAATCGCAAGCCGATTATTTTCGACCACAAATAGAATCGGCAATTTATGTAACGCAGCGAAGTTAATACTCTCACTGAAGCAACCTTCTTCGGTCGCACCATCCCCCATAAATACAACCACAACGTCGTTGCGTCGTTGCTGTTTAATGGCTAAAGCATGACCAACAGCAACTGGAATTCCTGTGCCGACCACTGCAGACATACCAATAACACCTTTAGATGCTTCTACAAGATGCATAGAGCCTGCACGCCCCTTAGCGCAGCCAGTCTCTTTTCCGTAAAGCTCCGCCATCATGCTATTCAGGTCACCACCTTTAGAAAGATAAACGCCATGCCCTCGATAAGTGCCGCATACATAATCAGACTGCTTTAAATGATCGATAACAGCTGCGGCGATGTATTCTTGCCCAATGGCTAGGTGTACGGGGCTTTTAATGCTGTCTGATTTATAAATATCAGCAATCCACTCTTCCACTCGACGCGTCAATGCAATCGAAGCATAGAGCCTTTCTATTATGGATGATGACACCACAATACCTCGCTTAACTAAAAATTTCTGTCTTCAAGAAAGTATCGGTTAAAAATAAATTTTATTTAATCAATGACTTATTTTTTTACTAAAAACTGAGGCTAAATCAATCCCATCCCAAACTTTATCAAAGTTTAAAGCCTGCCCAAGCTGGGAAAATTGCCTAACACTGGACAGGCAGGCAAGCTCAATTTTATTTTCTTTATTCAAACCGTAAACACTCATCGACTGAAGGTTATCAGGTAATTCATCGGCAATCGCTTTCATAGCATTGATTTGGCTCTGCCCTACAATACCTATTAGACTTTGTTCAATACCTAAAATTCTTGGTGCCTCAACAATACAAATATTGTCATAAAAGACTTGCTTACCACCCAAAGCACACAAATACTGGCTGGCGACCAAACGCTCATTCTTTGGGAAAGCATTGTCCAGATGAACATTCACTGCTTGCCAAAAACGCTGCTGCAAGGCTTTATCCGTTTGATACCAAAACACCCATTTCGGTGAAGCGCAGGCTTGCTGTTGGTAAGTGCTCACATCTCGCGCAAACCCTTCTGAAAGCTTGGACAATCTCGGTATATCCGCGTCCGTTAGATGAAGTACACTAACCGAGTAACGATCGGGAAAAACCCATTCTTGGGCTTGGGCAGGCAGTACAATCTGACGAATGGATTCAATGCTTTGATCACTGCCCCACAGCATCCGCAGCTGGCACCACTGACTGAGCGTTTGCGTCCAATCAGAGCGTTTGTCGTAACTAATAAAGGCTTGTTCTGACAACCCAGCGGTTTGTTTATCTAATGACTCTAGTAAAGCAAACAAGGCTTGCTGATCATCAGTCAGCTGTTCGCTAACACGCACTACCGTTTGATTGCCCATCAAGTAAGACAGCGCCCAACTGTAGGCAAATAGGCCCTCTACATTGGAAGGCGACACGATAAATACGCGCCCTACTGGCGCTAGTATGGTTCGGTCATCATTGGCGTACTCTTGTTGCCATTGACGCAGTTGCGCCTCTCGCAACCAAAAGCCCAGCGCTTTTAATGCAGCACTGTAATCCCCAGCAAGCAGTTTCTGCGACAGAATGGCGAGAAACGCAATACGCTCACTGGCAAACGCCGCCACGGTCGTACGCGTCCAGTGTAGAAAATCAGCATTGCCAGCCCATATTCGAATATTAGAAGACATCGCTACAGCCTCGCACTTCGGTTTTGGGTAAGCGCCCTAACACTTCAAAATAACGTCCCTTGCGACCACAGAGGCAATTATCTTCCCCTAACAGACGACCAAGATCCTCGGTTAAGATCGAGTGCCCTGGATAACTCGTCGGAATAAAGGACAACACCTGAATTAAGCCGATCTCCCCTTCGCACTGCTCAGCTAGCGTTTCCTGATCACGAATAAGCACATCAGCATAAGTGGGCGCGTGCAAATGCCCTTGCTCACACTCTACAAACACACTGCCAATTTGTTCTACCATACCATAGAAATTATGGATCGCTACCTGTTCGCCAAGGGCTTGGCGCACCGTGGTTTTGAAAGTGTCATTGGACACTGCTTGGTCTTGCAGTTTTTTCCAACCACCTGAATGAAACAACAAGGCTTGAGGCAACTGATTTGATCGACCAGATGCGATTAATGGCTGAATAAAATGCTGCCACACCATAAAGGTAAAGCCAAAAATCAGTACTGGCTCATTAGCGTACTTTGCCATGAAGTCATCGATGACAGGCCAGTTAGGCGTCATATCTGAGTTCAGTGCGTAGGTATGATCTCGTCCTAAAAAGGAAAGCCCTTGTACCCCTGCGCCACGAGCGGAGAACCCCGCTTTGTCCCCCGTTAAGCCATCGTGATCGACGATCAACATGGGACGGCGAGCTTTGCCAGTAAAGGACGACAACAGGGAAACTAACACTTTGGACTGCAAAGCCGCCGTATCGCGGTCCAAAAAGATTTGCGATTTTACTTGAGAGGTTGTGCCTGAGGACGTCAGTGTCTTAAACACATTGTCTGGTAAGGTGCTACTTAAGCGCAGCATTTTAAATAAACGTGCGGCCACATACGGGACCGCATTTAACGACTCAGCAGCGCCCTCTTGCTGACCTTGCCCAGCAAGTAAGTTCGCGTACGGCTGGCAATGAGCTTGATGATGCCGCGTCAGGCGATTCAGTTGACCCAGCAACCATGCCTGCTTTTCTGCTTTGGCGAGGCCAAAGACCTCAATGGACTTCCAATCGCTCATACTGCTATCACTCACAAACACGCCTGCTGCTTTAAAGTCGGGTAATCCACCTTACCATTGTTGGTATGGGGAATCTGTTCGAGCAGTAATAGCTGATAAAACATCGGATGAATATTAAGCTCTTTTAGATAGTGCTCAATCGTAGCTTGGTACTGCACATCTACGTAAGCGATCACGAGTTTATCTTCTTGGCCTAAGCAAGCACTCTCTGTAACGCCTCGTTGATTTAAGGTTTCCTCAAGATGGGCAAGACTTAAACGCTTACCCTGCATCTTGATAAAGCGGCTTTTACGACCAGTAATATAGAAGAACCCATCTACGTCACGCTTGGCAAGATCACCTGTGTAGAGAATCGCTGCGCCCTGCCCTAATGCAAGGTCATCTCGGTTTGCGGCATAGCCCATCATGACATTTTCGCCTTGATAGACCAGCTCCCCTTCTTGATCAGGTTCAGTGATTTCAGAACCATTTTCATCCACCAAAGATAGATTCCCACCTGGAACGGAGATACCTATAGAACCGAGCTTTTCTAATAAATGCTCAGAGGGTAAATAAGAAATACGCGGCGCCGCTTCGGTCTGTCCGTACATAACATAAAAACGTTGCTGATTGGCCTGGCAGTGTTCCGCAAATGCCTTAAGTACTTCATTGCGCAACTTACCGCCCGCTTGGGTAAAAACCTTAAGCGCTGGTAGAGACATATTGAAAAAGCGTAAACGCTGCAGAGTTTCAAAATGAAATGGTACGCCGGATAAGGACGTCACCGCATGTTCTTTCATCAAGGTCCAAAATGCTTTATCGGTAATGCTTGTCTCAGTAACCACTAGACTCGCCCCGGCCCACAGATAGGAATTCAGAATCGACAAACCAAACGAATAGGTTAATGGTAGCGAGGTAATGGAACGTGCTGTGCTATCAAGCTCCAAATACTCGACAATGGCAGCAGTATTAGCATCTAGATTCTGAGCTGAAAGGCGCACCATTTTCGGTGAGCCTGTACTGCCTGAGGTAGACAGTAACAGACGCAAATCGTCGTGCGCTCTCTGCCCCACAGTCAATGGCGCGAGCACTGAGATCTGATTACTGTGTAGCAGGAAATTTGGCTGGTACTTAGTGTACTGCTCAAGCCCAGTGGCATCGCTTAACAAGATCATCGGCGCACGCGCCACCAAACAAGCGAGGTAATCGACAATGGAGGCAATATTATTCTCCATCACTAAAGCGACCACTTGATTAGCGGCTAACTGGCTCGCCACTTGCTCAGCTTGCTGAACCAGTTGTCCATAAGACATGGTTTGCTCAGCATCAACTAGAGCAATACCAGTGTGTTGTTTGATTCGTTCAATAAGCTGCATGATGAATCCTTAGGGCAACCGCAGGCCGCCATCAACAGAAAGCACTTGGCCTGTCATAAAAGCCGATTGATCGCTCAGTAAAAAAGCCAATACCTGAGCAATGTCCTGAGGCTGACCCAAGCGTTTAAGTACCGTCGACTTCTGTATAGCGCTGCGTTGCTCATCACTTAACTCAGCGATTAAAGGCGTATCAATCACACCAGGGGCCACCGCATTGACACGAATACCGTACTGACCTAATTCTTTGGCAAGGGACTTAGTCATCCCTTCAATGGCCGCTTTGGCGGAAGCATAGGCCACTTGGCCAACACTGCCCTGCTGCGCCACCACAGAGGACAGTAAAGTAATCGCCCCCTGCTGCTCACGCATCATTAATTTGGACGACCACTGACTGAGTAAAAACGCCCCAGCCACATGCTCGTTCAACATCTGCTGCAACGCTGTTGCGTTAGTAAAATGAAACGGTTGAGTAACCATAGAGCCCGCACAATGAGCCAATCCGTATAGGGTCAACGTGTTGTCACGCAAATAGCCATTTAATGTTTTAAAGGCGACCTTTAACGCCGTTTCATCAGTGACATCAAAGGGCAATGCAAAACCGCCAATCGACTGCGCAATGGCTAAACAATCCTCTTCAGTGCGGCTGTTAACAATCACAACATAACCCTGCTCGGCAAGCGTTTGCGCCAAAGCCAAACCTATGCCACTGGTCGCGCCAGTGATCAGTACGGCTTGTTTATTTGGCTGTGACTGGCTTTGATCGAATGAGCGCATTGCGAGAGCCTTTTATCCGTTTTTAGAATGCAACGTCGTGCTTTGCTAGAATCTCTTTGGCGATTTTCACCGAGCTCATTTCGATGATGTCATCCATATCCAGCATTACATCAAATTCTTTTTCTAACGCCGCCACTAATACCATGTGCGCGACAGAGTCCCACTGTGGAATGGTGTTGTACTCTAGTTCATCCACCACTTGGCTCGCATCAATGTTTAAACTGCTAGCAAACGCTGTGACCAAACGCTCGTTATTTGTCATAGTAATCGGTACCTATTCTTCAAACGTTTCGTTTATGAAGACTATCTGTTTACGAGAAACGCGACAAAAGCGGCAATAAACGCTCTCTCGCTTGTTCAAAATCTTGCTGTGTTTTATTGAGAAAGACCCAACTGTCATTTTGTTCGATCACTTGATAACCCAAGCTTTCATTAAAACGTAACGCCGCTTGGTTATGTGGTACAACCTGAGCATTGATACGAGTTATCGGTTGTTGCTCAAAACACCATTCACTTAAGCCAACCCCAACGCATATAGCGAGCATACTGCCACGGTATTTTTCATGGCCTATGTACAGCCCAGTGCTTGCGCTATCCGACTCATCTAAAGAGACATTAGCGTAACCAATCAATTGATCACGAAACCACAGAGCAAAATGATGACGATTTTTATGTGAATCTAATCGCTCAAACCATGCTTGCTGCTGCGCTTGTGAAACCTCAGACTGATCCACCATCATTAAACGAATATCGTCACGATTGCGCCATTGACGCAGCTGCTCAATATCACTTTGCTCAATGAGTCTAAATTCAATCTGATAACGCTTAAACACAACAGCCATCGCTTTTTATTACCGTCTCATTATTTTCTTAGGCATGAAGACAGCACCGTTTGCACTACACACTCAGCACCTCGACCATCCACCAATTGGCTTGCCAGCTGTGAACGCGCAGTAAGATCTGTTTGCCAGGTGTGCATCACACTTTCGACTACTTGATCCACCAACTTTAATCGCTCGCTTGGCTTACAATTAATAAAGTCCGTTGCCGAACACCAGCCTAGCGCAGCATGCTCATCAAGTGCATCTTTCTGGTTGCCTGCTACCTGAATAAAGTGCGTCGGCACCCCCATACAAGCCAGCTCAAATAAGGTGCCGCCTGCCGCAGAAATGGCAAATCGACTGTGAGCCATCAGTTCAGATACTTGGCTTACGCCTATTTGGCATTCAATAGTATGTTGTCGGCAGTAGGCTTCAACTTCTTTAGCATTTTGCACGCCAGAGCCTACCATAACCAGCAGAAATTCAGTAGGAAAGCCTATTTCAAACAATGACTTAATAAAAGGAAAGGTCAACTTTAGTGGATCTGTGCCACCAAAAGTTAACAGCAGTTTTTGCCTATCTTGCACTTGATGGGCTTGTTGACGAGAAAACTGCGGACGTAGTAAAGCAAACTGTCCGCCCGTTAAAGGAAACTGAACTGTTTCTGAGTATCGCAAAGAGAGAGGGTTTAGTAGCCAGCGACAGTTAAAATCACCACGATTGTTATTATCGTCCAGCACTAGAAGATTAGGATTAAGCTTAAATAGCTTATTGATAGCTGACACATCGTAGCCATAATGGTCCAGCACTAAGATATCTGCTTGATGGGCCAATTCATACCACTCTGACTCAGACTCAAAAACAAAGTCACCCTCATTAGAAAAGTCAGCGCATGAGGCATGCACGACGAAACAAACCTCAGCACCTTGCTCAGTAAAGGATTCTGCAAGCACTTCGCTGCGCACACGATGCCCCATACCGATATGTACGGAAGCATCGGCGCGAATGACAACGTTTAGTCGAGAATGTCCCATGATAATGGCTGACCTAACTGAACATCAGCACTTAACGTGCGACCAATGACTTCATTCCAGTGCTTTGGCGCCACCCCCAATGAAGGTCGAATGATTTTAATATGCTCGGGGCGAAGCAAAGTACCTGCCGGCAGGTCTTGGGCAATATAAATGGAACGTCGGTATTTTTTGGCCTTTTGTTCGGCTTCAGAGCCACCGTATTTGACCGTACCAATCGCTGCATAAGCCTGTCGGCAATTCTCAACGAGCACTGCCATTTCAGCAGGCTCAATAGAAAATTCTGCATCCACGCCGCCAGCAGAGCGATCCAGCACAAAGTGCTTTTCGATCACACTGGCACCCAAGGCAATCGATGCCACTGCAGCTCCGATACCACGAGTATGGTCGGATAATCCCACTCGACAACCAAATCGCTTCGCTAAATCCGGAATGGTGGCAAGATTGGAATCTTCCATCTTTGCTGGGTACGTACTGGTACATTTGAGCAATATCAACTCTGCTTCACTGATATGGCGGAAAGCTGCGACGGCCTCTTCAATCTCTTCAATAGACGCCATACCAGTAGACATAATGGCCGGCTTACCCGTGGCAGCAATCTTTTGAATCAAAGGGATGTCGGTCAACTCAAACGACGCTACCTTATAAAGAGGTACATTTAAGCTTTCAAGAAATGCTACAGCGGAGGCATCAAATGGCGAACTAAAGGCCACCAGACCTAAGGAAGCTGCATAGTCAAACAGTGGTTGATGCCACTCCCAAGGCGTACAAGCTTTGCCATACAGATCATAGAGGTTCTGACCTTGCCACAAACTATCTGCTTCACCAATCATAAACTCTTCATTACGCACATTCAGCGTCATGGTGTCAGCTGTGTAGGTTTGTAGCTTAATCGCATCCACACCCGCATCCGCTGCCGCTTTGATCATCGCTTTTGCGGTATCAAAGTCTTGATCGTGGTTGCCGGATAGCTCAGCGATGATAAAAGGAGACGTCAACACAAAAACACCTCTAGCCGTTATAGTTACGAATTAAGTGATCATCACCCTTATCGATGAAATCAGAAGCCTGCTTGAGCATTTCAGGCATTTCATCCAAAAACTCACACCAGATATCGAATACTTCTTTTGATTTCTCTATCGCTACATTTTCATTTTCGATCTGGTAAAGAACAGACAAAATAAGAAATGCTGAGGAAGTAAAAGAACCTTTTAATAAATCATAAAGGTAACGGGCTTTCGTCGCTTTCATCAGATACAGAGTACGATGATACTGCCACAGTAACTGTACAACTTGCTCTCTAGACTCCAAGTTTTTCCAGCCTGATTTCAGCATAAGTGCCGTATCCATGAACTCATTGACTTTCAGTGCTGTCTCTGGAGCAACATCTAGGAGTGACGCAGGAGGTTTGCAAGTGAACGTTTTATATAACGTCTCAATCAGCACTTCCTTATTGAAAGGCTCATCAAATATCATCACATCATCAATAGCCAAAGGCTCAGCCCCATCTATCTTGGCGCCATTTGATAAATTATAACAATTCAGCCTTTTCACTTTATGCATACGATTTAATAAAGCCTCTAGCTGAATCCGAGACATATGCATGTAGTTTGTTGAGTAAACCGTCCCCCCAAAGTTACCAGGAACAGGAATCGTTTTTTCCAATGCAAAGCTTTGGAAGCCGTTTTCTTTTCCATCTTTGTAATAACCACTGTGTTTTGAGTGATGGTTTTCATGGCTTAAGTAACCATTATCAACACCTAAAAAGTATAAGTTTTTAAAGCCAAAGTAATCACAATAAGAAAGCGCTAAGTTTGCAACAAAAGGCGCCGAGTGATTCATTTGCATGTATGACTTGCCCTCAGATGCCAGTGCCGTTCCTATTAGAGTTACAATTGCTTCTCCAGGTTTACCACCGGTCATTGTGCGATCAAAGTACTGATAGAAGTCTGGATGCATTACATCAACAGTTAAGCCAACAACGTCACTTAATTCACCTTCATCAAAGAAAGTTAATTTATCAACAGTCTGCCTCATGCGTTCAACATCTACATGAAAATCAGGCTTTATACCGACCTTGCGCAAGGTATTAATTGTCGAGCCGCAGGAAATAACAATGACCTTATCTCTAACCTCTTTTAGCAGCTCAATACCATTGTCTAATGATGGCCCATTACCCAATATAAATACTGGGATCTCTTGCTGCCAACGGGGAAGTTTTTTGTTCAAATCAAATAAACAGAGATCCATTTTAGGTAACGCTTTAAGCCCTTGCGCCACACCAATTAAGGCATCATCAAAGAATCCCCACCCCATCGCTTGACGTGGATAGCTTAAGCGAAACTCTTCGAAGGACTCTTCAAGTGCAGGACTTTTATAGCCTCGATACAGATATGTCTCAGGCGCCAAAAAGAAGCCATTTTCTTCCAATTGCACTAAGTATTTGTCAGTAATATCTTTTGGCGGCACGCCTAACAAGAAATTTATCGTATGCCCATCACGGTTAAAGTGCTCAAGAATAGGCTGCCAATCAATAGCAAATAACGAGTAGTAGAAGTAGTCTAAATCTCGTTCATAAATGTATAAGTGTTTAATATCTCTAAGGGAAACAAGTTGTTCAAGTTGATAACCAAACTCCAAGCCAAATAGCACCATAGCAGGAACAAACTTAGGTAGACTAACTGGTCTTTTATGCTCTTCTTTTTCTCGATAAAAAACATCAATCATCCTATTTCCGTACTGTACATGACGACTAGGATGCGCCTGATTTTGAGCTAAATCCAAGTGGGTTTTAAAAGGCTTCTTAAGAAAAGCATTCACCTTTTTAATAGCATTTTCTTTCGGAGTATCAGAGAAAAGAGAGGTTTTTAAGGCTGAATCGTATAAATTTAAGTCACCACATGCCTCTAGATAGACCGCCCGATTTGTTGGCTTAAAGTCTTTGAATTCATCGTAAATATGTGGCATCACCGCAGCAAACAAGTTCATATTATCGCGGTAACGGTTTGAGAAATAATCATCCTTTTCTTTCAATCGTTTCTGACCATCTTCCACGGTCTTCACAACGGATTGAATTTTTGAAATAGATTCTTGGAGAATTTGGTCAAGCACGTTTTGAAGCCTTACTGTATTGCTTTAAGCCTTTTTTAGCTTTATTGATTTTTTTGAGATCGGTAGAAGCGACTTTAAGCTCGTTTTGACAATACGACTGAATCACTAGATAAAGCTCTATGAATGACTTTAATGCACTGTTAAAGGCCTCATCAGAGGTAGCAGAGAGCTTTGAAATGCTCTCTTGATTGGCTAATACTAATTTATTAATTCTTACAAAATCACTTTCGTCAAAAGCTTGTTGCATTTGTGAAGTCAAATGCTCTAGCTGATCAAGTGTCATATTATGCCGTACCAAGTCTTTGCTCAGCTTGCATCGCATAGGCTTCCTGCTTGTCAGCTTCCCCTATTTGATCCCACGCACCTTTAATTTGTAATAGAAGAGCCATCACACTGTCTATTTTTTCAATGTCCATATTTAGACTGGCTTCATGAATCTGAGCAATCATAAACTCGTACAAAGAATCAAGATTATCTACTAACTCAGGGTTGGCATCACGTTCGAGAGAATCTCTTAAAGCGTTAATAATCTCAACCACACGCGTTAGTGTACTGGATTTGGCTTCCATATCTCGTCGTTCTATGAAGCCTTTACTTAATGCAAGACGCTCTAGTGCGCCTTGCATTAAAAGTTGTATTACACGATGCGGATCTGCAGATGCTAAATCTGATTTTAACGAACCCTTCTTATATTCGTTAATACCTTTATTACCGTACATATAAACCTCTTTAGCAATTAGCTGCTGCTTAAGCTACTTAGCTGAGTCAGTAAGTAGTCTCCATTTGAAGACATACTAGCGAGAAGAGTATCGAGCGTCGTAAACCTTTCACGTAACTGCTCTTCATACAACTCCATTCTGTATTCGTAATTCTCAAGCTGTGTTTCTGTGTTATCAGCAGATTCCTGTGACGCATCAACCATATCTTTTAGAAGACCACCAGAACCAGTGAAGTTGTCTAGGTAGTCTGACATGATATTTGCAAGACCATTTTCAGACGAAAACAATGTCACAACATCATCGTAGCTTTCATCCATCGCCTCACTGAACTTAGTTGAGTCAATAGATAAAAAGTTGTTGTCATCCATCTCTATACCAAGATCAAAGATAGAGCTCAGCGCACCAGCATTATCAAATACTGTCATAAGGTCTGAATTCAATGAGGACTCAAGCCCTCGAATCAGGCTGCTGCCATTCAGCACAGCATCCGTTGCAGTATAAGTATCGAATTTCGTCAACAGAGCATTATAAGACTCAACAAATGACTCCAATGTCTCCTTAACCGTTTCCGTATCATAACTCACAGTCGATTTAGCTGTTTCTAAACTGCCCGTACCATCATCTTCGGACTCTGCCAACGCTTTTATTGTCAGCCCAGAAACCGCATTTTCAAAAGTATTTGTATCACTATTAATAGTAATGCCATCAACCGTGATAATTGCGTCTTGTGCCCCATCTCCCGTCGCAATACTAAGCCCTGCAGTGCCCGCCCCAGTTGCAACAGAAGAAACACTATCTAGCGACTCGTCAGTATTAGTAACAACTAAATCGTTGCCAGCACCAGAAACATCAGAATTTAAAGTGAGATAAACATTACCATTGCCGTCGTCAACTAGGTTAGCCGATACGCCAAAGTTATCCGATGCATCATTAATCTGTTCACGTAACTCAGAAAGAGTCGTATCAGCCGCTACCGAAATGGTAAACGTCTCATCACCTGCTGTGAAAGTGAGATCGCCACCCGTTGCTGACACAACATCATCGCTAGAAGAGAAAAGGCCACCAGCAGAAACGCTCCGAGATCCTTGGGCAAGCTGGGTAACCGAAATATTGTATGAGCCATTTGAAGCATCACTGTCTGCAGTAACCGAGACAATATCACCTGAACTAGGTTGAGTCGTTGTCGCAGTCCGTCCGGTGAACAAACTTTCATCACTCAAGTCTTCAACTGCATCCTCAAACGCTTCAAGAGCGGATTTTATGGCACCGTATGCAGACACTTCAGATTCATAATCAGAAATTTTATCTTCATACGCAGCTACCTTAGTATCACGCTGCACACTAACCATGTTAGTAACTAGCGTTTCCAAGTCTAAGCCTGAGCCGACACCTAACGATGTAACCGACATAAATCCTCTCTTTCAGCTAAACAGCTGATATTACACTTCACTATTGATTAAGTTTCCTTTTAAATCAGTCAACTCACCAAAAATACTATCTAAGCGCTTTGACATTTCAAGAAACTCTTCCGATGGAATCTGCCTAACCAAATCCCCCGTTTCTTGATCAACAACTTTAACGATATTATCAGATCCGTCTTCTGTCATTTCAAAAGACAAACCAACACTAAGCTGGCGCATCTTAACATTCACTTCTTCCATTTTTGCTTCATCGACCAACTCTTGGCTTGATGAGCTTTCTGAAGAAGCAAGATCATTGCCACTTTTGGAATCTTCTGACGTATTACTTATATCGGCAGATTGCTTTATAACTTGAGACTCTTTTTGCTTCGCCTCAACAAATTCTTGTTCACTGACTTGAGTTTGTTGACCTGTTTGCAAAGAAGACAAAGAGCTTCTTGAAAAATCAGAACTAATAGACATGGGCTCTCTCCCAAAAACAAAAAAGCTGGAGTAATACTCCAGCTTTTAGATATTACTCTATTAACCTAATAAGGATAGCGCAGTTTGAGGACGCTGGTTAGCCTGAGCAAGAATAGATGAACTTGCTTGCTGTAGAATTTGCGCACTTGTCAATGAAGCAGTCTCAGTTGCGAAGTCTGTATCACGGATACGAGAACGTGCAGCGGAAACGTTTTCAGAGATATTACTCAAGTTACTGATAGTAGATGAGAAACGGTTCTGCACCGCACCCAGCTCAGCTCGTTTTGAGTCAACCGCAGCAATCATACTATCAATCGCAGCAATCATACTTTGAGCATTGTCTGCAGAAGAGATAGAGATAGTTGTAGAAGTAAGACCACTTACTGTCGCTGCTTGACCAAGACCAGACACAGTGAAACCACCTGCTGAAGCAACAGAAATAGAACCGTTAGATCCAATAGTTCCCATAGAGAAACTGATTGTTTGGTTCGCATCTGCACCTACCTGGAAAGTACCAGTATATGTTCCATCAAGCAGATTTTGACCACCAAAAGTAGTTGTACTTGCTACACGGTTAATTTCTTCACCAAGCGCTTCCATCTCTTGTTGTAGCGCTAGACGGTCTTTATCAGTGTTTGAACCGTTGGCAGACTGAACTGCAAGCGTACGCATACGCTGAAGCATGTTAGTAGTCTCGTCCATCGCACCCTCAGCAGTTTGTGCTAGAGAGATACCATCGTTCGCGTTACGAACCGCTTGGTTCAAGCCGTTGATCTGAGAAGTCAAACGGTTAGAAATCTGCAAACCCGCAGCATCATCAGACGCACTGTTGATTCGCAAACCGGAAGACAAACGTTGATATGCAGTATCAAGCGTATTGCCAGATTTCATCAACTGGTTCTGAGCATTCAGAGATGAAGTATTAGTATTTACATATAAAGCCATAATAGCCTCCTAGTTTCGCCATGGGGCTTGCTGCCAAGCAAACCTTTAATCGGTGAAAAGATCGCCAAATCCAAATTCACCTTAAACCTCTTGTAGACGTTAACGGCTTACTAAAAAACAACTTTAGCTTTTTTTTGATATTTTTTTCCGCAAGCGGCAAAAAACAACCCTATCGAGCGGCAAAGTATTGTTTTTAATAACTTTTTCAAAGCAATTATTTTGCTTTTAAATCCAAAAAAAAGTCGCCTAAAAGACGATCAAACACTCTTCATAAAATAATATTGTATTGGCACGTAGATTGCTCAGTTAAAACATGGGGGCCTGCCAAGCCCCCATAAAAAAAGCCAAGTGCGCTAACACTTGGCTCAAAAATCACTTCTAGGAGTAAGAAGCGAGAAAGGTTTCGAATGCCTTCGCCAAACCTCTTGCCTCCGGCATTCGAAATATGCTTCAAGATATGAGCGGCCTGATCAGCCGCTCTTTTTTTATGTATTAACCCCCTAGCAAAGAAAGCGCTGTTTGAGGACGCTGATTCGCCTGAGCAAGAATAGTAGAACTGGCTTGCTGTAGAATCTGCGCACTTGTCAATGTCGCTGTTTCCTCTGCAAAGTCTGCGTCACGAATACGTGAACGTGCAGCCGATACGTTTTCAGAAATATTACTCAAGTTACTGATAGTAGATGAAAAACGGTTTTGCACCGCACCCAACTCAGCACGTTTAGAGTCAACTGCCGCAATCATACTATCAAGTGCAGAGATCACACTTTGTGCGTTTGCAGCCGTTGAAATAGAAATAGTAGTTGATGACAAACCAGATACCGTTGCAGCTTGACCAAGTCCTGATACAGTAAAACCACCGTTACCAGATAGGTCAATCGAATCAGCGCCACCAGTACCAGTCATTGAGAAACTAATTGTTTGGTTTGCATCCGCACCTACTTGGAAGGTCCCAGAATAAGTACCATCTAGTAGATTCTGACCACCAAATGTTGTCGTACTCGCAACACGGTTAATTTCTTCCGCAAGCTGCTCCATCTCTTGCTGCAAGGCAACACGGTCCTTATCAGTGTTAGAACCGTTTGCAGATTGGATAGCAAGGGTACGCATACGCTGCAACATGTTAGTTGTCTCATCCATCGCACCTTCAGCTGTTTGCGCTAATGAAATACCGTCGTTAGCGTTACGTACTGCTTGGTTAAGACCATTAACCTGAGAAGTAAGACGGTTAGAGATTTGCAAGCCTGCTGCATCGTCTGCTGCACTGTTAATACGTAAGCCCGAAGACAAACGTTGGTAAGCCGTATCAAGAGTGTTACCAGAGCTCATTAACTGACGTTGAGCATTAAGCGATGATGTATTGGTATTTACGTACAAAGCCATGATTAAGTTCTCCTAGAAATGTAAATTCTTTATCGCAACCTTTTGATTTAGTTAGTTATTTGGTTGCATCTTGCATATTTAAGTTATCGACTCAGTAAGAAAAACCTTTAATTTTTTTTTAAATTTTTTTCTTACTTAGCATCTTTAGCTAATATGCTTTGCTGTACTTACATTTACGGTCACTAGAAGAAATTCTTTAAAGCTTTTTTAAGAAATGTGATCAATAAATCGCAAACCAAACGCCTCGGGAGACACAACCTTGGCAATGGTCACCTCACTTGTTTTATCTAATGCCAAGTCTGTCGCTGCGATGAATGTTTTTGAAGATAGGCTATACACCTGACGCACCAGAGACGGTGCTAATTTTTTACTTAATGTTAATACAAAAGCGAGCCTGCCATTTGACAGTTCAACACAAGACCCTACTGGTACCTTTCCTAGACTAGAAACAAATACCTCAAGCAACTTTCCATCAAACGCAACCCCCTGCTCTTTCTTCATACGCTCTAAGGCTTCAAAAGGCGTTAAAGCCGATTTATAAGATTGCTCAGAAGTCATCGAGTCATAGGCGTCCACTATCGCCCCAATTTTTCCATACACACTAATCTCTCCATCCGCTTTTCCTTGCGGATAGCCGGTCCCATCAAGCTTTTCGTGATGCTCCCATAACATTTGATAAATCACTTTAGGAATATCTTCATTGGCGGAGAGAATCGCCTCACTAAAGTTAAGGTGCTTCCGAGTTAGCATCAACTCCGCTTCGGTTAACTTACCAGCTTTTTGTGTAATCGCGACTGGTAGCTTAAATCGTCCTAAATCAAACACTAGAGCTGCCATCGTTATTACCTGAATATATCGAGCATCTAAGGTGAGGCTTTTAGCTAAATGACAGGCCAAGATTGCACACCCAAGACAATGCTGAGCAATATAGTCTTCAGTATTCTGAATATGTCGAATAGCTAACAAAGCATTTGGATTTCTATCGTAAGAAGCGGTAATTTTTTTGCAAAACGCCATCAACTCTTTGGTATCTAAAGGACTTCCTGATAAAGCTCTCTTCACTTCAAGCGCTATAAGTTTAATGCCCTGCTCCATAATATTCGATGCAACAGCAATTTCTTTAGAGAAAGGGGAATGCTCAATGACTATATTTGTCGAACTTTCTTTTGATACTGACTTCAACTGATCAGTAGGTGGTATTTCTTCAGAAACTTCTTCTGAAGTGGTATGCCTACCCGCTTTATAGTTGAGAATATACTCCCGAGTTGAGTCATCTAACAGCTGCCGAAAGTAAGCATATAAACTCCTACCTTTTGTGTAGCAATCTCTAGGGAGCTTTGCAAAATCTGCTCCTTTCAAACGTTTTATACTGGTGACAGATTTGCCTAAAGCAATGGAATAACAAATTAAGAGAAATTTATCTTCTGCTTCGTAACGTTGACTGTACTCTAAAGTGGATAACTGAGAATCATGGTAGGAAGCATCATAAGGCATGAACTTACTATTAAGCGTGAGCTTTAGCTCAGACAGCAATACTTGACGAATAGCAATACTAACAATGTGGTCTTTTTTACCATGTTTTTTTATGAGATTACTAACACGGGGATTTTTCAGGACAACTGAATTTAGCCCAAGAACGCTAAGCAACTCATAAACATTAAAATAGGCGAAGTCTACATTGATGCCAAATAAGGCCGTTACATCAAACTTCGCCATACCCCTTCCTTAGTTTCTATAATGAATTAAACAGTGACAAAGAACTAATACGATTAAACAAAAGCTGCGTTGCAGATAAAGCAGACTCACTCAATTCAAGCTCAGTTGTAGCTTTATAAATATCAAGTCCACCGATATTTTCTTGGGCTTGATCATTAAATATTTGCTTAGCTGAACCATATTCTGTGCGGTTATCAATAGTATTGATTCGCGCTCCAACAGACGAAGACGCTGTTGCAATATTGATTTGAGTGTTCTCTATACTGGTGGTGGCATTCAAACGATAGTACTCACGTTCTTCGTCAGATAAAGAAGTATCTCGCAGTGCATTGATCACATCCATCACCTGATTCAGCACGTTATCGCGGGTTGGTTGATCCAAAGTGATGTCTACTGTACTACCTGCCGCCCCCGCCAAAGTAAACTCCATTCCATTAAAGGTAATGGCTTCACCTGAAACATAATCTCCTGAAGCCAATATCGTCCCCGAACTATCTGTAATAGAAAATTGATCTGGAGCACCAGCGGTTGTAGTGAGAGTGTAATCATTTAGCGCAGCATTGACCGCACTATAGTTATCATCGACAAAAGAGTCATAAGCATCTTGGTCTGATATTTTATATGACAAAGTTGCTGTACCCGCTGATGCGGATGCAGTGACGGTATTTCGCGTCCAAGCATCTTGAAAAACGGTCTTCCCAGAGTCATTGGTTGCGATAGAAATAGTGTCACCAATTTGCGACATCTGTTGTGTCTCATTACCTGCGTACACATACTGACCACTAGAGTCTTTCACAAAAGCAGGTGAGCTCGAATTCGTTCCAGAGAAAATGTATTGACCATTTGAGTTTTTAGAATTCATCAAGTCTGCAACGGACGCCAACAAGGATTCCATCTCCCCTGCCAAGGTATCTAGATCATCCTGGGAATTGGCACCATTGACTGTCTGAATCAAACGTACATTGATTTCATCAAGTGTACTGTTTAGGCTTTCAAGAGCAACGGACTCGTATTCCAGCGAGTTCGTTGCTAACGTCATGTTTTGATCGTATTGCTCCAATAACTTGGTATCCGCATCATAGCGTAACAACTGGCCTGCACCATTAGGGTCATCGCTAGGCCTTACAATATCCGACTGCTCAGAGATCTTCTCTTGAACCTTTAAGTAGCGCTCATTCGCTTTCTGCATTGAAAGAGAAGACTGATTAAATATTAAGTTGGTCGTAACACGCATGAATTACCTACCCTAACGCACTTATTAGCGTTGCAAATGTACTTTGTGCAGCAGAAAGAACCTGTGCCGAAGCTGTATAGGACTGCTGATAGCGTAGCAAGTTAACCGCTTCTTCATCTAAACTCACCGCAGATACTTCATCACGTGCTGCAATTGACTTATTCATTATCGTTTCACTGGCGTCCATATTCGTCGTCAAGGTGGCCGTTAAACTGCCCACTTCGGTAACCAGTGCTGAGAATGCCTCAGTGAATGAACGTGTACCTTCTACAGTATTCTCAGTCTGCAAATTTGCCAGCTTTAGTCCATTATAATTATCCGATTCACCATCAGAGTTAAATGAAATAGAAAAGCTATCACCCGCATCAGGAGGACCGTCTAGGCTGATGTCGTAACCAGCGTCATCGGCTAAGCCCGCTTGTTCTAGTAAATTAGAATAATCTGTAATCCCTGTTAAGGTAGCCAAAACCGTACCACTACCATCTTGGATTTCGACTTCATCGCTTGCCGTAAAATACAACGTCTGAGGTGCTGCGTTGTAAAGCCCACCTGTGGCAGAAAAAGCTGAAGTAGCAGAATCAGTATCAGTAATCGAGGAAATGGAAATGGCTACATCAGATAAATTACTATCAGCTCGAGACACGGCAATCGGAGATGCTAATGCTAAATAATCGCCAGAGCGTGCACTCATTTTAATGGATTCTGCTGCATTTTTAGTTGGAGCAAACTGATATCTATCACCTTGAGCATAGCTAGGCAGTGAATCAAACGCAATTTCCACCCCAAAACCATCCACTTCAAAATAACCATCAGATGTAGGCGTAGCAGTTGTCGTATCAATAACATCCGATTCATTCGTTACATTGCCGTCAAGATCATATGTAACCAACTTAAACGTTGTTGGAGACATCATTTCAACTTCATAGGTATCAGTTGTTATTTCACTGGATGCACCATCAGTTACTCGAACTGCGATACCGTAGTCTTCATTACTATTCTCAACGTTAGCCGTTGTCTCTATTTCTGCGGTTGAAAATAGATTGATACCATAGTCACCATTCGCATCTAGACCTAACTGATTTTGTTGATTCATAGCATCCGCAAAAACAAGCGCTTGCTGACCCAACATTCGCTCAGCAGTGGTGACGAACTCATTTCGAAACTCCACTAAGCCACCAACAGCCCCACCTAGCTCATCCGTTGGTATATTTAGCTCATAGTTACCGAAGTCCAATTCAATCCCCAATTCGCCATCAGGATTATTAGTATCTGAGGTTAAGCGAAGTTCATTATTTGTACTTTGCAATACTAAGGGCTGACCTGACGCCAAGTTAACTGTCATTAACTGGTTATCATCATAGTTAACTTTAATCTCCAGATATTCTGATAATTCTTTAACCAACTGTTCCTGCTGATCTCGAAGCTCATTTGCCGAACTAGAGGTAGTCGTTTCAAGCCGATAGATCTGTTGATTAAGATTGGCAATCTGATCCGTCAAGTTGTTAATGGAGTCTATATTGCTTTCTAGCTCTTCATTAGCGAGCGTTTTTTGATCGGAGATATAGTTTGCTAAATCATTATACTGAGCCGCTAATTGCTTCAAATTAGAGTACGCATTCGACCTAGCAGCTGTATCTGTTGGGTCCGAGTTGGCCGTCTGTAAAGCACTGAATGCATTATCTAGATAGTCACTAATAGAAACACTGTCTTCCCCAATTACAGAGTCGAAAGATGTCATCATCGATTGATAGCTTTCATAAAAGCTGTAATTAGAGGTATCACTCCAAACTTGCTGGTTGATATATTGATTAACGATACGGTCAGTATCTTGAATGAGTACACCACCGCCAGATTGACTGACAGTAGCCGTTGTTTGTCGGCTGTAGCCTTCCGTATCAACGTTAGCTGTATTTTGACCAGTCGTCGTAATGCGAGCCGTACTCGACTGCAATCCGGACAAACCAATGGAATAAAGACTCGCCATGTTATCAACCTCTCAGACACGAAACGCTAATGCGCATATTTCTATATCGACTAAGAATGCAATAACTTTACCAGAATGAAGCGCTAACGCTAAAATCGTCAAACACCAAAGAAAAAGGGTCTTAAAAGGCCTTAAAGCAGGCTTTTAAACCATTTGCTAGAGAGAATATTAGAAATTTTATCTGCGTATTCAGGGTCTGTTGCGTACCCTCCTTTCTGCAAATAAGCGGCAAACATTGCCGCATTGTCACCTACTTCTAAGGCATTTTGATACCGCTCACTTGCTTTTAAAAAGTCCGCATAGTCATCAAAACTTTGTGCAAACGAATCGTACGCCCTAAATGCCGCTTTTTCTTGTTGAGCCACACCGTCACGATACTCAACAGTATTTACAAGGGCACGATCACCGGACCACCGCTGATCAGCCTTAATACCAAAAACGTTATAACTTGGAGATCCGTCACTCTTTGCCATTGGATACTTACCCCAACCTGTTTCAAGTGCCGCTTGCGCCAAAATCGCCTTAGGGTCCACCCCTAATTTTTCACCTGCTTGTTGCGCATAAGGCCACAACCCCTCAACAAAGCTATCAGGTGATTCAAATGCCACATCAGAAGCTTGGATTGATCGACTAGCACTATTGGTAGCAGCTTGAGCTAACTCATTAGCCGCTTTCTTAGCAACAGCTTGAAGCTGCTCGGTATTAAGAGTGGGAATATTACGCAGAAAGGAAACATCGCTAAGAGCACTATCCAAACCGGAGCCTTGCCCATCCGATGAAGCAACACCTTGCCCTTGAAGCTGACGAACCAAAGATTCAGCAAGCCCAATACCACCTGCATTAGCAAGAGACTGAGCCATTTGAGAATCCATCATCTCTGTGTATTGCTTGGTTTGAGCACTATCGAAGATGCCCCCACCTATATTTTCATTAGCTTGACGCATATTCTTAAACATCATGTTAATGAATATTGCCTCAAATTCCTGAGCAACCTGCTTTAACGCTGCATCAGGGTCTTGTTGGGCCTGCCGCTTCAAGTCAACAAGGGAATTAAAGTCAGCAAAAAATGCATTGTTATCAATTCGGCTCACATTAACCTCCCGTAAACATAAATCAAATGACGACTAAGTCAGCATTCAGTGCGCCAGCTTGTTTTAGTCCTTCCAAAATAGCCATTACATCACCAGGGGCAGCGCCAACTTGATTAACTGCACGCACAATATCATTAAGGGAGGCACCTTGACTGAACACAAACATATGACCACTATCTTCATCCGTTTCAATCTCTTGACGCGGTGCTAGATCTTGACCTGCTCCTGGAAAAGCCCCGTCAGGGCTCGCATTGATGGTTACAGTTAAGCTTCCGTGTGTAACGGCAGCAGGTGAAACCGTCACATCTTGCCCAATGATAATCGTACCAGTTCGAGAATTCACAACTATTTTTGCTCGCTCTCGTCCCAACTCCACATCAAGATTTTCTAAAATTGAGAGAAACGTCACTCGCTGGGAAGGATCTCGCGGTGCCGTCACCCGAATAGAGGTCGCATCCAGAGATTGTGCAACGCCAGGCCCAAGTAAACTATTAATTTTATCTGCCACCTGCTTTGCTGTTGTAAAATCAGGTCGGTTTAAATTGAAAGTGAGTGTATCGCCTCGGTTAAAACTGTTCGCTACAGCCTTCTCAACACTTGCACCATTTGGGATTCTAGCAACCGTTGGTGTCGCAATCGACTGCCGAGACCCATCAATTCCCCCGGCACCTAACCCACCTATAACTAAGTTACCTTGCGCAATGGCGTATACCTGCCCATCAGCACCTTTCAGAGCAGACAACAACAAAGTGCCGCCTTGCAAGCTACTCGCATTGCCTAATGAAGAAACCGTCACATCGATCGTTTGACCCGGTTTTGAAAAAGGAGGCAATGTTGCTGTCAAGGAAACAGCTGCCACATTATCCGCATCAGTACTGGCACCATCTGGCAAATTAATGCCAAACTGATTCAACATACTGATAAAACTCTGGTTAGTGAAATCTGTATCGTCGCCCGTACCATTTAAACCAATGACTAGGCCATAGCCAAATAGCTGGTTGTCTCGTACACCTTCAACACTCGCAATATCCTTTAATCGCTCAGCAGAAACTTGTCCAACTAAAGCAAACATACAAAGCGAGAAAATCAAGGCTTTCATAAACTAAGAACCTACTAATTAAAATGGCCACCAGCTGGTGTTTAGTGCTCGAGTCAGCCAGCCTTGTTCGCTACCTGAAGCCAGCTCTCCAGTGCCTGAATACGCTATTCTTGCATCAGCAAGTCGTGTTGACTCAACTGTATTATCTGAGCTTATGTCTGCTTCACGCACCAATCCTGACAAACGAATATACTCCTGACCACGGTTTAATGTAATCCATTTCTCACCTCGAACTGCTAGCAAGCCATTTGGATACACCTCATAAACTGTCACCGTAATACTGCCCGTCAAGCTATTACTTTGGTTGGCATTTGCATTGCCAGAGAAGTCACTATTCATACCAGGCAAACTGGTATCTAAACCAACCGGAATACCCAAAATCGTAGGATTCTCAATCGTAGCCGAAGAGGACTTAGACACAGAAGCAGCATTAGATTTTGTAGAACTCGTACTCTCAGATAAATTTACTGTCAAAATATCACCAATTTGACGAGCTTTCTTATCACCAAAGAACACATCCCCCATGCCTGCTTGATAAATCCCACCGCTACTATTTTGAGAGTACTGAACCGATGGTTGAATCACAGGTGCATAATATGGGTCATCAGAAACAGGGGCCGGCTCAACCGCCGCACACCCAACCAATATCAATGGAACACAAGCAAGCAAAAAACGCATAAGAAAAGCTCTTTATAATTGCTGATTGACGAAGCTCAACATACCATCCGCAGCCGAGATCACTTTTGAGTTCATCTCATACGCACGCTGAGTGGTAATCATATTAACCAATTCTTCGATGGAGTTAACATTTGAAGACTCTAACATCCCTTGACTCAAAGTTCCCAAGCCATCTTGCCCTGGCACCCCAACAATGGGCGCGCCACTGGCCGTTGTCTCCTGATACAAATTACTGCCCAGGAAGTTTAGACCCGTTGGGTTAATAAAGTTGGCAATCGTCAACGCTCCAACTTCTTCAGTATCGGTCTCACCTGCTCTTAAAACAGATACAACACCGTCTTCGCCAATTGTGATTTCAACAACATCGGAATCAATAGTGATGCCTGGCTCAATGAGCAAACCACTTGAGTCCACCAAATCGCCATTACTGTTAAGCTGAAACTGGCCATCACGAGTATAAGCCGTCGTGCCATCTGGCTGTATAACTTGAAAAAATCCACCACCTTGGATGGCCACATCAAGCTGTCTATCCGTGACATTATAATCGCCTTCCTCAAAGTTTTTTTGAGTCCCCGTCACACGAACACCCGCCCCTAACTGAAGACCAGAAGGCAACTCTGTATTCTGAGCAGACAAACCACCCGGAGCTCTCAATGTTTTGTACATTAAGTTTTCAAATACTGCCCTATCTTTCTTAAAGGCAGTGGTTGAAACGTTTGCCAAGTTGTTAGAAATGACCGAAAGCTGTCGATCCATTGCTGACAAACCTGTTTTAGCAACCCATAGTGCTGAATGCATAATCTTCTCCTAATCTCTACTGATTCGATTAGTTACTTTCTAGAATTCGTGCTGATGCGTTTTCATTTTCACGCACAGTGTTCATAACCTTGATATTCATTTCAAAGCGTCGAGACAACTCCATAATATTCGTCATCTCTTCGACGGCATTCACATTGCTACTCTCAAGGAAACCGGACATAACTTGAACATTATTATCTGCAAGGAGCATTTGGCCGTCTTTAGTGCGAATCAAGCCATCCTCACCTTTAGTAAGAGACTCCGGTTCCGCCGAAACCAGTTTAATCCTATTTAATGCAGTAATTTGGGTACCATCACCGCCTTGCGGGATAATTGAAATCGTACCATCTTCACTGATACTCAAATCATCCAGAGGTGGTAAAAATATCGGCCCAGTCATACCAACAACAGGCAACCCTGTACCCGTTACCAATTGCCCAGAGACCGTCAACTGTAAATCACCAGCTCTTGTGTAGACTTCCTGCCCGCTTGCATCCAAAGCTGTAATAAAACCATTCTCTTGTACCGCAACATCCATTGAACGGCCAGTTTGCTGTAGAGGCCCCATTTCAAAATTTGTGCCTGGATTTTCAGTCATGGCATAGACACGGGATGGATAGTAATCACCATTCACCTGCATTGAGCGAGCTTGTTCAAAATCAGCTCTAAAACCTGTCGTCGAAACATTTGCCAAGTTGTTTGCATGAATGGCTTGAGCATTCATAACTTGAGTGCCACCACTCATTGCTAAATACAGCGCTCTATCCATTTTGACCTCTACTTAAAAACTCATTTCTAACTATCATTAACAAATAGTGTGCCAACTTCAAAAGCTTCAAACTCAAGGCAAAAAAAAGCCCAGCATGCGCTGGGCTTTTATCTTTACCAACTAACGTTAACCAAGGTTGATTATCGTCTGTGTTACAGTGTTTTCGGTCTCTAAAGTCTTAGAGTTAGCTTGATAATTACGCTGCGCCTCAATCAGAGCCACAAGCTCTTCGGTAATATCCACGTTAGACTCTTCTAAGGCCCCACCTTGAATGCTACCAAAGGTACCTGTATTAGGCTTGCCGACATTTGCCGCCCCTGAGTCAGAGCTTGCCACCCAAGCCGTATCGCCAGCAGGCGTCAGTCCATCCACGTTATCAAAGTTGGCCAATGCTATCTGTCCAAGCACCGCAGTTTGCTGATTGGTATAAGTCGCGGTCAAGAAACCGTCTTCATCAAAACTCACGCCTTGCAGCTCACCAGCCGCATAACCATCTTGGCTAAATGTATCGGAACTAGATAATGCGTATTGGGTAGAACTTCCAAGGTCAATCTCCAATTCTGCAAACGCATCAGTTGGGTCCCAACCAGTGATACTTAGCTGGGTTGGACTCGACACAGCATAAGGAGAATAACCAATGTAAGTACCCGTGATGTTACCTTGGTTATCAAACTGAACAACTGTGTCCTCAGTTAAATATGGCACTTCCGTACCTGTCGTTGGGTCAGTATAGGTAGACTCCCCATCGACAGTAACCTTCATTTCCCATACATTGTCTTCGCCTTGCTTGATGAAATAATAACCAATAGTATGAGTCTCACCCAAGGAATCATAAACAGTGTTGGTATTACCATAGGTGTAAGTCTCAGGGTCAGTTGGATCAAACGATTGACGAGCAAAGTTATCAGGCGTTGTAAACCCAGTTGAAGCCAACGTATCAGCAACAGTTGCACCGCTGGCAAATGTCCCTGCGATACTAAAGCCAGCAGAAGAACCTGGCGCCACAATATCACCACTCACAGGTTCAGTCGTACCACTATAAATTGGTGAAAATGCTGTACCTGAAATACTACCATCAGCATCATCAAACGTGACATAGGTTTCAGCCATCCAATCAGCGCCAGTGGAATCAGTCTGCTCACCATCAACAGTGACATAGACTTGATACGTATTAGCCGTCTCTGATTTTGCGTAGTAGTACGTTACTGCATGCTGAACACCACCACTGTCAGCAACGTTTTGCGTCTGAGTAAATGTGTATGTGTCAGGATCACTTGGATCAAAAGAAGATGCGATATAGGGAGGCACATCATCTGCTCGCGAATCCAAGTTCGTCTCAATAGTAACTTCTGTACTTGCTTCAGGGGCAATACGCTCTGTTGGCACAACTAAGTCTTCAAGACTACCGCCAATCACGCCATTTACTGCATTATAACCTTGAACATAAGCACCATCATTGGTGACTAAATAACCCTCTTCATCCAGCTTAAAGTCACCAGCACGCGTATATGCTTGAGTACCACCAACATCCAGAACAAAGAAACCACTTCCATCTACAGCTAAGTCCAAGTTGTTATCTGTGTACGAAATGTTACCTGCTGAGAACTCTTGAGCAATGTTATTGACGCTCACGCCGCTACCGATAGTGTTGTTACTACCAGCTCCAATAACACTACTACTGTAAAGGTCTCCAAACTCAACTCGAGACTTCTTAAAACCCGTTGTGTCAGAGTTTGCAATATTATTACCCGTAGTGCTGAGATAGTCAGCGGACGCTTTTATACCTGAAAGTGCTGTATTAAAACCCATTTTAATTTCCTCCGCTAACTGACGATTTCAATCTCGTCACTAAGTGCTAAACTGCCGTAACCTTGAACATTCAAAGTTGTTCCATCTGAACCATTAATAGTGACACTATTAATTCTAGCTGGAACCTGAGTACTTAACTCTGTTACTTCACCATCTGCATTGCGTGAAGTCACACTAAATGTATATTCACCATTTTCAACAACATTACCGTCATCATCCGTACCATCCCATGTATAACTTTCATCCGTAAGCGTGACCGACTTAACGACCTCACCACTGGAATCTAAGATGTTTAAAGTCGTTGTTTGGGCATCATCTGGAAATGACGTTTTGATGGATACTGAGCTACCATCCGTCACAGTCGCCGACTCCCCATCAACATAAACCGACTTGCCAACGAGAGTTGAGGCCGTTAACGCTTGGTTAGACATCAGAGCCTCAGTCATCGAAGACATCTCTGTTGCCATTGCTGTCAAACGCTCTAACGAACTGAATTGAGCCATTTGTGAGACCATATCACCGGTATCTTGAGGCTCTGTAGGATCTTGATTCTTTAACTGCTCAATATAAAGCTGCAAAAAGACATCTTGATCCGCTAAACCATCAGAGCTTTCAGTACTAGTAGTGGTAGTAATACCAGAACTTGCCTTAGCCTCATCTGTACCGTACTGGGATATCAGACTTGATAGTGCAGAAGTGGTAGAAATATCAGACATCATTCACCCCCTTAGGACTGACCTAAGGTCAACATTTTCTGCATCATGGTTTTAGCAGAATTCATAATTTCAACGTTGGTTTGGAACGAACGTGAAGCCGACATCATGTCCGCCATTTCTTCTACTGGATTCACATTCGGATAGAAAACATAGCCTTCTTCATTTGCCATCGGACTATTTGGCTCGTAACGAGGCTGAAGCGGCGCATCAGACTCAACAATCCCTGCCACCTGCACTCCCATACCAGACACACCGTCAGCTAAATCATCTGAAGCATTCCAGCCACGTTCACGCATTGCATCAGTCATCATTTGCTCAAACACAGGCTTGCGCGCACGGTAAGTTTGGTCAGCAGAACTGGCGACACTGTCAGCGTTCGCAATATTACTCGCCACCGTGTTGAGGCGAACAGTCTGAGCACTCATTGCAGAGCCAGAAATAGCGAAAATATTACTTAATGACATTATTATTGCCCTCCGGTCAGTGCTTTTTTCATGCCGCTAATTTTTCTATCTAGAAACATAAAACTGGTGTCAAACTGCAAGGAGTTTTGTGCGTACTCAGCTTGCTCTCGCTGCATGTCGACGGTATTGCCATCCAATGAAGGTTGACTAGTATTTCTGTAGAGTAACTCATCAGATGTTGCCAAACTGCTTTCTGCATGAATATGCTGATCATCCGAACCTGACAGTGTCATACGCTCTCTTTCAGATGACAACATGTCCTCGAATGAAATATCGCGAGCTTTGTAATTTGGAGTGTCTGCATTGGCGATATTATTTGCTAATACAGATGCTCTTTCTGTGCGAAACAGTAACATCTGATCATGACCTGCAAATGCGTCTTTAAATGAAATCGCCATAACACTCCAAAGCAATTGAACTCTAACTATAGCTTCTACTAAGCAAACTTAGTGCCAAATAAATAACTCATATTTTTCAATAACTTATAAATAATGAAAGCGAAAGGCGGCAATAGGCGGCAACAAAAAAAACGGCAACTTTTTGAAGTTGCCGTTTTTATAGAAAGCCTGAAAAAGTGTATTATTTAGCTTTATAAACAATACCTGGATGACATTGAACGATATCAAACAGAGAGGAAAGCCCACTTAAGGCTTCAGAGCCACCTAGAAATAAATAACCACCAGGATTAAGCGCTGCGTGCATTCTCTTCAAAATGTCTAATTTAGTCTCTGCAGTAAAATAAATCAGAACATTTCTACAAAAGATGACGTCAAATTTGCCAAGTGTTGTAAACGAATCGATTAGGTTTAAATGCCTAAATTCAACTCGAGAGGCAATATTGGGCTTTACCTTCCATACTGTAGTACTCAGCTTATCAAAGTATCGATTTTGATTGTCTGGACTTAGCCCTCGAGCAATTGCCAAACTATCGTACTCAGCTTGCTTTGCATGCTGCAGAATATTAGTACAAATATCCGTCGCAACAATTCTTTCCCCTGCTTTTAACGAGCCAGGCTTTGATTGTTTAAACTCTTCTAGAATCATACTGATAGAGTATGGTTCTTGGCCAGTGGAAGAAGCTGCTGACCAAATGCGTATGGGACGCTTATCCATTTGCGGGAGAATCATCTCTTTGAGAATTTTAAAAGGGTGACTGTCCCTAAACCACAACGTTTCATTTGTGGTCATGGCATTAATCACTTCTTCCCGCAGTTTTGACGTTCTTCCACCTCGCTCTAACAGGTTCACTAGATCTTCAAGCTTAGAGCAATTTTCACGCTCTAATAATTTCCCTAAACGACTCGCTACCAAGTACTGCTTATTATCACTTAAAGCTATGCCACTCTCTTTTTCAAGATATTTACGAAAGCGATCATATCCTTGAGGTGATATAGAACCAGAACTACTTAGCATGGACACTCCTTAGTGCGACCTCAACTTTACACAGCAAGATTAATTAAGCTTCCGCCGTTGCTGCAACAGTCTCAATTGCAATACGCGCTAATTCATCAGGCTGGAATTTAGCTAAGAAACCATCAGCACCTACTTTCTTAACCATTGCCTCGTTAAACACGCCACTTAGAGAGGTGTGCAATAGAATAAATAAATCCTGTAAACGACTGTCATTACGAATAGCAGTGGTCAAGGTATAACCATCCATCTCAGGCATCTCGATATCCGAAATGATCATTGAGAAGTGATCCGTAACGTCCACGCCATCTGCCACCAAGTTCTGAAGATAAGTCAGGGCTTCTTTACCATCGCACAAGACGGTTGTAGCAAAGCCAACATCTTCCATGCATCGTTTAATTTGCTTACGAGCAACAGAAGAATCATCAACAATCAAAATATGATGTTGCTTTGCATTCTCCTGGATATCATCAGTTACAATACCAGAAGAGATATTTTGACGAGTCGGAGCCACTTCAGACAGTATCTGCTCCACATCAATAATCTCTACCATCTCTTTATCTACCTGACACACAGCAGTAAGGTAGTTGTCATTAGACAAACCTTTTGGTGGTGGCTGAATGTCACTCCAATTCATATTCACAATACGCTCAACACCGCGTACTAAGAAGCCTTGAATTCGACGGTTATATTCAGTGATGATTACAAAGCAATTTTGTATGTTTTCAATTGGACTTGCGCCTGTTGCCAACCCCAAGTCTAAAATGGGAATGGTACCACCGCGAATGTGTGCAACACCACGTACAACAGGACTGCTATGGGGCATACTAGTCAGTTTGGGGCACTGCAACACTTCCTTTACTTTAAAAACGTTGATGCCATAAATCTGCTTGCCGTTTAAGCGGAAAAGCAATAATTCAAGACGGTTTTCTCCGACGAGTTGGGTACGCTGGTTTACGCTCTCGAGAACTCCGGCCATAAAAGCCTCCTAAAATATGCGCTCTGTTATACAGGGAGAAACCCTATTGTTATGAAAATCACTCATCAAATGATAGAGTGATTTTGTTATTTTTACTAACCCTAGTCGATATCCTTGGAGATTTACGATGGGTAACGTCAAGCATATGACCATTTTACTCTTTTTTCTCTCAAGTTGGAGTAGTGCGTCACAAATAGAAACCCAAATAGAACAATTCATTCAACAAGTTGAATACAAAAGATTACAAACCGTCTATCCGAACGCCCGAATTGAGATCAGTATTCAAAATAAAGTGGCGTTGAGCTATCTACCTGAATGTGAGCATCCTATTAGTATAGAAAATCAACGACCAGAAGCTACTAGTAGGACATCTTACTCAATAAGTTGTGAGTCCCCAATCTGGAAATCCTATGTTCCGGTCACACAGGAAATCTTTATTGAGGGTATTAAAGCTATTGCGCCCATCCAAAGGGGCAGCTCAATTAACCAACAAAACACCGCAATTGGTGAAGTCAACCTGAATGCGATACGAGGTCATTTGTATACCACATCGAACCCACCTTATGGGCTGTTAGCTGCTCGTAATATTCGTATAAATACCTTCGTCACAGATCAATTAACAGAGCAACCAGACCTGGTAAAAAAAGGCAGCAATGTGCTCATCACAGCCCAAAGTAACATTATATCGGTCAAAATGAATGGAACTGCACTAGAAGATGGTGTCAAAGGACAGCAAATTAGGGTTCAAAATGTAAGTTCTGGTCGAATAGTGTACGGAAAAGTTGTAAGTGACTCAGAGGTTTTAGTAAACTACTAGTATTAAAGACTTGCTATCTTCAGTTAAAAAATAGTTTAACTTTTTCCTAAAGTTTGAACGAGTAAGACCGATAACTGAATTAGCGGACTAATTCTGGAGGCAAGCAACATGGCTATTAATATTTCAGGTGTTGGTACTCAACCAACCCTCTCTACAAATAAGAACGATAGAGTTCAAAAAGAAGAAGCTGGCAGCACAGCCCAAACTAATGGTGTAAGCAGCAAAGACAGCCTTTCTGATGACACAGTTCAGTTAAGCAGTGTTGCTCAATCACTACAGGTCAAAAGCTCGGATACTGAATCTGAAGTTGACATGGACAAAGTTGAGCAGATTAAGCAGGCAATCGCCGCAGGCGAATACAAAATCGATACTGAAAAGCTTGCCAACAGCATGCTTTCGATGGATGAGTTGTTCGCATAACTCATATAGAGTCGAAAAATGATCCCGCTTGCCCCACTGTTTATTCAGATCAAAGAGAACCTCGTACAGCTGTCCGAGGTTCTTTTGCGTGAAAGAAGCGCTTTAGCTACAGCCAAACCTGATGACATTCTGCAACTTGCTTCCGAGAAAAAAGCCTTACTCGACGCAATTGATACAGCCAACTCAAAACGACAAAGTATGTTAATTAAGTTTGGGGTGTTAAATCCCAAAAAACCTTCCGACAAACAGTTTTTTGCTTGGCTATCACAGCAAGACAATATGGAAGATGTAAAAAGCTTGGTTGAAGAGTGCGAACGGCTGCTTAACAAATGCAAGCAAGACAATCAGACTAACGCCCGTATTTTATCTACACTACAAAAACGTAATAAAACTATGCTTGAAATGCTACAAGGGCATAATCGAAAAAATAAAGTCTACACGTCAAACGGCAACACAAGACCCGTTAGTAGCAAACATACTATTGGTCGTGCTTAAGCTACCTCTTTCAATAAATTCCTTTGTAGAACAGCTAGCTATAGAACTTTGGCTTGCCTGATATCATATCGCTGATATAATTCATATGGCGTGTCTCCATAGGTAAACGGGATATACCTGCCGCCTCCTAAGCGGCTATTCCAGGTTCGAGTCCTGGTGGAGACGCCACTCTTCCAGTATTTAGCTATGGCCTCATTGCTTCTACCATTTGTACGAACTGCTCAACCCCTTGAGTCACTTCTTCTAGTCCATTCGAGACATTGTTAATGCTTTCTTGACCATGCATAGCAATACCAGAGACTGAGTTAAGTACAGAGTCAATTTGCTTAATAAGCTCATGATTGAATTCCACTACTTTAGATATTTCAGCGGTAGCATCTGATGTGCTACTTGCCAGTTGTCGAACCTCATCCGCAACCACAGAAAAACCTCGACCAGCATCTCCCGCCCTAGCGGCTTCAATGGCCGCATTTAAAGCCAACAAATTCGTTTGATCTGCAATTGAGCGAATCGTCACAACGATGGCTGCAATATTTTTAAACTGCTCCATCAACTGCTCTCCCACCTGAGTGGCTTCAGTCACTTGCTCCGCTATTTTCTGGGAAGTATCCACCGCTTCGCTTAACACTTTGGATGCATTTGTGGTGATTTGACTGGTTTGCTCTGATGTTGCCGCGGCCATTTCAACCGCATCCATAGCTAAACTAACTCGCTTAGTAATATCTGAAGCAAACTTTATGACTTTGTGAACATTGCCTTTTTCATCAAAAATAGGGTTATAAGATGCTTGTAACCAAAGAACATTCCCATCACGATCTATACGCTTAAAACGCCCGCTCGATAACTCGCCCCGAGCAAGTTGATTCCAAAAATTGGGGTTCTCACGATAAAACTCTTCATCACAGAACATTCTATGATGCTTTCCCACCACCTCTGCTTGGCTGTACCCTACAACATTCAGGAAGTTTTGGTTAGCATCGATGATAGTGCCATCAGGCTCAAAACTTATAACGGCTTGAGATCGATCAAGTGCCTCTAATATGGCATTTTTATCATTCAAGCTATTCTGCATGACTGTCACATCACGACAGATTTTTATGATTTCAGTGACTTCACCATGTTCATTTTTTACCGGGAAATAGTTGGCTTCTAAAAATAAGCGATTACCAATTTTATTTACTCGCTCGTAAACGCCACTAAAAGCATGGCCTTTTGCCAAGTCTGACCAAAATGAGCGATATTCGGCTGAGTTAGCGTAACTTGGGTCACAAAACACTCTATGATGCTTTCCTATTACTTCGTCCAGCGAATAAGCAACAACCGTCAAAAAATTATCATTGGCATTTAATATATTCCCATTTGGGTCAAATCGTATGAAAGCCGTATATGCCTGTATAGCATCCAGCTCATTCTTCGCTTTTGCTAATTTCACTTCCATGTCTTTTAAAGACTCTTGCTGCTTTTTATTGCTACCAATTGAAAACATGAACGCCCCCACTCAATGAGTCCTTTGCATTATTCATCAGTTATATCTGAATTAGTACGGCATTATATTAATGATAAGTTGTAATACGTTTGTTAATTTTAGTACAACCTTCGTTACTCAACAGTAGCGTTCACCCCTTAACTTGAATCGTTGCATTTAAAAACTAGCAGTTTAAGCTCAATTCGCTATCATTCCGCCTAATTAAAAAGTGAAGGTGAGCAAGTGAAGAAAGTAATGGTGATAGGTGCTGGCCCAGCAGGTTTGATGGCGGCTGAAGTCATTCAATCAGCAGGCCTCTCGGTTGAAGTGTTTGATGCCAAGCCAAGTGCGTGCCGCAAGTTTCTGTTAGCGGGCGTTGGAGGCATGAACATCACCCATGCTGAGCCTTATGATGACTTTCTCACACGCTATTACGACAAATCCGCTTGGCTTGAGCCTTCGATAAAAGCATTCACACCGACCAACCTTCGTCAGTGGATTCACGAGCTTGGTATTGAAACCTTCGTCGGTACCTCTGGACGGGTTTTTCCCGAACAAATGAAAGCCGCTCCATTATTACGCAATTGGTTAAAACGACTCAAAGAATCCGGAGTAACTTTTCATATGCGTCACCGATTAGTGGGGTTAGAGGAACGGGCGGTAACTTTTGAGCACCTTGGTGAAACCACTGTAGTCCAAGCGGACGCAATCGTGCTCGCTCTTGGCGGAGCAAGTTGGCCTAAGTTAGGCTCTGATGGAAAGTGGGTTCCATTATTGGAGCAAAACCAAGTAGACGTCGCGCCCCTCGAAAGCACTAACTGTGGTTTCTACAGTAATTGGAGTGATCACCTTAAACAGCAATGCGCTGGAGCACCGTTAAAAGGCGTTGAGTTTAGTTTTACTCTTCCTGATGGAGAAACAGTCTCTCGAAAAGGCGAATGCATTGTCACGGCAGATGGCATGGAAGGCAGTTTGATTTATGCCTACTCGAAATATCTTAGAGATGAGATTAATAGCAGTGACAAAGCCACTTTACGTATCAACTTAACCCCAGATCTAAGCCGTGATCAGCTGATTCAAAAACTCACCAAAACCAAGGCGAAAGAGTCTTTTTCCAAATACCTTAAGCGCACGCTAAAGCTTGATGCCGCCAAGATCGCATTACTTTATGAACATTACTCAAAGCATGAGTTTGACACACCTGAGAAGTTAGCTCAGTGCTTACACAATATCCCTGTGTGTTTTTATAAAGCGAAGCCCATCGAAGAGGTCATTTCTAGCGCTGGCGGCGTTTTAGAAAGCAGTGTTGATGATTTCTTTATGTTGAACCGCCTTCCAGGGGTGTTCTGTGCGGGCGAAATGTTAGATTGGGAAGCGCCAACAGGTGGCTACTTGCTCACGGCCTGTTTTGCCACAGGCCATCGTGTAGGGCACGGCGTTGTTAATTGGCTTAAAAAGCAGAGTCTTTAAGCGATTGCCAAACATCGTTTAACTTAGGGTTAGCATTGCTTCGTGCTCGATAAACACGGATTTCTAAAGGCACGTTCCAATTTACTGCCCCCGCCAAGGCTAATGACCCGTAGCCTAAAGAATCCTGCACTAGACGCTTCGGTAACCAACCCACACCGAAGCCCTCTTTGACCATAGCTTTAATGCTTGCCGCATGAATGTTACTGGCTAAGATTTGCAACTGTGGCACTTCATGTTGACGTTGTAGATGGTGTTGCACGGCTGGCGCTAAAAAGGTCACATCATCGTAAGCAATGTAAGGAATCGGCTGCTTCCGGCTTCCCGGTAATTCATAGATAGGCTTTTGTTGTTCATCCACCGCCACACAAGGAACAAGTATTTCACGGCCAATGGTAATGCTCTCAAAATTCTCTTCATCCAACTCTTTTAAGAAGCCGATAGCGGGGTGCCAGAAGCACAACATCAAGTCAGCCTCATTAGCCGTCATGGCATTAATAAAGTCAGCACCGGCCCAAGAACTCGACTTCATATTCACATCGATCTTGATGTCCAATTGATCACACAGTGGCGCCACTAATTCTCGGTAATAGCCCAAAAATAAAGACTGCGTCGTAACGAAGCGAATCTGCGATTGCTCCTGCTCTTTGATCTCTAGACACCGAGCCTTGGTATCCCGCAATTGTCGTGTAATCAGCTCAGCACTTTGCAAAAAGATCTCGCCCGCTGGCGTTAATGACAAGGGCAATGTATTTCGGTCGATTAGCGTAACCTTCATTTCTTCTTCCAGCAGTTTGATACGACGACTGAAAGTTGGCTGCGTCACATTCTGCTCATCCGCAGCACGAGAAAAGTGTCGCGTCTTCGCTAAAGCTATAAAGTCTTCTAACCACCTTATTTCCATGTGCGCCCCTCCTCCACTGCATGGCATGCCACTTGGCTACCATCGGATTGAGTGACCCGCATTGGAATCTGCTCATAACAACGCTGATTAGCGAGAGGACAACGGTTACAAAAGCTGCATCCCATTGGCTTTTCTAAAGGCGTCGGTACTTCACCGGTAAGATGAATCGGTTCCAGATCTAAGTTATCCAAACGCGGGATAGATGACAGTAATGCTTGAGTATAAGGATGCTTTGGCGCATCAAACAATGTCGCACGATCGGCCACTTCGCACACACGCCCCAAGTACATCACAGCAACTCGCGTAGCAAAATGCTCCACCACAGCCAAATCATGAGTAATAAACAAATAGGTTAAGCCAAGCTCCTTTTGCTTATCCATCATTAAGTTCAGTACTTGAGCCTGCACTGATACATCAAGCGCGGCCAATGGCTCATCCGCAATGATTAACTCGGGCTCTACTGACAAAGCTCGGGCTAGAGAGATTCGCTGACGCTGCCCGCCAGAAAACTCATGGGGATAACGGTCCTCTGCATCTTTGGTTAATCCAACAGATAGCAACAACTCTTCGATAAACTGATCCACTTGCGTGCGCGACCAGCCTGCATGATGCAGTCGAATGGCTTCACGCAAGATCTGATACACCGTCATTCGAGGGTTGAGCGAGGCATAGGGGTTTTGAAACACCATCTGTATTTTCTTACGAAATGGCATTCTTTGGGTATCACTTAACTGATCAATGCGTTGGTCATCAAAGTACACCGCTCCTTCATCAGGTCGCTCAAGCCCAACTAGTAGCCTCGCTAAAGTAGACTTACCACAACCCGTTTCCCCTACCACACATAAGGTTTCACCTCGGTGGATACTCAGATCAATTCCATTTAACGCATACACTTTCGGGTGGCGACTTTGCTTACGCGGCCAGCGCAACGGCCAACGCCATTCAGAGCGAGTACGAAACACTTTTTCCAAACGATGGAACGTCACCAACGGCTTACTCATAAGAGTCATCTCCATCGTGCTGGGAAAATTCAGACAGCATATCTTCCACCACGTAACAGGCTACGGTAGACACGCCACTGTACACAAAGCCGGGTGGATTCTGTCGACAACGCTCTTCCGCGTAGGGGCAACGTGGATGAAAGGCACATCCGCTTGGTTGATCGTTCAAAGGCGGCATATTGCCTTTAATTTGGTTGAGACGTTGACCTGGTAACGCCATTTGCGGCAACGCATTTAACAAACCTTGGGTGTAAGGATGCTGCGGGTCATTAATAATCTCTAACGTCGGGCCCTGCTCCACAATACGCCCTGCATACATCACAAAGGTTCGTTCAGCAATCCGCGATACCACCCCAAAATCATGAGTAATCAAAATCAGCGCCACACCATTGTCAGCACAGATCTGTTTTAGCAACTGCAATATCTCAGCCTGAATGGTCACATCAAGCGCCGTAGTGGGCTCATCGGCAATGATGATTTCAGGGTTTAACAACAAAGCGATGGCAATGATAACTCGCTGTCGCATACCACCCGACAGCTCATGAGGGTACTGATCGAAACGCTGACTAGGCGCTGAGATACGCACGTGTGCCAGCTTTTCAATCGCAAGCTTTCGGGCGTCTTTATAAGCAATGCGAGTATGGCTACGGATGGCTTCAATCATCTGCGCACCAATAGTCAAAACTGGATTGAGCGTCACCATAGGGTCTTGGAAGATCATCGCGATTTTCTTACCCCGAATCCCTTGCCATTGCTTAGGGCTTAGCTTGGTTAACTCACGACCATCAAACTGCACGGACCCAGCATCAATGAAACCTGGCTTCATCAATAGATTAACCAAGGCATAGCCCAAAACAGATTTACCTGCTCCTGACTCGCCCACAATGGCTATTCTCTCACCGCGATCTAAGCTAAAACTGACATCATGCAAAGCCACCAAATCCTGATGACGCTGTCGAAACTTTACGCTCAAACCATTGACCGATAACAAGCTCATACTCAGCCTCTGATCTCTTGCGGATTTAAGTGATCACGTAACCAGTCGCCTAATAAATTCATCACAAAGATCAACAAAATCAAGGTGACACTCGGGAACACACTGATCCACCAAGCACCGGAAAAAAGATAGTTAAAGCCCGATGAAATCAAAGCCCCAAGTGATGGCTGTGACGGCGGCATCCCTAGCCCTAGGAATGACAATGCCGCTTCGGCAACAATGGCATTAGCAATTTGAATGGTTAGGATGACCAAAATAGGCGATACAGTATTAGGTAAAATATGGCGCAGCATTATGTGGAGCTTACTTACCCCCAAAATGCGCGCCGCATCAACGTATTCTTTCTCTTTCTCGGCAAATACGCAGGCTCGTACAGTCCGGGCAAAAATGGGCCACTCTGCTATGCCTAACACTAAAATCAGCATTAACATCGCCAATTGCTGATACGCCGCATTACCAAACATCGTCTGAAAGATCGCCAGCACAACAATGGCAACCATCATGGTCGAAAACGACAGTTGTATATCAGCAACACGCATCAAGAACGCATCCAAACGTCCGCCAATATAGCCGGATAAAAGACCTATACTGACCCCAAGCAGCACTTGAATCAGCACCGCACACACACCAATCGTCAAAGACAAGCGCGTGCCATACAGAATCACTGACAATAGATCACGCCCTTGGGTATCAGTCCCTAGCAAAAAGCGACTGTCCCCCGTCTGCCAATAGGGTGCAAGTTCAGCATTTTCGAGATCCATAAAATCAGTGCTGTTCACGTCATAAGGCGACAACAAAGGCGCCAACAAAGCGACTAAGCAGTAGAAAACAAAAATCAGCAGAGCAAACAGTGCTAATTTATCGCCACGAATGGCCATCAACAGGTGACGTACACGGGTAACATGCTCTGGGGAAACGTGGGGACGATGCAACAAACTCATGCGCTGTACCCCGGAATTCTAACTCTAGGGTTGACCATACTGTACACCACATCGACTAAGGTATTGGTCACTACAAAAATCACCCCAACCACCATTAAATAAGCGGATATTAATGGCACATCTACTCGCGTCACAGCTTCCATAAACAATAGCCCCATACCCGGCCACTGGAAAATACTCTCGGTTAGGATGGTATAAGCGACGAGTGTTCCCGCCTGAATTCCGCCTACCGTGATGACTGGTAGCATGGTGTTTTTTAACGCATGTAGAAAGTAAATACGCGGTGCTGAAATGCCTTTTGACCATGCATAGCGGATGAAATCACTTTGCAGCACATCTTGCATTTCCGCTCGGATTAAGCGAATAAAAATAGGGGTTAAAACAAATGCTAAAGAAAAACTTGGCAGTAAAAGGTGTCGCAGTCCATCTTGATTAAACAACCCTGTTTGCCAAAGCCCTAGAAAAGAAGTGGTTTCCCCGCGACCAAAGCTTGGTAACACGCGCCACTCAATGGCGAAGAAGTACATCAGGAAAACAGCGACAATGAAGATCGGTATCGATAGCCCCAAAGTACTAATAAACAGAACCGCTCGGGATAACAGGCTCTTGGGGTGAATGGCGGCAATAACACCAAGTGGCGTCGCTAAAATGATCACCAACAGCAAAGCGCAAAACGATAACTCCAGCGTTGCAGGCAAGCGGCTTACAATCACATCCAAGGTAGGCTGCTTATAGTAATAGGACATGCCTAAGTCACCTTGCAGTGCTCCCATCAAAAAACGACCATATTGCTGTAGTAAAGGGTCATTTAAGCCCAGCTCTTGCTGTAAGGCCGCACGCTCTTGCAAGGACACCGATTGGCCTACCATCTGCCGAACGGGGTCACCTAGGTTATCTTGAATAATAAAACTGACCACACTGATAATCAGCAGCACAAACAGCGCCTGACAAAGCCTCCGCCCAATAAAGCTAACCATGGATTCCTTCGCTTACTTTTAAATCGCCCCAGTATGGGAAATTCAAAAAGTTTAACACGCCTTCTAATTGAACCGAGCGCTTCGTTGCCCAAATAATCGGTTGCCAGTACAACGGAATGACTAAGGCTTCTTTTGCAGTGTGATGTTCAATCCCTTGCAAAATACGTTCGCGCTGTTTAGGTTGCATTTCACGATTAGCTAAGCGAACACCTTGCTCAACCAAAGGGTCACAAAACTCTCCGGCGTTATAAGTGCCCAAACCTGTTTTAAGGTCACGACACGCCAACGTAAATTCAAAAATATTATTGGAATCAAAGGTGTCTGACTGCCATCCCAGCATCATGACATCCGCCGCCCGTTGATCAAACAACTGAAAGTATTGGGCTTTGGGAAAGGTTTTAAGGTCTACTTTAATGTTGATTTTTTCTAACATCGCCGCAGCGGCCTGAGCCACTTTTTCATCACTCATGTAGCGGTTATTCGGCGCCATCATGGTGATACGAAAGCCCTCTTTGTAGCCAGCTTCAGCCATCAATTGTTTGGCTTGTTCAATATCGTATTGGGGCATCAAATCACTGATATGACCGGCAAACGCCGTTGCACTGAGTTGCCCCGCCGCTTCACCATAGCCTCTAAGGATTTTCTCTACGATTAGGCTTTGATTGATGGCAAGACTCATCGCTTGACGAACTTTAGGATGTTGCAATTCTTTTCTGCGGGATTGGTTGAGCTGTAACATCACGATGCGCGTTCCCGTCATTGACAGCAGCTGAATATCAGGGGTGCGTTGCACACGGGCAATGTCGATTGGCGCAACCGGTGAAATGGCATCAACATCTCCTGTTAACAGCGCCGCTAAACGCGTCGAATCGGAGCGAATCGGCAACCATTCCATGTTCTGAACATTCCCGGGGGAAGTTTGATCCCAATAGTGTGGATTACGTTGAAGCACTAGACGCTGCCCAGCAATACGCTCTTTCACTAGAAATGGTCCTGAGCCTGATACGTTACTCGAAGCAAACGTCTGCCCAAATTTTACGACCTCAGCCTGACCTTCGTAGAAGCCTTTGTCCATCACAAACACATACGCCAGTATGTTTAACAGCAAGGGATAAGTATGAGTGGTGTGGATATCGACGGTATAATCGTCGATTTTGTCCACATTTTGCACAACATTGAACAGTGCTTTGAAATCCACAGAGCCTTTCAATCGTTCCACTGTGAATAAGACATCGTCTGCAGTCATCCGGTTGCCTGAATGGAATTGCACGTCATTGCGTAACTGAATACGCATAGTGTTGGCGTCGAGCATTTGCCAAGATTGGGCTAAACGCGGTTCAAGCGTACCGTTTTGGCGCCATCGAACTAAAGGGTCAAATACCGCGTGAGAATATTGAATGCCTGCTTCGGACAGCTGTTCATGAGGGTCAAGAGAAATTGGATCAGCATCAACCGCTATACGGATATCCGCCGCCAAGCACGAGAACGCACTAAACCCCATTCCAAGTAGAATGAGAAGACATCTTAACATTTGGGTTCCTTATACGGGCTGATTCTGCTTTCTGACTGAGGGTTGCAGATCTAGCTTCTTGTTGTACTGGTCAATAGCTTGACCATTTGGTTATACCCTACAGTATAGAAAATCAACAGTTGTTCGCCTAGTAAAGAATGAAGCGAAGTACTGACTTCGCTTCATTCTTTTGACTATGCCGCGCCAGAAACCTCCGTTAAGCGGTTTTCTTCAACGGCATGACAAGCAATCAAGTGGGCCTCATCGGTAGTACGAAGTACCGGCCCTTCCGTACGACAACGATCGTTTGCATACTGACAACGTCCATGGAAAGCACAACCACTTGGTGGATTCAGTGGTGATGGCAGCTCCCCTTTTAGCTTAATACGCTGACGGCGTTTATCACTCGATAGCTGTGGCGTACTGGACAGGAGAGCCTGAGTATATGGGTGTTTTGGGTTAGTGAAGACTTCCTCACAAGTACCGTGCTCGACCACTTTACCGAGGTACATCACCATCACTTCATCGGCGATGTGCTCTACCACAGATAAATCATGAGAGATAAACACATAGCTCAAGCCAAACTCTTGTTGCAGATCCATCATCAGGTTAAGAACCTGCGCTTGCACTGACACATCCAGAGCTGACACCGGCTCATCAGCCACTATCACTTCAGGATCTAACATCAAACCACGGGCAATGGCGATACGCTGACGCTGGCCACCTGAGAACATATGCGGATAACGATCATAGTGCTCTGGCTTCAGACCTACCTTGGACATCATTTCCATGGCTTTGGCCTTGCGCTCCGATTTGCTTAGATTGGTATTAATTACCAACGGTTCTTCCAAGATCGAGCCAATTTTCTTACGAGGGTTTAAAGAACCATAAGGGTTTTGGAAAATGATTTGGATTTTCTGGCGCAACTCTTTTTGCTGCTCTTTCGATAAAGCCAGTAAATCCTCACCAAGGAAGTTCAACTGACCATCGGTCGGCGTTTCGATCATGGTCAGCATTCGACCTAGCGTCGATTTACCACAACCTGATTCCCCCACTACCGCTAAGGTTTTGCCTTTCTCAAGGGTAAAGCTTACTCCATCCACCGCTTTCACTGTCGCATCAGGCTTTAAAAAGCCTTGTTTCACTTCATAGTGCTGCTTCAGATTATGGGCGTTTAAAACAAGTTCTTGGCTCATGCGGCTGGCCTCCCCTGTGCGTTCAGTGGTGTATGACATTTCACTTGGCGTTCTAACGGCCCTTGGCTAGTAGGCTCCACATTACGGCAATGATCCGTTGCATAAGGACAACGGGGACTTAGCAAACATCCCTTTGGTCGATCGTATTGACCAGGCACCACACCAGGCAGCGCTTCTAAACGTGCTTTACCAGCTGCGGATTCAGGCAATGACGCCAGCAAAGCTTGTGTGTAAGGGTGTTGCGGTGCGCTAAACACTTCACTCGCAGGACCACTTTCAACGATTTGACCGGCATACATCACGATCACCCGATGGGCCACTTCGGCCACCAGTGCTAAATCGTGAGTGATCAATACCAAGCCCATTTGCTTTTGTTCTTGTAGGTCAATCAGCAAATCAATAATCTGAGCTTGAATGGTCACGTCCAAGGCCGTTGTCGGCTCATCGGCAATCAAAAGTTTAGGATTACAAGCGATCGCAATCGCGATCATTACCCGCTGACTCATACCACCTGACAGTTGATGCGGATAAGCACTTAAACGCGTTTCAGGCGCAGGGATACCAACCAGAGTTAACAACTCAATGGCGCGATTTTTCAGCTCTTTTTTAGTACCACCTTGGTGGGTTTTGAGCGCTTCAATGATCTGATAACCCACTGTAAAACACGGATTTAGACTGGTCATTGGATCTTGGAAGATCATCGCAATATCAGAACCGGTGATTTTGCGACGTTGCGCTTCAGGCATGGACAACAGGTCCTGATCCATAAAGGTCAGTTCATCGGCACTGACCTTCCCTGGGTAATCAATCAAGCCCATTAACGACAGTGAGCTGACACTTTTACCTGAGCCTGACTCACCTACGATGCCTAACACTTCCCCTTCGTTGACGCTGTAGCTAATTTGATCCACAGCGCGGAAATTACCAAAGGTAACGGATAGATTTTCTAACTTAAGTAATGACATATTGCGCTCCTACTGCTTCAACTTCGGATCCAGTGCATCACGCAAGCCGTCACCCATTAGGTTAAACGCCAATACGGTCAACAAGATCATCAGACCTGGGAAGGTTACTACCCACCATGCGCGCTGAACGAACTGCAATGCGTCCGCCAACATGCTGCCCCATTCAGGGGTTGGAGGTTGTGCACCTAAGCCAAGGAAGCCCAGCGCTGCCATGTCTAAGATGGCAGTTGAAAAGCCTAAGGTCGCTTGTACGATCAGTGGCGCGACACAGTTAGGCAGAATACAAACAAACATCAAGCGTAGCGGACTTGCGCCAATCACCCGGGAAGAGGTGACGTAATCTCGAGACATTTCCGCCATAGTCGCCGCACGGGTCAAACGTACATAGTGCGGCAGTGAGACAATCGAGATTGCTAACGCCGCGTTAACAATACTGGGGCCCAAGATCGCAACAATCGCAATCGCTAACAGCAAGCTTGGCATCGCTAGCATGATGTCCACCACTCGCATGATGATGGTATCCACCACACCTTTGCAGTAACCCGCCACAAGACCAAGCAAAATCCCCATTAATAAAGAAGCGGTTACCGCGACCAAACCAACGGATAGTGACAAACGAGCGCCGTGGATAATACGCGACAGAATGTCTCGACCCACATCGTCAGTACCTAAGACATAGGCCCAGTTGCCCCCTTCCATCCATGCTGGAGGAAGTAGTAATGCATCACGAGCTTGATCAGATGGCGAATGAGGGGCAACCACATCCGCGAACAAAGCCATCAAACAGATGATAATGATGAACACCAAACCGCTGACCGCGCCTTTGTTGCCCTTAAAGTAGTGCCAGAATTCTTGTAACGGTGTACGTGGTGCTGGCGCTTGTAATGTTTCAGTCGTCATAGCGCCTCCTTAACGGCTGTGTCGAATACGTGGGTTAACAATGCCGTAGGCAATGTCTACCAATAGGTTGACCACAATGATGATCGTGGCCACGATCAAGATCCCCCCTTGCACTACTGGGTAATCACGTCGACCAATGGATTCAATCAACCATTTACCAATTCCCGGCCAAGCAAATACGGTTTCCGTCAGGATCGCACCGGAGAGCAAAATACCCACCTGCAGGCCAATGACTGTGATCACGGGAATCAGCGCGTTGCGTAACGCATGGATGATAATCACGCGCCATGGGGCAATACCTTTAGCACGCGCTGTACGAATGTAATCCTCGCTTAGCACTTCCAACATGGACGAGCGCGTCATACGTGCAATCACCGCCATAGGAATGGTGCCTAGAACAATACTTGGCAAGATAAGGTGCGCTATTGCAGAAGAAAATGCCCCTTCTTCGCCGGACAGAATCGAATCAATCAACATAAAGCCCGTGACATCATCGATCCAATACACTACATCGATGCGTCCCGATACTGGCGTCCAACCGAGATTTACAGAGAAGATCAACATGAGCAATAACGCCCACCAGAAGATCGGCATGGAATAGCCCGTCAAAGAAAAGGTCATCACCGAGTGATCAAACAAGGTGCCGCGCTTCACCGCGGCAATCATGCCTGCCGGTAAGCCAATCAGAATGGCAAAAATCGCCGCACAAAATGCCAACTCGATTGTGGCTGGAAACAAGGTTAAGAACTCGCTTAATACAGGCTCTTTCGTTACGAGTGAATTACCTAAGTCACCCTGTAATACACCGGTGACGTAGTGAAAATATTGCACATATAAGGGCTGATCAAAGCCAAGTTGCGCGCTGAGTTCGGCGTGACGCTCTGCACTGACACCGCGTTCACCAGCCATTACCTCAATCGGGTCACCTGGGATCAAACGGATAAGCGTGAACGTCAGCAAGGTGATTCCGATAAACGTCGGAATGACTAAACTTAATCGACGAAAAATAAATTGGAACATAGATGACTAGCTCTCTTAATGGGGAGAACCAAGCTGGCGGTTAGCCCACTTGATTTAGCAGAGGTAGGCGGCTTCCACGACCGCCTAACTCTGTAGTGCTCGCGGCGCCAATGATGTTCATCGACACCGCGCTTTTGATTACTTCTCTAGACTTACGTTGTAGAAGTAGTGACCACCTAGTGGGTCAATTTTGTAGCCTTTCACTTCCTTACGGATTGGCTCGTATACCACTGAGTGGGCAACGGTAATCCAAGGCGCTTCACGCTTGAAGACTTGCTGAGCTTCTTCGTAGAACTTAGTACGTTCCGCTTTTACAGACGTTTTCTTCGCATCCAGCAGCAAGTTATTGAACTCTTCGTTACACCATTGCGCACGGTTAGAGCCACCTACGCCATCACAGCCAAGAAGAACATACATGAAGTTATCTGGGTCACCGTTATCACCCGTCCAACCTAGCAATACGGTATCGTGTTCACCTTTCTTAGAGCGGTTTAGGTATTCACCCCATTCGTAAGAAACGATCTCGGCATCGACACCCACTTTTTTCCAATCTTCTTGGATGATCTCAGCCATACGGCGAGCATTCGGGTTGTAAGGACGCTGAACTGGCATCGCCCAGATGTTCGTTTTGAAACCGTTCTCGTAGCCTGCTTCTTTGAGTAGCTCTTTCGCTTTCACAGGATCGTACGAGTAATCTTTCACGTCATTGTTGTAAGACCACATAGTCGGTGGAATTGGGTTTTTCGCCACTTTACCCGCACCTTGGAATACCGCATCAATGATGGCGTTTTTGTTGGTTGCGTAGTTTAGCGCTTGGCGAACTTTGGTATCGGTAAACGGAGCTTTTTCCGTATTGAATGCCAAGTAACCGACGTTTAGACCTTCTTGGCTCATCAAGTTGATGTCGCTATCTGCTTGCATTTGCTCAAGGTCAGCAGGGTTTGGATAAGGCATCACATGACACTCACCTGCTTTTAGCTTAGCGTAACGAACCGACGCATCTGGCGTGATAGAGAAGACTAGGCGATCGATGTCCGCTTTACCTTTCCAGTATTCTTTAAACGCTGTGTAGCGGATCAAAGAGTCTTTTTGGTACTGAACCTTTTGGAATGGACCTGTGCCAACAGGGTTGATATCCAACTGCTCTGGCGTGCCTTTCTTCATTAGGTAATCCGCTTGTTCTGCGGAAAAAATCGATGCAAAGTCCATGGCTAAGTTTGCCACGAACGGAGCTTCAGGCTGGTTCAGAACAAACTTAACCGTGTAATCATCTACTTTAACGATGTCTTTGATTAAGTCCTGCATGCCCATACCGTTGAAGTATTCGTATGAGCCACCTGAAACAGTGTGGTAAGGGTGATTTTTATCCCACTGACGAGCAAAGGTAAAGATGACATCGTCTGCGTTGAAATCACGGCTTGGTTTAAAGTCCTTGGTGCTATGGAACTTGACGCCTTTGCGTAAATGGAAAGTGTATTCAAGACCGTCAGCCGACACATCGTAGCTTTCTGCTAGACCGGCTTCTGTTTCGGTTGTTCCTAGTTTGAACTCAACTAAGCGGTTGAACATGTTTTTCGAGCTGGCATCGAATGTTGTACCCGATGTGTAGAACGCTGGGTTAAAGCCTTCTGGGCTACCTTCTGAACAGTAGACCAACGTTGAAGCAGCCTGTGCAGACATTGACATGGCACCTGCAGCCATCAACGCAAGTGGTAAAGCGGCTAACCGTTTTTTCATCTTAACTCTCCATTTCGCATAATTATTTTCAAGTTCTGTTAAAACTCGCGACATCGGCTCAGGCATTTGGCCAAGCCAATGAAAGTGTTCTTTTGTGATGTCGTTGAATTCGGAGAACGAACTGAGATGTGTTAAAAGCGGCCTCACTCCAACAAGTCGTTGAGTGAGGCGGCTATTCCTCTTCCTTGAGGCCCCCTACACGTTTTCGCGAAACCTGTAAAAAGTTCGCAAAAACAGCGTATTTGAAGAGTACTGAAGCGATTTAGAATAACCAATCGAAATAACGATATGCTCTATACGCAATGCGTATAGAGATCTTAAATAGAAAAATTTTTATATAAAAATCAGACGTTTAAATTTTTGAAAGGCATGTTATTTTTTAAACAGCTAGCTTTAATAGTTAAATCAAACCCTGCTCAATTGCATACTTTGTGAGTCCCGCCAGTGTATGGATATCTAGCTTGTTCTTTAAGTTTTGACGGTGAGTTTCCACTGTTCGCACACTAATATTCAATCGTCTAGCCACTTCTTTATTCGCGTGACCAGAGGTTAACGCAATCAACACATCGAGCTCTCGTCGAGTGAGAGATTCATTGGCTGCCGGTGCAGGATCAAGAGACTTATCCGGCATGGTGAAAAGCGATTGAGAAGCGCCTGCACTAAAATACGTGCCACCTTGAAAGACTGTATCGATGGCCATGATGAGTTCATTAACTGACACATCTTTGAGCACGTAACCACTTGCTCCCGATTGCACGAGAGGTAATATGTATTCTCGATCATGATGCATACTCAGCATCAGCACTTTTATTTGAGGTAACTCTTCGTGAAAGCGCTTAGCCGCTTCGATTCCACCAAGTACCGGCATAGACACATCCATCAGTACGACATCTGGTGCCAATAACTGCGCTTTTTGCAACGCTTCCTCACCATTCTTAGCGGTGCCCATAATCTCAATGTGAGACTCAAGCTGTAACCGTGCAACCAAGCCGTCCAGCACCAACACATGATCATCTACTAATAAAACCTTGATATTAGGTCGGCTCATTTTGTCCTCCAGACATAGCTATTTCACTGGGCACTAGAGCCCGAACAGTGGTGCCTAATTCCGCTTCACTGTGGATAGAAAATTCCCCTTCAATCAGCGCCAAACGCTCGCGCATATTGAATACCCCAATTCCATTCACTTTATCCCGAGGGTTAAAACCACAGCCATCGTCTCTACATTCAAAGTGTAACGCATCTTTTTGTAGCCAGATTTTCAAAGAAACGTGTTGCGCATTGGAGTGCTTTTCGATGTTGGTTAAACACTCTTGTGACAAGCGATACAGGGTAATTTCTACCTCCTCAGCTAACTCATCGAGATTTGGCATGAGCTGATATTGGACATGAATCTGTGTTCGCTCTGAGAACTGCTCCAACAGACCTATCAAGGCGGCCTCTAAACCTAAATCATCTAATAAAGTCGGTCGCAAGTTATGAGAGATTTGTCGTACTTCCTGGATCGTTTGTTCAATTACATGTTCAGCCTGCTGCAAATCCGCTTCGATCGTGTCATGTTGTATCCCCTTACGAAGTTTATTTGCCACCAGCTCAATACGAAACTTACTCGAAACTAGTAATTGATTAATACCATCGTGGAGCTCTCTGGAGAATTTGCGGCGCTCGCTGATTTGTAAGCGAATGAAACGCTTAATTAACTTCTTTAACCGAACATCTGCTAGACGGTGTTCTCGTAAATTAATAAATAATCCCAACAACAAAACCACAACAACTGTTAGACCCAATACAAACAAAACTGTAAATAAGCTGTTGGAGATGTTTTTGTTCATCGCATTTTGTGCAGCCTCAAGATCCCGATATATATCATCAAGATAGATACCCGTACCCATCATCCATCCCCAAGGCTCGATTAATACAACATAACTAAGCTTGTCTTCTTGAATCAGTTGCGGTGGTTTCTCCCAAATATAGCGATGAAACCCACCTCCCGACTTAGCCGCTTGAATTAAGTTCTTAATAAGAAAGTCTCCCTCCTTATCTTGAAACTCTAATAAGTTTTGTCCGACAAAATCAGGCTGCGTTGGGTGAACTAAATTCACCCCATCTAACGTGTAAGCAAAAAAATAACCATCTTCATTATAGTGTAAGCCTGTTAATAAACGACGCACACGCTGTTTTGCTTGCTCAGTTGTTAAAGAAGGATTTTCAAGAATGGGACGAATGGCCGACATGGCAATGGCAACATTGTCTTTTAAAGCTTGCTTACGGGTTTCAATCATACGTTGCTCGTAGAGGGCTAGCTCTTGCTGAGTCAGCGACTGAGCATGAGTCACCCCGAGATAAGTAATGATAGCCGTTGCTAAAAGCAAAGGGATCACTGTCAGCAAAATGATTTTGCTTTTAAGTGTCATAGCAGGACCTAATTATTGTTGTTTTCCTGATCGTTATATGTCTTTCTTGGTACACAGAAATGCATCATGGCTAGAAAGATTGAAGGGAGGCAAAGCCTCCCTTTTATAGTCAATGTATCGTCTTCCCGTATGAAATGCTATTAGCCATTAGTCCATGCCATATAAACCCGGCAGCACCAATATACTTACTAACACAGCAATCTGAATCAGGATAAACGGTATCACACCGCGATAGATATCGAACGTTTTCACCGACCTAGGTGCGACCCCTTTTAAATAGAAGAGACTGAACCCAAATGGCGGTGTTAAGAATGACGTCTGTAAGTTCATCGCGATCAAAATAGCAAACCACACCATGTTGATCCCTAACGCTTCTGCAACAGGTGCTAAGATCGGCACGATAATGAAAGCAATCTCAACGAAATCGATAAAGAAGCCCAAAATCAAAATAGCGACCATTGCCAAGATGATGAAGCCCCATTTTTCACCAGGTAGATTCAACAACACTTCTTCAACAATGTAATCACCACCGGTGTAGCTAAACGCCATCGAGAATGCCGTCGCACCCATCAGGATAGCAAACACCATGGCCGTGACTTTAACGGTCTCTAACGCACTATCAAACAGCATTTTCCAGCTGAACTGACGGTAAATCAGAGACAGAATCACTGCACCCACACCGCCTAACGCAGATGACTCTGTTGGGGTAGCAATACCGGAAAAGATCGACCCCAATACAATCAATACAAGCGCCAAAGGTGGAACGATTGCTTTTAGCGCATCACGAATCTGCTCTGAGCGTGTTCCAAGAGACTCATCGTATGGGATCGCCGGCGCCAATTCAGGCTTAAGCCATGTGATTACCACGATGTATAAAATATAACACCCGATCAAAACTACGCCTGGGCCCAATGCTGCTTGGAACAAATCACCAACCGGAATACCTAGTACGTCCCCCAATATGATCAAGATAATAGATGGAGGAATGATTTGTCCTAAAGTACCTGACGCACAGATGGTGCCGCAGGCCAAAGACTTACTGTAATGATATTTCATCATGACCGGCAAAGAGATCAATCCCATTGCCACCACACTCGCGCCAACAACACCAGTGGAGGCTGCCAGCAATGAGCCTACCAAAATGGTAGAAATAGCCAGACCACCACGGACACTGCCAAATAGCTTACCCATGGCCTCAAGTAGTTGTTCAGCCAATCGAGTTTTCTGTAACACAATGCCCATGAAAATAAACAAAGGCACGGCCATCATCACCGTATTTTCCATATAACTTTGGATACGGAACGGCATGAAAGCGAACATATCCCAACCTTCAGCAAACACACCGAAAATCAGCGCCACCCCGCCAAAGGTAAATGCCACTGGGAAGCCAAATAAAAGCATCACCAGCGCCACGAAAAACATAATAATACCAATCATATAAACACCTATTGAGCGGCTAGTGTTGAATAGGTTCGTGATCGAACCCCTCGTTAGAAACGCCTCGAATAGCATTGATTGAGCGCAAGATCATTCCTAAACCACCAATCGCCATAGAGAAAAACGCTACTGGGATCGCTGATTTAATTATCCAACGAGCAGGTAAACCGCCTGGGTCACCACTGGTTTCACCCAACATATAAGCCTCTTTGGCAAAGTCCACACCGTACCAGCCCACAAGCAACGTAAAAGGAATCAAAAAGAGGATAGAACCGGCCAAATCAATCCATGCTTTGCCGCGCACACTCAAGCGCTCGTAGATCAAATCCACACGAACATGGCCACCAGTTTGCAAACCGAATGGAATACCGAGTAGGAAAATAGCGGAATACAAGTGCCACTCAAGCTCTTGCATACCAATCGAAACAGTATTGAAGGCGTAACGCATCAACACGTTATAGAACACATTGCACAGCAACAAAATCAGTAGCAGGGCAGACAGCTTACCCAACCAAAGAGAGTAACGTCCAAGCGTCTTTTCAAGAGAAACCAGAAACATAAAGAAAGCCCCAGGAAAAACAAATTCATCAAAAAAGGCAGGACATAGAGTCGTCCTGCCTTTTAAGAGGTTAGTCAGCTAGATTATCTAAGCTGTCTAGGTAAGCACGATCCGAGATATTGGTCCAAACACGCGCTTTGGCCATGTACTCAGCTTGAGAATCTAAGATCTCTTTCGCCAATGGATCAGCCGCTGCTTTTTCCGCTAGCAATTCTTCGTTGGCTTTGTACATTGCTTTCATCACGTCTTCAGGGAAGGATTTGACTTCGATATTTGGGAACTCTTTCTTCATCGTTGCCCAGTTTTCTGCACTTTCGTGGTAAGACTGAATGTACATATCGTAAGCCGATAGCTTCATAGCACTTTTCAAGATCGTTTGTAGATCTGCTGGTAAACGCTTGAAAGAACGTTCATTTACAAGGAATTGCAGCTCTGTTGCAGGCTCATGCCAGCCTGTGTAGTAGTAAGGTGCAATTTTGTGGAAGCCCATACGTAGGTCTAGTGAAGGTCCCACCCACTCCAAGGCATCAATTGTACGACGCTCAAGTGCCGTAAATAATTCACCTGAAGGAATGTTTGTTGGGCTAGCGCCCAGTTTTGCCATCACTTCACCCGCGAAGCCAGGAATACGCATTTTCAGACCTTGTAGGTCCTCTACTGAGTTGATCTCTTTCTGGAACCAACCGCCCATTTGGTTGCCAGTATTACCGCCTGGGAAAGAACGTAGGCCAAATTGGCTGTACACTTTGTCCGATAATGCTTGACCACCGCCGTAGTAGAACCAGCCGTATTGCTCCGGTGTTGTCATACCAAATGGCATCGTTGTGAAGTACAACGTATTCGGTACTTTGCCTTTCCAGTAATATGACGCAGAATGCCCTAGGTCGTATTGACCCGAGCGCACCATATCAAACACACCAAAAGGCGCTTTGTGTTTGTTTGCAGAGTCGATGGTGATTTTTAAGCGACCGTCTGACATTTCTTCTGCCAGTCTTGCCATTTCACGTGGCGCATCGCCAAAGATAGGAAAATTCGCGTTCCAAGTCTCCGCCATTTTAAGACGGTACACTTTGCCATCTGCAGCCACTGAATAGGATGCAGCGAAGGTAGAAACAGTGAGTGTTGCCACGGCAACAAGTTTAGATAGTTTTTGCAATGTCATTATTTTTATCCTGCCTATGGTTATTTTTATGGCACATGCCGAAGCACTGCCCCCATAATGGCGGAAAAACAGCCAATGACTCTATTCGTAAGATTACCGAAAACCCTACGTAATATTACTTAATCAAAACTCAGTATTAATACGTAGACACATTAGCAAAAGTCTATTTTTTTGACATAGAGCGGTGTTTGTCCAAATTTCATGCTAATTTGTTTTCTGCGCTCAGCGGGACTGGGTATACTGCGGCCACTTAACATTTCAACAAGACTAATTTGGATCGAGGAAAAACATAGTGAGTTCGCTGATCAAAATTTTCCATCGCAAACTTTTCGCTCTAATTGGTATGGTCGGCCTCACCACCATAATGAGCTCAACCGTCAACGCTATCGGCCAAAGCCCTGAAGAAATCACTGCACGCATTGCACCTGTTGGCAACGTGTGTATTGCTGGTGAAGAGTGTGAAGTCGCTGCTGCTGCCGTTGCTAGCAGTGATGGCCCTCGCTCAGGTGAAGCAATATACAATCAGTTCTGTACGGCATGCCATTCTGTTGGTGTTGCTGGCGCGCCAAAGTTTGGCGACGCGGGAGCATGGGCACCACGTGTAGCAAAAGGCTTCGACTCACTAATGAGCAATGCCATCAACGGACTCAATGCGATGCCTCCGCGCGGCACATGTACAACATGTAGCGACGAAGAGATCCAAGGTGCGATTGAGTACATGACTGAGAACAGCAAGTAATTCGCCTCTTTAAACAGACATAAAAAATGGAGACCGAGGTCTCCATTTTTTATGTCTGTGTTATACGAAAATTATGCTACGAAGCTCTATTCAACCAAAACTCAGAATCTTCCCAACGTTTCTCCTTGCTATAGATGGTGCGGCAAGTTTCCAGATATTCAGAGAATATACGCTCTAGATCACTCCGATATAACTCGATAGCTCCAGTCGTCGGCACTTTCTGTTGAGCCATAATAGCGATAGCTGCTTGACATCCAGATGAGATAGCAAAGCCGATTCCCATTGACGATATCGGGTCAAAGGCGCATGCCGCTTCTCCAACCGCGATAAAGTTATCAGGCCAATGCCCAAGTAACCTCTGAGAGCCGGCATTTCTTACCCACGGTTTTTCAGAGCACACTTTCGCCCCAGAGACATAGCGCTTTAGATGAGAAGTATCAGCAAGATAACTCAACCAAGGTTGAATTTTCCCTAAGTGTTCACTTGAAACGAGTCCCGCATCAGCAAATAGACTGACGACCATTTGATTGTTGGGCAAATGAGCACAATACCACCATCCGAATTCACAAGATTCCAACACGTGACCAAAAGGTTCTCCTGGTTCTTCTGGAGCAGATAGGAAACATCCCACTCCCACGAGGTTATCCTTTTTTTCTAACTCAATACCTAACTGACGAGCTATACTAGCGTTCCGCCCCGTGGCATCTACTAAATAATCGGCCAAAACATGAAATATTCCCTGCTCTGGATGGTGCAACTCAACAGACCAACGCTGGTCATCTGTTCGTATTACTGACTTTACTCGTGTTCTTGGTAATACCACACCGCCAAGATCCGATACCTTCTTAATCAGAGCAAGGTCAAACTCTTCTCGATCCAGTTGATAAGTCGTATCGTCTGCGGTAAACACACTTTCTCGTGTATTCGCTGAAGTACTCCCCCAATATGACACACCGTTAAAGCTTGGACGGCATGTTTCCCGGATAAACTCCTCATTACTGAGCTTCAGGTAATCTAGAAATTTAAATAATGTAGGTGATACCTGCTCACCAACACGAACGCGCCCTAAATCACTTTGCTCAACAACAAAAACAGCGCCTTCTTGTAATCCTGAATAATTCAATAGGCTCAAAGCAGTGGCGCAGCCCGATGGACCTGCGCCAACCACTAAAACCTCTGTTTCATGAACAGTGGCAGATGTCATTATTATCGTCTCATCCTTGTTCCTGAACGTGGTGCACCTAAGCCACCCGAAGCCACCGAAATTTTCTTAAAGGCTTTTTTCTCAAGTACCGATGCCAGCGCCGCACCTTTAGCACTCTTTGCTTTCATAGAAGATGTATCACCTTCAACATAAAACACTGGGATAGTGGTTTCATTATCATCAGGGTTGCCACTGATCGCCCCAACCCCCACTTCCTTAAAACCAAAAATTTCAGTATTCCGTTCGGTTTCAGTAAAGTAAGGGTACTTAGCATTGCCCGTATTAACATTACGAATAAAGGCTAAAGACCACCAATACTCAACCATCTGCACAAAGTTATTAATACCTCGGGCATAGTTCATCTGTTGTCCAGCAGGCAAGTTACCTGCTTTTTGTCCCTCAGCGGAAAGCTCTCCAGTTAGCACATCCCAAGGGCTTTGTGGCGGCCACCAATAAGAATAATACGTCGGCGGCAAAGGCGCTCCATCCACCTTGTTAACCGAAGGATTGGTGAAGTTGATGTATTGCACCGTACATTGGAAGAAATCTGCTTGCCATGGGCAGGCCATCCGCTTAGTAAGATCTCCCGGCTGACAACCACCACCTTCACATTCATCCCGTGATGGATCTAATCCCGTTGCGTTATAACCGTCTTTGCCTTTTTGATCTTTGATAACATAAGATGATTCGTAAATAGCGGGATTCTGGAGACTCCAAGTCACTTCAATGCCCGGACACATTGGCAGGCCAACACAGTTGCCAACACTGGCTTGATCCGACTGTGCGATAGGGTAAGGGGTGTAGTTTTCATTATCATCAAACATACCTTTTGCCCATTGAGACAACATGAAATGCTGCGTGTCATTTAATGCTAAAAACTTAACAATATTGGTATTACTCACCGAGTTACTACCTGAGTTAAGCGGCATCATTGGGAACAAACCACTTTGAGCATTCTCTTGAAATAAATACTGCTGCGACTGATCAGGTGTAGGATTTGATTTATCATTTGGCTCACGAAAATAGGAGAAGTATTGCTCTCTATTGCCGCGATTCTCATCACTGTTATCGCTGTAATCAAAATCATTGCTGGCAAACGCAGACATAGATTGAACGTTCGCAACCCATTGATAACCTTTAAAACGCTCTATAATCGGAAGGATATCGCGCTGATAATTCACTCGATAATCACTCTGAAAAACACCATCCGTATACAGCTCAGGTATTAAGTTAAATGCGCGAACGCCTACATCAAGCATGGTATCGCTTAAAGTAGAAATATTGACAATTTCAGGTGCAAAATCTGGAGAGCCAATAATGATCCATGCTTGTAGTGTTTGCGAAGGCGTACCGTCATTAAAGGTCACTTCACAATAAACAGGACCATCAGCAATATCATCATGCCAAGTATCTGAGCCACCATAGCTGGTCAGAGGTTCACTACCGCCAGCATGTCCAAAGCCCCCCAATACCACCAAACGACCTTGGTTATCCGTCATAAGTTCACCCAATGTCGTCACAGGTACACCATATTCGACTTCATCTGGTGGAAAAGTAGCAGGATAACCTTCAGGAACCGTGTTCTTGTCTATCACCAATTGCTGCTGCGCACCGGAGATCGTTCTTGGGCCGGGGTCAACAATAAGACTACGGCGATCTGTGGAACTAGCATTGCGAAACTCAACACCTCGGTTCTCATAGCTATTATCAGGGCCGTATAGCAAGTTCCCTTCCAGCTCACTGTACTGATACCATGCCGCTTTTTTGTTAGCCAGATGAACCGTCCATTCAATAGAAGCAACATTTGGAGACTCTAACGTCAGTTCAGTGCCATCTTCTTGAAAAATTTTAAATGGTTGTCCTTGGCGTTTTACCTGTCCTGTCTCATCTTTAAATTGGCTCACTGGGCCGAGCTGATTACCATATTGATCAGAGTCCCAAGGAAGACCACCAATAGTGGTAGGTGAAAGGTAAAATGATTGTGGGCTGTTACCTAAACGTCCCACACCTACAGAAGGATGTAATGCCAGCTTCATACTTACTCCATTTCCATTATAGTGATTAATGTCCATAAGCTCATCCCTGACCCATTAATAGATAAAAGTCATTTATGGCTTGAAATGAAGTATAGAAAGCAATGTTAAAATTAACAGGCCGGCTGAAAAATAAATTAGAATCGCTTACAGAGCTATGAATTCAACATGGCTTTTAGTGCAGACAATGAGGCTTTACCTTGCTCTTTCTTTTGCGCTTCACTTTCATCGCCACGCCCTTCCCAGACCAAGTCTTCTTCAGGTAACTCATCTAAAAAGCGACTCGGCAAGCAATCAATTTCTTCGCCAAACTGGCGTCTTTTGGCAGCCATCGTGATGCAAAGTGTGCGTTTCGCACGGGTAATCCCCACATAGGCGAGTCGACGCTCTTCTTCAATATCATCGTTTTCTATGCTGTTTCGATGTGGCAACAACTCTTCTTCACAACCGATGAGGAACACATGAGGATATTCCAGACCTTTGGAGGCATGCAGTGTCAGTAACTGAACCTTATCCTCATCCTCTTCTTCCTCTTGGCGCTCTAACATGTCGATCAGTAAAAGCTTCGAGATTGCATGGTCGAGGCCAGCATCGGCGTCTTCTTCCCACGCACTTTCCATCATGCGCTGAATAGACTCAATCAAAAAACGAACGTTTTCTATACGGCGTTCCGCCGCTTTCGGTGAGCTTGCCTGCTCTTGCAGCCAGCCAAAGTAATCCATGTCATGAATCATTTGTTCGATAACAGGAATGGGCGAACCTTTTTGCAAACGCTGACGTAGGTTTTGAATCCATGACTCAAATTCACGCAAGCGCAGTAATGGTTTGCCTGTTACGGTTTCATCTAACGCTTTATCGCCTGATGCCTCAAATAAGCTGACATGTAGCTGATTGGCTAGGTTTCCGACTTTCTCAAGGGTCGCAGGGCCGATCTCTCGGCGTGGCAAGTTAATCACTCGTAGGAATGCGTTATCGTCATCGGGGTTCACTAATAAACGCAGATACCCCATTAAGTCTTTAATCTCCGCACGTGAAAAGAACGACGAGCCCCCGTTCATTTTGTAGGGAATACGATAAGCCTGCAGCTTAATTTCAAGTAGACGTGCTTGGTGGTTACCACGATACAGAACGGCAAAATCTTGATAAGGAATATTATGTCGTAAATGACGGCTTTGTATCTCTGCGGCAACACGCTCAGATTCCGCGTCTTCATTACGTGTCACCATGACACGTATCGGATCACCGATCCCTAGATCAGACCATAGGGCTTTGTCATAAACGTGCGGGTTGTTCGCAATCAGCGTGTTCGCGGCTTTAAGAATCGTGCGTGTTGAGCGGTAGTTTTGCTCAAGCTTAACCAGCTTTAGATTTGGGTAATCGACCGATAAGCGCTCAAGGTTTTCAGGGCGTGCACCTCGCCAAGCATAGATTGACTGATCGTCATCTCCAACTAGGGTAAAACAGCGACGATCACCGGCCAAAATACGGATCAATTCATATTGGCTGGCATTAGTGTCCTGACACTCATCCACCAAAAGATAACGTACTTTACGCTGCCACTTTTCACGCAACAGTTGATCAGAAATCAGCAGACTGACCGGCAGCAAGATGAGATCATCAAAATCCACTGCATTGTAAGCCCGAATATAACGTTGATACTGACCGTATACCTGCGCTGCTAATTGCAGTTCTTCGGTGTCCGCTTGCGTAAGAGCTTCTTGGGGCGGTATCAGATCGTTCTTCCAGTTGGAAATCGTGTGCTGACAAAAGCCTGCAGCGTCCATTTGACCGTTGAACTCTTTATCAAGGATTTCTTTTACCAATGCGAGGGCATCTTGGGCATCAAACAGAGTAAAACCTTCTTTTAGACCTGCTTTACGAAACTCCTTACGGAGAATGTTTAAGCCCAAAGTGTGGAAAGTAGAAATGCTCAAGCCGCGACTTTCCTCTTTACTCAACATGCCAACCACACGCTCTTTCATCTCGCGTGCGGCTTTATTGGTAAAGGTTACGGCAACAATGTTGTTGGCTTTGAAACCACAAGTTTGAATCAAATAAGCGATCTTAGTGGTGATTACACTGGTTTTACCTGACCCCGCCCCAGCTAAAACCAGCAATGGTCCATCTATTTGCTTCACCGCCTCAAGCTGACGCTCGTTTAGAGTGCGCATACGCTGGGTTATAGAAGGGACTGACTGACTCATAGAAGGTTCACCGCGAGTTCGTTAAAGTACGCTAATTCTACACCAGTCAGTCCAATTGGTTTATGCCTTTACGGAAATATCAAAGCAAGATCCGATATGTTTTTCGGCAAGCGCTGCTGACAGTCGTACAACTGGCGCCCCGAAGGTGAGCTAAAATCATCGCTGCACGTTAACTGGTTTTGACTGACAAAATCATGCAACGCTTGCTCTTTGCCAATTAAATGAAAATGATTTAAACCTTCGATAGCTGAAGCATCGTTAATCAATTTTGCTTGCCCGTGACTATAAAACTGCCCAGAGAATGGACGCTCATTTAAATAAAATGTCGGTGCACCGTCTTTCACTTTCGAGAAGATAATTCGGTCACTGCGCGTATCTGCCTTACCTAAATTCAATACCAACATCATGATCATTAGCAACAAAGGTAAGACCATAGAAATACCAGAGAACCAATTCACATCACGCTTTTCAAACAGCATCGCCAATAACAAACCAAGCGCTGGAATACCTGGCAGAACATAAGCTGGAAGGATATTGCCCGCCATAGTGAAGAGGATCATCGGTGACAAAAGCCACAGCATTAAAAAGCTGAACAGGCCATTTTCTTCTTTCATCCATTGCGTCAATTTTAGGCGACGCAATACTAATAAGATTGGCAATACAAACGACCAGGGGAAAGCCGCCTGTAGCCAAAACCACCAAATCATGCCACGTGGTTCATCGTGTGCACTACCGTACAAATCTCCTTGCCACCCGCTGACAACGAAACGTTTGAAGTGTTCGCCCACAAGAAAATAATCAAGAAATCCCGGTGTCGCACGCTCAGCCATCAAATACCATGGTAGTGCCACCATCAACATCAAAAGGATGCCAGTGACGATTGGAAAGCGCTGCCATAACACTTTGAATGCCCCAACAAAACCATGTTGCAGCATCAGCCAAGGCATCACTGTTAAGCCCATCAAGACAAGTACCAATGGACCTTTTGCCAACAAGCCACAGGCAAGACCCAAAAAGCCTAAATACCCCCAAAGACGTTGTTTCTCACCACCTAACCAAGCAAAGTAAAACCCCATCATGGCCATCGTCAGTGATAACGTCAGTGCCATATCCGTCATCACCGCACCCGCAGAAATCGAGAAAATGCCACAGGTCGCCAAGACCAATGCCGTCACAAGAGGGTTAAAACCGAGTCGCTTTGACATCCATGCCATCAGCAAAATCGTCACCACACCAGCTAACCAGTGCGGTGCTCGCACAGCAAACTCACTTAGGCCAAAGGTTTTAATACCTAGGGCACTCATCCATGTAAACAGTGGTGGTTTTCCCCAAAACGGCACACCGTAATCAAATTGTGGGGTGAGCCAGTTTCCAGTTTCCACCATCAAGCGCGCCATCTCTCCGTAGCGGGCTTCAGTGGTATCCATCAAAGGATAAGTCGCCAATGAAATCAAACGCAGTAGCAAAGCAAATGCTAGGATCATCCATAAGTGGTTTTCGCGGTACTTAATCACGATGCATTCTCCACTACCCATGGCTTAACACTTGAAGTTTCTATCGCTGATGCACTTGCTTGTTGCTCCGAAACAGAATCCACCAAGTAAAGCGGGCGTTGTTTCACTTCGACAAAAATACGTCCGATGTACTCCCCTAACAATCCGATGGCTAAAAGCTGTACACCAGCCAAGGCCAGCATCGCCACCATCATGGACGGATACCCTGACACAGGATCACCGTAAGCCAGTGTTTTAAAAACAATCCAAGCGCCATAAATAAACGCCAAGGATGCGGTGGTAGCACCCGCGATGGTTGCCAAACGTAACGGGCGAATCGAGAAGGATGTCAAACCGTCCATTGCCAAGCCAAGCAACTTAAAGTAGTTCCATTTGGTTTCACCACAGAAACGCGCATCACGCTCAAACGTTAACGTGGTTTGCTTAAAGCCCGGCCAGCTAAACAACCCTTTCATATAACGGTTGCGCTCAGGCAGTTGATTGAGATGTCGCACTACACGGGCACTTAATAAACGAAAATCGCCAACGTTCTCTGGAATATCAAGCGCAGCCAAACGATTTAAAAGTTTATAAAACATGGCCGCAGAGGTTCGTTTTAGCCAACTCTCACCATGACGTGTGGAGCGTTTCATATTCACCACGTCTGCACCCGAACGCCAAGCTTCTAACATATCTGGGATGCATTCAGGTGGATCCTGCAAATCCGCATCGATCAAAATGACCGCTTCGCCTTTTGCATGTTCAAGCCCTGCACTCATGGCAGATTCTTTGCCAAAATTCCGACTCAGAGCAATACAACGAACCTGGCAGTTCAACGCATTAAAAGACCGAGCCAATACCAAAGACTGATCTGAGCTACCATCGTCTACATAAATAATTTCGCTATGAAAAGACAGGTTATCAAGTACCTGCGTTAGGCGACGGTGAAACTCAGGCAAGACCTCCTGCTCATTGAAAAATGGCACGATTACCGACAATGTTGGTATGGGGGCTATGCTTACTAAAGAAGTATGCGGCCCTTTCTTATCTTGTGGGGAATAATATAAAGACATAACTGGGTCAGTTCCTAACAATATCGAAGTGACGCCAGTCTAGGAAAACCTCTGTGAAGGACTTGTTATTAACGTTTTTTTCACGCTTTTTCGGGATAATGCCTATGGCTATAACGTTATTGGGAGAATGACTTTGCAACGTGTTTTACTCATCGAAGACAACCGAGAAATCGCAGAAATGCTGTTTGATTTTTTTGAGTGCAGTGGCCTGGAATTGGACTATGCAGACAATGGTGAGTTGGGGCTAAAACTTGCGCTAGAAAACACGTTCGACCTAATTTTACTCGACCTTATGCTGCCTCGCATTGATGGCATTACCTTATGTCGACGTTTACGGGAATCTGGCGATAACACTCCTATTTTGATGCTAACGGCGATGGACAGTCAAAAAGATGAAATCCAAGGGCTAAATGTTGGTGCTGACGACTACCTAACAAAGCCTTTTGATTTAGAAATTCTACAAGCACGGATGCAGGCTTTAATGCGCCGACACAGTGGCACGGTAGCAGCGAGTGACTTGCAATATGCAGATATTAACTTGAGCCAGAAGACAGGCAAAGCCTACCGTCAAGGAAAGCTATTAGTATTAACACCGACGACATTCACTATTTTGAAAATGTTAATCAGTGCGGCCCCTAATCTAGTCACCAAAGATGAAATCGCGTTTAAAATTTGGGGGGAAGAAAAGCCGAACAATGATGTTCTAAGAAGTCATATTTATCAGCTGCGCAGTCAGCTCGACAAACCCTTCGAAACGCAAATATTGAAGACACGCCCCAAAATTGGCTTCTACCTTGAGAGTGACGAATAATGCCTCCTTTTCTTCAGAATGCGAAAAGCATGACCGGCCGCTTGGCTTTATTTTTCATCGCTGTTTCCATCGTTGTTGGTGCGATTTGTTTGATTTTAATAAGTTTAGTCCTGACTTGGTCCGAAGACCGAGTGGGTGAACGCCGTATTATGATCGACAAACAAAGTGCAATGACTTACTTCCAAGAAACCCCTTGGGCCAATACCGTCAAGTTAGATCCTTTAACGACAGCCTACAATGGGCTGGCTAATGTGCCGGTCTACTTTCGAGAATTCTTAGAACATCAGCCTAACTATATTGGTGAAGCTGGCGAAGGCGAAAATTCTCGTATGCTATTTAGCACACATTTCATGCTAGATGGCGAGGAGCGCCAACTCGTTCTCATTTCTAGAATCGAAGAAATAGAGATTACTCATCATGAGTTTGTTAATGTCATGGCACTGGTGCTAGGGGTCGTCGCCCTTCTAATTGGAGCGTTTACCACACTTCTAACCCGTCTATCGAAGAGTCTGATACGCCCTATCAATCAGCTATGTGATCAACTAGAACAACACCAAGAAAACAGCCATAAAGCCTTTAGCGTCCCAAGAGGGTCAGCCAGAGAATTTCAGATGTTGGCAGCGACACTTAACCAATACAAAAATGACCTAAATAGTACGATAAAACGTGAGCAAGCGTTCGCTCGCTACGCAAGCCACGAACTTAGAACTCCGCTAACACTCATGAAAGGTTCCAGCAGCATGCTTGCTAAGCAGACAGAAACACCATTTGCCAAACGCCAAGTGGAGCGTATTCAACGAGCCACTGAGCAAATGTTAGTCATGGTTGATGCGCTACTGGGATTGGTGCGCTATGAAAAAAGCCAAGACAACGCTCCCGTTCGAACAATTGAGGCCAAGGAAATTGAGAGCTTAGTTCAAAAACATCAATCACAAGCTGACAGTAAACAACTCACTTTGACCTGTCAGATTTCAGGCTTCCCATCGACACGGGCAACACCTGCGGTTCTCGAAATGATTGTCGGCAACCTTATTCGTAATAGTATTGCGGCTTCCAAGCAAGGTATCATTAACATCACCATGCATGAAACCTATATTGAGGTGAGTGATGAAGGCGAGGGATTTGAGACGACCAAAACCAGTGACTCTGGCCATGGCTTGGGGCTACTCATTGTGGAAGATATTTGCCAACGCTATCACTGGCAATTTGTCATTAAGAACAGAGCTGAGGGTGGCTGTGTTGCCACCCTCACGATGCCCTCTGAACAATAAAGCTTTAAGCTTGAGCGTCTGTTTTAACTGGCTTTTTACTCCAGTAGCTAGCAATCAGAGAGCCTGAAATATTGTGCCATACACTGAAAATTGATCCAGGTAGCGCCGCAGCAGGCGTAAAGAATTTAACCGCCAATGCGGAAGCCAAGCCAGAGTTCTGCAAGCCAACTTCAAACGCAATGGTGCGACACACTTTCTTATCAAAACCAAGCGCATAAGTCACCCAGTAACCTAATGTCAGACCAATACCGTTATGCAAGATCACTGCTACGGCCACCAAAGCGCCCACAGCGGCAATTTTCTCCGAACTTAGCGCCACTACAATAGCGATAATAAAGACAATCGCAAACATGGAGACGTAGGGCAAAACAAACTCAGCTTTGCGCACTAATTGGTGAGCGAACGTATTAATCAACACCCCTAACGCCACTGGGACCAATACAATTTTCACCAAGCTGATCAACATAGATTGAACAGGGACGTCCACACTTGTACCAATCATAAGTGAAACCAATAGAGGCGTTAGCACTACCCCTAATAAGGTCGAAATAGCCGTCATAGAGATAGACAGAGCAGTATCCCCTTTTGCGAGGTAACACATCACGTTAGAAGACGTGCCACCGGCCACACTACCGACTAACAACATTCCTACGGTCAATTCACTATCAAAACCAAACATCGTTGCAATCAACAATGCGGTAATTGGCATAACTAAAAACTGCAGTAGAACACCGACGGCAACGGCTTTGCCATTTTTACCGACACGTTTAAAGTCACTGGCACTTAGGGTCAAGCCCATCGCCAACATAATGATCATCAACAAAGGTAAAATATACCCTTTAAAATCAATAAAAAAACTTGGTTGAATCATAGCTAAAGCGGACAACAATACCGCCCAAACTGGAAACAGTTGGATAATCATGAAGGGGTCTCCCAATCGTTATTATTAGAATCCAAGCAGCACCTTGGCCAAATGCCCCACAGCAGTACTACTGAGGGCCGCTAGTTTACAGACTGTTACATAACATCGACATTCATCTGATGATCTCTTCCCTGCTTTATCCTTAGTTCCTAAGTTAAAAACCAGTGGGCTGGCGGGTTCTGGCCAAAAAAAACGTTGAATCACCATATTGTAACTAATGTAATAATGATTTTTGCTTTCAAGCGCATATGAGAAACATTATCATATAATAAATTTATTTTACTAAGAGCCGTTTGATTATGCTGATGTCCAGGTTTAAACAACTAGGATTGCTTCTTTGTAGCGTTTTACTTGCTGCAAACGTACACGCTGTCACAGTCGAAGACAGTAAAGGCAGTTTTTCATTAGACTATGCGCCACAACGTATCGTGGTATTGGAATTCTCATTTGCAGACGCATTGGCTGCGGTAGGTATCACGCCCGTAGGTATTGCCGACGATAAAGACAAAAACCGTGTTTTACCAGAGGTTCGTGACATCATCGGCGATTGGCAGTCAGTCGGTACACGTTCACAACCTAGCCTAGAAGTGATCGCTTCGTTAAAACCAGATCTTATTATTGCCGATATTTCCAGACATGAAGCGGTCTACGATGATTTAAAGAAAATCGCACCAACATTGATTTTGCCATCACGTCGTGAGACTTATTCAGACAATCTAAAAGCGGCTGCCATCATCGGTAAAATCGTTGGCAAAGAACAGGCGATGCAAGAGCGACTCGCGCTTCACCGCGACAAGATGGCTAATATAGCTAAGCAACTTCCCAGCCAAGCCACCGTCCAATTTGGCGTGGCACGAGCAGATGCGCTGTTTCTCCATACCTCAGATTCTTATGCTGGTGGTGTTATCCAAGCTCTAGGCATGCAAACACCGCAATCGGATCGTGATGATTCAGCCTATCGTCAAACGAGTTTAGAGCAGCTGCTGGCGATTAACCCAAATTACTTCATTGTCGGTCATTACACAGAGCCAAGCATTGTCGATAAATGGCGCAAAGAGCCCTTATGGCAAGTGCTGCAAGCCGTTCAAAACAAGCATATTTACTCCGTCAATCCAAACGTTTGGTCTCGCTGTCGCGGCATTATGGCTGCAGAGCACATGGCAAAGGATCTGCTCGCTATATTTAACAAGTCTTAAGCCATTCTTATGACCCGACCATTTTATGGGTTGACCATTGCCTTAACCGCCATCCTTTTATTGTTTTTAGGATGGTGGAATTTGTTTGCATGGTCCGTCATCCCCATTCAAGCACAAGATGTTTGGCTCAGCCTGACGCATTTTGACAGCCAGTCCATTAGCCATCGAATTGTGCAAGATCTTCGCTTGCCACGCTTGCTCACCGCTATGCTTGTCGGAGCTTGCCTAGCAACGGCAGGTACGATTATGCAAGGCCTCACTCGTAACCCTCTGGCTGCGCCATCGGTGCTGGGTATCAATGCTGGTGCAGCGTTAGGTATGGCGCTGGTTTCGACTTTGCCTGTCCTCTATGGCGCATCAAGTACTTCTCTCGCCGCCATGATAGGTGGCGGTGTTGCTTGGTTGTTGGTCATGTTACTCGGTAGCAGTTGGCGCATAGGTGGCAACGAACGCGGACGTTTGGTATTAGCTGGTGTGGCTATTTCCGCTCTGTGTGCCGCATTGACCAAAGCGGTTGTCATTATGGAAGAAGACCAAGCCGCGGGGGTTCTGACTTGGTTAGCAGGCAGCCTTGCCGATGCACGTTGGCAAACTTGGCAGCATTATTGGCCTTTTGCACTGGCTGGGTTATTCGGGGCGCTTTTATTGACCCCTTCACTGAACCTTCTGCAATTGGGCGAAGAGCATGCCCGCAACCTAGGCGTCAATCTTTTGCGCAGTAAACTATTTGGCAGTTTTCTAGTATTGCTGCTGGTAGGCACCACCATTAGTGCTGTCGGCAGCATTGGCTTTATTGGCTTAATCGTTCCACATATGGCGCGTTTATTAGTAGGGCAAGACTTTCGTATTTTCTTGCCAGTCGCCATGTTGCTCGGAGCGACGCTGGTGACACTAGCCGATACCTTGAGCCGAGCCATCAGCTACCCAATGGAAACCCCAGCGGGAGCCATCTTGGCATTGATCGGTGCGCCCTTCTTTATCTATTTAGTGCGAAAGCGAACCCTATGACCGCACAACGTTTCTTTCCAATTGCTGTAATCACTCTGCTGCTACTGGCTCTAGCTAACCTCATGTTTGGGGCCGTTTCGCTATCTGTAGAGGAAGTATGGAGCGGGCTATACGCCAGTTCAGAGAATCACTTCACCATTTACGAATACCGTCTGCCGCGTATTTTCCTAGCCATATTAGTCGGAGCGGGACTTGCGCTCTCTGGAGCATTAGTTCAAGGAGTCATCCGTAACCCCCTCGCTTCACCAGACGTTTTAGGGGTCAGTCATGGGGCTGGTCTAGCAGCAGTTTGCTATATGACGTTCTTTAGTGGGGCATCAACGAGATGGCTGCCTGAAGTGGCTTTGACAGGTGGGATTTTGGCAGCGCTGGTGCTTTGGTATCTGTGTGGTGCCCGCAGCAGTGCCATTAAACTGGCCATCACGGGGGTAGCGTTGGCCGCACTTTGGGCTAGCTGTATCGATTTTCTAATGCTGACTAAACCATTAGAGATAAACAATGCCTTGTTGTGGCTAACTGGGAGTTTATGGGGCCGTGGCTGGACACAGTTGCAAGCCTTACTACCGTGGTTTGCGCTTATCCCTCTGGCGTTGGGGCTGAGCAAATACTTGAACTTGCTCGATCTTGGTGATGACAGCGCCATCAGCTTAGGCGCCAGACCGCCGTACTTGAGGCTCCTAGCGCTTGCGATTGCCGTGGCTTTAACCGCTGCTTGCGTGTCGATTTGTGGCCCGATTGGTTTTCTTGGCTTAGTCGCGCCTCATCTAACACGCAAATTAGTGGGTGGTCGCCATCAACCACTACTGCCTGCCACCATGTTAACCGGAGCTTGTTTATTACTCGCTGCGGATTTAGCTGCGCGAACGCTAGATCCGCCGATTGAACTGCCTGCGGGTATTTTAACCGCCATTATTGGCGCGCCCTATTTCCTTTGGCTCCTGTTGAGGATGAAGTAATTATGTCTCTAAGCGCTCATAAACTCAGTGTTGGCTACCATGGTCAAACGATCGTTAAAGAGATGAATTTAACACTGCCTGATGGTAAGTTCATCGCTCTGTTAGGGCCCAATGGCTGTGGCAAGTCGACCTTATTAAAATGCTTTGCGCGCATCTTACCGGCGATGTCAGGCGAAGCTCGCTGGCAAGGCAAAAACTTACATCATTACCCTTCAAAACAATTATCGAAAGAACTGGCGCTGCTGCCACAAACACAACCCATACCAGAGGGCATTAAGGTCAAAGACTTAGTCGCCTATGGTCGCAGCCCTTATACCGGCTTTTGGGGCAAACTTAACCAGCAAGATCATCAGGTCGTTGAACAGATGATGCAGCAGACAGGCACTTTCGAGCTAAAGGAAAAGCTTGTCAGCGAATTGTCTGGCGGACAGCGTCAGCGCGTTTGGCTGGCCATGGTCTTAGCGCAAGACACGCCTTATCTGTTACTCGATGAGCCTACCACTTACATGGATATCAACCATCAAGTGGAATTGATGCATCAACTCCAGATACTCAATCAACAGGGCAAAACCATCATTACCGTGTTGCACGATATCAACCAAGCAGCACGCTATTGCGATCACCTGGTGGTAATGAAATCCGGTGAGCTGAAATATCAAGGCTCTCCTGAAGAGGTGCTTACCTCGGCTATGCTCCAAAACGTATTTTCTTTACAAGCACAAATCCACCGAGATCCTGTCTCCAACACACCGATGTGTGTGGTGGAAGACCGATCTCCCCCTTCACCTCAACATAAAGACTAAGACATCATGAAATATCCGATCCTTTCTTCCAGTCTATTACTTCTGTCAGTTCCTCTGATGGCGGCTAGTAACGACAACGACAACCTTTCAGATGAGCAGCTCGATACTCTAATTGTCACAGGACGTGCCCTATCACATTACAAGGAGGAAACCGCGACGATTGGCTCGCGAACGGATACGCAGATCGACAAAACACCACAGTCGGTGCAAGTGCTGACAGAAACATTGATTGAAGATCAAGCTGCCCATCAAGTAACTGATTTATATCGCTCTATTTCTGGTGTATCACAAGATAACGTTTCTACCGTGACGTTCCGTGGTTTTCACCAAGATGAGCAACTCTACGATGGTATGCGCGGAAATCCTTACAAAGAGTTTTTCACGGTTCCTCAGCTAGTAAACGTTGAAGAAGTGCAGGCTATCAAAGGCCCTGCTGGTGCTTTATATGGTGCAGGTGAGCCTGGCGGCGTTATTAATTACGTTTCCAAAAAACCGACTTATGAGCCTGAAACCTTTATCAAACTTGGCGCGGGTAATAAGGATTACCACTCAGCTCAGTTCTCAAGCTCAGGTCCTGTAAATGAAGATGCGAGCCAACGTTACCGTATCTCTCTATATCAGGATGAAAGCGGCTCTTATCGCAACAACGTCGACCAAGACAATCAAAACATTGATCTTGGCTACGCTTGGGACATTTCCGACGATTCTACGCTCACCGTGCAATACACTAATATTGATCAAACACTTCATGGTGCTCGTCTTCGTGGTATCCCAACAGACGATGATGGCAACTTCTTAGCAGACGATTCATGGAACGCGAATGAACCAGGCGACTACCAAGCATTGGACGCCGAGACCTTTCAAGCCAAACTAGAACAATATTTAAATGAAACTGTCTCATGGGATCTGGGAGTGCGCTACTACCGAGGTGAAGAAACCCAAAAGTACCATGAATCGCTTGGTCTGACGGATACGGATGGAGACGGTGTAAACGACGCGGTGCGCCGCCAATATCGAGATCAATTACGCACAAATGAAGGGGTGAGTGTTTCCAGTAATTTAATATTTGACCTGAACGATCATACATTTTTAATCGGTACTGACTTTACTCGTAATACTTATGACTATTTGTATTATCGATCCAATGATCCTGCAACACTCAGCCTTGTTAACCCTGTTTACGATGCAGATGTCAGCAGTTATACGATGTCATTGCGCACCAATAGCCAAACCGTTTCACAACAACTTGGGCTATTACTGCAAGATCAATGGGCCGCAACAGACAAGTTAGATTTAGTGGCTGGCGTTCGTCTTAATTATTTTGAACAAGACTTTGTCGATAACACCAACAGTTCAAATAATGCTGATTACTCTGACCAAGGAGTCGATACACGTGTAGGTGCCACTTACCAACTTAATCAACATATTAAACCTTACACTTCTTTCTCAACTGGCTACCAGCCACAAAGCGCGAGCGATCAGCAAGCCTCGTCTGGCGGGTCATTTGACGCAGAAGAAAGTCAACAGATGGAAGCTGGGGTTCGTACTTATTGGTTAGATAATCGCTTGAATGTGAACTTTGCGGTGTACCACATTATTCGCGAGAACATCTTGCAAGAAGATCCAAACGACAGTGACCTATTGATCGCTTTGGGTAAAGTGCGCAGCCAAGGGGCAGAAATTGACGTATTGGCAGATATCACCAATCGTTGGGTGGCAAACTTAAGCTACGCCTACAATGACACAGTCATCAAAGACGCCAATGCAGACGACGGTATTCAATTTGCTGCAGGCGATTCACGTCGATTCTCGAACTCACCGTTGCATCAATTAGGACTTTGGACACGTTACGACTTGCCGAGCTTATCATCGTCTGTGTCTGTAGGCGCAGAGTACGTTAGTCAGCAGTACAACCGTGATCATCAGAAGGTCAAACCTTGTACGGTGTACGATGCCACATGGCAAACAAAGGTCGACGCTTGGACCCTACAAGCCACGATCAAGAACCTTACAGATGAAATCTATGCGACGTCAGGTTTTAACAGTAACATTGGCTCAAACCTCGGCGAGCGCCGCCGCGTTTATTTAAGCGCACAATACGACTTTTAGAAAATCATACAAGAGTGTGTGATCTTGCCACACACTCTTGTACCTTCACCTGTTTGAGATACGTTAAGCACCGCCAACCACAGCCGCGAGGGTTTTCTCCATTTTGCGATAGCTTAATGATTCCATTAAGTGCTTACGCTCAACAGCTTTACCTTCTAAATCGGCTAACGTTAACGCCACCCGTAGTACTCGATGATAGGCCCTTGCTGAGAGTTTTAAGCGTTCTAATGCTTGCTGCATAAATGCCTTATCGCCATCACTCAAAGCACAAATTCGCTCTAAATCACGACCATTTAAGTGGGCATTTTGTACGCCCTGTCGCGTGCGCTGACGGGTCACTGCCGCCTCCACTCGCTCACGCACGGCAGCACTGGATTCACCCACTTCAGTTTGGCTCACCAGTACATCCGTAGGTAAAGGCGGCACCTCTACATGCAGGTCGATACGATCCAAAAACGGTGCTGAGAGTTTACGTAGGTATTTTTGGCTAGCACTGGACTGATAATAATCCGCACCACCACTGTAAGCCTCATTGCTTGCATTCATGGCTGCGACAAGCTGAAACCTCGCTGGATAAGACATCTGGCCTCTGGCTCTAGAAAGGTGAACCTCGCCATTTTCAAGGGGCTCCCTCAGTACTTCCAAAACCTTACGGTCAAACTCTGGCAACTCATCTAAAAAAAGTACACCACAATGACTAAGAGAGGCTTCACCCGGTTTGGGCATGGAGCCTCCGCCCACTAAAGCCGCTGCAGAGCTAGAATGGTGCGGGCTGCGAAAGGGACGTTCAGACCAATGCCAGTCCACCCCCATTTTACGCCCTGATACAGATTGAACTGCCGCCACCTCAAGGGCTTCCGACTCGGTCATTCTTGGCATAATGCCTGGCAAACGGGAAGCCAGCATGGTTTTTCCGGTCCCCGGCGGACCAATAAAAAGTAAATTATGTGACCCAGCTGCCGCCACTTCTAATGCTCGTCTTGCTTGATATTGCCCCTTAACATCTGCCATGTCTTTTAAGGTATTGACCGTTCTAGTTTGTGAGACATCAACGGCGCAGCGCTGTAGCGTAGCACTTTTGATCAATGCAGCCGTCACTTGGGTTAGGTGATTAGCAAAGTAGACTTCATGGTCAACCAGTCCCGCTTCATTACAATTATCAGCAGGCACAATGACTTTTCTTTGTGCTTCTTTTGCAGCCATCACCGATGGCAGTACCCCTGTTACGCCCCTTAGATCACCAGACAAAGCAAGTTCACCAATGAATTCCGTGTCGCGCAGTTGGATCTCCCCTAACTGACCAGAAGCTAGCAAGATGCTGATCGCAATGGCCAAATCATAGCGTCCCCCTTCTTTAGGTAAATCCGCCGGAGCAAGGTTGATCGTTATGCGTCGTAAAGGAAATTCGAAATGACTATTGATGATGGCACTGCGAACGCGATCTTTTGATTCACGAACCGCTGCCTCAGGTAAACCGACGATATTTAAAGAAGGTAAACCATTAGAAATATGCGTTTCCACCGTGACCAAAGGGGCGGACACCCCGACACGGGCACGGCTATAGATTGTTGCTAGGCTCATAATCTCTCCTTGATGATTCGCCAACACATCCAACTTTTCATCCTACACGTATCCTTATGCAAGCATCCCCGATGGAATCGGGTCGTACGAGCTGTCTCCTGACAGCGATTGAAACCTGCATCCCCGAACGGAGTCGGGTCGTACGACGAGCAGTTATTCACTACTACCAAAAAACAGAAATAACGATGACCAAAAAGTTGAATCCAAATAAATTATTGCTCTCTAAGTGGACAGCGACTCGCCCAAAGAACAAAGAGAAGCATTTTATCGTCACCGAATTGATTCGTGACGACGATGAGCAAGTAACCGATATTATTCTTGAAGCAGTTTACACGAAGAATGCTTACCAACTATCGTGGCAGACATTACTTGATGATCTCTGGCAACAAGGCTGGAAGTAGCCCATCGAATCTGAATCAGTTACTTCGAATCAGTGTCTTCAAGTTCAGCCAATCTCACCTCAAGTTGTGCCAGTTTTTCGCGATACTTTTGCAACATAGCGGCTTGGACTTCAAACTCTTCTCGAGTCACGAGATCCATTTTTGTTAATGTATCTTTTGCAACCTGTTGTAGTTGTACTTGAATTTCCTCAGCAGGTAACTTTCCCAAAGTGCTCGCTGCTTGCTCTAACCCAGTTCCCAGCTGCTTGATGAATTGATCAATCATGTTACCCTCATTTTGTATACACCGTTACGATAGTATAAAGATTCAGTAGGCTTCCGTCTTTACACAATTATGCAAATCGCTCGACACGCACTGCTTCATGATTGTGCAACAGCCATAAGCACTGAACTTTAAAAGCTCACCTAAAAACTAAAATCGCACACCATTAGGGCAGCTAATAATTCTTCAAATCCAGATAAAACAACAAAATAGTTCTAACTATCTAGCAATACACCATACAAGACACTATTTCGCACCATTTTAAAGCGGGCGCACCAGTATATCTTACCCATCCTCCCCGACTTTCTTACACATTTTATGCGCAAAACAAATGACCTAAATCAGCTAAGCCTGACAGCATAAGGGCTAGAGAGCTTTTCTGGCTCATCAACAATAAGCTGGCACACATATTGAATATAGCCTGTTACCTGCGATACGACATAAGACAGACTTAAAAATATTAAGGAGACTGTGGGTATGAAGCTTATCACTGCCATCATCAAGCCATTCAAACTAGATGATGTTCGCGAAGCACTTTCTGAAATCGGTGTACAAGGTATTACCGTTACAGAAGTTAAAGGTTTCGGACGTCAAAAAGGACACACTGAACTGTACCGTGGTGCAGAGTACGTTGTGGACTTTCTTCCAAAAGTAAAAATTGAGCTAGCTATTTCTGACGACATGGCTGACCAAGTAGTAGAGGCCATCTCGAACGCTGCCAACACAGGCAAAATCGGTGACGGTAAAATCTTCATTGTTAATCTTGAGCAAGCGGTTCGTATTCGTACCGGCGAGACTGGCGAAGACGCAGTTTAATTGTTGCTCGTATTAATTAGCCTTTAGGGGGGCGAAACATGCAAGATCAAATTTTTCACCTACAGTATGCAATGGACACCTTCTACTTCTTGGTGTGCGGTGCATTAGTAATGTGGATGGCGGCGGGCTTTGCAATGCTAGAAGCAGGCCTTGTACGCGCTAAGAACACAACTGAAATTCTAACTAAGAACGTCGCGCTATTCGCGATCTCTTGTATCATGTACTTAGTTTGCGGTTACGCAATCATGTACGGTGGCACTTGGTTCCTATCTGGCATCCAAGACGTAGACGTTGCTTCAACACTTACTGACTTCGCTGGCCGTGAAGGTGGTTTCGAAGGCGGTTCTATTTACTCTGGCGCTTCTGACTTCTTTTTCCAGGTAGTATTCGTTGCAACAGCAATGTCTATCGTATCGGGTGCAGTTGCTGAGCGTATGAAGCTTTGGGCTTTCCTAACTTTCGCAGTGGTAATGACTGGTGTTATCTACCCTCTTGAAGGTTCTTGGACTTGGGGTGGCGCTGATGTATTCGGTATGTTCAACCTAGGTGACATGGGCTTCTCTGACTTCGCTGGTTCAGGCATCGTACACATGGCGGGTGCAGCAGCTGCGCTTGCAGGTGTTATTGTACTAGGTGCTCGTAAAGGCAAGTACGGCCCTAACGGTGAAGTACGTGCGATCCCTGGTGCTAACCTACCTCTAGCAACGCTAGGTACATTCATCCTTTGGATGGGTTGGTTCGGCTTCAACGGTGGTTCTGTTCTAAAACTTGGCGATATCGCTAACGCTAACTCTGTTGCTATGGTGTTCCTAAACACTAACGCTGCAGCAGCGGGTGGTGCGGTAGGTGCACTGATTCTTGCTCGAATCCTATTCGGCAAAGCTGACCTAACTATGCTTCTAAACGGCGCGTTGGCAGGTCTTGTAGCGATCACTGCTGAACCTTCTACTCCTTCTGCTCTTGGCGCTACGCTAATCGGTGTAGTGGGTGGTTTGATCGTTGTCGTATCAATCCTAACTCTAGACAAACTGAAAATTGACGATCCAGTAGGTGCAATTTCTGTACACGGTGTCGTTGGTCTTTGGGGTCTTCTAGCAGTGCCTCTAACAAACGATGGTGCATCATTCGGTGGTCAAATCGCAGGTGCTCTAACAATCTTCGTATGGGTATTCGCATCAAGCTTGGTTGTTTGGTTAGTCATCAAAGCAATCATGGGTGTTCGAGTTTCTGAAGAAGAAGAATACGAAGGTGTTGATATCTCTGAATGTGGTATGGAAGCGTACCCAGAGTTCAAAAAATAATCCTAGTCTGATTATTTAACCTTTCTGAAGAACCCTCGCCATGGCGGGGGTTTTTTCATATTTGCATCACAACAATTGTGCAAATCGTCCCGACAAATACGCTATAGTGGCACTAACTTTTTCACCTTTATGGAGACGGTATGTTGGAAGATCTACATTTAAAGATCCGCAACCTTACATTGGATGATTACCCACAAGTAAAAGCCTTGATGGATCGTGTTTACCACGATATTGGCGGTTCATGGCCGAAACACACCATCCGCAAGCTGATCAAAGACCTTCCTGATGGGCAAATTTGTTTGGTTGATCACGACCAAATCGTTGGTATCGCCCTATCGGTGAAAGTGAACTACCAGCGTTTCAGCAACCCTCATACGTATGATGACCTTGTTGATCAGCGAGAGCGCATTTTCCACGATGAAAATGGGGATGCTTTATACGGCCTGGATGTACTGATTGATCCAGATTACCGTGGCTACCGCTTGGGCCGTCGTCTTTACGAAGCCCGTAAAGAGCTTTGCCGCCAAGAAAACCTGATCGCGATTCTAGCCGGTGGACGCATTCCAAATTATTACCAACATGCGGACAGCATGAGCCCAGCAGAGTACTTGGAAGCCGTCGACAAACGCAAAATATACGACCCTATTTTGACGTTCCAGCTGTCTAATGATTTCCAAGTGACCCGACTGCTCTCTAAGTATCTTCCTGAAGATGAGAAGTCCCGTGGTTATGCAACATTGCTTGAGTGGAAAAACATCTTCTACGAGCCTGAAACAACGGTTTTAGAGTACCGAAAAACACAAGTTCGAATCGGTGCCGTGCAATGGCAGATGCGTGAGGTCGACAGTGTTGAGGAGCTGCTTAAGCAAGTTGAGTACTTTATCGATGCACTCTCAAGCTATAAAAGTGACTTTGCACTCTTCCCTGAGTTCTTTAATGCGCCATTGATGGGACTTGCGCCTGACCAAACCAACCAAACGGAAGCGATTCGTTTCTTAGCTTCATTCACCGAGCGTTTTGTCAGCGAGATGTCACAACTTGCGGTAAGTTACAACATCAACGTCATTACTGGCTCGATGCCAGTGGTTGAAGACGACATCATGTACAACGTCAGCTACTTATGTCGTCGCGATGGCACCATCGAAGAGCAACGCAAGATTCACATTACTCCCCACGAACGCCGCGACTGGGTCATTGAAGGTGGCCACGAAGTACGAGTGTGGGACACCGACGCAGGTCGCATTGGTATTCTGATCTGTTATGACGTGGAGTTCCCAGAACTGGCTCGTCACCTTGCGTCGCAAGATATGGATATTCTATTTGTACCGTTCTGGACTGACACCAAAAATGGTTACCTTCGAGTACGCAGCTGTGCTCAAGCTCGCGCCATTGAAAACGAATGTTATGTGGTGATTTGTGGTAGTTGTGGCAATTTGCCACAGGTGGAGAACTTGGATGTTCAATACTCTCAAGGGGCGGTATTCTCCCCTTCAGACTTTTCTTTCCCTCACGATGCAGTGATGGCAGAAACCACACCGAATACAGAAATGCTGATGTTCTCAGATCTTGACTTGGATAAGCTTAAATTTGTCCGTAGCGAAGGTTCTGTGAACAACTTAAAAGACCGACGCTTGGACCTTTACAGCATCGATTGGAAAACCACGCCTTCCGCTTAGTGTGTTACTATCTTTGTCATAAGATCGTTCACTTCAACGGCCGAGATATTCATCTCGGCCGTTTTGTCTGAATAGGATAACAACTCATGGCTAAAGCAAAATCCGCTTTTGTTTGTAACGAGTGTGGTGCCGACTACGCAAAATGGCAGGGGCAATGCCAAGCTTGTGGCGCCTGGAACAGCCTCCAAGAATTTAAAGTCAGTTCATCTAAAACCTCTGCTCGAGTCGCTGCGACCAGCGACACCCGTCGCCAAGGCTATGCTGGTGCGACGACTGGCATCCAAGATTTATCAGAAGTCGATTTAGGGGATGTACCGCGCTTTAGTTCAGGGGCCAGCGAGTTTGACCGAGTCTTAGGGGGCGGCCTTGTCCCTGGTGGCGTGGTACTCATTGGCGGCCATCCAGGTGCGGGGAAAAGTACTCTGCTATTACAAACCATGTGTTGGTTAGCACAGCAACAAAGCGCCATGTATGTCACTGGCGAGGAGTCCCTACAGCAAGTGGCGATGCGAGCACAACGCTTAGGCTTACCTACAAAAAACCTAAAAATGCTTTCTGAAACCAATGTAGAAAGCATCATAGCTGTGGCGGATCAGGTCAAACCGAAAGTCATGGTCATCGACTCGATCCAAGTCATGCATTTGGATGGCATTGAATCAGCACCGGGCAGTGTTTCTCAGGTGCGTGAAAGTGCAGCGGTACTGACACGTTTTGCCAAGCAAACCCAAACCACTGTACTGCTTGTTGGTCACGTTACCAAAGATGGCACCTTGGCTGGACCGAAAGTGTTAGAGCATATGGTCGACTGTTCCGTGCTATTAGAGGGCTCAGAGGACTCGCGCTTTCGTACTCTTCGCGGGATGAAAAACCGCTTTGGCGCAGTCAATGAGCTGGGGGTCTTTGCCATGTTGGAAAACGGCTTAAGAGAAGTCAAAAACCCAAGTTCGATCTTTTTGAATCGCTCGAAACACCCTGCTGCAGGTAGCCTTGTTATGGTGGTCTGGGAAGGTACTCGTCCACTATTGGTTGAACTGCAAGCTCTGGTGGATGAGTCTGCTTTTGGTAACCCTCGTCGCGTCACCGTAGGCTTTGACCACAACCGTTTGGCGATGCTGTTAGCGGTTCTTCACAAGCATGGTGGCTTGCTCACCTCTGATCAAGACGTTTATCTAAACGTGGTGGGTGGCGTAAAAGTCTTAGAAACGTCGGCCGATCTTGCTGCCATTGCTGCGGTTGTCTCAAGCTTTCGAGATCAAGTTTTACCCCACGATTTAGTGGTCTTGGGTGAGGTTGGTTTATCTGGAGAAATTCGTCCAGTTCCTTCTGGCCAAGAGCGTATCAGTGAAGCCGCTAAACATGGTTTTAAACGAGCCGTTGTTCCGAAATCGAACTGCCCTAAGAAGCCAATAGAAGGCATGGAAGTGGTAGGGGTCGAACGCTTATCGGAGGCTTTAGAGGCGATCTTTGGCTAGTTAGTAACAGGAGTACTGAACAAGTCAGGCAAATCCTCCTTTTGCATGCCATAAGGGAGTTCTTTGTCTGCGACTTGCTCTTGCTCGGACAAGCGATCTTGCCGAGCTTTCAGAATACGTTGCCAGCGGCTTCGGCATAATTGAATGACATGGCGCTTTTGAACCTCATTCATCTCATGCCAATGAAATCGCTCTTCTCGACTACGCAAGCAGCCTTTGCAATAGCCTTTATGGCTGTTTTCACATATGCCGCGACATGGACTCTCGATGCTGAATAATTCGATCTGCTCCATGTCGGCCCTCCACTTAGTTTAATCTGTGACCAGTTGATAATCGTAAATTTCTTCTGGAGATAAAAAGTACACTCGCTCAGCAGGCGCTGCATCCAATGTAAACCAGTAGAAGCGCTCAGGTACGCCCATCTCAAGGTAGAAATTCACATAGCTGGCATGAACTGGGTCACTAAGATCGATTTCATCTCCCCAATCTTGGGTGTCACGCCAAGAATGAACCCCTACTCCAGCGCCTGCACCTATCGTGCGCTGAACGCCACCGAGAAATAAATCAACCCCACCGGATAGCACATAACCTGTTTTCGCGATGTGAGTATTCATCTCAAGATAGCGTAACATACGCGCCGCTTCCATAACGGCAAGCTGGTCTGTTGAACCTGGTACATCAACTAGCACCAAGTCCGTTACGTTTGGATATTCACTCAAGACGGATTTAAGTTGTTTAGGTAATGCTCCTCTTAGCACACCCGAGAGGTACAATTTGTTGTCCTCAACAAATAATGACAACCTCTCACCCTCCACACTCAAAGCAGGGATACCTCTTTGAGTGTGAACACCAGTACAGCCCGTTAAAAGAGCCAAACAAATCCCTATTCCTAAAGCAAAATGCGTTTTTACGGCCATCATTTCAGGCTCAACCCCTTTACATAAATAGAAGAATGCCTCTCTGATAGTGCCAGCATTCTTTAAACTCTATTAACGATTCCTTACCAGTAGAGCATAACTTACGTCATTTTATTTATTTTTTATCTTCTTAACTGTCATGAGGGCGACAGTTTTTCCAGTAAAAGCGTAAAGATTTATCTTCATTGTTCACAGCCTACCCCAACAGACAAGTTGCTATTTTTACAGCAAAGCTATAATCACATTAACTATCAGTTTTACACATCTATAATCATAAGGAATATCTTGCATAGCAATTAGAAAATTCATAACACCCAAGAATAGATATAAAATCGAGTTATTCTTGTCCAATTATTCAATTCTCATGGAGGATTCATGGTTCGCCCATTCCTAGGCTTAAAGCCCATCGTACTTGCTCTAACAAGTGCATTATTATTGACTGCTTGCGGTTCAGAAGAAGCCCCGCAGCAAGCTGAAGCCGTCATTCGCCCAGTCAAACTTTTCACGGTAAATGCAACAGACTTGGTCAGCATTCGACATTTCCCTGCTGAATTAAAAGCCAGTGATGAAGCGGATTTAGCCTTCCGTGTTGGTGGACAAGTAACTAAGTTGGACGTAAAAGAAGGTCAGCGCGTCAAGCGCGGGCAAGTACTCGCTTCGCTTGATCCAACCGATTACCAACTGCAAGTAGAACTATCCGAAGCCAACTACAAACTAGCCAAAGCACAGTTCGATCGTATTAAAACAATGCTCTCTCGCAAAGCAACCACCCAAGCACAATTTGATGAAGCAAAAGCCACCTTAGACCAAACGGCAAACGCTCTAGAGAGTGCTAAAAATCAGTTAAATTACAGTGTTCTACGCGCCCCATATGACGGTGTCATTGCTTCATTAAGTATTGAAAACTATGAGTACGTTGGCGCTACACAAACTATTTTGCACATTCAAAACATTGAACAAATGGATGTTGAGTTCCAAATCCCAGAACGTTTAGTGGCGAACATCCAAAAGGTTGCTTTACAGTACCATCCAACCGTTTCCATCGATGCCGTTCCATCTCAAACCTTTGAAGGTGTCTACAAAGAGCATCGCACCACCCCAGATAGCACTACGAAATCTTACGATGCGACCATTTCATTACTGCATACTGATAAAGCCAATATCAACCTGTTACCGGGCATGACAGCTACTGTCGATCTAGATATTAGCAAAATCAGCGGTAAGCCAACTCATATGACGGTCCCCATTGAAGCCGTTATGCGTCATCAAGGTAGCGAAGGTAGTAGTCAGAGTATTGTCTGGGTCTATAACGTAGAGCAAGGCACTGTTACTCCACGTCCCGTTACCTTAGGTGATATGACCCAAGACAGCATTGAAATCCTCTCTGGTATTAACCCAGGCGAACAAGTTGTTGCTGCTGGTGTATACGGTTTAACCGCGGATCAAAAGGTACGTCCATGGAAGCGAGAGCGAGGAATCTAAGTTGAATATTGCTGGCTATTTTATTGAACGGAAAGTCTCTAGTTGGCTCGTCACACTGATTTTGCTAATCGGTGGAGCCCTTGCCTTTACCAAATTGGGCCAATTGGAAGACCCTGAATTTACCATTAAAGACGCTTTGGTGATTACCCAATACCCAGGTGCAAGCCCAGAGCAGGTAGAAGAAGAAGTTACCTACCCTATTGAGCTGGAATTGCAAAACCTACCCTACGTAGATGAAATAAAATCGACGTCTAAGGCTGGCTACTCCAAAGTACAAATCACCATTAAAGACACTTACCGTGCCGAACAGCTCAAGCAAATTTGGGACGAGGTGCGCAAGAAGATACGAGACATGCAAGGGAGCTTCCCAAGCGGCGTTTCAACACCCGTCGTGGTCGACGACTTTGGCGATGTGTATGGCATTATGCTGGCCGTTCATGGTGAAGGTTATCCGTATAAAGACCTCGAAAACTACGTTGATTACGTAAAACGTGAGTTAGTTCTAGTGGATGGTGTGGCCAAAGTTGAAGTGGCGGCAGAACAAGCTGAGCAAGTGACCATCGAGATTTCTCGCTCTAAGCTAGCCACCATGGGGGTTTCCCCGAGTCAGCTTCAGTCTCTGTTGGCCAATCAGAACGTGGTATCTAATGCTGGAAAGGTACAAGTGGGGACGGACTATATCCGTATCAGCCCAACGGGTGAATTTAATGATATTTCAGAGTTAGAGAACCTGATTGTTGGTACACCAGGGCAAGGTAACTTAATTCGTCTAAGCGATGTGGCTACTGTAAAGCGTGAGTACGAAGACCCACAGACGCACATGGTTAACTTTAATGGTGCTAGCTCTCTACTTCTGGGGATCTCTTTTAGTAACAACGTCAACGTAGTGGACGTTGGTAAGCATATCGAAGCTCGTCTTCACGAGTTAGAGTACCAACAGCCAGTTGGCATGAGCATGGACACGGTGTATTTCCAGTCTAAGGAAGTTGAAAAGTCTGTCACAAACTTTTTATCTAACCTTGCTGCAGCCGTTGGCATTGTTATTTTGGTCCTGCTGGTATTTATGGGCGTACGCTCAGGCATCTTGATTGGTTTAATCTTGCTGCTCACCATCCTTGGCACCTTTATTGTCATGGAATACTTTAGCATTAACCTACAACGTATCTCTTTAGGGGGGCTTATCATCGCCTTAGGGATGTTGGTAGATAACGCTATTGTCGTTACCGAAGGGATTTTAATCGGTTTACACAAAGGACAAAGTAAGTTTGAAGCCGCTTCCAGTGTGGTGAAACAAACTAAGTGGCCATTACTCGGCGCCACCGTCATTGCCGTGACTGCATTTGCTCCTATTGGTCTATCACCTGACTCTGTCGGTGAATTCGTAGGCTCATTGTTCTATGTATTACTGATTTCCCTCATGCTAAGTTGGGTAACAGCCATCACACTGACACCTTTCTTTTGCGACCTGTTTTTCAAAGAAAACAAGGAAGCGATGGAAGCAGAGGAAGAGCAAGACCCTTACAAAGGCTTTTTATTCGTTGGCTACAAATGGCTACTCGACAAAGCCATGCATTTCCGTTGGTTAACTGTGATTTGTCTGGTCGGCGCACTATTTGTTTCAGGCTGGGCGTTTCAGTTTGTTAAACAAGCTTTCTTCCCACCATCCACGACACCCATGTTCTACCTTGATATCAATATGCCAGAGGGAACGCATATTAATGCGACCTACGATAAGGTGAATGAAATTGAGGCTGATTTACTTGGGGATGAACGAATCGAGTTTATTACCAGTACAACGGGCCAAGGGGCTCTGCGTTTCATGCTGACCTATGAAGCGGAACAAACTGATACCAGTTATGCTCAGTTTATTGTCCGAGCTAAAACAGGTGATGATATTCCACCATTGATGGAAGACATCTACCAGCGCATGTCGGCTAAGTATCCGGACATTGAATTTAAGCTACAGCGTTTGCAATTAGGCCCCTCAACAGGTGCCAAAATTGAAGCTCGATTCAGTGGTCCTGACCCAGAGGTGTTGCGTCAGTTAAGCGCTCAGGTACAGGAAATCTACCGTGCTGATGGCGGCCTTGAGAATATCAAAGACGATTGGCGTCAACCGGTCAAAGTGCTTCGTCCTATCTTCAATGACGCTCAAGCAAGACGCTTAGGCATCAATAAGAGTGACCTAGACGAAGTGCTACTCACAAACTTTACAGGTTCTCAAATTGGTACGTATCGTGATGGCACAGATTTATTGCCAATCATTCAAACCGTACCTGAAAACGAGCGTGTTTCGATTGACCAAGTTCGAGATCTACAGATTTATAGCCCAACCACTGGCGCTTACGTGTCGGTCTCGAACCTCGTGGATGGCTTTGAAACCGTTTGGGAAGACCCAATCATTGAGCGTCGTGATCGTAAGCGCACCATTACCGTCAAGGCTGATCCGCTTATTTTAGGGGATGAAACCGCGATGGCCGTATTTGGTCGCATTCGTGCAGAAGTCGAAAATATTCCTTTATCTCCAGGATATAGCATGGAATGGGGGGGAGAATATGAAAGTAGTACGGATGCGCAAGCAAACATCTTTACGTCGCTTCCCATGGGCTACTTGTTCATGTTTATCATTACCATATTGTTGTTTAACTCTGTGCGTGTACCTCTCGTTATTTGGTTCTGTGTACCGCTAGCTTTGATCGGTGTTTCATCAGGCCTACTTATCATGAATGCCGCGTTTAGCTTTATGGCGCTGCTTGGCTTCTTGAGTTTGTCTGGAATGATTGTGAAAAACGGTATTGTTCTAGCAGATCAAATCAATTATGAACTCGCACAAGGAACGGAAACCTATGAAGCGATCTTCAGATCAGCAGTCAGCCGTGTAAGACCTGTCTGTATGGCAGCCATTACCACCATCCTTGGGATGGTACCGCTACTGTATGATGCATTTTTCGAAGGAATGGCCGTGGTGATTGCATTTGGGTTAGGATTCGCAACTATCCTAACGTTAATTGCAGTGCCTGTTTTCTACGTAATCTTGCATCGAGTGAAGTATCGAAAAATGAGCGATTTTAACAGTTAATCGCACTGTTACCTCAGCTCCTAAGGAGCTGAGGTATTTTGGATAAAACGATGCAAATAAACGATCTACTAAAACTCGATATCAAACTCTTGGTATCATTCGAAGTCATATTAGAAGAGTGCAGTGTTTCTAGAGCAGCAGAACGATTGGGTGTTACCCAACCTGCTTTGAGTAAATCTCTACAGCGCCTACGTGAACTTTTCAAAGACCCTCTTTTCACCCGACAAGCTTATGGTCTGAGCCCTACTTCGCGTGCTTATGAGCTACATGAACAAATCACCCCAATCTTAGGTTCAATGTCTAACCTGCTTCAGCCCACTCACTTTGATCAGGCGACTTTAAAGCGCCGCTTTAGTATCAAAGCGGATGAAGAGCTACTGCTAACGTTTATTGAACCGCTTTTGGCGATGCTTCACTATCAAGCACCTAACATTCGCCTAATGACCAGTAACTGGAGCGATGATGGCTTCGATGACCTGCTCAACGGTGCCGATGTTGGCATCATAAATGCCGAATCTACTCCGAATAATATTCGCAGTAAAATGATTGGTACTATGGATGCCTGCGTCATTTTGAGTGAAGCTCACCCTTTATACTTTCAAGATGAAGTTCTTTTAAAAGACTTACTAGATCATAAAATGGTGGTCTTTAATATTCGAAGTTTTCACAGCGCGACCACCAGTGTCACCATAGAGAAGCTCGAAAAAATTGGTTACGTTATTGAGCCTAAAATTGAAACAGACAGCATCGCTGTAGCCATCGAAGCCGTTAAGCGTGGTATGGCTTTAATCGGGTCCGCCCAATTAGGCACCATGTTCTCGAATATTTCATCTTGTAAAGAAGGTTTCTCTAACGTCAAAGTGTTGCCTTTACCTGCTGATGCGGTAGAAGCAGATCCATATAATGGACGTCATCCAATCCAACTATGTTGGCATGAGCGTTTTGATAAAGATCCAGCACACCGTTGGTTTAGGGAGCAAGTACTCTCCTTTATGCATTCCTCGCCATGGGTCTTTAACCACGAGTAATGACTTATTAATGTATTTGAGGTTGTAAAAAGAGCTTCTTTGGAAGCTCTTTTTTTGTGACACCGCATAACCCTTAACCAATCAGTCAATTTTTTATAACTTTTCTCGACATCTCTTAAAAACCTTTGATAATGCGACCAAAAATAACGTTTTTTGATCGCATTACTTGAAATAAATTGCCATCACAGCTTCGAAAGTTAGTATTGCCCCACCGAAAATTATTAAAAGAATCATTAGGAAAAGGACCACAAGATGCCGAATAAAGTCAGCGCCTCTTACGAAGACGCTAGTACAAATCGCGCCAGCATTTGGATGTTTATCATCCCATCTCTGCTAGGCCTACTCTTGTTCATGACACCCATTGCTTACGAAGACGGTGTCACCATTCCCATTGCGATACTTGCCAGCGAATTTAAAGCACTACTGGGAACATCCGCTCCAAGTGTTGTGACGGGGTTAATTTGCATTGCAGCCTCTCTATCCGTGATCACCACGGTATTTAAACCACTTCATGACAAAGCACTTATTAGCACGTTGTTCCTTACCAGTTACCCGTGGCTGATCTTACGGGTTCTCGGGGCTGTTTTTGCGATGATGACTGTCAATGGTATCGGGCCAGAGCTGATTTGGCACGAGTATACCGGTGGTTTGGTATTGAACGAACTGATGCCTACTTTACTATCAGTGTTCTTATTTGCAGGTTTACTTCTGCCTCTATTACTGGATTTTGGTTTACTGGAACTGGCGGGGAGTTTAATGAGTAAAATTATGCGTCCGCTGTTTAACCTACCTGGCCGCTCTTCCATAGACTGTATTACTTCTTGGTTAGGAGACGGTACCGTTGGAATCATGCTTACCAGTCAGCAGTATGAACAAAACATGTATACCAAGCGTGAAGCGGCTGTTATTGCTACGACATTTTCTGCGGTCTCCATCAGCTTTGCCTTAGTTGTCGTGTCACAGGTCGAATTAGAGCACTTATTTCTACCCTTTTACTTTGCTGTATCATTAGCTGGATTTATCGCGGCTTTGATCATCCCAAGACTTCCTCCTTTGCGCTGGAAAGCCAATGCCTACCTAAATGGTGAACAAGCCGAAACATGTGAATTAGCGAACAAATCCCTAGGAGAACTTTGGCGACTAGGCATTCAGGGCGCTATCGCTCGAGCTGAACAAAGTCGTGGTGCCAAAGCAGTACTTGTCGATGGTGCTAAAAATGCCGCTGAAATGGTCTTTTGCGTTTTACCTGTTGTCATGGCAATTGGCACATTGGCATTAGTTGTGGCAGAAAACACCAGTATCTTCAGTATTCTAGGCCAGCCGTTCATTCCACTGCTAGAGCTACTATCGGTACCAGAAGCGGTAAAGGCTTCTGAAACCCTAGTGGTAGGCTTTGCAGATATGTTTATTCCATCTATTATGGCGGCGTCCATTGATAATGAAATGACACGATTTGTTATTGCCGCGGTTTCCATTACTCAGCTGATCTATTTATCAGAAGTCGGTGCTTTGATTCTGGGTAGCCGAATCCCAATCAACTTACTGGAAATGTTTGTCATCTTTATCTTACGCACCTTGATCACACTGCCTGTGATTGCTGGTGTCGCGCATCTGGTGTTTTAGATTACAAGCAATAGAAAGGGCTCTATTTAGAGCCCTTTTCAGCAGAGACTATTTATTTAGACGAGGGATCATACTCGGCACGAATCCAATCAAACCTAGGAATAAGTTCCCCTTCTATCTCAACACTTTCTAGAAACATACCTTTAGGTCTTACCCACCAACTGTAATCACCATATAGAGCTTGGTATACCACCAGTTCTTCTTCTGTTTCGCTGTGTTTTGCCACACGTTCGACCCAATATTCCGCGCCTTTGTAATGACGGTACACACCTGGCTTTAACGTTGCTTTTTTCATTATTTACCTAAATTCGACGTAGAATGTCTCAGTTTTTGAACGCAAGGTCGCAATTACGAAACTTTGCAACTACCGTAATTTCAAACCATTAACGATAATAGATGTATTGTCCGCTTATCCATAAGGAGCGTCTAGGTGTATTTAGTCAGACCAGCAGATTTCCCGGATTTACCCGCTTTAGAGCGCTTGGCTCGCCATGCAGGGATTGGTATTACCAACTTCCCCGCAAATCGTGAGCGCTTGAACGATAAAATCGCAACATCTCGTCAATCTCTGCTTACGGACGTGGTACAGCCTGGTAACGAGTCATACCTATTCGTCATGGTTGAGCAGGAAACTCAAGAGATCGTTGGCACATGTTCAATCGATGCAATGGTCGGCGTCGATGCACCATTCTACAGCTACCGCATCGACGATGTGGTACACGCCTCACCACAACTGCAGATTCATAACCGCATACCCGCTCTGTTTTTGTGCCAAGACTACAGCGGTACGAGTCGCTTAAACGCTATGGTTTTAGATAAGGCTCATCAAAATGAAGAAGCCTTATCATTACTTTCCAGAGCACGTTTATTGTTTATTGCACGCCATCCAGATCGTTTCACACACAAAGTCTTCGCAGAAATTCGCGGTGAAAGTGATCATAAAGGCTACTCAGCTTTTTGGGAGGCCCTCGGTCGCCACTTCTTCAGTATGGACTTCAAAAAAGCGGACTACCTTTCAGGCATCAGCAATAAACTCTTCATCGCAGAGCTCATGCCCCGTTACCCGATTTATGTGCCTACTCTTCCTGAAGAAGCCCAAGAATGTATTGGCGTCATTCATCAAGACTCGGAGCAAGTCGCAAACATCTTGTTAGAAGAAGGCTTTGTCTTCCGAGATTATGTTGATCCATTTGACGCGGGCCCAACCATTGAAGCGAGAGTTTCAGACTTAAAAACCGTTTCCGATCAACGCCAAGGAAAAGCCCTGATTGATCCAAATTTCAGCAGCGAAGAGTCTTTCCTCGTTGCTGCCGGACACCTGTCTGATTTTCGGGTGACTTGCGCACAAGCCGAGTCTCAAGTGGCAGGTCTAGTATTAAATGAAAATATTCAAGACTGTCTAGGCATCCACTCGGGTAGCCTAATTCAATGGTCTAAATTTTAATGTTAGAAGGCGTATCAACGCCCTTTTTGAAGTATTACGAGGAACACCACTATGATGGTTATACGCTCAATTCGCAAAGATGATTTGGAAGAGCTTTATCGCCTGGCAGCCCTAACAGGTGTGGGCTTTACTTCACTGGTAGCAGATGAAGAGATTCTTAAACGTAAGATTGAGTTGTCTGAGTACTCATTTAAAAAAGAAACGATTCCTGCTCCAGGCAATGAATCTTACCTATTTGTGTTGGAAGACACAGAAACAGGGGCTATTGTTGGCACCTCTGGGCTGCTTGCCACGGTAGGTTTAGACGAACCGTTTTACAGCTATCATATTGGTACGATTACGCACTCTTCTCGAGAGCTGGGCATCCATAATATTCATCCAACCTTAATACTGAATAATGACTTTACCGGTGTAAGTGAAGTCTGCACGCTCTTTTTAGAAGAAAACTACCGCCATTCACGTAATGGACAATTACTGTCGAAATGTCGCTTTATGTTCCTTGCTCAATTTCCTGAGCGATTTACTGAAAAAATCTTTGCTGAAATGCGTGGTGTTTGTGATGAACAAGGCGTATCTCCTCTTTGGGAAAGCCTAGGTCGCCAGTTCTTTTCTATCGACTTTGAAAGAGCAGATGAGCTGACTGCCCAAGGTAACAAACAATTTATCGCTGAACTGATGCCGAATAATCCTGTTTACGTGAACTTACTACCTCAAGAAGCGCGCGATGTACTGGGCAAAGTTCATAGAAACACTGAGCCTGCTCGCCGCCTACTAGAGCAAGAAGGGTTCCGCTTTGAAAACTACGTCGATATTTTTGATGGTGGCCCGACTCTTGAAGCGCGAATTGAAGATATCCGAGCCGTACGAGATAGCCGCCTAGTACTGGCCACAGTTGGTGAGCCAAAGAATACTGGAGAAGGCATTTATTACTTAGTGTCCAATGCGAAGCTTGAAGACTTCCGCTGCATTCTCATTCAACGCGCTTCACCTCCAGGTAGTGGGTTAGTGCTAACACAGGAAGAAGCGGATGCTCTCAAAGTCCAACACAAAGAGCCTATTCGTATCGTGGAATTACATTCGCATACTCGCCACTAAAGCCAAGATTTAAGTTAAGGAGCTAGCATGAAACAGCAACATTACATCAATCAACAATGGGTCCAAGGCAACGGCCCAGCATTTACCTCCACTGACTCTGCGGATAGTAGCCAAGTGTGGCAAGGTAACGGTGCTTCAGCTGAGCAAGTAGACCAAGCGATCACTAGCGCTCGCCAAGCTTTCCCAGCTTGGGCTAACCGCCCAATCGAAGAACGCCTTAGTATCATTGATCGCTTTGCTGAATTAGTGAAAGAGAACACTGAAGCCATCGCGACACTGATCAGTCGTGAAACCGGTAAACCTATCTGGGAAACCCGTACCGAAGTGGCTGCAATGATTGGCAAAGTTGGAATTTCAAAGCAGGCCTACAACGAACGTACTGGCACAAAATCCAGTGACATGCCGGGAGCCACAGCGGTATTACGTCACCGTCCACATGGTGTTGTCGCTGTTTTTGGCCCTTATAACTTCCCTGCACACTTACCCAATGGGCACATTGTGCCTGCTTTAATCGCAGGTAACACCATTGTATTTAAACCCAGTGAGCTAACACCAGCCGTGTCAGACTTGGTATTGCAGTTGTGGCACCAAGCAGGGATTCCTGCGGGCGTTTTGAACATGGTACAAGGTGAGCGCGAAACAGGGATTGCCCTAGCTAACCATGATGATATCGATGGTCTTTTCTTCACTGGTAGCCCTGAAGTGGGTCATGTGTTGCATAAACAATTCTCAGGTCATCCGGGCAAAATCCTAGCCCTTGAAATGGGCGGCAATAACCCTCTGCTTGTTTCTGAAAAGACACAAGATATCCGCGCAGTGGTCTATGAAATCATCCAGTCAGCCTTTTTATCTGCTGGCCAACGCTGCACCTGTGCCCGTCGTCTGTTGCTACCAAAGGGGGCTCATGGTGATGCGATTCTTGCTCAACTAGCCACTGCCACTAAAGCTCTGAACGTTGACCGATTCGACGCTGATCCACAGCCATTTATGGGGCCAGTAGTCTCAGCTAAAGCAGCCGATGCTTTGCTACAAAACTACCTAAAACTTGTGACGCTAGGTGCCGAACCTGTCGTGCCTATGAACCGTGGTGATGCAAATACTGGCTTTGTCACACCAGGCATTGTTGATGCCACCAGCATTCTGTCCGAACTACCAGATTTAGAATACTTTGGCCCACTGCTCACTGTGATTCGCTATGACTCCATGGAACAGGCGATGGACATTGCAAACCGTACTCGCTTTGGCTTATCGGCGGGCATTTTGTCCGATGAACGCAGTGAATACGAATGGTTCTTGCAACATTCACGTGCAGGCATCATCAACTGGAACCGTCAGACGACAGGTGCGTCTAGCGCTGCCCCATTCGGTGGTACCGGCGCCAGCGGCAACCATAGAGCAAGTGCTTACTACGCGGCTGACTACTGTGCATACCCAGTAGCAAGCATCGAAGTAGAGGCATTGAACGTTCCTGATACTTTACCCAATGGCTTAACTCTGTAGTCGTATCATCAATCTTAGAGGTAATTATGAAACCAGCAATCGAAGCCAACTTTGATGGTTTAGTGGGACCCACTCACAACTACAGCGGCTTATCCTACGGTAACGTGGCATCATCCCTGAACTCTGCCAAACCATCCAACCCTAAAGCCGCTGCGCTGCAAGGGTTAACCAAAATGAAAGCTCTGACAGACATGGGATTTGTACAAGGGGTTTTGGCTCCTCATGAACGCCCACACATCCCAACATTACGAGCGTTAGGCTTTACTGGGACAGATCAACAGGTTCTCGCAGAAGCGGTTAGCAAAGCACCAAAGCTTTTGGCTGCGGTAAGCTCGGCTTCCTGTATGTGGACAGCCAATGCGGCCACTGTATCGCCAAGTGCCGACACTAAGGATGGCCGTGTACACTTTACGCCAGCCAACCTTGTAAATAAGTTTCACCGTTCCATTGAGCACACCGTGACGGGGCGTATTTTACAAGCCACCTTCCCTGATCAAGCGCGTTTTGCGCATCACCCGGCTCTGCCTAGCGTGGATCACTTTGGTGATGAAGGGGCGGCCAACCACACTCGTTTCTGCTCAGACTATGGCAAACCAGGTGTCGAATTATTTGTCTATGGCATGTCTGCATTTAACACCGCCATGGCACGCCCACAACGTTTCCCTGCGCGCCACACCTTGGAAGCTTCTCAGGCGGTCGCAAGGAATCATGGCCTATCAGATCATGGAGCGGTGTTCGTTCAGCAGCATCCAGATGTGATTGATGCAGGCGTCTTCCACAACGATGTGATCGCTGTTGGTAATGGCAATGTGCACTTTTATCATGAGAAAGCCTTCCTTGATACGGCGCAAATGCAAGCCGACTTACGTCAAGCTTGGGGCGATCAAGAGAAGACGCTTTACTTTGTAGAAGTACCTAATAACGAAGTGTCGGTAGAAGACTGTGTGCAATCTTACCTTTTCAATAGCCAACTATTGAGCAAAACAGATGGCACCATGACACTGATCGTACCTGGCGAAGTGCAGCAAAATGAGCGTGTGTGGAGCTACTTACAGAAGCTTATCCAGCAAGATACGCCCATCAAAGAAGTCCAAGTGTTCGACTTGAAACAGAGTATGAGCAATGGTGGTGGACCTGCATGTTTGCGTCTTCGAGTAGCCATGACAGCGGAAGAAGTTGCAGCCGTAAACCCAGCGACCTTGATGAATGATGCTCTATACAACTCACTAACGTCTTGGGTAGAGAAACATTACCGAGATCGTTTGGTGGAAGCAGACTTAGCAGATCCAAGCCTACTAATGGAATCGCGCCAAGCACTGGACGAACTCACTCAAATACTACGGTTAGGCAGCGTTTACGAGTTCCAACAAGCATAATGTCACCGCGGTTTCCGCGGGAACGGCATTTGGGCATGTAAGATCGT